>CAWEOK010000010.1:0-78263 GCA_963810645.1 uncultured Solirubrobacterales bacterium | reverse complement strand
CCTTGGAAGCTGGATCAGGCCGGCGGGTGTGAGTCCCGTCCGGGTAGATGCCGGAGTGCCCGGTAGCAGGCCCCGGTCGTTGGGAGAGATCTCTGCGGCTGAGCGGGGCGTCGAGAGCCTCTTTGGAGGGAGCGAGCGCGTGGGCTGGGATTGCAGCCTCGTCATAGGAACAATTGGGGAGCCGAGCCGCTCATGTCACGGTGAAGGCCATGTCCGCCAGTCCTGGTTCCGGATCGGGTGCGGTGGGTCCCTGCGGGGTATGGAGACTTGCACGCGCGCAAGGTCTGATCACGGAACAAGGGAGACCCGTCTGGCTAGCCTCGTCAGCAAAGACCGTTCGTATAAGCCGATGGCGAAAGCGAGCGGAGGTGAGCGGGAGTCCGAGGGGGTCGTAGTGTGCGCCGGGCGGCGCATGTTCCTAGCTGGTGGAAGTCCAGTCGGACCGGCCCCAAGCGGGGTCCGTAGCCAACAGGCGGGGGTAACGCCTCGCCGGGCGCAGAAGGGAGCAGAGAGGTTGAGAGTCGCGGAGCTTCATGGTGATGGGGTTAGAGCGCCGGTTCGGGAAACCGCCGGGATCAGCGCCTGTTGCCTGTCGAGTGATGCGGGTCTGGGCCTGGGTGTACTCGGTTCCTTGTGCGCAGGACAGGGCGCCCACCGTGAGGTGGGGTCTGAAGGGTTTGAGGCGAATCGCCGGGCCGTAGCCGAGATAGGCGAACCGGTCGGCCAGATCCAGGTGATACCGAGCCTGCACTATGGGGGCGAAGGAAGTACTTGGGGTGCCTGGGCGCAACAAGGTGTGTGCGGGCGGCACGGCGGGAAAGGAGCATGCGTTACCCCGGGAGGTCTCGTACGGTCCCGCTCGACGGGGTTGGGTACCTGGGCGTATAAGCCTTCGGGCGAAGTCGCCGGGGATGCTGTGCGAGAAGTCGGAGTGACTCACGGTACTCGTGAACCAGGGAAGAACAAAAGCCCTGGGAGCGTCCTCTTGTGGGGCGGCGGGACAGCGACCCAAAAGGCGCTGTTCAGGGGGAAGGGGTCACGCTGGGCAGGGCGATTCGGACGGTGGGTCGGGTGAGTATCGAGCGTCGGACTGATGGCTGCTGCGGCAATGACCGAGGCGGCGTTCGTGAGGAGACCCGTGACGTCGTACCGATGAGCCCGGTAGGTAAGCGAACCATGCAGGCGCGGAAGGCGCACTCGTTGATCGGCCAGGTCTATGACCGGCGAAACCTGCGGCGAGCGTGGGAGCGCGTGAAGAAGAACAAAGGTGCTGGCGGCGTCGATGGTGTGACCATCGCCCGGTTCGATAAGGACCGGGATCGCTATCTCGACGTTCTGCACCGGCAGCTCAAGGAAGGCCACTACCGGCCACGGCCCGTCAGACGGGTCGAGATCGACAAGCCCGGGACCACCAAGAAGCGCCCGTTAGGTATACCCACGATCTTGGATCGTGTGTGCCAGCAGGCGCTGGTCCAGGTGCTTGAACCGATCTTTGAGCCGACGTTCCGGGAGGCGAGCTTCGGCTACCGACCGGGCCGTTCGGCGCATATGGCGATGCGGCGTATCTGGCGGCAGCTGGGGCAGGCGGAGTGGATCGTGGACGCTGACATCTCCGACTTCTTCGGGTCGCTCTCGCACGAGCTGCTGGTTGACCTGGTCGCTGACCGGGTGGCCGACGGCAAGGTGTTGAGCCTCATTAGATCGATGCTCACGGCCGGAGCGCTGCGGGACGGCGTGTTCGAGAGCGCGGTCGCCGGGACACCGCAGGGCGGGGTGGCATCACCCTTGCTCAGCAACATCTATCTGAGCTTCTTCGATGAGAAGATGGCCCAGGCGGGTTTTGCGTTGACGCGGTATTGCGATGACTGGGTAATCGTCTGTCGTTCTGAGACGGAAGCGAAACGGGCGCTGGCGAGCGCCCGTGAGGTGCTGGAGGGCGAGCTGGGACTCCGGCTTCACCCTGAGAAGACGCGGATCGTTCACATCACCAGGGGCTTTGAGTTCCTGGGCTACAAGATCGGGCGCGGGAAGGGGTTGCGGCACAAGGCTGGAGGTCCCAGCCTTTACGCGCTCCCGACCGACCGCTCGATCGAGCGTTTCAAGGACAAGGTGCGCACGGCGACAAACCGGCGCAACCCGAAGGACCTTGAAGGGGTGCTGGACGAGCTCAATCCGATCATTCGTGGCTGGGGCAACTATTACCGGCGTGCGAAGGTGCGCCGGCTATATAACCGCCTCAACCGCTGGGTCATGATGCGCGTCTGGAACCACCAATACAAGCACTGGCGGAACGCCGGATGGCGGCATCTGCCAGCGCGGCGGCTCTACGGGGAGCTGGGCCTGGTGAACCTCCTGCAACTCATTCCGAGCATGGACAGCTACTACCGCCAGAAGGGCTTATCCCAGTGAGAGCCGCTTGCGGGAAAACTGCACGAGCGGTTCGGAAGGGCGGGCGGAGGCAGCGGACTTGCGTGTCTGCCACCTCCCCCGACCCGACAGTGATGATCGGCGTGCAGAACAACGCGCCGGGAGCGAAGGACCCCTGCTTTGATCGCGTGAGCGTCGAGGGTAAGCGTTAGGGCATGGTCGAGCCAGCTCGATCCACCGACCCCGCCGGGCATAAGCCTGGTGGTCCTGCCAGGGAAATGGTGCTGTTGGAGACCACTGGTGGGGATGTGCGAGAACTTCAGCGTAAGCTATGGGTGGCCGCTAAGCGGTCGCCGGGTAGGCGTTTCTATGCCCTGTTTGACCGGGTCCACAGGAGTGACGTCCTGCGGGAGGCGTGGAGGCGCGTGCAGAAGAACAAGGGTGCCGCCGGGGTCGATGCTCAGACGCTGGTGGCGGTGCGGGAATACGGTGTGGAGCGGCTTTTGGCCGAGTTGCAGCGTGACCTGCGTCAGGGGTCTTATCGTCCGCGGCCGGTCCGGCGGGTGTTGATCCCCAAGCCTAAGGGTGGTGTGCGGCCGCTAGGCATCCCGACCGTCAAGGATCGGATTGTCCAGCAGGCCGCGCGCATGATCTTGGAGCCCATTTTCGAGGCTGATTTTCTGGATGTCTCGTTTGGGTTTCGCCCGCGCCGGTCGGCTACGGGTGCAAAGGAGGTGTTGCGCCGGTCGTTCATCGACGGGTACTCCTTCGTGTTCGAGGCCGACATCCGCGACTACTTCTCCGCGATCGACCACGAGCAACTGCTCGGGAGGGTTGGGGAGAGGGTCTCGGACCGGCGCGTACTCAAGCTCATACGGCAGTGCCTCCAAGCAGGGGTGATGGATGAAGGGGTGCTCAGCCGTTCGGTTGCTGGGACCCCGCAGGGTGGCGTGATCTCGCCGCTTCTGTCGAACATCTACCTGCACGCGTTAGACCTTGCGTTCGCTGATGGCACTAACGGCAGGCTCGTCCGCTATGCGGACGACTTCGTCGTGATGTGCAAGAGCGAGGCGCAGGCCCACGCCGCCCGGGAGCTGGCCAGGAGGGTGCTGGTCGATCTTGGGTTGGAGCTGCACCGGGAGAAGACGAGAGTCGTTGACCTCACCGAAGGCCGGGAAGGCCTCGATTTCCTTGGCTGCCACTTTCACGCTCGCGTGTCGGGCAAGCTGCTGGAGCGCGGCATCCGCCGCTGGCCGATCTTCGATCGGTACCTTCAGCGCTGGCCCTCACAGCAAGCGATGAAGCGGGTACGTCAGCGAATCAAGGTGCTGACCGGCCATAGCCGCAACGGGACAGATATCCGCGAGGTGATCTCGTGGATCAATCCGATCCTGCGTGGCTGGGGCAACTATTTTCGTACCGGTAATGTCGCCATCCGTTTCAACCAGATCGACCGCTACGTCGTGCGTCGCTTGAGCGTCCTGATGCGCAAGCGTTATGGTCGCAACCTGCGTCCCGGCCAGTGGGAGACCTGGACGCGCGAGTGGTTCGAGGCCCACGGCCTCTACCGTTTGCGCGGCACCATCCGCTACCCGGCAACAGCGTCGTGACCATCACGAAGATCATCGGTAAGCCGTGTGCGGGAAAACCGCACGCACGGATTGAAAGGGGAATGGGGAAACGGACCTCGCGGCACCGCGCCCCTGACTACCAATGACTACCGTCTCCGCCTCCGCCCAGACCCTCTCCGACGCGCTCGGCGATGCTGCCCGCGAGTTCGTCTCCCAGCCTCACCGTCTGCTGATCGGCGCAGAACGCCTTGACGCCGCCGACGGGAGTACGTTTGCCACGCTCGACCCCGCGACCGGGCGCGAGATCGCCCAGGTGGCGCACGCGGGCGCCGAGGACGTCGATCGCGCCGTCGCAGCCGCCCGTGCGGCGTTCACAGACGGGCCGTGGGCCTCCATGCCGGCGGCGGGGCGCGAGGGGTTGATGCGGGCGCTGGCCGACGCGATCGAAGGACACGCCAAGGAGCTGGCCGAGATCGAGTCGCTGGACAACGGCAAGCCGGTCGGGCTCGCCCGGTACGTGGACGTCAACGGGGCGATCGGGCACATTCGATACTTCGCGGGCTGGCCGACGAAGATCGAGGGCGCCGTGCTGCCGGTGGCGGCCGGCGCGGGCATGCACTGCTACACGCGCCGCGAACCGGTCGGTGTGTGCGGGCAGATCATCCCCTGGAACTTTCCGCTGCTGATGGCCGCCTGGAAGCTGGGGCCCGCCCTGGCGGCCGGGTGCACGGTCGTGCTCAAGCCCGCCGAGCAGACGCCGCTCAGCGCGCTGCGGATCGGCGAGCTGGCGCTGGAAGCAGGGTTCCCACCCGGCGTGATCAACGTGCTCACGGGAGACGGCGAGACCGGGGCGGCACTCGTGGATCACCCCGGCGTGGACAAGATCGCGTTCACGGGCTCCACGGCGGTCGGGCGCGAGATCGGCGCCAAGGCCGGCCGCGCGCTGAAGCGGGTGACGCTCGAGCTGGGGGGTAAGTCGCCGAACATCATCCTCCCGGACGCCGACATCGATGCGGCGGTGAAGGGCTCGTATCAGGCGCTGTACTTCAACTCCGGCCAGGCGTGCAACGCCGGCTCGCGGTTGTTCGTGCCGGCCGAGCGCTTCGATGAGGTGATGACCGGGCTGGTCGCGCAGGCGCGGCAGGCACAGCTCGGGCCGGGCCTCGATCCCGGCACCCAGCTCGGGCCGGTCGTCTCGGCCGAGCAGTACGAGCGCGTGCTGGGCTACATCGACGCCGGTCGCTCCGAAGGCGCCGAGGTTCTGGCCGGGGGTGAGGCGGCGCTGACCGACAGCGGCGGGTACTTCATCGCTCCGACGCTGTTCAGCACAACCGACGATCAGCTGCGGATCGCCCGCGAGGAGATCTTCGGCCCCGTGCTCGTCGCCTCCCCGTACGACTCGCTCGAGGAGGTCGCGGCCCGGGCCAACGCGAGCGAGTACGGGCTCGCCGCGGGGGTGTGGACGCGCGATGTCGGCAGTGCCCACCGGCTGGCGGCGCTGCTGCGGGCCGGCATGGTCTACATCAACGGCTGGGGCGCCGTTGACCCGTCCGCGCCGTTCGGCGGGTTCAAGGCCTCCGGCATCGGCCGCGAGCACGGCAGCGACGGCCTGAGCGCATATCTGGAGAGCAAGACGGTTTGGACGTCGCTGTAGGCGCCACGGCCAAGCGCTGGACCGCGCCGCTGGCCGTCGTATGCATGCTGGTCATGGTCGCGGCGTGCGTCGAGATCGTGCTCGACGCAGCTCAGGAACACTCGCCGCTGATCCCGCACCAGCCGCACATCGCCACGTGGCTGGGATCGCTCGGGGGCGAGCGACTCGGGTACCGCGTGTTCCTGATCGCGCTGCTCGCGTTCAGTGTTGCCTATGGCGTGCTGCTGGTGCTGACGCGTATACGTACGCACAACGACAGCGACCGGACCGCAGCCAGATGGGCGATCGGACTTGTGGCCGTGCTCAATCTGGTCGTGTTCGCCGGGCCGATCCTGATCTCGACCGATGTGTTCAGCTACATCGCCTACGCCCGTATGGGAGTGGTGCACGGCATAAATCCCTATACGAACGGACCGACGGCGATCGTCGGCGATCCCGTGTTCCGCTACGTCGGGCACGACTGGCTGAAGGTGGCCACCGCGTACGGCCCGGTGTACACGCTGATCTCCTATCCGCTGGGCCTGATCGGGGTGGTGGGTGCGGTATGGGGGATGAAGGCGTACGCGCTGATCGCCTCGGCCATCACGTTGACACTCACCTGGCGCGTGGCGCGCCGGCGCGGGCACGACCGGGTGTTCGCGCTGCTGGCGGTCGGCGGTAACCCGCTGTATGTGATCTACGGGCTGGGCGGGGCGCACAACGACCTGATCATGCTCGCGCTGATGATGGGCGCGGTCGCATTCACGCTGGCCGACCGCGAAGTGGCCGCGGGTGCGGCGGTGGTCGCGGGGGCGCTCGTCAAGGCGACGGTGGCTGTGATGCTGCCGTTCATGGTTCTTGGCCGCCGCAGGCCGGCGCCGGTTCTCGGCGCGCTCGCGGCGCTGGTCGTGGGCGGGCTGGTCGGATATGCCGTGTTCGGGACGCACGGCATCGACGTCGTCTCGGCGCTGAACCGCGACTCGGCGTTCGTCTCGACCGACAGCTTCCCCAACGAGCTCGCGCACTTGGTCGGCAAGCCCGGCGTGTTTCCCGTCGATCACGATCTGCTCAAGGCGGCGCTCGTGCTGATCCTTCTGCACCTGGCGTGGCGCACCTGGCGCGGCTATGACTGGGTCGCCGCCTCGGGCTGGGCGCTGCTGGCGATCTCGGTCACGAGCACCTGGCTGCTCGCCTGGTACATCCTGTGGCCGCTGCCGCTGGCGGTGCTCACACGCGATCGGCGACTGCTCGCCGCGACGCTGTTCGTGCAGGGCCTGTTCATCGTCCATCAGACGGCGCCGCTGTGGGTACCGGTGCAGTGATGGGCCGCGTCCGGTTGATCGAGACGACGCTGCTGGTGCTGATCGGTGTGCTGCTGGCGGTGGCCACCGTGAACGACGTCGTGCGCCAGACCCACGTCAACCATCGCCTGATCGACGACCTGCGCACCTGGCGCGTGAAGACCGGCCACGACTATCACAACCTGACGGTCGAGCAGACGGTGTTCGGGGAAACCAACACGACCGATGTTGTCTGCGGCAACACGACTCCAGGCGCCCCAAAAACTCGCGTCCAGGTCTGCCTGGTGATCGGCGGTCCCGTCCTCGACGGCCGGCGGACGGTGCAGGGCGGCTGGTATCTGCCGGCATATAGCGAAGAAGACCTGCCCAAGAACCGCTACGGCTGCTTCGGGCCGGCCGCCGCGGGCCGGTGCCCGCGTTGAGCGTGCGCTTATCCAGGGCCTCGCCGTGGGCGCTGCCCGAGTGGTGGCCGCTCGCCGCGCTGATCGTCCTCGCGGCGGTCCTGCGCCTGGCGACGCTCGACCTACAGAGCTTCTGGTACGACGAGGCATTCACGCCCGTGCACGTGCTGCATCCGAGCCTGTGGGCGACGCTGCGCTCGGTCGTGCACACCGAGAACACGCCACCGCTGTGGTACGTGCTCGCCTGGGCCGACTCGCGCGTGCTGGGAACGGGTGAGGTCGCGCTGCGCCTGCCCTCGGCGCTCGCGGGCATCGCGACCGTGCCCGTCGCCTGGGCGATCGGGCGCGAGCTGACCGGCCGCCGGGCCACGGCGATCGCGGCAGCCGCGTTCGTGACGGTCAACCCGTTGTTCGTCTGGTACTCCCAGGAGGCGCGCGCGTACGGGCTGTTCGTGCTGCTGGCTGCGGTCGCGATGCTGTGCTGGCTGTGTGCTCTACGCCGGCCGACCCCCCGGCGGATGGCGATGTTCGCGCTCGCCGGGTCGCTGGCGCTGCTGAGTCACTACTTCGCGGTGTTCCTGCTGATCCCGATGGTCATCTGGCTGGCGTGGGATCCAACCCGCCGGCAGGCGGCGGGGCACCGCGACAGAACGGCGTGGTCGGCGATCGCAGTGCTGGCGCTCGTCGGCGTGGCGCTACTGCCGCTGATCTCCGCGCAGGGCGGTCACGGGACGCAGTGGATCGGCGAATGGGCGCTGAGCAGCCGGCTGCAGGCGATACCGCAGTACTACCTGACCGACTACTACGGGTCGGCGCTGGGACACGGGATCGAGCTGCTCGTGGCGTTGCCGATCGTCGCCGGGATCGGGTACGGGCTGTGGCGTGTCCTGACACCGCCGGAGGAGCGCGGTGCGCTGATCGCGCTGACGGTCGCGGCCGGAGGAATCCTGATCCCGATCGTGCTCGTGGCGTTCGGCGCCGACTACCTGGCGCCGCGCAACCTCGTCGGGGCGATGATCCCCGTGACGGCGCTGATCGCGGTCGTCGTGCCCTCCCAGCGCGCTGGCCGCACGGGAATCGCGCTGGCCGTGCTGATCGCCATCGGGTTCACGGCGATCACGGTCGATGTCAACCTCAGTCCGCGATTGCAGCGCGGGAACTGGCGCGGACTGGTACGCAGCCTGTCAACGGCGCCGGGCGTCCCCGGTCGAGCCTCGTCCGGCGAACGAGCGCTCACCCCAACCGTCGCGCGCGCGATCGTGACGGTCGAGCTGGGGTCGGCGCCGCTGGAGTACTACATGCCGCCGCTACGCAACCTGCTTCCCGGGCAGGCGGCCACCGTGAGCGAGATCGATGAGGTCGGCTACTCCCCGCTGGTGCCGTCCGCGGGTCAGCCGCCCGCCCCCGGCTTTCGCCTGCTCGAACGGATCGACGTCAACGGGCTGATCGCGTATCGATTCGTCTCGCCCAGGCTGCGCACGGTCTCCGAGGCCATGCTGCGCCGGCAGGCGATCACGCGCGAAGGGCACTCCGAGGTGCTCGTCTCGGCCGGCCTGAGACCGGTCATCGCGAGCGGCGCGTGAGATTAGCGCTCGCCCGTGCGGGCACAATATGCGTGCACATGTCCTCACGCATGAAAACCATCTAGGTTTCCCGCATGTCCTCTTCGACAGTAGAGGCACCCAGCGACGCCCAGGTGGCATTGGCTCGAGCATGCGAGCACCTGCTCGAGCTCCAGGACCAAGCGGGCTGGTGGCAGGGAGAGCTGCAGACGAACGTGACGATGGACGCCGAGGACATGCTCCTGCGCGAGTTCCTGGGGGTGCGCCGTCCCGATGAGACCGAGCGTTCGGCTGTCTGGATCCGCTCGCAGCAGCGCGAGGACGGGACGTGGGCGAACTTCCAGGGCGGTCCCGGCGAGCTGTCCACGACGATCGAGGCCTACTGGGCGCTGCGCCTGGCGGGCGACGATCCCGAGCAGGAGCACATGCGCCGGGCGGCTGGGTTCGTCCGGGCAAACGGCGGGCTCGAGCGCGCGCGCGTGTTCACGCACGTGTGGCTTGCGCTGTTCGGGCTGTGGTCGTGGGAGGAGGTCCCGGCGCTGCCGCCGGAGATCGTCCTGCTACCCGGGTGGGCGCCGCTGAACATCTATGACTTCGCCTGCTGGGCGCGCCAGACGATCGTGGCGCTGTCGCTGGTCAAAGCGCACCGGCCGGTGCGCCGGCTCGGGTTCGGACTCGACGAGCTCCGTCACGGAGAGGATCGTTCGCCGATGGCCGGGGACTCGTGGCCCGCTCGGTTGCTGACCGGACTCGACAAGGTTCTGCGCGCATACGAGCGCCGGCCGATCGGCCCGCTGCACCGGCTCGCGCTCGGACGGGTGGAGCGCTGGATCGTGCGCCGTCAGGAGGCCGACGGCTCCTGGGGCGGAATCCAGCCGCCGTGGGTTTATTCGCTGATGGCGCTGCACCTCGGTGGCTATCCGCTGGAGCACCCGGTGATGCGGCGCGGGCTGGAAGGACTCGATCGGTTCATGGTCGAGGACGAGGACGACGCGCGCGGGGTCGGGGCGGGACGGGAATCCCGCCCACTCAGCCATCGCCTGGAAGCGTGCCAATCGCCTGTGTGGGACACGGCGCTGGCGATGATCGCGCTCGCCGACGCCGGTGTGGTCCCGGATGACCAGGCGATGGTGCGAGCCGCGGAGTGGCTGCTCGGCGAGGAGGTGACGCAGACTGGCGATTGGGCGGTCGGCCGGCCGGGACTGGCGCCCGGAGGCTGGGCGTTCGAGTTCGCCAACGTCAACTATCCGGATGTGGACGACACCGCCGAGGTCGTGCTTGCACTGCGCCGCGTGGCCGGCGCGACGAGTGCTCAGTCCAACGGCCACAAATCTGCGGCATCGCTCTGCACCCGGATCGAAGCGGCGATCGAGCGGGCGCAGCGCTGGGTGCAGGGCATGCAGAGCGATGACGGCGGCTGGGGCGCGTTCGACGCCGACAACACGCTCTCGCTGGTGCGCGAGCTGCCGTTCCTGGACTTCGGCGAGGTGATCGACGAGCCGAGCGCCGACGTGAGCGCGCACGCCGTTGAGATGCTCGCGGCGCTCGATCTGCTCGACACGCCCGCCGCCCGTCGCGGGGTGCGCTGGCTGATCTCACAACAGGAGCCCGACGGCTCGTGGTTCGGGCGCTGGGGCGTCAACCACGTGTATGGAACGGGCGCCGCGGTCCCCGCGCTGATCGCGGCCGGGGTGGCGCCCGCGGAGCAGTGCATCCGCCGCGCGGTCGGTTGGCTTGCAGACCACCAGAACGAGGACGGCGGCTGGGGCGAGGATCCCCGCTCCTACGACGATCCCGCGTGGATCGGTCGCGGTCCGAGCACCGCCTCGCAGACCGCCTGGGCGCTGCTGGCGCTGCACGCCGCCGGCCAGACCGGCTCGCCGGCCCTTAGGCGCGGCGTGGACTGGCTCGTGAGCACCCAGCGCGCGGACGGGACCTGGGATGAGCCGCAGTACACCGGGACCGGGTTTCCGTCGGACTACTACATCAACTACCACCTGTACAGGTTGGTGTTCCCGATCATGGCGCTCGGGCGCTGCCTGCGCTCGGCTGCCCCAGAGGGGTGAGGGTGGGGCCGATGGTCGCGGCCTCGCCACCGCCGGACGCTCCAGAGGACCAGGCGGTCATGGGACGGGCCGCCGGGGAGAACTTCCCGGTCGCCAGCCGCGTGTTGCCGCGCGCGATTCGCGCGCATCTGCTGGCGCTGTACGGATTCGCGCGGCTCGTGGATGAGCTCGGCGATGGCGCCCTGCCGGGCGTCGTGGGAGCACCCACCACGGCAGCGCGGCTGATCGCGCTGGACGGGCTCGAACGGGATCTCGACCGGGCGTATCGAGGCGAGGCCGAGCACCCGCTGCTGCAGCGCCTGGAACCGACCTTGCGCGAGTGCGATCTGCCGCGCGAGCCGTTCGTACGATTGATCGAGGCCAACCGCATGGATCAGCGCGTCAACGCCTACGACACCTGGGAGCAGTTGCGCGGCTACTGCGCGCTGTCCGCGAACCCGGTCGGTGAGCTCGTGCTCGGCGTGTTCGGCCAGGCTACGCCCGCACGGGTGGCGCTGTCGGACGCGATCTGCACGGCGCTGCAACTGGCCGAGCACTGCCAGGACGTCACCGAGGATCTCGCGCGCGGGCGCGTGTACCTACCGGCCGAGGACCTTGACCGGTTCGGGTGTACGATCGCCGAGCTCTCAGCCGAGCACGCCGGGGCTCCGTTGCGCGCGGTACTGGCGTTCGAGGTCGATCGTGCACGGGGCCTGCTCTCCCGGGGCGTGCCGCTGATCGATGAGCTGGACGGGGTGCGCGTGCGCCTGGCGGTGGCCGCGTTCGTGGCGGGGGGACGCGCCGCGCTGGACGCGATCGAGCGGGCGGGATATGACGTGCTCCCCGGACCACCCAGCGCGGGGACTGGACGACGCATGTTCGCGCTGGTTAGCACGCTGGTAGGGCGCCGACATGCCACGCCTGCCGTGGGTCGATGAACATGGACACCTCTCTTGACAGGACGCCTCGATGAGTGCGGGCGACATGGGCACGACGATCAGCACCGCGGAGGCATACCGCCGGTGTGAGGCGATCACGCGCCGGAGCGCCGCGAACTTCTACTACGGCATCCGCCTGCTGGCGCCGGAGCGGCGCAGGGCGATGTGCGCGGTGTATGCGCTGGCGCGACGGGTCGATGACATCGGCGACGGGCAACTCGCACGCGAGGAGAAGCTGCGCCGGCTCGACGAGCAGGCCAAGGCACTCGCGGCGCCGGGCGGAACCGATCCGGTGATGGTCGCGCTGGCGGACGCATATGCGCGATTCGAGGTGCCGGTCGATGCGCTGGAGGCGTTGATCGAGGGGGTGCGCATGGACGTCGAGGGCGTGAGGTATGAGAGCTTCGACGAGCTCGTGGTCTATTGCCGGTGCGTGGCCGGCGCGATCGGGCGGGCGTGCCTGGCGATCTTCGTGCTGCGCGACCCGGCCGGCACCGATCGGGCCCGGGCCGAGCGGCTGGCCGACGATCTGGGGGTGGCGCTGCAGCTCACGAACATCCTGCGCGACGTGCGCGAGGACGCGCAGAACGGCCGTGTGTATCTGCCCGCGGAAGACCTGCGCCGGTTTGGGGCGATCCCGCCGGGCGAGGATCGCGAGCAGCTGGAGCGGATGTCGGCGCTCGTGCGCTTCCAGGCCGAGCGCGCACGCGGCTGGTTCGATCGCGGAATGGCGCTGGCGCCGCTGCTGGACAGGCGCAGCGCGGCATGTCTGCTGGCGATGGCGGGCATCTACAGCAAGCTGCTCGACCGCATCGCGGCCGACCCCGAACGCGCGCTGCGCGAACGGATCTCGCTGGGAATGCACGAGAAGGCATGGGTCGCGGTGCGTAGCATGCTCGGAGGCAGCGGTTGAGCCCCTCCGGCGGCGTGGATGCCGGAGTCGTGGTCGCCGGCGGCAGGGACCCCGGCGGCTTGGACTCTCACCGCGCGGGCTCCGAGCGCGACGTGATCGTGATCGGCGGCGGCCTGGCGGGGATCGCGGCGGCGCTGGACTGCGTGCAGGCCGGTGCGCGGGTGACGCTCGTGGAGGTCCGTCGCAGGCTCGGGGGAGCGGCGTACTCGTTCGAGCGCGACGGGATGCAGATCGACAACGGTCAGCACGTGCTGCTGCGCTGCTGCACCGCCTATCGTGGACTGTTGCGCCGGCTCGGCTCAGAGCAGGGTGTGCTCATGCAGGAGCGGTTGGAGATCCCGGTCCTGAGCCCTGGGGCCGAGCCCGTCGTGTTGCGCCGCAGCGGGTTGCCCGCACCGCTGCATCTCGCCGGGGCGCTGCTGCGCTACCGCCGTCTGGCGCTCTCCAAGCGTCTGGGCGCGGCCCGGACCGCGCTTGCGGTCGGGCGGCTGGATCCAGTCGATGAGGCGCTGGAGCGCCAGACCTTCGGGGAGTGGTTGGCCGAGCACGGCCAGGGTCCGGAGGAGGTGGCGGCGCTGTGGGATCTGATCGTGCTGCCGACCCTGAACCTGCCGGCCGCGCAGGCATCGCTCGGGCTCGGCGCGTTCGTGTTTCAGACCGCGCTGCTGCGGAGTGCGAGTGCGGGCGACATCGGTTTTCACGAGCGTCCCCTCAGCGAGACGATCGGCGAGCCGGCGCGGCAGGCGCTCGCGAGTGCGGGCGTGGAGGTGCGACTGGGCTGGCGGACGGAGCGGATCGAGCCCGCCGGATCGGGCCTGCGGGTGTATGGCCCAGGTGGAGCCGGTAGGCCGGATGCACTGGATCCCCCGGACGGGCCGGACACGCTGGATGCCCCTGACACACCGGATGCGCCGGACGCACAGAACACACCTGACACGTCCGACGCGGTGGAGGCGCCAGCGGTGATCGTGGCGGTCCCGCACGCGCGCGCCGCGGGACTGCTGGAGACACTGCAGCCAGAGATCGCCGGCAAGCTGCGCCAGATCGAGAGCTCGCCGATCGTGAATCTGCACGTCGTGTATGACCGGCCGGTGTCTGAGCACCGGTTCGCCGCGGGAGTGGGAACGCCGGTGCAGTACCTGTTCGACCGCACCGCCGCGGGGGGCGTCCCGCCGGGATGTCAGTATCTGGCGGTATCGCTGTCGGGGGCTGACCGGGAGATGGAGATGAGCGTGGATGAGCTGCGCGAGAACTACCTGCCTGCCCTGTCCGCATTGCTCCCGCGCGCGCGTCAAGCAAAGGTGGAGCGGTTTCTGATCACGCGTGAGCACGCCGCGACGCTGCGCGCGACACCGGGCGTGGCCCGGCTGCGCCCCGGCAACGAGACATCCACACCGGGACTCGTGCTGGCCGGCTCCTGGACGGACACGGGCTGGCCGGCGACACTGGAGGGCGCGGTGCTCAGTGGTCACACGGCCGCGCGAGTGGCGCTGGCGGCGCTATGAGTGAGCTACTGGTCGCAGCGCCGCTGCGGATCGAGGCCGCGCTGATCTCCTCGGCTGCGCGTGAAGTCGCGGTGCGCAAGACGGGCATGGGTCCGACGCGTTCGCGGGCGGCTGCGGAAACACTGGCACGAGCGCCGGGGCAGGCGCTGCTCGTGCTCGGGTTCTGCGGTGGCCTGGACGCCAAGTCGGCGCCGGGAGAAGTGATCGTTGCCGAGACGGTGTGTACCGCCAGCGACGAGGATCACGCCCCCGCGCGCATCGCTTGTGTGGACGCCGATGGTCTGGCGGCGAAGCTGCGCAACCGCGGGATGAAGGTGCGTAGCGGCGAGATCGTGTGCGTGTCGAAGATCGCGATCGGCGAGCGTCGCGCGCAGCTGCTGGCGGGTGGTGCGCTGGCGGTGGACATGGAGTCGGTGTGGCTGGCCGCCGGCGCTGCGGGTAGGCCGTTCGCGGTGGTGCGCGTGGTGCTGGACAGTCCCAGTCACGAGCTGTTGCGTCCCCAGGCGACGGTCGGTGCGCTGCGCGCCGCCAGGGTGCTGCGCCGTGTGGCCGGCGCACTTCACGACTGGGCGCCCGGGGACTAAGGTGAGGCGCATGGCCGTCCGGATCAGGCAGAGCACCCGTATGGGCTGGTATCTGACGCGCCAGCGGCTGGCCAAACGGGAGAAGTTTCCGCTGATCGTCGAGCTCGAGCCGCTGTTTCAGTGCAACCTGGCATGTTCGGGCTGCGGCAAGATCCAGCATCCCGAGCGCGAGCTCAGGCGGCGGATGCCCGTGCAGCAGGCGATCGCGGCGATCGAGGAGTCGGGCACGCCGATGGTCTCGATCGCGGGCGGCGAGCCGCTGATCCATCCCGAGATCGACTTGATCGCGGCGGAATTGATCAAGCGCAAGAAGTTCGTGTATCTGTGCACGAACGCGCTGCTGCTGGAGAAGAAGCTGGATAAATTCAAGCCGAGTCCGTACTTCGCCTGGGCGGTACACATGGACGGGTTGCGCGAGCGCCACGACGAGTCGGTCGAGCGCGAGGGGGTGTTCGACAAGGCGGTCGCGGCGATCAAGGCGGCCAAGGCGGCCGGGTTCCGGGTGACCACCAACACCACCTTCTTCACCCACGACTCCCCCAAAACCGTGCGTGAGGTGCTCGACTTCCTCAACGACGACCTGCAGGTTGACGAGATGATGATCTCGCCCGCGTACGCGTATGAGAAAGCCCCCGACCAGGAGCACTTCCTCGGTGTCTCCCAGACACGCAAGCTGTTCAGCCAGGCGTTTGCCGACGGGCGGCGCAAGCGCTGGCGGCTGAACCACAGCCCGCTGTTCCTGGACTTCCTCGAGGGCAAGGCCGAGTTCGACTGCACGGCGTGGGGGATACCCAGCTACTCGCTGTTCGGCTGGCAGCGGCCGTGCTACCTGATGTCCGACGGGTACACGCAGACCTACAAAGAGCTGCTCGAGACGACGGACTGGAGCAAATACGGTCGCGGGAAGGATCCGCGGTGTGAGAACTGCATGGCCCATTGCGGGTATGAGCCGACCGCAGTGCTGCAGACCACGCACTCGCTCAAGCAGTCGCTACGCGCTCTCGCCGGGTAGGCCACCGTCGGGCTCGTCCCCGCGTACGAGCATCTCCCCGGCCAACCCCCCTTTGTCCCCATCCCTATCCCCATCCTCGTCTCCGTCGCTCACATCACGCGCGGAGCGGATGTCCCGCCAGGTCAGACCCTCCCCGAGCAGCGCCGGGATGCCGAGGATCAGCGCCGTGGAGACCTCGACGGCCTGCAGGACGATGCCATAGGCGATCGCCTGCCCGGCGCCCACTCCGTAGGCGGCGAGCACGACCAGGCAGGCGGCCTGAAACACGCCGACGTTGGATGGTGTTGCAGGTAGGATCGCCGAGACGTTGACGGCCAGCAACACCGCGGCGGCGGCGATCAGCTGCGGGTGCGCTGGCAGTCCGAGCGCCAGGATGACCGCGTAGCAGGCGAGCCACTGCAGCGTCCACGCCAGCAGCTGGGCGGTGACCGAGGCGATCCCGTGGCGGGGGGTCACAAACACGACCAGTCCCTGCCTGGCCAGCGCGAGCAGGCGCGCGATGCTCGCGCTCGCCAGGCGGACTCGCAACGAGCGCGAGCGCCGGCCCAGGCGCAGCAGGCGCGGGCCGAGCAGCACGAGTAAGCACAGCGTCAGCGGGACCGCGGCGACCGCAAGAACCCCCGCCAGGTTTCCGTGGCCGAGCGGAATGCTGCTGAACGTGACGGACGCGAGGATCGCGAGGGCGAGCAGGTTGATCAGCGTCTGCGAGAACACGGTGCCGGTCACGATCGGCAGCAGCCGCCGCGCGGAGCCCTCCAGGCGGCGTGAGAGCACGACGATCCGCGTGGGCTCGCCGATGCGCCCGGGCACGACGGCCGAGGCCATCACGCCGATCATCGTCGCGCGGGTGACGGGCATCCAGGCGATCGGGGTGTCCGGCAGGGCGGCGCGCAGCGCCTCGTGCCAGGAGATCGAGCGCAGCACCAACGACAGCATCATCAGCGCCAGTGCGAGCACGATCCAGCCCGGGGTCGCGGTGATCAGGGCGTGGCCGACACGCGCGAGGTTCAGGTGCGAGAGCGCGTAGACGATCAGGCCGGCGAGCGCCACGACGATCAGCAACAGCCCGGCGCGCCCGGCGAGCGTGGACGGGATCGCACGCGCGGCGAGCGATGGACGCGGGGCGCGTGGATCCTGTGGTCTGATCATCGCAGGGGGGTCTATCAGAGCCCGTCCCGGTGGGGCTCACGATGCGCCGCGAGCGTCAGATCCAATACAGTTCGGCTATCTGGTGCAGCCGATGATCTGAACATGGCTGCTGGTCGAAAGAATCGATGAGGGTCCGTGTTCGTCTCGCATGGGCCGCTCGGGCAACAACCGGAGACTCTGGGGGAGCCCCGCAATGAGCAAGCACAGCAGCAACAAGGACGACGTCTCAATCTCAATCACCCTCTCGCCGCTGCAGGTCGAGCAGGTCATGCGCGCGGCGAGCCAGATTCCCAGCGGGACCGTCTCGAACCTGCTCCTGGCGGCGCTGGACAACGCCCACGAGCCACCCACGGGCAGCAACCGCGGCGCCTATGACCTGCAGCGCGCCTCCCAGGAGGCGCTGGACGCGGCGATGGAAGACCCGCAGCTCTCGCAGTCGTTGCTGCGCGGCCTGTCGGTGCTCGCGTGCTATGGCCCAGACCGGCCGTGGCGCCCGATCAGCGATCTATCCAATCGGCTGGGCATGTCGCCGTCGACCACCCACCGCTACGTCAAGACGCTGAAGACGATCGGGTTGATGGAGCAGGACCCGGCGACGAGGGAGTATCGCCCGGTGGCGCTTGAAGATCGATAGGCAGAAGAGTGCGGCTGGGCCGGTGAGAGGGGGACCGACCCAGCCGCTGGGAGGTGTCCGAGCGGCGTGTGGGGGCGCCACCCGGACGAGGAGGCGTCAGATGCTTCTACGCTGTCCCGCCACGCCATTCGACGCCGAAGCGCCCACCGAACGTGGTTTGGAACATTGTCGATCAAATATATCGAGAATAGGATCGGCTGTCAAGGACCGGGGCGCCGGCGTAAGCTGCGGCTAGCCTAGTGGTCTACCGGAGAGGTTTTCCAGCAGCGATCCGCGGGCGCGGCGCCGGGTCCGCGGAGGGGGTTGTCCGGTACTCGGAGGCGACGGATTCGAGCACGCTCAGCATCGCCGGCGCCGCCGGCAGCAGGCGCGCACCCGAGGCGGTGGCCGCGATCACCTGACGCACCGGCGAGCTGGGGGAGAGGGCGCGGATCACGATGTCATCGCGCACGACCGTCAACGCCAGCTCGGGGATCAGCGCGACGCCGACCCCCGCCGCGACCAGGCCCTGGACGGTCTGGTAGTCGTCGCTTTCGAACGCCACGTTCGGCTCGAACCCGGCCGCGTGAGCGCTGCGCACGACGTGCCGCGCGCAGGGACTGGAGCTCGAGGTCTGCACCCACGCTTCCGCGCGCAGGTCCTCCAGGCGCAGGCGCTTGCGCTCGGCCAGACGGTGTTCTCGCGGCAGCGCCAGATACAGGGGGTCCTCGAGCAGTTCCACGCGCGCGATGCCATCGGTGAGCGAGGACTGCTCGAACTCGAACAGCAGCGCCAGATCTAGCTCCCCTGCGCGCAATCGCGGCGCGATCTGCTCGGGCTCGCCCTCGGCGAGCGTCAGCTCCACGTCGGGGTAGCGCTCGGAGAACGTGGCGATCGCCAGTGGCATCAGCGTCGCCCCGGCGGTCGGGAACGAGGCCATCCGCAGCCTGCCCCCGCGCAGGCCCGCGATCGCCGCCAGCGCCGCTTCGGCGGCGTCGAGATCGGAGAGCACGCTTTCGGTGTGCACCATCAACGTTTGCCCGGCCGCGGTCAGGCTGACCCCGCGCGGACGGCGCACCAGCAGCGTCATCCCCGTTTCGGCCTCGAGCGCCGCAATCTGTTGGGAGACGGCCGACTGCGTATAGGACAACTCCTGCGCGGCAGCCGAGAACGAGCCGCGCCGCACTACCTCCCTCAGGATCAGCAAACGATTCACATTCAGCATAAGCACAGCTTATCTCAACGATCACAAACTTCATTGGAACTGATGGCAGGAGAGTGCCATTATGGGACGGAAACCAAGACCTGAGACCTACGGACCCTCAGATCCTGAGATCTCCAGACCCTCAGACTCTCAGACTCTCAGACCCTTAGACAGGAGAATCGACATGGCCACCAAGATCATCGTTTCCTACGACGGAACCGCCAACGAGAACGACGCGATCGCATACGGCTCGCTGCTGGCCGGCGCCGGCGCCGAGATCCACCTCGGATATGTGCGTCACAGCCAGGAGCTGGTCGAGGATCAGGAGGCCCAGGAGCTGCTGGCGCGCGGCACCGCGCTGTTCGGCGGTCAGCTCGCCGGCGCCCACGTCGTGACCAACCCGTCCACCCCCGAAGGCTTGGCCGCCCTGGCCGAGCAGATCGGCGCCCAGGCGATCGTGTTCTGCTCGGACTCCCACACCGCCCACGGGCACGTGACGATCGGCAACTCCGCCGAGCGCCTGCTCGAAGGCGGTCGTGTGGCCGTCGGCATCGCTCCGGTCGGCCTCTATGAGGACAGCTCCCGCGGCCTGCGGCGGATCGTCGCCGTCGGCGAGGCGGGCACCGACTCCAGCGCCCAGGCAACCGCTCAGGCGCTCGCGAGCGCGCTCGGCGGCGAGGTCGTGCCCGTGGCCGACGACCAGGCCGATCTGCTGGTGATCGGCTCGCGTGCGGGCGCCACCCAGGGTCAGGTCTCGATCACTTCCTCCGCCGAGCACCTGATCGAGATTGCGACCGCCCCGGTACTGGTACTGGCCAGCGGAGTGGCACTACAGTTCGGTAGCGCCCCCGCGACGGCCGCCGCCTAACGGGAGTGCTGGCCTAACGGACCGCCTTACCACGCGCTCGCGCGAGCAGGTAACGCGCGAGCGCGTGGGCGAAGTCCAGCCCACCGCCGATCAGGTGGCCGACCGGGCCGGTCCACAGCCATGTCTCCAGGCGCCTACCCGGAGCAGGTGTGCGGGCGGCGCCGGAGCGCGCAGGCTTCGGTGGGCGGGCCGTCTTCATCGGGTGGCACGGTATCGTGGCGGCCATGTCCGCACCCACCGCAACGACTGTCGCAACGACGGTCACCGAGCTCGAGGACTCGCGCGTGCGCGTGGAAGTGCGGGTACCGCCCGCGGAGATCGAGGCGAGCCTGCAGCGCGCCGCCCGCCGGCTCGGACGCGAGCTGAAACTGCCCGGGTTTCGCAAGGGCAAGGTGCCCGCCCCGCTGGTATTGCAGCGTGTCGGTCGCGAGGCGGTGCTCGACCAGGCCGTTCGCGACGGGCTGGGCGGCTGGTATGCGGATGCGATCCGCGCTTCGGAGATCGTGCCCGTCGGGGATCCCAAGCTCGATCTCGGCGAGCTGCCCGGTCAGGGGGCTCCACTTGCGTTCACGATCGAGATCGGCGTGCTGCCCGTGGCCGAGCTGGGCGAGTACTCCGGCCTGGAGGTCGGGCGTCGTGAACCACAGGCGGCCGAGGAGCAGATCGAGCAGGAGATCGCTGGCATGCGCGAGCGCCTCGCGCGCCTGGAGACCGTGGAGAGTCCGGCCCGGGAGAGCGATTACGTGGTCGTCGACTACGTCGGGCGCCTGCCCGAGGTGGATGAAGCGTCGGGTGAGACGACGTTCGTCCCGTTTGCTGGCGGCGAGGGTCGTGACCAGCTGGTCGAGCTAGGTGGCGGCAACCTGATCCCCGGCTTCGAGGAGGGTCTGCTCGGCGCGGTGGCCGGCGAGACGCGCACCGTCGATCTGCAATTCCCCGCAGACTACGGCAACGAGGAGCTCGCGGGCAGGGAAGCGTCGTTTGAGATTACCGTCAAGGAGGTCAAGCGCAAGCAGCTCCCCGAGGTGGACGAGGACCTCGCCGTTGACGCCGGGTTCGATGACGTCAGCGAGCTGCGCGAGGACATCGCCCGGCGCCTACTGGAGGCCGACGAGGCACGCGTGCAGGAGGAGTTTCGTCAGAACGCGCTCGACGCGGCGGTGTCCGGCGCGCGGGTGCCCGTCACGCAGGAGCTTGCGCGCTCGCGCGCCACGGAGATGTGGGAGCGGATGCTGCACACCCTCTCCCATCGGGGCATCTCGCGGGAGACATACCTGCAGATCACCGGACAAGACGAGCAGGAGATCCTCGCCGAGATGCTCCCCGAGGCCGAGCAGGCGCTGCGCCGCGAGGCGGTGCTCACCGCGGTCGTCGCAGCCGAGGGGATCGAGCCCTCTGACGAGGATCTGCTGGAGTTCGTCACGCCGACGGCCGAGCGCGAGCGGATTGAGCCCGAGCGCGTGATCGAGCAGCTGCGCGAGGCCGAGCGGATCGAGGAGCTGCGCGAAGATCTCGCCGCGCGCCAGGCGATCGACCTGATTGCCGAGCGGTCCGTACCGATCCCACTGGAGCAGGCGGCCGCGCGCGAGAAGCTGTGGACGCCCGAGCGGGAGGGTGCGACGGCTGGTGCTGGCGCGGGTGCGGGCGAGGCGGGATCCGCCGGCGGGCTGTGGACGCCGGGGAGTTAGACAGGCCGGGGTCGGGTGAGGTTGGCGTGGGGTGTACTAGGCTGGGAGTGAGACCAAGGGTGCGGAGCCGGCCCGTTTGTGGAAGGAATCCAGCGAGCAAAGCGAAACTGATGCGCAAGCTATGAGCCCACTAGTGCCAATGGTCGTCGAGCAGACCTCGCGAGGCGAGCGCGCGTTCGACATCTACAGCCGCCTGCTCAACGAGCGGATCATCTTCCTCGGCACGCCCGTGGACGACCAGATCGCCAACCTGATCGTCGCCCAGCTGCTGCATCTGGAGTCGGAGGATCCCGAAAAGGACATCTCCATCTACATCAACTCGCCCGGTGGGATCGGTGTATGCGGGGCTGGCGATCTACGACACGATGCAGTTCGTCAAGCCCGACGTGCAGACGATCTGCGTGGGGATCGCGATGTCGATGGGCGCGCTGCTCCTAGCGGGTGGCGCGGCGGGCAAGCGCATGGCGCTGCCGAACGCCAAGATCCTGATTCACCAGGTGAGCTCGAGCTTCCAGGGTCAGGCCACGGACATCGAGATCCACGCCAAGGAGATCATCGACGTGCGCCGGCGCTTGGACGAGATCATCGCCAAGCACACGCACAAGGATCTCGAGGACGTGCGCAAAGACACCGACCGGGATTACTTCATGAGCTCCGAGGAGGCGAAGGAGTACGGAATCATCGACCGCGTGATATCCGAGCACTAGCCGCCGTTGATCGCATGGACGGCGCCTGACTCGGGGTAACGGGCAGCACAGGGGAGAGCACTGACGAACATGGCCAGACCAACCGACTCAAACGAGCAGCTTCTGTGCAGCTTCTGCGGCAAGTCCCAGCGACAGGTCAAGAAGCTGATCGCCGGACCGGGCGTGTACATCTGCGACGAGTGCATCGACCTGTGCAACGAGATCATCGACGAGGAGCTGGCCGCGCCGCCCGCGTTCGACCTCGAGAACCTGCCCAAGCCACGCGAAATCTACGAGGTCCTGGACGAGTACGTCGTCGGTCAGGAGACCTCCAAGCGCACGCTGTCGGTGGCCGTCTACAACCACTACAAGCGCGTGCAGATGATGAACTCGGGCGAGGACGAGATCGAGCTGCAGAAGTCCAACATCCTGCTGCTCGGGCCGACCGGCTGCGGCAAGACGCTGCTCGCGCAGACGCTCGCGCGGATCCTCAACGTGCCCTTCGCGATCGCCGACGCGACCGCCCTGACCGAGGCCGGCTATGTCGGCGAGGACGTCGAGAACATCCTCCTCAAGCTGATCCAGGCCGCCGATTACGACGTCAAGAAGGCCGAGACGGGGATCATCTACATCGACGAGGTCGACAAGATCGCGCGCAAGGCCGACAACCCGTCGATCACGCGCGACGTCTCCGGCGAGGGTGTGCAGCAAGCGCTGCTGAAGATCCTCGAGGGCACGCAGGCCTCGGTGCCGCCCCAGGGTGGGCGCAAGCATCCGCACCAGGAGTTCCTGACGATCGACACGACCAACGTGCTGTTCATCTGCGGCGGCGCGTTCGCGAATCTCGACGCTGTGATCGAGCGGCGGATCGGCAACAAGGGGATCGGGTTCGCCGCCGCGATCGAGTCAAAGGCCGAACGAGACACCGGCGAAGTGTTCGAGCGCTGCCTGCCGGAGGACCTGATCGAGTACGGGCTGATCCCGGAGTTCATCGGCCGGTTGCCGGTGATGTCTGCGGTGCACCAGCTCACGCGCTCGGATCTCGTCTCGATCCTGACCGAGCCGCGCAACGCGCTGGTCAAGCAGTTTCAGCGCTTCTTCTCATTCGACGGGATCGAGCTGGTGTTCAGCGAGGATTCGCTCACAGCGGTCGCCGAGAAGGGTCTCGAGCGCGAAACCGGCGCGCGCGGGCTGCGTTCGATCATCGAGGAGATCCTGCTGGAGGTCCAGTTCGAGCTGCCTTCGCGACGGGACGTCAAGAAGTGCGTCGTCACCAAGGAGACGGTCGAGCGTGGTCTGACCCCGACGCTCGTGACCGAAGCCGCACCCGAGGACGCCGATCACGCCCCGGAGCTGCGCGAAGAGTCGGCGTAGAGGAGACTGCCGCACAGGCGGCGAGCAGACCTCCGCGTGGCTGAACCGATCGTTGCGCCGCTGAGACCTGAGGCGCGATGCCCGCACCGCGATCACCTGACCCCGACCGCTAACATCGCGCTGTGAGCAAGCTCAGCAAGTCTCCGGCCAAGTCCGACTCCAAGCTCAAGCACACCCTCGAGGCGGTGCCGTGGGCAGCGCTGCTGCAGGTGACGGTGATCATCGGCCGCCGCTGGGCGTCGCTGTCGGCGAAGGAGCGCGCGCGGTTCACAGAGCTCGTGCACAAGTCACGCGGGCGCCTGCGCAACCTCAGCGTCCGCGAGCGTCTGGAGTTGCGCAAGCTGGCGCACAAGCTCGACGTACGGGGCATGGGCTCAGAGCTGGTGGCGCTGGGACGCGGCAAGCACCGCCGCGGGCGCGGGCGCAAGCACCGCTGATCGCAGATGGCCGACGACCTCGACAAGCTCTCCACGCGCGAGCTGCACGACCGCGCCGTGCATCGTGCCGAGCGCCACATGGACCTGAAGTTCCTCTGGTCGCTGCTGAAAGCGGTCCCCGCCGCCGAGCTCGTCAGCGGGGACGAGGGCGAGGCCGACTACGACCTCGAGTCCACCAAAGGCCTGATCTCCGACGCGGTCCACAGCGGCGACGGAGCCCTGGGCGAGGCGCTGCGACCGCTGTTCATCGACTACCTGCGCAAGACACGTCGACGCATAGCCGGCTGGCGGCTGAGATGACGCCTTGGACAAAGGCTCAGGCCGAGCGTCACCTGCACTCGCTCGAGCTGTTCGGAATGCGCTTCGGGCTGGACCGGATGCGGCGGATGATGACCGTGCTCGGCTCACCCCAGCAGCGCTACGACACGCTCCACGTGCTGGGCACCAACGGCAAGACCTCGACCACGCGCATGATCGCGGCGATCCTGCAGCGCCACGGCCTGCGCACGGGCACCTACCTTTCCCCGCATCTCGTGTCCTACTGCGAACGGGTGCGGATCGGCGAGCGCGACCTGCAGCCGGACGCGTTCGCCGCGGCCGTTGCGCACGCCGCGTGGGCTGCGGAGCGGGTCAACCGCACGCTGGCCGAGGACGATCACGTGACCCAGTTCGAACTGCTCACGGCCGCTGCGCTGTGGGAGATGGCCGAGCGCGACGTGCAGGTGGCGGTCATCGAGGCCGGACTCGGTGGGCGCTATGACGCTACGAGCGTGATCGACTCCCCGGTGACGGTGCTCACGAACGTCGGCCTGGAGCACACCCGCTGGCTGGGGCCGACGCTGAGCGATATCGCCGAGGAGAAGCTTGCGGTCGTGCGTCCCGGGGGCACGCTCGTGCTCGGGCTCGTGGTTGGCCGAGGAGGCGATGGTCGTGGCCGAGCGCGTATCGGGGGAGCAGGATGCGCGGATCGTATTGGTGGACGATGTATCTGGGGCCGGTGGGTCTGAGGTCGGCATGTCCGGGGGAAGCGGGTCCGAGGGCGCCGCGCCCGAGGTCGATGCGCAGGCGCGGGGTGGGGCCGGTCTGCCGGCGGCGAAGGGCTCCTTTCAGCGGCGCAACTTCGCACTAGCCCGGGCCGCAGCTCGGGAGTACCTGCGCTCCGCCGGGGTCGAGCTGGACGAGCGCGCGATCGATGCGGCCGCCGCCACGGTCGAGGTCCCCGGCCGTCTGCAGGTGGTTGGCGAGCATCCGCTGGTCGTGCTCGACGGGGCGCACAATCCCGATGCGGTTAACGCGCTCGTGGCCTCGCTGCCGGACGTCGTGGGGCGGCGTGCGCTCGGGCTCGTGATGGGTGTGCTGGAGGACAAGGACGCCGCGCGCATGCTCGCGACGCTGCTGCCGCTGTGCGAGCGGGCGTGGTTCACCGCTCCGCCGAGTCCGCGCGCGCTCTCCCCGGCCGCGCTGCAGTCGCTCGCGCGCCAGCTGGGTTTCGAGGCCGTCGTGTGCGAGCCCCAGCCGGAGCGGGCGCTGGAGCAGGCGCGCCGCTGGGCCGGCGAGGACCCGGACGGCGGCGAGAACCGGGACGGGGACGGCAAACGGGGTGGTGACAAGGATCGTGGCCGGGATGGGGACGGGAGCCGTGGTCGGGACTGGGATGGAGCCGGCGAAGACAGGGCCGTGCTCGCCACGGGCTCGATCTATCTCGTCGGCGAGCTGCTGCGCCGGCTGGATGCCTCCGATACGCTTGAGCGGCGTCAGGCCGCTCCGCGAGGCTGAACTCAAGACCAATGGACGACGACGGCCCATCAGTGCTCACGATGATCGGCGTCGTTGCGCTGATCGTGGCGTTGGTCATACTTGTATTCTTTGCTGCCGGCTACGGATTCGGCCGGTTGTTTCTCTAAACTCGCCGGCCTATGCCTCCGCTCGCATATTTTGGAATCGAAAGCAGTGGTCTGAACCTGGCCATCGATCTGCTGATTCTGTTCGTCGTCGTTCTGTATATCTCGCTGGTCTACTGGACCTACTCCGACGCGCGGCGGCGAATCCTCGATCCGATGCTTGTCGGCTGCGCGACGGCGGCCTCGCTGTTCCCGTTCGTCGGCACGGTCATCTACGTGATCCTGCGCCCGCCCGAGTACATCGAGGACGTGCACGAGCGCGAACTGGAGGTGCAGGCGGCCGAGGCGCGCCTGCACGAGCTCGGCAATGGTCTGTGTCCACATTGCGACTACCGGATCGAGCGTGACTTCGTCCGCTGTCCCAGCTGCCTGCGCAAGCTCAAGGAACGCTGCGTCAGCTGCCAGCGCCCGCTCGATCAGGCCTGGACGATCTGCCCGTACTGCGAGACCGAGGTGCCTGGAGCGATCGCCCCTGCACGCCGCCAGCGTCGGCGGCGAACTGCTGCGACCGAGGAGGAGTCCCTGCTGGCCGCGGACGATCCTTCGGGGATCGCAATGCCCGCGGTGACACCCGCGGCCGGCGCCGAGGACGACGCCACCAGGGCCGAACCTGTGCCGGTCGCCGAGCCGGCCACCTCTCGCTCGCGTAGCACCGGCCGTGCGCGACGTCCGCGCCCCACCTCCTGACGAGCGCCCGCCCGCCAGTCGCGCTCCAGCTCTCGTAAAACGACTACCCAAAGGAACTCATGGACCGAACGTTGATCCTCGTAAAGCCCGACGCCTTCGCACGGGGTCTGACCGGCGAGATCGTCGCCCGCTTCGAGCGCAAGGGCTTGAAGATTGTCGCGATGCGACACATGACGGTTGACCGCGAGCTGGCCGAGCGCCACTACGCCGAGCACTCCGAGCGCCCGTTCTTCGGTGAGCTGGTCGAGTTCATCACCTCCGGGCCGATCGTGGCGATGGTGCTCGAGGGCGTCGAGGCGGTCAGGGCCGCGCGCCAGGTGATTGGCGCGACCAACCCGCTGGAGGCCGAGACCGGCTCGATCCGCGGCGATTACGCGATTGAGATGGGCCAGAACATGGTCCACGGCTCGGACTCGCCCGAGTCGGCCGCGCGCGAGGCGGAGCTGTTCTTTCCCTCGTCTTAGCTTCGAGCTCGCCTCAGCGGCGGGCGATCCTCGAGCGCCTCGGGGTCGCGTTCACAGTGCGAGCCACCGATGTGCCAGAGTTGACCCAGGGCGATCCGGCGGTGCTCGCGCGTGAGAACGCCCTGCGCAAGGCCCGTACCGCGCGGGCGCAGGGTGACGCCGCGGATGCCGAGACGGTGCTCGGCTGCGACACGCTGGTCGCGCTCGGCGGACGGATCTACGGCAAGCCCGCAGACGAATCGGCCGCGCGGGCGACACTGTTGGCGCTCGGCGGCGCAACCCACGAGGTCATCAGTGGCCTGGCGCTGCTCGCGCCCGGGGGCGAGGAGGAGCGCGTGGCGGTTGCCCGGACGGCGGTCACGTTCCGTGCGATCGATGACGCGCTGCTCGACTGGTATCTGGAGCGCGGGGAGTGGCGCGGACGGGCCGGCGGCTATGCGATCCAGGGCGCCGGTGCGGCGCTTGTACAAGCCGTTGACGGTGACTACGAGAACGTCGTCGGGCTACCGGTCGCGGCGCTGTTGGACATCTGCCCGGAGCTGTTGGGGGACTGCAAATCCGCTGGCAACGATGGCGGGCTCGGATGAGCGTCCGCTAGACTGCTCCTGGCAACGTCGGCCACCGGGAACGCTCAGAATCGCAGGGGCGCAGCCGAGCTCAGGTACAGCACACATGCATGAGCCCGACGGACGCACTGAACCCGACCGATGAGCATCTTCACCTACCTGACAGGCTTCGGCGGCCGCGACATGGCGGTCGATCTCGGCACCGCCAACACACTCGTGTACGTACGCGGGCGCGGGATCGTGTTGTCCGAGCCGAGCGTCGTGGCGATCGACTCGCGCACCGGCGAAGTTCACGCGGTCGGGATCGAGGCCAAGCGCATGCTCGGGCGCACGCCCGGCACGATCCAGGCGATCCGGCCCGCTGAAGGACGGAGTGATCGCCGACTTCGACGTGACCGAGGAGATGCTCAGGCACTTCATCCAGAAGGTCCACCAGAACCGCTGGGCGCACCCGCGCGTGGTCGTGTGCGTGCCCTCGGGCGTGACCGGCGTGGAGAAGCGCGCGGTCGAGGAGGCGTGCCTGTCGGCGGGCGCGCGCACCGCCTACCTGATCGAGGAGCCGATGGCCGCGGCGATCGGAGCTGGCCTGCCCGTGGGCGAGCCGACCGGCTCGATGGTGGTGGACATCGGCGGGGGCACCTCCGAGGTGGCGGTGATCTCGCTCGGCGGGATCGTCGTCTCACAGTCGATCCGCGTCGGGGGCGATGAGATGGACGAGGCGATCATCAACTACGCCAAGAAGGAGTACAAGCTGTTGATCGGCCAGCAGACGGCCGAGGAGCTGAAGCTCGAGATCGGCTCGGCCTGCCCGATGTCCGAGGAGCTGCAGGCCGAGATCCGCGGGCGCGACATGGTCTCCGGCTTGCCCAAGACCGTCGTGCTCACCAGCGAGGAGATCCGCACGGCGCTCGCGGAACCGCTGAACCAGATCATCGAAGCGGTCAAGGAGACGCTCGACCGCACCCCGCCCGAGCTGGCCTCGGACATCATGGATCGCGGGATCATGCTCGCCGGCGGCGGCTCGCTGCTGCAGGGCTTGGACGAGCGGCTGCGCGAGGAGACGCAGATGCCCGCGCACCTGGCCGAGTCGCCGCTGACCTGCGTCGCCGTGGGCTCGGGCCGCTCGCTGGAGGAGTTCGAGGCGATCCACCGCTCCAACCGCAGCTCGCGCAACCGGCGACGCCGCTGAATGCCTGTGACAGACTCGACCACCCCGGGGTACTCTGTCCCGTGAACGCTTCGGAAGGCCCTCAATACGCATTGAAAGGCCCTCAATACGCTTCGGAAGGCCATGACTCGTGTATGACAAGACGGTCCGGCGTCGACGTGCGGTGCTTGCGCTGCTCGTCGTGCTCTCCCTGATACTCCTGACCGCCTACTTCGGCGAGGCTCCCAGCGGGAGCCTGCACTCGGTCCAGCGCGGCTTCCTGACGGTCGTCTCCCCGATCCAGGACGGCGCCAACAAGGCGCTGAAGCCCGTGCGCGACCTGTTCAGCTCGATCGACGAAGTCTTCCACGCCAAAAGCCAGAACGCCGAGCTGCGCAAGCAGGTTGCCCAGTTGCGCCGGCTCCTCGTCGCCGAGCAGGCCGAACAACGCTCCTACCACGAGCTGCTCGCCCTGTATCGCGTGGATCAGCTCGGCGTGAACGACTACCACCCCGTGACCGCGACCGTGATCGGGAAAAGCCCCAACCTGTGGTACGAGACCGTGGACATCAACCAGGGCCAGTCCGCCGGCGTGCGCGAAGAAGACCCGGTCATCAACGAAGACGGCTTTCTGATCGGCAAGGTCGCCCAAGCCGCCTCCGACGCCGCGGTGGTCAACCTCATCACCGACAGCTCGATGGGCGTCTCGGCCAGGATCGGCACGAGCAAGGCGACCGGCATCCTCGAGCCCAAGGTCGGCGACCCCAACGACCTGTTGCTCCAATACCTGCCCGCCGCCACGCAGGCCAACAGCGGCGAATACGTAGTCACCTCCGGCACGCTCGAAAGCCATGACGCCTCGCTGTATCCGCCGGGACTGGTGATCGGCCAGGTGACCTCCTCCAACGAAGAAAGCGCCTACACGTCCGTGAACGTACACCCGGTCGCCAACCTGCACGAACTGGACACCGTCCAGGTGCTCACGGCGGTGCCCGGCTCGCAGCCGGCCCGGCTGACCAGCTCGTTGTCCAGCCTGCCGTCGACCCAGCAGCCGGGCGTCGAACCCGGCGGCGCCGGACAGCTCGCTTCGACCGAAGTCGGCGGCTGATGAGCACAGCCATCATCCAACCCCCACCGGTTCCCCGATGAGCGGTCAGGGCGTGTCCACAGGACTGCTGACCCGCATCGCCGTGCTGTCGGTGGCGATCGTGCTCTTGCAGATCGGGGTCGTCTCGGAGGTGACGGCCTTCGGCGTGAGCGCCGATCTGTCGATCCTGCTGGTCGCGTTCATCGGTCTGCTGTGCGGTTCGACGGTGGGCGCCGCGTGCGGCTTCGCCATCGGTCTGCTCGTCGATCTCGCGCTGGTGCAGACGCTCGGTCTGACATCGCTGGTGTTCACGCTGCTCGGCTACTGGTGCGGGCGCTTGCGCGAGCTACGCGACCCGCAGGCCGCGCTGACGCCGGTGCTTCTCGGAGGGCTGGCGACCGCCGCTGCGCTGCTCGGCTACTCGCTGGTGGAGTTCATGCTCGGCGTTGACGCCCCCGTGAGCCTGCAACTGCTGCGCCAGATCGTGCTCGGGATCCTCGTCAACACGATCGTCGCGCTGCCGATGTGGATCCTTGTGCGCCGTTGCCTGATCGGTGGCCTGCCGCAGGATCCGCGCCGTCGCCGCCGGCGCGCCTACACGACCGGTGGGCTCAGCCCATTGTCCAGGAGCTGAGCGACACCGATGAGCGCGATCGAACGGTTTCGTCCCGGCGATACCGCCGGCAAGGGTGGTTCCACCTCTGGCTCCGGCTCGGGCTCGAGCTCGAGTTCGGGCTCTGGCCGCATGCCGCCAGTCTCGCCACAGATGGCTATGCGGGTGGCGATCCTCGGTGGGATCGCGCTCGTGATGTTCGGGGTGATCTTCTTTCGACTGTGGTACCTGCAGGTGCTGACCGGCGAACAGTACGTTCAGGAAGCCGCCGCCAACAGCGTGCGCGAATTGCCGATCGCGGCGCCGCGCGGGCAGATCCTCGACCGCGAAGGCCAGCCGATCGCCGCCAGCACGGTCACCAATGCGGTGCAGATCGTGCCCTCGGCGCTGCCGCCCGCGGGTCATCCCCGGCTGGCGCTCTACCGGCGGCTGGGGGCGCTCTTGGGGATGAGTCCCGGCCATATCCAGGCGCTCGTGATCAAAGGCCGCACCGCGCTGCCGTATGCTCCCGTGACGATCAAGACCGACGCCGGGCGGGGCGTGCTGACCGTGCTCGCCGAGCAGCAGAGCCGCTACCCCGGCGTCACCCAGCAGCCGGTCTCGATCCGCTCCTACCCGTATGGCGAGATGGCCGCGAACGTGCTCGGGTATGTCGGTCAGGTCAACAAAGAAGAGCTCGAAAAGCCGGCTTTCCGTGGCGTCCAGCAGGGAACGGTCGTCGGTCAGGAAGGCCTGGAGTACTACTACGACCGCTACCTGCGCGGCCATGACGGACAGCAGCGCGTGCAGGTCAACTCCGAAGGCTATCCCGTGCCCACGCGCCTGCAGCCGACGCCCCCCAAGGCCGGCTACAGCCTCAGGACGACGCTTGACCTCGGCCTGCAGCGCGAGGGGGAAAAGGCGCTGCTCGAGGGGATCGAAAACGCGCGTGCCGGCGGCAAACCGGCCCCCGCGGGGGGGTTCGTGGCGATGAATCCGCTCAACGGGGAAGTGCTCGCGATCGGCTCCTACCCGTCGTTTGACCCCAACAAGTTCGCCAAACCGCTGACCGAACACGAATTTCGCGAACTCGAGGGCATCACCGGCGCTGGCGGCAGCGAACAGGTTCCATCCCGGCTAGTCGATCGTGCGACGAACGGGGCCTATCCGACCGGTTCGACGTTCAAGCCGATCACCGCGATGGCCGCGCTGGAAGGGGGCGTCATCAACCCAAGCGAGGGTCTCGGCGCGGGCCAGTGCATCACCGTGGGGGCCGAGCAGTTCTGCAACGCCGGCCACGCCGACTACGGGGCAGTGGGGCTGGTCGAAGCGCTGAAGGTCTCCTCGGACACCTACTTCTTTACGGTCGGCGAGCTGGCCAACAGGTACGGCAACGTGATCCAGAACAAGGCCCACGAACTCGGGATCGGCGAGCAGACGAAAATCGATCTGCCGAGCGAGACGACGGGCACCGTACCCAGCCGAGAATGGCTGGCCCAGCAGAACCGCGAAGAATACAAGTGCCAGCGCGAACACCACGGCCACCCATGCCACATCGTCGCCGAACCGGGCGAGCCGTGGACCGTCGGCTACAACATGGACCTCGCGGTCGGCCAGGGCTCTCTGCAGACCAACCCGCTGCAGATGGCCGTGGCGTACTCGACGCTCGCCAACGCCTACCTGCACGGCGGCTACGGCGAGGTCGTGCGCCCGCACCTGGGACTGCAGATTGACGAATCCAACGGCGGCCTGGTGCAGAGCCTGAGCTTTCCGCCCATCCGTCACGTGCACCTGAACGACGAAGATCTCGGCCTGGTGATGCAGGGCATCCACGAGGCCGCCAGCCAGCCGGGAGGCACCTCCGCGGACGTGTGGACGGGATGGAACCAGGAAGAACACCCCGTGTACGGCAAGACGGGCACGGCAGAACGCGCGGGGCATGTCGAACAGTCGTGGTACATGTGCTTCGTGGGCGACCCCAATCACCCGATCGTGATCGCGGTGACCGTGGAAGAAGGCGGGTTCGGCGCCGAAACCGCCGCGCCGATCGCGCGGTTGATCGCCTCCAAGTGGTTCGGCCAGCCCGAGAAGTTCGTCGCCGGGACCTCGAAAACTTTCTGATCGACCCATGCCCGCATCCCTGAACAGCCCCTGTCCCCGTCCCCGTCCCTGAGCAGTCGATGTCCACGCCTCTGACCAGTCCGATCAAAGCCCCCGAGCGCATCGAGCAGCCCTCCGCGCGCCACGCCGCGGGCTCGGGCAAGCGATTTGCGATGCCGCTCGACCCGTTGCTGACGCTTGCGGTGGTGGGACTGGGGATCGCCTCGGTGATGACGCTCGGTGTCGCCACCCGCGAAGCGATACCCGGCGATCCCAACTACTACGTCAACCGCCAGGCGATCTACCTGATTGTCGGCGGGCTGCTGATGCTGGTGCTCGCGCGGGTTGACTATGCACGCCTGCGCGGACTGAAAAACGGGATCTACGCGCTGCTGATGTTCAGCATCCTGGCGGTTCTGGCCGCAGGCCACTCCACCAACGGCTCCCAGCGCGCGATCAGCCTGCCGTTCTTCTCGTTCCAGGGCTCCGAGCTCGGCAAGGTGCTGCTGATCCTGGCGCTGTCGGCGTTCGTGGTCGACCGCGCGCGGCGTCTGCGCGAGCGCGAGACCACTGCGTGGGTGATGCTCGCGGCGCTGGTGCCGGCGATGTTCGTGATCGCCCAGCCGGACCTCGGCTCGGGGATGGTGTACATGGTGATCGCGTTCGTGCTGCTGCTCGTGGCGGGAACGCCGTGGCGTCAGCTCGCGGGGCTGGTGGCGCTGGTGGCGGTGTCCGCGACGTTCGTGCTCGCCGCCGGCCCGGCGGTGGGCGTGCACGTGCTCAAGCCCTATCAGGCCGAACGTCTGACGGCGTTCCTGCACCCCTCCTCGAACTTCGAGGAAATCAAGGAAAAGGAATCCAAGACCGGCGAACCCGATCCCCGCTATCAGCTCGCCCAGTCGAAGATCGCGATCGGCGCCGGCCAGAAGACCGGACGCGGCTCGGACGCCACCCAGATCCGCCTGAACTTCGTGCCCGAGGACGACACCGACTTCGTGTTCGCCGCCGTCGGCGAGCAGTACGGGTTCGTCGGGGCGGGGCTCGTGCTGTGCCTGTACGCGCTGCTGATGTGGCGTACGCTGCGCATCCTGACGATGTCCAAGGACCTGTTCGGCGCGCTGATCGCCGCCGGTATAGCGGCTATGCTGATGTTTCAAGTGTTCGTAAACGTGGGAATGACCGTTGGGATCATGCCCATCACCGGCGTCACGCTGCCCCTGATGAGCTATGGCGGCTCGTCGGTGATCGCAACTTTGCTGGCCGTAGGTCTGCTGCAGTCAATCTACGTCCGGGCGCGCGCCTCGGCTGCGCTGAAGGGCCGCGTGCCACTTTATTAGACATGACAATTATTAGACTGGATCGAAAAATTGAAAAAGCAAGTGCTTGTCAGCGTCGATCGCGCGGAGACGCGCGTCGCGCTGCTGGAGGCGACCGGAGCACCGGGCGCCGTGAAGTCCTCCTCGACCGGCCGCCATCGCAAAGGCGCAGGCGGCAAGCCCGGAGCCGGTTACCGGATAGCTGAGCTCTACATCGAGCGCCGTGGCGGGCGCTCGATCGTGGGCAACATCTACAAGGGCAAGGTCGACAACGTCCTGCCGGGCCTGGAGGCCGCGTTCGTCGACATCGGTCTCGAGAAGAACGGGTTCCTGCACGTCGATGAGATCGTGCTGCCGGGCGTCGAGGTCTCCCGGCGCGGGCGGGGCAGCGGGGGTCCGAAGATCTCCGAGCTGCTGCATCCGGGACAGGAGATCGTCGTGCAGGTGATCAAGGATCCGCTGAAGACCAAGGGCGCGCGCCTGTCGATGGAGCTGACGATCGCCGGCCGCTACATGGTCTACGCGCCCACGGGCGAGGGTATCGGCGTGTCCCGCCGCCTGGAGGATCGCGAGCGCGAGCGGTTGCGCCGGCAGACGGCCAAGCTCGACCTCGGCGACGGCGGCGCGATCGTCAGGACAGCCGCGCACGGAGCCAAGCGCGAGGACTTCGAACGCGAGCTCAAGTACCTGCACAAGCTGCATGAGGTGCTCGTCAAGCGCGTGGCCGAGACCCAGGCGCCCGATCTCGTCTTCCAGGAGGCCGACCTGTCGGTGCGCGTGGTGCGCGACATCTTCTCCGAGCACTTCGAGCGCGCGATCGTCGATGACGAGCAGCAGTACCAGCGGCTGGTCTCGTTCTTCACTCGCACCGCGCCCGAGCTGGTGCAGCGGGTCGAGCTGTGGGGCCGATCGGAGATCGGCCAGCAGGAGGGTCCGCTGTTCGAGGCCTATGGGGTCAACACGGCGATCGAAGGCGTGATGTCCCGGCGCGTGGACCTGCCCAGCGGCGGCTATCTGATCATCGACTACGCCGAGGCGCTGACCGTGATCGACGTCAACTCCGGCAGCTTCATCGGCCGTGGCAAAGGCGCGGCGCTGGAGGACACGATCACCAAGACGAACCTCGAGGCCGCCGCGGAGGTCGTCAATCAGTTGCGGCTGCGCGACATCGGCGGGATCATCGTGATCGACTTCATCGACATGGCCCGCGCGCGCAACCGCGATGCGGTCATGAAGACGCTGCGCAAGACCCTCGACGAGGATCGCACGAAGACGTTCACCGCCGAGATCTCGAAGTTGGGGCTCGTGGAGATGACCCGTCAGAACGTGACCGAGGGTGTGCGCGAGATCATGAGCCGGCCCTGCCCGACGTGCGAGGGCGAGGGCGTGATCAAGAGCGAGGAAACGATCGCGATCGAGTTCGAGCGCCGTCTGCGCGACGTCGCCGTCGAGCATCCGCAGGCGGAGGCGTTCCTGGTGCAGATGAACCCGCGGGTGAGCACCCAGTTCACCGGGCATGGCTCGCGCGTGCTGCACGCGCTGGAGGCCCAGACGGGCAAGTCGTTTCTGTTCGAGGGCTCCGAGGGCCTGACGCTCGATCACTTCGTGGTCACGTTCATGGGCACGCGCGAGGAGGTCGAGGAGCGCGCGCTGCCGTTCCGTCAGGGCGATGAGGTGCTGGTCGAGATCGTCGAGCCGCACATGTACGACGTCGATGACGCGGTCGCCAAAATCGACGGCTACATCATCTCGATCGCCGGCGCCGCACCCCACGTGGGCGAGAAGCGGATGGTGCGCATCGATCAGGTGGGCCGTACTGCCGCCAGCGCGCTGCTGCTGGATGAGTCCGGCGAGGTCATCACGCCGGCGCCGCGCACACCGACCCCGGTGCCGGCCAAGCGCAGGCCCCGCAAACGCGCGCCCGCAGCGCCCAAGCCGGAGGCTGAGAAGCCGGTGCCCGAGGCCGGATCGACGGCGCCCGAGCAAGTGCCGGCGATGAATGGCGCCGCGCCCGAGGACGCCGCTGAGTCAGCCGTGGAGGCGGACGGGAGCGAGGATGGCCTACAATCCAAGCCTCGGCGTCGTGGCCGCAGGGGCGGGCGGCGCCGTTCGGCTGCCAAGGCCAAGGCGGGCACGGCCGAGACGGGTACGGAGTCATAGGGCTGGCATTGGGCTGGCATCGGAAAGGCATCGGCTGGACAGGACATGTACGCGATCGTGAAGACAGGCGGCAAGCAGTACCGCGTCGAGCGCGGCCAGCACCTGCTGGTCGAGCGGCTCCCGGTCGCCGAGGGCGAGAGCGTGGCGCTCGAGCCGATCCTGTATCGCTCCGATGAGGCCGTGTTCGACAAGGCCGGCCTGGAGCGGGTGACGGTCACCGCGCGCGTGATCGCGCACGAGCGCGGCGAGAAGCTGCGCGTGTTCAAGTTCAAGCCCAAGCGCGGCTACAAGCGCCGCACCGGCCATCGCCAGGAGCTGACCCGGATCGAGGTCACCGAGCTGGGGTTGGGCGGCAGCTCGGGTCAGCGGGCCAAAGCCAAAGACGCAGCGCCGGCCAAGGATGGCGCGCCCGTCAAGGACGCCGCTGCGTCCGCCAAAGCCGACGCGACCAAAGCGAGCGCTCCGGCCAAAGCCAAAGCGAGCGCGAAACCGGCAGCGGCCAAGAAAGCGCCGGCCAAACCGAAAACGAGCGTGAAGACAGAGGAGACCGGAGATGGCGCATAAGAAGGGGCTCGGATCGAGCCGCAACGGGCGCGACTCCAACGCCCAGCGCCTCGGCGTAAAGACGTTCGCCGGTCAGACGGTCACCGGCGGCGAGATCATCGTGCGCCAGCGCGGCACGCGGTTCAAGCCGGGCACCGGTGTGGGCATCGGTAAGGACGACACGCTGTACGCGCGCGCCGCGGGAACAGTGCAGTTCACCACCGGGCGGCGCGGGCGGGTCGTGAAGGTGCTGCCGGTCGGCGACGGTCAGGGCGCCTAGTCCGGGCGCCGCCGGATGGCGGCGATGCTGCACGACCGCACAAGGATCCACGTCGAGGCAGGGACCGGGGGCGATGGCTGCATGAGCTTTCGCCGCGAAGCGAAGGTGCCGCGCGGCGGGCCCGACGGCGGCGATGGCGGGCGCGGGGGAGAGGTGGTGCTCGTGTGCGACTCCTCGCTGCGCGATCTACATGAGTTCAGGCGCCGGGTCCAGTACCACGCCGGACGCGGCGGTCACGGCGAAGGCGCGCTCAAGCACGGCGCCGACGGGGAGACCCTGACGATCAGGGTGCCGCCCGGAACGGAAGCCCGGGGTATTGGGAACAAGGAGTCCGGCGGCAGCGAGCATGCCGGCGGGAGCGCGGGCGCCGACGATCTGCAGGGTCGCCGCTGGGAGCTCTTGGCCCACGGCCAGCGCGCCACGATCGCGCGCGGGGGGAGCGGGGGGCGCGGGAACAAGCGGTTTGCCACCCCCACTCGGCAGGCGCCGCGGTTCGCCGAGCGCGGACTGCCCGGCGAGGAGGGCTGGATCGAGCTGCAGCTGAGGCTGCTGGCCGACGTCGGTCTCGTCGGGCTGCCGAACGCCGGCAAGTCATCGCTGCTCTCACGCATGACGCGCGCCGCGCCGAAGATCGCCGACTATCCGTTCACGACGCTCTCACCCGTGCTGGGCGTGCTCGAAGACGAGCTCTCACGCCGGCAGCTCGTGGTCGCGGACATTCCCGGGCTGATCGAGGGCGCCAGCGATGGCGCAGGGCTTGGGCATGACTTCCTCGCCCACGTCGAGCGCACACGCCTGCTCGTGCACGTGCTCGACATCGCGCCCGAGCTGTCCGGCGATGCCAGCGCGGACGCGGCATCCAATCACGCCACGATCGAGCGCGAGCTGGCCGCCTACGACGAGCGCCTGGCGCAGCTGCCGCGCGTGCTGGCGCTGTCGAAGATCGATCTCCTCACCCCCGAGCGCGCGCGTGAGGCCGTCGCCGAGTGGGAACAGCGGCTCGGGCCGAACGTGCCCGTGGTCGCGACATCGAGCGCCACCCGCGCAGGGGTACGCGAGCTGGGGGAGTTGCTGCTGCGGGTCGTGCCCGAGCTCCGCTCGGCGCCGGCGCGGGGCGCAGACGCCGGGATCGAGCTGGACGGTGGCGCCGCCGCGGGCACATCCGTGGACGCCGGCGAGCGGGAGCTGGCCGAGCACATGATCTTCCGGCCCGGCGCCCGAGGCGGTGGGCGCGGATATGAGGTGCGGCGTCTCGGCGAGGGTTCGTTCGTGGTCAGCGGGCGCGGGGTCGAGCGGCTGCTGGCCCGGTATGACATCGACAACGAGGACGCGCTCGCCTACCTCGAGGAGCGACTGCGCAAGATCGGCGTGCTCGACGCGCTCCAGCGCGAGGGGTTCGTCGCAGGCGATGAGGTCCAGATCGCGGGGATTGCGTTCGAGCTGGACCCGGACACGGTGATGTAGGACGCGGTGGCCACGTAGGCTCTGGACAATGAAACGTGTCGTGATCAAGCTCGGCTCGAGCGTCGTCGCCGATTCAGACGGCGAGTTGCGTGCGGACGCGCTGGCGTACGTGTGCGACGCGGTCGCGCAGGCACACAAGGCAGGCGATGAGGCGATCATCGTCACCAGCGGCGCGATCGCGCGGGGGATGCGCACGATGGGGCTGCCCCAGCGCCCGAGCGCGGTCGGCGAGCTGCAGGCCGCCAGCGCGGTCGGGCAGGGAAAGTTGTATCGGGTGTATGACGAGCTGCTGCGCGCGCGCGGCGTGACGAGCGCGCAACTGCTGCTGACGTTCTTCGACATGTCCGCGCGCACGCACTACCTGAACGTGCGCCAGACGCTCGCCACGCTGCTGACGTGGCGGGTGCTGCCGGTGATCAACGAGAACGACACGACCGCCACCGATGAGATCTCATTCGGCGACAACGACTTCCTCGCCGCCCAGGTCGCGGTGCTCGTCGGCGCCGACGAGCTGATCCTGCTGACCGACATCGACGGCCTGTACACCGCCGACCCGCGCTTGCACGCCGATGCGCGGCTCGTGCACGAGGTCAGCGACTTCGCCGGGCTGCGCGAGCTGGAGATCGGGCACACGACTTCGCCGCTGGGATCGGGCGGGATGCGCTCGAAGGTGGTCGCGGCCGACATGGCGACCGCTGCGGGGATCGCAACGAGGATCTGCAACGGCCTGAGCGAGGACGCCCTGCACACCGTGCTCGCGGGTGACGGTACCGAAGGCGCCGACGAGCGGGTGGGCACGTACTTCCCGCCACACGAGGCCCGCTACAGCTCGTTCAAGCTGTGGCTGAAGTACGCCAAGCCCTCGCGCGGCACGCTGCTGATCGATGGTGGGGCGGTCCGTGCGGTGCGCGAGGCAAGCGCGAGCCTGCTGCCCGTAGGCGTGGTCGAGGTGCGCGGCGAGTTCGACGCGGGCGATGCGGTGAACATCGCCCAGGCCACTACCGACGGTGGTGTCGAGCAGAGCCTCGGCAAGGGCATCTGCAACTACTCCGCCCAGGAGCTGCGCCAGGTGCAGGGCCTGAACTCGGCCGCTGCGCGGGAGATCCTGCCTCGCGCGAGCGACGAGGCCGTACACCGGGACTACCTGGTCCTGGACTGAGAGTCCTACCCTGTAGGACCATGACCACAGCCGTCTCATCCGTCGCCGACACCTGTCGTGCCGCCCGGCGCGCCGCGCGAGAGCTTGCGCAGGTCGATACCGCGCGCAAGGACGCCGCGCTCACGGCGATCGCGCAGGCGCTGATCGCGCGCACCGGGGAGATTCTCAAGGCCAACGCCAGCGACATGGAGTCCGGCCGCGAGTCTGGGCTGAGCGATGCGCTGCTGGACAGGCTGGCGCTGGACGAGGCGCGGATCGCGGGGATTGCGCGCGCGGTCGAGCAGATTGTCATGTTGCCCGACCCGGTCGGCGAGGTGATCGAGGGTAGGCGTCTGCCCAACGGCCTGGACATCCGCAAGGTACGCGTGCCGCTCGGCGTCGTCGCGGTCGTGTACGAGGCTCGCCCGAACGTGACGATCGACGCGACGGCGCTGTGCCTGAAGTCGGGTAACGCGATCGTCCTGCGCGGATCCTCGACGGCGGCGCACTCAAACGCGGTGCTCGCCCGGATCGCCGCCGAGGCGGCCGTCGGGGCTGGCCTACCCGAGGGGTGCGTCAGCCTCGTCGCGGGCGGCGGGCGCGAGGAGCTCGCGGAGCTGGCGACTCAGAACGAGACCGTCGATCTGATCGTCCCGCGCGGCGGCGAGGGACTGAAGGCCGCGCTTTCAGAGGTCGCGACGGTGCCGGTCATATACGCGGCCTCGGGCAACTGCCACGTGTACGTCGACGCGGCCGCTGACCTGGAGCAGGCGCGGGCGATCGTGTTGAACGCAAAGACCCAGCGCCCGGGCGTGTGCAACGCGGCCGAGACGCTGCTCGTGCACGAGGCGGTCGCCGACGTGTTCGTACCGCTGATCGTCGAGTCGCTGACCGAAGCCGGTGTGAGCGTGCGCGCCGACGCGCGCACCCACGAGCTCGTCGCGAAGCGGAACGCGAGCACGTCTGACACCAACACCGGTACGTCCGGATCGAACGGAGCGTCACCGACACTGCAGAGTGCGAGCGAGGAGGACTGGGCCACCGAGTATCTGGCGCTGACCCTGGCCGTCGGGGTGGTCGATTCGGTCAAGGACGCGGTCGAGCACATCTCACGCTACGGCTCAGGTCATTCAGAGGCGATCGTCACCCGCGACACGGATGCCGCGCGAGCGTTCCAGCTCGGCGTGGACGCCGCCTGCGTGTACGTGAACGCCTCCACGCGGTTCACCGACGGCGGCGAGTTCGGGATGGGCGCGGAGATCGGCAACTCGACCCAGAAGCTGCACGCGCGCGGTCCGATCGGGCTGCGCGAGCTGTGCACGTTCAAGTACCTCGTCACGGGCGCCGGGCACGTCCGTGGCTGAACGACCGGTGGTGACCCAGCGGGCACGGGCACACAGTCCGGAGGACTGGAGCGCGCAGCGCTGGGTCAGGCTGTGTGCCCCCGCTCTTCGATCGGTCGGCATCCTCGGCGGGACGTTCAATCCGCCGCATCTCGGGCACGTCGCGCTGGCGCGGTACGCGCGCGCGGAGCTGGATCTGGAACAGGTGCTGCTGATGCCGGCTCACGTCGCCCCGAACAAGCCGATCGCGGTCGAGGACCCCGGCCCGGAGCATCGCCTTCAGATGTGCGCGCTGGCGGTCGCGGAGGAGCCCGGTGTGGAGATCTCCTCGCTGGAGATCGAGCGCGGGGGAGTGTCCTATACGGTGGATACCCTGCGGGCCATACATGAGAGATATCCGGACGCCGAGCTGACCCTGATCGTGGGAGCGGACACCGCGCGAACGCTGCCCGGTTGGCGTGAACCGGCGCGGTTGCTGGGGTTGGCGAAGCTGGCGGTCGCCGAGCGCGATGAGCTGAACACCGGGGACGTGCGCGAGGCGTTGGCCGGACTCGACCCCGCGCTGCGGGTAGAGCCTCTGCGGATGAGCGGGATCGCGGTGTCCTCCTCCGCGGTGCGCGAACGCATTGCCGCAGGCGAGTCCGTGGTCGAGCTGGTGGGCGAGGCGGTGGCGGGCTATATCGACGAGCACGGGCTATACCGCACGGTCACCGCGCCCACATCCACATCCACATCCACACTCATGCACACGCCCACGAACGGCATCGGCGAGGCGATGTCATGAGCCCTCAGGAGCAGACCGGCAGCGCCGCGGCGTATCCCCACGAGCCGCTGCCCACCGAGGAGCTGCTGGGAGAGATCGCGCGCTACGCGGCCGACAAGAAGGCCGGCGACATGCTCGAGCTGGATCTGCGCGGGGTGCTCGGATACACCGACTGGTTCGTGATCTGCACCGGCAACACCGAGCGCCAGACGAAAGCCATCCACGATGGGATCCTAGAGGGGTGCAAGCACGAGCACGGCATGCTGCCTCGCCGCGTCGAGGGGCTGAGCCGGGGCGACTGGATCCTGATGGATTACCTCGACGTCGTTGTTCATATATTCACGCCCGCGATGCGCGACTACTACCGGCTGGAGCAGCTGTGGGGCGAGGTTCCGGCACGTGCGGTTGGTGGGGCATAGGCGCGATAGGCGCGCGAGCGGGCGCACGTCCGACAGTCAGCAGCGCGACGCCCGCCGTCCGCAAGTCCGCACCGCTACTCACGTGCATGCAATGGGTTCTAACGGGTAGACGACAGACATATGCCGGAGCGCGCTACGGCCATGTCGATGGCGCGAGATCCGGCTCTGACCGGCTGTCGAAAACACAACGGGAGGCATCGCATGTCCAGAATCATGCGCGCTCACGAGCTGCGTACTACATCTACCCGTCTGGTCGTGCTCGGCCTTGCCGTCCTTGGCCTGACCAACGCCTTTGGCGTCGGTGTCCGCACGGCCTCGGCGGCGCCGACGATCACGTTGAAAGCCAAGGCTGTGCCGATCCCGGGTTTCCCGCACACCGGCAACATCCTCGGCGCCGGCGCCGCGCTGCAAACGGAATTCACGATCTCCGGGACCGAATACGGCGGGTTTCCGGCGCCGCTGATCGGGGTCAAGTTCTACGGGCCGGCCAGTGCAAAGCTGCACACCCAGGGGTTTGCCACCTGCCCGCCGACCACGATTGAACAGCGTGGGCCCGGGCCGTGCCCGAAGAAATCGATCGCCGGCCCGAAGGGCTCCGCGAGCGGTGTTGTGAGTTTCGGGACCGAACGCGTGCACGAGACGTTGTCGGTGCAGCCGTTCTTCGCCCCCGGTGGCGGTCTGGAGTTCTTCGCGGACGGTACATCACCGGTCTCGATCGAACTCCTGTCGAAGGGCAGCATCGTCAACTCCTCACCGCCGTACGGCCCGACGGTCACGGCCGGGGTGCCGCTCGTCGAAACGGTGCCCGGTGCGCTCGACGGGTCGGCCGAACGGATCAGCGTGGTGGTCGGCGCCGCGTACAAGAAGGGCAAGAAGACGACCTACTACATCACGGTGCCGAAGAAGTGCCCGAAGGGCGGGTTCCCGCTGAAGGCCGTCATGGAATTCGGGAACGTCAACAATCCCAAGGAACCGGGCGAAAAGGCGGAAGCCTCCTACAAGGCACCCTGCCCCAAGAGGTAACGCTGCGAAGATGGCTGGGTGAGCACGCAGGACAGCACACACTCATCCAGCCGTCTGCCGCACCTGAACGTCAGCGCCGTCCTGCGCGAGGGCGAGGAGGTCACGCCGCTGGAGCTGTTCTTCGACCTCGTGTTCGTGCTGGCGCTGACGCAGTGCACTACGCTGATCGTGCGCACGCCGACATGGGAGGGGATGCTCAAGGGCCTGCTCGTGCTCGGGCTGCTGTGGTGGTCGTGGTGCGGATATGCGTGGCTGACGAGCGTGCTGGACCCGGAGGAGGGGGCGGTACGGCTGGCGATGTTCGCGGCGATGGCCGGGTTCTTGGTCTGCGCGCTGTGCGTGCCGGGCGCGTTCGGCTCGGAGGCGCTGCTGTTCGCGTGCGCCTACGCGGCGGTGCGCGCCGCGCACATCGTCCTGTTCATGCTCGCCAGTCACGACGATTCCGGGCTGCGTCATTCGGTGATCGGACTGGCCGCCAGCACGGCGATCGCCGCGGGACTGCTGCTGGCCGGTGCGTTCGCGGGGGGCGTCCCGCAGCTCGGGCTGTGGGGCCTGGCGCTGGTGCTCGACATGGGTGGGCCGTACCTGTTCGGCGCCGAGGGTTGGCGACTCGTGCCCGGGCACTTCGCCGAGCGCCACGGAGCGATTGTGATCATCGCGCTGGGCGAGTCGGTCGTCGCGATCGGGATCGGTGCGAAAGCCGTGCTCGGCGCCGGTGTCGTCGCGGCCGCGGTGCTGGGGATCGTGATCGCCGCGGCCCTGTGGTGGGCTTATTTCGATGTCACCGCGATCATGGCGCGCAGACGCCTGGCCAAAGCGTCCGAGGGACGCGAGCGCAACGAGATCGCGCGCGACTCCTACTCGTACCTGCATTTTCCGATGGTCGCAGGCATTGCGCTGATCGCGGTCGGGCTGAAGCGCACAATCGAGCACGTTGACGATCCGCTGCATCTCGTCCCGGCGGCCGCGCTGCTGGGGGGCGCGGCGATGTATCTGCTCGCGCATGTCGTGCTGCGGCTGCGCAACATGCACTCGCTCAGTATGCGCCGGCTGGTATGCGCGATCCTGCTGCTCGCGTTGCTGCCGGCGGGCGCGGTGCTGCCGGCGCTCGTGACGCTCACAATTCTCGCCGCCGTGCTCGTGGGGATGATCGCGTATGAGGCGCTGCGCTACGCCGACGTGCGCGACCGGGTGCGCCACCAGCTCGCGCGCGAGCCCGTACCCGAGGTCGAGACCGACGGCGTGAGGTTCACTTCCGGCTGAGGGTGCAGGCGCAGGGCTGAGGGCGCGTCCGTGATCGATGGGTCCGGCGTGGGCTGCGCCCGATGCGGCGAAGGTCCAGACCCCTCAGCGGTCATAGCGCTCGATCGCTCGCACCGACAGCCACGTGAGCACGACGCCGACGACGAGGATCACGCCACAGCAGAGCGCGAGCTTGTGGATGACCCAGCCTTCGAGCACGAGCGAGCGCAGCCCTTCGATCACGTAGCTGACCGGGTTGGCCCGCGCCAGCGCCTCCATCAGCGGGGTCAGCCGTTCGAACGGCACGAAGTTGGGGGTCAGGAACAGCAGGGGAAAGAAGACGAGGAAGCTGGCGTTCGTGGCCTGGACGTTGCGGGTGTGCAGCGCGACGAGCATGCCGATGCCGGCGTAGGCGACACCCCACAGGGCCGCCAGCACGATCAGCACGACCGCGCCGGCGATCCCGGCGTGCACCCGCATACCGAATGCCAGCGCGACGAGCAGGACGAGCGTCGCCACGGCCAGTCCCCGCACGAGATCGGCGGCGAGGCGCCCGAAGATCATCGATGAGCGACGGATCGGCGCGACGAGCAGCTTGTCGAAGTAGCCGCCTTCGATTTCGGTGACGAGCGCGAGTCCCGAGGTGGCGGTGCACACCGCGAACATCATCGACACCGGCAGCTGAAACCCGACGTAGCCCTGGCCGTGCAGGAACGGCGTCGTTGAGGGAAACGTCTTGGAGATCTGGCCGATGTTGACCGCGAGGAAGAACAGCGGGATGAACAGCGTCGGGATCGTCGCCGCGGGCAGACGGATCACTTCGCGAACCGAGCGACGGCCGAGCAGCAGGATCTCGTTCATGGCGCCTGTCCCTGGCGTGCGCCGTGCTCCCGCTCGCGCTCGCGCTCATCCCGGCCCTCCAGGCGCCGGCCGGTGGCGCGCAGGAAGACGTCGTCGAGTGAGGGTCGCGCCACCGAGATTGCCCCGACACGGATCTGCGCGCCATCCAGGCGTCGCACGATCTCGGCGATCGAGCCCGGACCGTCCTGCAGATACAGCGCCAGCGTGCCGTCTCCATCCACCACGCGCTCCAGGCCATCGAGCTGACCGATGGCCGCGGTCGTCGCGCTCACGTCGGCGCCGTCGAGCTCCATCGAGACGACGTCGTGACCGAGCTGGGACTTCAGCTCCTCGGGCGTGCCCTGCGCAACGATCGCCCCGTCGTCGATGATCGCGACCCGTTCGCACAGCTGGTCAGCCTCCTCCAGGTACTGAGTCGTCAGGAACACGGTCGTGCCGGCGGCGTTGATACGTCGCACCTCATCCCAGATCGTCACCCGCGAAGCCGGATCGAGGCCCGTGGTCGGCTCATCCAGGAACAGCACCTCGGGCGAGTGCACGAGCGCGCTGGCCAGATCCAGACGCCGTCGCATCCCGCCCGAGTATGTGCTTGTGCGCCGCTCGGCGGCGTCCACGAGCCCGACCAGCTCGAGCAGCTCCGTGGCGCGCGCACCCGCGGCGGCGCCGGTGATCCCATACAGGCCGCACTGCAACGTAAGCAGCTCGCGCCCGGTCTGCAATGGGTCCAGACCGATCTCCTGCAGCGCCACCCCGATCCGCCGGCGTACCGCGGCCGGTTCGTCGACCACATCGAGGCTCGAGCACCCGTGCGCTGCCGGCCGTGGGGGGCAGCAGCGTGCACAGCATGCGCACGGTCGTCGTCTTGCCGGCGCCGTTCGGTCCCAGGAATCCGAAGATCTCCCCCTGCGCAACGTCCAGGTCGATCCCGCGAACCGCATCGATGTTGCCCTTGAACGTTCGTCGCAGGCCACGAGCCTGGATTGCGCTTGCACTCTCGCTCACGGCTACCCCGAACTGCTCGATCGTGGGTCGCCGCTGAGCACGGCCGGTCCCCTCGATTCCCCAGATTCTCCGATCACTGAAGCGCGCATCCTCCCTTGCGGGACAGTGACTGTCAAGGACGGACGAGCGCCTCGATCGCATCGGCGCCCGCCGTCTGGCCCCCGGCCGCCTCATAGGTGCGGCTCACGCGCTGCGCCCCGGCACGGCGCTCGATCGCGGTATGGACGGCGTCCACGAGTCGTGCCGCTGTCAGTCGCCGCGGCGAGATACGAACTCCCGCCTGTGCGACCTGGACACGGCGCGCGGTGTCGAGCTGATCCCGTCCGCAGGGCACGACCACGACCGGGACTCCGGCCGCGAGCGCCTTCTGGGTGATGCCCATGCCGCCGTGACAGACGACGCACGCCGCGCGCTGCAGGATCGGCTCATGGGGCACGAAGCGCACGACCCTGCTTCCGGGCGGTGCGCTGAACTGGTCCGGGTCGTGCGCCGCCGAGGTGCCGATCACCGACATGCCGGCGGCGGGCAGCGCGTCCAGACAGACGTGCAGCAGGCGCTTGTCGCGCTGGCGCTCGGTCGAGCAGGTGACGAGCACCAGTGGGTCCTGCAATTCATCCAGCCATGCCGGCGCCGGCAGCGGTGGGGTGGTGTGGGGCGGGTGGGAGGGATCCCGATTAATCGCGCCGATCAGGCGCACGTTTGCCGGCCAATCGCCGCGCGGGTACTCGAACCCCTCGGCAGTGAGTGCCAGCAGCAGAGGCGGGCGGGCGAGCACGTCGCTGTAGCGGTGCAGCGCCGGCAGTCCGTGCTGAGCGCGCAGGGTGTTGATCGCCGGCATGACCGTGCGGTCGAAGGTGGCGCGAACGCCCAGAGCGACGATCGCATCGCGAATCCTGCCGATCGGGCCGCCCATCGGCGCCAGTCCCAGCCCGAACGGCGGGACATCGCGCGAGGGCAGCGGCAGCAGGTAGGGCGAGTACATGGCCCATGGCAGTCCCGACGCCTCGGCCACCGTCGCGGCGCCCCAGCAGTTGACGTCGATCAGCAAGACGTCCGGGTCGTAGCGAGCGATCGCCCGCGCGAGGTCGGGCGCCTCGCCGGCGGAGCGCGCTGTGAACGTCTTCAGCACCGACATACCGGCCCGAGGCAGCGATCGCTCGCGCCAGTCCTCGATCTCGATGCGTTCCACGGCCGGGTCGATCGGTGAGCTCTCGATGCCGATCTGCGCCAGATGGTCGAGCTCGCCGGCGAGCGTGACAACGTGCGCGCGATGACCCCGCTCAGCTAGCTCAGAGACGATCGGCACGACCGGATACAGATGTCCCCGCGCGGGGGAGGTGTAGGCGAGGACACGCATTACCGGCGTTCGTCCAGACCTTCGATGAGCTCGATCAAGGCGGCTTCCGCCTGCGACACATTCAGTTTCATGTCACGACGCAACAACTTCCAGACGTACACGTCGCAGACAGCCACCAGCTGGGCCATGCGCACCTTGCGCGCCTGCTCGTCGCGCAGGCCCGTCAGCTGTGGCTCGAAGGTTCGCTCAACCCACTCCAAATGCACCTCGCGACCGCGCGTGGTCACCTTGCGGACCAGATAGAACCAGTGTCCCTCGCCCAGCAGCCGGATCATCAGGTCTCCGTAGCGCTCATAGTGCTCCATTAGGTTGCGTACCGCTCCCGGTACGTCGCCGACGGGCGCCTTGGCGCGTTCCTTGCGTACGAGCTCGCTGGCGCGGCGTATGGCGGCTTCGATCAGTCCTTCCTTGGAGCCGAAGTGCCGCAGCGCGGTCTGCTTGGTGACACCGGCTTTCGCCGCCACCGACTCGAGCGATGCGCTCGACAGCCCATCCTTGGAGAGCTCCTCATCGGCGGCGTCGAGCAGCGCATTCCGAGTGCGCTGCTGTGCCTGGGCCCGAGCCACCTGTTTGTATGGGCGTTGCTCCGAATCCTTGGGGTCCTTGGCCATCGCGCCAGCGTATTCAGTCAGTCCGCAAGCGCCAGGGCCGCGGGCACGGACGCCGCCAGATATCCCGGGATCGCGAGGATCGCCAGGGCGGCGACGGTCATGAGGGCGAGGCTCGACAGCGCCGTGAGTGCCGTGACGGAGTAGACGACGGGGAAGTTGATCGTGTGGGCCAGCGCGCGATCGGCCAGCTGCTGGCCGTAGAGCCCGAAGATCGCTCCGGTCAGGCAGCCGGCGCCCACGAGCAGCACGCTCTCGAGCAGGATCGTGTGCCACAAGGTGGCCCGCCGGAGCCCTTCGAGCTTGAGCTTGGCCAGGCGCGGGCGGCGTTGGTGGATCATCGCGCCGATTGCTGCCGCCATCGCGAGCACCGCGACGATCGGGATCAGCGTGGCGATCTGGGTGAGGCGTGCGAGGGCTTGGCGGCTGAGCGCGGTCTGCTGGATGGTGTGCTGGTGCGCTGTTTCGACACGCATCCCTGTTTCGATTTCCAGCCCATCCCTGCCCGTCCTGCGCCCACCTGCGCCCAGCGATCCTTCGATCTCGCGGGCCCCTTGGGCGGGCGAGACGCCGGGTGCGAGCAGGACGCTGTATGCGCTTGCGTCATCGTTGCCCCATGCGTGTGCGTAGTCGGAGGCGTTCATGACGATCGCTCCGGGCGCCCAGCCGATGTTGGTCGATAGCGCCGCGAGGCGAAACCTCATCGGGTCGGGCGATGGCAATGTGAGGGCTTGGCCGATGTGCAGGTGGTGTTCGGAGGCGAGGGCCTCAGAGAGGATGAGCCAGCCACCGGCGCGCACGCGCTGGGTTGCCTGGGTCACGTTGCCCTGCATGAGCTGACCCGCGGGCAGCAGGGGAGCGGCCCCGCGTGCCGGGGCGATCACCAGCACGCGCCGCTGCCCATAGTCCAGCAGCCCGCTGCGATAGAGGCGCACCGCGCGCACTCCTTGCAGGCGTTCGAGCCTGGTCTCATCGACCGGTGCGAACGGGGTTGTGTTCAAGAGGTTGTACGAGCCGGCGGGGGAGACCCACACATCGGTGGACGCGTTCGTTTCCTGCGCCGCGTTTTCCAGGCCTTTGAGCAGGTCGCCGTGCGCGCCTTGGATCGCAACGCTGCCGAAGATCGCGATCGCGCCGGTCGCCGCGATCGCGATGGCTCGCGCGCCGGCTGCGTTCAGCTCCATCGCCGCCACGTGCGGGACGGTGCTCACGATCATGCGGGCGAGCCGTCCCACGAGCGTGAGCGTGACACTCAGTACCAGCGGCAGCACGAGCAGCAGGGCCGCAATGAGCAGGAACATCCCCGGGATCGCGGCGTTCGGCGCGGCGATCAGGATCAGGGTGGCCGCGGCGAGGCAGGCCAGCCCGGCGAGCGCGGTGGCGGGCGGGCTGCCAATCAACACGGCGCTTGCATCCGCCCGTAAGCCGATCGCGGCGAGTGGGTTGCGTGAGAGGATGTCGCGCAACGGACTCAGCACCGCGACGATCGCGGCGAGCATTCCCCCGCCCGTGGCGATCGCGATGCTCTGCCAGTGCACGACGCGCTCGGAGCCGACGGCGAACGCCAGGGACAGGAAGGCGGGGTTGGAGTGAAACAGGTGGATCGAGAGCTCCTCGCCCAGTACCAGCCCGAGCACGGACGCGACCAGGCCCAGCACGATCGCGTCGAGCGCCAGCACCGCGATCACGGTCCGGGGGGTGTATCCGTCGCGGCGCAGGTCGACTACGAGCCGCCGGCGTTGTGGGACGGTGAGCAACATCGCGTTGAACGCGAACAGGAACCCCACGAGCGCGCTGATCGCCGAGAACAGCGCGGTTGACTTGTTGCTGGCCGCGGCGGCCTTCGCGAACAGCTGTTCTTCGTAATCGATCGTCTCGACGTTCAAGCGCCCCGCTGCGAGTGTCTGCAGCGCGGCCCGTACTCGCGACTGCGCGCCGGTGGCGGGCTGGATGAGGATGCGGCTCAGGCGAGCGGACAGACCGGTCATTTCCTGCGCGTAAGCCAGCGGCACGATCGCGACCGCGCTGCCGATCAACGGCCCGATCTGGCTGGCGTGAAGCTGGGAGTAGAACGGCGCCTCGGCAGTATGTCCGGCGAGCTGGAAGTGGACTTCCTGGCCGAAGTGGCTCACGCCGATCTCATTCGACAGCGGAGCGGGCAGCACGACGGCGCCGACCCCCAGGAACGGCCGCAGCCCGGCATGACGCACGAGCGTGCCGCCGAGCTCGGACAGGCTCTGATCGGCGCCGATCAGCTGCACCGACTCTGAGCCCTTGGGGCCGGTTGCGTTCGCGCCGGCTTCCAGCACCGGCGCCGCGACGCGCACACCGGGGATAGCGCGCACACGCGTGAGCATGGTCTGCGGGAATCCCTGCGGGTCGCGGGCCAGCAGTTGCAGCGTCGCGCGCCCGGCGATCCCGCGGGAGAGCTGGCTCACCGAGCTCTGCAGGCTGGAGCTGGAGACCTGCGAGGCGAACAGCAGCGCGACCCCGGCGGCGATACCGAGGATCGCGAAGCACTCCCCCAGCCACCGCGCGCGCAGACGCACACGATACAGGTGTACTACGTTCAGCGGTCTCACTCGTAGTCCGCAAGGATCCCGTCGCGCAGCGCGAGGACACGATCGGCGTACTCGGCCGCCATCGGGTCGTGGCTGACGATCACGGCCGCGACCTGACGCTCCCGGCACAGCTCCCGCAGCAGCTCGAGCACTTCGCGGCCGCGCTGGCTGTCGAGGCTGCCCGTCGGCTCGTCGGCCAGCAGCAGGCGGGGTCCGGTGGAGAGCGCGCGGGCGATCATCACGCGCTGGCGCTCGCCCATCGAGAGGGTGTCTGAGCGATGGTGCATGCGCTCCCCCAACCCGAGACGCTCGAGCAGTGGCGCGATCTCGCGCCGGGCCTCGCGCCAGCGCCTGCTCGCCAGCAGCTTCAGCGTGGCGTTGTCGATCGCTGAGACGCCCGGTAGCAGGTCGAAGCTCTGACGGATGAAGCCCAGTTCGCAGAGCCTGAAATGCGAGGCCTCGCGCTCTGACAGCGAAGCAACATCTCGCTCGCCGATCAGGACGCTGCCGGCGGTGGGCTCCAACAGCATCGCGACCATCAGCAAAAGCGTCGTCTTGCCCGACCCGCTCGGCCCGTACAGCGCGACCGTTTCGCCGGGTGCGACGGTCAGAGAAACACCGTCCACCGCCCGCACGGGCTCACCGCCCACTGCCGGGTAGTGCTTCACGAGGTTACGCAGCTCGAGCACTCGATCACCCCGCCCGTCCCTGCGCCGGCGCAGGCACAATCATGCCGGCCTGGCCGGCCCGGCTCGGCCAGGTCAGTCTCGGCCAGGTCAGTCAGACACACGGCCGCTCACGTGCACGGTGATGGCGTCATTGCTCGATTCCGCGATCGTCCCTGAGAAGCTCAGGCCCGACCCATGGGCATGGGCGTAGCTCCCGGTCCCGCGAGCGATCGACATCGAGCCCGAGAAGCTGGCCGTCGCGCCCATCCGGTGATAGCTCGCCGTTCCGGTGCCCGTGAGCGAGCCCCCGTGCGGGTAGATGTTGATTTCAGCAGTCACACGGCTGGTCGAGACGGCGGTCAGATGCACGTAGATTGCGCCGGGAGCCGTACCCGACGCCGTACCCTGCTCGTTGAGGGTGTAGTTGTGTTTGCTCGTGAGATGCAGATGACCGGTCTCGTTCAGCGAGACCGTTCTCGCCACGTGCGCGGACGAGACCGGGACCGGGACCGGGCAGGGGGCTGTGGTCAGAGCGCTGCCGTGAGAGCCGTCGGCATAGGTGAATTCGGCGGCGAACGGGAACCCGCCCGCCGGGCAGCTGGAGGGGATCAGGACCGTGTTCGCGTCGCGCGGGCGGTGAGGGCTGTCGGTGCCGATCGTCAGCGAGAAGCTCGAGATCGAGGCGTCGGGCTCGGGGGGCACGGTGGGAATCGGGGGAATCGACATCACGAGCTGTTCCCCGTATGGGGGACGATCGGGCAGCGCCGCCGCGGTGAGCACCATCTGCTGGCCGATCGGCGAATAGCCCTGGCCGAGGACCTCGAACGTCGGCTGCAGGTTGTTCAGCGGACCGAGGAAGGCCCGCAGGGTGGCGGTCTCGGTGATTGGCTGGGCTCCGAGATACGCCTCCACGAGCGCCCGTCCGGTGCCGATCTCCGATTGCCTCGGGCAGCCGCGCGCGCCACGGGCTTCCAGGTGTGCCGTGCTGCAGCTGCGCAGGCTCGGGATTTCGAGGGTCAGCCCGGCCGGGAGCCGCAGGACCGCCCGGCGCACCGGGGTGGGCACACCGAGGGCGCCCCCCGTGAAGTGGATCGCGAGCGTGAGGGCGCCATGGGCGCCGAGCCGGTCGGGGGAGAGTGTCGGTGTGATCGTGGCGAACGTCTGCGGGGAGGGCGCGATCGTGGTGGAGGTGGAGGTGGAGGTCTCCGCCTGCGCCGACGCGGCCAGTCCCGCGCAAACCACCAGAGTCGCAACAGCGATCCGAATAGTGCGCTTCATCCCCACGCGGTCTTGTACGACCGCCACACGCGGCTCTGCGGGAGGCTCGAAATCGGGCACAGCATCTCCTCTCCAGTCAGTATGAGCTGACTGTAACTAAGTGTATGCTTAGGCGTCGGGCATGTCAAGTTAGCGCCTCATCGCGGGCACTCCGCCGTGGCGTGAGCACCGCCGGTTGAGCCGTCGGCGTAGGTGAATTCGGCGGCGAACGGGAATCCGCCCGAGGGGCAGCGCGACGGTATGACGACCGAGTCGGTGGAACGTCCCCGGTGAGGACCGTTCGCGCCGATCGTCAGAGAGAAGCTTGAGATCGAGGCGTCGGGCTCCAGAGCGAGCGTGGGGATCGGGGGGACGGACATCACGAGCGCTTCGCCGTAGGGAGCGTGGTCGGGGAGCACCGATCCGCTGAACACCATCCGCTCGTCGAGCGGCGTGTAGCCCTGGCCGAGGACCTCGAACGTCGGTGCGAGATTGTGCGGGGGCCCGAGAAAGGCCTGCAGGGATACGTGCTCGGTGTTGGTCAGAGACCCCGCGCGTACCTCCATGAGCGCGTGTCCGCTACCGATTTGGGACTGCGCGGGACATCCGCTTGCGCCGCGAATGCGCAGACGTGAGGCCGAGCAGCTGCGCAGACTGGGGATGTCGAGGCTCAGGCCGGCGGGGAACCGCAGAACCGAGCGGCGCACGGGGGCGGGCACGCCGAATGCGCCTCCTGTATACCGGATGGTGAACGTGAGGGCGCCGTGGGCGGAGAGCCGGTCGGGGGAGAGGACCGGCGTGATCGTGGCGAACGTTTCTGGGGAGGGGGCGATCGTTGGGAGGTTGATCTGTGTGGAGGGGGTGGCTGTTGTTGGAGGGGCGGCTGTTGTGGAAGGAATGGCCGTTGTGGAAATGGCTGTTGTGGAAGGAATGGCTGTTGTGGAAATGGCTGTTGTGGAAGGAATGGCTGTTGTGGAAATGGCTGTTGTGGAGGAGGTCGTCGTGGTGAGGGGAGTGGGAGTGGTTGTGGCGGAAGGGGCCGCCTGTGCCTGCACCTGCGCCTGAGCCGACACTGCCGGTCCTGAGCAGATCGTCATGGCGGCGACGGCCGTGCTGGCCGCTCCCACCGCAATCGTGGTGCGAATGCCGGAGATGCGGATCGGTCTGAGGGCCATGGGTTCAGGTCCAGTATGTCGCGCCCACGACCCCGCGTGTGCGCAGTGCCCGCCGATGATCCATACTGGACCGTGCCGCCTTGCAAGTATTTCACGTTACCGAGAGTAACACGAATCTGCGGGGGCGTCAACCCGACATCGCCGCCGCGCATGCCGGATCCGATCGGGGGTAAGGTGGGCGTATGGATCACCGCCAACTCGGCCGGACCGGAGTGCAGGTTAGCCCGCTGTGTCTCGGCGCGATGATGTTCGGCGCCTGGGGCAACCACGATCGCGCGAACTCGATCCGGATCGTTCATGCGGCGCTGGACGCGGGGATCAACTTCATCGACACCGCCGACGTGTATTCCGCGGGCGAGTCGGAGGAGATCGTCGGCGCCGCGCTGGCCGGGCGGCGCGATGACGTCGTGCTCGCGACCAAGTTCCACGCGGCGATGGGCGAGGACGTCAACCGGCGCGGCAACTCCCGGCGCTGGATCGTCCAGGAGGTCGAGAATTCGCTCCGGCGGCTGAAAACCGACTGGATCGATCTGTATCAGGTGCACCGTCCCGAGCCGGACACCGACATCGAGGAGACGCTCGGGGCGCTGTCGGATCTCGTGCACCAGGGCAAGGTCCGGTATCTGGGCTCATCGACGTTCCCGGCCTCGATGGTCGTGCAGGCGCAGTGGGCGGCGCGCGAGCGGGGGTTGGAGCGGTTCGTGTGCGAGCAGCCGCCGTACTCGCTGCTGGTGCGCGGCGTCGAGGAGGACGTGCTGCCGACCGCCCAGCGGTACGGCATGGGTGTGATCCCCTGGAGCCCGCTCGCGGGCGGCTGGCTGTCGGGCGGCTGGCGCGTCGGTCAGGACCCGCCCCAGTCCACACGCGCGCAGCGGTTGCCGGCACGGTATGACCTGTCGCTGCCGGGCAACCAGCGCAAGCTCGAGGCGGCCGACGCGCTGGGTCGACTCGCCGAGGAGGCAGGCATCTCGCTGATCCATCTGGCGATCGCGTTCGTGATCCGCCATCCGGCCGTGACCGCGGCGATCATCGGCCCGCGCACGATCGAGCAGCTGCAGTCCCAGCTCGGGTCCAGCGAGGTCGAGCTGTCCGACGACGTGCTCGATCGGATCGATGAGATCGTCATGCCCGGCACGAACATGAACCCCGCCGATGGGGGTTGGCAGAACCCGGCGCTGGAGGCGGCGGCGCGGCGGCGGTGAGAGCGTAAACGGCCGTGTCGGCCGTTCCGGCTCAAACCATGTGTCGCTGCTGCTGACAGGGTCGATCCGCAATGACGTCGCTGCGTGCGGTCTGGTCCGGCCTTCAACGTATCTTGGCGCCATGAGGTTTCTCGAGGAGATAGACCTTTCCAACTTTTCCGACTGGATCTGTTTGGAGGACGATCTCGTCATTCAAGCCGACAACGCCGAGGTTCTTCCGCGCCTGCAGAACGGTGCGTTCGACCTGATCTACATCGATCCTCCGTTCAATACCGGCCGTGCTCAGGCTCGTACTCAGATCTCGGTCATGCCGGATCCAGCGGGGGATCGCGTGGGTTTCGCCGGTCGTCGATACGCGACCACCGAGATCGCCAGTCGTGCCTACGGCGACATCTTCGACGATTACATGGGGTTCATCGTTCCGCGACTGCAAGAAGCCCACAGACTCCTCGCCTCGCACGGGACCCTCTACTTCCATATCGATTACCGCGAGGCGCATTACTGCAAGATCCTTCTCGACCAGATCTTCGGAAGGGAGTGCTTTCTCAACGAGATCATCTGGGCCTACGACTACGGCGCGAGGACGAAGAAGCGCTGGCCCGCCAAGCACGACACGATCCTCGTCTACGTCAAGGACCCCGTCGGATACCACTTCAACTCCGCTGAGGTCGACCGGGAGCCCTATATGGCGCCCGGCCTGCAGACGCCCGAGCGCGCCGCCGCCGGTAAGCTGCCGGTCGATGTCTGGTGGCACACGATCGTGCCGACCAACGGGCGCGAGAAGACCGGCTATCCGACACAGAAGCCGGAGGGCATCGTCCGCCGGATGGTCGCCGCCTCGAGCAAGCAGGGCGGCTGGTGCCTCGACTTCTTCGCTGGTTCCGGCACACTGGGCGCGGTCGCGGCCAAGCTCGGCCGGCACTTCGTCCTTGTGGACAGCAATCCAGACGCCATCGACACCTGCCGAACTCGCCTGGATGCGCTCACGCGCCCAGCTGACCAGATGCGGCTCACAGCCTGAGACTTCCCGGCCGCGAGTGGCGCTCAAGAGACCGAGGATCGTCCCGCGGCCCGCCAGCGGGGCGAAGATGGACAGTAGGATCGCGGCCGTGCCGTTCACGCTCAGGAACCTCAAGGATCTGGAGGATCTAGGGTCCAATTTCGACGGTGCGCCGGACCTGGAGTTTCGCGCCGCGGGCAAGGCGCTCGGGCTCGAGCAGTGCGGGCTCTGCTACCAGCGCATCCCGCCCGACACTCGCTTCCCATACGGCCATACGCATAAGCAGCAGGAGGAGATCTATGTGGTCGTGCGCGGGAGCGGGCGGATGAAGCTCGACGAGGAGATCGTCGATGTCAAAGAGTGGGATGTGGTTCGCGTTCCGCCCGGCACGTGGCGAGGCTACGAGGGCGGACCGGAGGGCCTTGAGATCCTCGTCTTCGGTGCGCCCAACCTCGGCGAGAATCCGCGCGATGACGTGGAGGGTCAGCGCGACTGGTGGGCTGACTAACGTCATCTGCGCACCGGCCGTCGTGGTTGCCTGAAACCGGCCGTATGGCTCTGCATCTTTCGCCGGGACTGGCAGTATTTGCAGTATGCCGTGCAAGATATGCTGCACTTTCCGCCAAAAGCGGCGTATAATGCCACGCATGCCGCAGTACTCAACGCTGGGCCGGCTCACCGAGATGGCCGAAGAGCAGTGGGGCCTCGTTACCCGCCAGCAGGCACTCGGCCTCGGTGTCGCACGTCGGACGCTGGACCGGCTCACGGCTCCTGGAGGCATACTCCAGAAAGTCGCGCACGGCGTATATCGGCTTCGCGGCGCGCCGCCCCCGGATCATGAGGCTCTGCGCGCAGCATGGCTGCAACTCGCCCCCGATGTGCCGGTCTGGGAACGTGTCGAAGCCCAAGGGGTGGTCTCGCACCGCTCCGCCGCCGACATGTACGGCGTCGGGCACCTGCCGGAAGAACGGCATGAATTCACGATCGCCGTGCGGCACCAGTCGCGGCGCGAGGACGTGCGGCTGTACCGTCGTGCGCTGGACGACACGGAATGGATCATCCTGCGTGGGCTTCCGGTGACCCGCCCCTCGCGGATCGCATCGGATCTGCTCTACGCCCATGAAGATCCGAGCGGTGTCGCGCAGATCATCAGCGACTCGCTGCGCAACGTCTACGACTACCCGAGTACGGTCGCGGAGTCGCTGGCGCCGCATGCCGCGAAGTTCGGGCTGCGCCGCGGCGACGGTGTGGCCCTTCTCAAGGCGATGCTCGATCTTGCGGAGGATCCACAGACAGACTTCTGGATGTCGGAGGCACGTGGGCGTCTCGTGAGCGGCCTCGAGAAGGAGCGCGCGCCGGCCACGGTGGGTGGCAATCCGCTGCGATGAGCAAGTACACCTCGCCGGGCGCATTCCGGACCGCATTGAGCGCCAAGCTGCGCACGCTGTCGGAGAGCAGTCCGTGGACGGTGCCGCAGCTCCGACGTCAGTTCGCCTATGACCGCCTTCTCGAGCGGCTTTACATGCTGGACGACGGATGGGTCATCAAGGGCGCGGTTGCACTAATTGCGCGCGACATCGGAGTTCGGGCCTCGCTTGACATCGACGTGTACCGGGCGAAAGCCGCCGACGCCGCTGAGGCCGACTTGCGTCAGGCGACAGCACGCGACATCGGCGATTGGTTTCGTTTCGAGATCGGGCCACGGCAGACTGTTGGAGAGGGCTCGAAGGCGGTGCGCTTCGCGGTCGTCGCCTACATCGGAGCGCAGCAGTGGGAGCGCTTCCGGATCGATCTGGTCGGGTCGGACATGCGCATGGTGGGTGAGCCTGATGACGTGTCCGCCATTGCGAAGGTTGACATGCCCGAGCTACGGCAGACGGGATACCGCGCCTACCCGCTCGTCGATCACATCGCGGACAAGGTCGCGGCGACCTTCGACCGCTACGGGGAGTCGCAGCAGCCGTCCACGCGCTTTCGCGACCTCGTGGATCTGGTTGCTCTCGCGCGCGGCGTATCTGTCGAAGCGCAGCAAGCTGTGGCGGCGGTGCACTCGGAGGCAGAGCGTCGGAATGTCGCTCTGCCGCAGTCGTTTGACGTACCAGACCGCAAACGGTGGGAGGGCGGCTACGCGAAGGAGGCGGCAGGGTCGCTGCTGACCGATGCGTCCACGCTCGACGAGGCTCTCGCGATCGTGCGCCCCTTCGTCAATCCGCTTCTGCAGGGCACAGCCGGTGGTCGCTGGGATCACAAGCACGGGGACTGGACTGAGTCCGAGCAGCGAGCCGACTGAGCACTTACGCGATAAGTCCCCCGTCGATCCCCAGCGTCACAAAGAACACGGTGATCGAATGGAGCTAGTCGGGCTCGAACCGACGACCTCGTCGCTGCCAGCGACGCGCTCTCCCAGCTGAGCTATAGCCCCTAGGCCAGTCATCGTATCGCCTAAAACCCGTCTCGCGCGTTGAAGGCGGGGAGCGTTGGTCGCATGCCCCAGTATCGTTCGATCACGTCTCGCAGTTCGTAATCCTTGGCCCAGCGAACGAGCTGGGCCTGGTTATTGCGGGTGGGTCCGATGCGAAGGCTGAGCACGGTACGGCCCTCAACCTCGCTGACGGGGATGAGGTAGCACCGGTCGGTGTCAGGCGCGTATGCGGCGATGGCGTCGATTTCGGTGGCTGTATAGGTGGTGCTTCGATAGCCGTGCGGCGCGTGTCTGTTCGTGACGCAGCGAGCATTGAGCACGTCTCCCTGCCGTGACGCCCACTTGCACTGGATGCGCAGCAGCTTCTCCCCGATGTCGATCGCCAGGTCATAGCGCCAGCCCTCGCCCAGAGGGCGGAGCACCTGTAGGCGCAGACGTATCGCGGCCGCGGCGATCTCGGCCTCCGCCGCGGCGCCCTTCTGGCTCGTGGTCAGCTCTTGCATCCATTGCAAGCTACGCCGCCAGATGTGCCCTGTGGGTGTCGTATGTGCCAACTTTGTGACACGCGCATGTCAACTCTGTGTCACGTGCGCTGATGGCACCTACCGCAGCGCTTCCCCGCAACTCACCCCCGAGGGATGAACTCCGGCACGTCGAGCTCCTCACCCGGCGGCTCGTCCCGCCGCCGGCGCGGCCCGGATGCAGATCCAACCCCCGACCCGTCAGCCCCCGACCTGCCGGACCCCGCGTCACCAGCCCCCGGCCCGACCTGGTCCAAGCGTGCGGTCATGCTCGCATGCGCAAGACGCACGTCCTGCAACAGGCGCTCTGCATTGGTCCGCAGCGACGCGGACAGCTCGCGCAGGTTGCGGGAGAGCTCGGTTCCCTCGCGTACGACCTCCCGCGCGGCGACGTGGGCCTCGCCGACGATCTCCCGGGCCTCGGCGCGCGCGACCGCACGGACCTCCTGGGCGCGCTCGTGCGCCTCGGAATGGCGACCGGACAGCTCCTCGGCCGCGGTCGCGCTCAGTCGCGTGGCCTGCGCGCGTGCCTCCTCCAGGATGCGCTCAGCCTCCGCACGTGAGCCGTCTAAGACGCGCTCGCCCTCCGTGCGCGCCTCATTGAGGATGCTGCCGGCCTGGTCGTTCAGCTCCGAAAGCGTGCGCTCGGACTCGGTCTGAGCGTCGGTCATCAGCCGGGTCGCCGAAGCCAGTGCCTCGTTACGAGCGGCCTCCGCCTGAGCCCGGGCGGCCTGCAGGATCTCCTGGGCCTCGGCCTCTGCCGCCAGCACACGGTGCTCGGCCGCACGGTCGGCCTCGGCGATGCGCTCACGGACACGTGCCTCCGCCTGCTCGCGCAACTCGGCTGCCGTGCGTTCGGCCGCCTCGATGATGCCCGCGACGTGTCCGGACGCGGCGCTCGGGGCATTGGATTGGTCCATGTCGGCATCGTAGACCCGGGTGTGTATGGCGGGTGTGCCCGAGTGTGGTTGCCGCCGCGATCGTTGTGAGCGGTGGAGGCGTCGCCGTTCGTTGCAAAGTCGTTCGCCGCGACATAGGTCTGGCAGAAATCGTTGGAAATATGTCCTTGCAGACAGACCGGGAATGGGCCATGATCGGGTCATGACAAAGCTCGGTAGAACTCCCAAACAGCGCAACACCGCCACTGGCGCCCGGCTTGGCAAGACCGCCGGCGAGACCGTCAAAGGCGTCGAGGACGTCGGCGTCAAAGACGTGGCGATCGTCATGTACCCCGAGACCCAGAGCCTCGATTTCGTTGGCCCGCTGGAGGTGTTCGCCGGCGCTCAGCGACTGATCGAGGCGACCGGCCGCACGGAGGCCGGGTACCGCATCACGGTCCTCAGCACCGGACGGCGCTCCGATACGACCTCCAGCGGCCTGCGTGTCGCCCCCGACACGGGCGTCGCGAACGCCCCCAAGCCGATCGATACGCTGATCGTGGCCGGCGGAGACGGGTCGAAGACGCCAGCAAGGACGAGCGGCTGCTCGGCTGGATCAAGCAACTCGCGCCGAGCACGCGACGGGTGAGCGTCGGTGTGTACGGGCGCGTTCGTGCTCGCGGCCGCGGGCCTGCTGGACGGGCGCTACGGGCGACGACCCACTGGGCGTCGGCGAACGAGGCTGGCCAAGCTCCATCCGGCCGTGGAGGTCGATCCCGAGCCGATCTATGTCCAGGACGGTCATTCTGGACCTCTGCCGGGGTGACCGCGGGCATGGATATGGCGCTGGCGATGGTCGAGGAGGATCTGGACCGCGACGCCGCCCTGATGATCGCGCGCCGTTTCGTGATGTTCCTGCGCCGCCCCGGGAACCAGTCGCAGTTCAGCGCGACGCTCTCCGCGCAGGAGCCCGAGCGCGAGCCGCTGCGCGAGGTGCAGCGGTACGTCGTGGAGAACGTTTCGGAGGACCTGACCGTCGAAGCGTTGGCCAAGCGGGCGCACATGAGCCCGCGCAACTTCGCGCGTGCGTTTGCGGCCGAGACGGGGATCACCCCCGGCCGGTACGTCGAGCGCGTGCGTCTGGAGGCGGCTCGCCGCGAGCTGGAGGACACCTCCCAGCCGATCGCCACGGTCGCGTCGGCGTGTGGGTTCGGCACGCCCGAGACGATGCGCCGTGCGTTCCTGCGAGCACTCGACGTGGCTCCGGCCGAGTACCGCCGCCGCTACCACCCGGCCGGTGTGCGGGACGTAGCCGTGGCGGCGTAGGGCGGCGCCGGATGGATCGATCGGCGGGTAAGCCCCACGGGGGGCGCACCGATGCCTCCGTTCCCCGCGGATCGTGTCGTGACCGCCCCCTCCAATCCGTCGCAGTCGCTACCGTTGAGCCGCAAACAAGGTCAAACACGGAGCACGAGGGGGCGGCGGTGGAGTCATCCGGCGGCGAACTGAGCATCTTTACGCCAAACGCGGGCGTGCGATCGAGCACGGGTGCGCTGCTGCTCGGGCAGGTCATGTTCCTGGTTGCGGTCGCGATCGGGTTCTTTGCGCTCGGTACGTACATCGGGCGCGACCTGAGCTACGGCACCGGGTTGATCTGTGAGATCGCGGCGCTGGGGATGCTGATCGTGCAGATGTTCGTACCGAGGCTCAGGGAAGGCTCGACGGGGATGACGTGGATGTTCGGGCTGGCGCTGCTGCTCGGGCTCGGGCTGGGGCCGGTGATCAACGAGTACGCGACGGTCGATCAGAGCGCGATCTACCAGGCCGCCGGCGGTACCGCGCTGACGGTCGGGGTGATGGGTTCCTATGGATTCGCGACCTCGCGCGATCTGATCCGCTGGATGCGCCCGCTGTTCATCGCCCTGCTCGGCGTGTTCGGGCTCGCGATCGTGCTGATCCTGATCGGCTCCGGCGAAAGCCTGCTGCTGAACCTCGCGATCTATGTGATCGTGAGCGCGTATCTGGCTATCTACTTTCAGATCATCCGCCGCGGTGCGACCGAGCGCGACGTGATCTGGATCGCGACGGGGGTGTTCATCAACATCATCAACATCTTTCTTACGCTGCTGCGGATCTTCGGCAGTCGCTGATCATCGCCCGACCGAACGGTCGTCGCACTCGCCACATCGTTGCCCGCGCGCGCGTGCGCGTGAGGGCGTTCCGGACCCAGCCCGCCTGTCCCGATCGACCGTGCGTCGCGGCACGTCCCGAGAGCTCCGTCCTAACCCGGTCGATACTCTGCGAGAACGATGACCGAGAACCGGTACGACCCCCAGGAGATCGAGCCCCGCTGGCAGGCGGTGTGGGCTGACGAGCACACCTGGGAGGTCGCAAACACAGGCGCAACCCCCGGGGGCGTCACCACGAACACATCTCCGCACACATCCGGCGTGGGTGAGCAAGAGACGAGCTCGTACGTCCTGGAGATGCTGCCGTATCCCAGCGGCGAGCCGCACATCGGTCATCTGAAGGTGTACTCGGTCGGCGACGCGATCGCCCACTACCACCGCCGTCTGGGCCGGCGCGTGCTGCACCCGATGGGGTACGACTCGTTCGGGCTGCCGGCGGAGAACCATGCGATCAAGACGGGCGTGCACCCGCGCGTGTTGACCGACGCCTCGATCGCCTCATTCCAGAAGCAGTTCCGCGAATGGGGCATCTCGATCGACTGGTCGCGCGAGCTGGCCACGCATGAACCGAGCTACTACCGCTGGACGCAGTGGATATTTCTACAGCTGTTCGACGCCGGACTCGCATACCGCAAGGAGGCGGCGGTCAAGTGGTGTCCCAAAGACCAGACGGTGCTCGCCAACGAGCAGGTCAACGCCGACGGGACATGTGAACGGTGCGGGGCGACGGTGGAGGTTCGCCAGCTCGAGCAGTGGTTCCTGCGGATCACCGACTACGCTGAGCGGTTGCTGAACGACCTCGAGGAGATCGACTGGCCCGAGCACGTCAAGACGATGCAGCGCAACTGGATCGGGCGCTCGGAGGGGGCTGAGGTGACGTTCCGCTGCGAGGAGCTGGGCATCGACTACCCCGTGTTCACGACCAGGCCCGACACGCTGTTCGGGGCGACGTTCTTCGTGATGGCGCCCGAGCACCCGGACGTGCTGCGGCTCGTGCAGGGCACCGAGCGCGAAGACGAGGTCCAGAAATACGTGAGCCACGCGATCACCGAGTCCGGCGAGCAGCGCGGGAACGCCGAGAAGCCGAAGACCGGGGTGCCGCTGGGCAGGACCGTGACGAACCCGGTCAACGGCGAGCAGATCCCGATGTATGTGGCCGATTACGTGCTGATGGAGTACGGGACGGGGGCGATCATGGCGGTGCCGGGGCACGACGAGCGCGACCATGCGTTCGCACGGGTGTTCGCGCTACCGATCAGGCGAGTGATCGAAGGTCCACCCACCCCACCGGCGGAGGGTGGCGACGAGCAGGGGCTGCCGTATACGGGGGACGGCCCGCTGGTCAACTCCAATCCGCGGTTCGACGGGATGCAGAATCGTCAGGCGCTGAGCGCGATCGTGGCGTGGCTGGACGGCGAGGGCAAGGGTCACGCGTCGGTCAACTACCGGTTGCGCGACTGGCTCGTGTCGCGGCAGCGCTACTGGGGCACGCCGATCCCGATCGTCTACTGCGAGCGCTGCGGGGCGGTGCCGGTGCCCGAGGATCAGCTGCCGGTGGAGCTGCCCGAGATCGAGGATTACGCGCCGCGGGGGCGCTCGCCGCTGGCAAGCGCCGAGGGTTGGGTGCGCACCAGCTGTCCCGAGTGCGGGGGGGAGGCTCGCCGGGAGACGGACACGATGGATACGTTCGTCGATTCGTCCTGGTACTACCTGCGCTACTGCGACGCGTCCAACGATCGCGCGGCCTGGGAGGAGGCGGTGTTGCGCGAGTGGATGCCCGTGGATCAGTACATCGGCGGGGTCGAGCACGCGATTCTGCACCTGATGTACGCGCGGTTCTTCTGCAAGGCGCTCGCGGACCTCGGACACCTCGACGTGCAGGAGCCGTTCGCGGCGCTGTTCACGCAGGGGATGGTGACCAAGGACGGCGCGAAGATGTCGAAGTCGAGAGGGAATGTCGTCTCGCCCGCATCGATCGTCGAGCGATACGGGGCCGATACCGCGCGGTGTTACATCCTGTTCATCGGCCCGCCCGACCAGGACGCGGATTGGTCGGACGAGGGGATGGAGGGGGTGCACCGGTTCCTGAGCCGACTGTGGCGGTTGGGGGAGGAAGTGGCGAATCGTCCTGATGCTGGTGTTGATGGGGGAGGGGATGTAAAGGAGCGGGATGCCGAGGACCAGCTGTTGCGCAAGACCCATTGGGCGATCGACAAGGTCAGCGGGGATCTACGCCGGTTCGCGTTCAACACCGCGATCGCGGCAGTGATGGAGCTACTGAACGAATGTTCGCGGTTGCGCGAGCGGACGAGCGTGGCGACCCAACGATTCGCGCTGGCGAGCGCCGCGTCGCTGCTGTTCCCGTTCGCCCCGCACGTCGGCGCCGAGGTGTACGAGCGGCTGACCGGCGAGCGCGTGTGGGAGCAACCGTGGCCACAGGCCGACCGGGAGCTGCTCGAGCAGGACACGTACGAGCTGGTGTGCCAGGTCAACGGCAAGCTGCGCGACCGCGTGACGGCGGCGTCGGACGCGAGCCCGGAGGAGCTCAAGGAGCTGTGCAGGGCCGCGCCGAACGTCAAAACGCATATGGACGGCAAGGAGATCGTCAAGGAGATCGTCGTCCCGGGCAAGCTCGTGAATCTCGTCGTCAGGTAGCGGTTTAGCGTTCCATTGAGAAGACTGTCGTCGCGCCGACATACACTCGGACGTTGATGGCAGACCTCAAGCCCGCGTATCTGATCCACGGCGACGATCACGGCGCGGTGGCCGAGCGCCGCGCGAAACTACGCGAGCTGGCCGAACGCGAGGGCGGGGCGGACAGCGTCGAGTCGCTGGACGGGGAGTCGGCCACGCCCGAGGGCGTGGCGGGCGCGCTGGCGGCGATGACGCTCGCGCTCGGATGGCGCGTGATCCTCGTGGAGGGGGTCGAGCGCTGGAAGCAGGCCGAGGTCGAGCAACATCTGACGCCGGCAATGGGGACGATGCCCCCGGAGACGACCATCGCGCTGTTCGCCCGCGAGGAGGGTCGCGCCAAGGCGCCGGCCGCGGTGCATCAGGCGGTCAGGCGCGCGGGCGGACAGGTCGTCGAGCAGGGGACGGTCAAGCCGTGGGAGCTGCCCAAGTGGGTCCGGGCTCAGGCGACGCGCATGGGCATCGAGCTCGACGCCGCCGCGGCCGCAGCGCTCGTCGGCCAGGTGGGCGAGCGCCAGCAAAGACTGGTGCGCGAGCTGGAGAAGCTGGCGCTGGAGCAAGAGTCGCCCGGGACGGTGAGTGTGCAGGACATCGAAGGACGTGCCGCAAGATCGGCCGAGTACCGCGCGTACACGCTCGCCGACGCGCTCGTCGGGGCCGACGCACGCGAGGCGACTCGCGCATACCTGCGCCTGCGCGAGCAGGGCGAGCGTCTGGGCGGACTGACGTACCTGATGGCATCAAGACTGCGCGAAGCGCTCCAAATCGCCATCCGCCTGCAGGCGGGCGAGTCCGCGGCCGATGTCAAGCGTGGCCTGCGCATGCCCCCGCGCGCGGCGGAGCGGTTCGTCAAGGACGTAGCCCTGACCGATCCCGAGCGGCTGCGGGCCGCGCTGGGTGTGCTGGCCGACCTGGAGCTCGATACACGCGGGGGCTCACCGCTGCCGGCGGCACGCTCGCGGATGTCGGGACTGGACGAAGACACCCAGGCGCTGCGAGCGATCGAGTCGATCACAAGCTGATCGGCGCGGCGACCGGCGACCCTAACTGCAACGAGCGATCGGCGCCCGAGCTACGACGATGACGGCGCGCCCGCGCGTACGCGAGCTGCCCGGGACTTCTTGCGCGCGCCGGTGTTCCGGTGCATCGCGCCGCGCTTGACGGCCTTGTCGATCGTGCTCACGAGCTCGCGATGCTCGGCATCGGCGGTGGCGGTGTCGCCGCCGGCCATCGTGGCCTCCAAGCGGCGGAAGTAGGTTCGGATCGCCGAGGTGTACTGGCGATTCTCGATCCGCTCGCGCTCGGAACGCAGGATGCGCTTCTTTTGGGAATGAATGTTGGCCATCGAGTGAGCGCCGTACTATAGCGGCCTTGTCCACGATCCCACCAGACGGCGAGCCAGCCCTAGAGCCGTCGCTGCATGACGATCCGGGCGCCGCCGAGGAGGACCCGGTCGATCCGCGTCAAGAGGTCATCGGCATCCCCGACGCGAGCTTCGGTGAGGAATACGGCGGTCTCGGCCGGCCCGAGCCCGAGCCGGATGGTGGCGGCGGCGATGGGAGCGGTGGCGGCGGCCCGGAACGGGTCGCCCGGAACACGGCAATATTCTCGATCGCGACCGGCATCTCGCGCGTCGTGGGGCTCGCCCGCGAAGTCGTCGCCGCGAGCTTCTTCGGGACGAAGGGGCCGATCTCGGCGTTCACGATCGCGTTTCAGATCCCCAACCTGGTCAGCAACCTGTTCGCCAACGCCGCGCTGTCGGCGGCGTTCGTGCCGGTGTTCACGGACCTGTTGCAGCAGGGCCGCAAGCGCGAGGCGTTTCGGCTCGCGTTGACGATCTTCTGGATCATCCTGATCGTCCTCGGCGCGCTCACCGCGGTGTTCGTGCTAGCGGCGGGACTGATCATGCCGCTGTTCACGGGTCCGACGTTCGACGCTCCGCTCGATGCGTTTACGGTCGCGTTCTCGCAGATCCTGTTCCCGGTCGTCCTGCTGATCGGCCTGACCGGACTGTTCGTCGGGATATTGCAGTCATACGAACACTTCACGATCCCCGCGATCGCGCCCGCGGTCTGGAATCTCGTGATCATCGTGCTGCTCGTGCTGCTGCGCCCGCACTTCCACGGCGGCTACGAAGACGGCGATCAGGTGTACGCCTACGCGATCGCGATCCTGGTCGCGACGGGCGTGCAGACGCTGATGGTGTTCGGCGCGCTGCGACGGATCGATTTTCGCCTGCAGATGTCGATCGACTGGCACGACCCGCGCATCAAGCAGGTGTTCACGCTGATGCTGCCGGTGACCATCGGGTTGGGGATCGTCAACCTCGATCAGCTGATCAACTCGGTGTTCGGGACGCTCGTCAACAAGGAAGCTCCGCGGGCGATCGACAACGCGTTTCGCATCTACATGCTGCCGCAGGGATTGTTCAGCGTGGCGGTCGCGACCGTGCTGTTTCCCACCCTAAGCCGCATGGCGGCGAGGCACGACGCGGCGGACATGCGCAGGACAATCGGGATCGGCATGCGCCAGATCAACCTGCTGCTGATTCCCTCGGCGGTGTTCATGCTCGTGCTGACGACGCCGATCGTGCGGCTGGTGTTCGAACGGGGCCAGTTCAACGCCAAATCGACGAGCCTGGTCTCCGAAGCGTTGTTCTGGTTCGCGATCAGCCTGCCGTTCGGCGGGCTGAATCTGCTGCTGACAAGAGTGTTCTTCTCCGTCCAGCGCCCCTGGATCCCGACGAGGCTCGCGGCGCTGAACATCGTCGTCGACATCATCGTGAGCATCGGCCTGTACAAACCGCTGGGGATCGCGGGGCTGATCATCGGCACGATCGCGGCCAATGCCGTCATGACAGGTTTGCAATACCACCGCCTGCGGATCGGGTTCAACGGCCGGTTGGAGGGTGCGCAGACGGTCATGATCACCGCGCGGATACTGTTCGCCTCAGCCCTGCTGGGGGGTGTGTCGTGGGTGGTGTGGATGGTGTTGCATCGTCTCCTTGGAACCTCGCTGCCGGCTCAGATTGTGAGTATCGGTGGAGCGGGTGTGGCAGGGGTGCTCGTGTACATGCGTGCGGTCCTCACGATGCGCATCCCCGAGGCCCACCAGGTCAGCCGCCTGATCCGCACCCAGCTTGGGCGGGCGTAAAGAAGCCGGACGAGCCATAAGACCCGCCCGGCTGGTCCGAACATAGATCGCCGCTTACTACTTACGTCCCAGGACTATGTGTCTTGCCTGGGCGGCGTGACACTCCCGACACCTGGACAGGCCGCCGGTCCGAAGATCGGCGCGTAGCCGCGGTTGAGCCTCGAGGGCCCGTAGTCGAGTTGGCGATCCGCCGGACCGCAAAGGCTAGCGCGTCTACGCTGTAGCCCGCCATGGACCAAGCGCACATCCGCAACTTCTCGATCATCGCCCACATCGATCACGGCAAGTTGACGCTGGCCGACCGGATACTGGAGCTGACGAAGACGGTGTCCGTGCGCGAGATGCGGGCACAGGTGCTGGACTCGATGGAGCTCGAGCGCGAGCGGGGCATCACGATCAAGGCGCAGGCGGTGCGCGTGTTCTACACGGCCGCCGACGGCGAGACGTATCAGCTACACCTGATCGACACGCCCGGGCACGTGGACTTCACCTACGAGGTGTCGCGCTCGCTGCAGGCGTGCGAGGGAGCGCTGCTCGTCGTCGATGCGGCTCAGGGCGTTGAGGCGCAGACCGTCGCGAACACGTATCTGGCGGTCGAGGCGGGGCTGGAGCTGATCCCGTGCCTGAACAAGCTCGACCTGCCCGGCGCCGAGCCCGAGCGGGTCGCGGGGGAAGTCGCGGAGCTGATCGGCGAGCCTCCGGAGGGGATCCTGCGCATCAGCGGCAAGACCGGCGCGGGCGTGGGAGAGGTGCTGGAGGAGCTGATCCGGCGCGTGCCCCCGCCCGCGGGCGATCCAGACGCGCCGGCACGGGCGCTGATATTCGACTCCGAGTTCGATCAGTACCGCGGCGTGATCGCCTACATCCGGGTCGTTGACGGAGTGTTCGGAAAGGGCGATGCGATCCGCGCGATGGCGACCGGCACCGAGGCCGATATTGACGACATCGGCGTGTTCAGTCCCCAGATGATGCCGACCGATCAGCTGGCGGCGGGCGAGGTCGGGTATCTGATCACCGGCCTCAAGGATGTCACCCAGCTGCGCGTGGGCGACACGCTCACGACCCGCGCGGCCGGCTCGGGCACGCGCGCGACGGGGCGGCAGGGATCGAGTGCCCACCCACCCCAGGCGACGGAGGCGCTGCCGGGGTATCGCGAGGTCAAGCCGATGGTGTTCTGCGGGCTGTTCCCGATCGACTCCGACCAATATCCGGACCTGCGCGACGCGCTGGAGAAGCTGACGCTCAACGACGCGGCGCTCAGCTGGGAGCCGGAGACCTCGGACGCGCTCGGGTTCGGGTTCAGGTGCGGGTTTCTCGGGTTGCTGCACATGGACATCGTGCGCGAGCGGCTGGAGCGCGAGTACGACCTGGAGCTGCTGGCGACGATGCCCTCGGTCGAGTTCGACGTGACGCTGACCAACGGCGAGGAGATCGAGGTGCACAACCCCTCGGACATGCCCGATCCCGGCACGATCGCGGAGATCCGCGAGCCGTTCATCACCGCGCAGGTGATCGCCCCGAAGGAGTACATCGGCGCGGTCATGGAGCTCTGTCAGGAGCGCCGCGGCGAGCACTCCGGCATGCACTATTTGTCGCCCGAGCGGGTGCAGATGACCTATCAGCTGCCGCTGGCGGAAATCGTGCTCGACTTCTTCGACCAGCTGAAGTCGCGCACGAAAGGCTACGCCTCGCTGGACTACGAGCTCAGCGGCTCAAAGCCCTCGGATCTGGTCAAGCTCGACGTGCTGCTGGCGGGCGACCCGGTCGATGCGCTGTCGATGGTCGTGCATCGCGAGAAGGCGTATGAGATGGGACGAACGCTGACCGAGAAGCTGCGCAAGCGGATTCCAAGACAACAGTACGACGTGCCGATCCAGGCGGCGATCGGCTCGCACGTGATCGCCCGCGAGACAGTCAAAGCGTTTCGCAAGGATGTGATCGCGGGATGCTACGGCGGGGACATCACGCGCAAGAAAAAGCTGCTCGCCAAACAGAAGGAGGGCAAGAAGCGGATGAAGCAGGTCGGGCGGATCGAGGTTCCGCAGGAGGCGTTCCTGGCGGTGCTGGAGCTCGGGGACGAGTAGCGGCTAAATAAAGACCCTCCGATATAAACCTTTCGAACTCGTGCACCATAGTAGCACCACTAAAAAAATGAGTACCCACACCCACACCCAAACGCGTGTCCCGTTCGGCGAAGTCGGTCGGATAAGGACATGTGCACCCCGAAACGTCCAGCAAGCACCGTCGCCTGTATCTGCTGGGAAGGGTGATCGTCGCGCGCTACTACGCCCGCCCGCTGACCCTCCCCGCGGTCGCCAAAGCGCTGTCGACCTCACCCAGGCAGTTGCAGCGCGCGTATGCGGAGTTCGACGACAGCTTTCACGAGGATCTGCTGGCCCGGCGCATGCGCGCGGCCGCGCAACTGCTCTCCGAGCAGCGCGCGATCCCGGTCAGCGACGTGGGGCGCCTCGTCGGCTATCGCAGCAACTCGCACTTCGCGCGCGCGTTTCGCGCCCGCTACAAGCTCTCACCGGCGCAGTTCCGCGAGCGCGCGATCCGGCATCTCGCTCGCGTGCAATGACTCGGCCCCCGGCAACGTGATCCTCATCAGGGTGCCGCCCCCCGGCGGGCGCTCGGCGGCGACGGTGCCGCCGTGCTGGCTGACGACCTGCCTGACGATCGCAAGGCCCAGTCCCGAGCCCGGGCGCCCGCGTGCCTCGGCGCCGCGGTAGAAGCGGTCGAACACGTGCGGCATGTCTTCGGCGGAGATACCGTGTCCGTGGTCGCGAACGGTGAGCGTGCCCCCGTGGAGCTCGATCTCGACCGGTTCGCCCTCCGGGCTGTACTTGACGGCGTTGTCGATCAGGTTGACGACGGCTCGCTGAAGCCGGGTCGCGACGCCGCTGACGAGCACCGGCTCGAGCGTGGTCTGCAGCGGCGTGGCCGGAGAGTTACGCCGGGTGCGCTCGACCGCTTCGGTGATGACCACGTCCAGGCGCACGTCCTCGGGCTCGGCGTTCTGTTCCTCGCCGCGGGCGAGGTCGATCAGGTCGTTCATCAGCAAGGTGAGCTCCTCGATCTGCTCGACCACATCGTTCAGCAAGAGGGCTCGCTCCTGAGCGTCCATGTCGCCCGCCTGCTGGAGGATCTCGATGTTCGTACGCAGGCTCGTCACCGGGGTGCGCAGCTCGTGGGAGGCGTCGGCCACGAGCTGGCGCTGGGCGTGGACCGACTCGTCCAGCGCGCCCATCGAAAGCTCGAGTGCGTCGAGCATCGCGTTGAAGCTGACCGCTAAACGCCCGATCTCATCGACCCCTGCCGGGGCGATGCGCTGGGAGAGGTCCTGGGTCTCCGCCACGTGCTCGGCCGCCCGCGTCAACCGCCGGACGGGAAGGACCGCGGCACGCGCGACGGCCTGCCCCAGCAGCGCCGCCAGCAGGATCCCGCCGAGGCCGATCAACACGAGGATCAGACGCAGATGGTCGAGCAGTTCGTCGACTTCGTTCAGCGGCTGGGCGAACTGCACCGCTCGCCCCGGGGCGATGTGCTCGGCGAGGATGCGCAGGTGGATGCCGTTGACGGTGGCGTCGCGGAAGAAGCTTTCGCCGTGGCCCGCCGCCAGCGCGCGCGTGTGGGAGTTGACGGGCAGCGTCACGTTCTTGGCGCCCGAACGGAACAGCACGGTGCCGTGAGCGTCGACCAGCTGCTGGTAGCCGCGCACCTGGTTGGGCCGGGGAGAGACATTGCCGAGCGCTTCCCCGGGCTGCTGGGGTCCGCTTTCGAGCAGCTGTTGCGCCGAGACGCCACGGCTGGCCAGCGCGTCAAGCAACCGGTCGTCGTGCCGGTGTGATGGGTGGCGCTCGATCAGCCGCAGGTTGTCCGAGCGGGCGCGTAGCTGGGTGTCGATCTGGTTGTGCAGCTGATCGGAGGTCAGCACGTAGACGAGCACCGAGGCGAGCAGCACCGCGACCGCGACCGCAGCCGCCGAGGCGAACGTGATCCGCCGGCGAAAGCTCATAGCGCGCGCAATACGTAGCCGACGCCGCGAACCGTATGCAGCAGTCGCGGCTCGTCTCCGGACTCGGTCTTGCGGCGCAGGTAGCCCATGTAGACGCCGAGCGAGTTGGATGTGGCCCCGAAGTCATAGCCCCAGACGTGCTCGAAGATCGCCGAGCGGGTCAGCACCTGACGGGGATGGCGCAGGAACATTTCCAGCAGCAGGAACTCAGTCCGGGTCAGCGCCAGGACACGCTCGCCGCGCCAGGCTTCGTGGGCGAGCCGGTCCAGGCGCAGGTCCTCGAATGAAAGGGTGCGCTCCTCATCATCGTCCTCCTCGCCGGCCCGGCGCAGCAGCGCCCGCACGCGCGCGAGGAGCTCGCGCAGCGCGAACGGCTTGACCAGGTAGTCGTCGGCGCCGGCATCCAGGCCCGCGACGCGGTCGTCGATCTCTTCGCGCGCGGTCAGCATCAGCACGGGTGTGCGGTCTCCACCCACGCGCAGTCGCCGGCACACCTCCAGTCCGTCGACGCGCGGCATCGCGACGTCGAGGATCACCGCGTCGTAGGGATCGGCGGCCAGGCGTTCGAGCGCCTGCTGACCGTCGATGGCCTGGGCGACCGCGTAGTGCTCTAGCGTAAGCGCTCGGGACAGCGCGTTCTGCACCGCGGGCTCGTCGTTGACGACCAGGATGCGAGCGACTTGCTCGGCCATGATGGTGATTAAAGCGGAGGACATACCCGACATCGGCGATGAGGGCCCAATAGAAGAGGAAGTTTCAACAGACGTTTCCGCCGGGGATCCATCCACCGAGGATTCCTCCGACGAGGACCACTCCACCGAGGATGTCTCGGCCGGCGCCGCCGCGGCGATGGCCCAACAGTCGCGCACCCTGCGCAACAGCATCATCGGTCTGGCAATCTTCTTCGCGCTCGTCGCCGGCCTGCTGCTGTCCGTCCCGGGATTGCGCGCCGCGGGCGAGCGGATCAGCGACGCGCACGTTGCCTGGGTGGCCGCGGGCATCGGCCTGGAGATATTGTCGTGCGCCGGGTATGTCGTGCTGTTCGGATTGGTGTTCGGGATGCTCAGTCGCCGGTTGATCTCGCGGTTGTCGCTGTCCGAGCTGGCGGTCAACTCGGTCGTGTCGGTCAGCGGGCTGGCGGGGATCGCGCTCGGCGCCTGGGTGCTACGGACCAGAGGCGTGTCGGTCGAGCGGATCGCCAAGCGCTCAGTCCTCATCTTTGTACTGACAAGCGCGGTGAACGTCGGCGCGACGGCGCTGATCGGCATCCCGATGTGGCTCGGTCTGCTCCCCGGTTCGCGCAATCCGCTGCTCACACTGCTGCCGGCAGTGGCCGCGCTGGCCACGATCGCCGGGACGATCGCGCTGGCCGCGTGGGCGCGCCGCGGCGCCGCCCGCCGGATACGGTCGCGGGGGCGCATGTATGTCGCGCTGACTGCCCTGAGCGGTGGCGTGTTCGACGCGCTGGAGCTGATCCGCGCCAGTCGCGACTGGCGGTTGCTGGGGGCGGTCGCCTACTGGCTGTTCGACGTGGGCGCGCTGTATGCGTGCCTGCTGGCCTACGGTCCGGCGCCGTCGTTCTGGGTGGTCGCGATGGCCTACCTCGTGGGGATGCTGGCCAACTCGCTGCCGATCCCAGCCGGGTTGATCGCGGTCGAAGGGGGGTTGTTCGCGATGCTGCTGCTGTTCGGGGTGCGTCCCGGCTCGCTGGTGCTCGCGGCGGTGGTCACCTACCGCGCGGTCTCGCTGTGGGTGCCGGCGCTGATCGGCTCGGCCGCGTTCCTCAGCATTCGCGGCGAGCTCAGTCGCCCGGTCGCGACGCCGGCGCCGACGCGGACAGGCGCAGGCTGCTCGTGAACGCGATCTGCGCCGCGGCCTGCTGGCAGGCGTGGCCCGGCAGGTGGTTCATCACCCGTTCGAGCGCCGGTGACTGGGGTCCGGACAGTCCCGGGCAGTAGACGGGCAGCGGCAGCGGCCCGCTCGCCGAGCCCGAGGCGTTCAGTGGGCGCAGTCGCAGGGCCGCCGCGTAGCCGCGGGCGAACGTGTCGGCGAAGATGTCGATCGAGAGGCGCCCGCTGTAGAGCTCGATCGAGCGGCCTTCGTCGTAGACGGTCGCGGGCACACCCCGGATCAGCGTGTTGCGCTGCGGGCCGAGCGGGGCGTTGGAGTGCACGCGGTAGATCACGGTCGTGACCTGCAGTGGCAGCGTGCACGAGCCGCCGCCGCCGAACACGCCACGGCCGGTGACGCAGTCGCCGTAGTAGACGCTGTCGCCGATCTCGCTGTCATAGCCCTTGAGCCCGTCCGCGGCGGCGAGCGGGAGACCCTGAAAGCGCGGACCCGCCCAGTAGATCCGGTAGTAGGGAAACGTCTGTGCTTCGGCCAGTTCCCTGGATGAGAGCAACCCCGGAGGCCCGGTCGTCCCGCCGCACCCGGCGGCGAGCGCAACGAGGACGAACGCCATCGCCAGGACGGTGACCGCACGTGCGCCCGCTCGTGGTGTGCGTGTGGACGTCATGATCTGCGCGTGTCGCATCGGGCCATTATCGGCGCTACTTCGAGATCGGCCGCCGGTTCTAGCAGGCATGGGCCGGGGCTCGGTGGGGTAGCACCCCGGGCGCCGGCCTATACGCGCGCCGCGCCGGCGGCGATTCCGGTGGCGGTGCTGCTGGCTGCGGGGCTGCTGCTCGTGTGGCTGCTCGTCGATCCGCGCACGCCCGATCTCGCGGCCCAGGTGTACCGGCTCGGGCTGTATGAACGGAACGGGTTCGGGGTGTATGACGAGCACTGGTACGCCGGCCACGACCTGCCCGGCTACAGCCTGCTGTTCGCGCCGCTGGCCGCGCTGGTCGGGATGCGCGCGCTGGCGGTCGTATCGGTGCTCGTGTCGGTGGCGCTGTTCGAACGGGTCGTGCTGGACGCATTTGGGGACGAGACATGCGTGCTGGCCGATCGCGGATCCCGTCGATTCGCGATCGGCGGGGGCTGCCTGTTCGCGGTCGCGGCCGTCGGGGACGTGTGGAGCGGGCGGCTGACGTTCGCGCTCGGCGTGACGCTGGCGATGGCGTGCGCGTATGCGCTGATGCGCGAACGCCTGCTCGTGGCGGCAATGTTCGCGGGAGTGTGCGCCGCGGCGAGCCCCGTGGCGGGCGTGCTGCTGGCGCTGGCCGGGCTGACGTATGCGCTCGCGCAGGGCGATGCGTGGGCGCTGGTCGCGCTCGCGGGACCGGTCGTGCTGGTGGTTGTACCCATACGGATGCTGTTCGGAGAAGGCGGGTTCGAGCCCTATCCGGTGACGTCGTTCGCGGCGACGGTGGTCGTCGTGGGGGCGTTCGTGTGCGCGCTGCCGCGAGGTGCAAGACATGGGCGGACGCTGCGGATCGGGGCGGTCGTGTATCTGCTCGCCTGCCTGGTCTGTCTATTGATACATACACCGATGGGCAGCAACGTCGAGCGCTACGGCGTGCTGCTGGCAGGGCCGCTGCTGCTGTGCGCGCTGGCCGGGAGCCGCAGGAGGGGCCGGTCGGTCGTGGTGGGGGCGGCGGTGTGGGTGAGCGTCGTGTGGATCGTGTGGGGGCCGGTGCGCGAGACGACGGCGGTGGCCGGATCGCCGGCGACCCAGGCCGCGTACTACACGCCGGTCGAGAGGTACCTGCTCAGTCACGGCGCGAGCACGCAGCGGGTGGAGGTGCCGCTGACGCGCTCGCACTGGGAGGCGGTGGAGCTGGCGCCGAGCGTGTCGCTCGCGCGGGGCTGGGAGAAGCAGCTGGAGGAGCGCTATGACTCGGTGCTGCTCAAAGCGGGGTTGACGGCGAGCTCGTACAGGGCGTGGCTGGACGAACAGGCCGTGGCGTACGTGGCGCTGCCCGATGTGCCCCTGGACAGCTCGAGCGCCCAAGAGGGGAGGCTGATCCGCCGCGGGCTGGCGTACCTACGGCTGGTGTTCGCGAGCAGGCACTGGCGCGTGTATGCGGTCCGCGATGCGACACCGCTGCTGAGCGGCCCGGGGAGGCTGACGGCGCTCGGGAGCGAATCGTTCGCGCTGAAGGCCAGCGCCGCGGGAACGCTGCTGGCGCGGGTGCACTACACGCGGTACGACACGGTCGTCTCAGGCCGGGCCTGCGTGACGAGTGCGCCTGGGGGCTGGACGTACGTACACGCGCGCGCGCCCGGGAAGATCGTGGTCGCGGCGCAGTTCTCGGTCGGCCGTGCACTGGGGCTGGGCGTTGCGTGCACGGGTTGAGCTACCGGGGCGCCAATCCATACAAACCCGTATAGCCGGTCAGATAGATGTTGATTCCGTCGCTGATGACCGGGTCGAACGAGCCCGTGTGCATCTGGAAGAGGACGCGGCCGGTGGAGATGCCCAGGCCATAGGTGCGGTGGCTGGCGAGGTCGGCGAAGTAGACGACGCGCCCGACGATCGTGGCCGAGCCGGAGATGCGCCCTCCCGGATGAAAGCGCCAGTCGATCGCGCCGGTGCGGGCGTTGATGGCGTAGAAGGCGCCGTTGTAGGAGCCGGCGTAGACGGCCGGGCCGAGTCCGGGAGCGTTCGTGACGGCGGGCGAGGCGTAGACATAGGCGCCCGTCTGGACTGCCCAGTCCAGGTTGCCCGTGAACGCGTCATAGGCGTAGATGCGCCCGTCGGTGTTGCCCAGGAAGACGCGCCCGTACATGACGGCGGCGGTCGAGTAGAAGGTGCCGCTGCCGAAGAGCGCGCCTTCGGAGCCGCTGTCCCAGATGCGCCGGCCGGTGGACTCGCCGATCGCCTGGACGTGGCCGGAGTAGTCGCCGAAGTAGAGGATGCCGCCGGCGAGCGTCGGGCTGGCCTTGACCGATCCTGCCGCGTGGTAGGTCCAGATGACGTCGCCGTCGCGGGCGTTCAGCGCATAGACGGTCCCGTTCTGGGAGCCGAAGAACACGCGGCCGTCCGCAACGAGCGGTGAGGACTCGCTCGGGCTGGGCAGCGCGCGCGACCACAGGGTGCGGCCGGTTGAGTAGGAGAGCGCAAGGACTTCCCCCTTGTCAACGCCATCGCCCCGCGCGAGCACGGTCGCATAGACGACATCGCCGACGGCCGCGGGTGTGGAGGCCGACAGAGAGCCGATGCGGCGCTGCCAGAAGGAGTGGCCGGTGTGGATGTTGATCGCGCTGAGGACGCCGTCGTCGGCGAGCTGAAATATGTGGTCGCCGGAGAGCGACGGCGGGAACTCCAGGAGCGAGTGTCCTGTCCGGACCCAGCGGATTCGGAACGGCGGGAAGAGGCGCGGCGGGGCGGGGAAGAAGCGGGTGTGGTCGGCGGAGTAGCCGTACAACGGCCAGTCGTAGCGCGCCGGTCCGTGCGCCGGCAGAGTGGGGGAGGGCTGGGCGATAAAGCGCGCGTGCGGGTGGTAGATCGAGCCGGTCCGGTGGCGCTCGTACAGATAGCCCCCGAGCGCGACGGCCACGAACAGCGCGATCAGGCCGGCCACGATCCAGCGCACACGCCTGCTCACGGAGGGACCGGCCACGCTCGTATGATCGCGGGTATGGCCGACACCGCGCGCTCATTGGTGTTCGCCCCGGGTCTGCTGTCTGGACGGGTGGCGCTGGTCACGGGCGGGGGGACCGGCCTCGGCAAGGCCACGGCGATCGAGCTCGCGCGGTGCGGCGCGACGGTCGTGATCGCCGGCCGGCGCGCGGAGGTGCTGGAGGCGGCGGTGGCGGAGATCGGCGCTACGGTCGGCCGCGATGGGACGGCGGATTTGGTTGCGGGAGATGTGCGCGAGCCGGAAGACGCACGACGACTCATCGAGACCGTGTTCGAGCGGTACGGCAGGCTCGATGCGCTGATCAACAACGCTGGTGGTCAGTACTTCACGCCGGCCGAGTCAATCGTCGCCAAGGGCTGGAGCGCGGTGTGGCGGCTGAACGTCGAGGGCGTGCTGAACATGGCCACGGCCGCGGTCGAGGTCGGGATGGGGAGGAGCGTCGAGGTGGGCACGGCAACGGCGGCAGAGCCCGGGGAGAGCACGAACACCAGCCCGGACACAAGTGGGACGATCGTGAACGTGACGCTGTCGCCGCATCACGGGATGCCGGGTATGGCCCACTCGGGCGCGGCCAGAGCGACGGTCGAGGCGCTCACGCGCGAACTGGCGGCGCGGTGGATGGATCGCAAGATCGCGGTGACGGCGGTCGCGGCCGGGCACTTCGACACCGAGGCGATGACCAAGTACCCCGATACCGTCCGTGCCGGCATGGCCCGGTCGGTGCCGCTGCAACGGCTGGGCCGCCCCGAGGAGCACGCGTGGCTGATCGCGCTGCTGTGCTCACCGCTCGGCCGGGCGCTGAACGGGTCGACGATCACGCTCGACGGCGCGCGCGACAACTGGTTCGGTCCCTGGCCGCCCCCCGGGCTGACCGGGGCGGCGGGGGAGGTGCCGACGGAGGCGCGCAAAGGGGTGCGGGCGGTAGGATGATGAGGAAGAAGGGCTTGCGGGCGAAGTGTTGTGGTTGCACGAAAGCCTTCCAAGCTTTAAGGGCGGGTTCAATTCCCGTCGCCCGCTTGCAGTGCCACGGGGAGTGGCGCAGTCTGGTAGCGCACCCGGCTGGGGGCCGGGCGGTCGCAGGTT
>CAWEOK010000009.1:0-205859 GCA_963810645.1 uncultured Solirubrobacterales bacterium | reverse complement strand
ATCGAGTGGACTGGAGGCGACCTGGAACCCGGTGACGGGTTGCGAGGAGGTCTCGCCGGGCTGCGCGCACTGCTATGCGGAGACGTTCGCCGAGCGCTGGCGCGGCATCCCGGGGCACCCCTACGAGCAGGGGTTTGCGCTCAAGCTCTGGCCGCAGCGGTTGGAGCAGCCGTTGAAGTGGTCGCGGCCGCGGATGATCTTCGTCAACTCGATGAGCGGACGTACGACACGATGCCGGCGCGCTCGTGCCGCGGCGATCTAGTCCTGGCTGCTGTCTAAACGCTGGGGGAAGCGCTCGCGTAGGCAGCGGCCCCTCGCTTCGCGAACGGTCCGCGGTGGTGTGCCGTCCCAAGCGCGGCCTATGGTGATTTGCTCAATCGATCCGGCGGGCTCCTTTCGTCGGCGGAGGGTGATCGCGAGCGCTACTATCGCGAGAACCCTTTCCCTGACGGTTGGCTGCGCGTCGTCGTGGACTTCAGCGAAGAACCCGCCTGGATCGTGACCGCCGTGGTACAGGACAACGATCCCCGTGGATAACAACATGACCATCACGATCGCCGGCATCGACTTCGACTATCGCGACTACGACGAGCGCAGCGATGTGCTCTACCTACATGTAGGCCCTCCAAATGGCCCGGCCGCAAAGACGCTCGAGACACCCGAGGGCCACACCGTCGAATACGACGACCACGACGCGATCATCGGGCTCGAGCTCATGGGCGTCCAGGCGATGCTCGACCGCAACGAAGAGCTGCAACTCACCTGGCCACCCGCCCAACTGGCAGCAAGCGCGCTTCGTCAAGCACTCGCAGCCTGACCGGGCCGGCCCTCACCCGTTTCCCACCCTGGAGCTTGTCGACGGTACCGATTTTGTGCAACTATTTGTCTGCATGGCCAACCACAAGCGCAAGGGTCCGAAGAGCACGCGTACCGGCTGTCTGCTGTGCAAGCCGCACAAGCACCAGGCTGAGCATCGTCGCGACCGCACGCGCGGAGATCGGCGCTGGCGCGAGCAGCAGGTGGTCGCCGAGCACGACGGTCATCGAGATCGCTCACGGTCCCTGGATTAGGCTACAACCGGAGGTCCTGGCCGCTGTTTAGACGACGTTTGCGCGCCGCCACCCGTGTCCCCCCCCGATCCGCCTTCGCATACCTGCCCTTCAACAGATCTTCGACCAGTCCAGCGATCGTCTGGGCCTCCTCCGGGGAGGAGCGGTGTTGCCCTCGTGCTCCACCGGCACGTACCTCACACCGGTCCCTGTCAGCTCGCCCGGGGCGTCGATGCGCTGGTTGGCGCAGCCCGCATGCGACTCCAGCCGGTCCTCGTAGATCGCCGCCGGGTTGAATGAATCGTCACGGTCCTGTCGCAAAGTTGTCACATTTGTGCGTGTCAGGTCACACTTGTAGCGGTAGCTTGGGTTCATGTCAGATCCCGCCGCCCCGATCGTCAGGCTCGCCGAAACGCAGCTGCAGATTCAGGCCGCGACGTCTACCAGCCGCGATATGCCGTCCATGCGGCCGAGAGACGACTCCAGATCAAGACATGGATCCTCACGGGGTCGCTGATGACAATCGTCATGACACTGATTGTCACGTTAGCGGGAAGCTGAGCTATACTGACCGATATGGCTGAGCAAGAGACATCCACCGTGCGGGCCACGAGCGGTCGGGTGCAGCCGCGGGACGAGCGTAGGGCGCAGCCGCGGCTTTCCACCGGTGAATTGCCGCGGATCGACGGGGATCTCGGGCGGGTGCATTTGGCGGGCCTGTTCCCGTCGTGGAGAGAATTTCTGCGCGCCCCGAGCGCCCTGCTGGCCTATCTTCGATCGGTCGCCCTGCACCTGCGGTAGTTGAAGAATCGGCGCCGTGGGCGAATATCCCTACACGGTCCCGTCGTGGAGGTAAGGCAGCTGCGACTCCTGCTCAAGCTATCGTGCGAGCGGTGCCACGTTCCTCGCTGTCCCTGATCGAGCTCCCCGCGGACGATCCCGCTCGTGCCCGGCGCTTCTGGACGGGACTTCTGGGAGTCGAGCTGCAGGCGCGCGAGCCGGGCGAGGGGGAGGGGTGGCAGACCCGCTCGGACGGCCCGGCGGTCGGTGTGCACGAGCGTGGCCGTGGGCCGGGGGACTCCTTTTCGTTGCCCTACTTCACCGTGAGCGATATCGCCGAGGCGCTGAAGAACATCCAAGCGCTCGGGGGAAGCATCGTCCACCCGGGGGAGCACTGGGCGGTCTGCCGAGACTCCGAGGGAACCCCGTTCGGGCTGACCCGGGAGTCGTTTGAGGCGTAGCGCGAGCAGTCATCCGACCGGAGGTCCTGGCCGCTGGCACGACAATCTGCTGATGGACCTGCTGTGCGAAGAGCTCCGGGTTGACGATTTTCAACGTTCAGGCGCGGGGGTGCTGCGTCGCGCGGTGACAAGCACGGCGAGCGTGCTCGCCCGGATCGGCCGTCCGAGGCGCTCGTAAAGAGCGCGGTTCTCGTTCACGACGGCGTCACGCTGCTCGGGTGAGAGTCGTGCCCAGAAGGACATCGTGCCGAGCAGCGCGTTGAGTTCACCCGCGGTGTGCTCGATCAGGGTTGGCACGGTCGCGAGCTGCAGATCCTCGAAGAGATCGGCCGCGTAGTCACGGCCTATGTCGTGGCTCCCCAGCCAGGCCCAGGCGTCCGCGACGTTCCCACGGCGCTCCTGCACGCCCGCGATCGTGCAATCGAGGTCGCGGTAGATGGGCCAGGTAGCGGCGATCTCCCCCGCGTGCCTGCGCAGGGCCGACAGTAGAGCCTCCTGATCATCAGCGCTGCGCTGCTCCCGAAGGCCGAAGTACTGGATCAGGGCGAGCATCCCGTTGGGAGCGAGCGCATCGGAGATCTTCCGCCAGCTCAGATCAGGGTCGACCCAGTGGATCGCGGACGCTGAGAACACCGCCGCGTAGCTCTCGCGCGGCAACTGCGTGTCCTCGAACCGCGCGTGGAGGAACTCGACATCGCCCGCATCTTTCAGGTTCTCCTCTGCGAGGAGGATCAGTTGGTCTCCCGGCTCCAGTGCGGTCACGCGCAGCCCGCGTGCGAGGAGGCTGCGGGTGAGCTGACCGGTTCCGCACCCGATCTCTAGCACCCTGTCGCCATCCCCGATGCCTGCCACCTCGCATGCTTCATCGATGAGCGCATCGGGGTAGGTCGGGCGATTGCGGTCGTACTCGATCGCGACCTCGTTGAAGATCCTGCCGTAGCTCCGTACCAGCGTCCCATCGCTCATGTCCCCAACGTACACACCCATCTGGATGAGCAACGGATCAAGCGCAGCGACGTGCTCTATCTGCACGCCGCTTGACGGCTACGGAGACACCCCATACGGCGTGCCCAGATCGACTTTCTGGCCGCCCAGGATCGCCGCCCATTCGCCGTCGGCCTTGTTTTCGCCGCCACCCAACACCGTCGCCCCATTCTTGGCGGCGGTATTTCCCTGACCGAACACGACACCGAACGGCGCGAGCGCGCGATTGCTTTCTCCGGTGACGATCGAGCCGTACGCGGTGTATTCGTTGTTCGGCCCGACGATCAGGTTGTTCGAGCCGGTCCGCGACACCGATCCTTCCTGATAGCCGACGATTAGATTTCCCGCTCCGTTGGTGGCCGCGGTCTCTGAGCCGGCGCCGTCGACGATCTGCACGTTGGCTCCGGATACCTCGATCGTCGGCTTGCCATCGACGCCGTTGTCCTCGAACTTGACGTACGGCAGGATCGACTTCAGCGTTTCCTGTTCGCCCTTTGACAGCACCGACAGACCTGGTTCGCCGGGTTCGCCCCTCTCGCCGGGCGCGCCCTGTTCGCCCCGACTGCCTTCCCTGCCCTGGACCCCCTCGACGCCTGGGGGGCCTGCCACGCCTTGGGGGCCTGCCACGCCCGGGGTGCCTGGAGCGCCTGGTGTCCCTGCCGCACCGGGAGTCCCGGCCAGTCCCTGTGCGCCGGTTGCGCCCGCCGGTCCTTCAGGGCCGACTTTTTCAGCGGCCTCCAGCCTGCCGGTGGCCTCCAGCTCGGCCTGCACCCTCGGACTGATCTGGGTGATCTGGGTGATCGTGTAGCCGAACTCTTTGGGTCTGCTGCTGCTCGCTGATGTGACGAGATGGTCTGCGGCCAGCGCACTGCCGCTCATGGCGCACACCAGCGCCATCGTCGCGGCCACGTTTGCGTAACTCAGGTGCCTGCGGATCAACGAGGTCATGCGAACCCTCCCGGTCGGTGGAGGGAGCGAGTCCCGGCGCCGCCCGCGATTCGGCGGATGATGGCAGGCTCTCGGGGCGCAACGAGCGCCTGCTTGACGGTGACGTTGAGCTCACGCCTCAACCAAGGTTCAGCTCCATCTCTGGAGCTAGTGATGCGCATGCTCGGAATGCGTGTGCGCGGCGTACTCGATGTCGGCGCGGGCGGGATTGTCACGGGGCAGATCGTGAACCGAGAGCCCCGGCTCATCGACAGCGTCCGGTCCGCCGTCCGGCGCGTCCCGGCGGTTGCTCAGATGCTGGATCATCCAGAAGCACATCGCGAACCCGGCGACCATCACCGCGAGGGCGATCTCCAGTACGAACGTCGTCCCTCCTGAGGCGACCGCGACGAGCGCCACGATCACCAGCACCGTGAGCCCACTGGCGATCAACGGGACGATCGCGCCCGCGGTCTTCATCGGCTCGGGCGAGCTGTGGAAACGGCTGGGCGCAATCATGGCTGTCACCTCCATCGAATGGCGATTCGGCGTTGCTGATCTATGTGCTCTTTGATACCCACTATAGGATGATCCAAAGCTCTTTGCGGCCATCGATCGCGAGGGCTCGCCGCCGGCGCGCCGGACGCGCGCGATGATCGATAGGATGCCGCCGACATGACCGGCGCTCCACAGGCCAACCCCCGCCCAGCCGACCCCGGCAGCCGTCGCACCGACCGATCCGGCGCCTACGCCGTGACCGCGCGGGCGCTCCGCACCGCGGTCGTGGGGGAGACCCGATGAGCAGTTATCCGGGCTGGGGCTCGTGGACGTTTCAGCCGGTCGTGATCGTCGCGCTGCTGGCCGCGGCCGTCCTGTACGCGCGCATGTACCGCCGCGCCGCGGAACGATCCTCGACGTCCGCCCGCGCGCCCGGCGCCGGCCACTGGATCCCGTACGCGGCCGGCCTTTTGATGCTGGCGATTGCGCTGCTCTCGCCGCTGGATCCGATCGGCGACCGCTACCTGCTCTCGGCACACATGATGCAGCACGTCCTGCTGTCCGACATCGCGCCCGCGTTGCTCGTGCTCGGCCTGCGCGCGCCGATCCTGCCGCTTGGCCTGTCGCGCAACGCGCTGACGGCGGTGGCGCCGGGGCGCCCCTCGGGACGTCTGCTTGCGCGCCTGACCTCGCCGTGGCTGGCGATCCCGCTGTGGGTCGCGGCCACCTGGGTGTGGGCGATCCCGAGCGTGTTCGACTACGCCGCCCAGCACCAGGTCGTGCACGCGATCGAGCACGCCACGCTCTTCTACACCGGCCTGGCGATGTGGTGGCTGATCATCGACCCGCTGCCCCGCGCGCGCCTGCGCCCCAACGGCCAGCGCCTGGCGCTGCTGGGCTTCACCCGCCTGGCCAGCGCCTGCATCTGCCTGCCGCTGACGTGGCTCGCGGTCACCGAGTACCCGCTCTACGCCGGCGCACCGCGCGCCTATGGCCTGTCGGCCATCAACGACCAGCATCTCGCCGGCGCGGCCATGTGCTTCATCGAGTTCCTCGTCTTCGGCATCGCGTTCACCGCCGTATTCATCGACATGCTCGGTCGCTCGGACTCGCGCATGACGCTGGCCGAATACGCCGCCGGTCCGCAGGCCGACCAGCTGCCGACCTGATCGCGCCGACGGCTGGACCTCGGCACAAGCGGCGCATGCGGACAGACCCCGACACGGGTCTCTGTCACATGAATCGGTTTTGCCGCGCCGCGACATCCCGTCGCACCCCCCTCACCGGGGGCCTGATCGCCGCGGCCGTCCTGCTCGCGCTCGCGGGCTGTGGCTCGGGTGGCGCCACCAGCACGCAGTCCACCGTCTCCTCAATCCCCTCGTTCGCCTCCGAACCGTATACCCACCAGCAGCAACTGGTCCTGCAGGGCGCCCACCTGGTCGTGACCGACGGATGCTCAGTGTGCCACCTCGTCGCCCATACCCAGCACGCCGGTCCGAGCTTTGACAGCTTCGCGGGTCACGATGTCATGCTCGCCGACCGACGGTCCGTGCTCGTGGACGAACGCTTCCTGCGCGATTCTCTGCTGCACCCCGGCGCGCAGCCGCTCGCGGGATACGACCCGGCGCCGATGATCGCCGCGGTCAAGCGCCTGCACCTGAGCAGTCAACCGGCGCAGGTCGCCGCGCTGGTGGCGTTCATCGAGCAGATCGGCCCCGAATCCGAACCCTGACCCAGCGGGTGCGACCGAACCTGAGTCGCCGTTCGGGGGCGACTTGTCTGGGCCATCCCGAGTCGGGATCGCCTCCGCGGCCCGATCGGTGACACACTCAAATCGATGACTCGCCCCGGGCTCTACTTCAGTCATCCAGCCTGTCTGGAGCACGATCCGCGCGCGCACATCCCCGAGCATCCCGACACGCCCGAGCGGCTGCTCGCAATCGAACGCGCGCTCGGCGCACGGGACTGGCTGGGCTGGGAGCGGCGTCTGGCTCCGCCGGCCGACGAGGCTCAGCTGCAGCTCGTCCATTCCGCGCGCCACATCGAGCGGATCCGCGAGCTCTCACTCGCCGGGGGTGGCGCGATCGACGCCGATACGGCCGTCGGCGAGCCCTCCTACCGCGCCGCGCTCCATGCCGCCGGCGGGGCGCTCGAGATGACCCGCGCGCTGCTGGCCGGCGAGGCAACGCTCGGGTTTGCGGGAGTGCGCCCGTCCGGCCACCACGCCGAACCCGATCGCGCGATGGGCTTCTGCCTGTTCAACAACACTGCGCTCGCCGCCGCTTGCGCGCTCGCCGAGCTGGGCGCCCGGCGCGTGCTCGTGCTCGACTGGGACGTGCACCACGGCAACGGCACCGCCGAGGCGTTCCGCCGTCGCTCGGACGTCCTGTTCGTGTCGATCCACCAGTCCGGCATCTACCCCGGCACCGGCCCGCTCAGCGATGCCGGCTCGGGTCCCGGCCTCGGCTACACGATCAACCTCCCCGTCCCCGCCGGCTCGGAAGCGGATCTGTGGTTGTCCTTGATCGAGCACATCGTCCTGCCCGCCGCCGCCTCGTTCGCGCCCGAGCTCGTGCTCGTATCCGCCGGCTTCGATGCCCATATCGACGATCCGCTCGCCGGCTGCCGGCTGGAGACCTCTTCGTTTGCGGAGATCTCTCGCCACGTCCGCGACTTCGCCCGCGAGCGCTCGATCCCGCTCGGGCTGGTTCTCGAGGGCGGCTACGTCCCCGCCGCCCTGGCCGAGTCCGTTGTTGGGACCCTGTCCGCTCTCACCGACGATCAGCCCGCCGAGTCCGCCGCGCCCGAGCCGTTCTTCACCGCGCGCGCGGCCTCTCACATCGGTCACTACTGGCCCTTGTGAGTCCGGGCGAGACAGAGCTGGTCAGGCTGCGCAATGGCTCCACGGTGACGCTGCGCCCCGCGACCGCCGCGGACGAGCCTGCGCTGTATCTGTTCCTGTCCGGGCTGTGCCTGGAGGCCCGGCGCCTGCGGTTCTTCTCCGGAGCGCCCAACCTCGACCACGCGGCGCACCTGGCCGCCGCCACCGGCGCTGATCGCTACGGTCTGATCGCATACGACGACATCGGCGCGATCGTCGGGCACGCCGCCTACGTCCGGCTGGACGCCCCGCCCGATACTGGCTCCGCGGGCGGCGTTGACTCCCAACCCAGGTTGCCGGCGCGCGCCGAAGTCGCCGTCGAGGTCGCCGACCACCTGCATGGCCAGGGCCTCGGCACGATCCTGATCGAGCGGCTGGCGATCGTCGCCGAGCGGCGTGGCATCACGCGCTTCGTGGCCGAGGTTCTCGCCGAAAATCGCGCGATGCTCGATGTCTTCCGCGAGGGCTTCGACGCACGCGTGATCCGCCACGACGGGCCCGAGGAGAGGGTCGAGTTCCTCACCTCGGGCTGGCGCCTGGCGCGTGCGCGGTTCGGTGCCGCGGTCCCTACTTCGTGATCTTGATGATTCGCTCCATCCCCAGCTGGGAGTGACTGCGCCCGTCCTGGGTGTCCATGAAGCAGACCTCGACATAGATGCCGGGCTTGGCTGTGATCGTCTCCTGCTGGAAGGCTTCGTGTGAAAGCGGCCCGGTAAACCGGCCGGAGGCCCTGAGATCAGCTTTTCAAAGGCCTTTTCCTTGCCGGCGAGCAGGTCCTTGACGACCTCCTTGGCGGCCTTCATGTTCTTGACGGGCGCCGCAACGTCCATGTGCACGAGGAAGCCTTCGTTTTCGAAGCGGACGAGCTCGCCGTCGTGCAGCGTGCTCGGCCCGCGGAAGCCGAACTCGATCGAGCGGATCGTGGCTTGCGGCGTGGGCAGCGCGACGGGGGATGCGGCGGCGGTCACCGTGAAGAGTGCGTGCGCCTTCGACCCCTTGCCTTCTCCTCCTGGCAGGAGAGCAACGTATTGACCCGGTTGCAGGTACGTCTGGGCTTCGCTTGAGTGACCGGGAGTCACTTCGGCGTCGAACACGATCGAGCCGTACTTGCTCGTCACGTTCGTATCGCCATGGTCCTTCTGTACGGCGGCTTCGACTTCGTCAAAGGTGGCGCCAGGCTTCAGGAGAAACAGGATCACGTTTGCTTCCTTGACGCCCGTGGCGGTCGAGACGACGTTGACCCCACCTGACTGCGTGGCGCCGGCGACGGTGATCGAGGACTTGGTGAGCGTCAGCGAGAGGGTGGGAAGCGCCGATGCCTGCGCGGCACCGGCGGCGGCGAGGCTCACTGCCGCAACCAGCGCGGCAGCGCCGGCGAGCATCGCTCGCAACGTTGTCATGTTCTTCACTTGGGTCTGCCTCCTGGCTGGGTGTGATGGGGATGCCCGACGAACGAGCCGCGCGAGCTCAGCAGCGCTTTGCGACGGGAGACGATGGGGGAGGGACAGGTGGGGAGCTACAGGGCAGACAGAGCGATGCTCACAGCTCCGTGGCGATCCCCGCCGCCGGCGGGCCCACGCGGAGTCCCAGTGTCGCGGCGTGCTCACGCAGCTGCTCACGTGCGTCGGGGTGCGCGGTGTGCTCGACGATCAACTCGGCCTGCGCACGCTGGCTGCGCCCAAAGATCTGCGCGCAGCCCTGCTCGGTGACGATCGCCGAGTGCTGGAACGAGGTCACCGGCTCGGTCAGGCGTGGCAGGATCGTGGAGCTGTCGCTGGGCTCGTGCCAGGAGCGCAGCGCGATCACCGCATGACCGCCGCGCGAATGCAACGCCCCCTCGACGAAGTCCGGCTGGCCGCCAAACCCCGAGTACACGCGCCCGCGTATGTGACTGGCGCCGGCCTGATCTGACAGGTCGATCTGCAGCGCCGTGTTCACCGAGGTCATCCTGCGCTGCGCGGCGATCCGCGACGGGTCGTTGCTCGTCTCGGTGCGCGCCGTCATCACGCGCGGGTTGCGGTTGACCCACTCATACAGCTCCGGCGAACCGAACATGAACGAGCACACGATCGGATGCTCACGTTCGAGCGCCCCCTCCCGGTCGAGCGCCATCACGCCGTCAGAGATCATCTCCGACCACACCCTGAGCTCGCGCCGTTTGCTGCACGCGCGCAGCGTCGCGTCCGGTACCTGACCGATTCCCAGCTGCAGCGTGGCTCCATCGTCGATCAGCTCCGCCACGCGCTCGGCGATCGACTCGGCGTGCTCGTGTCCAGCGCCGATCGCGGGCGAGGGCAGCTCCTGCTCGCACTCAATCGCCAGGTCGATCAGGCCCTCCTCGAGCTCGGCATCACCGTAGGTGTAGGGCATCCGCGGGTTCATCTGCGCGATCACCAACCCCCCGCGCGCCCGCACCCGCACGATCGCCGCCACGAGGATGTTCACCTCGATCCCGAGCGAGACCTTGCCCTCGTGCGGAGTCGAGGTGTGCAGCAGCACGACATCCGGCACGCGCATCGTCGCGAACAGCCGCGGCACCAGCGACAGTCGCATCGGCAGGTAGTCCAACCGCTCGCCGCCGCCGCGCATGCCCGGTCCGACGAACGGCGTCTCGTAGATCACGCTCTCCCGTTCGGGCAGTCCCGCCTGCGCCGCGAGCATGAACAGCCGGTAGCGCTCGACCGCTCGATCGAGCACGTCCAGCAGGACGCGCGGAGTGGCGAGATTCCCGCTGGCGACGACCCGCGGCTGCGGAGCCGTCAGCGAGCTCAGCCGTTGCTGCAGCTGTTGTTCTGAGATCACCTGCACGACGGGCACGCTACGCGCGCGTGTGTCGCTCGTCATGGGTGCGAACTACTGAGCCGCTCCCGTGGCTTTTGCGGTAGTTGCCTCTCGCCCGGGCAGGTTGACTATAGGAGGGAGTCGGCGGCCGTCCCCGTCCCCGGCTCCCGTCCTTGCCCCGTTCGCCCCGGAGGGAGTTGACTTGAACGCCTCGACCGCAGCCCCCGTGCAGTCCACGCTCGATCTGGTGCGCCCGTTTGCGTCTCTTGGACGCGACGATGTTGACTACGCTGGCGGCAAGGGGGCGAACCTCGGTGAGCTGAGCACCGCCGGTTTGCCCGTGCCCGAGGGCTTTGTGGTCGGCGCTCCCGCTTACGCGGCGTTCTGTGCGGAGACGGGTCTGCGCGCGCGCCTGGCCGAGCTGCTGGACGGCGTTGACGTCGAGGACACCGCCGCGCTGCAGGCTGCGAGCGCTGCCGCTCGGAAGCTGTTCGACGAGACGCCGATTCCCGAGCCGCTGGCGGGGGAGATTCGCTCGGCGTACGTTGGCTTGGCCGATGATGCCGGTGTCGCGGACGACACCCCGGTGGCCGTGCGCTCATCCGCCACGGCCGAGGACACAGCCGACACCTCGTTCGCGGGCATGAACGAGACGTTCCTGAACGTTCGCGGCGCAGATGCGGTGATCGACGCGGTGCGCCGCTGCTGGCGCTCGCTGTTCGGCGCGCGCACGATCTACTACCGGGGCGTCAACGACTTCGCCCAGGCGGCGATGGATATTGCGGTCGTCGTGCAGCGCCAGATCGACTCGACGCGTGCGGGGGTGATGTTCACGGTCAATCCCGCCACGGGCGAGCGCGACGAGCTGGTGATCGAGGGCTCGTTCGGTCTCGGCGAGGCGGTCGTCTCGGGTTCGGTCTCTCCCGACCGCTACATCGTCGAGAAGGCCACGCTGGCGATCCGCCGCCGCGAGGTCCATCGCAAGGAGCTCGTGATCGAGTACGCCGAGACTGGCGGGGGCACGCGGCAACGCGCGCTCTCCGAGGAGGAGTCTCTCCGGCCTGTCCTCAGCGACGAGGAGGTCGTGGCGGTCGCCGAGCTCGGCCGGCGGATCGAGATCCACTACGGCTCGCCGCAGGACACCGAGTGGGCGTTCGATCCCGACGGCGCGCTGTGGATGCTGCAGAGCCGCCCGATCACCACGCTGCACGACGAGGCTCCCGCGAGCGCCCCGACGGAAGCAGCGGAGCCCGCAGAGCCCCAGACCGTGCTGCTGCGCGGTCTGGGCGGCGCGCCGGGCAGGGCCAGTGGCGCCGCGCGGGTGCTCACCTCCATCGACGATGCCGCGAGCCTGAACGACCGTGATGTGCTCGTCACGCACATGACCTCGCCGGACTGGCTGCCGCTGCTGCGTCGTGCCGGGGCGATCGTGACCGACTCGGGCGGCATGACCTGCCACGCCGCGATCGTCTCGCGCGAGCTGGGCATACCCTGCGTGGTCGGGACCGGGGAGGCCACGAGCAGGCTGCGCGACGGTGAGATCGTGACCGTCGACGCCGGCCGGGGCGTGGTCTTGGAGGGAGCCATTCCGGCGGCGCGTGGAGAGGAGCCGGGGCTCGCCTCAGACGGTCAGGCCGGCGGGGTGGGTGCAGTCGCCGCAACGACGCGTGCCGCAACGACCGCGGGGCTCGTCACCGCCACCCAGATCCTCGTCAACCTGTCCGAGCCCTCGCAGGTGCAGCGGGTCAAGGATCTGCCCGTCGACGGCGTCGGGTTGCTGCGCGCCGAGATGATGGTGCTCGAGGCGCTCGACGGCGATCATCCGCGGACCCTGCTCGCCGAGGGTCGTGGCGATGAGTTCGTCGCGCGGATGGCGCAGGGACTGACCACGTTCGCCGTCGGGTTCGCGCCGCGGCCGGTCACCTACCGCACGATCGACTTTCGCACCAACGAGTTCTCCGGGCTGCGCGGCGGCGAGCAGTATGAGCCGCACGAGTCCAACCCGATGATCGGCTACCGCGGCGCGCTGCGCTACACGCGCGAGCCCGACGTGTTCGCGCTGGAGCTGGCCGCGCTGCGCCAGGTCTGGGACGCGGGCCATCGCAACCTGCACGCGATGCTGCCGTTCGTGCGCACCGCCCGCGAGCTGCGACGCTGCCGCGAGCTGATCGCCGACTCGGGCCTGCTGGAGCGCCCGGGGTTCGAGCTGTGGGTGATGGCCGAGGTGCCCTCGGTGCTGTTCAACCTTGCGGAGTACGCCGCCTTGGGGATCACCGGCATCTCGATCGGCACGAACGACCTCACGCAACTGCTGCTCGGCGCCGACCGCGACAACGAGGTGCTCGCCGAGACCTTCGACGAGCGCGACCCGGCGGTCACCGCCTACCTGCGCGAGCTGATTCCACGGGCGCGAGCGCTGGGCTTGCGCACCTCGATCTGCGGGCAGGCCCCGTCGGTGCACCCCGAGTACGCCGAGCTGCTCGTGCGCGCCGGGATCGACGCGATCTCGGTCAGCGTCGACGTGGTCGATCGCACACGCGCATTGGTCGCTGCCGCCGAGCAGCGCGTGCTGCTGGACGCCGCGCGCGCTCGGGAGTAGCGCGATGTTCGAGACACGCATCCACGGTCGCGGCGGCCAGGGCGTGGTGACCGCAGCGGAACTGCTCTCGCTGGCGGCGTTCGACGAGGGCCGTTACGCGCAGGCGTTCCCGAGCTTCGGCTCGGAGCGGATGGGCGCGCCGGTGGTGTCGTTCTGCCGGATCGACGACCACGAGATCCGTACGCGCGAGCCCGTGATGGCGCCGGACGCGCTGATCGTGCAGGACCCGACGCTGCTGCATCAGGTGGACGTGTTCGGGGGCTGCACTCCCGGCGGATTCATCCTGATCAACACCCCACACGGCTTCGACGAGCTCGGGCTGGGTGAGTTCGCCGCCGGCTTGCGCCGCGAGCGGTTGCTGACGGTGCCCGCGAGCGAGCTCGCGCGCAACCACACCGGACGTACCGTCGCCAACGCCGCTCTGCTGGGTGGGTTCGCTGCGCTGACCGGCGTGGTTTCGCTCGACGCGGTCGCACGCGCTATCTCCGAGCGCTTTGCCGGGCCCGTCGGGGAGGGCAACGTGGCGGCGGCACGGGCGGCCCACGCCTGGGTGTGCGACGAGCTGAGTCATATGACCGGGCCGAGCGACGTGGGTCGCGAGCCGGGCGGCGCGGGGAGCGAGTTGAGCGGTGCTACGTCAGCTTGAGGGCTCGCGCGCGGTGGCCGAGGCGGTCGCGTTGTGCCGGCCGGAGGTGATCTGCGCGTACCCGATCTCGCCGCAGACGCACATCGTCGAGAATCTGTCGCGGCTGGTCAAGTCGGGAGAGCTGGCGCCGTGCGAGTTCGTGAACGTCGAGTCGGAGTTTGCCGCGATGTCCGCCTCGATCGGCGCCTGCGCGACCGGCGCCCGCGCGTATACGGCGACCGCAAGCCAGGGTCTGCTGTACATGGCCGAGGCTCTGTACAACGCCTCCGGACTCGGCCTGCCGATCGTGATGACCGTAGCCAACCGGGCGATCGGCGCCCCGATCAACATTTGGAACGACCACTCTGACGCGATGTCCCAGCGCGACTCGGGCTGGATCCAGCTCTACGCGGAGACCAACCAGGAGGCGCTGGACCTGCACATTCAGGCGTTCCGCCTCGCGGAGGAGCTCTCCACGCCGGTGATGGTCTGCATGGACGGGTTCATTCTCACGCACGCGGTCGAGCGCGTGGAGATGCCCACGCAGGCGCAGGTCGATGCGTACCTGCCGCCGTATCGACCGCGCCAGGTCCTGGATCCCGACGATCCGGTCACGATCGGCGCGATGGTCGGACCCGAGGCGTTCATGGAGGTGCGCTACCTGGCGCACGCCAAGCAGATGCAGGCGCTCGAGCTGATCCCCGAGATTGCCGGCGATTTCCGGGACGCGTTCGGGTGTGACTCCGGTGGGCTGATCCGCTCCTACCGCGCCGAGGACGCGGAGACGATCGTCGTTGCGCTCGGCTCGGTATTGGGGACGATCAAGGACACCGTCGATCAGTTGCGCACCGAGGGTGTCTCGATCGGCGTCGTTGGGATCACCTCGTTTCGCCCGTTCCCGCTGGATTCGGTGCGCGCTGCGCTTGGTCACGCCCAACGAGTGCTCGTGCTGGAGAAGGCGCTTGCGGTCGGCATCGGCGGGATCGTCTCGGCCAACGTCCGCATGGCGCTCGACGGCATCGAGCTGCACGGCTACACGGCGATCGCAGGTCTCGGGGGGCGGCCGATCACGGCTGCCTCGCTGCGCACCCTGTTCACCGATGCGGTAGCGGATCGACTGGAGCCGCTGACATTCCTGGACCTGGACTGGGACCTGGTCAACCGCGAGCTGGCCCGCATGGGCGCCTCGCGCGAGTCGGGGCCACACGCGGAGAACATCCTGCGCGACATCGGCACGGTTGCCGCGGGGCCGGTATGAGACGTATGAGACGCCCGGGCTTCAACGACGCGGCCTGGAGGAGCGTGCGCGTGGGCGTGATGAGCCTCGACGCGGGGGACACTCAGACATGAGCGCGCCGGCGATCCGCTACTACCAGACGGGCAGCATCGCGGTCGGCAACCGCCTGCTTGACCCCGAGCAGCGCTCGGTCCAGGCCGACGAGCACCGCACGAACGCGATCACCTGCGGACACCGCGCCTGCCAGGGCTGCGGCGAGGCGCTCGGCGCGCGCTACGCGCTCGACGCCGCGATGCGGGCGACCGGTGGCCGCATGATCGCCGCAAACGCGACCGGCTGCCTGGAGGTGTTCTCGACTCCATACCCCGAGTCGTCCTGGCGGATCCCGTGGATCCACTCGCTGTTCGCCAACGCACCATCGGTCTCGACGGGGATCGCCGCGGCGCTGCGCGCGAAGGGTCTCGACGAGGATATCCGCGTCGTCGGGCAGGGCGGAGACGGCGGCACCGTGGACATCGGCATGGCCTGCCTGTCGGGGATGTTCGAGCGTAACGACGACGTGCTGTACATCTGTTACGACAACGAGGCCTACATGAACACGGGCGTACAACGGTCGGGTTCGACGCCGCCGGCCGCGCGCACCGCCACCACGCAGGCCGTCGGCCCGCAGCCGGGGAACGTGTTCGGTCAGGGCAAGTCGGCGCCGCTGATCGCGATGGCCCACGAGATCCCCTACGTCGCAACCGCGACTGTGGCCGAGCTGCGCGACCTGGAGGCGAAGGTGCAGACCGCGATGTCGATCCATGGCGCGCGCTACCTGCACGTGTTCGTGCCGTGCCCGCTCGGCTGGGGGAGTGCACCGGCAGACACGATCCGCATCGCCCGGCTGGCCAAGGAGTCGGGCATATTCCCTGTGTTCGAGGCGCGCGACGGTGAGGTCACCGAGGTCTCGCCGATCCGCCGGCAGGTTCCCGTCGAGGAGTACCTGCGCCCGCAGACGCGGTTCGCGCATCTGTTCGCACCCGAGGTCCAGACCGATGTGATCGCTCGTATCCAGGCCGGCGCCGACCGCAACATCCGTCGCTTCGGGCTGCTCGGGCATTCGGGTCCGGCCACGGACGGCTCCGGGTCGACGGCCGGCAACTCCGGTCCCATCGCACCCGAGGGTGGGGCGTGATGGACAAGCCGTTTGCGATCACGCTCGACGTCGGCTCCAGTCTCGCCAACCACACCGGGTCCTGGCGCGAGGAGCGCCCGGTGTACGTCCACCAGATGCCGCCGTGCAACCACGGCTGTCCGGCGGGGGAGAACATCCAGCAGTGGCTCTACCACGCCGAGTCCGGCGACTACGAGTCGGCCTGGCGCGAGCTCGTCAAGGACAACCCGCTGCCCGCCGTGATGGGACGCGTCTGCTACCACCCGTGCGAGACCGCGTGCAACCGCGCGCAGCTCGACGAGACGGTTGGTATCCACGGCGTCGAGCGGTTCCTCGGCGACGAGGCGATCCGCCAAGGCTGGCGCCTGCAGGCCGATCCCGACGCCGCGCCGACGGGCAAGCGCGTGCTCGTGGTCGGCGCCGGGCCGTCAGGTCTGTCGGCCGCGTATCACCTGCGCCGTCGCGGGCACGAGGTCACGATCCGCGACGCCGGTCCGCTGGCCGGCGGGATGATGCGCTTTGGCATTCCCAAGTACCGCCTGCCGCGCGATGTGCTCGACGCCGAGATCCAGCGGATACTCGACCTCGGCGTGACGCTCGAGCTGGACGCGAAGGTCACGAACATCCTCGACGCGATCCACGGGGGTGGGTTCGACGCCGCGTTTCTCGCGGTCGGCGCGCACATCGGCCGCCGTGCCTACATCCCCGCCGGCGAGGCGGCGCATATCCTCGACGCGGTCACGCTGCTGAGCGAGATGGAGGGCGAGCACGGACAGGAGCCCCCGTTGCTCGGACGGCGCGTCGTCGTTTACGGGGGTGGCAACACGGCGATGGACGCCGCGCGCACGGCCAGGCGATTGGGGGCCGAGGAGGCGATCGTCGTCTACCGCCGCACCCGCGAGCGCATGCCCGCGCACGACTTCGAGGTGCAGGAGGCGCTCGATGAGGGCGTGATGATGAAGTGGCTCTCGACGATCAAGCAGGCCGACGAGGGCCGGTTGCTGCTGGAACGCATGGAGCTGGATGAGACCGGCTTTCCCCAGCCGACCGGCGAGACCGAGGAGCTGGACGCCGACTCGCTCGTGCTGGCGCTCGGCCAGGAAGCCGACCTGTCGCTGCTGGACGGGGTGCCTGGGCTGGAGATAGATGACGGCGTCGTGCGGGTGGACGAGCGGATGATGACCGGCCACGAGAGCATCTTTGCGGGAGGCGACATGGTGCCGGCCGAGCGCACCGTCACCGTCGGTGTCGGTCACGGCAAGCAGGCGGCGCGCAACATCGATGCTTGGCTGCGCGGCGCCGAATATGTTCACCCGCCGGAGCCGACCCTCGCGACGTTCGAGACGCTCAACACCTGGTACTACGCCGATGCGCCGGCGACCGTCGCGCCGCAGCTGGACGTGATCCGCCGCCAGTCCTCCTTCGACGAGGTGACGCTCGGCCTGGACGAGTCAAACGCGCTGTTCGAGGCCCGCCGCTGCATGTCGTGCGGCAACTGCTTTGGGTGCGACAACTGCTACGGCGTCTGTCCCGACAACGCCGTCTTGAAGGTCGACGAGGCCGACGGGTATGCGTTCGACCTGGACTACTGCAAGGGCTGTGGCATCTGCGTCACCGAGTGTCCGTGCGGAGCGATCGAGATGGTCCCGGAGACGATCTGAGGTCGCGGGTTGGCAGCGATCTGAGGTCGCGGGTTGGCAGGCCTGAGGCCCCAGGGTCAGCAGCAGCCGTAGCCCGCCGCCGCTGCCGCCGTTGTCAGCCCCCGCTCTCGTCGTCGGTACTGAGGAGCCCGCGCTCGATCGCATAGCCGACGAGCTCCGCGCGTGTGGAGAGCCCGAGCTTCTGCTGGATGTGCGAGCGGTGGGTCTCGACGGTACGCACGGACAGGTACAGCTGTTCGCCGATCTCGGTATTGGTGTGCCCCAGCGCGATCAATCCCAGCACCTGCACCTCGCGCTCTGAGAGGTCGTCGGGCGGCCCGGGCGCAGGCTCGGAGGCCATGCGTGCGCCGAGCCTCGGGTTCAGGTAGCTCTCGCCCGCAGCGGCATGGCGTACCGCCTGCACAAGCTCATCGTCGGCGGCCTCCTTGAGTACGTAGCCGAGCGCTCCCGCACCCAGCGCCTCGCGGGCGAACGCCGGCTCCTGCTGCATCGTCAGCACGACGATCTGCGTATCCGGCGATTCTTCGCGGATCATGGGGATCGCCTGGAGGCTGGGATCGCCCGGCATGTTCAGATCGAGCACCAGCACTGCCGGATGGTGGCCGCGAACGTAGCGCCGCGCGCTTTCGACGTCGCCCGCCTCGGCGACGACCTCGAAGTCGGGTTCGTTCTCGAGCAGCAGGCGCAGGCCGCTGCGCACCACCGCGTGATCGTCGGCGAGGACGATCCTGATCGTGGAGAGTTGATCCGTAGAGGCCTGATCCTGATCAGTCACGCCCGGGAAGGTACTATGCGGCGGCCCTGGGCAGCACCAGCAGGGAGCAGCGTGCGTGGTGCTCGAGGTAGGCGGAGGTGCTTCCGAGCACCAGGCGCCGCACCGGGCCGTAGCCGCGCGAGCCGACCACGAGGATGTCCAGCTCATCGCCAAAGGCCGCGAGCTCCTCGCCGGCGAGGCCGTAGACCGCGCGCCCATCGGCGCCGGCCAGCTCACGCATGCGGTCGTTTGCCTGCTGGAGCAGCACTTCGATGCTCTCGCCGATCGCAGGAGGCATCAGCCCGGTATATGCGGCGCTCGGGATCGAGACGACTTCCAGGGCGTGGACCGTCGCCCCGGTGACGATAGCCAGCTGCTTGGCTGCCGCGAGCGCTGCTTCGCTCTCGGGCGAGGAGTTGTATGCCACGCCGATCCTGGCGAGCGGAGCGTGATGCTCGCCATAGCCGCGCGTGGCGATAGCCACGGCGCAGGGCGCGCCGTTCAGTGCGGCGCGCGTATCGTCGCCGAGCATCGCGCGGCCGAATACGCCATGACTGCAGGAGCCCACGACGAGCAGATCGGTGTCCAGCTCCTCCGCCTGCTCGTGCAGGCCGCGGCCGGGGCTTGCGCAGACGACGCTGATCAGCTCTGCCTCGACACCGGCCTCCGTGCGTTCGCGCTGCAGCAGCTCGTGGGTGTCTCTCAGCTCCTCCGCCACCTCACCGCGGTGCACATGGGCGAGCGTCAGCTTGCCATCGGTAGCGAGGAGCGCAGACGCCAATGCCACGGCGTCATGGCCGCCCTGCCTGCCGTCCACTCCTACGAGCACGTTCTTGAACGGCATGTCTCTCTTCTCCTTCGGAGCGGTCTTTGGGTGGGCTGTGGCGATCACTTTGGCGGCACCAGCAGCACCGAGCAGGGCGCGTCGTGCACCACGCGGCGGCTGACGCTGCCGAAGGCGCGCACGCCGCCCAGTCGCCGGCTGCCCATCACGATCATGTCCGCCTTGGTGCTGGTCGCGGCGCGCAGGACGACGTCCCAGGCCTTGCCGGGCTCGATGTAGGGCTCCTCGCAGGCATCTGCCAGCATGCGCTTCAGCGTGCTCGCCTGCGTTTGAATGACGTGGGGATTCATCTTGGACTCGGCGACGAGGGCGTTGACCAACCGCACCTGCGCTCGGAGATTCTGTCCCAGCCTGCCGGCCAGCTGCACGATCTGATCGGAGTCCTGCTCGCCATCGCTGGCGACGAGCAGCCGATGAGCACGCAGGGCGGGTGGCCGGCGGACGACGAGCATCGGTGTGGTGAACCGGCTCAGCGCGGTTGCGGCCACGCTGCCGATCAGCATCCCGCCGAGCCACGAGGTGGTGGGCGCTCCGATTGCGAGCAGGTCGTGCTGGGAGGCGCGCTCGAGGATGACCCGCTCGGGTGGGCTGTGAGGATCCACGACCGTGGTGCAGGCCACGCCGGCTGCGTCGGCAACGCGCTTGGCCCGTTCCAGCACCTGCTTGACGCGACTCGGGCTGATGGCGGCCATCGCGTACTGCCCCGAGCCCTTGACGGCGGTCACCACGAGCAGTGTCAGGTGACCGTCGGGTCCAGCCAGCGAGGCGGCCATCCTGACGGCGGCAAGGCTGCCACGCGTACCGTTGACGGCACACAGGATGTTCGTGAAAACCGGCATGTGTGTCTGCGTGCCGGCCGGCGCCGGGGTGGAGACCGGAGTGGGGGAGCCTGCGCCGGTCTGCCGGCTGCCGTGGCTGGGTGAGAGCGCTGTCTGAGTATTGGACATACTCGCAAGCTAATCCGCGCGCCGCGCCGGGTCATCAGTGGCTTCCCCTCGGGGGACATGGGGGAAATCCACAACGATCCGTCCCGCCCGGCCATCGACCGTCAGCCCGAGGGGCGCTGAGGAGCTCAGGCGGTGATGTTGCGGTACAGGCGGACCGCGATCACGAAGAACACCAGGAAGATCCCGGCCGACCACACAAGCGACTGCCACACCCAGTTGTGCGTCGGTTCGCCCTGCATCAGGGCGCGGACCGCGTTGATCGTGAGACTGACCGGCTGGTGGTTGGCGAACGGTTGCAGCCAGCCGGGCATGGTGGCCACAGGCACGATCGCCGAGCTCGCGAACACGAGCACGAAGAACGGCAGGATGCCGGCGACCTGGGCCGTTTCCGGGTCCTTGGTGAGCAGCCCGATCGTCACGTACACCCAGGAGAAGCAGTAGCCAAAGAAGATCACCAGCGCCAGGCCGGCGAGGATCTCCCCGGCGCCGCCGTGGAAGCTGAACCCGACGAGCAGTCCCAGGCCGACCATCAGCGCGAGCGAGAACACGCTGCGGCTGACGTCGGCGAGGGTACGCCCGGCGAGCACGGCCGAGCGGGCCATCGGCAGGCTGCGAAAACGGTCGATGATCCCGCTGCGCAGGTCGTCGGCCATGCCGATCGCCGTGGCCATGCCGCCGATCATCACCGCCTCGATGAACACGGCGGGGACGATGTAATCGACGTAGCTGCCGCCGGGGATGTGGATCGCGCCGCCGAGGACGTAGCGGAACAGCACGAGCAGCAACGCCGGCTGGATCGCGGAGATCACCAGCAGCCGCGGGTTGCGCACGATGCGCAGCAGGTTGCGCTTGGCCACTCCGCCGGTGTCGCGAGCCGCGTCCGCACTGCCCGATCGCCGGATGTGCGCCCGCCGGTGCTCGCTCGCGCCCGGCTGCTCAGACGCGACCGGCGCCATGCCCGTCGCTTCGCGCGCGGGACTCGAGTCCACAGTGCCCGCGCACGCGTCCGATCCACCGGTGCGCTCAGCGCCCGCGACGAGCGCTTGTACGTCGGCGGCCGATCCGTCGTTCCTCTGTGCGCCGGCGACTCCGGCGCCGTCAGCGCGCTCGCCGGCCGCGTTGCCGGTGAGCGACAGGAACACGTCGTCGAGCGATGGGTGGCGGATACCGAGGTCCTCGAGGGCGATGCCGTCTTCTTGCAGGCGCTGCCCGGCGGCGATAAGCACCCGCGTGCCCCCCCTGGTCGGCAGGCTGATCCGGCGCTGGTCTGGATCGATGTGGGGAGTGCCCTGCCCGACCTGGGCAATCAGGGCGGCGGCCCGGTCGAGGTCGGCGGCGCTGGCCACGCGAGCTTCGAGCACGTCACCGCCCATCCGGTCCTTGAGCTCGGCGGCGGTGCCGTGCGCGACGATCGCGCCGGCGTCCATGACGACGATGCGGTGCGCGAGGCGCTCGGCCTCCTCCATGTACTGGGTCGTCAGCAGCACTGTTGTGCCGGAGGTGACGAGATCCTCGATGAAGCTCCACACGTCGTTGCGCGTGCGGGGGTCCAGGCCGGTCGTGGGCTCGTCGAGGAACAGGATCCGCGGACGGCCGATCAGGCTGGCCCCGACGTCGAGCCGGCGGCGCATCCCGCCCGAGTAGGTCTTGACCAGATCGTCGGCGGCGTCAGTCAGGGAGAAGCGCTTCAGCACGTCCTCGGCGCGACGGCGGCGCTCGGCCCGGCTCAGACGGTAGAACAGCCCGACGAGCTCGAGGTTCTCCCGCCCGGTCAGCAGTTCGTCGACGGCGGCGAACTGGCCGGTGAGGCCGATCAGTGAGCGCAACCGGCCGGCGTCGGCGATCACGTCGCAACCCGCCACCGTGGCGCGGCCGTGGTCGGGCTTCAAGAGCGTCGCCAGAATGCGCACGAGCGTCGTCTTGCCCGCGCCGTTCGGACCCAGCAGAGCGAGCACCCTGCCCTCCTCGGCAGTGAGATCGACACCGGCCAGCGCCTGGGTGGAGCCGAACCGCTTGGCCACCCCATCGACCTCGATCATCGCAGTCACCGAGCCCATCCTACGCGTATAGGCCGAGCCGCCGGGGGGTCCGATGGACGTAGTTACCCGCGGCGGCCGGCGGGAATTGTCCGATGGCGCTGGGCTCGAGGGACGGTACGTTCGCTGGTGTGATGCACAGCGCCGGGTCGGCCAGCGCACAAGTCGATTCCAGTCCGGGGTGGTGCGGTGATCCCGAGCTGTTGCGGGCGCTCGCCACGCCCGCTATGTATCCGGGCACTCCCGAGGTCGTAATGCATGAGACGCACGCCTCGTGGGTGTTCGTCGCGGGCGATCGCGCGTACAAGCTCAAGAAGCCGGTGTCGCTGGGCTTTCTGGACTACAGCACGCTGGCGCGCCGGCACAGGGCCTGCCGTGAGGAGGTGCGCGTCAACCGCGAGCTCGCGCCCGGCGTGTACCTCGGCGTACGCGCGATCCTCAGGAGCGGGTCCGGGAGCCCGGCCGGGTTTCGTCTGGCCCGCGACGGTGCTCCGGGCGCGGTCGAGTACGCGGTGGAGATGCGCAGCTTCAGCGAGCGGGACACGTTCGCCGGTCTGATCGTGTCCGGTTCGCTCACCCGCGCGCATGTCGCCGCGGCGGCCCGGCTGCTGGCAGAGTTCCACCGCTCCGCGCCGGTCGCCGCCGACTGGGGTCCCGATTCGGTGCTCGCCGTCTGGCGCGCGAACGTCGAGGAGCTTGCACATATGCGCCATCCAGCCGGATGGCGCATCGACGTGGTCGCAGCGTTCGGCGAGGCGTTCGTTGCGCGGCACGAACCGGAGCTGCGCCGTCGCGCGCGGCTGGGACTGGCACGCGACGGGCACGGGGACCTGCGCTGCGAGCATGTGCTGCTGGCCGGACCGACCGTGCGCGTGGTCGACCGCATCGAGTTCGACCCGCGTCTGCGCCGCACCGATGTCGCCTGCGACCTGGCGTTCCTGGCAATGGACCTCGAGGCTCGCGGGCAGCGCTGGGCGGCCCGCGAGCTGATCGGCGCCTACCGCCACGCCGGCATCAGTCCCGGTGGGGAGGCGCTGCGCTCGTTCTACGCCGTCCACTGGGCGCTCGTGCGCGCCAAGGTCACGCTGATCGCCGCGGCCGCGCACGACGGCGGGAAGGCCGATGCGGATGTGCGGGCGGCGGGCGCAAAGCTGGACCAGGAGGCGCAGCAGCTGTGGTCGCTGAGCGAACGGCTGTGCTGGCGTGCCCGGGCGCCGCTGGCGATCGTGATCTGCGGGCCCGCCGCCAGCGGCAAGTTGACGCTGGCGGCCGAGCTCTCACGACGCTCGGAGATGCCGGTCGTGTGCACCGACGTCGTGCGCAAGCGATTGGCCGGAGTTGACGAGCACGAACCGGCGCGCGCCGAACACTACAGCGCTCGGTTCACACGGGCGACCTACGAGCACCTCGGCCGCGACGCGCTGCTCGAGTTGCGCCGTGCCGGCGGCGTGATCGTGGATGCTACCTGCCGTGCCCGCGAGGATCGCGCGCTGCTGCTGGACAGGCTGCGACGGGTCGGCATGATCCGCGTGATCGTCGTTCGTTGCGAGGTTCCGCTCGAGGTCGCGCGCCGGCGCGCCGCGGGACGTCTGCACGATCCGCTGCGCATCTCCGACGCGACGCCCGAGATCGCCGAGGAGCAGTTTCGCTCCTTCGAGGAGCTCGATGAGCTTGCCGACGACCGTGTGCTGAGGCTCGACACGACTCAATCTCTGGATGCGCAACTCGCCGAGCTCGCGCGTGCGGTGGACCGCCTCGTATCGGCTGCGTAGACCCAGGACTGGGGGATGTAGGCCCAAGACCTGGGGAGATGTGCTCACGGTTCCCGCGCGAGAGCCGTACCGCGACCGGAACCCTGGTCTTGCCGGTAGGCCGGCCTCGACACCCAGACAGGCGTGGAGGCCGGCGTCTGTCCGGTCCGGTCAGGCCGCGGTCGGTGTGATCGTGATCGTCTCTTGCTTGGCTTCCTTGGGCAGCGGGATCGTCACCTCGACGACGCCGTCGTGCGTCTTGGCCTTGATCTTCTTGGCCTCAACGCCCGCCGGCAGTGCCATCGTGCGCGAAAAGGAGCCGTAGCGGCGCTCGCGGCGCAGGAAGTGCTTGTCCTTCTCCTCCTTGCGCTCCTCGTGCGATCCGGAGACCCTGAGGATGTCGTCCTGCACCTCGATCTTGACCTCCTCGGGCTTGATCCCGGGAACGTCGGCGCGCACGACGATGTTGCCGTTGTCGCGGACCACGTCGATCGCCGGCGTCCACTCGCGCTGGCGACCGTCAACCAGCTCATCGAACATCCGGTCAAAACGCGTACGCAGCTCACCGAGCTCGGCGAACGGTTCCCAGCGTGTGAGTGTTCCTGGCATGACGCATCTCCATCTATTCAGTTGGCAGTGGATCTGCGACGCTATTCGGCGACCGCTTGCGGCACATCGGGAGATCGCCCCATGAGCGCTCCGTAGTAATTTCGTCACCGCGAATCCGGCTGACGCACGCTCGCTGCTGGTGGCGCTCACACCGCACGAGCGAGCACATCGGAATCGAGCACGCCGGAATAGGAATAAGTACGGACCCAAGTCCGCTCTCAGCACCGATGAAGGACGGCCGCGCGGCAGCGAGGATAGGCGCATGGCAAGCGTACTCACGCGCGAGGCTGGGCCGGAGGTCACTTCGCCCGTGTCGCGCGCCAACGTGATCGAGGTCCGTGACCTCACGAGACGCTTCGGCGAGCTCACGGCGGTCGACAGGATCAGCTTCGACGTTCGCGAGGGCGAGGTGTTCGCGTTCCTCGGCCCGAACGGCGCGGGCAAGTCGACGACGATCAACATGCTGTGCACGCTGTTGCGACCGACGTCCGGACGTGTGATGATCGCCGGCTTCGACGTCGTGGCGCGCCCGAAGGCGGTGCGGCGCCACATCGGCTTGGTCTTCCAGGAGCCGACCCTCGACGACCGGCTCACAGCACAGGAGAACCTTCGCTTCCACGCCGTGCTCTACCGGGTGCCCAGTGACCAGGTGGACGAGCGCATCGCGCGCGTGCTCGAGCTTGTGGACCTGAGCGACCGCCGCTATGATCTCGTCTCGGAGTTCTCCGGGGGGATGGCTCGCCGCTTAGAGATCGCCCGGGCGCTGATGCACGTCCCCCGGGTCCTGTTCCTGGACGAGCCCACCGTCGGTCTGGACCCGCAGACACGCGCATTGATGTGGGAGGACGTACTGCGGCTGCGTGAGCAGGCGAGCATCACGGTCTTCCTCACGACGCACTACATGGACGAGGCCGAGTACGCCGACCGCATCGCGATCATCGACCACGGCAGCCTCGTCGCGCTCGACACGCCGCAAGCGCTGAAGGCGGAGATCGGCGCCGACACGGTGGATCTGCGGACCACCGACGATCCGGCAGCCATTGCCGCGCTGCAACGCAACGGTTACAGGGTGCAGGCCGGCGCCGACGGGGTGCGAGTGTTCGTCGAGCACGGCGAGTCGGCGGTCGCGCCGCTGATCGCGGCGGCCGGCGTGCCTGTCCTGGACGTGCACGTGCACGAGCCCACCCTCGATGACGTGTTCATGCACTACACCGGCCGCGAGATCCGCGAGTCCCACGGCGAGGCCATGCCCGCGGGTATGCGCGCGCGCATGCGCGCCAGGAGACACTGAGATGAGCACCGCCGCCCTGCCGGCGAACATCGCGGATGGCCCCGATACGGTCCTGCGCGACGAGCTGCGCACGACCGGGATGGTGTGGCTGCGGGAGCTGATCCGCTTCGAGCGCACACGCACACGCATCCTCAGCGGCCTGATCCAGCCGGTCCTGTTTCTGATCGTGATGGGCTACGGCATGGCCGGGCTCGTCGGGAGCACCGCGGGCTTTGACTTCAAGAAGTTCATGTTCCCAGGCATCATGGCGATGAGCGTCGTCACGACCGCGATCTTCTCCGGTATGTCGATCGTGTGGGACCGCGAATTCGGCTTCCTGCGCGAGATGCTCGTCGCGCCCACCAGCCGCGCGTCGCTGGCAATCGGCAAGACCGCCGGCGGCGCGAGCGTCGCGGCGGTCCAGGGAACGATCATGCTTGTGCTCGCGCCGGTCATCGGCGTGCACCTGACGGCCGTGCTGGTGCTGGAGATCATCGGCTTCGAGCTCCTGATGGCGATCGCGCTGACCGCCTTCGGCGTGTTCGTCGCAAGCCACATCGAACGGATGGAAGGGTTTCAGGTGGTCATGCAGATGCTGCTGTTCCCGATGATCTTCCTCTCCGGCGCGCTGTTCCCACTGAACTCGCTGCCGGGCTGGCTGACGGTCCTCACCCGCATCAACCCGCTCACCTATGCGGTCGCTCCGCTGCGCCAGGTCGTGTTCGCCGCGCAGAACATGCCGGCCGCGGCCCGCGCGCGCTTCCCCGCGAGCATCCAGCTCTTCGGCCACACGCTCTCGATCGGCAGCGAGATCGCGATCACGACGGCATTCGCCGCGATCTTCATCGCGCTCGCCATCCGCGGGTTCTCGCGAACAGAATGACTTAAGGTCCCGGAGATCGTGAACCAATGATTTGGCGTGAGTAGGAGTAAAGGAGCTTGGAAAGGAGATGGCGCGATGCCGCGAGCGGTGAGCCGGAGAATCCCGAGCTTGGCGTGGGTGCCGTCGCGGAGGACGGCACGGGGGTTTTCGACCCACGTTCGGCCGCCATGCTCGGTATGACCCAGGCCGCGTTCAATACGACCCTTGCGCTGGAGTCGCGAGAGCTGCGCCGCAGGGTGGAGCGCTACCGCGACGGCCGACCTCCGATTTCCGTGGATGGACGAACCGTGATCGTCATCGATGACTTTGTCACGGTCCTCGTACGTTACGGCCGAGCCCGTCATTGGCCGCGGGGCCGCACTCGCGTGGACGAACGGGGCAACGGGCAAGGTTGCCGTCGCGACCTGGCAGCCGTAGCTCGCTGTCAATACCGCAGCAGGGCCGCGATCGGGCCGTGTTCGGCGAGCCCGTCCGGCTGATGGCGCACGACCAGCACCTCGGCCGACTGGTCGAGGGCAAGCTCGATCGCGCTCTCGACGATGTCCTCGCGTCGCTCAGGGGTGCTGCCATCGACCGGGCATGACGCGTCAGCGGCGGCGAGCCGCCCGCAACTTGGGCAGATGAATCCGGGCGCGGCGAACCCGTGCGCGAACAGCAGCGTCTGCACCCACCGCTCGTTCAGCGACTCGAGCACCTCATCCAGACCGGCGGCGGCATGGCCGCCGGGCGCCAAGCCCTCGCTCAGCCGATCCAGCGCCTCGAGCTCGCGACGGCTCTCGTCGGCTTCGATCAGCGGCATCGCCCGACGGTGCGCCTGAGCCGGCGTGGCGCGCTCGACGTCGATCTCGAAGTGGCCGGCCAGCCGCCTGCGCAACTCCTCGTGAAGCTCCCCCTCGACGCGATGGCGCAGCTCGGCTGGGCTTGAGATCAGCAGCCGGTCAAATCCCTCTCGCCTGAAGCGCTCGAGCAGGACGGCACAGGTTCCGCGAATGTGCTCGTTGACTTCGTGCTCGATCCCGCGCTGGTAGCGAGCCTGCGACCGACCGCCCTGGGAGTGGCGGCCATGGACATCGTCGAGCACGCCGGTGATCTCAGTGAAGCCCTCGCGGGTGCCGCGCAGGATGCGCCCCGAACGGCGGCTCATCATCAGCACGCACCAGCGCTCGGGTGCCACCAGCTCGACGAGCGGCTCGATGAACGGGCGCGCCTGCACCGCCACGTCCGGCTGCACCGCGCGCGGGAGCGTAACGAGCACGAAGATGTCCTCAGGGGTCGAGCAGAAGATCGCGAGACCGCGGGCGCCCTGGACCGCCAGCTCCTCGTCGGTGAGCAGCTCCCGCACCCGCTCGATGTCTTCGCGCAGCGCCAGGCGATCCTCACGCGAAGCGCTCCCGTTCTCTTCGCCCACGTGACGGCGCTCGGCATCCGCCAGCAGCGCGTCGGCCTGCATGTGGCGCTCGCGCAGGTTGGGAAACTCAGAGGGGTCGAAGTTCAGATAAAGGCTGAGCACGTCGTGCCCACCCGCCTGCAACCCACGCAGGTGGCTGAGCGCCTCGCTTACCGAACCGGTTCTGTGCACACCACGATCGGGGTGACGGTTCATTACGCGGCGCCGATAGAGTCGAGCTGCTCGAGCCGCTCTCCGGCGGCTGGAGCTGCGTGTGCCGCCGGGTATACCGACGCGAGGTCGCTGCTCACGGGCGTCAATAGTACGGGGACCGGTGAGTCGGCGAGCATGCGGCGTACGATCGCCGCACGGCCGCGGCCAAGGTCCTGACTCCAGCCGAGCGCGACCAGATCGCAGCCGCTGTGCCGGCATATGTCGAGGACGTGCTCGTGCGGCTCGCCGACACGAAGCTCGAGCGTGGCGTCGATCGCCGCCGGAGCGTGTCGGGCCATGAACTCCTCACCCCATGCGCGTACCTCGTGTGGGAGATGGTCGCTGAAGGCCGGCAACGATCGTGCCCGATGAACGTGTGCGACCACTACGCGAAGCTCGGCGCCCGAGGCCAGCTCGATGATCTCCCGCAGCGCGGCCGCACTGGCGGCGGTGCCGTCCAGTGGGACGAGCACGCTCTGGATGGGCTTCCGGAGGGCGGCGTCTGGGGGGACGACTGCGACGGGCTTCTCCAGCGACGCGACCAGCGCCAAGGCCGTGCTGCCCACCGGACGCTTGCCTGCGGACGTGCCCCGCGCGCCGATCACCACTGCGACCACATCCTCGGCCGCGGCCGCGTTGACGATCTCCTGGACAGCTTCCCCACTGATCGTCCTGAGCGCAACCCCCGCATTCTGTGCCGCGCTCGCCGCCACCACCGCTCGCTCGTCGCCCACATGCAGCGCCTCGACCGTAGCCGAGAACAGCTCTGCGATCGCGTCGGCGCTCGACAGCACCCCCACCGCAGCTGAGTCTCCGGTGATGGCGGCGATGACCTTCCTCATGCAGCCATGCTCTCGCTCCACCCAAGCTCCGCGCATCCGCACGAGCAACGGCTCTTGATGGGGCAGACTACGTACTCGTGTCCCATCGCCCTGGCGGGGCTTTAGCTGCCTGTGCCACTCCATCATCTTTGGTGGGGCGCTGCCCGCCATCGGCACGCCGCGCGGATCACTGCAGGGACTTACTACTTATTCGGGTGCTTTCCGTAGTTTGCGCCGGCGCTGCACGGCAGATTCCTGATGCCAGTGTGATGAGGCTTGTTTAGGTTTGGCCGCGCAATCCCCACACGCCGGCGGCAACCTCACAGTCGCGGCATCGCTCTAGGCATCGCTCTATACAGATATCTCTTATCTCTTCCGTGAACGCTCCATCCGCGCCCCCCATCCCCACGCTCCTGCCGACCCTCGTCCCGCATGAGACACATAGGGCGCTTCGTGGCCGTGGGAGTCCAGAGGAGGAGGCGGTGTGTCCATGACGATCGAGCAGCCGGGCGAACGCCGGACGGGCGCTGTGACGTCGCTCGATGACCCGCCGGTGTTCGTGCCCAGCGCGGTTCGCTTCCAGGACCGCCGTGATGCGGGGCGACGGCTGGCCGCGCTGCTGGAGCCATTTCGCGATGAGCTGCCGGTGGTTGTCGGAATCCCGCGGGGTGGCGTGCCGGTCGCAGCGGAGGTCGCGCGTGCGCTCGGTGCGCCGCTCGATGTGGCTGTCGTGCGCAAGATCGGTGCGCCGCAAAATCCCGAGTTCGCGATCGGAGCACTCGCCGAGGGCGGCGTGCACGTGCTCAGCGAACGGACGGTGCGTGCGCTCGGCCTCTCCGAACCGCAGTTGGGGGCTCTGATCGCGCGGGGCGAGGCTGAGCTCGCCGAGCGGCGCCTGCGCTACCGCGGCGCGCGCGAGCCTGCCCCGCTCGGCGGACGCACGGCGATCCTCGTCGACGACGGTCTCGCCACCGGTCACTCCGCGCTGGCCGCCGTGCGGTCGCTGCGCGAGCGCGGCGCGAGTCGTGTGATCCTCGCCGTGCCGGTCGCTGCGCCCGAATCCGCCGAGGAGCTTCGCCGGCACGCGGACGAGGTGGTGTGTGTGGAGGAACCCGCCGAGCTCTGGGCCGTCGGCTACTGGTATGAGGACTTCCGGCCAACGACCGACGAGGAAGTCGCGGCGCTACTCGCCAAGTACGGCGAGCCGCCCCCGCCGACGCCCACCGTCGAGGACCATCGCGCGCGCACGCTCGATGACCTGGTCCCAGCCCCAGACTCAGCGCCGGCCCCGCAGGAGCACGGCGAGCCGATCGCGCCGCGGGAGGTCGTCATTCCCCTCGCCCCGCATCTGGCGCTGAGCGGCGACCTCACGATCCCGTCGCGAGCGCGGGGCGTCGTCGCGTTCGCTCACGGCAGCGGCTCCAGCCGCCTCAGTCCGCGCAACCGCTCCGTCGCAAGCGCGTTGAACGAGGCCGGTTTCGCGACGCTGCTGCTCGACCTGCTCACGCCGAGCGAGGAGCTCGACCGCGGCAACGTCTTCGACATCCCATTGCTCGCCGACCGGCTCCTTGCGGCAAGCGCCTGGCTGGCCGAGCGCGACGATGTGGGGAGCCTGCCGCTCGGGTACTTCGGCGCCAGCACGGGAGCGGCGGCAGCGCTGACGGCGGCTGCCGAGCTGGGTGGCCAGGTGGGCGCCGTCATCTCGCGCGGTGGGCGTCCCGACCTCGCCCAGCGCCTGAGCGCGGTGCGAGCGCCGACGCTGCTGATCGTCGGTGGAGCCGACCATCGGGTGCTCGAGCTCAACCGCGAGGCCCAGCGACAGCTTCGCTGCCCGAGCGAGCTCGCGGTCATACCCGGCGCGACCCATCTCTTCGAAGAGCCCGGCGCGCTCGAGCAGGGGAGCCGTCTGGCGATCGACTGGCTCGACCGTCACTTCACATCGGCACGCCCGGCCGAGGCGTATGTCTAAACCACCTACGCAGATATGGAGTCCGGCATGCCCGGGGCAGCACTGCTGACACTTCCACTCGGTGAGCACGAGGTGCTCGCCGCGTTGCGGCGGGAGGCGCATCCGCTCACCGGAGATCACCGCGACTACGATGCGCTGCTCGCGCTGGTCGGCGACGCGCGGATCGTGCTGCTCGGTGAGGCCAGCCACGGGACGCACGAGTTCTACCGCGAGCGCGTTCGTATCACCAAGCGCCTGATCTCCGAGCGTGGCTTCACCGCGGTTGCGATCGAGGGAGACTGGCCCGACGCCTACCGGGTCAACCGCTTCGTCTCGGGCGCCCGGGCCGACCCCGATGCGCAGGATGCGCTTGGTGGGTTTCGCCGGTTCCCGACCTGGATGTGGCGCAACGCCGATGTGCTCGACTTCGTCGGCTGGCTGCGCGCTCACAATCAGGGGCGTCATCACAGCGCGCGCAAGACCGGTTTCTACGGGCTGGACCTATACAGTCTCGGCGCCTCGATGGAGGCCGTGATCGCCTACCTCGACGAGCAGGACCCGCAGGCGGCGCAGCGCGCACGGGCGCGTTACGAGTGCCTGCAACCCTATGCCGGCGACAGCGCCGGGTACGGTCAGGCGGTGCTGCTCGGCGTCGGCGAGCCGTGCCGGCGGCGGGTGATTGAGCAGCTTGTTGAGCTGCGCCGTCGCGCCGGGGAGTATCTCTCCCGTGACGGGCTCGTCGCCGAGGACGAGTACTTCTTCGCCGAGCAGAACGCCGCGATCGTCGCGAACGCTGAGGAGTACTACCGCACGATGTTCGGCGACCGCGCGGGATCCTGGAACCAGCGCGACCGGCACATGGCGGACACCCTCGACCAGCTGCTCGCCCACCTGGATCGTCACGGCGGTACGGCGCGAGTGGTGGTGTGGGCGCACAACTCGCACGTCGGTGACGCGCGCGCGACCGAGATGGCTCAGCGCGGCGAGCTGAACATCGGTCAGCTGCTGCGCGAACGTCACGGCCATGACGTCGTCAACGTTGGCTTTACGACCTACACCGGCAGCGTCACAGCCGCCTCGGAGTGGGGCGGACCGGCAGAGCGCAAGCGCGTGCGCCCCGCCCTCCCTGACAGCTACGAGGCGCTCCTGCACGCCACGCACATGCCGGCCTTCCTGCTGTGCCCGCTGGCCACTTCTGAGAGCGGCCGCGCGCTGTCAGAGCCGCGTCTTGAGCGCGCGATCGGAGTGATCTACCACCCGCAGACCGAACGCCAGAGCCACTGGTTCGCCGCGAGCGCCGCCCGGCAGTACGACGCGCTGGTGCACATCGACACCACGCGCGCGGTCGAGCCGCTGGAGCGCACCCCTGGCTGGGAGCTCGGCGAGCCCCCGGAGACCTACCCGAGCGCCCTCTGAGGCTCCTACACGCGGGGGAAGCCGAGGTCTGCTCCGTAGTGTCCACCGATGTGCGCGATCAGACGGTGCGCGAACCTGGCTCTGTCGGTACGTAACACACGACCAGCGAGGAGCCCAGCATGAGTGACGTCGAGCCGAGCGTCATCGAGCGCAGTGTCGAGAAGGCGCATATCTGGCTGAAGGAGCTGGCGGAGGAGCTGGGGGTCGAGGACCGCCAGTACGCATACCGCGCGTTGCGGGCAGTACTGCACGCGTTGCGCGACCGGCTGACCGTTGACGTGGCCGCCAAGCTCGCGGCTCAGCTGCCGACTCTGATTCGCGGCATCTACTACGAGGACTGGGATCCCAGTCGCACGCCGCTGCCGATCCACGACGTCGAGGCGTTTCTCGACCACGTCGTCAAGGAGGGACACATGGCGGGCGAGACCGAGGCGTCCCTCGCGGTCACCGCAGTCGCGCGGGTCCTGCGCGAGCATGTCACCGAAGGCGAGATCGACGATGTGCTGGCGGTCCTGCCGGACAAGCTCAAGGTGCTGATCGAGGCCTGATCGCTCCCGCTATACGCATGATGACCAGATCACGTCGCTCGGCGGCGCCAACCAGTTGCGGCTGAATGACCCTCGGATGAGTAGCCCGTCGCTTGTGGTGTTCGCGCCCTCGCCGCTTTTGACGATCACCGTCGAGGCGGCGGACACCCCCGGGCAGGAGATTCATCTGCACGCCGGCGGACAGGGCTTCTGGGTGGCCCGCATGGCCGCGCTGCTCGGCGCCGAGGTCTGTCTGTGCTGCGCCCTGGGCGGCGAGTCGGGCGCGGTCCTGCGCGGGCTGATCGCAAGGGAGAACGTCGAGCTCTCGAGCGTGGAATGCGCCACGTCCAACGGCGTCTACATCCACGCTCGCCGTGACGGCGTGCGCGAGCAGGTCGCGCGCACCGAAGCCAAGCGCCTCTCCCGCCACGAGGCCGACGAGCTCTACGGGCTGACGCTCAGCGCGGCGCTGGACGCGGGCGTCGCGCTGCTGACCGGAATGGATCCCCCCACCGTCCTTGACAGCGAGATCTACCGCCGGCTGGCGGGCGATCTGCGCAGCAACGGGGTCAAGGTCATCGCCGATCTCGCTGGCCCGGCACTGAACGCCGCACTGGCCGGAGGCTTGGACGTATTGAAGATCAGCGAGGAGGAGATTCTCGCCGAGTCGCTCGCCGGCAGCTCCGCTGCACAAGACCTGACCAAGGCGCTGGATGCGCTGCATGCGGCCGGCGCCGAGACGGTACTCCTCTCGCGCGCCGAGCAGCCGGCGCTCCTCCTCGACGGTCCCGGTGGACGCTACCTGGAACTCACCGGCCCCCGCGTCGAGACCCTGGAGCCGCGTGGCACCGGCGACTCGATGTTCGCCGCGCTCGGCGCCAGCCTCGCGGACGGCCAGGAGCTGGACGCCGCGCTACGCCTGGCGATGGCGGCCGGCTGCCTGAACGCCACCCGGCATGGACTCGGCACCGGAACTCGCGAGCAGATCGAGCAGCTGAGCCACCACATCGAGATCACGGAGCTGAGCTCCGGGTGACGTGGTAGCCACCGGCGCTGACCGTCACAGTCTCCGCACCTGAGATGCTCACGCGTGTCGGCCGGTCAGCGCTCACGTGAATCTGCTCGGCGCTCAGCGCAACGCTGAGTTTCGCGCCGTGGAAGCACAGGCGCAGCTCGAGCTCGTCCCATCCCGGTGGCAGGCGGGGGTCGAGCTCGAGTGCCTCTCCGCGTGGCCTTGCACCCAGGAAGCCATAGGCGAACGTCTGCCAGACGCTGCCCATCGCGGCGATGTGCACCCCGGCGGCCGTCGATTCGGAGATGTCGTCCAGGTCGATCCGCGCGGCCAGCGCGAGTGCGGCCTGGGCCTCGGCCAGTCTGCCGGCGCGCGCGAGCAGCGCGGCATGGACGCCGGGCGATAGTGAGCTGGCGTGCGCGGTGCGCGGCTCGTAGAAGTCGAGGTTGGGTACGAGCGACCCTTGGGCGATCTCGCCGGGGACGAGATGGTGGAGCATCAGCACGTCGGCTTGCTTGACGATCTGCGCGCCGTGCACACGCTCTGGCCCCAGCAGGAGGTCAGCCGCGATCGGCCGCTGTGGAGCGAGGTCGGCGATCACGAGCGGCTCGAGCTCGAAGAAGCCGGTGAACTGCTCATACAGACCACTGTCCGCCCTGTAGCCGTCCACGAGCCCCTCGGCCAGATCGAGCCATGACGTGCGCTCGGCTCGATCAATGTCGGCGTCGGTTGTCTCAGCGTGGGCGCGTCGCAGGTTCCAGCGCGCCATCACGTTGGTGTAGGCGTTGTCGTTCACGAGCTCGTGATACTCGTCCGGTCCGATCACACCACGGATATGCGCCGGCCCCTCCGGCTCGTCTCGGTCGTGTTCGATCCGCGAGGCCCAGTAACGCGCGGTTTCGACGAGCAGCAGCCTGCCGGGCCCGGTACGGAACGCCTCATCGCCGGTCCAGTCGATGTAGCAGCCCGCCGCCCAGGCGACGTCGGCGACGATGTGCTCCTCGCGCTCGCCGGTATAGATCGCCACCTCGCGACCAGCGCGATCGTGCGCTTTGTGGGGGGTCACGTCCGCGCCGCTCCCGGCCGACTCCCAAGCGAAGCGTGCTCCCCGACGCCCGGTGGCCAGGGCCGCGGTTTGAGCAGCCGGTAGGCGCCTGATCCGGTACTCCAGGATCGCCCGGGCACTCGCGGGGTGGGTGGCCGCGAGAAACGGCAGCACGAACACGTCGCTGTCCCAAAAGACGTGGCCCCGATAGCCGGAGCCCGACAGCCCGCGAGCGCCGACCGCCGCCTCACCCACGTCCGCGGTTGAGCTCATCAGGTGATAGAGCGCCAGGCGCACGGCGAACTGCAGCTCAGGGTCGCCCTCGATCCGCACGTCTGCCTGCTCCCAGCGCTGCGCCCAGGCACGCCGATGGTCGATCAGCAGACGCTCGCCTCCGGTGGCCTGCGCATGGCGCACCCGCCGCACGGCCGGTTGGCTCGAGTCCTTCGTGGGGCTCACGACATACGCGGCGATGCGCTCTAGCGCGACGGGCTCGACAGCGTCGTTCACGGTCTGCGTACCCGCGGCTTCCAGAGCGCCATCGGCCACCGCGATGCGCATCCGTGTCTCCTCGCCTCCCTCGTCCTGCATCTGTGGGTGAAGGCTCGCCGGCGCCACCAGTAGTGGGCTGCTGTCGAGCTGACGCCGGGAACCCAGTGCACGAAACACCGCGATACCGGGCTCGGCAAGCGAGGAGAATTGGAGCGCGCTGAGCCCTCCCGGGGCCTGTTGTGCAAGTAGCCCGGTATGCAGGTCGAGCGTGCGGACGATGTCCTGCGCGCGCTCATGGCTCCCGTGCGTGCCCTCCTCGTCCCCCGGATCGGGGCGTGCGAGGCGGTTCCACAGCGGCGCGGGCTGCAGCTCGGAGCGCTCGCCGTGCCCACGGTAGACGCCCGCCATCACGACGCCCGGTGCGGAGGGCCGTCCGCCGGCCAGCGGACTGCCCCGGGTTCCCAGGCGCCCGTCGGCGAGAGTCAGCAGCGACTCGTGCGCACGCTCGCGCTCGCTATCCACGCCCTCCACGCGCAGCGTCCAGGACGGGTCGGAAGGGACGATCGGTAGGGTGCCGCGACGGCGCAGCTGAAGCTGGGCCTGCAGTAGTGCCAGAAACTCCTGCGGCCCACCGCCGAGCGCAAGGATCCCGGCGGGTACGCCCGCTGGCTCGACGCCCACCGAAACCACGGTCGCGCCCGCTGCCTCGTTGACCAGGAGCATCGAGTCGCTGCCCGGCAGCCCGCCGAGCGACCCGAGCTCATCACCGACGATCAGCGCCTGCTCCGGCCAGACGCCGCGCCGCCACAGATGCTCGAGATACCAGCGCGCCGAATCGGACTTGTCCGTGAGGCCGATCTCGATGTGCTTGGCGTCGCTTGTCACACGAGCGTTCTGTAGTCCGGCATCGCGCGCCGCGGTCTCACCCAGCTCGACGGCGCCGCGCAGTCCGTCGAGGGCGTGCTCGCGCAGACGGGCTTCGACCGCCTGCAGCAACTGGGCGATCCGCGCCTTCGGCGGGTCCGCCCACTCGGGCTCCGGGATCAGATCGATCTTGCGGCGGTTCAGCCGCTGCGAGACGACCCTCGCCGCGAGTCCCAGCTCGCTCAGGCGTTCGACCGTCAGAGCCGCCGCCCGGTCGAGCGCGGTGTCCTCCTTGCTTGACGCGGTTCGCCGCCCTACCAGCTCTACGCCAGCCGCCTGCACACGAAACACCTCCGATCCGCGATTGAGCAACAGGTGCAGCTCTCCCGGACCGTGCGGACGGGCGGCCAGCTGCCCATCGATGTTCTCCACGTGCGTGCCGCTGACAACCGCCACGTCCAGGCCGAGCTCGCATGCCGCCTCGATCGCCTCTCGCACCGCGCCTGCATCGGTTGCCCGGTCCGGCACGGCGGTCCCGTCCCAGTCGAAGATCAGTGTCTCGAAGCGCCTGTCGAGCTCTTCTGGCAGCGCCGTGACACGGCTCATGGGGCGGCGACCATCGTCACGTCCAGCTCGCCGTGCTGCTCGAGCAGCGCGAAGCCCGTGACGCGCCCGTCGCGTTTGAAGTCGAGGCTCACACCGGCATCGCCGACGCGCAGACGCTCGAGCCGGACCCGCTCCAGCCAGTCGGGCAGCACCGGACGCTCGATCCTCAGTGCGCGGCCGGGCGCATCGGGGGTGATACCGAGCATCGTCTGCAGCAGCAGGAACGGCGCCGCCGCCGCCCATGCCTGCGGGATGCACGCGACCGGGTAGGCGACGACCGCCGCGCGCTCAGAACGGTCAAAGCCGCAGTAGAGCTCCGGCAGGCGAAAGTCACGTGCGCCCGTGGCGACGTCAAACAGAGCGGTGGCGATCCGCCGGACGGCGTCATCGTGACCGTAGCGCTTCAGGCCCGCGGCGATGATCGCGTTGTCGTGCGGCCAGACCGAGCCGTTGTGGTAGCTCATCGGGTTATACGCCGGGCAGTCGCTGGACAGCGTGCGCACGCCCCACCCGCAGAACATGTCCGCCCCCATCAGCCGCTCGGCCACCGCTGCTGCCTTCTCCGGCTCGACGATTCCGCAGTACAGGCAGTGGCCGGGGTTGGAGGTGACGCTCGCGACCTGGCGCTTGCGCCCGTCCAGCGCCAGCGCGAACGTTCCCTCATCGGGATTCCAGAACGCCTCGTTGAACATCTCGCGCAGGTGCTGTGCCTCGCCGCGCAGGCGCAGATCCGTGTCCATGTCCCCGAGCGCGGCGTAGACGTCAGCAATCGCGAGCTTGGCGCGATAGACGTAGCCCTGCGCCTCCACAAGCGCGATCGGACCCTCGGCGAGGCTGCCGTCGGCGTGCACGACCGAGTCGTGGGAGTCCTTCCACCCCTGGTTGCGCAGGCCGGCGGGCGAGCGGCGCTCGTACTCGATGAACCCGTCGCCGTCGCGATCGCCGAACTCGTCGATCCACCTCAGCGCGGCGTCGAGCGCGGGGCGCAGCGCGCGCAACGTCTCCAAGTCGCCCGTCCAGGCATAGTAGTCGGCGGCGCACATCAGGAACAGTGGCGTCGCATCCACGGTGCCGTAGTAGGGCGTGTGGGGAACGATCCCCATCCCGGCAAGCTCACCGACGCGCAGCTCGTGCATGATCTTGCCCGGCTCGGCATCGCGCCAGGGGTCATCCGCGCTCGCTTGGAGCTTCGCCAGGACGCGCAGCGCGTCGCGTGCCAGGTCGGGATTCAGCAGCAGAGCCTCGCCGGCGCTCACGAGCGCGTCGCGCCCGAACGGCGCGACGTACCAGGGGATGCCCGCGGAGACGATCTGCCCACCCGGCGCGGGCATGACCAGCGCGCGCAGATCGCGGTTGGAGGTCGCGATCAGACCAGCGAACAGCTCGTTGTCACTGGCGATCTGTGTGCAGCGCGACTCCCACTCAGATCCCGTCTGCCCGAGCTCCGCCGTCGCGGTCTCGATGCGTCGCCGGGGACGCCGGCTGCCACCGATCGAGGGCTCGGCCGTCATCAGCACCGTCACCGGCGCCCCGGGTTCCAGCGTCAGCACCCAGTGCGCTCGCACGCTGTCCGCGTCCAGCTGCAGCCGGGCAGGCTGTGGGTCGAGCTCGATGACGGCCTCGCGGAACATCTCATCCTCGCCGACATAGGCCAGCACGAGACCGCGTTGCAGCTGCTTGGGAGCGAGCGCATGCCCGCGCGCCTTGCGGCGCGGACCGCCGCGCACCTCGAAGATGTCGGCGAAGTCGGCGGCGAGAGCGAGCGAGACGCTCGTCGTGACAGGCTCGCGCAGGAAGTTGAGCACGCGCACGAGGTAGTACAGCCGGCCCGAGGCGATCATCAGCTCGCGGCTGATGCTCAACGACTGCTGCGGCACGGGTGCAAGCGTCTCGCGCGGCAGGCTGGCGTTCGTCGAGTCGACGATCGCGCGATCGTCGACCGCTGCGTAGGAGAGCGCGACCGGCGCGGCGTCGCCGACCTCCAGGCGGATCTCCGACAGATAGCGGGTGTCGTGGGCGTAGAAGCCCTCGCCGGACACCCGCGGCGCGGCGACATCGCCGTCCGTGCGCGCGCACAGAAACAGCTCGCCGTCCTTGATCACGAGCAGCTCCTCGCGCGCCTCGGCCGGAATCGCGGGTGCTCCCCGCAGTGCGACCGGACCGGCGCGGCCGAGCACCTCGAACTGCTCGCCGCGCGGGCTGAGCACCGACCGCTCGCTCGCCTCAGCGCCAGACCCACGACCCTCTCTTGATCGCCCACGATCCTTCCCCGGCTTCGGTGCTCCTGGCTCGCTTTTTTTGTCCGGTCTCATCGGGGTTCGACCGATCGTACGCCGCGACGCGGCGATCTCCCGAGGGCGAGCCCCCGCCGGTCGGTTTCAGTAGTCCACCGCGAACGGTCACGGCAGTCTGCTGATGTCTGGCTGTCCGCCGGACATTAGGTTGCGTCGTGCAGTTCAAATGCCCCGTCGGCGAGCAGCCGAACTGGAGCCATAGCGGTCCCTTCCCCATGAACGCGCCTTCCGCACACCACACGCTCACCTCTCTCCCGCATGTGGAGCGGAGGGCGCTTCGCATCGCGGTGCTCGCGCCGCCCTGGATCCAAGTCCCACCACCTGGCTACGGGGGGATCGAGGCGGTCGTCGCGCTACTGTGCGATGAGCTCGTCGCGCGGGGACACGACATCACGCTGTTCGCCGCTCCCGGCTCGCGCTCAGCCGCTCAGATCTGCTCCCCGCTGGAGAGCGCTCACGCCGATCAGATCGGCTCCTCGCTGTACGAGGCCGACCATGTCGGCGCGGCCTATGACGCGGTCGATCGCGCCGGCACGGAGGGCCGGCCCTTCGACCTCGTGCACGACCACTCAGGTTTCACCGCGGTGGCGATGGCAGGCCGCGTGTCGGCGCCGGTCGTGCACACCCTGCACGCCCCGTTCAACGAGCAGACATGTCCGTTCTACGCGCGTCACGGCCGCAAGGCGCGACTCGTGGCGATCAGCAACTTTCAGCTCGAGCACGCGCCTCCCGGTGTGCACGTCGCCGATGTCGTATCCAACCCGATCAGTATCGAAGACTGGCCGTTTCGCCGCGACAAGGACGACTACCTATTGTGGATGGGACGGATGGATCCCGCCAAGGGCGCGCAGCGCGCAATCGCCGCGGCACAAGCCGCCGGCATGCGACTCGTGCTCGCCGGACCGGTGCAGCCCGGCCAGGAGAAGTACTTCTGCCGCGAGATCGAACCGCACATCGATGGTCGCACGGTTGCATACGTAGGCGAGGTCGGCGGCGTGCGCCGCAAGGAGCTGTTCGCGCGCGCAAAGGCGTTCCTGATGCCCATCGACTGGCCAGAGCCGTTCGGAATGGTGATGGTCGAGGCGCTCGCCTGCGGCACCCCTGTCATCGCCTTCCCCGAGGGCGCCGCCAGCGAGATCGTGATCGACGGCGAGAACGGCTTTCACGTCGCCGACGTGCGGGCGATGGCCCAGGCGACTCGATCGCTCCACACGATCGACCCAGCGCGCTGTCGCGCAAGCGTCGCCCACCGCTATGACGCAACGGTCGTGGCCGAAGGCTACGAGGCTGTCTACGAGCGCGCGATCCGCTCAGTCGCGGGCGGAGCACCGCGATTCGCCCAACACAGCCGATCCGCGTCCCGGGTCGAGTCAGCCGGCCAGGTCCAGCGTCGGTCCGCGCGGGCGTCGATCCTGCGGCCGGCGAGTTGAGCGGTCATGGCAGCCGAACCCAACACCCCCTGACATGGTCACCCGTACAGCACCGCCGTCAATGGACTAGGCTGCCGTCGATGGACCCAGAGCACGCACGCCAATTACTCGCACACGAGCGCGAGCGAATCGAGCAGGCCATCGCCGAGCTCGGCGAGGACGACGAGCAGGCGGTTGCCGAGCAGGGCGAACCGGGTGAAATGGGATCTGAGGAGCTCTATGAAAAGGAGCTCGACACGGGCCTCGCCGAGGACCTCGCCGAACAGCTCGCCGCGGTCGAGCGCGCGGAGGCAAGACTGGCCGCGGGCGCCTACGGTCTGTCCGTTAACAGTGGAGCGCCGATCCCCGACGCGCGCCTGGAGGCGCTGCCGACGGCTGAGCGCACAGTCGAGGAGCAGCAGGCGCGCAGCCGCTGATCGCCGGCCGCTCGGTCGGTGTGACGGATTGAGAAAGAGCTACCGATGCCGCCGCGGCGCGCGGCCGATTCCCGGGTGGGGCCACGATTGTCCTCCGTATAGACCACTGAGCGGCTTCGAGGGACCCTGCGGATGATTGATCTGACCTCGAGCGGGAATATTGACCTCCGATGCGACGACACCAACCAGGAGGATCGACAGCGATGGGGACGGAGGCGACGGCCACCAAGGCGGCGAACGCAACAGCGATGTCATGGCCGTACGGCCTGTCCGGTTCCGATGGCGGCAGCCTCGCGGTCACGGCCGGCGCGACCGACCGCGAACACCTGCTCGACCGTCTGCAGCACCTGCGCGGCATCCTGCCGGTGTTCGCCCAGGAACTGGCGAGCTCCGCCGTCAGGCGGCCGCACTGCGCGTCGAGAACCGGGGGCTGCTGGAAGAGGTGCGCCGGCTGCGAGCCCAGCGTGGCCAGGAGACCTCGCGGCGGGGCTAGAGGTCAGACCGGCGCCGGGGTGTCACGTATGGGCGCCGGCCCGTCCGCGCGTTCGCGGGCGACGAGTGACTCGACGCCGAGGGTGCACACCCCGAGGCTGATCAGCGCGGCCGCGATGATCGCCGTGGTGACGGTGCCGGAGAGCACGCCCTCGGCGAGCCCGAGCGTGGCCACGGCGGCCGGCACCCCGAGCTGCGCGCTGGCGGTGAGTCCCGCGCTCAGCGGACGGCGCACGATCGCGACCGCCGCCAGGTGGACGATGACGTTCAGCAGCGCCAGCGCTGCCGTGAGCGCGATCATCGCCGGGTCTTCGATCAGTCCGCGCAGATCGAGCTGAGCGCCAAGGATCACGAAGTACAGCGGGACGAAAAACCCGTCTGCGACGCCGCGCATCTGCGTCGAGAGTCGTTTCGGACCGCCGATCAGTGCGACCATCACCCCCGCGCCGAAGCCCGCGATCAGCACGCTCGTGCCGCTGCGCTGCGCGACCCAGGCCAGGAAGAACAACACGAGCAGCGACAGGCGCAGGTCGAGCGCCCAGTTGCGCTGCTTGGATCGCCGCCGGACGTGTTGCACCCATGGATGACCGGCCAGCAGCCGGGCGCAGCCGAACAGCGCCACCACGGCGATCGCCACGAGCACCGCGCCGAGCACCGCATGGACCGTGCGCTGCGGCTGCAGCACGATCGGAACGGACAGGATCGTCACGATGTCGGCGATCGTGACCTGGGCCATCACGGCCATCGCATCGGGCCCGTTGGCCCCGGTCTCCTCCAGCGCGGGCAGCAGCACCGCAGCGGATCCCGACGCGATCAGCACCGCGTAGATCGCGGCATGCGCTGTACCAGCGATGGCGGCGGTGGCGACGCCGGCCGGCACCGCCAGCAGCCCGACGATCACGGCCAGCACCGTGCCGCCGCGCAGCGAGGCCGACAGGCGTGGATCGCGCAACGGCAGATGCATCCCGACGGTCAGCATCAGCATCGCGAACCCGACTTCGCCGAGGAACGCGATCGTGGGCTGTGACGGATTCACCGTACCCAGACCGGTCCGCCCGACGATCACACCCGCGACGATCTCGCCGACCACGACCGGGACGAACCGCCGTCCCGTGACCCCGAGCAACGGGCCGCCGAGACCGGCGAGCACGATCACGACCAGGATGCCGAAGTTCACGGTCCGGGCAGCCTACGCCGTCGGTCCGACCGCTCTTGCGTTCGCGCCGTCGCGGCCGTGGTCATGCCCCGTGCGTGTGTCCGCCGTCCGTGGCGGGCCCGTCGGAGTCGAGCGATGACAGCAGCTCGAGCTCCTCCATCAACAGTCGCGGCAGCAGGAAGTGCTCGCGCACGTGCTCGCGCCCGCTGCTACCGAGCTGCGCGGCCAGCTTGCGATCGTTGAGCAGCGCCAGCATGCCGGCGGCGCACTCCTGGACCGAATCGACCAGCACACCTCCAACGCCCTCCGGCATCTGCATCGGGATGCCCCCGGCGCGCCCGGCGACGACCGGGGTCTGCTTCCACAGCGACTCCGAGACGACCAGGCCGAACCCCTCGCGGATCGACTTCTGTACGACCACGTCCGATAGGCGCTGAAACGCGTTGACCTCGACGTTGCTGGCACCGGTGAGGTTGGTGTAGATGTGGATCAGCGGGTCGTGTTCGGCGTGCTCTGTCAGCTGGCCGTACACCTCCCAGCCCTCGGGATCGTCGAGCGCCATCGAGCCGACGAGCGCGAGCTGCAGGTCTCCGACCTCCTCGCGCACGAGCCGATAAGCGGCGATCACGCCGAACGGGTCCTTCCAGCGATCGAACCGCGATACCTGCGTGACCAGGCGCCCAGGCAGGTCGATGCCGATCCAGTCGAGGATCTGACTGGCCGTGTGTTCGCCGATGTCGAGGTTCTTTGGGCTGAGCGGGTCGATCGCCGGGGCGATCGTGCGCACCCGCGCGACGGGCAGATCGGGCGGCACGAACTCGGGCATCGTGAACACGGCCGCGTCGAAGTCGGCGATGAACGGGCGCAGAAACCGCCACGCGTCGGGGTTGGGCTCGGAGGTGTCGATGTGACAGCGCCACACCCAGCGGGCGTCTCCCCGGCCATGCACGCTCAGCAGCGCGGCGGGCTGGGGATCGTGGACGACGACGAAGTCATACCCACCATCCAGCTGTGGCGCGTTCTCGCGGGCGCAGTCCAGGTATGCCGTTCGCTCGGCCTCGCTCAACGTCTGTGAGGCGCCTTGCAGCGCGTTGTGCAGCGCCTTGGTGGCGCGGTAGAACTCCTGGCTGCCGCCGATCACCTTCCAGTCCACCGTCAGTCCGAGATCGCGCAGCAGTGGTATCGAGGAGCGCAGCAGCTCTGAGACCCCGCCCCCGTAAGCGGTCGCGTTGACGTGCAGGATGCGCGCCCCGTCGATCGCCAGGGCCTGCTCGCGCAGCCCTTCCAGGATCTGCTCGGGAACGATGTCCCGGTAGGCGTCGAGCGACCACCGTCCGACGGAGACGTGCTGGAGCATGTCCTACTCGTAGCACACGGGGACCGTGGGATCATCCATAGATGTCCGCACCCCGCGTGGCGATCTTCGCGCCCCATCCGCTGCTCACGGTCACGCTCGAGCGCGAGGGCTCGGCGCGCGAGCAGGTCCACTTTCACGCCGGCGGCCAGGGCGTGTGGGTTGCGCGCATGGCCGCCTGCCTGGGCGCGGAGCCGGTGCTGTGCGGGTTCCTGGGCGGGGAGAGCGGCGAGTTGCTGGATGGCCTGCTGCAGCGGACCGGTGGCGAACGTCGTCTGGTGTCCACGACGTCCGCGAGCGGCTGCTACGTGACCGACCGCCGCTCCGGCGAGCGTGAGCTGCTCACCTGCACGCTCAGCGATCCGCCCTCACGTCACGAGCTCGACGGGCTGTTCTCGATCACCTGCGCGGAGGCGATCGCCGACGGCTGGCTCGTGATCACCAATCCGATGCCCGGAGATGCGCTGCCGTTGGAGACCTACGGGGACCTGGTCGCCGACGCCCGGGCGGGTGGATGTCGCACGCTGGTTGATCTGTCGGCGCCGCGCCTGAACAGCGCGCTGCGTGGCGAGCCGGATCTGGTGAAACTGAACGACTGGGAGCTGGCCGAGTTCGTGTCCGGTCCCGTGTCCGAGCCGGGACAGCTGCTTGCCGCGGCACAACGGTTGCGTGAGCAGGGCGCCGGTGCGGTCGTCGTGACCCGTGGGGAGCAGCCCGCGCTGGTGCTGGCGGACGAACGGGCGTGGTGGCTGACCCCACCGCGCCTGACTCGCGGCTTCCGTGAGGGGTGCGGCGATGCGATGCTGGGTGCGCTCACCGCCGGCTGGGCTCGGGGCGAGCCGTTTGAGCGGGCGCTTGTCGTTGGCGCCGCCGCGGGTGCGGCCAACTTCCTGCGTCACGGCTTGGGCAGCGCCTCGCGGGATGTGGTCGAACGACTGGTTGACAGCGTCGTCTTGGAGCCGATTACGGGCGTGGAGTAACCGGATCCCCGCGCACGATCGCCTGCGGCGCCACCTCGGCCGACCATGCGATCTGCTCTGCGCTGCACACCTCCGCCAGGTGTGCGAATCCCGCCGCCAGCGCCACGGGACGACCGGCGTGCGAGGAATGAGCGTCGCTGGAGAGCAGGTCCACCAGCCCCTCCCGTGCGAGCTCTATCACGAACCCCCCGGGCTCGGCCTCGGCGATGAACTCGGCCGTCCACTGGATCAGACACCCATCGCCGGCGAGTCGCCGCAGACGCTCGGAGAAGTCAGCGCCGGCGTGACGCTCGGGATGGGCGATGATGGTTTTGAGTCCCCGCTGAGCAAGTCGTCCGGCCAGTTCGTGCAGGTCGTCGTCCAGCGGTCCGGGAGCCGGCTCCAGCAGAATCCATCCTCTGTCCTCGCCATCGCCTCCAGCTCCGTCGCGCGCCCCTTCGTTCCCGCCGAGCGCCACCGCATGCAGCTCCTGATCGCTCAGACCGTCGGCCTGGGTCTGGGCCAGCTCCCCGCCGGGAAGGATTCGCACGCCGATTCCCTCAGCGTCCAGGTGCGCCTGCAGCGAGCGAACGCGCGGGGCAATCTCCTCGATGCGCACGTTGTGGTCGTGCCGTATATGGGGCGTCGCGCACACCGCCACGATCCCGTCCCGCTCGGCCTGTCGTGCCATCGCGAGGCTGTCGTCGAGATCGCGCGCGCCGTCGTCGAGTCCCGGCAGGATGTGGCAGTGCAGATCGATCATGTTGTGGTCGGTCACGTCCCCGCCAACGCCTTCAGCGGCGTCATGCGCGTGACCCGCCACGCGGGATAGATACCGCCGAGCACGCCGATCGCCACGCCGACGAGCAGCGCGCGCCCGAGCCCCCAGGCGGTGACCGACGGCGAGACGTAGGCGCTCACGCCGAGCGCGTGCACGAGCAGACCGCCGCCGATCACTCCGATCAGCAGACCGGCTGCGGCGCCCAGCACGCTGACGGCGATCCCTTCTCCGAAGATCAGCGACGCGACGCGCACCGGCGACCAGCCGACGGTGCTCAGCAGCGCGAGCTCGCCCTGACGCTCCATGATCGACATCGCCATCGTGTTGGCGACGCTGATCGCGCCGACGATCAATGCGATCACGACAATCACGAGGATTGCGTTTGCGATCAGCGTGCCGTCCGCGCCGGCGCGCAGGGCCTGCTGGGGGTCGCTGATCACCTGGGTGCCGGGGATGCTGCGTTCGATCGCGCTGCCGGCGGCCGATGCGCGCGCGCCGGCCGTGAGCTGCACCACCACGTCGGTCTCCTCTCCCGCGCGGCCGCTCAGCGCCCGGGCCTGTTCGATCGCCAGCACCGCGCCGGAGTCCTCGAACAGCACGCCCGCGTGATAGACGCCTGCGATCCGGAACGTCTGTCTTTTGACCGCCAGCGTGTCGCCGGGATGCAGGTGCAGCTGTTCGGCTAGGCGATCTCCGATCAGCAGTTCGCGCATACCCGGTTGCGGGCGGGTGCCGGCAACGATCACCAGGTTGTGGGTGAAGAACCCGTTCGGATCGGCGCCGAACACGACCGCTGAGGGAGCGGCGCCGACCGCTTCGACCATCAGCAGCAGCGGTGTCGCGGCGGCGACGTCACGCTCGGCGGCGATCCGTGTCACGGCCGATGCGGGCAGGATCGAGGCGGTCGGATCGGAGACGTTCGCCTGGAATATCCCGAGCTCCGAGCCGCCAAGATGGATGAATTCGTCTGCGGTGTCCCGCAGTCCTTGGGTAAACGACAGCAGCGCGACGATCGTGGCCACACCGACGGCGATGCCCCCGGCGGTGAACACTGTGCGCGCGCGGCTGCGGAGCAGGTTCGTCGTGATGATCGCGAGCATCGCCCTGGCTCGTCCTCTAGCGGGCGCCCAGTGCCGGCTCGGTCGAGGACTGGATATGCCCGTCGATCAGCGTGACCGTGCGATCCGCCCGTGTCCCCACAGCCTGGTCATAGCTGACGACGATCATCGTCATACCGAGCCCGTCACGCAGGCGAAACAGCAGATCGAGCACGCGTTCGGAGGTATACGAGTCCAGTGCCCCCGTGGGCTCGTCGGCCAGCAGCAGGCGCGGCCGGTTGGCCAATGCGCGGGCCACCGCGACCCGCTGGCGCTCTCCGCCGGAGAGCTCGCGAGGCAGGTGATCGGCGCGGTCGGCGAGTCCGACCTCCTCCAGCAGCTCCACCGCGCGGGCGCGTCGCTCGGAGCGATGTACGCGGGCGCCGATCAGCGGGACTTCCACGTTCGCCCGTGCCGACAGCGTGTCCAACAGCAGATGGCGCTGGAATATGAACCCGACCATCTCGCGGCGGGCGTGGGCGGGATGGGGCCTGCGCCAGATCGGCTGTCCGTCGATCAGCACCTCTCCGCGGTCGGGTTGCTCGAGACCCCCGATCAGGCTCAGCAGCGTGCTCTTGCCCGAACCCGACCGCCCGGCGATCGCGACCGCCTCGCCCGGTTCGACCCGCAGCGAGAGCTCGTGCAGCGCGCTGACGTTGCCGAAGCTCTTGCTGGCTCGATCGACGATCACTGTCGCGCCCGTACCGGCACCCGCGCCCCCGCCTGGGTTCATGCAACGACCTGCACCGGGTAGTCCAGATTGATCGTCGCCCCGCCCGAGACGATCACCGCACGGAATGTCAGCGGGTAGCCGACGGCCGAGCTCGGCCACCTGAACACGTCCGCGAAATGGCCGGTGAACGTGTAGTGCGACCGGTGTGCCACCACCTGGCCGGCGAACAGGTACTCGTAGCTGACGCTCGCCTTTGCCGGGCGGCCCGCGTTGGAGACCGTGAAGCTGATCGGCCAGGCCTGGTTGACGTGCGGGTGGCTGGTACCGGCGTGCAGTGTCGCCGTCACCGTGCCCGAGGTACCCGTCACGACTCCGGCCGCTGTTGGTGTCGATGCGGTGACGGTGTTCGTGGTGGAGGTTGGGATGGACTGCTGAGTGGTCTTGGCGGTCGAGGCTTGACTGGAGGTGGTCTTCGACGAGGACCCGCAGCCCGCGAGCATGCACAGCACGACCGCCGATCCAGTCAGTAACGACATGCGAGCTCTTAGTGACACGTTCATGGTGCACGCTCCTTCGACTGAATCTGCACTGGAGTGTCCAGCACGCCGTGTCCATCGTATCGTCGGTGTTCCCGGTCAATACGTACTAACGCGCACCCAGGTTGGGGATACTCCCCGATGTGCCGCCCGCGGGACGGGTCTAGCTTCAGTGCGGCCATCCCATCCCACGCGACCCATCCCATCCCATCCCATCCCATCCCACGCGACCAAACCAAAGGCAGGCACCAGCGATGAAGGCTCTCGTTTATCACGGCCCCGGCGATCGGGGTTGGGACACGGTTGACGATCCCACGATCATCGATCCGACCGACGCGATCGTACGGATCGACACCTCCACGATCTGCGGCACGGATCTGCACATCCTCAAAGGCGACGTGCCCGAGACCACGCCCGGGACGATCCTCGGTCACGAGGCCGTCGGCACGGTCCAGGAGGTCGGCGCGAGCGTGACCACCGTTGCCCCAGGCGATCGCGTGCTGATGTCGTGCGTCAGCTCGTGCGGGCGCTGTCGCTTCTGCAAGGAGGGCCGCTACGGGCAGTGTCTCGGCGGCGGCGGTTGGATCTTCGGCCATCTGATCAACGGGCTGCAGGCCGAGTACGCGCGTGTGCCGTTCGCCGATAACTCCGTCTACGCCGTCCCCGAGCAGCTGTCCGACGAGCAGGTCCTGTTCCTCGCCGACATCCTCCCGACCTCCTACGAGGTGGGCGTGCTCAACGGCATGGTCTCCCCGGGCGACACGGTCGCGATCGTAGGCGCCGGGCCGATCGGCCTGGCCGCTGTTCTGACCGCGCGGCTGTACACGCCCGGGCGAATCGTGGCGATCGATCTCGCCGACTCGCGCCTTGAGTCCGCGCGGCGGTTCGGGGCCGACACGACGATCAACAACGGTCATGAGGACGCCGTCGCGCAGATCATGGAGCTGACCGACGGTCTCGGTGCGGACGTCTCATTCGAGGCGGTCGGAGTGCCCGAGACCTTCGAGCTGGCGGCCGAGCTGATCCGGCCCGGCGGACGGGTGGCCAACATCGGTGTGCACGGCGCGCCGGCGCAGTTGCACCTGGAGAAGCTGTGGATCCGCGACGTCACGATCACGACCGGACTGGTCGACACGTTCAGCATTCCCCAGCTGATGCGCCTGATCTCGAGCGGCCGTCTGGACCCGTCGCTGTTCGCCACCCACCGTTATCCGCTCAGCGACACGATGGGCGCCTACGACACGTTCGCCGACGCCGCCAACACGGGCGCCCTGAAGGTAGTGCTCCAAGGCTCCGAGGCCAACTCGGCCGCCGCCGAGACCGAGCGGGTCGCGGCCGTCGCGTGAGCCCGGGGCCGAGTCGGGTCGTGGGTGATTGACGTGCCTCAGGCGAGCGCCGCAGTCAGGGCGCCGGCTGGAGCCGCCTGCCGGCTGGAGCCGCCTCAGAGGTCTCTCCGATCAGCCCGCGGCGGCATGCACGCCGTCGCGGGGTGGCCCGTCCGCGAGCCGAGCAGCGCGAAGCGAGCGCTGCACGTCGGTGATCGAGATCAGCCCGGCGGGCCGGCCGAGCTCGTCGATGACAACCGCTCGCCCGATCCGGGCGAATGCGGGGCGCTCCAGCAGCCGGGACACGTCCTCGGTGGCGGTGATGAGCAGCCCGGGATCCCTGTCGGCGATCTCCCCGACCGACTGCTGGGTGTGCCGGTGGCGCGCGAGCGCCTGCATCTGGGTGACGCTCACCAGTCCAACCGCCCGGCCGTGCGCGTCCACAACCGGGAACGAGGTGTAGCGGTAGGGCACGAACCAGTCCGCGCTCGCCCGCGCGACGGAGGTCTGCTCGGGGATGCTCACGACCGGAGTCGACATCAACGCGGACGCGTGCACCCCCGACAGGGCGGCCTGCACCTGGGCGCCGACGGCCTGCTGGCCGGAGGCCATCACCAGGAAGAACCCGATCAGCGCCAGCCATAGTCCTTCGGGCGCACCGCTCAGGAGCTCGAGGCCGCCGAGGGCGATCATCACATAGCCGAACCCGCGCCCGACGCTCGCGGCGGTCTGCGTGGATCGCCCGATGTCGCCGCTGTGCCGCCACAGCAGCGAGCGCAGCACCCGACCCCCGTCGAGCGGGAACGCGGGGAGCAGGTTGAACACGAGGATCAGCCCGTTGACGAGCGCCTGGTATTCGACCATCACCCGTACGACCGCGGGCGTGGAGCTGGGCAGCAGCAGCGCGATCGCCCCAAAGCAGACCGCGATCACCGCCGTCACCGCGGGGCCCGCCAGGGCGTAGCGCAGCTCATCGCCGGGATCGTGAGCCTCTCCACTCATGCGCGAGACCCCTCCCAACAGCCACAGGTCGATCTCTTCCACTTCGATCCCGTGCCGGCGCGCCACGATCGCATGGCCGAACTCGTGCGCGAGGATGCTCGTGAACAGCAGCAGCGCGCTGGCCAGACCGAGCGCGTAGGAGGCCCCGGAGCCGATGCCGTGGATCACTTCCGGGAAGTACGACGCCCCGAGCGACCAGGTGATCAATGCGACGATCAGGAGCCACCACGGGCTCACCCCGACGGGGATCCCGGCGATACGCGCTATGCGGACGCTGCGACCAGGCATCTGGCCTTGACCCTAGGAGTCGCGAGCGCCACGGTCATCGGTGGTGAGTACGATCGTTCTCCGTACAGACCACTGAGCCATGTCTGGAGCCACGCCGCATGCGCGCCTGGGACCAGTCAGCTCATGCGGTCTCGCTACTCCAGCTCGATCGCGCGCATCGTGTGCTCGTCCGGGAGCTTGTCCAGGATGCCGCGCAGGTGCTCGCGCTCGCCGGCCTGTCCGCGCTGGGAGTCGTTTAGCAGCAGCCGCACCGCGCTGTAGGTGATCTTCATCTGCTCGGGGCTGAGCGAGACCGTGAGCGTGCCGGTCTCGTCCGGTGTGCCCTGCAAGCCGGCGAGCACCTCGCGTGCCAGTTGGCGGATATGGGGCTCGTGCGCCTCGTCGGAGATCAGCAGGTTCAGCGCGATCGCGGCCACGGGCGTCTCATCCGGATCGAGGAACAGGTGATAGGCCGGCTGCGGTGTGTCCGCTGTCTCGCTCATATGGTCGATCTCCGTTTGTCGTCGAACTGGCCCGGGTCCCGGGCGCCAGGTTTTCGCCAGCCTATCGTCAGGGGCCGACCGCACATCGGTCGAAGCCTCTCAGCGCATCGCGCGGGTGCCAGCCCGCCGAATCGGATCCCGGCAGGCTGGCCGATGGACGTAGTTCTCCGCAGACGCTGGCCGGGAATCGACCGATGGCGCGCGGCTTTGCGGACGGTACGTTCGCTGTAACGATGAACAGAGGCGAACACAACGGTTGTGACGATGGTTGTGATCTGGGCGATCTCGGCTGGGAGGCATCGAGGCGATGATCGCTCTAGGCGTGACCCTGATTGTCATCGCCGCGGTGCTGCTGCTGGCCGAGGCGCATCTGTCGACCGGCGGGTTGATCGGCGCGTGTGCGAGCGTGGCCGCCATCGGTAGCGTGGTGCTGCTGCTGCTCGCGGCCGGCGCCGGCGCGGTGGCCGTGCTGATCGTTGCGCTGTGCGCGGCGGCGGCGTCCGTGTCGTTGCTGGCGTTCCTCAGGCGCCGTGTCCTGAGCCCGCTGCGGGTGCGCCCGCGCACGGGTAGGGAGGCGCTTGTCGGCCATATCGGCGTCGTGCGCGCCGGTGACGGTCCCGAGGCGCAGGTCTTCCTCGACGGGTCGCTGTGGCGGGCCGAGCCGAGCCCGATCCACCACGAAGCTGAGCTGCACGACGGCGAGCGCGTCGTCGTCGAACGTGTCAACGGTTTGACCTTGTGCGTGCGCAAGGCCGAGGAATGGGAGCTGAATCCATGATCGTCACGATCCTCATAGTCGTCCTCGTCGTTTTGCTGCTGATCGGATTGATCCTCGCCTCGGCGTCGGTGCGCATCCTGCGCGAGTACGAGCGCGGCGTCGTGTTCCGGCTCGGGCGCCTGCTCGACCAGCAGGGACCGGGCGTCGTGCTGCTGATCCCGTTCATCGACCGGATGGTGCGCGTCAGCCTGCGCACGGTCACGCAGCAGATCCCGCCTCAGGAGGTGATCACCCGCGACAACGTGCCGGCGCGCGTGACCGCGGTCACCTACTTCCACGTCGTCGATCCTAACCGTTCCGTCGTCGAGGTCGAAGACGTCCTCGCGGCGACCTCGCAGATCGCCCAGACGACGCTGCGCTCGGTGCTCGGCAAGGCCGAGCTCGACACGCTGCTCGCCGAGCGCGAGCGGCTGAACGAAGATCTGCAGAAAATCATCGACGACCAGACCGAGCCGTGGGGCATCAAGGTCACGGCGGTGGAGATCAAGGACGTGGAGATCCCGCCCGACATGCAGCACGCGATCGCGCGCCAGGCCGAGGCCGAGCGCGAGCGCCGCGCGAAGATCATCAACGCCGAGGGCGAGGCCCAGGCCGCCGCCAAGCTCGGCGAGGCCGCCGACGTGATCAGCCGCAACCCCGTCACGATCCAGCTGCGCTACCTGCAAACACTGCTCGAGATCGGCAGCGAGCAGAACTCCACGATCGTGTTCCCGCTGCCGATCGACCTGATCGGGCCGCTGATCCAGGCCGTGACCGACCACGGCGCGAACGGCGCACGTCAGTACACGAAGTAGATCAGCGCGCGTCCGTACTGGTCGAGCGGCCGGTTCTCGCGGCTGTCCGGCCAGGCTGAGCGCGTGTGCGCCGAGGCCAGGCACCGACGGCAAGGCGCTCGATCTCATGGCGGCGGGCGGCCGAGAGCAGCGGCCACCCGGGCTCGTAACCGAACACGTCCATGAGCGGGGCGGAGCCGTAGCGCTCGGTGACGATCTCGATGTGTTCGGGTGTCACGAGCGCGGGGTGCTCCACGCCGCAGGAACGCGCCAGCGCGAGGAGCTCGGCGCGCAGCGCGATGAGGTAGTTCGCCGCGCGTGTCGACTTCAACCGCGGGTCGAGTCCGTGCATCAACCAGCGTGACTGCGTGGCCACACCCGTCGGACAGCGGCCGGTGTGACAGCGCTGGGCCTGGATGCAGCCGATCGCGAGCATCGCCTCACGGCCCACGCTGATCATGTCGCAGCCCAAGGCGAAGGCGAACAGCGCCGAGTCCGGGAACCCGAGCCGGCCCGAGCCGATGAACACCACGTCCTCGGCCAGCCCCGCACGCGCGAAGGTGCCATAGACACGGGCGAAACCGAGCTTGAAGGGAAGAGCCACGTGGTCGGCGAACGACAGCGGCGCGGCGCCGGTGCCGCCCTCCCCGCCATCGACGGTGATGAAGTCGGGTCCGCCGCCCGTGGCCGCCATGCGCTCGGCGAGCGTCTGCCAGAAGCCGCTCTCCCCGACCGCGGACTTGATCCCGACCGGCAGGCCCGTGTCGGCCGCGATCAGCTCGATGAGCTCGATCAGCCCGTCGACATCCGAGAACGCCGAGTGCGCGGGCGGGCTGACGCAGTTCTCTCCGGGCGCCACGCAGCGAATGGCCGCTATTTCAGGTGTCACCTTGATGGCTGGGAGCAGTCCCCCAAGACCGGGCTTCGCGCCTTGGGAGAGCTTGATCTCGATCGCGCGCACCGGCGCCTGGGCCACGCGCTCGCGCAGGCGCTGCAGGCTGAAGTGCCCGTGCGCGTCGCGGCAGCCGAAGTAGCCCGTCCCGATCTGGAACGTCAGCTCCCCGCCGTGACAGTGCGCTTCCGCAAGGCCTCCCTCGCCGGTGTTCTGCAGGCAGCCCGCGAGCTCCGCGCCGCGATTCAGCGCCTGTACAGCGACGGGCGAGAGCGAGCCGTAGCTCATACCGGACAGGTTCACGACCGATGCCGGGCGGAAAGCGTGACGTCGCCCGTGTGCCGCGCCGAGGATCTTGGCGGCGGGAACGCTGTAGTCCGGTGGCCCGCCTGGCTCCCCGGCCGCCGGCGCTGGTGCGGGGAACGGCGAGTGCTTGATGATCAGCAGGCTCTCGACGGCCTCCATCTCGTCGTCGGTCCCGAACCCGAACACATTCGGCTTGCCCTCCGAGGAGGCGTACACCCAGCGGCGCTGATCGCGCGAGAACGGCCGCTCCTCGTTGTTGGACGTGACGATGTACTGGCGCAGCTCCGGGCCGAACGCCTCCAGCGCGTAGCGGAGGTGCCCGATGATCGGGAAGTTACGCAGGACCGCGCGGCGGCGCTGCAACAGGTCGTAACCGACAACGCCCGCGAGCGCGGCGGCGATGCGAGATCGAGAGCTGTTGAGCATGGCCACAGTCGGTAGGCAGCCTCCCAGAAATCGACGTGCCACGCCTCGAGGACACGCTGCTCGGTTGCTTCGCGTGATCGCGGCTGAAACACCGTACGTGCGTAGGATGGACTCCCGTGCCCGACGATCCCTCATCCAAGCCCTCGTCCCCGTCTTCATCTGCGCCCGCGCTCGAGCCTACGTCCGCTACGGCGGTCGCCTCCGCGCCCGCGGATCCCAACCGCCGCGACGCCCATCCGCCGATGCCGCGTGACAAGCGCGGGTGGCACGTGGCGCCGGCGCCCGACGGGCGCGGGATGCCCGAGCACGCTCCGACCGGACCACCGGCCCACCGGCGTCCGGGGTTCCTGTGGTTCGTGGTGGCGCTGCTCGCGCTCAACTGGCTGTCGCTGCTGTTCTTCCAGCCCTCGACGGGCGAACCACGGGTGACGGTGCCGTTCAGCCCGTACTTCCTGGAACAGGTCAAGGGCGACACGGTCTACTCGATCTCCTCCAAGGGCGACACGATCCAGGGCGAGCTCAAGGCCAAGCAGCGCTACCCCGCGAGCGACAGTAAAGCCACGCCCTCGAAGCTGTTTGCCACCCAGGTGCCGAGCTTCTGGAACGGCAGCGAGCTGTCGGCGCTGCTGCAGGAAAAGGGAGTCAAGATCGTCGCCGAATCGACGACCACGAGCGAGTCGCTGCTGGTGGAGATCCTGCTCGGGTTCGGTCCGACGCTGCTGATCGTCGGCATCTTCATCCTGATCTTCCGCCGCGCGGCGAAGGCCGGTGGCGGCATGGGCGCGCTCGGCAACTTCGGGCGCTCGCAGGCGCGGCGGGTGGACCCGGAAAAGATCAGGGTCACGTTCGACGACGTCGCGGGGATCGACGAGGCCAAGGCCGAGCTCTCGGAGATCGTCGACTTCCTGCGCAACCCCGAGCGCTATGGCAGCCTCGGCGGGCGCATGCCCCACGGGGTGCTGCTCTCGGGAGCGCCGGGCACCGGCAAGACGCTGCTGGCACGTGCGGTCGCGGGGGAGGCGCATGCGGCGTTCTTCTCGATCTCCGCATCGGAGTTCATCGAGGCGATCGTCGGCGTCGGCGCCTCGCGCGTGCGTGATCTGTTCGCCAAGGCCAAGGAGGCCGAGCCGGCGATCATCTTCATCGACGAGCTCGACGCGATCGGTCGCTCGCGCCAGGGCTCGGTGTCGGTCACGGGCGCCAACGACGAGCGCGAGCAGACGCTCGACCAGATCCTGACCGAAATCGACGGGTTCGAGTCCTCCGAGGCCGTGATCGTGCTCGCGGCTACCAACCGTCCCGACGTGCTCGACCCGGCGCTGCTGCGCGCCGGGCGTTTTGATCGGCGCGTCACTGTCCAGTCGCCCGATCGTAAGGGCCGTGCGGAAATCCTCGCGGTCCACACCCGCTCGATCCCGCTCGAGGACGACGCTGACCTCGACGCGCTGGCATCCAGCACCCCCGGCATGGTCGGCGCCGACCTCGCCAACCTCGCCAACGAGGCCGCGCTGCTCGCCGCCCGTCGTGGACACGCGAAGGTCAAGATGAGCGACTTCACGGACTCGCTGGAGAAGATCATGCTCGGCTCTCCGCGCGGGATCCTGCTCTCCCCCGCCGACCGCGAGCGCACCGCCTACCACGAGTCTGGCCACGCGCTCGTGGGCATGCTCACACCGGGCGCGGACCCGGTCAGGAAGGTCTCGATCATCCCGCGCGGGATGGCCCTCGGGGTGACGCTCTCGACGCCCGACGCCGACCGCGTCTCCTACTCGCGCGAGGACCTGGAGGCGAAGATCCGCGTCGCGCTGGGCGGTCGTGTGGCCGAGGAGATCGTCTACGGCACGATCACCTCCGGCGCGGAGTCCGACATCCAGCAGCTCACCGCGATCGCGCGCCAGATGGTCGGCCGGTGGGGGATGAGCGAGGCGATCGGCCCGATCGCCGTGCTGCCGAGCGAGGATCAGGGGCCATACTTTCCCGGCGCTCACGAGACCTCCGAGTCCACGCAACGCGTTCTCGACGAGGAGGTGCGCGGGCTCGTCGAGTCTGCCCACGAGGAGGTTACGCGCCTGCTCAGCGACCATCGCGACCAGTTGGAGGGCCTCGCCCGGGCCCTGTTGGCGGCTGAGACGCTCGACGCGCCCGATGCCTACGCGGCCGCGGGCGTGGCGGCACACTCCGAGCAGCCGAGCGCGGTTTCCTGAGTTGGGGTCGTCGGGATGACGGGGCCGCATGCGTCCCCAGGTAAGACGTGCCCAGCCGATGCGCGGGTTTCTACGGACGCGTTCCGCCGGGGCCGCCCATAGGGTTCGCGCATCGTCACTCCGAGAGGGGCAGTTATATGAGCGTGCTGGCAGCGGTCTTCAACCTGAATCACCCGGCGCATACGGTGGACTGGAACTTCATCCACCTGTCGGTGGCCAACGTCGTGGTGATCGGCCTGATGTTGGTCGTCTTCTTCCTGGCGATCCTGCTGCCTTTCCCCGGCGCCGCGGGGCGAGCATCCGCCCGTCGCGGCGGAGGCGCATCATGAGCGCCGTCCCGAGCACTCCATCGAAGTCCTGGACCGTCAAACTCCGCGAACGAGGCGTGCGGGAGCTTCCGCCCGAGCGGCTCCTGCCCGACGGCCAGCCGACCTACGTGGCCTCCTGGATCTACGTCTTTGGTGTCGCCAGCATCGCCTCGCTGATCGTGATCATCGGCTCCGGCTGCATCCTTGCCCTGAAGGGACCCGCCTGGTGGCACGAGACCGGGGTCGGACATTTCTTCAACAGCATCCACCTATGGAGCGTCGAGCTGTTCTTCTTCGCGATGGTCGTGCACCTGTGGGGCAAGTACTGGATGGCCGCCTGGCGCGGAGGCCGTGGCCGCGTGTGGGTCACCGGTGCGATCGTCTTCCTGGTCGCCGTGCCCTGCGCGCTGACCGGCTACGTCTCCCAGCAGAACTTCGACGCGCAATGGATCTCCACGCAGGCGAAGGACGCGATGAACTCGGTCGGCGTCGGCGCGTTCTTCAATCTGACGAACTTCGGGCAGATGTACAGCTACCACATCCTGCTGCTGCCGATCGCGGTCGTGGCGCTCGTGAGCCTGCACGTCCTGCTCGTGCGCCGTAACGGGGTCGTGCCGCCGATTGAGATCGATGAGCGGCTGGCAGCCATCCGGGCCGCGAGTCCCGATACGCCCGCTACGGGCACCGCCGGTCAGGCGTCGAGCGGGGGACAGGCATGAGCTTCCTGGGACCCAAGGACGACACGCAGCCCTGGAAAGGCCCCTACGCGCATTACGACTTGGTCAAAGAGCTGTGCATCGCGGTCGGCGTCATCACGCTGCTGGCGGTACTGCTGACGGTCCTGTTCTCCTCGCCCGATGACCGGCCGAGCACGATTGCCCAGTGGTCGCACGAACTGCCGGCCGACTTCGCCACCACGGCGGCCCTGGAGCTCAACGGGACCAGCGGCACCGCTGAATACGGTCCCCCGTATAACCACAGCTCGGGTAGCGTGCAGCATTTCTTCTTCCTGCACCCCCAGCGCTGGCTCGGCGTCAGCCATCCGATCGACACGGCCGAGGACTACGTGGTCAAACCGCTGGAAACGATCCCGGGCGACCCGGCACTGGGCAGCGCGCTCGCCGAATACAAGGCCGCGCCCGCGACGCAGAAAGCAGAATGGTCCGCAGCCTACGCCAAGCCGCTTGAAGAATACGCGGCGGCGGTGGAAGAAAAGAAGACGCCGCCGAGCACGGTCTCGGTCGACCAGAGCACGGGAACGGTGACGGTCAAGGCAAGCGGCGCCGGCCCGGTGCCGACGATGATGGCCAGCCTTCAGGCCCTCGCCCAGAGCGGCGGCCTGGAAGGGGGCCTGGTGTCCAGCAGCCAGTTCTTCCAGACCGACTACACAAAGCCGCTGCTGTTCATGGCCGACGGTGGGCTGCTGGCAGAACGCGCCGAACAACAACACCTGCTCGGCGAGCAGTGGGGCCTGATGAACGAGACCGGAAGCTACCCGGGCCAGCCGTGGCTGTGGCTGTACGCGCTCTGGTACCAGGTCGAACCGATGAAGGAATCGCCGAACGCGGACATCCAGGTCCTGCTGATCATGGGCCTGCTCAGCCTGCTGTTCATCTGCATCCCGTTCCTGCCCGTCATCAACCGGATCCCGCGCTGGATCCCGATCTACAAGCTGATCTGGCGCGAGCACTACCGCGCGCAGCAACCCTCCTGAGCGCGGCGGTTCTGCGCCACCCGCCCCGTTGCGGGTTCCCGGTAGACGGAAAAGTCTTCCCGTGGTCGACAATGCCGCTGTGACTGACGATTCCTCCGTGACCGACTCGCTTGGGCCGCTTTCGGCTGCGGAACTGGACGCGCTGCACGCCTACTGGCGCGCCGCCAACTACCTGTCGGTCGGTCAGATCTATCTGCTCGACAACCCGCTGCTGCGCGAGCCACTGCGGATCGAGCACGTCAAGCCCCGCCTGCTCGGCCACTGGGGCACCACGCCGGGACTGAACTTCGTCTACGCCCACCTGAACCGCGTGATCCGCGAGCGCGACCTGAACACGATCTACGTCGCCGGCCCCGGTCACGGGGGTCCTGGTGTTGTGGCGAACGTCTACCTGGAGGGCACCTACACCGAGGTCTACCCGCACATCGGCCATGACACTGAGGGGTTGCGCAGGCTGTTTCGCCAGTTCTCCTTCCCCGGCGGCATCCCCAGCCACGTTGCCCCGGAGACGCCCGGCTCGATCAACGAGGGGGGTGAGCTGGGCTACTCGTTGCTGCACGCCTACGGCGCTGTGTTCGACAACCCAGACCTGCTGGCCTGCTGCGTGATCGGCGACGGCGAGGCCGAGACCGGGCCGCTGGCCGCAAGCTGGCACTCGAACAAGTTCCTGAACCCAGCTCGCGACGGGGCGGTGCTGCCGGTGCTGCATCTGAACGGCTACAAGATCGCCAACCCGACGGTGCTCGCGAGGATCCCACGGGAGGAACTGCGCTCGCTGCTGGAGGGCTACGGCTATGCGCCCCGGTTCGTCGAGGGTTCGGACCCGATGGCGATGCACCAGCTGATGGCCGCCACGCTCGATGAGGTAGCTGAGGAGATCACACGTATTCAGACGCGCGCGCGCGAGGGCAATCCCGAGCACGACGGTGCGGCACGCCCGCGCTGGCCGATGATCGTGCTGCGCACACCGAAGGGATGGACCGGCCCCGCGTTCGTGGACGGACTGCCGGCCGAGGGGTCGTTCCGCTCCCACCAGGTCCCGCTCGCTGACCTGGCCGGCAACCCCGAGCACCTGGCGCAACTGGAGACCTGGCTGCGCTCGTATCGACCTGAGACTCTGTTCGACGAGCGCGGCGCCCTGCGAGGAGAGCTGTCAGCGCTCGCGCCGCGGGGCGAGCGGCGGATGGGCGCCAACCCGCACGCCAACGGCGGCCTTTTGCTGCGTGATCTGGAGATGCCCGACTTTCGCGACCACGCCGTCGAGGTTCCCCGGCCGGGCACGAGCACGAGCGAGGCCACGCGCCTGCTCGGCGGGTTCCTGCGCGAGGTGATCCGGCGCAACCCCGACACCTTCCGGATCATGGGTCCCGACGAGACGGCGTCCAACCGCCTGGGCGCGGTGTTTGAGATCACCGATCGTGTGTGGGAGGCCGAGACCTTGCCGACCGACGATCACCTCGCTGTGGATGGGCGTGTGATGGAGGTCCTGTCCGAGCACCTGTGTCAGGGCTGGCTGGAGGGTTACCTTTTGACCGGCCGACACGGGCTGTTCAACTGCTACGAGGCGTTCATCCACATCGTCGACTCGATGTTCAACCAGCACGCAAAGTGGCTGCGAGTCAGCGGCACGATCCCCTGGCGGCGGCCGATCGCGTCGCTGAACTACCTGCTGTCCTCGCACGTGTGGCGTCAGGACCACAACGGGTTCTCCCACCAGGACCCCGGGTTCATCGACCACGTCGTCAACAAGCGCGCCGAGATCGTCCGCGTCTACCTGCCCCCGGACGCCAACTGCCTGCTGTCGGTCGCCGATCACTGCCTGCGCAGCCGCGACTACGTCAACGTGATCGTCGCCGGCAAGCAACCATCCCTGGACTACCTCTCGATGGACGAGGCGATCGCGCACTGTACGCGCGGGATCGGCGTGTGGGACTGGGCCTGCAGCGACGACGGCGTCGAGCCCGACGTGGTGCTCGCGTGCGCGGGTGACATCCCGACGCTCGAGACCCTTGCCGCCGCGGCGATCCTCAGAGACGAGCTGCTGGATCTGCGGGTTCGCGTCGTAAACGTCGTTGACCTGATGCGCCTGGAGCCCGACTCAGAGCACCCCCACGGACTGCCGGACGAGGAGTTCGACGCGCTGTTCACGACCGGTCAGCCGGTGATCTTCGCCTATCACGGCTATCCGATGCTGATCCACCGCCTGACCTACCGGCGCACCAACCATCACAACATCCACGTGCGCGGCTACAAGGAGGAGGGCACCACCACGACCCCGTTCGACATGGTCATGCTCAACGACCTCGACCGCTTCCACCTCGTCATGGATGTGATCGACCGCGTCCCCGGTCTGGGCGAGCGCGCCGCGCACCTGCGCCAGCACATGTCCGATGAGCGGCTGCGCCACCGTGCATACACGCGCGAGCACGGGGACGATCCGCCGCAGCTGCGCGACTGGACGTGGCCGTTTGGCGACGGCGCGCACGGCGCGTAGGTTTCGATGCGCGTCCTCGTCGTCAACGCGGGCTCGAGCAGCCTCAAGCTGGTGCTGTTGGATGGCGACGATGAGATCCTCGCCGAGGAGGAGCTTCCCGCCCCGCGGGCGCAGATCGACGATGCGGCTCTGCGCCGTGCCCTGGACTCTGGTCTCGGTTCAGCGGATGCGATCGGGCATCGGATCGTGCACGGCGGTGAACACTTTCGCGAGGCGGTCTTGATCGACGCTGGGGTGGAGGCGGATCTGCGTGTCCTGGTGGACCTCGCCCCGCTGCACCAACCGAAGTCCCTGGCCGCCCTGGACGCGGTTACGGCCTTGCTGCCCGACCTGCCCGCGGTCGCCTGCTTCGACACCGCTTTCCACGCCACCCTGCCGGCGGCCGCCGCGACGTATGCCCTGCCGGCGGATTGGCGTGCTCGCTGGGACCTGCGCCGGTACGGGTTTCACGGCCTTTCTCACGCCTGGGTCGCCCGCCGCGCGCCACAGCTGCTCGAGCGCGACCCGGCCGGACTGCGGATCGTCAGCTGCCACCTGGGCGCGGGCGCTTCGCTGTGCGCGATCGGCGATGGGCGCTCGCTCGACACGACGATGGGGTTCACGCCGCTGGAGGGACTCGTGATGGCCACGCGCTCGGGCAGCGTCGATCCCGGACTGCTGCTGTGGTTGATTGAGCACGAGGGTCTGTCGGCACCGGAGCTGGCCGATGCGCTCGAGCACCGCTCCGGCCTGCTGGGACTGGCGGGCACGGCGGACATGCGCGAGCTCGTGGAGCGAGTCGGGGTGGACGACGGTTCGAGGATCGGCCAGACCGCGCGTCTGGCTCTGGACGTGTATGTCCACCGGCTGCGCTCCGGCATCGCCGCGATGGCAGCATCGCTCGGTGGTCTCGACGCGCTCGTGTTCACCGGTGGGGTGGGGGAGGGATCGGCGACCGTACGCGAGTTGGCCACCGATGGGCTCGGGTTCCTGGGAGCGGCGCTGGATGCAGGGCGCAATGCCTCGCTCCAGTCGGCGACGGACACCGATGTCTCGGCCGCGGATGCGTCCGCGAGGACGCTTGTGATCGCCGCGCGCGAGGACCTGGAGATCGCCCGGCAGGTCAGGTCTGTGCTGGGGCGCTAGATCCAGACGCAGCCACAGTGTCAGACCCGGTCCCGCCGGTAGCGATATCCGAACCCCCGCACCGTCTCGATCGGGGTGCTCTGCGGCGCCGCCGGGGCGAGCTTGCGGCGCAGATACCCGACGTACAGCTTCACCTGCTCGGGCGATACCCCGAGCGAGTCGCCCCACACGAGCTCCAGCAACTGGTCGCGGCTGAGCACCTGGTTGGGGTTGCGCACTAACGTACTCAGCAGCTTGAACTCCAGCGGCGTCAGGTGCACCTCGCGCTCGTCGTAGCGAACCGCGCGCTGGGCTACATCTATCGTCAGGCGCGAGTCGGCGTAGGTTTCCTGCTGCTCGGAGCGCTCACCCGCGCGACGGAGCAGCGCCTGCACGCGGGCGGCAAGCTCCTGACGGCCGAACGGCTTGACCACGTAGTCGTCGGCTCCACCGTGCAGTCCCCGCACGCGCTCGAGCTCGGTCTCGCGCCTGGTCAGCATCAGCACGGGCACGTCGCTCATGTCACGGATGCGCTCCAACGTCGCCCATCCGTCCAGCTCGGGCATTTCGACATCCAGGATCACCAGGTCGGGCGAATGCGAGTACAGCTCGCGCAGCCCCGCGCGCCCGTCCTCGGCCTCGCGCACCTCATGTCCGGCGCGCTCCAGCACACCACGCAGCAGCTCCCGCGTGACGGCGTCGTCATCCACGACCAGGACCCGGGTTCGGCTCATACGCCGCTCATACCAGCTGACCCCCGCACTCCCACCCGCGCCGCCGATCCTCCTGGCATGGCACGAATATTGATCAGCGAGCCCCACGACGACGTCCGGCGACTGCTGGAGCGCATGGTCGCTCGCCTCGGCCATGAGCCGATCGCCGTCAAGGCGCCGACTCCCCAGCAGCTGACGAGCGCGGACGTGTTCATCGTCGAGCCCGCGGCGCCGATCGGTGCGGTGCTCGCCCAAGCCGCGCACCTGATCGATCCATCGCTGCCGCTGATCTGCGTCAGCGTCGCCGCCGCCCCGCCAGAGCTGGCCGACCTCGGCATAGTGTTCACGGACACCCTGGTCAAGCCGTTCACGATCGAGCAGCTCTGCGTCGCGATCGACCGAGCGTTGCGGGTCCCCCGGTCGCATCGTTGCGCGCGCCGCCTGCAGGACACCGACCACCGCGCTCAGTCGGCATAGGCCTTGCGGATCGCCTCGACCTCGGGCAGGGCGCCGAGGAACGCGTCGAGCAGCTCCGGATCGAAGTGGCTGCCACGCTCGGAGCGCATCATCTCGGTCGCCGACCTGACCGGCAGCGCCGAGCGGTACACGCGATCGCTGGTCAGCGCGTCGAACACGTCGGCCACCGCCGCGATGCGACCTTCAAGCGGTATGTCTGCTCCGGCAAGGCCCCGGGGATAGCCGTCCCCATCCCAGCGCTCGTGATGGGTGCGGGCGATCAGCGCGCCCATCTGCACTACCTCCGAGGCCGATCCGGAGAGCATCTGAAACCCGATCTCGGCATGGCTCTTGATGACTTCGAACTCCGCGGGCGTGAGCTTGCCGCGCTTGAGCAGGATGCTGTCGGGGATCGCGACCTTGCCGACGTCGTGCAGCTGGCTCGAGAGGCGGATCAGCTCGCACTGCTGCTCCTCGTGCCCGATCTGGCGAGCGATGATCTCGCAGTATGAGCTCATGCGGTGCAGGTGATGTCCGGTCTCCTCGTCGCGGAACTCGACCATTCGCGCCAGGCGAAAGATCGTCTCGGCCTGAGAGACCCATACCTTGGTCTCGGACAGCTCGAGATCCTGCAACGCCTCCTCGAGCTTTGAGCTGCGCTCGTCCACGGTCTGCTGCAGGCGTTGCAGCAGGCGCTGGTTCTGGAGCTCACCGCGACGGCGGCGCAGCGCGTTGGCTACGTTGATCAGCAGCTCGCCCGCCGCGACCGGCTTGATTAGATACCCGTACGCGCCCTGCTCGATCACCGTCATCGCCAGCTCGGTCGAGTCCTCGCCGGTGACCATCAGCACCGCGACCTCGGGATACTCGCGGCGGATATACGCCAGCAGCTCGATGCCGGACTCGCCCGGCATGTTCACGTCGAGCAGCGCGAGCTGGTAGGAGTCTCGCCGCAGCTGCTCGCGCACGGCACTTGCGTCGCCTGCGCCGTCGCAGGAGTAGCCCTGGTCGCGTACGACCCGTTCCTCCCAGTGGCGCAGTGCCTCCTCGTCGTCGGCTATCAGCAGCTCCGGCACTCGTCAATCACCCCGCTCGCTCAAGGATTTGTGCGATCTTCGCCAGCAGCGTGGGTCCGGAGAACGGCTTCTCGATCAGTGTCATGCCCTCATCCAGGTGCCCTCCGGCATCGAGGATCGGCTGGGCGAACCCCGACATCAGCAGCACGCGCACCGAGGGTCGCTGCGCCAGCAGTTGCGCTACCATTTGCGGTCCGGGCATCTGCGGCATGATCACGTCGCTGAGCACCAGGTCGATCGGACCGCTGTGCGTGTCGGCCGTCTCGAGCGCCTCGGGGCCGTTTGCCGCGACGATCACCCGATACCCGGCTCCGGTCAGGATGCGGCGGGTGACCTCGCGCAACGCCTGCTCGTCCTCGACGAGCAGAATCGTCTCTTCGCCTCGCGCCGGTTGGGAGTCCGATTGGGACTCCTCGGGAGCGCTTGCCTGTTCGGTTGCCGGCAGCAGCACCGTGAACGTCGTGCCGACGCCGATCTCGGAGTAGATCTGCGCCCGTCCGCCCGCCTGCTGGACGATCCCGTAGACGGTCGCCAGACCCAGGCCGGTCCCCTGCCCCGGCGGCTTGGTCGTGAAAAACGGGTCGAACGCGCGCTGCGCCGTCTCGGGGGGCATGCCCACGCCCGTATCGCTGACGCGCAGGCGGACGTGGGGTCCCGGCGAGAGCTCTGGCCGCGAGGCGGCGTAGTCCTCGTCGATCTCCATGTTGGCGGTGTCGATCCGCAGTGTTCCCCCATCGGGCATCGCGTCGCGCGCGTTGACCGCGAGGTTCACCAGGATCTGCTCGAGCTGTCCCGGATCGGCGAGCACCGGCCGCAGGTCATCCGCCAGCGAGCTGTGCAGCTCGACGTGCTCGCCGAGCGTGCGGCGCAGCAGCTGCTCGACTGCGCTGACCACGTCATTTACGTTGACGATCGCCGGTTGGACGACCTCGCGGCGGGCGAACGCCAGCAGCTGGTGGGTCAGGTGCGCGGCTTTCTCGGCGGCGAGGCTGATCTGCTCGACGTCCTCGCTCATCGACTTACGGTCCTTGTCGGTAATCGGGGTAGCGTTCAGATCGTCGGCCACGAATGCGGCGTAGTTGATGATCACTGCCAGCAGGTTGTTGAAGTCGTGGGCGATCCCGCCCGCCAACTGCCCGAGGCTCTCCAGGCGCTGTGCTTGGTGCAACTGGTTCTGCAATCGCTCCTGTTCCGCGTCCGTCTTCAGGCGCTCGCGCTCGCGAGCGGCCACCACGCGTTCGCTGACGTCACGGACCGCGGCGATCGCGAGCGTGCCGTTATCGGTCTCGATGCTCGACAGGCTGATCTCGGCCGGGAACTCGCTGCCGTCCTGCCGGCACGCGAACAGCTCCAGTCCGGCGCCCATCGGCCGGGTGCGCGGATCGGCGAAGTATCCCGCCCGGTGGGAGCTGTGCGTGTCGTGGAAGCGCTCGGGCACCAGCACCTCCACCGGCTGTCCCAGCAGTTCCTCGCGTTCGTACCCGAACAGCGCCTCCACCTGTGCGTTGACCAGCACGATCAAGCCGTCTCGACCGATTCCCACGATCGCGTCCGGCAAGAGCTCCAGTAGGGCAGTATGCGCCGCGAACTCTCGGGACCGAGCGATGGGCTCGGCTTCAGCGGCGATAACGCGCTCCGGTTGACCTCTACTCTTCAGGCCGGAGTTCCACATCCCAGGCCTTTTCCACTCTGACAGCGTACCACCTTGTAAACGCGGCTTGACGCGGAGTCGTCTTCAGCCGGTCTTCAGCAACCGCTCGAGCTCTTCGGGGAGGGTCATGGGGTCAAACGGCTTGGCGATCACGCCGGCGGCTCCCAGTGCGTTCAATCGTTCCCGCTCGGCTCGCTGCACCTTCGCCGTGAGGAACACCACGGGCGTGCCCGCAAGCAGTCCGTCGTCCTGCAGCCGGCGCAGCGTCGCGGGGCCGTCGAGGCCGGGCATCATCACGTCCATCGCCACGGCGGCGAACGTCTCGCCTGCCTCGAGCAGTCGCAGGGCATCCTCGCCGCTCCGGGCGTCCACGACGCTCCAGCCGCCGATCCGTTCGAGGCTCATGTGAGCGATCGCGCGGATGCTCTCGTCGTCCTCCACGAGCAGCAGGCGCGGGTTCATACGAGCGCCTCTTGAAGTCCCGCGCTCAGCTCCTGGAGAGTGGGCACGCCGCTCGAGCAGGGGGCGCCCGCTCCCGCCAGCGGGAGCGTGAAGTAGAAGGTGCTGCCCTGCCCCGGGACGCTCTCGGCCCAGAGGTGTCCGCCATGGCTCTCGACGATGCCGCGGGCGATTGCCAGCCCGAGGCCGCTGCCGCCCTTCTCGCGTGCATCGGAGACGTCGACCTGGTTGAAGCGCTCGAAGATCGAGTCGAGCTGGTCCGCCGGTATGCCCCTGCCGCTGTCGGTGACAGAGAATCGGGCGCACCCATCGCCGCGGCTGACCGCGACCGTCACGCAACCCTCGCGCGGTGAGAACTTGATCGCGTTGCCGAGCAGGTTGACGAGCGTCTGCACGATGCGATCGGCGTCGGCGCACACCTCCAGCTCCTGCACGTCGGTGCGCAGTTGCACGTCGGCCTGTGCGGCCGTGTCCTGGAGCGCCTGCACGGAGGAGCGCACCAGCTCCGCCACCTCCACGGACGCGCGCTCGAGCGGCAGGTGGCCGGAGTCCATGCGCTCGATGTCGAGGATGTCGTTGACCAGTCGCACCAGCCGGTCGGTGTTGTCGACCGCCAGCGCCACCATGTTCGCGGCGTCTTCTGGAAGCTCGCCGACCAGTCCCCCCGCCAGCAGGCCGAGCGAGCCGCGGATCGAGGTGAGGGGTGTGCGCAACTCGTGGCCGACGATCGAGACGAACTCCTCCTTGGCGCGTTCGGCGTCGCGACGGCGGGTGATGTCCTCGAAGATCCCCACCACGTGACTGGGCCGGCCCTGCTCGTCGCGCACGGCGGAGACGCTGAGCATCGCCTGGCGCGTGGTCCCGTTGGCGCTGACGTAGCCCAGTTCCTGTTGCAGATGCTCGACCTGGCCGCTGCGCACCGCTTCGGCCAGCGCCCGGTCGGCGCCCTTGAAGTCGCCCTGGGCGATGCGCGAGTAGTCCCCGCCGCGCAGCTCCTCGGGGGTGTAGCCGACCATCTTGGCGAACGTGTTGTTGGCGTCGAGGATCGCCGGCCCGTCGAGGTCGGTGTAGGTGATCCCGACCGCGGCGTTGTCGAAGATCGCGCGGAAGCGCCGCTCGCTCTCGCGCAGGGTGGCCTGCACTCTGCCCAGCTCGCGCTGAGCCAGATACTGGCGGGCGGCCACCAGCGCGGCGAGGCCGATCACGATCAGCACAAGGCTGACATCGGGGAAGAAGGCATGGCCGATGGTGGCGCCCAACAGCACTCCGAAGCCGACGGTGAGGCCGATGTAGGGCAGCCAGGGAGCAACCCGGTAGCGCTGCGCGGACTCCTCCTCGGATGCGTTGCCCTTGGCGGACTCGTTCACACGCGCGTCGGGGTCCTGTGCGCGCACCGGGCGCTGCGTGAGCGCGGCCAGCGTCAGCGCGCAGTACTCGAGCACGTACAGCGTGTCCACGGGGCTCCCCGCAGTGTAGGTGTTGTGCAGCACACCGTACCCGTAGACGGTGTCGGCCACCACCGTCAGCAGCATCGCGGCGGCGATCCACAGCAGTGGCAGGCGCAGCGTTGCGGGGCTGCGGCGCAGCAGCACTACCGCCACCGCACCCAGCAGCACCAGGTCGCAGAGCGGGTAGGCCATCGAGACGGTCTTCGCAAGCAGGTCTTCCCCCGTGGAGAGCACCGTGGGCCCGAGCACGAAGTACCACACGACCGCCCCGCCGCCGAGCACGATCGTCCAGCCATCGAGCGACATCCGCAGACGTGCGGCGAGCGTCATGCGTGCGACCGGGATCGACAGCAGCGCCACCAGCAGCAGCACATAGAAGGAGAGAAAGAACGCGTCCGCGGGCGTGGGGAACGGCGCCCGGCTGTAGGCGATGTCGTATCCGGAGAGGATCACGTCAGCGATCAGCTCGGCGGCGATCGCGGCGGCGATCAATCTCCAGAACCTCCGCAGGGCGGGCACGGGGGCGCAGCGCCGCGACGCACCCCAGGCGGCCGTGATCGCGATCAGGTCGAACAGCGGCAGGAACAGCTGGCCGAGCTGCTGGCGGCCGGGCAGCCAGTGCAGCAGCTGCCAGCTCAGATACGCCAGCAGCAGCCCGCCGAGCGCGACAGCCAGGTTGCGGGATCGAGTCAGATGCACCACGATGCTTCGTTTAACGACGACCGCCTGGCAACCGAGGACCGTACTTCACCGCGGCTGGTCTGCGGGTTATCCGCCTCTTGGCCGTGTCACGCCTGTCGATGCTGGAGTTGATGCCCATGCCGACGGCCGTAAACAGACCGCGTACCGAGCTTGCTCCCACCACCGGGCTCGCTCCCGTCTCCGTCGGGGTCCACGCCGACGCTGGTGTTCATGCCGACGCTGGTGTTCATGCCGACGCCGTATGGACATTGGACACGTTGCGAGCGGTCTGGGAACGACAGCACGATCGTGTATACGACCGGATCGACTTGATCGAGCGCGCGATCGCAGCTCTCGCGAATGAGAGTCTCGACGCGGATCTCAGGCGCGAGGCCGAGCGTGCCGCGCACATGCTGGCTGGGTCGGTCGGTATGTTCGGCTTCCTAGACGCCTCGGATGCGGCTCACAGCCTCGAAGCGGAGCTGGCACAGCCCATGTCCGACCGTGCGCCGCAGCTGTTTGCGCTGCTGGCAAGAGTGCGCGGCGGAGTGCGGGGATCCGTGGTCCTCTGTTCGGAGGCGAGCGTTCAGGAGGAGGTACGCAATGGGCTCTGCTGAGAGCTGCGCTCGCAGGCGCCCAGAAGCCCGAACCGGCCGTGCCTTGTCGCGCCTCGGCGTGTATACATGTCTACTGCGAAAAAGACGTACTTGTGGAATCGGCGTCGGATGCCGATTTGGGGCGTGAGATGACTGTTCAACGCTCCAACTCGGAGAAGGACGGAAAGCACCGGCCGCCGGTGCCGCCGGCCGCGCTGCAGCAGCCGGTGGAGGATCTGGCTCCTTTGGGCGAGGCGTTGAAGGCCAGCGCCGAGGACGTGCTGGCGGAGACGGTCGCGCGAACCGCGGGACCGGGCTATGAGGATGTTGACGCTGTGGTTCAGAAGAGCATGGAACGGATCAGCATCAGCTCCACGACGGCGGTGTCCCGCTGGATCGCGGGGGAGGGCATCGAGGTGGCCGTCGAGGTCGGCCGGGAGACGTGGGAGATCTTCGCCGAGCTGGCGGCCCACCGCGCGGCATCGCTGGACGAGGTGACCAGGCGCTGTTTTGCCTGGCGCAACGTGATGGCCGAGGTGCTGCACGAGCGCGCCGCAGAGCTGGGCAGTTCAGCTGAGGCGCTCGCTCAGGCTCTGAGCATTTTACAGCTGAGCCTCGAGTTCAGCCTGCTGCGGATGTGCGAGTGCTTTGAAACCGAGCGCCAGCGAACGGGTGAAGAGCTTGCGCGGCGCGAGGAGGAGCTTTCGTTTCTGGCCACCCATGACCCTTTGACCGGCTTGCCGAACCGTACGTTGATCCTGGACCGCGTCGAGCAGATGCTCGTACGCTCCGCTCGCAGCCAGACGCCGGTGGCGGCGCTGTTCGTAGATCTCGACAACTTCAAGTCGATCAACGACACGCTCGGTCACTCGGTCGGTGACGAGCTCCTGAAGGCGGTCGCCGCGCGGCTCGATGGCGTGGTGCGCGAGGCCGACGCGCTGGGTCGTCTGGGTGGGGACGAGTTCGTCGTTGTCTCCGAAGCGCTCACGCTCGAGGTGGGTCCCGAGCTGATCGCCGAACGCCTGCTGGACGCACTCAAGCAGCCGTTCAAGCTCGGAGCCGACGACGAGACTCATGTGAGCGTGACGGCGAGCATCGGGATCGCGGCGGGCGACCGGATCTCCGCCGAAGAGCTCCTGCGTGACGCGGACATCGCGATGTACCGCGCGAAGTGGGACGGCAAGCACCGCTATGTCGTGTTCGAGGACGGCATGCAGCACACCGTGCAGCACCGCATGGAACTGGAGATGGACCTGCGCGAAGCCTTGGAGAACGACGAGTTCTTCCTCGTCTACCAGCCGACGGTCAACCTGAACGACATGAGCCCCACCGGAGTGGAGGCCCTGATCCGCTGGGAGCATCCGGTGCGCGGGACTGTCCAACCCGACAACTTCATCCCGCTGCTCGAGGAGACGGGGCTGATCGTCGATGTCGGTAAGTGGGTTCTGCAAGAGGCGTGCTCGCAGGGCGCCAAGTGGCGTCACGACGGATATCCGATCGGCATCGCCGTGAACGTCTCCGGACGCCAGCTCGACACCGATCAGCTCATAGACGACATCGAACACGCTCTCTGCGACAGCGGCTTGGATCCGAAGGCGCTGACGATCGAGATCACCGAGACGACGCTGATGCGCGACGTCGAGGAGACCGCGCGACGTCTCGCTCAGATCAAGCAGCTGGGCGTGCGCATCGCGATCGACGACTTCGGCACCGGGTACTCCTCTATCGCCCACCTGCAACGGTTCCCCGTCAACGCGCTGAAGATCGACCGCTCGTTCATCTCGCAGCTACAGCACAACCAGGAGGGCGAGACGCTGATCCACACCCTCGTGCAGCTCGGCAAGGCGCTATCGCTCGAGACGTTCGCCGAGGGCATCGAGCAACCACAAGAGCTCTCCCTGCTCAAAGACGAGGACTGCGACAACGGGCAGGGCTACCTGTTCGCCCGTCCCCTCGACGTAGCCGCCACCGAGGCGTTCCTTCAGAACTGGGCCGAGCGCACCGCTCCTGCCCGGGCGCAAGCGTTACAGCACACATAGAGGCAGGTCATACGGTCTGGTGAAGCACTCGCAGCGGCCAACGCTGGGCGTATGCTACGACGCTGCCATTTGATCCGGCTCGCAATTTGTCCCGGCCGCCAGCACCCGGCCTCGCCCGGCCGCCTTGGCGCGATAGAGGGCTTCGTCCGCTGCGCGCGAGACCGTACGGAGGTCGCCTCCGTCGAGTGGATACTCGGCGACGCCCGCGCTGAAGCTCACCCGCAACGTCCCCTTGCTGTCCGTGAACTCCTCCTCGTCGAAGCGCTCGAGCGTGTCGGTGAGGCGCTTCACGCCGTTCTCACGTGTCATGCCGTACATGCCGACGATGAACTCCTCTCCGCCCCAGCGTCCGACGACGTCGTTGCCGCGAAAGTCGCGCCGCAGGTGCTCCCCCAGCCGTCGCAGCACGCTGTCGCCGACGGCATGGCCGTGACGGTCGTTGACGAGCTTGAAACGGTCGATGTCGAGCATGGCCACCGCCAGGGGCTCTGAGAAGCGATCGGCGAGCGCGGCGAGCTGCATAAGGCCCTCGTCTGACTTGGCCCGGTTGGCCAGGCCGGTGAGGTAGTCCGTCTCCGCCTGGGCGCGGTAGAGGCGGACGCGCTCCAGGCGATTGGCGACGCGGTTGACGAGCTCGGGCCCGACGATCGGCTTGGCGATGTAGTCGTCGGCGCCGGCGCTGAACACCTCTTCGATGGTCGCGGGGTCGGTGTGGGCGGTGGCGAAGATCACGGCGAGACGGCTCCAGCGGGGATCGTTACGCACGGTGCGGCACAACTCGGGGCCGTTGATGGCAGGCATGCTGACATCGAGGATCAGCAGCTCGGGGACCACGTGCTCCAGCGTGTCCCAAAAGCGGAGCGGGTCGGCGAGGGTCCACACTTCGAGATCGTGCGGTTGCAACAGCGCGCGCATCGCGTCGAGCACGGCGGGGTCGTCGTCGACGATGAGCACCCGCGTGGCCGCGAGGCGATCACGCGCGACGAACTGCTCGACGGCGTCCAGCACATCGGCGGGCTGCAACGCCTTGGACAGGAACGCGCGGCTGCCGCGCCGCACCGCCTCGACACGGTCGGTGAAGGCGCCGGTGCCGGTGAGCACGAGCACGGGAATCGGAGGCGTCGCCGCGCTCAGCTCCGACAGCAGCGCGTAGGCGTCTGTCATCCCATCGGGTGGAAAAGTGAGATCGAGCAGCACGATCGCCGGAGGACGCTCGGTGATCAGCGCCCGCGCTGCCTGTGGGCTGCCGGCCGAGTCGCAGTGCATATCCCTCGATGACGCCTCCGCGACGATCCGCTCACACAGCTCGCGGTCGTCGTCGACGACCAGGACCCGCAACCGATCGCCGGCGGGTGACCGATCGCCGGTGGGCAGCTGATTGCCGACCGGCAGCCGATGGCCGGCTGTCACGGTGCGCGGCGTGCCTCGGGACGGGAGCGCATCGTCCTGCAGCTCGCGATGCACGACCGCGATGAGCGCAGACATTGCCCCTGCGCGCGCCGGGTCGGGGCCGGGGTCGGCGAGCGCGAGCTCGAGCTCGCGCGTCGCCTCGCAGGCATGAATAAAGCCAAACGTCCCGACCGACCCGATCAGCGTGTGCGCGGCTCGCTGTGCCTGCACGCGTAACTGCTCGTCGAGCTCGTCCGCGGTCAACGCGCTCACGGCACGTTCGATCAGGTCCAGGCGCTCCATAGCCCCGGCGCGATGCTCCCGCCAGACCGCGCGCATGGCCTCCTCGGACGCTCTTTCGCAGGGGTCGCTTGGATTCACGCCTGCCCACGATGAGCCAGCAGATCGGCGTCTGCGCGGCGAATCAGGTCCTCCGGCGAATCGTTGTCGCCGAGCTCCGCGAACCCAACCGTGATCGAGCCTGAGGTGGATCCGTCCGTCAGCGCTTTTGACACCTCGTCAAAGCGCCCGCGGACCTGCGTGACATCGGCGTGCGGCAGCACACACACGAACTCATCGCCGCCGAAGCGCATGATCAGGTCGTACGAGCGCAAGCACGCTCGCAACGAGTCGGCGACGGCGACGAGCAGCGCGTCTCCCGCTAGGTGCCCCTTGGTGTCGTTGACGCGCTTGAGCCCATCGACGTCAACGAACGCGACCATCAGCTCTTCCGGCGCCCGACGTGCGCGATCGATCTCCCGCTGAAGCTGCTTGATCCCGGCGCCTCGGCGCCGGACATGGGTCAGCTCGTCGATCTCCGAAGCCTCTCGGTCCAGCGCCGCCTGGGCGCGATCGTGCGCCGCCAGGGTGCGGTCGCGAGCGGACTGGATACGCTCCTCGGCGGCTCTGGCGCGATCGGCTGCCGCCCGCGTACGATCGGCCGCTGCTCTGGCGCGATCGGCCGCCGCTCGCTGACGCTCGTGGGCGCCGCCGAGAGCCTGTCCGCCTGCGCTCACCGACCCAGGTGACTGCGTCATCGGAGCTTGTTCTCTGGCCTGGGCGTCGCGCATACCGGCTGTGCGATCGCGTGCGGACGCCGTCAGGGCTCGCTCGTCTGCTGTGATGTCTCGCGTTAATCCGGTGCGCAGACGCGCGCCGGATTGCTCGCTTCGGAGATGCGTCGCGTGCTCACGATGCACGCTGCCCAGGTCGCGAGCTCGTTGATCGGCTCCCTTGGCGGATTCCTGATCGCTGGCGGCCTGGTCCTCATCGGAGGCCGTTTGATCGGTGTCGGAAACCGTCTGGTCTGAGTCCGAGCTCGTCTGGTCTGTGTCCGACGCGGTCTGGTCGGCGTCTGAAGCGCTCTGATCCGCGTCGGAGGCCGTCTGGTCCGCACCTGAGCCGGGCTTGTCGTCTGCGTTGCGCAAAGCCTACCTACGCAAACACGCTAGCAAATAGTGAAAATTACCGCAATCCAAATTATAGTCGCCGGTTGATTATTGATACCGCCCTGCGGCGGCCTAAGTTGTCCCCATCGGGTCCTGTTAATTCGATTTCGTTCAATAATCCGTAATGGGTCTTTCGTGTCTCTGGTTGCTACATCCCCGTCAGGTCGCGACGGCGGAACGCCCACAGGGCGCCGAGCATCGTCGCGAGCGCGATCGCCAGCATGACCGCGGCCGAGCCGGCCCTGAACGCCTGGGTGGGTACTAGGCCCACGTGCGCGAACGGCGTCAGTTCCACGGTCCACTTGGGCACGCCGAGCAGCGAGCCGACGAGCTGCCACAGAAACGCCGCGGTCACCAGGCCGTAGGCGATGCCGCCGCTCGCGCGGGGGGCGAGCGCGTAGGCGAGCGTGGCGAGCCCCAGGAACAGCAGGGCGACCGGCAGGCAGTTGGCGCCGGCCTCCAGCAGCTTGGGCAGCGTGATCGGGACGCCCTGTGAGACCGCGCCGGCCCAGGTGAACAGGCCCGCCAGCAGCGACAGCCCCGTCGCCGCGAGCGCCGCCAGCGCCAGCCGTCCGGCCAGCCAGCGCTCGCGGCCGACCGGCAAGGCCAGCAGCGTCTCCAGGCGCTGCTCTGCCTCCTCGCGCCGCGCGGCGGCGATCTGGGCGCACACGAACAGGCTGACGGCGAGAATGAAGAACAGGAACACGAACGCGATATACCCGCTCGGCGTCGCGATCGAGCCCGAGCCGAGCTTGGCGAGCTGTTCGCGCATGCTCTTGGAGATCCCGGCCGAGGAGATGCTCGCCGAGAGCATGCCCAGGATCAGCGCGAACAGGCCGACGCCGCCCGCCCACGCGATCAGGCCACCGCGCTCCGTGCGCAGCGCCTGGGCGGTCGGGGAGCCCAGCAGGCGCAGGTCGGGATCGGCGCTGTCGCGGGCCGGAAGCACACCGGTGCCGATGTCCCGCCGTGCGGCGATCCACGCCGCCGCGCTCAGCAGCAGCGCGGTAGCGACCAGCGGCAGAACCAGCACCCACGACTGCGCGCCGGCGAACGGCCGCAGCTGCTCAGCCCAGCCCAGCGGTGTCAGCCAGCGCAGCCAGCCGGCGCCGGCGGAGGTGTCGGCGATCGCTCGCACCAGCAGGCATGCGACCACGACCCCGGTTCCGAGCTCGAGCGCGACCCGCCGGGTAGGCGCCAGCTGACTGGCCAGGGCGCCGACCCCGGTGAACACCGCCACGACCGAAGCCGTCGCCAGTGCCAGGTAGGCCGATTCGCCTGCGGGCAAGCCGCCGAGGATGAAGCCGGCGGTCTCGGCGGCCCACAGGATCACCGCACCGGCCGCGATCGCGCCCAGCGCCGCGAGATATGCCGTTCCGCGCCCCACGCGCCCGGCCAGCGACGAGCTCCATCCGGCCGGTGTCCTCCTCGGTGCGCAGCGCGCGCACGGCGGCCAGCACGCCGAACACCGCGGCGACGATCGCGAGCGTCCCGCCCACGCGCCAGGCGCTGTAGCCGCCGATCGTGACCGCGTCATACGGATAGCCGTAGAACAGCCGCAGCGCGTCGTTGCCGGCGAAGCTGTGCGCAAATGCGATGCGATCCGCGAGGGTGGGATAGGCGTGGCGAAACCCGGCCGGCTGGATGTAGGCATACAGAGCGAACAGATAAGCGAACGAGATCGTCCGCGTACGGGCGTCGCGAAACGCCTGGCGGGTCAACGCGCGCACGGCCGACCCGGCGACTGCCGGCGGCGGTGTCCTGCTCGCACCGGGCGTCCGGGATATGTCCGGTGTTGTCGTCGCATCCGTGGTCCCGCTCACACCCTGTGCCCCGGCCCCACCTGGCGCCAACTCGAGGTCGTTACTCGCCGACACGGCCGTCGGAGGCGTCGTAGTGGTGCAGGAATATCTCCTCCAACGTCGGCTCGCGGCTGGTCAGGGTCTTGATGCGCTCGCCCCCTGTCTCGGCGAGCGCGGCGATCAGCGGGCCGACGCTCTCGGAGACCTCAAACCGCAGCTCGTTCGGGCCGGCGCTCTCGCTGCGCACCCCCGGCAGCGGCGCGATCTCGGGCGCCGGGCCCGTGAACGTGACCTCGACCGTCTGCGCGGCCAGGTGGCGCAGTTCCGGAAGCGTCCCCTGATCGACCAGCCTGCCCCTGCGCAGGATCCCCACGCGATCGCACAGCGCCTCGACCTCGCCGAGGATATGCGAGGATAGGAACACGGTCTGGCCACGCTCCTTGGCTTCCCGCACGCAGTCACGGAACGCCACCTCCATCAGCGGGTCAAGCCCGCTGGTCGGCTCATCCAGCAGCAGCAGCTGCGCGCGCGTGGCGAGCGCCGCGATCAGCTGCACCTTCTGGCGGTTGCCCTTCGACAGAGCCCGGATCCGCTTGCGCGTATCCAGCTGAAACCGCCGCACGAGCTCGTCGCGATAGGCAACGTCGGTGTCCCCGTGCACGCGCGCGAGCAGCTCGAACGTCTCGGCGCTCGTCAGCGCCGGCCACAGAAACGGCTCGCCCGCGACGTAGGCGGTACGCCGATGGGCGGCCACCGGTTCGCTCCAGGCATCGAGGCCAAACAGACGCGCGCTCCCGGCGCTCGGTTGGTGCAGGCCGAGCAGCAAGCGGATCGTCGTCGTCTTGCCCGACCCGTTTGGTCCGAGATATCCGTAGACCTCGCCCGGCTGCACGGTCAAGTCGAGCCCGTCGAGCGCCAGGGTCTCGCCGTAGCGCTTGGTCAACCCCTGGGTGTGGATCACGGGCTGCATGCGCTCTGACATCTTCGAGCACGCAACGGCGGGAGATCATCGGGGACGCGCCCCGCTCGTGCTGCGGAGAACTACGCAACTGGCGAGGGTGGTGCTGGAAACGGGCAGGCTCGTGCAGACGTAGAGCTCAGTGATTTGCCCCGCCACGTCCACGTGTTTGCACGGAAGCCGAGCCGGCGCCCGAGGGCTAGGGTCGTGCGATGGCCGGTCATCTGCAGCTGGCGCCCGAGGCGGCGCACTTCGATCCCGGTGACCATGCGCGATCGCCGATCCGCGTCGTCTTGGCCGACGATCACGACCTGGTGCGCAGCAGCGTACGGCGGCTGCTCGACGGGGAGGAGGACGTGGAGGTGATTGCCGAAGCCGGCGATCTGGCCGGTGCGGTGCGCCATGTACAGGATCATCGGCCGTGCGTGCTCGTGCTGGATCTGATGTTGCCGGATGGGTCGAGCCTCCAGGCGATCGGTCCCCTGCGCGAGCGTGTGCCGGCGACCCGGATCGTGGTGATGACCATGGAAAACAGCCCGGCGTTCGCCCAGAGCGTGCTCGCCGCCGGGGCCGCCGGGTTTGTATCCAAGGAGCTCGCCGACGGCGAGCTGGTCCAGGCCGTGCGGGCGGCCGCCCTCGGCGAGCGCTATGTCAGCCCGCGTGTGGCCTCCCGGTTGGGGGACGCGCTGTTCGCTAGGAAGCAGCCTGCTCAGGAGCCGGCCGAGCCGTAATCTCTGCGATCGGCACGGATGGATCGCGCCGGCGCGCCGGCAGACGGGCCGTAAGCAGCGTTCCCCGCGGGCCGGACTCTACGCTCAGCTTGCCGCCCGCCAGGCTCGCCCGCTCCTGCATGCCGGCCAGACCGAAGCCCTCGCTGGTGGTCTGCATGTCGAAGCCGACGCCGTCGTCCTGCACCTCGATCAACAGCTCGGTGCCGGACTCGCGGACGACCACGCGCACGTGGTTCGCTCGTGCGTGCTTGGCCACATTCGTCAGCGCCTCCTGGACCATGCGATAGACGGCCGTCTCGAGGTCCTCGATCAGTCGCTCGTCGCTGGTCGAGGGGCCGGGTAGCGCGAGCTCGCCGTCGATCTCAAACCCGCTCTGCTCACGGTGGCGATCGAGCAGCGCCTCGATCGCGGTCCGCAGCCCGAGCTCGTCCAGGGCCGCCGGACGTAGCTCGGTGATGATCGCCCGCAGGTTGGCGATCTCGCTCTCGATCTGCTCCACGGCCTCACGCATCGCCTCCTGCGCGAGCTCCAGATCGTCACGGCGCAGCGCTGATGACAGCAGCACGCGCAGACCGCCGAGGCCCTGCAACGTCTCGTCGTGCAGCTCGCGCGCCCAGTGGCGGCGCTCGGCATCCGCGGCGGCCAGCGAGCTGCGCAGCCGGTCTGCCTGCACGCTCTGCGCCATCGCCACAGCCGTTGCCGCGCTCGCGGCGAACGTGCGCAGCACCTGCTCGTCATCCTCGCCGAACATGTTGCCGTCCTCACCGCGATCGAACGCCGCCAGCACTCCCAACGCCTCGCCGCGGTAGACCATCGGCACCAGTAGCGCCGTGTGCGCGTCGGAGACCCCGAACTCGCTGGGAGCGATCCGCAGGCGGGCGTCGATGTCGGTGATCCGCTCCGCCAGCCGGCGCTCGAGCACCTGCCCGGAGGTCGATCCGGCGATCGGCAGGCGCTTGCCCTGCATGTCCTGTATGTGACCGGCGCTGGCGTGCACGACCAGCTCATGTCCCTCGCGCAGCATGATCACGAGGCTCCGCGCGCCCACCAGCGCGCGCCCGCGCTTGACGATCAGCTCGAGCACGTGCTCGAGCGCGATCTTCCCCCCGATCGCGACGGCCACGTCGCGCGTGGCCTCGAGGCTGCGAGCCGTCTTCTCGAGCTCCCGGCGGCGGCGCTCGCTCGTCTCATACGTGCGCGCGTTGTCGATCGCCACCGCCGCCCACTCGGCGAGGATCACGGCGGCCTCCTCATCACGCTCGCTGAACTGCCCGCCCTGCTTCTCGGTCAGATACAGGTTGCCCCATGCCTGTCCGCGGATCAGGATCGGGACTCCGAGGAAGTCGTGCATCACCGGGTGTCCCGCCGGGAACCCGTAGCTGCCGGGGTGCCGGCCCACGTCGGGCAGGCGCAGCGGGGTGGGATGCTCGATCAGCACGCCGAGCACGCCGCGTCCGCGCGGCAGATCGCCGATCGCCCTGCGTGTCTGCACGTCGATCCCCGAGGTCAGGAACTGCTCGAGCTCGGTGCGCTCGCTGTTCAAGATTCCCAGTGCGGCATATCGCGCCCCGGTGATCTCACGTGCCGTCTGCAGCATCCGGTCGAGCACGGCCGCGAGGTCGAGCTCGGTCATCAGGACGCGTCCCACGTCGAGCAGCCGGCGAATCCACCGCTCTTCGGAATCTATGGTCATTGCTCAAGGGAGCTTACTCCGTAGTTATCCTCATGCAACAACGGGTTTTTCGCGGCTGATCCACCCTCCTGCGCGGCTTAGTCTTGGCGTGCGATGATCACCGACACCACACATTCCAGATGACCACCGACGTCCCATACCCCGATCGTTTGCGCGTGATCATCGTCGGCGGCGGCGTTGCCGCCCTGGAGACCGGGCTGGCGCTCGCGCAACTCGCGCCCGGTGCTACCGACGTGACGCTCGTCGCGCCCAACGCCGAGTTTGCCTACCGCCCGCTGGCTGTGCGCGAGCCATTTGCCTACGGCCCCGCCCATCGTTACCCCCTGCAGCGGATCGCGCAGGACGCCGGCGCACAACTGCTCGTCGATGAGCTCGCCTGGATCGAGCCGGACAAGCGGCTGCTGCACACCGTGGGCGAGCAGGCGCTCGAGTATGACGCGCTGGTGCTGGCGCTCGGGGCGCATGCGCGGGCCCGCTATACGCACGCGCTCACGATCGACGACCGCCGGCTGGACGAGACCCTGCACGGCCTGATCCAGGACATCGAGGGCGGCTACGTTCACCGCCTGGCGTTCGTGGCGCCCGGGCGGATGGCCTGGCCGCTGCCGCTGTATGAGCTCGCGCTGATGACCGCCGGACGCGCCTACGACGTGGGGGTCGAGCTCGCGACCACGATCGTCACCCCCGAGGATCGCCCGCTGGCGATCTTCGGCGCCGCCGCCAGCGAAGGCGTCACCGAGCTGCTCACGCGCGCGGGCATTCAGACCGTCAACTCGGCCTACGCCGAGATTCCGAGCGCCGGCGAGATCGTGATCAATCCCGGCGATCGTCACCTGCAGGTCGATCGGGTGATCGCGCTGCCCGAGCTGTATGGACCCTGCGTGCGCGGCATTCCGCTCGGCGAACACGGCTTCATTCGGGTCAACCCCTACGGACGGGTACCCGAGGTCGAGCACGTCTACGCGGCCGGCGACGCGACCGACTTTCCGATCAAGCACGGCGGCCTCGGCTCCCAGCAGGCCGATGCCGTCGCGGAATCGATCGCCGCACTGGCCGGCGCCCCGGTCACGCCCCAGCCGTTCAATCCGGTGATCCGCGGCACGCTGTTCACGGGCGGGCAGCCTCTGTATCTCACGGCCCATATCACCGGTGGCCACGGGTTCAGCTCGCAGATCACCGACACGCCGACCTGGTCGCCGCCGAGCAAGATCTCCTCCAAGTACCTGGCGCCGTATCTCGACGGGCTCGACCGGGAGCACGGGAGCGGAGACGCCGGCCGCTCGGCCGTCGTCTCCGGCTGAACGCGCTCGACAGGCAGAGAGTGGGATCGCAGCGGCCGCGTTGCGCTCGATGGGCACGCATCGGCTGTAATGCGACCGCCGGTCTGTGCCGATATATGGAACAATGTCCAACGTGGATGACACGGCGGCGCCTGCGGCGCCGCGATCCCGGAATCGGCTGCGCCGGTCGCTTGACCCGCGGCGCCGGTTGGCCGAGCGCCGTGACGCCGCCGCGAACGGTTCGGCCTTCAGCTTTGGCGCTCGCCTGTTCGCGGCGATCGCGCTCACCTTTGCGCTGATCGGGGTCGTCGGCTACGTCCTGATCGATCGCAATCTGGAGCACCGGCAGATCGAAAACTACGCCAACGATCTGCGAGCGGACGTGCGGGGCTTTGAAGAGAGTGGCGCCCATGCGGCTTCCCCGGCGCAGACGATCGGCGAAATCGACCGGCTGCTCAACGCCGTCGCACAGCGTCCCGGCACGCTGGAGACGCTCCTGATCGACCAGCGGCACGTCGTCAGGGCCGCGGGCGAGGAGCGCCTGATCGGGACCGAAGACTCCGACCCCCGGATCGACGCTGCGCTGGAACATGGAACGTCATATGCCGGCCGGGAGGCTGATCCCACGAAGGACCGTAAGAACTTCGAGTTCGTCACTCCCGTCAACCTGCCAGGCGGCCGTTACGCCTACAAGGTCAGTTACGACCACCGCACCTACGACGCGCAACTGCACGACATGCGCAGGGTGCTCGTGCTGGTCGGGCTGCTCGCGCTGTTCGGCGGCGGCGGCGTCTTCTATCTGGTCGGTGGGAGGGTGTTGATGCGCGACCATCGCCGGGCGCTGCAACGCGCCACGCGCGACGGGCTGACCGACCTGCCCAACCAGCGGGCCTTCCAGGACGAGCTCCCGCAGGCCGTCGCCTCCGCCGCTCGCTATCAGGATCCGCTCGCCCTGGCGGTCCTGGACGTCGACGACTTCAAGTTCATCAACGACCGCCGCGGGCATCCGCACGGCGACGCGGTGCTGCGGCGTGTGGCCGAAGTCCTGCGCGAGTCAAGGCCGGGGGACCGGCCCTACCGGACCGGAGGCGACGAGTTCGCACTGCTGCTGGCGCACACCGACTCCGACGGCGCCCGCACGCTCGCGCGCCGGCTGAGCGCCAGCTTCACCGGCGCCGGTATTCAGGCCAGCATCGGTGTGAGCGCCCTGCGCCCCGGCCAGCAAGCCGACACGCTGCGCGCCGAGGCCGACGCCGCGCTGTATGAGGCCAAGCGCCAGGGCGGGCACCGCAGCGCTCACTTCGACGACATCCGCGAGCGCGTGGTCGTGATCAGCACCGAGAAGAAGGAAGCCGTCCGTGCGCTGATCGAGGAGCGACGCCTGCAGACGGTGTTCCAGCCGATCTGGGACTTCGCTGCGGAGACTCTGCTGGGCGTGGAGGCGCTGATGTGTCCTGATCCCTCCTTCGAACTGACAGGGCCGGCCGAGGCGTTTGACGTCGCCCAGCAGCTCGGGCGCGTCCGCGAGCTCGATGTGCTATGCGTGCAGAGCGCCCTGCGTGCGGTGGGAGAGCTGCGGGACGGCGTGCTGCTGTTCATCAACCTCTCCCCCCAGACGCTCGACCTCGACGCCGCGGGCAGCGACTGGGTGCGCCAGGCGGTGCAGGGCGTTGGGCTGGCGCCTGAGCAGGTCGTGATCGAGGTCTCAGAGCGCTTCGGGGGACGCACCGCGGCGGTCGTCAAGTGTCTTCGGCAGCTGCGCGGGCAGGGATTTCAGACCGCTCTGGACAACGTCGGTACCGGCAACTCGGGCCTGGAGATGCTGCGCAAGGTGGACGTCGAGTTCGTCAAGCTCGACCCGAGCATCGTGATCGCCGCGCCGACCGATCCGGGCGCCCGCGCGGTGCTGCTGGCGATGGCGACGTTCGCCCGCCAGACCGGGGCGTTCGTGATCGCCGAGGGCGTCGAAGACGGGGAGACGCTCCGATTCCTGCGCTCCATCGACGCTCATGACCTCCATGTCGACACGATCATCCAGGGTGGCCAGGGGGGCGAACTCGGCCGGCCCTTGCCGGAGATGCCGTCCGAGGTGCCCACCACGCTGCTGCGCCCCCGCTTCGCGGCCGTTTGACCGAGACCTCGGCGCACGCAGCGTCATGCCCCACGCGGGCTCCGGCGCTGCCGGCCGGCCCGCTCGTGATCCCAGGCTGAGCGCCGACCGACTGGGCGGGTGGCGATCGCGGCCGCGATACTGAACGGCCATGGCATCCGCCGTCGCCGGCTCCTCGACCGCCGACGCCACAGGCCGCACGGCCTGGGCTCGCAACCTCGGCGCGCCCGTCCGTGACTTTCTGAGCACCGAGACCGGCGGTGCGGTGGTGCTCGTCGGCGCGGCGCTCGCCGCCCTCGCGTGGGCCAACTCGCCCTGGCCGCACTCCTATCAGTCCTTCTGGGATACGCGCCTGGCGTTCAGCGCCGGCAGCCACGTGCTGTCGGCCACCCTGCGCCAGTGGGTCAACGAAGGGCTGATGGCGCTGTTCTTTCTCGTCGTCGGCCTGGAGGCCAAGCGCGAGCTCGATCTCGGCGAGTTGCGCCAGCGCAACCGGATCGCGATCCCGGTCCTCGCCGCGCTCGGGGGCATGGCGCTGTGCGTCGGCGTCTACCTGGCGATCAACCTCGGCGGCAGCGGCGCGCACGGCTGGGGGACGGCGATGTCCACCGACACGGCCCTCGCCCTGGGAGCGCTCGCGCTCGTGGCGCCCAGCGGAGCGACCCGGCTGCGCGTGTTCCTGCTGACGCTGGCGGTCGTCGACGACTTCCTGGCCCTGATCGTCATCGCGCTCGCCTACAGCACCCACGTCTCACTGCTCGCGCTGGCGATTGCGCTCGTCCTGTTCGCGGTCCTCGTGCTGCTGCGGTTTGCCGCGCGCTGGCGCGAGCCCGCCGCGGTCATCGTCGGTATCGGGGTGTGGCTGGCGATGTTCGAGTCGGGCATCGATCCGGTAGTCGCCGGTCTGGCGATCGGGCTGGTGACCAGCGCCTACCCGCCCGCACGCGACGATCTGGAGCGCGCCACCGAGCTGACGCGCTCCTTTCGCGAGCAGCCCACGCCCGAGCTCGCCTACATCGCCCAGCGCGGCCTGACCGCGACGATCTCGCCGAACGAGCGCCTGCAATACCGGCTGCATCCCTGGGCGAGCTTCCTCGTGGTGCCGCTGTTCGCCCTGGCCAACGCCGGGATTCACATGGACGGTCGCGTGCTCTCAGACGCCGTCAGCTCCCCGGTGACGATCGGCATCGTGCTCGGCTACCTGCTCGGCAAGCCGCTTGGCATCCTCGGCGCGTCCTGGCTCGCCAGCCGTCGCGCGCTCGGCGGCGCACGGCTGTCCGTCACGTGGCCGGGGCTCGCCGGCACCGCAGCCGTCGCGGGGACCGGATTCACGGTATCGCTGCTGATCGCGGGCCGCGCCTTCGGCGGCGGCGAGCTGCTGGATCAGGCGACGCTCGGGATCCTCGCCGCCGCGATTCTCTCGTCGCTGCTGGCCTGGATCGTGTTCGCCGTGATCGCACGCATGCCCGCGTCGGTGCGAGCGCGTCAGCTCGGCGCCACCGCCGAGCAGCTGATCGATCTCGCCGAGGACGTCGACCCCGCGCGCGATCACATCCGCGGCGCTCCCGATGCTCCGGTGACGCTGGTCGAGTACGGGGACTTCGAGTGTCCCTACTGCGGCCGGGCCGAGCCCGCGATCCGCGAGCTGCTGGCCGACTGGGGCGACGATCTGCGCTACGTCTTTCGCCATCTGCCGCTCAGCGACGTGCATCCCTGGGCCCAGCTCGCGGCCGAGGCCGCCGAGGCCGCCGGCGCCCAGGGGAAGTTCTGGGAGATGCACGACCTGTTGCTCGCTCATCAGGGCGAGCTCACGCCGGGCCACCTGCGCCGTTACGCGCAGGAGCTCGGGCTCGACGTGGAGCGCTTCGCCGAGGAGCTGCGCCGGCGCGTCCACGCAGCGCGGGTCGGTGAGGACGTGGCCAGCGCCGATGCCAGCGGCGTCTCGGGGACGCCGTCGTTCTTCATCAACGGCCGCCGGCACAACGGCGTCTATGACGTTGACACGCTCAGTGCCGCGGTGCGGGCGGCGCGATCGCGGGTGTCGAAGTAGGTGTGGCGAGGGAGCGGCGTCCGGTTCGTGGACACGTAGGTGTGGCGGCCGGTTTATGGGAAGGGGGAGCGGCGTCCGGTTTGTAGCGTCCGGTTTGTAGATACGGAGCTCGGTTGGTAGGTGGCTCGGTTGGCTACGCCTTCGCCGGCTCGCTCATCAGTGCCAGTGGTACGGAGAGGCCTGCCGAGCGCCGGACCGTGGCGATGCGCCGGCCATCTTGGACCGCGGAACGGATCGAACCGACGTGTGGGCCGAGCAGCTCCACGGTCTGCTCGAGATCCTCGACTCGCACCGCCAGACCCCAGAACCGCGCCGGGTGATCGGGTCCGCCCGCGCGCTCGATGACCTCCTCGGGCTCCTGGATCAGCTCGAGAATCTCCGCGCCGAGACGGAAAAATGCTTGACGCGGGGCTCCCGCTGGGGTGGGCTGCTCGCGAATCCGGCGCAGGTCCAGGCCGGCGTGTTGCAGTGCGGCGACGCTGCGCTCCAGCGAGGGGGTCGCCGCAACGATGTGATCGATCGCTGTGACTCCGTTCGAGTGGGTCGGCGCGGCGTCGCGCGGTGGCGACTCAGAGATGGTTGTGGGCAACCCGTCGAGCTCGGTACCGGCAATCTCGCGCAGCGACCACCCGACGATCCCCCGTTCGGGACCTGGCTCAGACTCGTGGGCGTCGTGGGAGTCGAGGAATCGCAGCCGCACCCGGCCGATCTCACAGCATCCGTCTGTGACCGCGAACCCCAGATCCGCCCAGCGCTCGCCGTCATCGGCCACCAGCAGCTCGTCGATCGTCGGTGCCGGCATGGGTGGAGCTTAAGGATGACTCGCGCTTCATCGCCTCAACGCACGCCCGGTAACATCGTGGAACGGTTCTCAACGGCGAGCTTGGAGGTCCAGATGGCGGCGGTGGACAGCAGCGACCTGCAGGATGTGTGCGTAACCGAGCGCGAGGTCTGGGAGCACGGCGTCCCGCACGAGCTGTTCGCCCGCATGCGCCAGGAGTGCCCGGTGCACTGGACCTCCGGTATCCGCGAGTTCCCGGAGGAGGCCGGCTACTGGTCGGTCACCACGGCCGAGGACGTCCACGCGGTCAGCCGCGACTGGCAGACCTACTCCTCCGAACGCGGGGGTATCACGGCCGCTACCACGGGCTTTCCGATCGAGCTCTCGCGGGCGATGTTCATCGGCATGGACCCGCCCAAGCACGACCGCATCAAGGCCCTGTTCCAGGCGGGCTTCACGCCGAAGCGGATCGCCGCCCACGGTGACGCGATCCGGGCGATCGTGGTGGACGCGCTCGAGCGCGTGCGCGGCCGGGAGACGTGCGACCTGGTCGCCGACGTGGCCCAGCCGGTGGTCGCGCGCGTGATCGGCAGCTTCATGGGCACCCCGCCGGAGGACGACGAGGCGTGGGCGCGGTTGATGAACATGATGCTCGGCGCCGGCGACCCCGACCTGAACCCGCACGCAAGCGTCGAGGCGGGGATCGAGGCGGGCTTTGCGGAGATCTTCGAGCGCTGCGGGAAGATGATCGCCCAGCGCCGCGAGCACCCGACCGATGACCTGACCAGCGTGCTGGTGCACGCCGAAGTGGATGGTCAGAAGCTCGAGGAACACGAGATCGTGATGGGCTTCTTCCTGCTCGTCGCCGCCGGCAACGACTCGACCAAGGCCACCTACTGCAGCGGCATGCACGCATTGATGAAGCACACCGACCAGCGCCGGCTGCTGCTTGACGATCCCTCGCTGATTCCAGGCGCCGTGGAGGAGTCGCTGCGGATGTTTCCCGCGTTCGCCCACTTCCGCCGCACCGCGACCTGCGACACCGAGCTGCACGGGCGCCAGATCAGAGAGGGCGAGAAGGTCGTCCTGTGGTACGTCTCCTCCAACCGCGACGAGACCCGCCACGAGGACCCCGACCGCTTCGACGTGCGCCGCACCGAGGAGCACCAGGCGTTCGGCGCCGGCGGCCGTCACTTCTGCCTGGGCACCGCGCTGGCCCGGCTGGAGCTCAACACCCTGTTCGAGGAGACCCTCGCCCGCTTCCCCGCGATGGAGCAGGCGGGCCGCCCGACGATTGTGGAGTCGGTGTTCATCAACCAGCTCAAGTCGTTGCCCGTGCGGTTGACGCCGTAGGTGGGCCTCGTGTCGTACCGGGCCTGGGAGGTGGGGCCTGGGAGGTGGGGCCTGGGAGACGGGTTTGGGAAACGGGGCTGGGGCTGGGGCTGGGGTGGGGCCTGGGAGTCGGCTCGGGCGTCTGCCTCCGCGCGTCAGGTTTCGTCCGCCGGTGCTCTGGCCATGGCCGCATACGCGCACATGTGTGACAAGTGTGTGACTTCTCTGTGACACGGGACTGACAACGGCCCTGGGTGGGTCGATTCCGACGCTCACCGGGCGTAACGTTACGTGCCTGGGAACGTGTGTTCGTATGCATGGGAGCCGATAGTGACGAGCGATCAGAGAACAACCATTCGCGCCGCCGATCTCGCCGAGCGGATCGTCGAGGAGATCAGCGAAGCCGATCAGGACTGGCACGCCATCGAGCTGCGCGCTCGGGAGCTGGTCGAGGTGCTCGCGCGGTTGGCGGCCGGAGGACCGGTGCCGGCGCATGAGCTCACCGGGCGTGCAGGGCCACAGGCGTGACCGCCGACGCCTGGGCTCAGCCCTGCTCAGAACCCGCCCAGGCGCCCGGTATGCGGGTCGGAGATCGTGCGGCGCAGGCGGTTGACGCGGCGCAGCTCCTGGACGTCCTCGTCCATCGCGCGGGGTACGCCGGAGGGGTCGCTCGCGCCCAGCAGCTCGGGCTGCAGGCGGTGGCGGACCAGCTCGCCCGCGACCTGATCGACGCGCTGGGCGCCCGCGCCGGGACGCGAGCTGACGATTCGCTGCAGGCTCGTGCCGGCGAACAGCAGCCCGACCCCGTCGTCCACGGCCCAGCCTCCGGGCAGCGCGCCGTCGCGGACTGCCTGAAGCCACACGGGCAGGCGCTCGGGCTCGCCGTCGGCGTGGACGGTCAGCGATCCCTGCAGCAGGCCGAGTCCGGCAAGCGGCTCCGGCGTGCCGCTGGAGCGGGTGATGCCGCCCTGGAACCAGCACATCGCGCCCGCGGAGATGCCGGCCAGGACGATCCCGCGCCGCCAGGCACGGATCAGCAGGCTGTCGAGCTCGTGCGCGCGCCAGATTGCCAGCAGGTTGCGCATCGAGCCGCCGCCGACATACACAATGTCCTGGGCCAGGACAATCTCCGCAAGCGGCCGGCGCAGCTCGTGCAGGCGAAACAGCGACAGGTGCTCGGCCACGCAGAAGCGGTCGGCGAAGCGGGCGTGAAACGCGCCGATCTGCGCGGCCGTGTCGCCGGAGGCGGTCGGCAGGAACAGGATGCGTGGCTCGCGCGGGGTTGCGGACGCGCGCTCGGGGATGGCGAGGGTATCGTCGGAAGGGTTGGTCGCCCTGGCGTCACTCGCGGGTAGGTGTGTGCGCGCGAAGGCCAGCGACAGGACGAAGTCGTCGAGCAGCGGGTTGGCGGGCTCCATCGTGAAGCCGCCGCCGCCGAGCGCGAGCAACAGGGAGAAGCTCATGCGGCGGCGATCGCTGTCACTGGCGGGAGCCGGAGTGCCTTGGCGGCGCTCGTCTTGGCGGAGCCGCTCGCTGAGTCGCCGGCCCCGAGGTAGACGGTCTCGAGCGGGACCTCGAGGACCGAGTCCCCAGCGGGCTCGACGCGATAGGCGTGTCCATCCACGCGCGAGCTGACTGCGCGCTCGAGCAGCGTGCCGCGGAAGTGCAGGGCGACACCGTCGTCGGCGGCGAAACCGGGACGCATGCCGGCCGCGACGAAGCGGTGGTACTCGGCCCGGCGCGCGGGCTCGGCGTCGTAGTGGACGCAGTTGGAGTAGGGCAGCAGACCGAGCCCGCGCACCCGCCGCGGAGCGCCGTGGAACGCGGACAGCGATTCCGCGAACCAGCACAGCGATCCGGCGGACGGGCCGCACAGCACGATCCCCTGCCGCCAGGCGCGGCGCAGGATCGAATCAAGGCCATGCGCGCGCCAGGCGCCGAGCATCGACACCACATTGCCGCCGCCCACGTAGATCAGGTCCTGGGCGAGCAGGTGCGTGGCGAGGTCGTCCTCGACGCCACCGACGCCCTGGTCGCGGCGGAACAGCGAGACGTGCGATGCGTCGCAGTGTGCGGAGAAGCGCCGGTAGAAGCGCACCACGTAGTGGTCGGCGTCGCCTGAGGCGGTCGGCAGAAAGCACACGCGCGGGCGCGCGGAGGGGGTCAGCGAGAGGATGTAGTCGTCCAGCAGCGAGCTGTCTTTCTCCATGGAAAACCCGCCTCCGCCGAGGGCCACGATCTGGGGGGCCCGCCGCGGGGCTCGTCTGGGGGTTCGCATCGAGTTGGCTCTGTTCGTTGGCGCGTGCAGCGTCGAGAGATCTATCTCATGCTGAGTGCAGCTTCGTGCAGCGGGGGCGGGCTCGGTATGGACCGGCGTATGAGATTCGTCGCGCCGGCGATGGACACGCGCACATAAGGCGCGTTCAGCGGAGCCTACGTAGTAATCCGCACAAGCCGGCGGACGGGTACTGACGCATGGAACTTGACGGGTGGTGTAAGATGTGGTTTGCAATGGAGGAGGCTTCAGTCATCGTGGGGTCGATATGTATCGGCGAGGCAGGAGTTCGCTCGCCCGACGAAGAATCTCTGATGGCCGCAACTTTCGAGAGTCCGAAGGGTCCAAGGCCGGGTATACGCGCCCAGGTCCAGCTATGGAGGTAGATCTATGAGGTCCCGTGTCCGTGTCTTGTGTCTCGCGCCCGTCGTCGGCGCGATCCTGGCGCTTGTCGCCGTGTCGGCGCCTGCGGCTCAGGCTTCGTTTGGGGTGGAAAAGTTCTCTGCGGCCAACTGTGCGGAAGGACACGAAGGATGTGCTGGAGAAGCAAAATCCTTTGGGCCTTTTGAATACTGGTTTCCCAAGGAAACCACCGTCGCTGAAGAAAAGATTCAGGGCTATACACAGGCGGCTGGCCACCCGGCATGGGGGATCACAGACTTCAAGGTTGACACGGTCGGGGAATTTCCCAACGAAGCTCCCACAGGCATTGTCAAGCACGTACGTACCGACGTTGGTCCCGGCGTGAGCACCAATCCCGAGGCCATGGCCCAGTGCAGTCTGGAAGAATTCGGCGAAAAAGAAGCCATTCCCGGCACCGGCTTCTACCCGAAGCCCGCATGCGCGGAAGCTGGCCCAAAAAACACGGTTATTGGAGTCAACTACGTGACCGTCTACGCTGGGCCCGGAGGCGTCTCGAAAGCACCGCACCCGGAAATCTCCGATTTGCCCCTAAAAGGCACCGCCTATAACGTAGAACCGCCCCAAGGTCGGGCTTCGGACTTCGGTGTGGCGCTCGAGCTACCAAAGGAACTCACTGGAGGCAAGCTTAAAGAAGGCTTCGAAGCGGCCGAAAAAGCGGGGGCGAAACCTGGAGAGGGTGGCTTCCCCTCGTTAGAAGAACAGGAATATCTCGAGGAGCAGCAGTACTACGCCCACACCATGATCGAAGGAAATGTGGAATGGGCAGGCAACTATCACGATTATTACGAGATCAACGTCTCCACAGCACTTCCGTTGATCTCCTCACGACTGGTCTTGAAAGGCGACATTGGCAACACCGAAAAAGGCGGGTACATCACGCTTCCGAGCAACTGTGCGGGCGCAGGTCCAGCCACCACGAACACGGTTACGCTCGAATCGGCCGAAGGCGCAACGGGTGCAAGACAATACGTCACGCCGATCGGCACTGAAGGCTGCAACGGCGCCTCCCCGTTCTCAACAGTCCCCTTCGCTCCAGAATTCAAGCTGAGTCCCGAAACGACGCTGTCCGACCAACCCGACGGGATCACGACCGAACTGACGGTCCCGCACGATCCCAGCCCGACCGGTATCGACACCTCGCAGCTGAACACTGCCACGGTCACGCTGCCCGAAGGCATGACCCTCAACCCGTCGGCCGCGGGCGAAGTCAAGGAAGCGTGCACGCCGGCGAAGGCGATGATCCATAGCAGCACGTTCGGGATGGAATGTCCGGAAGCGTCGAAGATCGGCACGGACGCCATCGAAGTCCCGACGCTTCCACCGGGATCGCTGACGGGCAACCTCTACCTTGGTGGACCCGAAGGCGGGGGTCCGATCACGGGGCCGCCGTACACGATGTACCTCAACGCCGAATCGAAGCGGTACGGCGTCGATGTGCGTCTGCAGGGCTCGGCCACGCCCAACGAAACGACGGGCCGGCTGACGGCGACGTTTGCGAGCAACCCCGAACAACCGTTCAGCAATGCGATCCTCAAATTCAATGGTGGAGAACTCGCGCCGATCGCCAACCCGCTCGGACTGTGCGGCATCGCCAAGACGGAAACGAACCTCACGCCCTATACGGGCACTCCGGCCGCCACGCCGTCCTCGGAATTCGCGCTCAACGGCAACTCCGGATCGTGCCCGGCGACACCATTCTCGCTCAGCCAGAGCGTCTTCAACCAGCCTCCGGGCTACGCGGGCGCGAAAACCTCATATGCGCTCAACATCGGGCGTAACGAAGGCCAGCAGTATCTGTCGCAGATCAAAACGATCCTGCCGGAGGGTCTCATCGGCTTGCTGCCGACCGTCACGCAGTGCCCCGAACCGCAGGCATCCAAAGGCGAATGTTCGGGAACAAGTCAGATCGGTACTGTCAACGTCTCGGCAGGATCGGGTAAACCCTACGGATTCAGGGGCAGCGTCTACCTGACCGGTCCCTACGGCGGCGCGCCGTTCGGACTCTCGGTTGTGGTGCCGGCCGTCGCCGGGCCGTTCAACCTTGGCAACGTGATCACGCGCGGGACGATCAACATCGAACCGTACACCGCGCGCGTGGTCGCGACGACCAGCCTGCCGACGATCGTCAAGGGCATCCCCCTGCGGCTGAGGGGCATCAGCGTCGAAATCAACAAGCAGGGCTTCCTGCAGAACCCGACCAATTGCGGGGTGTTCGCGACCGAAACGACGCTGACCTCCACAATGGGCGCCACGCAATCCCTGTCAACCCCCTTCCAGGTCAACAACTGCGGCGCGCTCCAGTTCAAGCCGGCGGCAGGCGCGGCCACCGGGGCGAAGACCTCGAAAGCCAACGGCGCCAGCCTGGAAACGACGATCAACGTCCCGTCCGGCAACGCGAACGTCAAGTCCGTGGTCGTACAACTGCCCAAGCAACTGCCCTCGCGGCTGACCACGCTGCAGAAAGCGTGCCCCGAAGCCACATTCGCGGCCAACCCCTACACGTGCCCGTCCGGCTCGTTCGTGGGCGGCGTCAGGGCGAACACCCCGGCGCTGGGCGTGAAACTGAAAGGACCGGCGATCCTCGTCTCCCACGCCGGTGCGGCGTTCCCCGACCTCGACCTGATCCTCGAAGGCGAAGGCGTACGCATCGTCCTGGTCGGCAACACGAACATCAAGAACGGCATCACGACGACCACGTTCGCCTCGCCCCCGGACGCACCGGTCACGAGCATCACGGTCAACCTGCCGACCGGATCGCACTCCGCGCTCACGGCCAACGGCAACGTCTGCGCCAACAAGCTCACGATGCCGACGACGATCGTCTCGCAGAACGGGATCACGTTCACGCAGAACACGACGATCAGGGTCAACAACTGCCCGGTTCGGATCGTCGGGCACAAGACGGTCGGCAACCTCGCCTACATGACGATCCAGACCTACTCGGCCGGGCGGATCAGCGGCTCGGGCAGCAACCTATCGACGGTCTACCGCCACCTCAACCAGGCCCACAAAACGGTCACGCTGACGGTCTCGCTCTCGCGCGCGGGCCAGCGCCGGGGTCGCCCGCTGCGGGTCAAGGTCCGCGTCGGGTTTGTGCCCAAGAAGAAGGGCGCCCCCACGTCGATCGCCTACCAGACCGTCACGTTCGGGTAGTCCCCGATCCGGAGATTCCGGGGGGCCGCTGTCACGGCGGCTCCCGGGCCATGCCGCCACATCCGAGGCACGAGCACCGGTAGACCCGGTACAGTCCAGGAAGTGGGGGATACAGGTACGGATACCGTCAGCCAGCCCGAGCCCGCGGGCATCGAGGATTCCGCGCGCACCGACTCCGACTCGCTGCTGGCCGGTGTCCGTCGCCTGACGCTGCTGGCCGACGGCGCCGACGGGGCAGAGACGATCTTCCGGGGCCTCGCTCGCGAGCTGCTGATCGTGCCTGGGGCCGACGAGGTGCACGTGCATCGTCTCGCCCACCCGCCCGCCGAGGAGGAGCCGGTGGTGGTCTATCTGTTCGAGGGCGACGGGCGCCTCAGCTACCTGTCCCCTTGCGCGGAGCGTCCGGCCGGCGTCAGCTGGGTGGCGAGCACCGGGCGCAGCTTCCTCGCCGCCGACGCCCGCGAGCTGGCCGCGTCCCTGCCCCGCCTGGCCGAGACCGGCAACGCCGGCTCTGCCCTGTTGCTGCCGATCCTCGTTAGCGGTGAGGTCGAGGCGGTCGTTGTGCTCGTGCGCCGGACTCTTGGTGAGGCCTATACGGCCGGCTCGATCGAGCTTGCCTGCACGCTCGCCGACCAGGCCGCCACCGCGCTCGCGCTCGTGCGTGCCCGCGCGGAGGCCGGCACCGATCCGGTCACCGGCTGCATGAACCACCGCGCGATGCGCCGGCGCCTGCACGAGGAGATCGGCCGGGCGATGCGCACCGGCGGCCCGCTCTCGTGCCTGCTGATCGACCTCGACAACTTCAAGCTCGTCAACGACCGCCATGGCCACCAGGCCGGCGACACCGTCCTGCGCGAAGTCTGCCAGGCGCTCGTCGGCGAGGTCCGCGCCTTCGATCGTGTCGCCCGCTACGGCGGGGACGAGTTCGTCGTGATCCTGCCCAACGCCGATCTCGATGCCGCCGCCGCCGCGGCGTCACGCACGCTGCAACGGCTGCTCGCCCTGCCTGTGCGCGAGACCGAGCCGGGCGTGGGCGCCTCGATCGGCGTCGCTCAGTGGCAGGCGCCGATGAACACCGACGCGCTGCTGGGAGCCTGCGACGCCGCGCTGCTTCGCTCCAAGCGCCAGGGCAAGGGCCGCGTCACGCGAGCCTCGGTCTCATAGACTGAGGGGTGTGCCACAGAACAGCTTTGGCGCGCGAGACACCCTCGAGGTGGGAGGGCGCGCGTATGAGATCTTCCGCCTCGACGCGCTCCAGTCCCGCTTCGACGTGGCGCGGCTGCCGTTCTCGCTGAAGGTTTTGCTCGAGAACCTGCTGCGCACCGAGGGCAACGGCTCGGTCACGGCGGCCGACATCGAGGCGCTCGCCGGCTGGGACGCTTCAGCCCAGCCCAGCACCGAGATCGCGTTCACGCCCGCGCGCGTATTGATGCAGGACTTCACCGGTGTACCCGCCGTCGTCGATCTCGCCGCGATGCGCGACGCGATCGCGCAGATGGGCGGCGACCCAACCCGCATCAACCCGCTCGTCCCGGCTGAGCTGGTGATCGACCACTCCGTCCAGGTCGACGCGTTCGGCACCCGCGACTCCTTCCGCATCAACGCCGAGCGCGAGCTCGAGCGCAACCAGGAGCGCTATGCCTTTCTACGCTGGGGCCAGACCGCGTTCGATGATTTCGCGGTCGTTCCCCCCGACACCGGGATCGTCCACCAGGTCAACCTCGAGTACCTCGCACGGGTCGTGTTCGAACGGGATGGGCGGGTGGGGATCCCATCCGACTCGGGCCCGGACCGGCTACCCCAGCTCTACCCGGACACGCTTGTAGGCACCGACTCGCACACGACGATGGTCAACGGTCTCGGCGTGCTCGGCTGGGGCGTCGGCGGGATCGAGGCCGAGGCGGCGATGCTCGGCCAGCCGATGTCGATGCTGATCCCGCGCGTCGTCGGCTTTGAGCTGCGCGGTGCTTTGCCCGAGGGCGCCACCGCGACCGACCTCGTGCTGACGGTCACGCAGATGTTGCGCGAGCGCGGCGTCGTCGGCTCGTTCGTCGAGCTCTTCGGCGCCGGCCTGGCCGGCCTGCCGCTGGCCGACCGGGCGACGATCGGCAACATGTCCCCCGAGTTCGGCTCCACCTGCGCGATCTTCCCGATCGACGCTGAGACGCTGCGCTACCTGGAGCTCTCCGGCCGCCCGCCCGAGCGGATCGAGCAGGTCGAGGTCTACGCGCGCGCGCAGGGACTGTGGCACGACGAGCACTCCGAGCGCACGACCTACTCGGACACGCTGCTGCTCGATCTCGGCGATGTCGTGCCGAGCATCGCGGGCCCCAAGCGCCCGCAGGACCGGGTCGCGCTGAGTGAGGCGCAGGCCGACTTCCGCCGCGTGCTCCGCGGCTATGTCCCCGCCTACGACGAGCGCGACGAGGCCTCGGCCGAGAGCTTTCCCTCCAGCGACCCACCGGCCAACGGCAACGACCATCCGGTGGCGCACGACGGCGGTCCCAGCTACGCGCGCGAGCCCGCGCATCCCGCGGGGAGCGCAACGACGGCTGTGGCCAGCGCGACCGGCGCCGTGCCGGTGACGCTCGCTGACGGAACCGAGACCGAGCTCGCCCACGGTCATGTGGTGATCGCCGCGATCACGAGCTGCACGAACACCTCCAACCCATCGGTGATGGTCGGCGCGGGCATCCTCGCGCGCAACGCGCTGGCTCGGGGTCTGCGCTCCAAGCCCTGGGTCAAGACCTCGCTGGCGCCCGGCTCGCGGGTGGTGACGGAATACTTGGACCGGGCCGGTCTGACCGAGTCGCTCGAGGTGCTCGGGTTCAACCTCGTCGGCTACGGCTGCACGACCTGCATCGGCAACTCGGGCCCCCTGCCGGAGGAGATTTCGCGGGTCGTCGACGAGGCCGATCTGGCGGTCGTCTCGGTGCTGTCGGGCAACCGCAACTTCGAGGGGCGGATCAACCCGGACGTGAAGATGAACTACCTCGCCTCGCCGCCGCTGTGTGTCGCCTACGCGCTGGCGGGCACGATGGACATCGACATCGTTGCAGACCCGCTGGGACAGGACGAGCACGGCCAGGATGTGTATCTACGCGACATCTGGCCGGACGCGCGTGAGATCGCCGGCACGATCGAGCAGGCCGTCCAGTCGGACATGTTCCGTTCGAGCTATGGCGAGGTGTTTGAGGGCGACGAGCGCTGGAATTCCCTGCAGGTGCCCATGGGCGATCGGTTCGAGTGGGACCCCGACTCGACCTACGTACGCCTGCCGCCGTACTTCCAGGACATGCCGCCCGAGCCCGAGCCCGTGCGCGACATCGCCGGCGCGCGCGTGCTGGCAAAGCTCGGCGACAGCGTCACGACCGACCACATCTCCCCGGCCGGCGCGATCAAGCGCGACGGGCCCGCGGGGCGCTACCTGCAGGAACAGGGTGTCTCGCCGCGCGATTTCAACTCCTACGGCTCGCGCCGTGGCAACCACGAGGTGATGATGCGCGGCACGTTCGCCAACATCCGCTTGCGCAACCAGCTGGCACCAGGAACGGAGGGTGGAGTCACGCGCTATCTGGGTCTTCCGGGGTCCGATGGCGAGGGCGAGCAGATGTCGATCTATGACGCCGCGATGCGCTACATCGCCGACGGCGTCCCGCTGGTCGTGCTCGGCGGCGCCGAGTACGGGTCGGGCTCCTCGCGCGACTGGGCCGCCAAGGGCACGCGCCTGCTCGGGGTACATGCGGTGATAGTCGAGTCATTCGAGCGCATCCACCGCTCGAACCTGGTCGGGATGGGAGTGCTGCCGCTGCAGTTCCCGGACGGGCAGAGCGCCGAGTCGCTGGGGCTGACGGGCGAGGAGGTCTTCTCGATCGACGGTCTCGCCGAGGCGATGAACGCGGACTCCGGGGCTGAGTCCGGGGGAGGCGCCCCTCCGCGCGCGGTCCAGGTCACCGCCCAGCCCGCATCGGGGGAGCCGATCCGGTTTGATGCACGGGTGCGCATCGACACCCCCCGCGAGGCCGACTACTACCGTCACGGCGGCATCCTCCAGTACGTGCTCCGCGCGCTCCTGGCCCGATGATGAGCGACGACACGGCACCCCAACTGCTGCTGGACCTGCTCGCCGCGCACGGCCCGTCCGGCTATGAGACAGACCCCGCCGCGGTCTGGTTACGCGCTGCCGGCGAGTTCGCGTCGGTGAGCACAGATGTGATGGGCACCCCGCTCGCGCTCGTCGCACCGAAGCATGGCTCCGAGCATGACGCCAAACGCCTGCTCGTGATGGGCCACATCGACGAGATCGGCCTGATCGTCACGCACATCGACGACGATGGTTACCTGTGGTTCGCGCCCGTCGGTGGCTGGGACGCCCAGATCCTGGTCGGTCAGCGCGTCGCGCTGGCCACGCGCGCGGGTGTCGTCAGGGGCGCGATCGGCAAGAAGCCGATCCATCTGCTGCGCGACGAGGACCGCAAGAAGGTCGCCGAGATCCGCGACCTACACATCGACATCGGCGCATCCGGCGGCGATCAGGCGCGCGAGCACGTGCGCATCGGCGATGTCGCGGTGATCGACGCCGACCCGATCCAGCTGCTCGGCGGGCGGCTCGTCTCGCGCGCGCTGGACAATCGCATCGGCTCGTTCGTCGCACTGGAGGCCGCGCGCCTGGTGTCAGAGGCCGGCGGCGCCGACTGGGAGCTCGCCGCGGTGGCGGTCGCTCAGGAGGAGATCACGTTCGGCGGCTCGCGCACGAGCACTTTTGCTTTGCGCCCGGACGCGGCGATCGTGATCGACGTCACCCACGCCACCGACGCGCCCGGGATCGAGGTCAAGGAGCTCGGCGTGCACAAGCTCGGCTCGGGCCCGGTCGTGACCCGTGGCTCGACGATCCACCCCCAGCTCTCCGAGTTGCTCTACGACACAGCTACCGAGGAGGACATCCCGTTCACGGTCGAGGCCTCCGCGCGCGCCACCGGCACCGACGCCGACGCGGTCCACCTCACCCGTGCCGGCGTGCCGACCGCGCTGGTCTCGATCCCGCTGCGCTACATGCACTCGCCCGTCGAGCTCGTGCAGCTCGACGACGTTCACGCCGCCGCTCGCCTGATCGCCGCCGCCGCGCTGCGGTTGGGCGGCGAGGTTGCGTTTGAGCGCTAGGCGGGGGCTCCGCCTCAGCGCATCATCCAGCGTGAGGCGAAATCCTAGGCGCTGGCGAGCTCGGTGAACTCCGACGCCTCGTATGCCGTGCCGGGTGTTCCACCCAGCGCCAGCAGACGCAGCCCCTCGGGACCGGCGTAGATCTTGCGCTTGGTGGCCGGCCCGACGCGCACCAGGATGTCGGGTGTCAGCGGGATGCGCTCGCCTTCGACATCGATCTCGCCGGAGCCGCGCATCACCGAGTAGACCTCCTCCTGGCCGTCGCCCTCGTGGTCGTGCTCGGGGTAGTCGGCGTAGTTCGGCGGCAGGTCGAGCACCTGCATACCGAACGACTCCACGCCGAGCTCGGCGCGAGCCTTCTTCATACCGCCGCCGAACGCGGCCTCCATCTCATCGATTTGCTTCGTGGTGTAGTCGCTCATGTGTGCATCCTACTCCTGGGGTGTGGGCGGCAGGTGTTCGAGTTGTGAATCCCTACCCGCGCACGAGCCGCTTGTACGTGATCCGGTGCGGCCGGTCCGCCGCGGCCCCAAGCAGCTCGCGGCGGTGCTCCTCGTATGCGTCGAAGTTGCCCTCGAACCACGTGACCTGCGAGTCGCCCTCGAACGCCAGCACGTGCGTGGCGACACGGTCCAGGAACCAGCGGTCGTGGGAGATGACCACGGCGCAGCCGGGGAACGCCAGCAGCGCGTCCTCCAGCGCGCGCAGCGTGTCCACGTCGAGATCGTTCGTGGGCTCGTCCAGCAGCAGCAGATTTCCGCCGCTGCGCAACAGCTTGGCCAGGTGCACGCGGTTGCGCTCGCCGCCTGAGAGCTTGCCGATCCGCGCCTGCTGGGATGAGCCCTTGAAGTTGAACCCGGCGGTGTACTGGCGCGAGTTGACCTCGCGCTCGCCGACTTTGATCTGCTCATAGCCTTCGGAGATCTCCTCCCAGACGGTCTTCTCGTCCTTCAGCGCGTCGCGCGACTGATCGACGTAGGCGAGTTGCACGGTGTCGCCGAGCACAATCTCACCTGCGTCCGGGGACTCCTCGCCGGTGATCATCCGAAACAGCGTCGTCTTGCCGGCGCCGTTGGCCCCGATCACGCCGACGATGCCCGCGCGCGGCAGGTCGAACGACAGCGACTCGATCAGCAGGCGATCGCCATAGCCCTTCGACACGTCGGTCGCGGTCAGGACCTTCTCGCCCAGTCGCGGCCCCGGCGGGATGTGGATCTGGACCTCGTCCAGCTTGATGTTGCCGTCTTCCGCGATCAGCTCCTCGTAGCGGGCCAAGCGCGCCTTGGACTTGGTCCGTTTGCCCTTGGGGTTGGTCCTCACCCATTCGAGCTCGGCGGCGATCGTGCGCCGGCGGCCCTTTTCCGAGCGCTCTTCCTGGCCGAGCCGCGCCTGCTTCTGCTCCAGCCAGCTCGAGTAGTTGCCCTCGTACGGGATGCCCTTGCCGCGGTCGAGCTCGAGGATCCAGCCCGCGACGTTGTCGAGGAAGTACCGATCGTGCGTGACGGCGACGATCGCGCCCCTGTACTCGGACAGATGCTGCTCCAGCCACGCCACCGACTCGGCGTCGAGGTGGTTTGTCGGCTCGTCCAGCAACAGCAGATCCGGCGCGCGCAGCAGCAACCGGCACAGCGCCACGCGACGGCGCTCGCCGCCGGAGAGCTTGGACACGTCAGCGTCGGGCGGCGGCAACCGCAACGCGTCCATCGCGTATTCGAGCTGCGTATCGAGGTTCCAGGCGTCGGCCGCGTCGATCTTGGCCTGAATGTCGCCGAACTCCTCGGCCGTCTCATCGGAGTAATTGGCCGCCAGCTCGTTGAACCGGTCCAGCAGCGCCTTGGTCTCGGCGACGCCCTCCTCGACGTTTTCCTTGACGTTCTTCGATTCGTCCAGATGGGGCTCCTGCTCGAGCATCCCCACGCTCGCCCCGGGCGCCAGCGCCGCCTCGCCCCGGTACTCCTCGTCGACCCCGGCCATGATCCTAAGCAGCGTCGACTTGCCCGCGCCGTTGTAGCCGAGCACGCCTATCTTCGCGCCCGGGTAGAAGGCCAGGGTGATGTTGTCGAGCACCGTTTTGTCGGGCGGGTGCAGCTTGGACAGGCGGTGCATCGTGAATATGTACTGAGACGACATCGCCCGCTAACGTTATTTGGTCATGCCCACCACTGTCCTCGATGTCGAGCAGCACCTGCTCCTGCTGGAGCTCGATCCGCCGTTCGACAAGCGCGACGTCCAGCTCGCACGCCGGCGCATGGCCAAGCGCTGGCACCCAGACATCGCTCCGCAGGGTCGTCAGTACGAGCACGAGCGCCACCTGAAGGCGATCAACGAGGCCGCCGACCAGCTCGAGCGCCTGGCCGAGGGCTCGCGCGGCGGGCGGGTCTCGCGCAACGCGGTGAAGGTCAGCGCCGCCGCCGCGCGTCGCGAGCGCGAAGAGGCGGGCAGGCGCGCGTACGAGGCCGAGCAGCGTGCCCGCGCGGCGGCGAAAGATCGCGCCGAACACGACCCGTTCGGCAGTCGCGTGCCCGACCACTCGGTCGTGCACCGCTACGCGCGCTGCATCTCCTACCCCGAGTGGGGGGTGGGAACGGTGGCGGGCATCTACTTCTCATCGGATGCCGTCCACGCCGGCGAGGAAGTGCAGCAGTGGGCGCGCGTGAAGTTCAGCCACGGCATCCGCACGGTGCCCGCGGGCAGCATGCAGTTCGTCGACTTCTCCACACCCGACCCCGCTTCCGAGCGCGTCGAGCGCTTCATGCTCGCCGCCCAGCGGGCGATGGCCGAAGGCGAGTACGTGCTCGCCGCCCAGCGGTTGATCTACGCGCGCGACGCCGAGCCCCGCAACGTGGCGGTGCTGCGGCTGATGACGCTCGCGTTCTGGAACGCCGGTCAGCTCGAGCAGGCCGCCCGCGCGGTGCGCGACTGGGCCCGTGTGGACGGCTCCCGTCCCGCCGCGCATCGCTTTGCGGCGCGAATCTACGAGGACATCGGCGCGATCGACCTCGCCGAGGAGGCAGCCGCGCGCGCCGCCGACCGTGGGCCCGCGGACGCGGGTGCGTGGGAGCGCCTGGGCAGTCTGCGTCTGCGGCTGGGAGACCGCGAGGGCTCGCTGCAGGCGCTGCGCCGCGCCGCCGAGCTCGGCGCGGGGGAGACGGTCCGCGAGCTGATCGAGCAGGCTCTGGCGCTTGAGCCCAGTGTGGCGTCCGCGGCCTGAGCTGAGGCGATTCCCGGTGGCGATGCTGCTCAGACTCCGCTCGCTGATCGCGCGACGCAAATGGATCCTATGGGTCGCGCTGGCGCTGGCGGTGATCCTCGCCTGGTGGATCGTCGTCTCGCTGCTGCCCCATCACGTGATCAACACGCTGCAGCAGTACGAAGAAAAGTCCAACGGCCACTACCCGGGCGAACGTGTTCCGGCCGTGGTCTCGTTCGGGCTGGGTTGGCTTGGCTGCTGCAGTTGATGTTGTTCCGGGCGGGATTGGGCACTCTCAGAGGATGTTCACCGCGCGCGAGACGATCAATCCGATCGTCACGATCGAGACGAGCGACTGCAGGCCCATCACGCCCTTGGCCTTGGTGCTCAGGGGCATCGTGTCCGTCGGCGAGAACGCCGCCGCGTTCGTCAGCGACACATACAGGTAGTTGAACGAATGTGGGCCGCCACCCGCGGGGATGGATGCGATCGTCGGCCATCTGCGGGAACAGAAAATCGGGCGCCGCGTCGTGTCCGGCCGCGCGCACGCCCGGTCCGCCGCGGTCGAGCTCCCAGTACCACAGGGCGAATATCAGCCAGTTCGTCAGCCAGATCAGCACGCCCGAGCCGATCAGCGCACGGCCGTCGGAGACTTCGTGGTGCAGTAGAAAGTGGGTGAGCGCGCCCAGCGAGTAGACGTTCGCCGCGCTCACGAACGCCGTCATCCCGAGCGCGACACGGCGTCTGAGGACATGCTCGTGTTCGAGCTGTCTCGGCGTCGCCACGAAGATGCCGATCAACAGGACCGCCTCCAGGCCGGGCACCAGCCACGTCGGGCCGACGGTCAGGCGCTTGGGCAGGGCCAGCTGCAGGCAGATCGCGGCGAGCACCGTCAGCTGCGCCGGCCACGGCGATTCCCCGGCGGCCGGCGGCGGATAGGGGCGGCCGGGCTGCGTGGAGGGTTGGCCGGGAGGAGTGGTAGGGGAGCCGGGGGGCGGAGAGATTTGGCCGGGCGCGGAAGCTTGGCCGGGCGGCGTGGGGAATTCCTGATCCACGCCCTCGTAGGCTAGGGCCCGATTCGGCGGTACTCTGAAGCTGATCGGATATTGCCGTTGCCGCGTAACCAGATCCATGGGAATCGATAACCCAGTCCACCTGATCTTCCTGGCCGCCGTGGCCCTGCTCGTGCTCGGGCCCCGGCGGCTACCCGAAGTCGCGCGCTCGCTGGGCAAAGGCATCCGCGAGTTTCGCGAGGCGATGAACGTCGGTGCCGGCGACGCGGCGCCCCCGCCCGAGCAGCTCCCGCTCGCACAGGTCGTCGATCCGGTGGAGCCTGTACGTTCGGGCGATGCGCCTGATCGTCGCCCGCTGTGAGGTCTCCTACATCGGCCGCACCACGACCGTGCTCCCAGAGGCCGTCCGGCTGTTGATGCTCAAGGCCGACGGCACGTTCATGGTCTGGGCCGACGGCGGCAGTCCGAACGTCAGGCCGCTGAACTGGATGACCCCGCCGACGGTGCTGGAAGAGCAGCGCGCGCAAGACGGTCGGGATCAGGCCGACGCCGAGCCGGGTGAGGGCGCGAGCGGTGCGAACGGCGCGAACAGCGCGGACGGTCCGATCGAGCGGCTGATCGTGCGCAAGCAGCGCTCGGACGAGCGCCTGGAGATCGCCGTGTCCGAGGTGCTCGCCGACATCGACCACGAGGTCGATGCGCTCGCGACGCTCGAGAAGGAGGGTCTGGAGCGCGAACTGCAGGAGCTGCTCGCGGACGCCCCGCACTGGTGTGGTGAGGGCTTTCGGCTGGTCCGCCGCGAGTTCCCGACCGACATCGGCCCGGTCAACCTGATGTGCCGGGACACGCAGGACGAGTGGGTCGCAGTCGAGATCAAGCGCATCGCCACGATGGACTCCGTCCGCCAGCTCGCCCGCTACCTGGAGCGCATCCGCCTGGACCCCGCGATGTCCTGTTGCCGGGGTGTGCTCGTCGCCAAGTGGATCAAACCCCAGGCGCGCGTGCTGGCCGAGTCGCACGGGATCGACTGCGTCGAGGTCAACGTCGAAGTGCTGCGTGGCAATCGCGAGCCCGAGCTGACGTTGTTTGCGGCTTGAGCCGGCGGTGAGTTGAAAGCTGTGGGCGCTCGTCCGCGGACCAGCAGCCCGAATAGATAGGCTGCGCCTGTGAGCGAGGGTTCCGAGACCACATCCGGCGAGCAGCCGCCCGCCATCCTGACCGAGCGGCGCGGCTCGACACTGCTGATCACGATCGACCGGCCCGAAGTGCGCAACGCGGTCAACGCGGCCGTCGCCGCGGGAATCGCCGGCGCGCTGGACGAGCTCGACGCTGAGGACTCGCTGTCGGTCGGCGTGCTCACCGGCGCCGGGGGCTTCTTCTGCGCCGGCATGGATCTCGGTGCGTTCGTCCGTGGCGAGTCGCCCTGGTTCGGCGATCGCGGGTTCGCCGGCATCGCCCAGCGCGCGTCGGCCAAGCCGCTGATCGCGGCGATCGAGGGGTTCGCCGTCGCCGGTGGCATGGAGATCGCGCTCGCCTGCGATCTGATCGTCGCGGCGCGCGGGGCCAAGCTCGGGATTCCCGAGGCCAAGCGCTCGCTCGTGGCCGCCGGCGGCGCGCTGCTGCGGCTGCCGCGGCGCATGCCCTACCACGTCGTGATGGAGCTGGCCCTGACCGGAGATCCGCTGCCAGCCGAGCGCTTTCACGAGCTCGGCGTCGTCAACCGCCTGGCCGAGCCTGGCTCGGCCGTCGAGGTGGCGCTCGAACTGGCCGGTGCTATATCCCGCAACGGCCCGCTTGCGGTCGCCGCCTCCAAGCGCATCCTGCAGGAGCAGTTCGACTGGTCGACTGGTGAGGCGTTTGAGAAGCAGGGCGCGATCTCCGGGCCGGTATTTGCATCTGAGGATGCGAAAGAGGGCGCCGCGGCCTTCAAGGAGAAGCGCGACCCGGTGTGGCGGGGACGTTAGTACCCGCGCTTCTTACGCTTGCGCTGCGCCAGGATCTCGCGGAACCGCCGCCACAGCGCCGCCATCAGCGCTGCCCCGGTGTCTTGCGTGGATACTGGGAGATGGGCACGCCCGGGTCGATCGCGGTCGTGACGATCCGGCTCTGTTCGGCGATGTGCGCGGCCGGGTAGCCCTCGCCTGGGCTCGCGCGCTCGGGCCGGCCGATGTAGCCGAAGCCCATGTGGTCGGGCATGATCTGCATCAGCCGTGGGAACATGTGTGCGCGCGCACCCATGTTGCGCGGCTCCTCCTGCACCCACACGACCTCGTGCAGGTTCGGATAGCGCCCCATCAGCTCGAGGATCTGCCCCTCGGGGAACGGGTACAGCAGCTCTACGCGACCCACGGCCAGACCGTCGTGCTTGGGCCGGTCGGGGTGGCCGACGAGGTCATAGTAGATCTTGCCCGTGCACAGCACGAGTCGCGTGACGAGCTCGTCCTTGACTCCCGGCTCGGCGAGCACAGGCGCAAACCGCGTGTTCTCCGCCATGTCGGCGATCGAGCTGGTCGCCTGGGGCAGTCGCAGCAGCGACTTCGGCGTCATCACGATCAGCGGGCGCTGCTTGGCGACGCGCGCTTGCCGGCGCAGCAGGTGGAAGTACTGCGCGGGCGTCGTCGGGCTCGCCACGCGGATGTTGCCCTCGGCCGCCAGCGTCAGGAACCGCTCCAGGCGCGCCGATGAGTGCTCCGGCCCCGAGCCCTCGTACCCGTGCGGCAGCAGCAGCGTCAACCTCGAGGTCTGCCCCCACTTGGCCAGCGCCGAGACGATGAACTGGTTGACGATCACCTGCGCGGAATTGACGAAGTCCCCGAACTGCGCCTCCCACAGCACGAGCGTCTCCGGCGCCTCCTGGCTGTAGCCATACTCAAACCCCATGCACGCCAGCTCTGAGAGCGGGCTGTTGTGCAACTCGAGCGGCGCCAGCGCCTCCGGTAGGCTCTGGATCGGACACACAGTCTGCCCGGTCTTCGCGTCGTGCAACACCAGGTGGCGCTGACTGAACGTGCCGCGCTCGGTGTCCTGTCCGGTCAAGCGGATCGGCGTGCCCTCTGTCAGCAGCGACGCGAACGCCAGCGCCTCGGCGTGCGCCCAGTCGATCGCGGGATGCGCCGGCTGTCCCGCGGAGTCGTCGGTTGCGGCGCCACCGTTCAGCGCCTCGCGCCGGCGCTCGAGCTGTTTGACGAGCTTCGGGTGCACCGTGAACCCGTCCGGCGTTCGCAGCAGCTCCTCGCCCAGCTTGCGCAGTCGATCGGCCGCCACCGCCGTGGTCACGTCCGGGCTCGGCGAGCGGTCCAGCTGATACTCGCCCGTGCCGTGCTCGGCGCCATGCTCTGCCGCCGCCTGGATCTTGGCCTTCAACCGCTGGTGCAGGATCGTCAGGTTGTCCCACACGCTCTGCCCGAGCTTGTCGACCTCCTCCTTGCTGATGACCCCGTCGGCTACGAGCCGCTCCGCCCACAGCTCGGCCACGCGCTTCTTGCTCTTGATCTTCGCGTACATCTCCGGCTGCGTGTACGCGGGCTCGTCGGACTCGTTGTGCCCGAAGCGCCGGTACCCGATCAGGTCGATCAGCACGTCGTGCCCGAACTCCTGGCGGAACGCGAACGCCAGCCTGACCGCGCTCGCGCACGCGGGCACGTCGTCGGCATTGACGTGGATGATCGGCACGTCGAAGCCCTTCGCCAGGTCCGAGGCCCACTGCGTCGAGCGCGCGTCGTCCGGGTCGGTCGTGAACCCGACCTGGTTGTTCATGATCAGGTGCACCGTTCCCCCGACCTTGTAGCCGTCGAGCGCCTGCAGGTTCAGCGTCTCCGCGACCACGCCCTGGGCCGGGAACGACGCGTCGCCGTGGATCGCGATCGGCACCGCGGCGTTCGTGTCCTGATGGGCATGCGGGCCATGCCTGGTCGTCTGCGCCGCGCGCGTCGCGCCCTCGACGACGGCCGACACGTACTCCAGGTGGCTCGGGTTCGACTCCAGGTTGACCACTATCTCGCCGCCGTCCGGGAGCTTGTATGTGCCCGCGGTGCCGTGGTGATACTTGACGTCCCCCGTCCCTCCCTGAGGAATCGTCGTCACGGCCTCCAGCGTTGACGCTCCCTCGAACTCGGCGAAGATCGTGTCGTACGGCCGGCCAAGGTTGTGCGCAAGCACGTTCAGCCTGCCGCGGTGGGCCATCCCGATCACGACCTCTCTGCCGCCGTGCGCCGCCGAGAGCTGGATCAGCTCATCCAGCATCGGCACGGTCATGTCCAGCCCCTCGATCGAGAACTGGTGCTGGCCGAGATACGCCTTGTGCATGAACCGCTCCAGCGCGTCCACCTCGATCAGCCGCTTGAGCAGCGTCTGCTGCTCGTCGCTGGTCAGTGGCCGGCGGAACTCGCCGGACTCGATGTGCTCGCGCAGCCATACGCGCTGGCGGTGCGAGGAGATGTGCTCGATCTCGTACGCGATCGTCCCGCAGTAGGTCTCGCGCAGGTGTGGCAGCGCGTCCGCGAGCGTCGCCCCCGGCACGTACATGTGCAATATCTTTGCCGGTATCTGCGCCATGATCGCCGGCGTCAACCCGACCGATTCGGGATCCAAACCCGGTTCGCCCTCGGGCTCTGAGCCGAGGGGATCGAGCCGCGCAGCGAGGTGGCCGTGACTGCGGAACCTGGTCACGAGCGTGCTCGACGCCTGCACCGCCTGCAGCAGCTCCTCACTCGGAGCGCTCGCCTGCGGGATCTGTGTCGCCACCGACTGGGCCGCCTTCTCGGTGGCCGCCGCGGCCGCCGCCGCCGGAGCAGGAACCGGCGGGAGCGGTCCGAGCTCCACGCCGAGCGCCGCGAACGCGTCCTCGTAAAAGGAGTGCTCGCCCTGCAGATATTCCTCGATCCCTGCCAGGAACCTGCCCGACTCCGCTCCCTGGATGATCCGGTGGTCGTAGGTCGAGGTCATCGTCATGACCTTCTCCGCGCCGATCATCTCGCCGATGTTGCCCAGCCCCGCCGGGTAGGCGATCGAGCCGGTCGCGACGATCGTCCCCTGACCGACCATCAACCGCGGAACCGAGGCGACGGTGCCGATGCCCCCGGGGTTGGTGAGCGTGATGTTCGCGCCCTGCAGGTCGTCGGCGGTCAGCGTGTTCGTGCGCGCCTTATCCACGAGCGCGTCGTAGGCGGCGAGGAACTTGTCGAACCGCAGCCTGCCCGCGCCCGCGATCACGGGCACCATCAGCGTCCGGGAGCCGTCCTTCTTCTCCACGTTGACCGCCAGCCCGAGGTTCACCTGCCCGTCATCAATGCGGTTGGGCCTGCCGTCGATCTCGGCATAGTGGTTGGCCATCACCGGCATGCCAGTAGCGGCCCTGGCGATCGCGTAGGCGATCAGGTGCGTGAACGACACCTTCTTGCCGGCCGCCTTCAGCTCGCGCCGGCGCGCGTCCAGGACGGTCACGGTCAGCGTTCGGATACTCGTCGCCGTCGGGATCGAGCGCGACTGCTCCATGTATCTGGCCAGCGCCGCGCCGCCGCCCTTCAGCTGCTGGGCGCCCGCGGGCGTCGCGGTTGCGGTTGCGCCGTTGCCCTCCGCTGCGCCGCCGTTGCCGCCCGCCGCGCTGAGCACGTCGGACTTGACGATGCGCCCGCCCGGTCCGCTGCCCGAGACGTTCGCCAGGTTCACGCCCTCCACGGCCGCCGCGCGCGCCGCTACGGGGGAGATCTTGGCGCCCTCGGCAATGCCCTGTCCGCTTCCGTCTGGTTGACCGTCTTGCACGTCGGTCGTTGGCGTCGGCGCGCCATCGGCGCCGTTGCCCAAGGACTCTTGCTCGCCGGCCCCGTCGCTCGTCAGCTGCCCGTCGGAGGCGGATGTCGCGCCATCGCCATCCCCGACGGCGATCCGCGCGATCACCTGGCCGACGGTGACAGTATCTCCCTCCGCCACCAGGATCTCCGTCACCGTCCCGGTGGCCGGCGAAGGCAGCTCGACATCGACCTTGTCGGTCGAGATCTCGACGATCGTGTCGTTGACTTTGATCGGATCGCCGACCTGCGCGTGCCATTCGAGAATCGTGCCCTCGGTGACCGACTCGCCCGCAGCGGGGGTCACGACATCTATTGTCTCAGCGGTCACGCCGGTCGCCATGTGTGTTTCACTCTAGCGCGGGCCGCCGCTGGACATCGCCGGCAGTGTGTGAGTATTTTCACAGAGCCTTCACGATGCTCGGTCAGTGGTGGCGGCCGGGCGCCGGCGCTGCTCGCGCACGAACTCGTAGCTCCCAAAAAACGGCCCGATCCCGCCCAGCACCGCGACCGCCACGGCCAGCCTCAACGAGACGACCCGCAGGCGCGCGCAGACGATGCACGTCAGCGACATCCCGATCCACAGCAGCCCGTGTGACATCCCGAGCACGAACGTCAGGGGTTCGGGCTTGCTGCTCAGCGCGAACGCGCACACCAGTAGTCCTGTATAGATGCACGAGTGGGTGAACGACACCCACTTCAGGCGGCCGAGCGTGATCGGGCCCACGTTGGGCACCGAGGCCGTGGTCGTGCTCACTCCGCTGACAGCCAATGCGCCATCAGGCGCAGCGGCGCCTCGGCTTCCGGGGGCCAGTCATCGATCTCCAGTGGCCACCAGGCGAACTCGTCGTGCTCGTGGTCGGGTCTGACATCGGCGTCGACTCCCTCGGCGAGCCAGGCCTGCCCGACGAACATCACCATACGGTGGGGCAACTGGATGAGCGCCTCGCCGCGCACCCGCTCGGGCGTGACCGACCACTCCTCGGCCAGCTCGCGAACGAGCGTGTCGGCGGGATTCTCGTCCAGGTCGACGGCGCCGCCTGCCCCCAGCGCCCAGCGCCCGGCCCAGGAGGCGACCCAGCCCGCGCGTCTACCGGCCAGCCAGCGCCCGTCGGCCGAGCGTGTAACGCACAGCGCGGCCACGCTCTGCGATGCGTTGCCGGCGAGTAGCCGCAACGCCCAGCGCTGCGGTTGCAGCTCCATTGCGAGCCCGCCGGTCGCCGGATCCTGCGTGCAGCCGAGCAGTCGTGCGGCCACGCCGTCGTGGCTGGGCGATCCCCGTTTGCGCAGCGCGTCGATCGCCGCGTCGGCTGCCTGCGCGTCCTCGTGTGAGGGCTCGTAGTGCTCGGTGCGCCAGCTCGCCTTCACCTGCTCCAGCGGCCACGGTCCGCGCGCGAGGATCTGTGGCTGCTCGCGTGGCTGCTCGCCCGTCGTTGTCTGTGGCTGGGCGGGCGGTGGCTCGGCGGGCTGTGGTTGGGCGGACATTGCAGGTACAGGCTAGTGATCCGTGGGCTACACGATCGCACGAGGTCCCCTTATCTGCCTGGATCGGACGCTCGGGGGCGTAGCTGGTGAGGATATGGGCAGGATATGAGCCGTAGACTCGTGTGTCTGTGAACATCCGTCGGCGCAAGCACTGGGGCTGGGGTTTCGAGGATCAGCAGCCCACACCGGCCGAGTTGCGCCAGACTGCCGCGGCTCTTGCCGACCATCTGCGTCCCGCGCTCGGCGGGGTCGCGCTCGGCGAGGTCGCATCACACCTCGCACTGGATGCGGTCGAGCTGGCGCCGCCTCGCGTTGTCCCGCCGTCACAGTTGGCGGACATCTGCGCGAGCGACGTTCACGCGCGCGCGACACATGCTCTGGGCAAGTCCTACACCGATGTCGTCCACGGCTTTCGCGGGCAGTTCGATCATCCGCCGGACCTCGTCGCGCACCCGCGCTCGGAGACCGATGTGGAGCGCCTGCTGGAGTGGTGCGCGGCCGAGCGGGTGGCCGTAATTCCCTTCGGCGGGGGCACCTCGGTCGTCGGTGGGGTTACGCCGGACATCGATCACGGCTCATACAACGGCGCCGTCTCGATCGATCTGGGCGCGCTGGATCGCGTGCTCGAGGTCGACCCAGTCTCGCGCGCCGCGCTCATCCAGGCGGGTGCGTCCGGGCCCGGGCTGGAGTCCCAGTTGGGCGAGCATTCCCTCACGCTGCGCCACTATCCCCAGTCGTTCGAGTACTCCACGCTCGGGGGCTGGATCGCCACGCGCGCGGCCGGCCACTTCGCCACCGGGCCCACTCACATCGAGGACTTCGTCGAGTCCACCCGCGCGATCACCCCTGCCGGCGTGTGGGAGTCGCGCCGGCTGCCCGGCTCGGGGGCCGGCGTCAGCCCCGACCGGATGCTCGCCGGCTCGGAGGGCATTCTCGGTGTGATCACCCGAGCGTGGGTGCGCGTGCAGCCCCGACCCTCACACCGTGCGTCGGCCGGGGTGCGGTTCGAGCGCTTTGGCGCCGGCGCCGAGTGCGTGCGAGCCCTCGGCCAGTCGGGCCTTGACCCGGCGAACTGCCGCCTCATCGACGCGGAGGAAGCGCGGATGACGATGGCCGGCGATGGCTCCGCGGCGCTGCTCGTGCTCGGGTTCGAGTCCGCAGATCATCCGGTCGATGGGGCGATGTCCCGAGCGCTTGCGATCTGCTCAGAACACGGGGGCGTGGTACCCGAGGGGCGGGGCTCTGGACAGGGGTCTGGTGAGCACTCAGGCGGCGATGCGGTTAGCTCATGGCGCGGCGCGTTTCTCGGCGCTCCGTATCTGCGTGACGTGTTCGTCGCGATGGGCGTGCTGAGCGAGACGTTCGAGACCGCGATCACCTGGGAGCGGTTCCCTGCCTTTCACGAGCACGTCACGGCAGCGGTGCGCGATGCGATCGACTCCGTCGCCGAGCCCGCGGCTCGCGGCGCAGGGCAGGTCAGCTGCCGCTTCACCCACATCTACCCCGACGGCCCTGCGCCCTACTTCACCGTGATGGCCCCGGCCCGGCGCGGCGAGGAGGCCGAGCAGTGGGCGGCGATCAAGCGGGTCGCCTCCGACGCCGTGATCGCACACGGCGGCACGATCACCCATCACCATGCGGTCGGTCGCGATCACCGGCCCTGGTATGACCGTCAGCGTCCGGAACCGTTCGCCCTGGCTTTGCGCGGCGCCAAATCGGCGGTCGATCCATGCGGGATAATGAATCCGGGCGTGCTGATCGATCCACTGACATGAGGCCCGCGAGGAGGGGCGGACGCGCGATGGCCGCGGTATGGCCGATGGCCGTAGGACGCGTCACGGGCACCGGACGCGTGCGGGTCAGATGAACGTCGCCATTCTCGGTCCCGGCGGTGTGGGCGGACTGATCGCCGGCGTGCTTGCCCAGGCCGGCACCGACGTGGTCGTCGTGGCGCAGGAGTCCACCGCACAGACGATCACCGAGCGGGGTCTGTCGGTGCGCAGCGTGGTGTTCGGCAACATTAATCCGCGCGTGCGCGCGTGCGCGCGACTGCGGGAGCAGGCGGATGTACTCATCGTCGCCACCAAGGCCGCCGGACTCGCCGGCGCGCTCGATCGCATCGAGGTCGAGCCCGCGCTCGTACTGCCGCTGCTCAACGGACTCGACCACCTCGCGGTGCTGCGTCAGCGGTTCGCTGCGGACACGGTTCTCGCCGGCACGATCCGTGTCGAGTCCGACCGCCCCGAGCCGGGTGTGATCGTCCACACGAGTCAGTTCCTGCTGATCGAGCTGGCCACGCGCAGCCCCTCCGCGCTCCCGGGCATGGAAGCTCTGGCTGAGACGCTCAACGACGCAGGCATCCCGGCCGAGATCAGGCTGCCGGTGTCCGAGCGCTCCGAAGCGCAGGTGATGTGGTCAAAGCTCGTGCGTCTGAACGCGCTGGCGTGCACGACCAGCGCGTACGACAAGCTGCTGGGCGAGATCCGCTCAACGCCCGAGCTGCGCGCCGATCTGGCCGGGGCGATCGAGGAGGCCTGCGCGGTCGCTCAGGCCGAGGGCGCAGACGACGCCGATCCGCAGAAGGCGCTCGGCGAGCTCGAGCGCGCGCACGCGACCCTCGGCAGCTCGATGGCCCGCGACATCGCCGCGGGACGCCCACCCGAGCTGGACGCGATCCCGGGGGCTGTGCTGCGCGCGGCGGCGCGCCATGACATTTCGTGCCCGACGATCGAGCGGCTGGTCATCGTGATCGCCGAGCGCGCGGGGGTGCCGGTGCCGCTCATCCCCGGCTAGGTGCCGAGGCGTCAGAGCTCGCGCTGTGCTGCGCCGGGCGCGACCGCCGGAATCGACTGTGTGGAGACCGCCTCGACGACCTCCTCCTCGGACTCGCGCTCGCCCTCGTCGTGCTCGCCATCGCACAGGACGCGGAAGTTGCCGCTGGTCTTCCCGTCCGCGTGGATCGTGATGCCGGGCAATACCGTCTCGCCCTCCTCGAGCCCGAGTCGCTCCATGTCGAAGTGGGCCAGCCCGATGCCGTAGGCGGTGTGCGTCGGGTTCTCGCGGTCGTGCGCCGCCACCGCCTGGGCGAAGCGCTCGAGATTCTTGGCGATCTTGCCGGTGCCCGCCATGCGTCAGGGGAGGGTAGCGCGGGAGTTGTAGATTGGACGAATGCCCGGTGATCCACCAGTCGATGTTCAGCCGCTTCGTCCCGGGGACACGGTGGATGCCGGGGCCGATGGGCGTGGTGCCGATGGGCATGGAGGTGAGGTGATTCGCACGGTCGAGCTGACCAAGGTCTACGCCGGCACCGACTTCGCCGCCGTTGACAGGCTCGATCTGAACGTGCATGCCGGAGAAATCTTTGGCCTGCTCGGGCCCAACGGCGCCGGCAAGACGACGACCGCGGGGATGCTCACCACGCGGGTCGTGCCCACGTCGGGGTCGGCGTACATCGGCGCGATCGACGTGATCGCCGAGCCGGCGCTGACCAAGCAGCTGATCGGGATCGTCTCCCAGACGAATACGCTGGACCGGCAGCTGACCGTGTGGGAGAACCTGTACTTTCATGGGCGCCTGTTCGGCATCTCCGCGTCGGAGTCGCGTCGCATCTCCGATGAGCTGCTCGAGCAGTTCCAGCTCTCCAAGTGGGCGACCGCGTCGGTGTATGCGCTCTCCGGCGGGATGGCCCAGCGACTGATGGTGGCGCGGGCGATATTTCATCGCCCTGCCGTCCTGTTCCTCGATGAGCCCACGGCGGGCCTCGATCCGCAGAGCCGTCTCGCGCTGTGGGACATCCTCGGTGAGCTCAACCGTGAGGGCCAGACGATCCTGCTCACGACCCACTACATGGAGGAGGCCGATCAGCTGTGCGAGCGGGTCGCGATCATGGATCACGGCCGCATCCTCGCGCTCGACACCCCCGCGGCGCTCAAGCGCTCGGTGGGCGCCGATACGATCGTCGTGGTCAAGGCCTCTGGGGACAAGCAGGCCCTGGCCGAGCTGCTGGATCGGGAGATCGCCGAGGTCACGCGCACGCGGGTGCTCGACGGTGGCGTCGATGACGGCGGCGTGGAGCTGCACGTAAAGGGCGCCGAGCGGCTGGTCCCGCGTGTGGTCAGCGCCGCCGAGCATGGGGGGTTCGACGTCGTCGACCTGTCCGTGTCCGAGCCCAGCCTCGAGACCGTCTTCATCAACCTGACCGGCAAGGAGCTGCGCGACTGATGGCCTCCGTCCCAACCACTCCTCCCAGCCCTCCCGGTACTGAGGCCGGCGCCAGAGCCGCCGCGGGGAGCTCGCGCCCGCGCATCCAGATCGAGCCCACCCGCTCGACGATGGCGGCGAGCCGGACGGCCTTGCGCGCGCTGATCCTGCGCGATCTGGTCGTGCTGCGCAAGCACTTCGGCGAGTTCGTCATCCGCACGATCGTCCAGCCGTTCCTGCTCGTGTTCGTGTTCCTGTATGTGTTCCCGTCGATCGGTCAGGGCGTGGGCGCGGGGGGCGGCAAGGTCGCCGAGTCGCACTTCGCGACCGTGCTCGTGCCGGGCGTGGTGGCGATCTCGATCATGTTCCAGGGCATCCAGGCCGTGGCCCTGCAGCTGTCGACCGAGTTCGGCTACACGCGCGAGATCGAGGATCGCGTGCAGGCGCCCTGCCCGATCTGGCTGGTCGCCGTCTCGAAGGTCCTCTCGGGCGCCGTTCAGGGACTGCTCGCCGCGCTGATCGTGTTCCCGATCGCCGCGGTCATCCACGCTCCTGGCGTACACGCGCACCTGTCGGTGCACTGGCCGATCGTGATCACCGTGATTCCGCTTGCCTGCGTGATGATGAGCGCGCTTGGGTTGCTGCTGGGCACATCGTTCGAGCCCCGCAACATCGGGCTGATGTTCGGGTTCGTCGTCCTCCCGATCACGTTCCTCGGCGGCACCTACTATCAGTGGACGCGCCTGGCCCCCGTTCAGGTCTGGGGCATCCACTGGCTGCAGATCATCGTGCTCATCAACCCGCTGATCTACGTCGCCGAGGGTATGCGCGCCGGCTTGACCGAAATCTCGCACATGTCTCTCTACGCCATCTACCCGGCGCTGGTCGCCTTCTGCGTGATCTTCCTGGCAATCGGGCTGCGCAACTTCAGCCGGCGCGTGCTGGCCTGAGTCAGGGCTGCTGCCCGAGCGCCCCGCGCACGATCGGCGCGACCTCGGTTCCGAACAGCTCGATCGCGCGCAGCGCCTGCTCGTGGGGCAGCGTGCCGACGCTGATGTGCCCGAGGAAGCGGTTGTTGCCGAACAGCTCGTGCTCGGCGATGATCTTCTCCGCAACCTGCTGTGGACTGCCGACCAGCAACGCACCCGATGGACCGCACGCGACGTCGAACTGCTGGCGCGTGAGCGGTGGCCAGCCGCGCTCGCGCCCGATCCGGTTCATCATCGGAGCATAGGCCGGGTAGAACTCGTTCGCTGCCTGTTGTGATGTCTTTGCGACGTACATATGCGAGTTGATCCCGACGGCGGGTCCCGCGTGTCCCTCGGGGGCAGCTGTGTCGGAGGGCGTGCTGGTTGCGCCCGTTCCGCTGGGTGGGTCGGACGCCGGTGATGACTCAGTGACCGCTTGGCGATACAGCTCCACGAGCGGCGCGAACCTTGCCGGCGCCCCGCCGATGATCGCGATCATCAACGGCAACCCCAGCTTTCCGGCGCGCACCACAGACCCGGGCGTGCCGCCGACGGCGATCCACACCGGCAGCGGATTCTGGATCGGCCTTGGATACACCCCGACGTCGTTCAGGCTCGCCCGATGCTTACCCGACCAGGTGACCTTCTCTGACTCGCGCAGCTTCAACAGCAGTTCCAGCTTCTCGGCGAACAGCTCGTCGTAGTCGTCCAGGTCATATCCGAACAGCGGATACGACTCGATGAACGACCCGCGGCCGGCCATGATCTCCGCGCGGCCGTTCGAGATCAGGTCGAGCGTCGCGTACTCCTGGAACACCCTGACCGGGTCGGCGGAGCTGAGCACCGTCACGGTGCTGCTCAGTCTGATCTTCTCTGTCCTTGCTGCGGCAGCTCCCAGCGCGACCGTCGTCGCGGAGACGGCGTAATCCGGGCGATGGTGCTCGCCGACGCCGAACACCTCCAGCCCGAGCGGGTCGGCGAGCTGGATCTCCTCGAGCAGATCCTTCAACCGCTGCACGACCTGTTCAGGGTTTGCGCCGGGAGCTACATCGGCGAATGTGGCCAGGCCCAGTTCCATGGACGATCACTATATGTGTGTACGCGCGTGGCTCAGCCGTGCCGGAACGCCGGAGCGTCGGGACGCGGGTCGAGTCAGCCCTGCTCGATCAACTCGATCCGATATCCGTCCGGGTCTTTGACGAAGCACAGGCGGTTTCCGCCCTGGCGCACGGAGTAAGGCGGCTTCTCGGGCTCGATCCCCTGCTCGGCCAGCTTGGCGAGAGTCGCATCGAGGTCGCCGGCTGTGATCGCGATGTGGCCGTACCCCGCCCCGATCTCGTAGTGGTCCACGCCGAAGTTGTACGTCAGCTCCAGCCGTGGCATGTCGCCGTCGCCGGGCTGGTTCATGAACACGTTCACAGCCTCGTCACCGATCGGAATCCGCCCGATCTCCTCGAATCCGAGCGCATTGTAGAACGCGACCGAGCGGTCGATGTCGGTGATGCGGTAGCAGGTGTGGATCAGGGGCATGTCCGGAGTCTACGCGTCCTCGGGCAATGCCCGTGACCGCGTCCATACCATGCGTCGCCGCCTCACGTCGTCTGAGTCATGCTGACATCACCCACGCACAAGCACCGCCACGAGCGTCGTGCAAGGATGGCGCAATGCTCATCGAGCGCTCGTCGCATCCGCAGTTCGTGTCGAACACCTATCTCGTCGCCGACGGCGACGGCGGGCCGGGACTGTTCATCGACGCGGGCGGTCCGGTCAAGCCGCTGATCGCGGCGGCCGAGCGGATGGACATCACGCCGACGCACATTCTGCTGACCCATCACCATTACGACCACGTCTGTGAGGTCGGCGCCCTGTGCGAGCACTGGCCGAAACTGAAGGTGCTGATCCATCCGCTGGAGCGCGAGGGGCTGGGGGAGATCGATGCCGGCAATCTGGAGGCGGGGGAGATGCTGCGGTTCGGCACGCTGGAGGTCCGCCCGCTGGCCACGCCGGGGCATACCGCCGGGATGCTGTCGTTCCTGGTCAGCGAGCCGACCGGCCCGTCCGTCAGACGACCGTCGGTGAGCGCCGCGCCGGGTGGGTTCACCGGCGGGGAAGCGGTCGTGTTCACCGGCGACACGCTGTTCGCGGGCTCGGTCGGTGGGGTGCGCGCGCCCGGGCACACCACCTACACCGACCTGCGCGACTCGATCATGGGCACGTTGATGGAGCTGCCGCCGGAGACGGTCATCCATCCCGGTCACGCCGATCCGACGAGCGTCGGCCGGGAGTGGGAGGAGAACCCGTTCATCCGCGTCTGGCGCGGGCTTGATCCGGAGGGAACAGAGTCGTGCACGGCGCTGGGCGAGCCGGCGACGCTCGTGCTGTCCTGCACCGACTACGACGGCGGCACCAAGGCCTGGGTGCGCTGGCCGAGTGGGATCGACGACATCGTTCCGGGGTCGCAGGTTCAGCGCGCGGGGTGATCCTGGCCGCCGTGTGACCCGACGCGACGCGCCCGGTGGTCAGCTGGGCCAAGGATCTGGTTGGCGGTTGGCCGGGTGGATCGACGGACCGAATCTCGGGTGCCGATGCGCCTGGGCTTAACATCAGCGATATGGCCCCGCGCGAGAACGACAAGAACATCCCGACCTCGCGCATGCGCCGCACGGCGACTGTCGGCAAATTGGCGGCGAGCGAGGCCGTCAAGCAGTTCGGCACGCGCGCGGCTAATGTCACGCGCGGCGAGCAGGCCTCTGAAGAGGCGCTCGCCAGGCGCCAGCTGGAGACCGCTAAGCAGATCGTCGCGGTGCTGGGGACGATGAAGGGTGCGGCGATGAAGCTCGGCCAGGTGATGTCGTTCCTCGACGTCGGCCTGGTGGGGGAGGAGTACCGCGAGGAGTTCCAGCAGGAGCTGGCCAAGCTGCGCGACGCCGCGCCGAACGTGTCGTTCAAGCAGATGCGGCGCGTGATCGGGGACGACCTCGAACAGCCGATCTCCGAGGTGTTCGCGTCCTTCGACGAGACCCCGATCGCGGCGGCCTCGATCGGGCAGGTGTATCGCGCCACGCTGCATGACGGGCGCGAGGTCGCCGTCAAGGTCCAGTACCCGGGCGTCGCCGCGGCCGTGCGCGCGGACATGCAGAACCTGGACATGATCATGCGCCTGCTCAAGCGGATGACGCCGGGGATGGACGCCAAGGCGATCGCCACCGAGATTCGCGAACGGATCGGCGAGGAGCTCGACTACGAGCTGGAGGCCCAGAACCACAGCTCGCTCGCGCGCATCTTCCGCGGACATCCGTTCATCGCCGTACCCGAGGTCGTCACGAGCCTGTCGCGTGAGCGTGTACTGGTGACCGAGTTTGTGCAGGGGGTCGGGTTTGAGGAGCTGAAGACTCGCCCCCAGTCAGAGCGCGATCGGATCGGGGAGATCGTGTTCCGGTTCTTCCTCGGCTGCCTGTACCGGCACCGCCAGTTCTCCGGCGATCCACACCCGGGCAACTTCATGCTGCTGGCGGACGGACGCGTGGCGTTCCTGGACTTCGGCTTGTTCAAGCGGATGGAGCGCGAGCCGGTGGCCCTGGAGCTGGCCTGTCAGCGGGCCGTGTCCGAGGGCGACGCCGCCGAGCTGCACAGGCTGCTGGCGCAGTCAGGTTTCTTGCCCGAGCCCGAGCGGGTGAACCCCGAGCACCTGCTCGCGTTTATCGGCTCGGCGATCTGGTGGTACACGACCGCCGACGAACCTGTCGAGCTGACGCCGGAGATCGCCACGCAGGTGATGATCGAGAGCTCCGATCCGCGCTCGAGCTACTTCGCCGAGATGCGCCACCAGGACATGCGTCCCGAGCATCTGTTCGGCCGGCGCATGGAGCTGCTCACGCTCGCGGTCCTCTCACAGCTGCGCGCCCGCGCGAACTGGCACCGGATCGCGCGCGAGTGGATGTACGGGGATGAGCCCGTGACCGAGCTGGGCCGGGCCGAGGCCGAGTTCTATGCGCACGCGGGGGCCGGCGCGCCCACCTGACCCCCGCGCCCCGCCGCGCGTGGCGACTAGCTCGCGGCCAGCGCCTTCTGCTTGATCTGATCGAACTCGGCCTGCGAGATCGTGCCGGCGTCGAGCAGTCCCTTGGCCTTGGCGATCTGTTCCGCCGGGTCGGCCTGCGCCGCGACCGACTTCACGTACTGGTCCATCTGGGATTGGGCGTCCTGCTGCGATTTGATCGCCCGTTCGGTCATGCCCTTGTGCTCGACGATCAGATACACGAACACGCCGAAGTACGGCAGTATCACGATCACGATGATCCACAGGACCTTCGCGAATCCTGAGGTGTCGTGGCGGCGGAACAGGTCCGCGAACACGGTGATCAGGATCCAGATCCAGATCACGAACGCGAAGAATATGAGCATCGTCCAGAACACTTCGAGGAACGGATAGCTGGTTGCGAGGATCATGTTTCGTCCTATCGATTGAGGCGTCGCTCCACCTACAGTCCGCGCCGGACGGGGCGGCCGGGTGGCAGAGCCCAGTGCAAGTTAGAGCATATTGATACATGCCCGTGAGCGCGGCCACATCTGGGTAACCGCTCCAGTGGATACGTGCGAGTACGATGGCTGCATGCCCGGCGAGTCGCCTCATTGAGCTCGACTCGACCAAACCGCCCGCCGCGCACGGGGAACGAACGCGCGAGCTCGTTGTTGAAAGGTGAGTGATTTCATGGCTGATGTATCAACGGACACCCACGAGGTGCTGACGGGCATCTCCGTCGGCGACTCGAACATCCTCGACACGGCGATCGGGCTGCGCGACCTCGGCCGTGAGGGGACGGGTCTCGATGCCCGCACGTACGCGCTCGTGAAAATCGCGGCGCTGATCGCGCTCGACGCACCGCCGGTCTCCTACGCCTGGCAGATCGGCAATGCGCTGGAGGAGGGCGTGACTCCGGAGGACGTCCTCGGCGTGCTGCGCGCCGTCGCGTTCCAAGTCGGCGGTCCCAAGGTCGTCGCGGCGGCCCCTGAGATCATGCTTGCGCTGGGCCTCGAGCTGCCCGAGGAGGTGTAGACCATGCCGATGATGCGACGCCGACCCCTACTGCGCGCGGCCGCTGTTGGAACCGTCGCCTATCAGGGCTCCAAGCGCGGGGCGATGGCGGGGGAGAACCAGATGGCGCAAGCCGCGCCGCCGCCGCCGGCTGCTGTGCCACCACCTCCGCCCGCGGCCCCTGCCCCAGCGCCGACGGACCCGGTCGTTGAGAAGATCAACCAGCTGGCGCAGCTACATGCCAGCGGCGCCCTGACCGACGAGGAGTTCGCCGCGGCCAAGGCCCAGGCGCTCGGGATCTGATCACACGGTCTGGATCTGCATGAGGCTCGTCGTCCCAGGCCGGCCGGACGGGAGTCCCGCGGTGATGCCCACGCGCTGACCGGACTTGCACCAGCCGAGCTCGACCACGCGCCTGGCGGCGTCGGCGATCAGCGCCTCGGTTGTCTCGTGGCGGCGCATCGAGGCGGCCTGCACGCCCCACATCAGCCCGCAGCGGCGCACGGTCTCTTTGCCGGGTGACAATGCGTAGATTGGCGCCGTCGGGCGGTGCGCGGACACCAGCCGCGCCGAGCGCCCGGACAGGGTCGGGATCACGAGCGCGTCCAGGCGCAGCTCGCGCGCGGCCACGCACAGATTGTGGGCGATCGTATACGCGGGATCCGAGTCCACCCGGCGCACGCGTGAGGCGTTCCAGTCCTCGTATGGCGCGATCGCCTCGGCCTGCTCGGCGACAGAGGCCATCATCGCGATCGCCTCCACCGGGTATGCCCCGATCGCGGTCTCCTGGGAGAGCATCACGGCATCGGTCCCGTCGAGGATCGCGTTGGCCACGTCGGCGACCTCCGCACGGGTGGGGCGCGAGGAGGTGACCATCGAGTCGAGCATCTGCGTCGCTGTGATCGACGGGCGCGCGAGGTGACCGGCGAGGCGCAGCAGCTGCTTCTGCACGATCGGCACGCGCTCGATCGCCAGCTCGATGCCGAGGTCGCCGCGGGCGACCATTACGCAATCGGCCGCCTGCACGATCTCATCGGCGCGTTCCACGGCCTGGGGCTTCTCCATCTTGGCGATCAGCGGCAACCGCGTGTGCTCGCGCACGGTCTCGACGTCCTCGGGGCGCTGGACGAACGACAGCGCGACCATGTCCACCCCGATCGACTCGCCGTGGCGCAGCAGCTCCAGGTCGTGCTCGGGCACCGACGGCAGCGACTCGGTGGGACCCGGGATGTTCAGTCCCTGGCGTGAGGCCACGGCTCCGCCGACCTCGATCTCCGCTTCGACCTCGTGTGCCGCGGCGCGCACCTCGGCGACGCGCAGCCTGACCGACCCGTCGGCCAGATACAGCACGTCCCCTGTGCTCATCGAGTCGGCGAGCCCCTCCCAGGTGATGCTCATGTGCTCGGCGTCCCCGAGCTCGTCGGTCTCCCCGCCGGTGATCGTCAGCCGCTCGCCCACGGTCAGCTCGACGATGTCCTCGCGCAGCGGCCCGATCCGCAGCTTCGGTCCGGGCAGGTCCTGCAGGATCGCCACCGGGCGGCCCGCCCGGCCCGCCGCGTCGCGCACGCGCCTGACCGTCTCGGCGTGCTCGTCCAGCGTGCCATGCGAGTAGTTCAGCCGTGCCACGTCCATCCCCGCCTGCACCATTTTCAGCAGCGTATTCGGCTCGCGCGAGGCGGGCCCGATGGTGGCGACGATCTTCGTGCGGCGCATGATGCTCGCACCGTAGCGGTGATTCCGTTCGATTGCGGCGGCCGGTTCGCCGGCAGGTTCGTCAGCCGGCTGGCGCCGGTGTCCCCACGGGGCCTACCATCGAGCGATGCTCGGCCCCTCACGACCGGTCCCGCGCGTGGGCGCCCGCGCGCGTATCGCTCACTTTGGTGGCTCGTTTGAGTTCGGCACGGTAGTCGCGGTGTCCGATGAGGGCCGTTGTCTGCGTGTTCGGGGAGAGGCCGGTGAGACGCTCGAGTTCGTCCTCAGCCCGGCGACTGCCCGCTTCGTTGCGGCTGGTGTCTCCCATGGGCCGCGGTTGGAGTTGCTCGGGGATCCGACCTGACGGACCGGGCGCTGCGACTCAGGGGGCCTGCACGTCCGGGAAGTTCTCCGCGCAATGCTCGCGCAGCACCTCCCTGATCCACGCCCGCTCGGTCTGGCTCGCCGCTCGGTAGCGCGCCAACAGTTCGCGCTGGCGTGTGATCGGCGCTCCCGCGATCGTCCAGCTGGCGGCGAGTCGCTCGAACAGCAGCTCGACCGCGCGCTGCCAGGCGTCCTCCTGGGTCCTCGACGCTCGCCCGTCCGTGCCCGCGAGCGCATCCGCGTACTCGCGCCGTGCCGATGCCGTCAACGACCCGCGCAGCGTCAGCGTGTTGCCGTCGGCGTCTACATACTCGCTCGTCGGGGCCGTGAGCTTCTCTTGGCGGTCCGTCCTTCCCGCCGCCCGCCGGCGGCTGCGCCTACCCACGGCTACCCGTCGCCCGGCAGGATCGCCTACTTACCCACCGCGCGCGCTCAGGCGCCGGGTCCGGATACCGCGCCACCGGCCGCGCCGGCCGCACGCAGCAACTGTCCCCGCACATCCCCGGTCGCCGGATCGGCGTGTCCGGCCCAGGCCGCCGCGGGCTCCAGCTCGGCGAGCTTGCGCATGCTCTGGCGGGACTGGTCGGTGTCGTAGCTGTATGTCGGCTCGGACAGCTTCGGCGCGCAGTGGCGGCCCCACTCGTCGGTTGTGTAAAAGCAGTCGCTCACGAGCGCCAGTCGATCGGATTCGCGCCACAGCCCGATCAGCCCGGGCGCGTGGCCCGGCAGGTCGATCACCTTGAATCCGGCCACCTCGTCGCCCTCGGATACCGTCCCGGAGATCTGCACCGGACCGCCGTCCCAGGCGTAGCGGTGCAGGAATTTATGGATCGGGCGTAGCACAGATGGCAGCCCTGCCAGATCGGCCGGCCAGTAGCGCCAGCCGCCGCTGCCCTCGGCGTCTACGACCTCCTCGGGATGGCACCACACGGGCGCATTCAGTCCCGGCGCGGTCCCGCGATGGTCGGTATGTCCGTGTCCCAGCACGATCCGCGTGATCCCGCCGAGCTTCGCCCCCGCCCGCGCCACTGCGCGGGTCATCGTGCGCGCGCCGGCGTCGAACATCGTCACTCCGCCCTCGGAGCCGCCGTTCTCGATGAAGTACACGTTGCATCTGCCCGGCTGGCCCTGCAGCACCCACACGCCCTCGGCCACGAGCTTGGCCTCGCCGGCCGCCAGCCCGTCGGTGAGGCGCGTCTTGACGTTGAACGCGCCCGTCATCCGCTGCTCGGCGCTCGAACCCAGCGGCGGCATCATTCCGAGCTGGCGCGGCACCGCCATCGTGTCGGCGAACGCGTCGTTGCACTGGATCAGACCGTCGCGCACCGTCAGGACATCGACGCCTTCGAGCTCCAGCCGGTGTCCGGTGGGTTTGACCCCGTTGAGCGAGCCCGGTCCCGCGAACGTGCCGCTGAAGCGCCAGTGAATTGCGCAGCGCTCTTCCTCGGTCGTGGTCTCCACGATCTCGACCTTCAGATCCGGGATCGCTTCCACGAGGCTCCCGATGAACTCGCGCAGCCCCTCCGGCCCGATGAACACTCCCTGCCCGCGCACGTCCTCGCGTCCGCCATCCGCCCACATCGCCGCGGCGCCCTGGACGTCGTGGGCGCCGATCGCTTCGAAGTATCTCCGGGCCACGGTCTCGGCCTCGGACTTGCCCTTGCCGCCGGTGATCCGCCCGCGCCGTTTCGCCGCCGAGGCCTGCTGCACGCTGGCGGCCGCCTCCTGCACCTTGGTCGCTGCGCTGCTTGTCTTCTCGTCGGCGCTCATCCCATCCTCGGTCATCCCGTCCTCCTTTAGACGACATCGCCAGAGAGACCAGTCTAGTCTCCTCGCTCAGTGGCCGATGCTGTGCGTAAACGCGAGCTTGGGCGGGGCGAGCGTGTGCTGCCCGGCGTGTTTCGCCTGCGCCTGCCCCTGCCCTGGCCGGGTGTTCCCCACGGCAACGCCTGGGCGGTCTCCCGCGGCGACGGGATCGTCCTGTTCGATACCGGCATTCACGCGCCCGGCTCGCTCGTGCACCTCGAACGCGCCCTGGCGATGTGTGGGCTGACGCTGGAGGACATCCGCCTGCTCGTGTGCACCCACGCCCATTCCGATCACTACGGTCAGGCCGCCCCGATCATCGAGCGCTCGGGCGCCGAGCTGTGGATGCACCCCAACTTCGACCACGCCCGGCGCTGGGCCGAGGATCCCGACGCGGCGATCCTGCGGCGCCTGGAGATCGCGCGCCAGTCGGGCGTACCCGAGGAGCCCCTGCGCCGCTACGCCTCCGAGCACTCAGACCACGAATCGGGGATCGCGGCGCTCGTCGAGCCCGATCGACCGCTGTTGCCGGGCGTGATCGTCGAGACCGATCTCGGTCCGTGGACCGTTCACGAGACCCCCGGTCACGCGCCCTCGCACGTGTGTCTGTTCCAGCCCGACCATCGCCTGCTGATCTCCGGCGATCACCTGCTGGGGCGCATCTCGTTGTACTTCGACTACGGCTACTCGCCCGACCCGGTCGGCGAATTCGTGCGCTCGCTGGACGTTGTGCAGGCCCTGGATGCACGCCTGTGCCTGCCCGGCCATGGCCGCACGTTCACCGACGTACGCGCTCACATCGAAGGCAACCGCGAGCTCGTCGCCGAGCGCTTGGCCGCCACGCTGGCCGTTGTTCGCGCCGCGGCTGCTGGCGCCGAGGAGCCCCTGACCGCGTTCGAGATCCTGCCGCGCGTCTATGGGGCCGAGCTTTCCCCGCCGCTGGCCCAGTGGCTGCTGACCGAGACCCTGGCGATGCTGCTGCACCTAGAGGTCACCGGCCTGGCTGTGCGTGTCGCCGGCGAGCCCGAGCGGTGGACCGTCTCCGGATAGCGTTGTAGCCGATGCGCATCGACCAGATAATCGCCTCCGGCCCCGAGCCGGTGTTCTCGTTCGAGTTCTTCCCGCCCAAGACGGAGGTGGGCGAGCAGAACCTGCATGAGGCGCTCGGCGAGCTGCGCCAGCTGGAGCCGTCTTTCGTGTCCGTCACCTACGGCGCGGGCGGCACCACCCGCGGCAAAACGATCGAGATCGTCAAGCGCATCAAGGACGAGTATGGGTTGGAGGCGATGGCGCACTTCACCTGCGTGGGCGCCACCGTCGAGGAACTGCGCACGACGCTAGACGAGATGCAGCAGGCGGGAATCGAAAACGTTCTCGCGCTGCGCGGCGATCCGCCGGCCGGGCAGGAGGATTGGCGCAAGACCGAGGGGGGCCTTGAGTACTCGCGCGAACTTGTCGAACTGATCGCCGCCGACTACCCGTTTGCGATCGGCGGCGCCTGCTTCCCGGAGACGCACATCCACGCGGTCAGTCCCGAGGAGGATCTTGAACACCTGGCCGAGAAGGTGGCCGCCGGCGTCGACTTCCTGATCACGCAGCTGTTCTTCGACAACGCGCTCTACCACGACTTCGTGCAGCGCGCCCGTGCTGCCGGCGTGAACGTGCCGATCATCCCCGGCATCATGCCCATCACCCAGGTGGGACAGGTTGAGCGGATGGCGATGCTGTGCAAGGCCTCGATCCCGGATGGTCTGCGCAAGGAGCTGCACGCCCGCAGCGAGGACTCCGAGGCGGTGCTGGATTTCGGCGTGGCCTACGCCACGCTGCAGTGCCAGGAGTTGCTCAGCGCAGGAGCCCCCGGCATCCACTTCATCACGCTCAACCGGTCGCCCGCCACGCGCGCGATCCTCTCTGCGCTGAAACTCTCGCGGCCGTGGGAGTCACGGGAGGGATGACGAGAGCCTAAATGAGGGTGGGGGATGGAACCTAAAGGAGGGGTGAGGAGTGTATCTGATTTAAAAAGTTGATAACTATAGTATTTACCCCTTAACGTCGTTCGAGACACATCTCCCCCGCCGGAGCGGCGCCTATGATCCGCTCGGTGCCGGCCCTGCTCACGATCTCGCCTCCGCCGTCCGTGCGCGAGCTCGCCTATCTCGACACCACCCTCAGACTGGTCCCCGAGGCCGGGCGCACTCGCGCACACCGGCGTGGTGCACAACTGCTCGTCCCAGCGACCGACCCGCGCCCGGCGATCGAGCGCTTCTACCGCCGCTCGGCACGCACCGAGATCGCCGCTCGTCTGGACCGCGCCACCGCGCTGGCGGGCGTGCAGTATCGCAACCTGTCGATCCGGGGGCAGCGAACCCGCTGGGCGTCGTGCTCGTCCAATGGACATATGAGCTTCAACTGGCGCCTGCTGCTGGCGCCGGAGTCGGTGCTCGAATACGTCGTCTGGCACGAGGTCTGCCACCTGGAGATCCTCGACCACTCGCGCTGCTTCTGGGCGCTGGTGGCGCGTCGCTGGCCGCGCTATCGCGAAGACCGCGACTGGCTGCGCTGCCACGGGGGGACGCTCGTGCTGTGAGGTCTGTGCTGTGAGGTCTGTGAGGTCTTTCCTCCCGTCCACCCGACTGTCGATCCTGTGGCGGGTCTTCACCGTCAACGCGGTCGTGTTCGGGCTGGCGGTGTCCGTCCTGGTCGCCAGTCCGGCGACGGTCTCCAACCCGATCAAACGCAGCGAGCTGATTGCCCTCATCGCCGGCTTGGTGGTGACGCTGGCGATCAATCTGATCCTGCTGATGCTGGTGATGTCGCCGCTGCGGCGTCTCGCGACGTTGATGGGGGACATCGATCCGATGCGTCCCGGCCAGCGTGCCCCCGTGCGCGAGTGGATGAGCAGCGAGATCGTCACCCTGTCGCGCGCCTTCAACACGATGCTCGATCGCCTCGAGGCCGAGCGCCGCGACAGCGCCCGCCGTGCTTTGGCGGCGCAGGAGTCCGAGCGGCTGCGCGTTGCCCGCGAGCTGCACGACGAGGTCGGTCAGTCGCTGACCGCGGTCGCCCTGCGCGCCGAACGGGCCGCCGGCGAGCTGCCGGCGCAGGCGCCGGCGCTGAGAGAGATCCTCGACACGGTGCACCACAGCCTCGACGACGTCCGCCGGATCGCCCGCGAGCTGCGTCCGGAGGCGCTGGACGACCTGGGGCTGATCGATGCGCTGATCTCGCTCTGCCTGCGCATGGAGCGCCAGGGCGCCACCCGGGTGCTGCGCGAGCTCGAAGGCGGCCTCCCGCCGCTCAGTCCGGAGGTCGAGCTGGTCATCTACCGCGTCGCCCAGGAGGCGCTGACCAACGCGTTTCGCCACGCCGGGGCCTCGCAGGTGCGCGTGTCGCTCAGGCGCGCGCGGGCGGAGAACGAGGTGGTGCTCAGCGTCGCCGACGACGGACGCGGCCTGCCGGCGCCGCCCAGCACCCGGGCCGGTGGGCTGGCCGGCATGCGCGAGCGCGCGATCCTGATCGCGGCGGACCTGCAGATCGACTCCTCGCCGGGAGCAGGTGTGGAGGTGCGCCTGACGGTCGCGGCGAATGACCCACATGACGATCGCTTGAACGACCGGCACCCTAGATCGACACCCCATGACGAGACCGTCTGACGAGCCAGAGACTTGACGACCCCGCTGAAGATCCGCGTGCTGCTCGCCGACGACCACGAGGTCGTCCGCAGCGGGCTGCGGATGGTGCTCGAAGCCCAGTCCGACATCGAGGTGGTGGCCGAGGCGGGCGACGGGTCGCAGGCGCTCGAGCGGGCGCTCGCCGAGGATGTCGACCTGACGGTTCTCGACGTCTCGATGCCGCGCATGACCGGTCTGCAGGCCGCCGCGGAGCTGCATCGCCGCCGACCCGAGCTGCGGATACTGATGCTCTCGATGCACGACAACGAGCAGTACTTCTTCGAGGCGCTCAAGGCCGGCGCCTCGGGCTACGTCCTGAAGACGGCCGCCAACCGCGACCTTGTCGAGGCCTGCCGCGCGTGCATGCGCGGCGAGGCGTTCCTGTACCCCCCGGCGGTCGCCACGCTCGTGCGCGATTACCTCGACGGCGCCCGCCACGGCGAGGTCCCGCCCGAGGATCCTCTGACAGCACGCGAGCTGGAGGTCGTCAAGCTGATCGCCGAAGGCCATACCAGCGAGGAGATCGCCTCACAGCTGGTGCTCAGCAAGAAGACCGTCGAGCGCCACCGCGCAAACGTGCTCGGCAAGCTCGGCATGCGCAACCGGGTCGATCTCACGCGCTACGCGATCCGGCGCGGGTTGGTCGAGCCGTAGGGGTCGCTACCAGCTGGTGCTTTCTTCGGTGTGGCCTGGACAGCCCTTGACCGAAGCGGAGCTTTTGCACTTGTGTTCCACGGCCCCCGTTGACAGCCTCTTGACTGTGTATTCGTCGCCGGTGTTGGCCGCTTTCACGGTGACCGTGTATTCGCTGGCGCTGAGACCGCTGGTTTCCTTCAATTCGGGTTCGGTCGTCGAGGCCGAGATGTTGAGCGTGGTCTCGATTTCGTGCAGCTTGGACCTGGATCCCCCGACATAGGTGCCGCCGGCTTCGGTCGACCATGTCTCCATTGCCGTCTGGGCCGTCTGGGCCATAGTCTTGGCCGATGAGTCGTACGCCTTGCTCTTCTGGCTGAGCAACGACGGGATCGCGATCGCGGCGAGGATGCCGATGATCAGGATCACGACGAGCAGTTCGATGAGGGTGAACCCGCGCTCCTCGCGCAGCCGTCCCGTCTGAAGTTTGTTGGTCATGGTCCGTTTCGCTCCTGGGCCGTCCGTTTTGTGCTCATGGCCTGTAACGGCAGGCGAACGCCGGGTGCGCATGGGTGCCAACACCCATCTTGGGGCGCCGCACATAAGAACCAGCTTCGGTTTTGCCCGGGGAGACGGCCAGTGCTGCGGCATACGGCCAGCGCCGCAGAATGGCCAGTGCTGTGGAATACGGTCAGCGCTGAGCGATCGGCACGTAGTCCCGATCGCGCTCGCCCGTGTAGATCTGGCGCGGGCGAGCGATCTTCTGCTCGGGGTCCTCGACCATCTCCTTCCACTGGGCGATCCAGCCGGAGGTACGGCCGATCGCGAACATCACGGGGAACATCGCCACCGGCAGGCCGAGCGCCTCGTAGATCAACCCCGAGTAGAAGTCCACGTTGGGATAGAGCTTGCGCGAGGTGAAGTACTCGTCGTCGAGCGCGCGCTTCTCGAGCTCAGAGGCGACATGCAGCAGTGTGCTCTTGCCGCGCACCTCGTATACGTCGTCGAGGTATTTGCGGATGATCCGCGCGCGCGGGTCGTAGTTCTTGTAGACGCGGTGTCCGAAGCCCATCAACCGCTCATCGCCGGCCTTGACGCCGTCCAGGAAGTCGGGGATGTTCTCGACCGTGCCGATCCGCGCGAGCATGCGCAGCGCCTGCTCGTTGGCGCCCCCGTGCAGCGGCCCATACAGCGCCGCCACGCCCGCCGCCACGGCCGAGTAGGGGTCGACCTGGGTGGAGCCGACCGCGCGCACCGCGCTGGTGGAGGCGTTCTGTTCGTGGTCGGCGTGCAGGATGAAGAGCACGTCCAGCGCGCGCTCCAAGCGCGGATCGGGCTCGTACTTGAGCTCGGTCATTTTGTACATCATCCCGAGGAAGTTCCCCGCGTAGCTGAGGTCGTTGTCCGGGTAGACGTACGGCTGGCCCATGTTGTGGCGGAACGCGAACGCCGCCAGCGTCGGCATCTTCGCGAGCAGACGGATGATCTGGATCGCGCGAACGCGCTCCTCGCGGATCTTGTTGGCGTCCGGGTAGAAGGTCGAGAGCGCGCCCACCGAGGCGACGAGCATGCCCATCGGGTTGGCGTCATAGCGGAACCCCTGCATGAAGTCCTTGACGTTCTCGTGCACGAACGTATGGATCGTGATCTCATCGATCCAGCCGGTCAGCTCATCCTGGTTGGGCAGGCGGCCGTTGATCAGCAGGTAGGCCACCTCCAGGTAGCTGGAGTGCTCGCACAGCTGCTCGATCGGATACCCCCGGTGCTGCAGGATCCCGGCCTCGCCGTCGATGTAGGTGATCGAGCTGCGACACGCCGCCGTGTTCATGAAGGCCGGGTCGTAGGACATCATCCCGAATTCGTCGGGATCGACCTTGATCTGGCGCAGATCGCTTGCGCGCACCGTGCCGTCGGAGATCGGCAACTCGTAGGTCTGACCGGTGCGGTTGTCCGTCACGCTGAGGGTGTCATTGCTCATGCGCTCATCCTGCCATACCTGCTCTCGGTGTCCTACCCCCGCGCGGGTAGCGGGCGTCCGCTGAAACGGGTCATCTCGCGCAGCTCGTTCACGCGCGCTTCGATCTCTGTGTGCCGCAACTTCGAGACGCGCTCGGTGCCGAACCGTTCGACGTTGAACGACGCCAGCGTGGTGCCGTGCGCCATCGCGCTGCGCAGGACCTCCTCATCGAGCGTGTCGTGGGCGGCGATCGTCCCGATGAACCCCCCGGCGAACGTGTCGCCGGCGCCGGTCGGGTCGAGCACGCTCTCCAGCGGGTAGGCGGGCAGCGAGAAGAATCCACTGTGCGTGATCAGCGTCGCGCCGTACTCGCCCTGCTTGGCCACGACCGATCCCGGTCCCCAGCCGATCACGGTGCGCGCCGCCTTGACGAGGTTCGGCTCGCCCGTCAGCATGCGCAGCTCAGCGTCGTTGAGCAGCACGCAGTCGACGGTCTCGATCGCTCTCAGCAGCGCCTCGCGCGCGGTGTCGATCCACAGGTTCATCGAGTCCAGCGCCACGAACCGGGCGCGGTCGCACTGTTCGCGCACCCGCAACTGCAGCTCGGGCTGGATGTTCGCCAGGAACAGCACCTCGCACGCGCGCGAATCATCGGAGAGCTTGGGCTCGAACTCGGCGAACACCCCCAGCTGGGTGTCGTCGGTGTGGGCCGTGTTCAGGTCGTAATCGTAGTGCCCGCGCCAGAAGAACGTCTTGCCGTCCGGCACCCGCTCGACGTCCTCGGTGTGCACGCCGGGGCGCTGGATCGCGGCCATCTCGCTCTCGCCCCAGTCTTCGCCGACCGGGCCGACCATGCGCACGTCGGCGAAGAACGACGATGCGAGCGAGAAGTGCACGGCCGTTCCGCCGAGCATGCGCTCGCGCTCGCCGAACGGCGTCTTGACGGAGTCATATGCGATCGAGCCGACGACAGTGATGGACATGGCGCGGGACCCTACAGTCTCGGCAGCGCCCGAGCCCGCGCCGCCCTGTCCCCGGCGCCGCGAGTCATATGGCGGCCTCGACGGGCAGGTAGCCTCCGGCGGCGATGCGCGCGATCGAGATGACCGAGTTCGGCGGTCCGGAGGTGTTGCAACTCGCCGAGCTACCCGTGCCCGAGCCGGGGGAGGGAGAGGTGCTGATCGAGGTGAGCCGCGCGGGGATCAACTTCGCGGACACGCACACACGCACGAACTCCTACGTGCAGCGCGCCACGCTGCCGCTTATCCCGGGCGGCGAGGTCGCGGGGGTGATCGCGCAGGCGCCCGCGGGTGGCGATCTGGCTGAGAACGACCGCGTCGTGGCGCTCGTGGGGACGGGCGGATACGCCGAATACGCAACTGCCCCGGCGGCGCACGTGTGGCCCATACCCGAGGACGTCGACGACGAGACCGCGCTGGCGCTGATCGTGCAGGGCACGACCGCCTGGCACATGTACCGCACGGCTGCTCGGGTTGGGGAGGGGGAGTCGGTGGTCGTACACGCCGCGGCGGGCGGCGTCGGATCGCTGGCTGTCCAGCTCGGGCATGCGCTGGGAGCCGGGCGAGTGATCGCGACGGCCTCCAGTGAGGACAAGCGCGCGCTGACGCTGGAGCTCGGGGCCGACATCGCGATCGATCCAGCGCCGGAGGGGCTGACCGAGCGGTTGCTGCAGGGCAACGTGAACGAGCCGGTGGACGTCGTGTTCGACATGGCCGGCGGCGAGGTGTTCGACGCCTCCTATGCCGCGCTCGCGCCGTTCGGGCGGATCGTGGTGTGCGGGATCGCCTCCCAGCAGCCGAACGAAATCCGCACGGGGTCGCTGCTGCGGCATTCGCGCGCGGTGGTCGGCTTCTATCTATTCCACTGCCTGACACGGCCGGGGATGTTCAGGAACGCGCTCGACGATCTGTTCGCGCGGGTGGCCCGGGGCGAGCTGCGAGCGGTCGTCGGGCACACGTATGCGCTCGGCGATGCCGCCCAGGCGCACATCGACCTGCGTGAGCGCCGCACCACGGGCAAGCTGTTGCTGGACCCCTCGGTGTGAGCGTGTCCCGCCCGTAAAGCGTGCTCTGGCACAGGGGATCGGGTCCGAACGCCGGGAGTCCGTAAGCTCCCCGCAATGAGCAAGACCTTCGCCGAGCTCGGTCTATCCGAGAAGACATTGCAAGCGCTGCGCGACGTCGGGTACGAGTCGCCCAGCCCGATCCAGGAACAGGCGATCCCGTCGGTGCTGGAAGGCCGCGACGTGATCGGCCAGGCGCAGACGGGCACCGGCAAGACCGCCGCGTTCGGGCTGCCGATTGCCGAGTACGTCGACCCGCAGGTGCGCGAGGTACAGGCGCTCGTGCTGACGCCGACACGCGAGCTCTGCATCCAGGTGACCCAGGCGCTGCGCACCTACGGATCGCACGCCGGCCTGGACGTGGTCGCGGTGTTCGGGGGCGCGCCGATCCGCACCCAGCAGGCGCAGCTGCGCGCCGGTGGGCACGTCGTCGTGGGGACGGTCGGACGCGTGCTGGACCTGATCAGCCGTCACTCGCTGGTGTTGCACGACTGCCGGTTCGTCGTGCTCGACGAGGCCGATGAGATGCTCGACCTCGGGTTCCTGGAGGATGTCGAGCGAATCCTCTCGCTGACCCCGTCCGGGCGTCAGACGGCGCTGTTCTCAGCCACGATGCCGCCGCCGATCCGCGCACTCGCGGACCGATACATGTACGACCCGGTCATGATCGAGGTGCAGGCGACGACGCTGACGATCGACACGGTCGCCCAGTTTCAGCTGCCGGTGGAGACGAAGGCCAAGCCAGACAAGCTCGTCGAGGTGCTGCGCTCGGAGCGTCCGGACCAGGCGATCGTGTTCGTGCGCACGAAGATCCGCTGCGATCAGCTGTTCAAGATCCTGCGCGACCGCGGCATGAATGTCCGGGCGCTGCACGGCGACATGACCCAGGGCGCGCGCGACGGCGTGATGCTGGCGTTCAAGTCCGGGCGCGTGCCGATCCTGGTGGCGACCGACGTGGCCGCGCGCGGACTGGACATCTCGACCGTGACGCACGTGATCAACTACGACGTGCCCACCTCGCCGGACACGTACGTGCACCGCATCGGGCGCACCGGACGGGTGGGGCGCTCGGGCCGGGCGATCACGTTCGTGGAGGACCGTCAGAAGCGCGAGATGGAGGCAATCGAGCGTCACATCGGCATGTCGATCGCCGCGTGGGAGCCGGGCGTGGAAAGTGCGCCGACGCCTGTCAAGGAGCGTCCACGCAGGCACTCCAAGCCACGCGTGTCCCGGGGCCGCGACGGGGCGCCGGACGGGCCGTTCGTCAAGCTTGTGCTCGGCGGTGGCCGTCAGGCGGGACTGCGCGTGGCCGACATCGTCGGCGCCGTGACCTCGCAGGCTGGTCTCGACGGCGAGGCGGTCCGGGACGTGATGGTGCTCGACCGGTTCTCGTTCCTGTCGGTCCCCGAGGCCGAGGCGGACCGCGTGATCGAGGCGCTCAGCGGGCGCGAGGTGCGCGGGCGGGCGCTCAGCCTCGAGCGGGTCGCGGGTTAGCTCCGGGTCAGTCCGGCGGCGGACGGGCGCTATCGTGGCCCGCTCCACCCGAGCCTAGGAGGATGCCCGATGTCAATCGCCACGATCAACACGAGCGAGGGCGCGATCGTGTTCGAGCTGTTCCACGAAGACGCCCCGAAGACGGTCGCCAACTTCAAGAAGCTCGCCACCGACGGGTTCTATGACGGGCTGACGTTCCATCGCGTGATCCCGGACTTCATGATCCAGGGCGGCTGTCCGCAGGGGACGGGCACGGGTGGGCCAGGGTATACGTTCGAGGACGAGATCAACCCGCACCGTATCGTCCGCGGCGCGCTGGCGATGGCCAACGCCGGGCCGAACACGAACGGCTCGCAGTTCTTCATCGTCACCGCCGATGCGTGCCCGTGGCTGGACGGCAAGCACACGGTGTTCGGGCAGGTGTCTGAGGGGATGGATGTGGTCAACAAGTTGGAGGGGGTCCCGACCGATGGCGGCGACCGTCCGACCGAGCCGATTGGGATCGCGACGATCGAGCTGTCGGAGTAGGGGTTTCGGCGCAACAGGAGTAGCCTCCTCAGTACGAGCAAACGAGGAGGATCAGATGGCCACGGTCGAGCAGCACATCGAGCAGGGGATACTCGCCCACAACGGTGTCGCACACTCCGGCGAGGAGATCGCCGTCGAGAACCCGGCGACCGGGCAGATCGTCGGCACCGTGCCCGATCTCGGCGCCGAGGCGGTCGCGGACATGGCCCGGCGCGGACGCATCGCCCAGCCCGCCTGGGAGGCGTACGGGTTTGAGGGGCGCGGGCGTGTTCTGTCGCGGGCGCAGAAGTGGGTGATGGACAACGCCGAGCGTGTGACCGAGACGATCGTCTCGGAGACGGGCAAGACCTACGAGGACGCGAGCCTTGCTGAGATCGGCTACGCGGGCAACGCGTTCGGATTCTGGGCCAAGCACGGGCCCGAGTACTTGGCCGACGAGCGGGTCAAGTCCAGCCAGATCCTGGTGAAGGGCAAGCGCCTGGTGCTGCGCTACCGGCCGCTCGGCTTGATCGGCGTGATCGGGCCGTGGAACTACCCGCTGACGAACTCATTCGGCGACTGCATCCCGGCGTTGATGGCCGGCAACAGCGTGATCCTCAAGCCATCGGAGATCACCCCGCTGACGTCGCTGTTGATGGCTGAGGGGCTGCGCGAGTGCGGCCTGCCCGAGGACGTGCTGCAGATCGCCACCGGGCGAGGCGGAACCGGTGCGGAGCTGGTCGAGCACGTGGACATGATCATGTTCACCGGCTCCACGCGCACGGGCCGCAAGGTCGCCGAGGCGGCTGCCCGGCGACTGATCCCGGCGTCGCTGGAGCTCGGCGGCAAGGACCCGATGATCGTGCTCGCCGACGCCGACCTCGAGCGCGCGGCCAACTTCGCGACGTACTTCTCGATGCAGAACGCCGGGCAGACGTGCATCTCGATCGAGCGCGCCTACGTCGAGGCGCCCGTGTATGACGAGTTCGTCGCGAAAGTCTCCGACAAAGTCCGCGCCCTGCGTGTGGGTCCGCCCGCTGGTCCGGGCTCGGTTGAGGTCGGGGCGATCACATTCCCGCCGCAGCTCGAGACGATCGAATCCCACGTCGCCGATGCGATCGACAAGGGCGCGCGTGTGCTCGCCGGTGGTCATGCCCTCCAGCCCGCCGGTGGCGGACGCTTCTATGAGCCGACCGTGCTCGTGGACGTCGATCACACAATGGCGTGCATGACCGAGGAGACGTTCGGCCCGACGCTGCCGATCATGAAGGTCGCCGACGCCGATGAGGCGGTGCGACTGGCCAACGACTCGCCCTATGGCCTGGGCGCGTCGGTGTTCTCACGCGACACCGCTCGCGGCGAGGAGATCGCCCGGCGCCTGGACGTCGGCGCGGCGAACGTCAACGACGCGATGATCAACTACACGGTTCTGGAGCTGCCGATGGGCGGCGCCAAGGCCTCGGGACTGGGTTCGCGCCACGGGGCGGGCGGCATCCGCAAGTACTGCTCCCAGCAGGCGATCGTCGTCACGCCGAAGCTGGCGCTGAAGAAGGAACCGTTCATGTTCCCCTACCGGCGGCGCAACTCGCGGATGTTGGCGGGGCTGTTCAAGCTGCTGTACGGGCGGGGGAACAGAGACTAGGACAGGCCCTCGCCGGCGGTCTCGGGCTGAGGCTCGCGCAGGGCGAGCCCGAGCAGCCGCTCCAGCCCGGGGATCGTCGTGTCAGCGCTCGTGTGATGCAAGGTCGCCATGCCCAGCTCCGCGGCCGGGGTGAGGTTGAACGGCAGATCGTCCACGTACACGCACGCCGCCGCATCCACACCAGCGCGCTGCGCCCCCAGCTCATACATCCGCCGCGCCGGCTTGCGGATGCCCTCGCGCGCTGAGATCACGACACCGTCGAACAGTTCGTCGAACAGCTCGTGCGGGTAGCGATGCACTCCCCACGAGTTCGACACGAGCGCCGTTCTGACCCCCGCCTCGCGCGCGCGTCTAACTACGTCAATCATCGCGGTGTCGGGTCCCACACCGGCGAACAGCCCGTCGATCAACCCCGCCGGGTCCACCTGCAGCAGCTCCGCGAACCGCAGCTCGAACGCCGACTCGTCCAGTTGACCCACCTCCAGTGCGATCAGCAACTCCCTGAAGTCCGGGTCCGATTTGAACCGTTCCCCGAGCGTTTGCGGGTCGATCTCGGCCTGGACGCAGTACTCGTAGAACGAGCTGAACAGGTTGGTGGTCAGCACCCCGCCCCAGTCGATCAACAGTGCAGTGCGGTTCTCAGTCATCGCCCAGTGCCACCCCCTCCGCCTGCGTCGCCAGCTCCACGACTCCGTCTCCGAATTGTCGCAGGTATGGATCGTCGGTCGCGCCCGCAATGGCGCGCTTGTAGTTGCCCTCCATGAACACGACCGACTTCCACAGCGCGAGCGTCGTATACCAGCGCAGGTCGGCCATCGAGCGCCCCGTGCGCGCCTCGTACATCGCGATCAGCTCTCCGCGCGTGGGGAACCCCTCCCCGCGGGTGACCCCGCCGAGGTAGTCGCGCATCCCGCCGCGCGGATCGCCGCCCTCGGTCCACATCATGCACAGATACCCGAGGTCCGCGAGCGGGTCGCCGATCGTGGCCATCTCCCAGTCGAGCACCGCCTCCAGGTGCGCGGGGGACTGGGCGGCGAAGATCGTGTTGCCCAGGCGGTAGTCCCCGTGCACGATCGTCGCCGGGCCGGACTCGGGCATGTTCTGTGCCAGCCACGCACCGACGCGCTCGACCGCCGGAATCTCGCGCGTGCGGTTGACCTCCCACAGACCGCCGAACCGGCGCACCTGGCGCTCCAGGTAGCCGGTCGGCTTGCCGAACCCCTCCAGGCCCGCCGCGCGCCAGTCAACGGCGTGGATCTCCGCGAGCGCCTCGATCAGCTGCTCGGCGATCTGACGGCGCTGCGCCGGGCTGTCCAGGGTCGCGGGCACGCTGGAGACGATCACCTCGCCCGGGATTCGCTCCATCACGTAGAACGGACAGCCGATCGTCTCCTCGTCCTCGCACACCGCTAGCACCGCCGGCACGCGTGCGGGGGTATCTGCCAGCGCGCGCAGCAGCCGCGCCTCGCGCAGGACGTCATGGGCGCTCGGCGGCAGGGGAGGACGGGGCGGGCGGCGCAGCACCACCTCGGCGCCGTCGCGCTCGATCAGGTAGGTCACGTTCGAGTGGCCCTCGCCGATCGGCTGGGCGTGGATCTCGCCCGCTCCGATAGCGTGCTCGTCCAGAAACCGCCGCAGCGGCTCGATCACCAGCAACGGCGGGCGCTCGTTGGCGGAGGCGTCGGCGTGCGTTGCGACGATGTCGTCCGGTGCGACTGGTGCACTCATCGATCCGCACCGTACAACGACCGCAACCTCCACGGCCCCGAGGTGTCCTAGCCACCATGCTCAGAAACAAGCTCCTCCTCCCAGCCCTGCTCGCCACGCTGACAGTCGGCGCCCTGGCGAGCCTCCCCGCAACGGCCATGGCCTCGCACAACGAGGCGGTGTACTTCGAGGGGTCTACCGACCTGCTCAACGCCGCCACCCGCCCGCACGCGATCGCCCAGCTGAAGACGCTCGGCGTCAAAGCGCTGCGGGTTGAGATGTCCTGGTATGACGTCGCGCCCGGCCAGAAGTCCGCGACCAAGCCGAGCTTCGAAGCCACCAACCCGGGCGCCTACAGCTGGGGCGAATACGACGCGCTGATCCACGAAGCGCAGGCGTTGCACTGGAAAGTGCTGCTGACCGTCACCTCGCCGGTGCCGCGCTGGGCCACGTCCAACGAGGCGGCGCCGTATGTCACGAGCCCCGACGCTGAAGACTTCGAACAGTTCATGACCGCTGTCGCCCGCCACTATGGCTCGGGCGTGACATACACGATCTGGAACGAGCCCAACCACCCCGCGTTCCTGCGCCCGCAGTTCACGTCCCGCGGACAGCCGGCCTCGCCGCGGGTCTATCGGGGTCTGTATCAGGCCGGCTACGCGGGCCTTGTGGCCGGTGGACTCGCGCATCCGCAGGTGCTGATGGGCGAAACCGCACCGTTCGGGTATGACTCGATCAGCCGCTCGATGCTGCGCCACGAAGGTGCCAAAGCCGTGCTGCACGACGTCGCCCCGCTGGCGTTCCTGCGCGGGATGCTGTGCCTGAACGCCAACTACAGGAAATCGGGCTCGTGCGGCGAGCTGCAGACGGCCGGCTATGCCCATCACGCCTATACGCTGCCGGCGGGCCCCTACTACAAGCCGTCCAGGCCGGACGAACGCGATGACGTTGTGATCGGCACGCTCTCACGACTGTCGAACGCGCTCAACAAAGCCGCCGCGGCCCACGCGATCCCCGGCGGCGTGCCGATCTACCTGACCGAGTTCGGGGTGCAGACGTTCCCGAACAGGGAACTAGGCGTGTCGTTTGCCAAGCAGGCCCAGTTCGACGCGATCGACGAACACATCGCCTGGTCGAACCCGCGCGTGGCGGCGTTCTCGCAGTACCTGCTCAAAGACGACCCGCTTGGTGGACGCGCCGGGTCGAGCGTCAACGGCGGAGTCGTCGGCTTTCAGACGGGCCTGGAGACCGTGAGCGGAGCGCACAAGCCGCTCTACTCCAGCTGGCCCGTGCCGCTGACCGTGACCAAGTCGGGCCACGGCTACGCGCTGTGGGGGCTGATTCGCCCGGCGCTCGGCTCGACCAAAGCGACGATCCTCGTCAAGCGTAAGCACGCGCGCAAGTTCACGACGCTGAAGACGATCACGACCAACTCGCTCGGCTACTGGAGCTTTGCCTCCTCGACCCAGGGCACCGCTTGGCGAGTGCGCTGGATCAGCCCGAACGGCGTCAAATACGAAGGCACACCGATCGCCGCTTACGGATAAGCGGATCGGCCCGGCATCGTCTCCCTACGATGGGTAGACGATGCCGGAGTTGCCCGAGGTCGAGATAACAGCAAGACTGCTCGATGGCGCACTGCGCGGGGCCACGATCGAATCGGCGCTCGCGCCGGGGATCAACGCGCTGAAGACGTTCGACCCGCCGCTGTCGGCGCTCACGGGCAGGACAATCGCCGGGGTGCGCCGACGCGGCAAGAACCTGATCGTGGAGATCGCCGCCGACCCGGACACGCCCGAGCCGGTCGCCGGCGAGCTGGCGCTGCTGATCCACCTGATGTCGGCCGGGCGGCTGCAGCTGTATGACAAGCGCGCTGGCCCGCGCGATCGCACCTCCAGGCTGCTCGTACGGTTGAGCCTGCCGGGGGCGGAGGAGTCGGCCGAGCTGCGCCTGCGCGAGTTCGGCTCAAAGCAGGCCGCCTGGGTCAAGCTGCTGCGCGCCGGCGAGCTCGACGGCGACGAGGCGCTGACCAAGCTCGGTCCGGAGGCCTGGCCCAACCCGGGCGGGCAGACGTCGCTGAGGGCGCTGCTCGACGCGCCTCGCCCGCTGCATCCGCTGCTGCGCGACCAGCGCGTGATCGCGGGCATCGGACGCTCGTGGGTCGATGAGATCCTGTGGCACGCCCGCCTGTCCCCGTTCAAGCGCGGTTCGGACCTCGACGCCGAGGAGTGCGAGCGGCTGCGCGAGGCGATGATCGACACGCTGGGTGGGGCGATCGCCCACTACGAGCAGACGGTCCGGCTGCCGATTCCCGACAAGCTGCCGATGCCGCTGCGGGTCCACCGGCACGCGGGCGAGCCATGTCCGCGCTGTCAGACGACGCTCGAGGCGGTGCACTTCGAGGATTACACGATCGCCTACTGCCCCACCTGCCAGACTGACGGGCGCGTGCTCAAGGACAGGCGCATGTCGCGGCTGTTGAAGTAGGGCTGGGATCGGTCGCGGGTATTGGGGCACGGGCGCAGGGTCGTCCAGGCGAGACGGCTAGGATCTTCCGCGAATGATCGAGCAAGGCGATACGGCAACCGACTTCGAGCTCCCCGACCAGGACGGCAACCCCGTCAAGCTGTCGGACCTGCGCGGCCGGCCGGTGGTCGTCTACTTCTATCCGAAGGCCGACACCCCTGGCTGTACTACCCAAGCCTGTGGTGTGCGCGACCGCCGCGCGGACTACGCGAAGGTTGGCTCGGTCGTACTCGGCATCTCGCCGGACCCGGTGGCGAAGGTCAAGAAATTTCACGACAAGTACGACCTCGACTTCGCTCTGCTCGCCGACGAGGGCCACGCGGTCGCCGGTGCCTACGGCGTCTGGGTGGAGAAGTCGATGTACGGGAAAACCTACTTCGGCAACGAGCGGACCACGTTCGTTATCGGCCCGGACGGTCTCGTCGCCAACGTGCTGCGCAAGGTCAAGCCGGCCGAGCACGACGAGCTGGTGCTGAAGGCACTGAACGAGATCAGCACGACGGCGTAGAGGGCCGAACTGCAGGGTCACGCTCGCCGCCGAGCTGCTCGATCAGGCCGGTCATGCATCCCCATATACCCGCCGCCAGGTTCTATCATCGGCCGCGCTCACCGGTCGATCGCGAGAAAGGAGGATGAGATGCCGCTGAGCGTAAGCCTGCAGGAACCGGAGCGTGAGCTCGACGATGACGATTGGGACGACGCCGAGGAGCTCGACGGAGACGAGCTCGAGCTCGACGAGCTCGACGACATCGACGAGGAAGACGACGACGAAGAGATCTGAGCGCGCTCGCCGCTGGGAGGGTGAGGCGCGCCCGCCGCCGGGAGGGTGAGCGCGCCCGCCGGTATCCGTACGCTTGAGGCGTGCCGGCGCTGCTTGCATCAACCTCGATCGGCGAAAGCTTTACGACGTTCGTCGACGCCGTCGGGCAGTTCTTCGCCGACCTGGCGGCGGTGCACTGGGGCGCGCTGTTGCTGGGGCTGCTGTTCTTCGGGCTCAACCTAACGCTGCGCTCGCGCGCGTTCTTCAACAGCCTGCGCGCCGCCTACCCGACGGTCTCCTTCCAGTGGCGGCGGATCTGGGGCGCCTACTGGGCGGCGGTCGGCTTCAACAACGTCGTGCCCGCGCGCGGCGGGGACATCATCAAGCTGTTCCTGACGCGCTCCTCGATCCCCGGTTCGAGCTACCCGACGGTCGCAGCGGCGTTCTTCGTGGAGTCGATCTTCGACGTGTGCGTGGGCGTGCTCGTCCTTATCTTCGCCTTCACCCAGGGCGTGTTCCCCAAGCCCCCGGACTTCTCGAAACTGAGCTCGTTCGACATCTCCTACCTGGCCGAGCACTTCCGGTTCACGCTGTTCCTGATCACGGCGCTGGCGATCCTCGGCATCGTGGCGTTCGCGCTGCTGTCCGTACGCGTGCGCGCGTTCTGGGCGCGCGTGCGCCAGGGCGTGACGATCCTCTCCGATCGCCGTCGTTACCTGCGCGAAGTCGCCGCCTGGCAGGCGGTCGCATGGGTGTGCCGGTTTGTCGCGTTCTGGTTTCTGCTGGAAGCGTTCAGGGTCGGCGGGTCGGTGCAGAACGTGCTGCTCGTGTTCGCCGTCAACCAGGTCGCGGGCGCCGTTCCGTTCACGCCGGGTGGCGCCGGTGTGCAGCAGGCGCTGCTCGTGAAGGTGTTCGCCGGCGCGGCGCCGACCGCGGTGGTGGCCGCCTACTCGGTCGGTCAGCAGATCGCGATCGCGACGTTCACGGCGCTCGTGGGACTGGGCGCGGTGGTGCTGATCTTCAAATTCCGCTCGTTCGGGGAAGTGCTCCACGCCGGCCGCGCCTCGCGCGAGTCCGAGCAGCAGGCCGAACGCGAACGCGCTACTGCAGCCCCTCGCGTGCCTCCCGCACAAGCGTGACCGCCTCGGGAAACACCCTGGCCATCACCGTCCTGATCTGTTCGGCCTGGGCCTCGGCGTCGCCCTGCGGGTTGATCCGCTCCACGGCCGCGACGGTCATGTCGACCGCGAGCTTGATCGCGTTGTCCGCCCACGCCAGACGCTGGTTGCCCTGCATCTGTTCGGCGAACTCCGCCAGACGGCGCTGCAGCTCCTCGGGGTCGCCGAACAGATCGCCAAAACCACTACTCTCCATGCGCGCATCATAGACTGCGCGGTCCATGCCCACCTCCAGCGAGATCTCTGAGCAGGTTCGACGCGAGTCCGCGTGGCGCGCGCGGATGGGCGTGCCCGCGTTTGCCGGTGGGTTTCTGTACTTCCTGAGCGCGATCATCGTCACCGCGACGCTCAACTCCGCGCCGACCGTCGGGCTGCTGCAGGGCCTGACCCCGGCGATCCGTGGCGTCGCCAACCCGCCGATCAGCCCGCGCGCGGCCGAGGTCAAATACATCAGCCACCACGCGCTCGCCCTGATCGCCGGCAGCCTGGTCAAGTCGGTCGCCCTGATCGTGCTGATGCTGCTGGTGCTGCTGCTGGTCGAAGCAACGCGCTTTCGCCGGCCCGAGACCTGGTCGGCGGTGCGCCCGCTGGTGCTCGTCGGCGGGGTCGTGCTGGCGGTCGTCAACCTCGTCCACCAGGTGGTCAGCTCGATCCAGGCGCACAACTTCGCCGTTGGCCACGACTTCTCCAGTCAGGCCGTGGAACAGGCGCTGACGAAGGGCGCGTTCAACGTGGGTAGCCAGTACGTGGACCTGCTCGCGGCGCTGGCACTGACGGCGGGCATCATCGTCGTGTCGATCAACGCGATTCGCGTCGGTCTGCTGACCCGCTGGCTGGGCGTGATCGGGATCTTCGCGGGCCTGCTCGTCTTCCTCCCGATCGGCGGCGCGACGCTGGAAATCATCCCCGCGTTCTGGATGGCGGGGATGGGCGTCCTGTACATGGGCCGCTGGCCGAACGGAGACCCCCCGGCGTGGCCCTCGGGAGAAGCGCGCCCGTGGCCGACGCAGGCCGAGCGTCGCGCCGAGCGCGAGGGGGATGGGGGCGGCGGCTCGGGCGCCGGCAAGCCGGCGCTGGCCTCGGGCGTGGACTCGACCCCTGCACCGGCGCCGGTGGGCGGAGGCTCGCGCAAGCGCGGACGCAAGCGCCGCTGAGGCTCATCCGCTCGGGTCGATGGGGCCGAGCACGGATCGGCCAAGCAATCGCAATACGAGCCCCATCCCCGGGGACAGGTGCGATTGGACAAAACGGCCCATCGCCGGGACCGGAATAGGCCTGTCCGCACGATCTGTGCATGGACGGTTGGATTTGGGCGTCTTCGGGAATACAGTGATGTAAGAGCGCGGAGTTCAATCGGCGCTGGTACGGCGATCGGACTGTGGCGCACAGCATCGTTGACACCGCCCGCACTGGGCGGTCGAAGGAGGACACATGGAGGCTGCAACGATCCACCGTCATGATCTGACTCGCGGGGATGGCGAGGTCGGGAGCCGGAGCGGAGGGGAGACGAGCGTCGCCGGGTGGAAACCGGCCGATCCCGCGCCGCTGGGACTCGCGGGATTCGCGATGACGACGTTCGTGCTGTCGATGTTCAACTCGAATCTCGTCAACGGCAAGGGCGTGCCGGTCGTGCTCGGGCTCGCGCTGGCCTACGGCGGCGTCGTGCAACTGCTCGCCGGGATGTGGGAGTTCCGCAACGGCAACACGTTCGGCGCGGTCGCGTTCAGCTCATACGGGGCGTTCTGGATCTCGTTCTGGGCGCTGAACGTGTTCTACGCCAAGCAGATCGGCGGCAACGCCGGACACGCGGTCGGCGTGTACCTGTGGGCATGGGCGATCTTCACCGCCTATATGACGGTCGCGGCGCTGCGTGTGAACGTCGCGGTGCTGACCGTGTTCGTGCTGCTGACCGTGACGTTCGTCCTGCTGGCGATCGGCGCCGTGGGCGCGCACGAAACTGTCACCCACTGGGGCGGCTACGTCGGCCTGGCGACGGCGGCGGTGGCCTGGTACGCGTCATTCGCGGTGGTCACCAACTCTACGTTCGGGCGCACGGTGATGCCGGTGATCCCGCTGAGTGGGCGGTAGGGTTCGGCAATGGCGACTGAATCCGAGGCGGTCACCGGGGAGCAGCTCGACCACGAGCTGGCTGAGCTGCTCGACGTCGAGACGTTTGCGCCGTCGGCTGAGTTTCGCAAGCACGCGCTGCTGAATGACCCAGCTGTGTATGAGCGCGCGGCGCGCGATCCGCAGGCGTGGTGGGTGGAGCAGGCCGAACGGTTGGACTGGTCGCGGCGGTGGGACACGGTGCTCGACGACTCCAATCCGCCGTTCTACAAGTGGTTCGTTGGGGGCACACTGAACGTGTCCTACAACTGCCTGGACCGGCATGTGCTGGCCGGCCGGGGCGAGCAGGTCGCCTATCACTGGCGCGGCGAGGACGGCACCGAGCGCGACATCACCTACGCGCAGTTGCTGGCCGAGGTCAAGCGGTTTGCCAGCGCGCTGAAGGACCTGGGCGTGCGCCCGGGGGATGTCGTCGGAATCTACCTGCCGATGATCCCCGAGGTCGTCGTCGCGATGCTCGCCTGCGCGCGGATCGGGGCGCCGCACAACGTCGTGTTCGGCGGGTTCTCCGCGGAGGCGGTGCGCGAGCGGATGGAGTTCTCGCAGGCGCGTGTCCTGATCACCGTGGACGGAGCCGCGCGCAAGGGCAAGACCGCGCCGGTCAAGGAGCGCGTCGATGAGGTGATGGGCGACCTTCAGACGCTCGAGAAGATCGTCGTGGTGCGCAGCAAGGGCGTGGAGTGCGAGATGAAGTACGGCCGCGACGTCTACTACGACGAGATCTGCGCGGCGGCGGCGGATCCTGAGTGCCCGGCCGAGCCGTTCGACTCCGAGCACCCGCTCTACATCCTGTACACGTCCGGTTCGACGGCCAAGCCGAAGGGGATCCTGCACACGACCGGCGGCTACCTGACCGGGGTGTCGGCGACACATCGCTACGTGTTCGACCTGCGGGCGGGCGGGGATCCAAATCCAGACGTCTACTGGTGCGCGGCCGACGTGGGCTGGGTGACGGGACACTCCTATATCGTCTACGGACCGCTGGCCAACGGGGCAACGTCGGTGATGTGGGAGGGCGCCCCGGACTACCCCAACAAGGGGATTTGGTGGGAGATCGTCGAGCGCTACGGCGTGAGCATCCTGTACTGCGCGCCGACCGCGATCAGGGCCTGCATCAAGTGGGGGGCGCAGTGGCCGAACGAGCACGATCTCTCGACGCTGCGGCTGCTCGGGTCGGTCGGTGAGCCGATCAACCCGAAGGCGTGGCTGTGGTACCACAAGGTGATCGGCGGTGAACGGTGCCCGATCGTCGACACCTGGTGGCAGACCGAGACCGGCGCGATCCTGATCACCCCGCTGCCGGGGATCACTCAGACCAAGCCCGGATCGGCGACGCATCCGTTCCCCGGGATCGCGGCCGAGGTGCGCGACGAGTCCACCGGAGAGGTGATCGAGGAGGGCCAGGGTCTGCTGGTGCTGACGCGACCATGGCCGTCGATGCTGCGCACGCTGTACAAGGAGGACGAGCGGTTCGTCGAGACGTACTTCTCGCGCTTTGGCCCAGAGACATACCTCGTCGGCGACGCAGCACGCCGCGACAAGGACGGGTATCTGTGGGTGATCGGCCGGATCGACGACGTCGTGAACGTCTCCGGACACCGGTTGTCCACCGCCGAGGTCGAGTCCGCGATCGTCGCCCATCATGACGTCGCCGAGGCGGCGGTGATCGGCCAGCACGACGAGGACACCGGCCAGGCGATCGTCGCGTTCGTGACCCTGCAGGGCGATGTGGAGGGCGATGAGGCGACCGTCGAAGGCATCCGCGAAACCGTTGCCGAGCGGATCGGCAAGTTCGCGCGACCGAAGCGCATCATCTGGGCCGAGGATCTGCCCAAGACGCGCTCGGGCAAGATCATGCGCCGCCTGCTGCGCGACATCGCCGAGGGACGGGCGCTGGGCGATGTGACGACGTTGCGCGACCCCGACGTGATGTCCGAGCTTGAGAGGCGCGTGCGGGAGTTGCAGGCGCAGGAATCGTAGTGGCCTGGGGGATCGCAGTCTCGGAACATAAGATTTCGCTCATCCCTGAGACTGTCTTTATGTCGCGCTGAGAGAGTGCCGCCGGTGGCGAACGAGCTCGCAATCGAGACGACCGGCCTGACCAAGCGCTTCGGTGCCCGCGCCGCGATCGATGGTGTCGACCTGCAGGTGCCGCGCGGGTGCGCGTTCGGGTTTCTCGGGCCGAACGGGGCGGGCAAGACGACGATGATCCGCACGCTGCTCGGTCTCACCCACGCGAGCGCCGGGAGTATGAGCCTGCTCGGGCGCCCGATACCCGCGGAGCGGGCGCAGGCGCTGCAACGGGTCGGTGCGATCGTCGAGGAGCCGCGGTTTCATCCGAACATGTCGGGCCGCGAGAACCTGCGCATCGTCGCGGCCGTTCGCGGCCCGGAGACACACGAGCGCATCGAGCCCGCGCTGGTCCGCGTGGGATTGGCCGACCGCGCCGGGGACAAGGTCAAGAGCTACTCGATGGGCATGCGCCAGCGGCTCGGGGTCGCGCGCTGCCTGCTGGCCGACCCGCTGCTGCTGATCCTCGACGAGCCGACCAACGGTCTCGACCCGGGCGGCATCCAGGAGTTCCGCGAAATGACCCGCGCGATGGTCGAGCGCGAGGGCAGGACGGTGTTTATTTCGTCGCACCTGCTCGACGAGGTCGAACGGACCTGCGACGCGGCGGCGATCATTGACCGCGGCAAGGTGATCGCGCAGGGCCCGATCGCTGAGCTCGCCCAGGGTGGTGGCGTGCGCAACGAGCTGATCCTGGGCGTGGACAATGTCGAGCTGGCGCTCGCCACGCTTGGATCCAGTGAGCTCGTTAGCGACGCGCATCGCTCCGACGAGGGTCTGCGCGTACAGCTGGCGGGTGAGGCGCAGGCGGCGTCCGAGGTCAACGCGACGCTCGTGCGCGCGGGAGTCGGCGTGATGCGGCTGGAGCCGGTGCGCCACAGTCTGGAGCAGCGGTTTCTGGAGGTCACGTCGCGGCTGGACAGTCCGGCGGAGACTGAGCTTCCGTCGGGGGGTGGGGCTTCGGTGGGCGATGGGGCTTCGGCCGATGTCGCCGACAGTCGGGAGGTGAAGACATGAGTGCCGTTGCGCCGACAGCGGGCATCCCCAATCCTCAGCGTCAGGGTGACTTCTCCGCCACGGTCGCGGCGCAGATGTTCGGCGCTGACTTCCTCAAGCTGCGCCGCAAACGCTGGCTGGTCTGGCTGTCGCTGTTCTTGACGCTCGGCATCCTCGTGATCGTCTACGTGGTTGTGGTCATCCAGCACGCCTCCAACCCAGCCGAACACGGGCCGGCCGGGGGTGTAAAAAACTTCCGTGACGGACTGAACGTGCTCACGCTGTTCTTCGGCCCGCTCGCGGCGATCCTGATCGGCGTGGAGGCCGGCACCGGCGACGCCTCGGGAGGAGTCTTCCGCGACCTTGTTGTCACGGGACGCTCACGCGTGGTGCTGTTCGCCACCCGCGTTCCTGCCGCACTTGTCCTCTGCTGGGCCGTGGTTCTAGCCGGCTTTCTGTTTCTGCTTATCGGCACCTTCGTGTTCGCCTCGTCGCTGCCGACGCCCGACACATCGCTGATCTTCAATAGCCTAGGCTTCGCGCTGCTCAGCACGGGTGTGTTGTGTGTGATCGCAGTTGGCCTCGCGTCGCTCACGACCTCCAGGCCGGGTGCACTCACCACGTTGTTCGCATGGCAGATAATCGCCAGCCCGTTGCTCGCCAGCATCAGCTCGCTCGGTAGCACGCGCGAGTGGCTGCTCAGTCAGGCGATTGTGCATTTCAACCCTGTTAGCGCCGAAGGCAGGCATGGCGCGACCGTCACGCTGTCCCAAGGCACAGCGCTGCTCGTGCTGATTGTCTGGCTAGCCGTCTTCGTCGCGCTCGGCGCCTGGCGCACGCGCACGATGGACGCCTGACCGCACTTCGCATCAGCCGGCGCCCCGGAACCGGTCCTCAGACGAACAGATCGGCCACGGCGACGCTAAAGCCCGGCACCGCGTCGTTCAGGTCCAGCGTGTCCCCGGCGCTATACACGTGCGCGTCGCCCTGTCCGCGATAGACGGTCGCCGTGCGCTTAGGCGGGTCGAGCACGAGCACCGCGGTCGTGCCGGCACTCAGCCATTCCTGTGCCTTGTCCTGGACCTCGTGATAGCTGTCGTCGGGCGAGATGACCTCCACCGCGAGATCGGGCGCCTCCGGCCAGTACTTCGCGGTTCTGCCGATCTCTTCGGCGCGCTCCTTGGAGACGTATGAGGCGTCCGGGGCGCGTACCGTGTCGGGGTCGCGCGCCAGCACGAAGCCGGTCTCCGCAGCCATCGTCACGCCGTTGCCGGTCTTGCGTGCGTGGGTGAACAGGAGCCCGCCAACAGTCGCAGCCACCCGTCCGTGCTCGGCCCCGGGCGGCGTCATCGTACGCAGCTCCCCCCGCACCAGCTCGTAGAGGACACCGTTCTCGGGCATGTGCAGCAGCTCGTCCGCGGTGATGGATCTTGTTGTCGTGGCCATGTCGTCAAGGTTACCTTCCTCTGTCGCTAACGGCAAGTGCAGACGTTTGTCTGCACGATAGCGAAAGCGCGGCTGCCGGGCGGCGTAGCTCAGCTGCCGGGCGGCGTAGCTCAGCTGCCGGGCGGGCCAAAGACCCAATCAGCGCCAACCGCATGCAATCCCCACGGAGACCCTGCGCACCCGTTACGAATCGCGTTCAAGCGCTCTTCGTGGGCACGGATCTGCTCATCGATGACGGCCTCCCGGCTACCACGCTCATATGCGAGCTTCGGGGCCTTGTCCTCACGCTTCTGATCGCCCTCTGCGCCCATTCGACCTTCCCACTATTTTGGTTATATAGACAACTAGCCGGGATTCCATCGACTCGAAACGTCTGGTAGGGTGCGCGGCCATGTTCAGGCGGGCCGTCGTCGTCGCTCTTGCGGGACTGGCTGTGATCGCCCTCGCCGGCTGCGCTCAGAGCGAAGCCGGTACCGAGACGGGCAGCGAAGAACAGTCCACCAGCACCGAAACGACAGCAGCGCCAGCCACCACCCCGGAACCAACCCCGACACCTCCGACCGAAACCAAGAGCGAATCCAATTCGGAAGCCGAAGACGAAGTCGGCTCAACCAGCCATGCTGGGGACACTAAGTTCTGCGAGGAACACCACTGCATCGGCGAATTCACGACCGAGGACGGAACCGTCGTCGAATGCTCCGACGGGACCTACAGTCATGCTGGCGGGATCTCCGGTGCCTGCTCGGATCATGGCGGTGAAGCATCGGGCTCCAGCTCAGGCGAATCGGGCTCAGGCGGATCGAACGAAGAAAGCTCGGAATGAGAAACGGAGGAGCCGGATGAAAGCGACAGTGGTCGATACGGACGGGAGCGTCCGGTGCCCCAAGTGCGGTGCCGTGAACTCGTTTACGTCGAAGCGGACAGGCAAAGCCAAGCTGTTCGGCGTCGTGACCGTGGGCGTTGGTGCGGTCGCAATGCCGAAGCGCCTGAAGTGCAACGGTTGCGGGACGAACCTCAAGCGCGGCGGGACGAACCTCAAGCGCGGCGAGCCACCACGGCAGGCACCCACACGTCGTGGGCGTGGCGAGTGGCGATGCGAGAAGAACGGCCACTTCCTGGACCAGAAGCGTGAGTCATGCCCGATCGACGGGAGCGCCGTCGTCTACCAATCCCGCTGATCCCGTGCTGCGCTTTCTCGAAAGCGCGCTGCACCGGCTACACCTTTTTGTGCTCAGGCACCCACGACCCGTCGTCCTGCCGGGCGAAGTCCTGGAACAGGTTGGGCGCCTCGGTCTGCATGACGCGCGCAACCTGGTCGAACACCAAGCGCAGCTCCTCCTCGGCACCCTCGGCGGTGCGCATCTCGATCACGTGTCTGAGTGTGCGTGCGTTGGCCGTCCAGACGATGTCGGTGCTGAGGCCGATCGGGGCCAGGCGGCGCAGGGCGGAGGTGACCTCCTTCTTGACGTGAAACGGCACGCCCTCCTGATCGATGCCCAGCTCTGAGGCGGCGCTGACTTGGAACTCCTCGAGCTGCTCGACGATCGCGATCACCTGCTCGCGCACCGGCTCGAGCGCCGGCGGCACGCGAAAGCCGATGTCGGTCAGGCGCACGTAGCGCAGGCTCTCCTGGCTGAAGGCCGAGCCGGCGCGATGGCGGACGAGCTCGTGGGTGAATACTCTTGAACAATTCCGAATAGCAAAACTATAATTCGCGTGCTCCAGCACGCTGCCATGGCCCGAGCGCAGGATGTTGGCGAAGTACTCGCGCCGGTCGGTCCTGATCTTCGTCACGTTCGGGTTCAGCCCCGGCTCCCAGCTGCGATAGCATGCGCGGCCGCCGAACTCCAGCAGCAGTTCCGCCGCGCCCGGCTCCCGGGATTCGCTCTCGGCCTCCTCGATGCGGTTCGTCAGCCACGACTCGCCGCCCACATCCCGCAGGTATGCGCGCATCCCCTCGACGTCGATCGAGGGGCGGGCGATCAGGTATACGGCCGGTGTCGTCTCGTGCATCGGGCGGACGATGCTAGGCGGTGGGCCGGACGCTCTGGCTGGTCGCCGCGGCTCACGGTACGGGCGATATGGCCAGCACGGTGTTGGGCGCGACGGTGAGACGGATACGGCCACGGTGTGCGCTCAGTTGTGTGGTCTGCAGGCCCGCGCGCGCCGAAATGAACGTCTGGACACGTACCGTGCGCGCTCCTCGGAGGATGATCGGCTGCGCGCGCTCTCTCTCGTTGTCGAGAATCACGGTCGTCGTGCCGGATCCCGGCGCCGGCGCCGTGCCCTCGCCAGGAGGCAACTGCGCACTCGGTGCGATTGCAGGTACGAAGATGCTGTTGGCCTGCAGCCCGCGCACGCCCGCGAGAGTCCGCAGCGTGGCGCCGACGGGCAGCCACTGGTTGAGTGCGACCAGCGCGCTGTCGATCGGCCGTGTAAGCACCGATTCGCCGCGGACGACGAACGGGTCATACGGGGCGCCGCTGAAGTGGAAGCGAACCTCCTGGAAGCCGGTCTCAAGCGCGGCGAGCACGAAGCGCACGGCCCAGACCGCGGATGCCGGACTGTCCGAGACGCCGGACACGCCGCCGCAGGAGGCGGAGTTGGCCTCGGAGATGATTGCCGGCATGTGCGCGGCGGACGCATCCGCGACGACCCAGGCCAGGCTGCGGGGCAGGTTGCCCGCCTGTGTCGAGAGCAACCCTTTGATCGTGACCGCCTTCGGGGTGGTGCAGGCGGTGAGTGGATACAGGTGCACTCCGACCGCCTGCTCGTGCAGCGCCGCGATCACGCGCGGGAGTTGTGCGCGCCAGTGCGCAGGCCTGGCAAGCTCCGGTCCGATCACGGGCGCGCCGGCGAGCGCCGGCTGTAGCTGTGCAGCCACCTGCAGGTATGCGTTGACCGCCGCCGCTTCTTCGCCGGGCACCGGTCTGCTCAGCGAGGCGTAGTTCGGCAGGTAGTAGAGGTCCGGCTCGTTGCCGAGCGAGAAGCTCAGGCCGTTGGTGGCCGCGCTCTGGGCGCCGGCGACCATCTGCGTGGCCCACGCCAGGCTGCCGGTTTTGGCGTTAAGGCCGACCGTGAGCGGATCGTGCGTCGCGTTCAGCAGACAGTGCAGCTGACTCCAGAAGCCGGCGGGCAACCCGTACAGCGTGGCCGTTTCCCAGGATGCCGCTGGACTGGGCAGCGCTCCGCTGGGCGCGGTCAGATCCTGGCTGTCGCCGGCGAGGGACAGCGGTGGAGAGCCGAGCGCCTGCAGCTGGCTCACGAGTGCGGGTGGAGGGCAGGCGCCGGAGCCGAGGTCTTCGGCCATCGTCGGGTACTCGAGCGACAGGCCGACCGGTGCCATCGTGACCGGTACGCCCGTGCCGGCGAGGTTCGGCGTCAGCGTGACTTCGGCGGGGCGTGTCTTCGCGTGCGCGGGGGCGTGCGCCGATGGGTGGCTGGAGCGCCGCTGGGGCTTGGCGGCCAGGGTGGAGCCAGCGGTTGCGCAGGCGCAGGAAAGCCAAACACCCAGCGCCAGCAGCACCGGCGCCATTAACCGCAGGATCGGCGTACGCAACATCGGCGTGCCTCGCCCTCGCCGCATCCTCCGAACATAGCAACGCACATGCCGTCGCGAGCCGGATCGCACACCTGCGGCCCCTGCGGCCGAGACCAACCGGGACCTGTGGATAAGCTGCCGTGAGCATGGCCGCGACCGCCACCGACACACCAGCCGATCCGGAGCTGGAGCAGACCGCCTGGGATCTGGAGCAGCTCGTTGACGGCGAGGGCCCGGCCGGTGTGGAGCGCCGCCTGCAGGAGGCGGTTGGACATGCGACGACGTTCGCCGAGCGCTACGCGGGCAAGCTGGGCGAGCTGGACAGCGCCGGCCTGGCGCAGGCGATGGCGGAGCTGGCCGAGATCCACGATCTCGTTGGCCGTGCGGGCTCATACGCGGCGCTCGACTTCTCCACGAACACGGCCGATCCCGCGCGCGGCGCGCTGTTGCAGCGCACGCAGGAGCGCGGCACCGAGATCGAGACGACCCTGCTGTTCTTCGAGCTGGAGTGGGCCGCGCTGCCCGACGAGCGGGTCGAGGAGCTGCTTGGGAGCGAGGTACAGGGCGACAGCGGCGGTGACGACGACGGTGATGGCCTGGACTTCTGCCGCCACTACCTGCGCAGCGCGCGCCGCTACCGCGATCACCTGCTCTCAGAGCCCGAGGAGAAGATCCTCGCCGAGAAGTCATTGACCGGCGCCTCGGCCTGGTCGCGGTTGTTCGAGGAGCTGACTTCGGCGATCGAGGTCGAGCTGCCCGCCACGGGCGGCGATGGGGGTACGGATGGGGAGCGGGTGGCGCTCGACCTCGCGCTCAGCCGTCTCGCACTGCCCGACCGTGAGCTGCGGCGCACCACGGCCGAGGCGGTGAGCACGGCCCTGGAGCCGGGTCTGCGCACGCGCGCGTTCCTGTTCAACACGCTGCTCGCCGACAAAACGACCGACGACCGGCTGCGCCGCTACGAGAGCTGGCTGGCGGCGCGCAATCTGTCAAACGAAGCCGGCGACGAGTCCGTGCGGGCGCTGATCGAGGCGGTCCGCGGACGCTATGAGATCGCGCGGCGCTGGTACCGGCTGAAGGCGAAGTTGCTGGGGGTGGAGCGGATCGCCGACTACGACCGCATGGCGGCCGTCACCAGCGACGAGGTCACGTATACGTTCGCGCAGGCGCGCGAGATCGTGCTCGACTGCTACTCCTCGTTCTCCGGAGAGCTGGGGGATCTGGCAAAATGGTTCTTCGACGGGCGCTACATCGACGCGCCCCTGCGCCCGGGCAAGCGCGGTGGGGCGTTCTGCGCGTCGGCGGTGCCGTCGGTACACCCCTACGTGCTGCTCAACTACACCGCGCGCCGCCGCGACGTGCTGACGCTCGCGCACGAGCTGGGCCACGGAGTGCACTTCGCGCTGGCCGCCCGTCAGGGCGTCTTCCACCAGGGCACGCCGCTGACGCTCGCCGAGACCGCCTCGGTGTTCGCCGAGACGATCGTGTTCGGGCGGCTGCTCGCGGAGGACTCGACGCCGGCCTCGCGTCTGGCCCTGCTGGCGGAGAACATCGAGGGTCAGATCGCGACCGTGTTCCGCCAGGTCGCGATGAACCGCTTCGAGGACCTCGTCCACACCGCGCGCCGCACCGAGGGCGAGCTGTCGGTGCAGCGTTTCGGCGAGCTGTGGGCCGAGAGTCAGGCCGAGCTTCTCGGCGACTCCGTGGAGATCACCGACGGGTATCGTTCATGGTGGTCGTATGTCCCGCACTTCATCGGCTCGCCCGGCTATGTCTACGCCTACGCCTACGGTCAGCTGCTCGCGCTGTCGGTGTACGAGCGCTACGAGCAGCGCGGAGCGGAGTTCGTGCCCCAGTATCTGCAGCTGCTCGCCGCCGGCGGATCGAAAAGTCCCGAGGAGCTGGGCAAGATCGTCGACGTGGACCTGGCCGATCCCGGTTTCTGGGAGGCGGGTCTGGACCTCGTCGAGCGCCAGCTGCACGAAGCCGAGGCGGCGGCAGAGGCCGCGCTCGGGTCCTGAGCCCGGACGCTGACGCTACAGCAACCCCAGCGCGCTGCCGACCCCGTGGACGAGGTTGAACAGGGGCTGGGGGATGATGCCGAAGAACAGGATCGCGGCGCCGGCCACGATCGCCACGAATGCCACCTCGGGCTGGACGCCGGCCACGAGGGCGGTGTCGCCATTGGGACCGGCCGCGGGGCCGGCGGGGGACTCGTCGAGCTCCTGGGAGCCGCCGGCCAGCGCGGGCAGGGCGCCCTCACCGGCGGACGGCGGGCCTGGTGCAGGCGCTGCGCTCGTCGAGCCCGGCTCCTCGGCCGGAGACTCGCTCATCCACATCGCCGCGATCACCGGCAGGTAGTAGCCGAGCGAGATCATCGAGCCGATCACGATCACGACTGCCAGCCACGTGTAGCCGCCATCGACTGCAGCATCGATGAGGTAGAACTTGCCCATGAACCCTGCCGTCGCGGGGATTCCGGCCAGGCCCAGCATCGACAGGGTCATCGGCCAGGCCAGATGGGGGTGGGAGCGGCCGATGCCCCGCATGGCCGCAACGGTGTCGCCCAGGTCGGTCGAGCGCTCGCGCGCGAGGATCACGGCGAATGCAGCCATGTTCATGAACAGGTACACGGCCAGGTAGAACACGGTCGCCTGCGCGCCCAGCTTGGAGGCGACGACGATGCCGGCGAGCATGTACCCGGCCTGGGCGACCGAGGAGTAGGCGAGCATCCGCTTCAGCGAGGATTGGCTCAGTGCGCCGACGTTGCCGACGACGATCGTGATCGCGGCCAGCGTCGCGACCGCCGGCCCCCAGCTTGTGTGGGTTTCGATCAGAGCGACGTCGAACAGCCGCAGGAACACGCCCAGCGCGGCCACCTTCGTCGCCACCGCCATGAACGCCGTCACGGGTGTAGGCGCGCCCTCGTACACGTCCGGTGTCCACTGGTGGAACGGAGCCACCGAGGCCTTGAAGCACAGGCCGGCTACGCATAGCGCGACTCCCGTCAGTGTCAGCGGGTCGGTCGCCAGCGTTCCGTTCGACAGCGCGCTCGCGATCCCGGTGAACTCGGTTTGACCGGTTGCGCCGTAGATCAGCGCCAGCCCGTACAGCAGCGTCGCAGAGCCGACCGAGCCGATAATCAGGTACTTCAGCCCCGACTCCAGCGAGTGCTCGCGGCGCAGCTCGGTCGCGCACAGCACGTACAGCGGTATCGACAGCAGCTCCAGGCCGAGGAACAGTACGACCGTGTTCTCGGCCGCCGCCAGGATCGACATTCCGCCGATCGAGGTCAGCAGCAGCGCATGCCACTCTCCATGCGCGGCTTCGCGGGCCGCCAGGGATCTCCAAGCCAGTAGCACCGTGCACGCGCCGCCCGCGATCAGGATCAGGTTCAGCGTCAGCGACAGCGCGTCGATCCGCAGCGCGCCCGAGACGATCGACTTTTCTTCGCTCCATTGCCAGATCGTCAGTCCGGCCGCGGCACCGAGTGCCACGAGGCTGAGCGCGGGGACGAGCTGTGAGCGGACCCAGCGCGATCCGAGCAGGCCCACGAGCAGCACGACCATCGCGCCGCCCAGCAGGGCAATCAGCGGCGACAGGCCGGCGAAGTTGACGTGCGGGCCTTTCAGTGTTGCTGTCGCGAGGGCGATCATGGGAGGGTGCTCGCCGATGTGGTCGGGAATGCTGGGCTGAGCGCGGCATGGGCGCTGGCAACCGCCGCCGTGGTCGCCGTTTCGCTGCGGCGCAGTGCCAGCTGCGGGTAGATCGCCATGAACAGGATCACGAGCACGAGCGGAACGAGCACCGCGCCGTCTCGCAGGGTGATGTCGCGGGAATCGACCTTCGGCCCGACGCGGTTGTGCATCGCGCGGATGAACAGGCGCAGCGCGTAGACGCTCGCCATGACGACGCCGCTGAACGCGATGATTGCGATCACGAGCTTGGCTTTGAATACGCCCAGCAGGATCAGAAACTCGCCGACGAAGTTCGACGAGCCCGGCATCGCCAGCGTCGCGAGCGAGACGATCAGGAAGATCGAGGCCAGCACAGGCGCGCGGAACGCGATCCCGCCCATGTCGCGCACGTCCTCCGAGCCACCCGCGCGGCGCGAGAGGATCGCGACGATGAACAAGAGCGGCGCGACGACCAGCCCGTGGTTGACCATCTGCAGCAGCGCGCCCTGCGCGCCCTGGGGGTTGAGCGCGAAGATCCCGAGCGTGATGAACCCGAGCTGGGCGACCGAAGAGTACCCGGCGATCAGGCGCGCGTCGGTCTGGGTGAACGCGACGGCAGAGCCGTAGATGATCGAGACCAGCGCGATGATCAGCATCAGCGTCTGGAAGTGGGCGGCGCCCTGGGGGAACAGCGGCAGCACGATCGCCAAAAATCCGTATGCGCCGACCTTCGAGAGCACGCCGCTGAACACCATCAGCACCTCGATCGGCATCGCTCTGTATCCGTCGGGCATCCAGCCGTGCAGCGGGAACGCGGGCATCTTCACCAGGAACGCCGCGGCGAAGAACAGGAATATCCACTCCTGCGATCCCCGGCTCAGGGGCACCGCCTGCAGTGCCGACAGCACGAACGTGATGTGCCCGCCGTCCTGCTGGGCGGCCAGCACGCCGGTGGCGACCGCCGCGGCGAGCATCAGCAGCGAGCCGACGAGCGTGTAGATGACGAGCTTGATCGTGGCCCGGACGCGCTCCTCGCGGGTGCCCCGGCCCCACATGCCCGTCAAGAAGTAGAACGGGATCAGCATCAGGTCGAAGAACGCGACGAACAGCGCCAGGTCCTGGGCCAGGAAAGCGCCGAGGACAGCCGACTCGGCGAGCGTGAAGAAGAACCAGAACAGCTTTGGTCGTTGCCATGTCCTCAGGTTTGCGGCGATCGTCGCGGCGGCGAACAGCAGTGTCGTCAGGCCGATCAAGAACACGTTCAGTCCGCTGATCCCGAGCTTGTAGTGGATGCCGAGTTCGCTGATCCACACGACGTCGGTGACGTTCGTCAGTCCGTGCGTGCCCGGCGAGTATTCGGCGATGTACCCCACCGCTAGCCCGAACGCGGCGATCGAGCCGATCAGCGCGAGCACGCCGGAGACGCTCAACGCGCGGGTCAACCCGCCGTCCTGCGCCGAGCCGGTGGGCCCGGTCTCCGTCGTGGGCGTGCTGTCCGCGGCGCCCGCCTCAGCGGCGCCGGTGCGACCCAGGAAGGTGCTGAGGATCGCGCCCAGCACTCCGCACGCGGCGGGCAGCCAGATCAGGATTGACAGAGGTGGCATGGTCAGAGATTCACGTCTGCAGTAGGAAGTAGAAGGCCACGCCTGTGACACCCATCACCAGCAGCGCGGCGTAGTAGCGCAAGAAGCCGCTCTGCACAGCGCGTACAGCGGCCGAGCCCGCACGCACGATCCCGGTGGAGCCGCCGATCATCGTGTCCTGGACGAACACGCGCTCGAACGTCCCCTGGGCGAACCGGCCCGCGGCGGCGGCGGGGCGCACGACGGCGAGATCGATCAGCTCGTCGAAATACCACTTGTTGAAGGACAGCTCGTACAGCGGCGCGAACCGCTCACGTGCGCGTACGGCGATGCTCGGCTGCTTGACCCAGATGCGATAGGCGATCGCGATCCCGGTCAGGCCCAGGGCGGCGCCGAGGCACAGCCCGAAGATCAGCAGGCCATCGCGCGTGTGCGGTTCATACAGCGGCGAGCCCGCGAACGTCGGGCGCAGGAAGTTGGTGATGACATCGTCGACGCCCGGGACCTGCACGAGCCCAGCGCCGATCGCGCCGACCGCCAGCACGCTCATCGCCACGCGCATCGGCAGCGCGCGCTCAGCCACCGTGTGGTGCGGGCCGGGAAAGCCCACGTCGGTGTCCTCGACTTCGCCGTTGGCGGGGTTCCTCGGAACATCCGGGTGGTGCAGGTGGCCGTGTTCGAGCTCCTGCGCCTCGGGGACCGGGTCGCCGTAGAAGGCGCGGAAGATCATCCGGAACGTGTAGATCGCGGTCAGGAATGCGCCGATGTAGCCCATCACATACAGGATCCAGTGCCAGCCGCCGCGCTCGGCCGTGACGAGCAGGATCTCGTCCTTGGAGAAGAAGCCAGAGAACGGCGGGATCCCCGACAGCGCGAGGCCGCCGATGATGAAGCACGCGAACGTGAAGGGAAGCGCTTTGCGAAAGCCGCCCATCCGTTGCAGCGACTGCTCGCCCCCCATCGCGCCGATGATCGAGCCCGCGCCCATGAACAGGAGCGCCTTGAAGAAGGCGTGGGTCATCAGGTGGAACATCCCGGCGGCGTAGGCGCCGACCGACTCGCCCATGATCATGTAGCCGATCTGGGACATCGTCGAGTAGGCGATCACGCGCTTGATGTCGGTCTGCGTGAGCGCGATCGTGGCGGCGATCAAAAGCGTCGAGGCGCCGATCACAGCGCCCGTGTCCTGCGCGGCCGGCGCGAGTTCGAACAGCACGTGCATGCGCGCGATCAGGTACACGCCGGCCGTGACCATCGTCGCGGCGTGGATCAGTGCGCTGACCGGAGTCGGGCCCTCCATCGCGTCGGGCAGCCACGTGTGCAGCGGGATCTGCGCGGACTTGGCGATCGCGCCGACGAGCAGCAGCAGGCAGCCGGCGACGATGTCGGCTTCGCCCGTATGGAACACATGGGGGGCGGCGGCGAACGTGCCTTGAAAGTCGAGCGTGTGGGTGTGCTTGAAGATGAAGTACGTCCCCAGTACGAGCCCCGCGTCGCCGACCACGTTGATCACGAACGCCTTGATTCCGGCGCTCGTGGCCGTCGTGCGCCGGTACCAGAAGGAGATCAGCAGGTATGACGCCGCGCCGACGAACGCCCAGCCCACGATCAGCAGCAGGAAGTTCCCGGCCAGCACGAGCAGCAGCATCGAGAACACGAAGAAGTTGAGGTACGCGAAGTAGCGCGTGAACCCGCGGTCTTCTTCCAGGTAGGAGATCGAGTACAGGTGGATCATGCTCGAGATCCCGCTGACGATCAGGATCATGAACACCGACAGCGGATCGACCAGGATCGAGACTTCGGCGTTGACGCCGACCGTGTTGGCGTAGTTCCACAGCGAGGAGGTCAGCTCGCGGTGGTCGGACGCATGTCCCTGCAGCGAGATCAGCGCCCCGATCGCCGCCACGAACGCCAGCCCGATCGCCGCCGTGCCGATCACCCCGGCCCAGTTGCCCGGCAGCATGCGATAGCCGAACGCGAGGATCAGCGTCCCGAGCAGGGGAAACAGCAGCACTAGCCAACCCCACGTCGTTGTGCTCATCCCTGCAACTCCCTCAGCTCATCGACGTCGATCGGCAGCCGGCGCCGGTGGATCGCGACGATCATGCCCAGCCCGATGCATACCTCGCAGGCCGCGACGGTCATCACGACGAGCGCGAGGATCTGCCCGTCGCCGTTGCCCCACATGCGCGAGAACGCGACGAGCGCGAGGTTGGCGCCGTTGAGCATCAGCTCCAGGCACAGCAGCACGACGAGCGGGTTGCGTCGCACCATCACGCCGGCGGCGCCTAGGCAGAACACGATCGCGGAGACCGCGAGATACCAGCCGATCGTCATTTCCGCGGCCCCACTCCCTCGGCCATCGTGCCGGTGCCCTGCGGGCGGATCAGATCGAGCGGGGTCAGCTTGCGGCCGTCGACATCCTCGGTGATGCCGCCCCGCCGCCGAGCGAGCACGACCGCGCCGACGGCGGCGATCGTCAGCAAAAACGAGGCCGCCTCGAACACGAGCAGGAACCGGGTCAGCAAGAGCTGGCCGATATAGGCGGGCGTGCCGAACGTACGCGGACCGGGGGCGTAGGAGGCGCCATAGCCGCCGATCGCCTTCAGGCCCGTGCCGAGCAGCGCGATCAGCAGCTCCACGAGCAGCGCGCCGCTGAGGATCGCCGCGCCCAAGCGCAGCTGCGCGCCCGCCGGGCCGCGCCCGCGCAACAGCTCGCCCAGTGGCTCCTCGCGCCCGCCGATGTAGGCCACGACGAATACGTACAGGACCATCACCGCTCCCGCGTACACCACGACCTGCACGGCCGCCACGAATTCCGCGCGCAGCAGCAGGAACAGGACCGCCAGCGACAGCAGGTGCCCGACGAGCGCGAGCACCGCGTAGAACGGGTCGCGCAGCATCACCACGCCGATCGCGCCCGCGATCGCGCCGAACCCGGCGATGAAGAACAGGATCGCGCTCACTACTCGTCCTCGGTCCTCAGCGGCGTGCGTTCCAGCGGCTCGGCGAGGAGCATCTCCTTGGTGAAGATCAGGTCCGTACGATCGTAGTCGGAGAGCTCGTAGTCGTGGCCCATCGTGATCGCGTCGAACGGGCAGGCGATCTCGCAGTAGCCGCAGAAGATGCAGCGCGAGAGGTTGATCTCATAGACCGCCGCATACCGCTCGCCGGCGGAGACGCGGTGCTCGGGCGTGTTCTCGGCAGCGACCACGCGGATGCAGTCGGCCGGGCAGGCGGCGGCGCACAGCGAGCAGCCGACGCACTTCTCCAGGTGAGTGTCCTCGAACTTGTGCAGCTTGTGCCTGCCGCGGAAGCGCGGGTATACCGGCGTCTTCTCCTCGGGGTACTGGACGGTCACCGGCGGTTCGACCATGCGCCCGAACGTGGTCATCAAGCCGCGCACGGTCTCGCGGAACGTGCGCCACGTCCCCCGCGCCGGACCCGGTGCGGGAGTGCGCTGGACCTCGATCACGTCATCGCCGGGACTCCAGGCCGTGACGGTCAGCTGGGGTGGAGCCTCGGGCATCAGTGGGTCACCACCACAAGCACGGCCGTGACGAGCGCGTTGAGGGTCGCCAGTGGGAGCAGGACCTTCCAGCCGAAGCTCATCAGCTGGTCGTAGCGCAGCCGCGGCAGGGTCGCGCGGACCCAGATGAACAGGAACGTGAACAGGGACATCTTGAACAGCACCACGAACGGATCGACCCAGCCGGGGGGGTGGATGCCGAACGGCAAGAGCCAGCCGCCGAAGAACACGGTCGTCACGATGCCCGAGACGACGAGCACGTTCAGGTACTCGGCGAAGAAAAACGACGCGAACCGCCCGCCGCCGAACTCGGTGTTGTAGCCGCCGACGAGCTCGGCGTCGGCCTCGGTGAGGTCAAATGGCGCGCGGTTGGTCTCGGCGAAGCTCGCGGTCAGGAAGATCAAAAAGCCAAAGAACTGCGGCACGATGAACCACATGCTCGCCTGGGCGTAGACGATCCCCGTCAGCGAGAGCGTCTGGGCGGTCATGACCACGCCGAGCAGCGCCAGTCCCTGAGAGACCTCGTAGGAGATCAGCTGCGCGGCGCCGCGCATCGCGCCGAGGAACGAGTACTTCGAGCCGGAGGACCAGCCGCCGAGCATGATCCCGTAGAAGGCGATCGCGCCGAACGCGAACAGATATAGCGGCCCGATCGAGACGTCGATCCCGTACAGGCCGACGCGGGCGCCGAAGATGTGCTGGACGTTGCCGAACGGGATGATCGCGAACGCCGCCACGGCCGTGACGATCGAGATCAGCGGGGCGAACGCGAACAGGAACCCGATCGAGGTGTTCGGACGGAACTGCTCCTTGGTCAGCAGCTTGAGGATGTCCGCGAGCGGCTGCAGCGCGCCGTAGGGGCCGACGCGGTTGGGGCCATAGCGCGCCTGGAAGCGGCCGAGGATCTTGCGCTCTGCCAGCAATACGACTGGTACGAGCTGCAGGCCGACGGCGAAGATGATGATCGCCTTCAGGACCTGGATCCACCATTCTTCGTAGAACCCGACCGTCGCGAGGATGGTCATGAGGTGGCCACCACCGCGCTGCGGTCTTGCCAGCGTATGCCTTTGCCGCCTATCTCCTCCAGCGTGAGGCCCTCGTAATACGGCACCGCGTCGAACAGTTGCTGGGAGGCCATCGGTCCGGTCAGCACGGCTAGGTCGAGGCCGATGCGGGCGGCCAGGTCGGCGATCGCCTGCCATCCGTCGCGGGTCTCACCAGGGTGCGCGACGGCCGGGCGCAACCGCTGCAGGCGTCCGTCGGGGTGGACGATCGTGCCCTCCTTCTCGGCGTACGCTTGGGCCGGGAGCACGACGTTGGCATGTTCGCGCAGGGCGTTGGTGAGGATGGTGGTACACGCGACAACCGTCGAGGCACGCTCCAGCGCTCGCTCCCACAGCTCGGTGTCGGGGCTCGGTTGGCCTCCGTCGCTGGATGGAAGCTCGTCCTCGGGGCTCTGCCGTTCCGGACTCAGCGGGTCTGACTGCCACAGCAGCACAGCCGCCAGCTCGCCTTCGGCCAAGCCAACCGCGATGCCGTGAGCGTCTAGGGCGTCCGCCACGCCGCCGGCCACTCCGGCAGGCTCGGACAGTCCGGGACCGGCGTTCGGGAGCACCCCCGCCTCACGTAGGCCACGGCTGTTTGCGCCGGAGGGGACTTCCAGAAGACCCGCCCCGGGGGTGTCGGCCAGGGACAGGGCGTCCGATAGCTCCAGTAAAACGCGCGCGTGTGTATCGGTATCGGTATCGGGGCCGGAGAGCAGGCGCTCGTGCCAGAGGATCACGATCTCCTCGCCCGCTTCGCGTAGCTGTCCGGTCAACTCCCCGACGCGCTCGCCGTCAAGCAGATCCACGGCGCTCGCCTGGAAAAGGCGCATGTCATGGCGGCGGACGCCCTTGCGCAGGCGCAGGTCGAGGATCGGCGCGTCCACGATCGGGTCGCACTCGAGCACGAGCACGGCGTGGGCGAACTCCAAATCGCTGGTCCGCGCCTGCAAACGCGGGTCGGACAGCGCGCGCGTGAGCTTCGAGCGGCAAAGTGCCGGCACGGCGCGAGTCGATATGCGGGGAGCCCAGACCCTCGCGCATGAGGCGTGCGAGCAGGAAACCCTCCTCGTTCGTGGATTCGCCACCCACCAAGGCGCCGGTGCGCTCACCCGCGCGGGACAGCCCGGCGGCGGCCTCCGCCAATGCGCGCTCCCAGGAGACGGGGCGCAGCTCGCCGCCGTCGCGGATCAACGGCTCGAGCACACGCTCATCGGCTGCCACGGGACTTGCGCCACCGGCCTGGGGGACGCCACCGAGCGCGGGGTAGGCGAAGCGGCCGCGGTCGCACAGCCAGCCGTCGTCGATCTCCACGTTCTCGCGGGCCCGCACGCGCAGGACGCGCTCGTCGCGGACGGTCAGCGTGACGTTGCACTGGGAAGGGCAGAGCGTGCAGACCGAGCCCGCGTCCTCGATGTCCCACGGGCGCGCGCGGAAGCGGTAGGAGCGCGAGGTGAGCGCGCCGACGGGGCACAGTTCGACGATGTTGCCGCTGAAGGGGGCGACGTAGGGATGCCCGTCGAAGGTCGAGACGTAGGAGTGCGCGCCGCGCTCCAAAAGCACGAGCTGGTGGTCTTCGGAGATCTCCTGCGAGAAGCGCACGCAGCGGTAGCAGAGGATGCAGCGCTCGCGGTCGATCGCGATCGTGGGGGAGAGCTCGAGGGGCTTGACGAAGTGGCGCTTGGGCTCGACGTAGCGCGACAGGCCGGGGCCCCAGCCGAACGTGATGTCCTGCAGCGGGCACTCGCCGCCCTTGTCGCACACGGGGCAGTCCAGCGGATGGTTGATCAACAGGAACTCGACGACCGAGCGCTGGGCCTCCTGGACCCGTTCGGACTGGGTGTTGACGACCATGCCGTCCTTGACCGGCGTCGAGCAGCCGGTCTGCAGCTTGGGGATGCCCTCGATCTCGACCAGGCACATGCGGCAGGCGCCGACCGGGTTGCCTAGTTTGGGCTCGTAGCAGAACACCGGGATCTCGACGTCGCCGTATTTGGCGGCATCCACGAGCATCGAGTTCTCCGGAGCCCGCACCTCGCGACCGTCGATCGTGAACGTGATGATGCGTTGCTCTGGGCGTGGCATCAGGCGGTGGCCCCCACTGTCTCGGGTTCAATCTCGGGCACGAGCGCGCTCAGGCGGCGCGACTCGATGTGGGATTCGAGCTCGTCGCGGAACTTGGCGATCATCGAGCCGATCGGCATCGCCATCGCGTCGCCGAGCACGCACAGGCAGTGGCCGATGATGTGGTCCTGGACGGAGGCCATGATCTCCAGGTCCATCGGGGTCGCCTCACCGCGGTCGATCCGCTCGAGCATGTGCACCGTCCAGTTGGTGCCCTCGCGACACGGGGTGCACTTGCCGCAGGACTCGTGGCGGTAGAAACGCGCGACCTTCAGCGCCACGTCGAGGATCGGAGTCGAGTCGTCCACGACGATGATCGCACCCGAGCCCAGCATCGAACCGGCTTTGGCGAGCGAGTCGAAGTCGTAGGGCACATCGAGGTCCTCGGCGGTCAGCACCGGCGCGGAGGAGCCGCCCGGGAACCAGCACTTGACGGAGCGTCCCTCGGGTGGGCCACCGGCGAGGTCGTAGATGATCTTGCGCGAGGGGATGCCCAGCTCGATCTCGTAGTTGCCGGGGCGCTGGACGTGGCCGGAGACGGACACGAGCTTCGTGCCGGTCGAGGTCTCGGTGCCGATGCGGGCGTACTCGGCGCCGGTCATGCGGATGATCGCGGGAACGGTGGCCAGCGTCTCGACGTTGTTGATCAGCGTTGGACCCTGATAGAGGCCCTGGTTGGCGGGGAACGGGGGCTTCAGCCGGGGGTTGCCGCGCTTGCCTTCCAGCGAGTCGAGCAGGCCGGTCTCCTCGCCGCAGATGTAGGCGCCGGCGCCGCGGTGGACGATGAGCGAGAGCGAGTGCTCGGAGCCGAGGATGCGCTCGCCGATGTACCCGGCGTCGCGGGCTTCGTGCAGGGCCGCGTCGAGGATGTCGGCCTGCTGGACGTACTCGCCGCGGATGTAGATGAACGAACGGCTCGCGCCCGCCGCATAGGAGGCGATGATCAGCCCCTCGATCAGCATGTGCGGGGTCTTCTGCATCAGTTCGCGGTCCTTGAACGTGCCCGGCTCGGACTCGTCGGCGTTGCAGACCAGGTACTTGTCGATCGACCCGTGGGGGAGGAAGGAGACCTTCTTGCCCATCGCGAACCCTGCTCCCCCGCGACCGCGAATGCCGGAGGCTTCCAGTTCGGCGAGCACTTGCTCGGGGGTCATCTGCAGGGCACGGCGCAGCGATTCGTAGCCGCCGCGCCGTTCATAGACCTCCAGAGTGTTAAGACCCGGCTCGTCGATGTCCTTGAACAGCAGCGTGTCCGTCATTGCGCCGCCCTCGGGTCCGCACACGCACGGCGCGCCAGCTGCTTGTCCGGGAGCACCGGCCGTCCGGCGCGAACGTCGTCGAGCAGCTGGGGCACGTCGCCGACCGACAGCGGGCCGATGTAGACGCCGTTGACGGAGGCCATCGGCGCGATGTCGCACGCGCCCAGGCACTCGAACGCGCGCACGTTGAACGCGGCGTCATCCCCGGCGGCATCGCGGATCGCCGCGTAGAGCTCGTCCGCGCCGCACAGCGAGCAGGAGATGTTCGTGCAGACATAGACGCTGTGCTCGCCTACGGGTTCGTTCTCGAGCATGTCGTAGAACGTCGCCACCGCGTCGAGCTCCGCGGGAGTGACCCGCATCACGCACGCCACCTGGTCGATCGCCTCCGGGGAACACCATCCGTGCACGCGTTGGGCGGCCTCCAGAGCGGGCAGCGCGGCCGAGCGCCTGTCCGGATACAGGGCCATGTGCGCCTCGATCTCGCGGCGCAGCTCGTCGGGGACGGGCGTCGTCGCCGGATCGGGGATCGTCGCCGGGTCCTTGTCGAGGTCGGCGGGGACGTCCCAACCGCGTATGCCGGTCGTCGGCTGGCTCACCTGTCTATGCCCCCAAGGATCGGGTCGAGCATCGCGGTCGTGGCGATCATGTCGGCGATGTAGGCGCCACGGGCCATCGGCGCGAGCGCCTGCAGGTTGACGAACGACGGGTCGCGCATGTGGACGCGCGCGGGCTTGGACGAGCCGTCCGAGCGCACGTAGCAGGCGAGCTCACCGCGCGGGGACTCGATCGGGTAGTACATCTCCCCGGGCGGCACTCGAAACCCCTCGGTGACGAGCTTGAAGTGGTGGATCAGCGCCTCCATCGAGGTCGCCAGCTCGTGACGGGGGGGTAGCGCTACCTTACGATCGCCGGTGATGTGCGGCCCCTCGGGCAGCCCGTCCATGGCCTGCGTGATGATCCGGACCGACTCATAGATCTCGGCCAGCCGCACGGCGAATCGGTCGTAGTTGTCGCCGACGGTGCCGACCGGGATCTTGAACTCGAAGTGCTCGTAAGAGGAGTAGGGGGCAGCCTTGCGCAGGTCCCAGGGGTTGCCCGCCGCGCGCAGCAGCGGCCCGGTGACACCCAGCGACAGCAGCGTCTCGGCATCCAGCGGGCAGGTGCCGCGCAGGCGCTGGAGCACGATCTCGTTGGAGTTCAGGATCGCGCCGTACTCGTCTGCGCGCTCGGGCATCACCTTCAGGAACTCCCGCAGCTTGCGCTCGAACCCGCGGGGGATGTCCTCGATCACGCCACCGACCTGGAAGTAGCGCGTGTGCATGCGCGCGCCGGAGGACATCTCGAACAGATCGAGGATCAGTTCGCGCTCGCGCAGGCAGTACAGGAAGATCGACACGGCCCCCAGATCCAGGGCGCTCGTGCCCAGCCAGATCAGGTGCGAGGCGATGCGGTTGAGCTCAAGATGGATCACGCGCAGGTACTGCGCTCGGGTGGGGACCTCGACCTCCAGCAGAGCCTCGACGGCCCCGATGTAGGCCATCGCGTTGAAGTAGTAGGACAGGTAGTCCATCCGCTCGACGACCGGGATCACCTTCCAGTAGGCCTTGTCCTCGGCCGTCTTCTCGATCCCCGTGTGCACGTAGCCGATGACCGGTTTGATGTCGCGCACGATCTCGCCCTGGAGCGTGACGAGTAGGCGCAGCACCCCGTGCGTGGCCGGATGGTGTGGGCCGAAGTTGAGCGTCAGCAGCTCTTCGCTGGTTTCGCCATCGCCGCCGGTCCCGCTCGGCTGCTCGTCGAGGGGAGAGAGCGTGACCGACTGCTCGCGCCGGCGGTAGTCGGAGAGCATGGGGTTCTCGGTCGGGGCCGGGCTCACTCGCGCGACTCCAGCCATTTGGCCTCATCGCGCGTGAAGATGACCGGTTCGCCCCCGGTCGGGAAGTCGCGCCGCTGGGGATGGCCCTCGTAGTCCTCTGGCATCAGGATGCGGCGCAGGTCGGGGTGGCCATCGAACACGACGCCAAACATGTCAAAGATCTCGCGCTCCTGATGGTTGGCCGTCGGCCAGTCCGCCGTGACCGACTCGACGTGAGGTGCATCCGTCGGCACACGCAGCTTGACCGCGATCCGGTCAACGCGGGTCATGTCCAGCAGCTCGTACACGACGCCCAGACGCGGCTCCTCGGGGTAGTGGTCGACGCCGTGCACGCTGGCCAGGAATGCGTACCCCTGCGCGCGCAGGGTCGCAAGCACCGAGCGGATCTGCGCCGGATCGACCACGACTGTCGCCCGGGAGCGGTAGTACACGGTCTCGATCGTCGCGTCGCCCAACCCCTGGGCGAGCAGCTCCAAGCCCGTGGCGTCAGGCATCGAGCGGGTGCTCCTCGGTGCCGACGGCGTCGTAGCGCTCGCGCCAGCCCATGTCGGGGTCGTCCTGGACGAGCTTGCGCAGCTTGAGGATGCCGTGCATCAGCGCCTCCGGGCGGGGAGGGCAGCCGGGCACGTGCACGTTGACCGGCATGAACTTGTCGGCGGGGACGAGCGCGTAGTTGTTGAACACGCCCATCGAACTGCAGCAGGCGCCCATCGAGATCGCCCACTTGGGCTCGAGCATCTGGTCGTACAGCCGGCGGATGATCGGCGCCATCTTGATCGACACACGGCCGGCGAGGATGATCAGGTCAGCCTGGCGCGGAGAGGCGCGGAATGCCTCGAACCCGAACCGCGCGATGTCCAGGCGCGGGCCGGCGGCGTGGAACTGCTCCATCGCACAGCACGCCAGCCCAAACCCGAGCGGAAAGAACGAGTTCGATCGCGCCCACGCGACCGTTTTGTCGAGCGTCGTCGTCAGCACGCGTTCCTGTACGTACCGTTCGAGCTCGGCGCCCTCCAGGTGCGCCGACTGGTTCGGGCCCGCGAGCGCATTGCCGCGCAGCATCTGCTCCGCGTTCAGGTTCTGCACGCGCAGGTTTGCACCGGTGGCATCCTTCGGTCCAGGGGGCGTTGCGCCCGACCCGATCCGTTCGCGTTTTACCTCCACTCGAGTGCTCCCCGTCGCCACACGTATACGAACGCGACGAACAGCAGCACGATGAACGTGAGCGTCTCCGCCAGCGCATAGGACCCATACGCGCGCAGCTCCAGCGCGATCGGATACAGAAAGACGACCTCGATGTCGAACAGGATGAACAGCATCGCGACCAGGTAGAAGCTGATCCCGAAGCGCATTCCCTGCTTGACCTCAGAGGGCAGCCCGCACTCGTACGGGTCCTGCTTCTGCGCGGCCGCTCGCCGCGGCCCGATTGCCGAGTTCAACGTCGCGAACGCGACGCCGACACCCCCGCCGAGCAGGATGAATACGATCGCGGGGAGGTAGCTGCGCAGCACTGCGCGCTGTTATACCACCGCTTGTGTCAGTGTGTCACATAGTGATGATCGGCTCGAAATCATGACCAAGGCATGACCCAGGCGGTCGTCGCCTGCTCCCTCGCGGTCGCCCTCCTGAACGCCGCTGCAGCCCTGCTCGGCGGGTGGCGCTGGTATCGCGGCGAGACCAGCCGCGCGTTCTGGATCATGTTGCGCATCGGTCAGGGCTCGGCGCTCGTGCTGGCGATCGTGGCCGGCTCGCTGGCCGTGGCCGGCGACTACTCGACCGAACGGCTGTTCTACCTGTACGCGCTGCTGCCGCTCGCGATCGCGTTCGTCGCCGAGCAACTGCGGCTCGCCTCGGCCCAGACGATCCTCGATCAGCGCGACCTCCCCGACGCCCAGGCGCTCGGCGAGTTGCCCGAGTCCGAGCAGCACGAGGTCGTGGCCGCGATCGTCGCTCGCGAGATGAGCATCATGGCACTGTCGGCCCTCGTCGTCGTGTTCCTCGCGCTGCGCGCGGCGGGGACGGCCCACGGCTTCTGACCGGCCCTATATATTCCCGACGCACCATGAGGCAACTCGCCGCCATAGCCATGCTCCTTGCCACGAGCGTCGTGCTCGGCGCCTGCGGCTCCCAGGAAATCCAGGTGCCCAAGACGAGCCCGTACTATCGCGGCGCGGTCCTGTTCCTCGACCACTGTTCCGGCTGCCACACGCTTTCGGTCGTCGGCGCCGAGGGCTCGGCCACGAACATCAAGGACCGTGTCAAGACGAACGGGCCCAACTTCAACTACCGCAAAGAGGACGTCGAACAGGTCCTGTACGCGATCCGCAACGGCGGCTTCTCCGGTGTGGTCATGCCCGAGAACATCGTCCTCGGCGACGATGCGAAGGCTGTCGCCGAATTCCTCTCGCACTACGCGGGTTCGGAGTCGGAAAAAGTCCCGACCACGAACATCCCGCTCTCGACTAAGTAGTCGTCGGGAGCCTTCGCGGCGTGCTCGACCTCAAGCTGATCCGCCAGGAACCCGACGCGGTGCGTGCGGCGCTGGCGCGCCGCGGACCCGAGGCGGCGGCTGGTCTGGACGCGGCGATCGCGCTCGATGCGCGCCGGCGTGAGCTACTGCCCGAGCTCGAGGGGCTGCGCGCCGAGCAGAACGAGGCCAACGCGCGCATTCAGGTGGCCGCCGGGAGGATAGGCGGTGAGGAGGTGCGCGAGCGTGAGATCGCGGCGATGCGCGAGGTCGCCGCGCGGGCCAAGGGGCTCGAGCGCGAGCTCGGTGCGGTCGAAGCGGAGCTCCAGGTCAAGCTCGCGCCGCTCCCGAACCTGCCCGATCCCAGCGCCGCGCCCGGACCCGAGGATGAGCTGGTCCGCACAGTCGGCGAGCCACCCAAGTTCGAGTTCCAGGCGCGCGATCACCTGGAGCTCGCGGGGCCAGGCATCGACATGGAGCGCGCCGCGCAACTGTCGGGCGCGCGGTTTGCCTACCTGAAAGGCGATCTCGTGCTGCTCGAGCTGGCGCTTGTGCGCTGGACGCTTCAGAAGCTGCGCGGGCACGGGTTCGAGCCCGTGATCCCGCCGGTGCTCGTGCGCGAGCAGGCGCTGTATGGAACCGGGTTCCTGCCCGACACCGAGCAGCAGATCTACGCTCTGCCCGAGGACGAGCTGTATCTGGTGGGCACCTCCGAGGTCGCGCTCGCGTCGCTGCATGCCGAGGAGATCCTCGACTCAGACGCGCTGCCGCTGCGCTACGCCGGCTTCTCGCCCTGCTTCCGGCGCGAGGCCGGCGCCGCCGGCAAGGACACACGCGGGATATTCCGCGTGCACCAGTTCGACAAGGTGGAGATGTTCAGCTTCGTCCCGCCGGCCGACTCGGCGGCCGAGCACGAGCGGATCCTCGCGATCGAGGAGGAGATCCTCCAGGAGCTGGGTCTGGCATACCGCGTCATGAACATCGCCGTCACCGACCTTGGCAATTCGGCCGCGAAGAAGTACGACTGCGAGGCGTGGCTGCCGAGCTATGACAGCTATCGCGAGCTGACCTCGTGCTCGAACACGACCGACTACCAGGCGCGGCGCCTGAACATCCGCGTGCGCGGCGAGCGCGGTGCGCAGACGCTGCACACGCTCAACGGCACCGCCGTGGCGGTCGGGCGCACGCTCGTCGCGCTACTCGAGAACGGCCAGCAGGCCGACGCGAGCGTGCAACTGCCCGAAGTGCTCGTGCCCTACGGCGCCCCCGCGCGGCTCGAGCCGGCCGCCTGATTACTTAGGGCACCCTAAGCTCGGCTGTGCTAACTTCCGGCTTGGATATCCAAGCGTCCAGATCGGGATTTCGCAGGAGCCCTAAAAGTGCCCATTCCGCAACAGCCAGCAGTATCGCCACGGGCCACGCGACTCGGACAGCAGAAGAGCCTGTACGTATGGACGGCCGTCGTGCTCGCGGTCTGCGTCGCCGGGGTGATCCTCGGCTGGCACGCCCACGGCGGCACTCCCAACCCGGCCGAAGGCGGCGTCCGCATGAGCCCGACGAGCGCGGTGATCGACAGCGGGGTGCTCGTGTTCCGCGAGGGCCTGGAGACGATCCTCGTGCTGGCCGCGATCACCGCAAGCTTTCTCGGCGCCAACCGCGCGTATCGCAAGCCGGTCGCGGTCGGCGGTGGGCTCGCGCTGCTGGCCGCCGTAGCGACCTGGTTTCTGGCGATCTGGTTCATCGGCATGTTCGGCGGCGACGGGCTGGCCGTGCAGGCGGCCACCGGCATACCGGCGATCATCGTGCTGCTGCTCGTCATGAACTGGTTCTTTCACAAGATGTACTGGACCGGCTGGATCTCCCACCACCACAAGCGCCGGCGCGGGCTGCTCGGCTCCGGCAACGAGGCGGAGACCGTCACGCGTGCCACGCTGCTCGGGTTCGGCCTGCTCGGGTTCACGTCCGTGTATCGCGAGGGCTTCGAGGTCGTGATCTTCCTGCAGGGGTTGCGCGAGCGGTTCGGTGCGAGCGTCGTGCTCGAGGGGGTCGTCCTCGGGTTGCTGTTCACCGCCGCGGTCGGGGTGCTCACGTTCAGCCTGCACCAGCGGCTGCCGTACAAGAAACTGCTGATCATCACCGGCGCGATGCTCGTGGTCGTGCTGTGGGTGATGGTCGGCGAGGAGATCAACGAGATGCAGCTCGCCGGCTGGATCGGCACGACCCCGATCCCCGGCCTGAGCGTCCCCGGTTGGGCGGGGACGTGGTTCTCGGTGTTCGGAAACGTCGAGACGATCGCCGCCCAGGTGTTCGCCCTGGTCGTCGTGCTCGGCTCATATGCCGCCGCCCAGTACGTGCGCGTCTGGCGTCCGCGCCGCCGTGGCGAGCAGATCGCGCGCCGAGCCGAGGCTCCGCCGGCGCCTGAGCGTCCCGTCGAGCGTGCCGCGGAGCGCCCAGGGGTGGTCCTCACCGCGCCTCGCTGACGCGGATCCGGCAACTCCCGTCCGCGCCCCGTCAGTCGATCTCGACGTCGAAGTCCCACGAGACGATTGGCCGTCCTCCGCCGGGCGCCCATGTCAAGCCGCCGTCGCCGGTGGGTAGCACGTCATACACCCTCAGCGACACCGGCCGACCCGGCCGCAGGATCCGTGGCGGCTGTCCACCGTTCATCGCCGTCACCCGAGGATGGCGGACGTGGCCGCGCTCGTCGATGAGCGTAAACGCCGCCGCGCCGATCGGGATCGCGCCGGATATGTGAGCGAACGTGACGATGAACGTACATGGGCTCGTCGCGGGAACCGGGAAGCGGCCCTGCTCGGGCGTTTCCGGCCCGACGGCCGTGGCGAGCACCCGCCGCCCGTGCGCGAGATCCACAGAGACCGAGTCGCCCTGGATCGCGAGCGCCGGGTGGGCGCGGCTCGCCTGGACGACCCGGTTCACGGGAACGCTCGCCTTCGGTAACCAGCTTGGGAGCCCCCCATACCTGGCCGGCGATCGCGCGGCGCTCGGCCCATGCGCTGCGGCCGACCCGCTGTGATCGGTCAGCAGGACGCCGACCAGCACGGCGAGCAGTACCACGGCCAACCCAGCGCCGAGGATGCGAATGGTGCGGGGGCCGAGCCCGAAGGCTCGACCCCCACTTTGGATCAGTGGCCTCCCCATCCGTACGGGCCGCCTGGGTTGGTGAACACGTCCGGGCCGAACGGCGCCAGGCCGGGCTGGGCGGCGTAGCCGATGTGACCCTGCCCGTCCAGGCCCGGCGAGGCGCGGCCCACGCTGAACAGGTCCTCCATCGTGCGCAGCCAGCTGTAGTGGTTGTAGTCCACAGTGCTCACGCTGCCCGGGCGGATGTAGGGGCTGATCAGCACGCTGCCGGTGTCGCCGCCGCCGGTGGTCGGGTCGTCGGCGTCGTACAGCGGGTCGCTGGACGGGGTCCGCGCTCCGAGCACGATCCCGCTCACGGCGCCCGTCGTCGGCAACGGCTGGCCCGAGGCGTTCACCAGCGTGAACGAGCCGGTGTCCACGAAGCCGCCGCTCTGGTTGGGAGCGGTCGCGGTGACCGGAGTGTCGGTGACCTGGCCGACGAACGCGCCCGCCGGGATGCCTTCACCGGTCACCGAGCGTCCCGCGTCAGTCGCCACGATCGAGTTGTCGGCGATCGTCGAGCTCCCCGCGGGTGCGCTCGCTTTGGCATCCGTGCGGGCGCCGGGAATGCTGCTGCCGCCGCCGAGCAGGCAGGTGCCGGCCGGCTGCGCCGGGACCGTCTGGGCGACGCAGTCGCTCGGGCGGTCGATGTAGGCGTTGTCACCCGGACCGGGATACAGCTCTTCGCCGCTGCCGTTCTTGGCAAGTGGCGTGTTCGGACCGGTCGGCTCGTAGTGCACGCCATGTCCGAACAGCGTCTCGGCGGCGGAGTCGTCTTCGATCGAGGTCGCCGCGTCGGGCGCCACGATCGTCGAGTTGGCGAAGCTGTTGCCGGAGTAGGTGAACGGCGGGAAGCCCTCGTCGAACGTGACGTCGATGAGGCCGCCTTCCTTGAACGCCGGCGAGGACTCGATCTCGGGGATGACGTGTTCGAGGAACAGGTCGGCGGAGTACAGCCCGCCGGTGTAGTTGACCGGTGCGTTCGGTTCATTCGGGCCCGAGAACCCACCCGACAGGTTGTTGCCGTGGCAGACCGCGTCGTGACCGTCGCTGCAGTTGTTGGGCGTGATCCAGCTGAACGCCGGGGTCGTTGCCGCACTCTGCAGGTCGTGATACAGGCCGTTGGTCGAGCTGAACAGGCCGGCGATATGAGCTTCGTTGCAGTCCCCGGCGTCGCGGATCGATTCAAACCACGGGAACGGGAAGTGCTTGGGCACATACTGGTCGGTGCCGTTGGCGCTCCCGGGGTTGGGATCCGCGGTGCTGCCCGTTTCACCGGGCGTGGCGTACGGAGCGCCGCAGTATTCCGTGCCGGCGTCGTGCGCCGGCCCGCTTTCATCGGGGTTGCCGAGATCCTGGGCGTAGCCCTTCCAGCTCACATGCGCCGCATCGAGCTGGTTGAACAGCGTCGGCACGCTCGCCGGGTACACGCAGCCGTTGGAGCCCGCCGCCGCGTTGGGGCCCTGGGCGGAGGCGATCTGGCCGTAGTTCGGATTCGTGAACAGCGACCCCGAGGTGTCGATGCTGCCCGAGAACTTGTCGTAGTAGGGGCAGTCGGCCTGCGTGTCGGGCTGCGTGGCCTGACCGCTGACGAGCGAGATGTAGTTGTCCAGGCTGAAGTGGCCGGTGCCGTAGTAGTTCTTCAGCAGCACCCCCTGAGCCGGCAGCGTCTGCCACAGGTAGGTGTTTTTGTTCAGGCCGGTGAAGGTCGCGTCATAGGACTTGTTCTCCAGGATGATCAGCCAGACGTGCTTGATCTTGCCTGGCTGGATTCCCAGGCCATCCTGGCCGGGAGAGCCGTGATGGCCCTGGTTGGACAGGTCCGCGGATGGAGGGCCGCCGATCGAGGAGGAGGCGCTGGCAGAGACGATCGACACGGCGGCCACCGAGGCGGCTGCGACGACGGCGAGCGCTGTCAGGGTTCTGCGCCGCGGGCGCCGGCGGCGCGCGCGGGAGGTCGTCGTTGGCGAGGTTGCCGTCGCTGAGTCGCGACGGATGAGGCGTGCAATACGACCTGGGGGATGGGCGTTCGTCACGGCAGTCATCTCCTTTGCGCACGTGGCTGGGTGGTGTTCGGGTACCGCCAGTCTGTGCCCATGTCCGCCGCCAGACGTGTACACCCCGTAATCCAGTCGTGAACAATTCGAGAACGGCTCGCGCCGGCGCCTGTGCCGGGTCAGGCGATCTGGAACGTCAGCGTGCGCGCGACGCCGCCCGCGGGCGTGAGCGTCAGCCGGTAGCGTCCCGGGGCGAGCGCTACGTGCGCGCTCAGATGCGCGCGGTCGCGTCCCCGCGCGCCTGTGATCGTGAGCGAGTAGGGCAGCGTCTGCCGGCGGTGGCGCCTGTGTACGGTGATGAGCCTGGCGAGCGTGATGTGCACGTGCGCAGATGAGCTCAGCGTGAACGCGAACGCGATCTGGGAGACCTTCGGCCTGGTGTTGTGGCTCAGCGCCGTGGTTGCGGTCCTGGTCAGGGCCGGCGCCGACAGGATCGGGACGAGCGTGGTCGTGCTCGGCGTGGGGGAGTCGGTGGTCGCGCCGCTCGCTTTGCCGGTGGTGTTGCCGCTCGCGCCGGATTCAGGTTGAGTCGTGCCATTGCCGCCGCCGGGGCTGCTGCCGCCACCGCCGCCGCCGCCACTGCCGGGGCTTGGTTCGCTGCCACCACCAGAGCCTCCGGAGCCGGTGCCGTGGTTTTCTTCTTCGGCTTTCTTTTCTTTGGCCTTCTGTTCTTCGACCTTCTCTTTGGCCGCTTCGGTGAGGGGTTGGAAAGCGGCGATCCCGTTCGGGGTGCCCACTCCGCTGGGGCCGTCGTAGCCTTTGCCCGCGAGACAGATGAGCTCAGGAGCCGAGCATTTCGAGTTCGCCGCCTCTTCCGCCGACGTGCAGCCGGAGAGACCGTCGATGTCTTCAAAAGGCTTGGAGCACTTGCCGTTCGATCCCGATTCGACATCGTGCAGCGAGCTGGGCGCGGCAGCCAGGTTTTCGTACAGGGTCTGCGCGGGGTATTCCACTCCGTGTGACCCACCGGCGAGCGCGAACACTGAAGCGATGATTGGGGAGGCGACGCTTGTACCGCCGAGTACATTCCAGCCCTTGACTTCTTCGCCTTCCTCGGTCACGGGGGTTGAGTCATAGACGGCGACGCCGGTATACGGATCGGCGTCGGCCGAGACATCCGCAACGGCTCGATGCACGCCACAGCCGACAGATTCCCAATCGAATACGGACAGCTGCCAGGGCGGCGCAAGAAAAGAGGCGCTGCAACCACTCCCGCCGGCGCCGGCGCCTTCGATTTCGCCTCTTGTGTTCTGTCCCCCGTCATTCCATACGGTCTCGCCTTCCCACGCACCATGGCTCTGCGACAGACGCGTGCCGCCGACCGCTACGACATCGGGCAATGAAGCCGGGTAATCGGCGTGGCCTCGTTCCCTCGATTTCGCCGCAGCCCAGTCGAGGTAGCCATCGTCTCCCGCCGCCGCGGTGATCACCACGCCCGGATCGTGAAAGGCCGAGCCTTCGCTGACGCATTCGCCCGATTCGCATTCGGGTGTGCCCCAGGAATTCGAGACCTCGGTTGCGCCGACCACCTTTACGGCCGTTTTCTCGGCGGCTTCGAGATCGGGGAGTTCGGAAGAGTCGGCCTCGACGAGCACGATATGACAGCTCTGGCAGACGCCGTGCGCAACCTCGATGTCGGTGGAGATCTTGAGCGCCCAGCCCGCTTCCGGTTCTCTGCCTTCGGTGTTGGATGCCGGCAGCGGTGATTTGCGACCTGCTTGATTGACCTTGCGGAAGCATCCACCGGCTTCGGTGCATGGCGGCAGGCCAAATTCTTTGTCGTAGGCCGCCAGATCGGATTCGGCGTTGGGATCGTCATAGGCGTTGACGAGTGCGATCGTCTGAGTGCTCGGGGGCGATGCGCCGTTCAGGCTGTAGGCGCCGAGCAGTTCGGCAGGGGACAGGCTGCCTTCGATCGGTTCTTTGAATTCGACTGCTGGAGCCGCTACGCGGACCGTTGTGCTGCTGTTGGGCCTCGCCAACGCACGCGTTCCGGGGACCAACAGCGGCACCTTTGCGGCAAGCCTCAGCGCCAGGCAGGCAGCGTGCTCGGGGGCGGGCGCCGAGCACACGGGGCGCACCGTGTATTCGGAGGCGGGCAGCGGCGCAATGGGGCCGGCCGACGCGATGGCGGCCGGGCCGAGCGTCAGGACGCCGGCGAGGAGTGCCGGCGCGAGCAGGGCGGTGCGGACGGCTCGATATGTGCTCTGGTTCATCGCGAAGCGTTTCGGCATGGACCCGCGCGGCGGTTGGACGCGCCTACTCGAACAGATCGTCCCTGGTCGGAGATGGCTTGAACAAAGGGTAGGCGATGGGGACGGACGGCCGGCCGGTCACGGGACGAGGTCCTGCCCCGCCGCCCATTAGGCTGAGAAGCGAGATGCGCCCGTTCGGATTCATGCTGGCCGCCGAGCCGCCGCCCAAGCGGGTCGGTGTGCTCGCCGCGATCGGGGCCGTCGCGGTGTGCACGCTGCTGCTGTATCCGCTGAAGCAGATCGCGCCCGTCGTCTCGCTCGGGGTCGTGTATCTACTGGCGGTGCTGGTCGTCTCGGCCGTCTGGGGGGCGTGGCTGGGCGTGCTGACGGCGGTGCTGAGCGCGGGTGCATTCAACTTCTTTCATCTGCCACCGACAGGTCGGTTCACGATCTCCAGTTCCGAGAACTGGGTCGCCCTGATCGCGTTCCTCGTCGCGGCGGGGCTGGCCAGCTCAATCGCGGAGGTCACGCGTGCGCGTGCGCGCGAGGCCGAGGAGCGCCGGCGCGAGGCCGATCTGGCCGCCGAGATGGCGCGACTGCTGCTGCGCGGCAACAACCTCGCCCAGGCGCTGCCGACCGCCGCGGCCCGGCTCGCACAGGTGCTGGGGCTGCACTCGGCCGCGATCGAGATGGACACCGTCGAAGGCGACGAGCGCCGGATCGCGTTCCCGCTGCGCGAAGGCACCCGCCGCCTGGGGACGCTGCTCGTAGGGGCCGACACCCCCGAGGCGAGCCTGCGCCGGCTGCAGGAGCGCGTGGTCCCGGCTCTGGAGGCGCTGCTCAGCGCGGCGCTGGAGCGCGATGCGCTGCTCGGGGAGGTGGTCGAGACGGCGTCGTTGCGCCGGGCGGACGTCGTCAAGACCGCGGTCCTGCGGGCGGTCTCCCACGATCTGCGCTCCCCGTTGACGGCGATCTCCGCGGCCGGCGAGGCGGTTGCGCTGCCGGGCCTGTCTCAGGCCGAGCGCGAGGAGCTGGCGTCGGTGATCGAGCAGGAGACGCGCCGGTTGTCGAGGCTGGTTGAGAATCTGCTGGATCAGTCTCGATTGGAGGCCGGCGTGGCCGAGCCGCACCGTGAGTGGATGTCGGTCGAGGAGGTTCTGGGGGCTGCGCTGGAGGAGCTCGGCGCGAGCGCCGAGCAGTTCACGCTTTCAATCGACCGCGATCTGCCGTTGGTGCGCGCTGACTCCGCGCAGCTGGAGCGGGCGTTCGTGAACGTGCTCGAGAACGCCCGCCGGCACTCGGGCGGGCATCCGGTGTCGGTGCGCGCGCGGGCGGTCAGAACGCACGCGGGCGAGAACGATCGCGTGATCGTGCGGATCGTCGACCGCGGTCCCGGCATCCCGCCGCTGCAGCTGGAGCGCGTGTTCGAGCCCTTCTACCGGGCCGGCACGGCCAGCGGCGGGCACCGCGGCTCGGGCCTGGGGCTGGCGATCGCGCGCGGGTTCGTGCAGGCCAACGGCGGCAAACTGTATGTCGAGTCGCTGCCCGGCCAGGGCGCGACGTTCGTGTTCGAGCTGCCGCTGGATCCGGTGGTCTCGGCCGAGGACGTCCAGACGCCGGTGGGAGTGGCGGAGCAGGCCCATGGCGGCTGACGCGCAGCCGCGCGTGCTGGTCGTCGACGATGAGCTGCAGATCCTGCGCGCGCTGCGGGTGGTGTTGCGCGACGCCGGGTTCGAGGTGGTCGCCGCGCAGACCGCCTCGGAGGCGCTCGACCGGGCGGCGGTCAGACCGCCGCAGGCGGCGATCGTCGATCTGGTGCTGCCCGACGGCGACGGAATCGAGGTGACGCGCAGGCTGCGCGAGTGGAGCGAGATGCCGATTCTCGTGCTCTCGGCGGTCGGCGAGGAGGAGCAGAAGGTCCGGGCGCTCGAGGCCGGCGCCGACGACTACGTGACCAAGCCGTTCGGCACGCGCGAGCTCGTGGCGCGGCTACAGGCGGCGTTGCGCCGTACGGCGCCCGTCGATGGCGAGCCGGCGATCGTCGTGGACGGACTCGAGGTGGATCTGGCCGCGCGAGTGGTGCGCCGCGATTCAGAGCCCGTGCATCTGACCCCGATCGAGTTCGACCTGCTGCGTGTGCTCGTGCGTAATCGCGGCCGGCTGATGACCCATCGCGCGCTGCTGGTGGAGGTGTGGGGTCCCGGGTATGCGGATGACGTCCAGGCGCTGCGCACCCACATTGCCCGGTTGCGCGCAAAGATCGAGCCGGAGGGGCCGGTGCCGAGGTATATCGTCACCGATCCTGGGGTCGGGTACCGGTTCGCGGGATAGTCCTGGCCGTAACGAAATCGTTATGCGCACCTGACCGATCGTTACGCGGCTGTGACGATCGGCGGTCAATAGTGCAGGCATGGACGCAGTCGCCATAGCCCTCGGGATCGCGATGTTCCTGATCCTGCTGGGCATCATCGAGGGAGTCGACAGGATATGAGCGTTTCGTTGCCGTTGGGCGCGTTCATCGCGCACATGAGCGGCGCTGACGTGTTCGGCCTGGTCGTGTCGGTGCTCGTCATCGCCTACCTCTTCTACGCATTGATCCGCGGGGAGAAGCTGTAGTGACCTTCGCCGGCTGGCTTTTGATCGTCCTGTTCGCGGTGATCCTGACCGCGCTGGCGCTGCCGCTCGGCGGCTACATGGCGAAGGTCTTCACCGGCCGGCGGGTGTTCCTCTCGCCCGTGCTCGCCGGCCCCGAGCGCTTCCTCTACGGCCTCATGCGGGTCGACCAAGAGCGCGAGCAGGACTGGAAGCAGTATGCGAAAAGCCTGATCGTCTTCTCGCTCGCGGGCTGGCTGCTGCTCTACATCATCCTGCGCACGCAGGACGCGTTCTACGTCCCTCATGCGCTCAACCCACTGGGCTACCACTCGGGCACGTGGAACGTCACGTTCAACACGGTCTCCTCGTTCCTGACCAACACGAACTGGCAGTACTACGGCGGCGAGACGACGATGAGCTACCTCAGCCAGATGGCGGGGCTGACCGTGCAGAACTTCCTCTCCGCCGGCGTCGGCATCGTGGTCGCAGCCGCGCTGATCCGCGGGATCATCGGGCGCACCGGCAAGGGGATCGGCAACTTCTGGCAGGACATCGTGCGCGTGGTCCTCTACATCCTCCTGCCGATCTCGATCGTGGGCGCGCTGATCCTGGCCTCCCAGGGAGTGATCGCCAACTTCTCGACCTACCTGACCGTGCACACGATCACCGGCCTGCAACAGAAGATCGCGATGGGCCCGGTCGCCTCGCAGGAGGTGATCAAGGAGCTCGGCACCAACGGCGGTGGCTTCTTCAACGTCAACTCCGCCCACCCGTTCGAGAACCCGACCGGGTTCACCAACCTCGTCGAGATGCTGCTCGTGCTGATCATCCCTGCTGGACTCGTGTTCACCTACGGGCGCATGGCCGGCAACCGCCGCCAGGGGTACGCGATCTACGGCGTGATGATGTTCATGTTCCTCGGCGCCGTCTCTGTCGCGTACATCGCCGAGGCCCATGGCTCTCCCGCCCAGCATGCCGCCGGCCTGCACACGGGTGTCATCTCGGGCTCGGGCGGCGGCAACATGGAAGGCAAGGAGCAGCGCTTCGGGATCGCCGGCTCGGCGCTGTTTGACACGATCACGACCGTCACCTCCTGCGGCGCGGTCAACAGCGCGATCGAGTCGTTCACCGGTATCGGCGGCGCCGTGCCGATGGCCAACCTGTCCGCCAGCGAGGTCATCTTCGGTGGGGTCGGCACGGGTCTGTACTCGATCCTGTTGTATGTCTTGTTGGCTGTGTTCATCGGTGGCTTGATGGTTGGGCGCACTCCGGAGTGGCTCGGCAAGAAGCTCGAGGCGCGCGAGATCAAGCTCGCCGGCCTGGGAATTCTGGTCACGCCGCTGGCGGCACTGTTCTGCACCGCGATGGCCACCGCGAGCAGTGGTGGGCGCAAATCGATCTCCGAAGTCGCGCTCTCCAAGACCGGCGGCAACACCCCGCAGGGATTCTCCGAGACCTTCTACGCCTACCTGTCGCAGGCCAACAACAATGGCTCCGCGTTCGCCGGCTACACGGGCTACATCCAGCCCAACGCCGGCAACCTCGGTGCCCACGGCGTCACCTTCGCCGACATCCTCGGCGGCTTCGACATGATGTTCGCGCGCTACGCGCCGATCCTGTTCGCCCTAGCCGTCGCTGGGGCCCTGGCCGGCAAGCGCGTCACGCCCGCGGGCCTCGGCACGATGCGCACCGACAACCCCACGTTCGCGATCCTGCTGTTGGGCGTGATCGTGCTCGTCGGCGCGCTCACGTTCTTCCCCGCCCTACTGCTCGGACCGATCGTCCAGGGCCTGACCGGACACCTCTACTGAGATGAAGCGCGACATCGTGACAGCTGTCATCGGGATGATCGTGTTCACGATCCTGCTCGGGTTCGTCTACCCGCTGTTCATCACCGGCGTCAGCCAACTCGCCTTCCCGGGCAACGCCAACGGGCAGAAGGTCTACGTGCACGGTCATGCTGGTGGGCTCGAAGATCATCGGTCAGAGCTTCAAGTCGCCCGTGATCGGAAAGAACGGCAAGCCCGAGGAAAAGGAAGAAGAACTCGTCACCGAAGCGGACCCGCAGGTACTTCCAGTCGCGTCCGTCGGCGACTGAAGGTGGAGCGTATAACGCGGCTGCGAGCACGTTCTCCAACCGCGGGCCCAACAGCGTCAAGACCAAGGAAGCGGACGAAGAAAACATCAAGGAATACCTCGAACTGAACAAGAACCCCGCCACCAAAACCGAATACGACCCCGGTCTGACCGCGGCGAAGATCCCGGTCAACGCGGTCAACACCTCGGCCTCCAACCTCGACCCGGAAATCTCGCCCGCCAATGCCTGGATCCAGGCCCATCGCATCGCGGCCGTGCGCCACCTCTCGCTGGCGACCGTCAACGGTCTGATCGCCAAATACACCGACTTGCGCGGTCTCGGCTTCAGCGGCGAACCGGGTGTCAACGTGCTCGAGCTGAACCTCGCCCTCGATCGGCTCACTGGAGGGGCCCGTAGCTGATGTCAACCGTCCCCGCAACCCACGAACGTCAGGCGGTCTCGCTGTTCCAGCGCGACATCGTCGTGCGCGCGCTGATCGACAGCTTCAAGAAGCTCGACCCGCGCGTGCAGATCCACAACCCGGTCATGTTCGTCGTGGAGATCGGCGCGCTGATCACCACCGTGACGTGGTTCATCCAGCTCGGCGGCGGTCAGTCGCTCGGCGGCAGCGAGCCGGCCTGGTACACGTTCACGATCTCGATCTGGCTGTGGCTGACGGTCGATCTTCGCGAACATGGCCGAGGCGTTCGCCGAGGGTCGCGGCCGCGCGCAGGCGGACACGCTGCGGAACATGCGCAAGGAGACGGTCGCGACGATGCGCGACGGCTCCACCAAGGCGGCATCCGAGCTTACGCGCGGCGATGTCGTGGTCGTGCCCGCGGGCGAGCTGATCCCCGGCGACGGCACCGTGATCGAGGGGATCGCCACCGTCGATGAGTCCGCGATCACGGGAGAGTCCGCCCCCGTGATCCGCGAGTCCGGCGGGGATCGCAGCGCGGTGACCGGCGGCACGCGCGTGACTTCGGATCGGATCGTCGTCGAAATCACCCAGGAGCCGGGCAAGTCGTTCCTGGACCGCATGATCGCGCTCGTCGAGGGAGCCGAGCGGCGCAAGACCCCGAACGAGATCGCGCTGAACATCCTGCTCGCGGCGCTGACGCTGATCTTCATGATCGTCGTCGCCACGCTGCGTCCGTTCGGGCTGTTCTCCGGCACGGCGATCTCCGAGACGACGCTGATTGCGCTGCTCGTGGCGTTGATTCCCGACGACGATCGGCGCGCTGCTGTCGCGCGATCGGGATCGCCGGCATGGATCGGCTCGTGCGCCGCAACGTGCTCGCGCTGTCCGGGCGCGCGGTGGAGGCCTCCGGCGATGTGGATGTGCTGCTGCTGGACAAGACCGGCACGATCACGATCGGCAACCGCCTCGCCTCGGAGTTCGTGCCGATGCCGGGCGTGCCCGAGTCCGAGCTGGCCGAGGTCGCGCAGCTCGCCTCGCTCGCCGACGAGACGCCCGAGGGCCGCTCGATCGTCGTGCTCGCCAAGACCTACGGCATCCGCGAGCACGACATGACGACGCTCAACGCCGAGTTCGTGCCGTTCACCGCGCAGACACGCATGAGCGGCGTCAACATCGACGGCCGGCGCCTGCGCAAGGGCGCGGGCGACTCGATCGTCGCGCTCGTGCAGTCAGAAGGCGGCTCGCCGCCGCCGGAGCTGCCGGTCGAGCTCGATCGGATCGGCAACGAGGGCGGCACACCGCTCGCGGTCGCGCGCGACAACCAGGTGCTCGGCGTGATCTACCTGAAGGACACGATCAAGGAGGGCATGGCCGCGCGCTTCGAGCAGCTGCGCGCGATGGGCATCAAAACCGTGATGGTCACCGGCGACAATCGCCTGACCGCCGCGAAGATCGCGCAGGAGTCCGGCGTCAACGACTTCCTCGCCGAAGCCACGCCCGAGCGCAAGCTCGCCCTGATCCGTGAGCAGCAGGCCGACGGGCGGCTCGTCGCGATGACCGGCGACGGCACCAACGACGCGCCCGCCCTGGCGCAGGCCGATGTCGGCGTGGCGATGAACACGGGCACGCAGGCCGCGCGCGAGGCCGGCAACATGGTCGACCTCGACTCCAACCCGACGAAGCTGATCGAGATCGTCGAGGTTGGCAAGCAGCTGCTGATCACGCGCGGGGCGCTGACGACGTTCTCGATCGCCAACGACGTCGCCAAGTACTTCGCGATCCTGCCCGCGGTGTTCGTCGCGACCTACGCGACCTCGCCGGGCGGCAAGGGTCCACTGCACGTTCTGAACATCATGAACTTGGGTTCGCCGGAATCGGCGATCGTCTCGGCGATCATCTTCAACGCGATCGTGATCCCGCTGCTGATTCCGCTGTCCCTGCGCGGGGTTCGCTACCGGCCGATCGGGGCCAGCGCGCTGCTCAGGCGCAACCTCTGGATCTACGGGCTCGGCGGGATCATCGCTCCGTTCATCGGCATCAAGCTGATCGATCTCGTAGTACACAACCTCCTGGGGGCCTAACTCGCGCGGGGCAGGCTCGTGGGCGACAATGCCCGCATGGCCTCGCCTGACCGCGGACACCTGAAGGTATTTATAGGCATGGCCCCGGGGGTCGGCAAGACCTACCGGATGTTGCAGGAGGGCGTGGCCGAAGCCGACAACGGGCGCGACGTCGTGATCGGCTACCTGGAGCCGCACGGCCGCGACGAGACCGTCGCGCAGGCGCAGGGCCTGGAGATCGTCCCGCGCCGCCCGGTCATCTATCGCGGGACGCCGCTGCAGGAGATGGACCTGCCGGCGGTGCTGGCGCGCCACCCCGAGCTGTGCCTGATCGACGAGCTCGCGCACACCAACGCGCCCGGCGTCGAACACGAGAAGCGCTACGAGGACGTACGCGACGTGCTCCAGGCCGGGATCGACGTGTTCTCGACCGTCAACGTCCAGCACCTGGAGTCGCTCAATGACCAGATCACCCAGCTGACGGGCTCGCGCACGCGCGAGACGATCCCCGACGAGGTGCTGTCGATGGCCGACGAGGTGGTCCTGATCGACCTGACCCCCGAGGCGCTGATCGGACGGCTTCGCGCGGGTAAGGTCTATCCGGCCGAGCGAGTGTCGCCGGCGCTGAACAACTTCTTCAAGATCGAGAACCTCGCCGCCCTGCGCGAGACCGCGCTGCGACAGGTGGCCGAGGACGTCGAGGTCAAGCGGCTCGTGCGCGTGCCGTCCCCGGTGGTGCGCCGCGACGAGGAGGGTCTGCCGGCCTCGGTGCAGGACGGTCCGCAGGCGATCGCCGAGCGGTTGCTCGCGCTGGCGACGCTCGCGCCCCATTCAGAGCGTGTGGTCCGGCGCGCGTGGCGCTCGGCCCAGCGCTTGGACGCCGAGCTGGATGTGCTGGTCGTGCGCCCACCCGGACGGGAGCCGAGCGCCGAGGATCGTGAGCGCCTGGAGGCGCTGCGCCGGTTGGTGTCGATGCTGGGAGCGCGCCTGCGCGTGGAGGAGGGCGAGGACGTGGCCGTCGTCGCAATCTCCGTTGCACGCTCGCTCGGGATCACGTACGTGCTGATGGGCGCGCCCACGCCACCGCGCGGCCTGCGCCGGTTCAACGAGCCGCTGTTGATGCGTCTGCTGCGGGGCCTGCCGGGGGTGGACATCCGCATCGTCTCCGACCCGACCCTGCGTGGAGCCGCGCGCGACGGCGAGCAGGAGCCCCAGACGCCCGGCGCCGAGACGCAGATGCCGGAATCTGCAACGCGGGCGTCGCGGGAGTAAAGCTGCGGTAAACGGTGCAGGACCCGGCCCGGGTGTGGCGTAAGGGTTCGGGTCTGCGACCTAAAGGTTGATACCCGCGCGCAACCTTGTGCCTCGACTGCTGTTCCAGGAGCCACATGACACGACCACGCCCCCACTCCACGCTTCCCCGGCTGTTCGCCGCCAGCGCGATCCCGCTCGTGCTGGCGATCGGCCTACTGGTCGCGCCGACCACCGGCGTCGCCGGCGGTGCCCCGCTCGGCTCCTCCCGGGCGCCCAAGCCGCATGCGCACGCGGCCGCCCGTCCGGCGCCCTACCTGACCGGCGTCGGCGACGAGCAGGGCGAGATGTTCGGCGACCCGCTGTGGCAGCAGCTGCACACGCATATCGCCCGCTACATCGCTCCATGGGACGCGGTTGCGCACCCGTACTCGCTCGACAAGGCCAAGTTCTGGATCCACGAAGCCGAAGCCCACCACCAGCAGGTCCTGGTCGCGTTCTACCACTCCGAGTACAGCCCGCTGCGGATGCCGAGCGTCGCCCAGTACCAGCACGACGTGCAGAAATTCATCCGGCTCTTTCCCCACGTCCGCCAGTATCAGTCGTGGGACGAGGCCAACCGCGGCTACATCCCCGGCGTCCTCGCGAGCCCCTCGGCGGTGGTGGCGGCAAAGTACTACCGAGCGCTGATCCGCGTCTGCCGCGGCTGCACGGTGATCGGTCTGGACTTGCTGGACTCCTACTACATCGGCCCAACCCTGCAGTACATCTACGAATTCAAGCAGGAGATCGGGCGACTGCGGACGGTCATGCCCAAGATCTGGGGCCTGCACAACTACTCGGACATCAACCGCTTCGAATCGTGGCGTACCCGCGAACTGACACGCGCCCTCGGTGGCGACGTGTGGCTGACCGAGACCGGCGGGATTGTGCAGTTCGGTGGTGCTTTTACCAACAGGAACGGCTCGGGTCTGACCCGGTCGGCGCGAGTGCTCAAGTACATGTTCGCCGTCGCCGGCTCGTCTCCACGGATCAGGCGTCTGTACATCTACGACTGGACCGGCGGCAACTCGCGCACGCGCTTTGACGCCGGCCTGATGAACGCCCACGACCAGCCCCGTCCGGGGTACGTGGTCGTGTGCAAGCAGCTACACGCGGCTCACTGCAACGTTCGTACGGTCAGGAACTGACCCGGTTTCGTTACGCACCAGTCGCATCGCGCACAATCCCAGCAACCCCATCACAGCGGCGATCGGGGCGAGCACCTTCAGGGGGTATGTGCTGAACGTCGGATGATCCACCGTGCTCAGCGCCGTGTGATCGCCGGCTTTGACGATCGACTCCAACCCCGCGTGGTCGATTCCCAGCACCGTCGGTGCGAGCACCGCGAACAGGCACCACCCGATCAACACGAGCACGCCGACACCGAACGAACGGTTCGACAGGCGCAGGCGCGGGGTCGCCCACGCGGCCAGCACGAGGCCGCCGCCCGCCGCCAGCAGGAACGGCCAGATGCCGCCCCAGCCGCGGCCGAGTCCGTAGGCGGAGGCGATCGTCGGTTGAAACAGCGCTTGGCGCAGGTACCTGGCCCATACGACAGTCTCTGTCTCATACCCGACCAGCGGATGCGTGATCGTCGCGACGACCGTCATCGCGATCGAGGCGCCCGCCAGCGCGACCGTCGGACCCGGCCAGCGCTTGAGCGCCACGGCGACCGGGAACGCCAGGAACGGCAGCATCGTATCGAGGAACCGCGGGCCCATGAAGCCGCCGCCGAACGGCAGGTAGTAGCCCGAGTTGTAGGCGAGATAACAGATGCAGATGCCCGTGATCGTCAGCGCCTCGGCCCGGTTGCCACGCTTGTACAGCAGCGCCGTGCCCAGCCCGCCAAGGATCAGCACCGGGGAGATCGTCAACAGCCCGCGCGAGTCCAGCAGCAGCGTCGCCAGCACCTTCAGGCTGGGCAGGTCGATGCCGAAGAACCCCTGTTTCTGCCGGGGGATGCTCGAGTAGGCGAGGTGCGTCCAGGATCCGAACGCGTAGTGGTTGTACAGCAGCAATGGCACGATCCCGATCAGCCCACCCAGCACATATGCGCCACCGCGGCGCACGATCAGCGCCGGCGTGCGGGCGTCTCGCCGTGACAGCAGATACCCCCCGAGCACGAGCGCGGCGAAGAACGTCGGATACTCCGAGCTGAACGCATACCCCATCGCCAGCCCCGCCACCCCCAGCAGCATCGGGCTCGGCGGCCCCTCGCGCTCGCGCAGCATGATCCAGAAGGCGCCGAACGCGAGGAACGTCGTGAACACGTGGCTGAACAGCAGCGTCGACAGCGGCAGCACCATCGTCCCCAGCCCCAGCGCGACCGCGGCCGCGGCGCCGTACCCCGGCTCGAACCGCTCGGCCACGCGCCACACGAGCACCAGCAGCAGCAGCCCCGGCAGCACGTTCGCCCACAGGCCGATCAGGTAGATCATCTCGTCGCCCGGGTGGTTGGGCGGCGCCACGTGCGCGTCCGTCCACGATTCGGCGCCGATCAGCTTCAGCCCGTCGTAGAACGGCAGCGCAAACAGCGCCAGCCCGGGCGCGCGCGCGGAGTAGTAGTGGCCGTGGTATTCGGCCTTATCGCCCGTGTTCGACTGGTACTTGTCGATCGTCGTACCGTCGTCGTTCAGCGTGCGAATCAGGTCGTAGTGCGAGGTCTGATTCCAGGAGAAGCTCTGGATCAGCGTCGCGTAGGACAGTCCGACGAGCAATATCGCGGCCAGCGCGAGACGCCATGAGCGCGCATGGCGGCGCTGGATCGGCGTCCTCGATCCCTCGTGTGCGGAGCACACTTCGCTCACTGCGTCCTTGCCCAGCTTGCCCTGCGAGCTCATGGTCAGTCGTTCCCGTGCAGCGCCGCCGGCCCCGGGCCGATTGTGTAGATCACGAGCGAGCCGACCCGCCGGCGGGTGATCCCCAGACCCGCGATCGGCTTACTCGCGGCGGCGGCCGGATCGGGGGGCTCGGCGACCACGGGTCCGTGTTCGGGCGGCAATCCCTTGGGCAGCACCGTGTGCAGCACGACCGTCTTGATGTGGTAGTAGCGCAGCTTCTCGACGCTCGCCCTGTCCGGGAACCCGTTCATGCCCCCGCGCAGGTCGTCCACCTCGGGCAGGTCGAACGTGCTGTTGCCGATTGGCACGTCGTAGAACCCGTCGGTCGAGTAGTACTGCCAGATACGGTCCAGCGCCCCGTCGGTCGGCAGGTCCAGCAGTGGTCCGCGCAGACCGACCTCCGCCTGTGCCGGCTGGGGCACGAGCGGATGGCCGAGGTGTCCCGCGCCTTCGCCGAGAATGCCGATCGCGAGCACCACGCCGGCCACCGCCCCCACGGCGCTCAGCGTGTGTCGCTCGTGAACACCCGGCCTGCCTGCATACCAAGCGCTCACACGTGTGGCCAGCCATTGCACCCCTGCTCCCGCGAGCAGCGCGTAGAACAGCGTCGCCAGCGTGAACACCCGGCCCGGCACGCGCACCCCGTCCCAACCCGGGGCGTAGTCGTACAGCAGCCGGTACGGGTACCCGGCGCCGGTGATGCCCAACCCGAGCGCGAGCACCGAGACTACGACGATCCCGGACAGTAGGCCCAACCGCAATCGCCGCGTGTACACCCCCCCGGCGATCAGCCCGATCAGCGCGAGCACGAGGATCAGCCCGCCGGGCCAGAACACGCTCTCGTTCTTGGAGTTGACTTTCGCGCGCATCCCCGACGTGATGCCTCCCCATATGCGGTTCTCCGAGGAGGCGGCCAGGAACGCGGCCGGGCCGGCGGAGTACGTCTCGACTTCCCGGAGCGTGCGTTTGGCGGTCGGGTACTCTTCCGCGACCTTCAGATATGGCCTGGCCTGGTAGACCGTGACGGCGCCGAGCACGGCGACTCCGATCAGCGTCACCGCCAGTAGGCGGCGGGGGATCAGCGGTCCGCGCGAGCTGTGGGAGCCGGCCGGCGCCGGTGGTGAGTCTGGGTGTGGCTCGGTGGTGGACGGGACTCCAGTCTCCCCGCATCCCCACACCGGGCCCGGGTTCAGGCGTTCCCGCCACCAGTACCAGAGCACGAGCAGCGCGAGCACGACGAGCAGATACGAGTACTGCAACCCGAGCGTGAACCCGAGGCTGATCTGCCAGGCCGACACGAGCCAGCCGGCGAGCACCATCCCCCGGGAGCCGCGCCGATAGCCGCGCAGCAGCAGAAACAGCGCCAGCACGAACCCCCCGGAGGAGATCACGTGCAGGTGCCCGGCCTCGGTGACCCGGTAGGGCGCGTAGGCGAACGCCACGCCTGCGGCGGCCGCGGCGTACCAGCGCAGGCCCAGCTCGCGTGCCAGCAGGTAGGCGCCGGCGAAGCACAGCGACCAAGCCCACAGGAACAGCAGGTTGTAGCGGACGAGCGCGGCGACCGTGCCCGAGCCGAAGAACGCCGCCGGGCCGTAGCCGAGCAGCGAGTCCGAGAACGCGAGGCTGAGCGGGTGGGGGTAGAACGCGTTTGAGTCGAACAGGCGCCCCGGGTTGTGCAGCATCGCGTGCCCGACCCACGCGATCTCCCAGGCGGTGCGCACCGGATCGCCGAGGTCCGGGGCGATGTGCGTGGACATGTGCAACACCAGCGGCCAGCTCGTCAGCACCGCCAGCGCCACGGCGATCAGGATCGTCCACGCAAGCTCCGCGCGCCCGATACTCGGTGAGGCGGCCCACCGATTCTCGCGCCGCTCGACAGGAGGGGTCGAGGGCCTGTCAGTGAGCGTGCTCGCCATTCGCCGGGGAGCATACGGGAGGCGTCTGTCGCCAGGCGCGGCCGGGGATATGTCCGTTGTGGCGCACGCCGACCGTGCGGTTGGGCCATGCCGGCAGGCCGATCTGCGTCACACTGGAGCGATGCGGGTCTTGGTCGTGGGGTCAGGAGGGGTCGGGGCGGCGTTCGCGGCGATCGCCCAGCGACGTCCCGCGTTTACGCAGGTGACGATGGCCGACGTCTCGCCCCAACGCGCCCGCGAGGTGGTCGCGCGGCTGGGCGAACCCGATCGGTTCATGGCCGAGCGCGTTGACGCCTCTGACCGCTCGGAGCTCGTCGCGCTGATCGGGCGGGTCGCGCCCGACGCGGTTCTGAACGCCTGCGATCCGCGCTTCAACGAGCCGATCTTCGGCGCCTGCTACGACGCGCGCGTGACGTATCTCGACATGGCGATGACCCTGTCGCATGCTCATCCCCAGCGCCCGTATGAGCTGCCGGGGACGATGCTCGGCGACTACCAGCTCGCGCGCTCAGAGCAGTGGGTCAAGGAGGGCCTGCTCGCGCTCGTCGGGATCGGGGTTGAGCCCGGCCTGTCGGACATCTTCGCCCGGTACGCCGCCGACGAGCTGTTCTCGAGCATCGCCGAAGCCGGCGTGCGCGACGGCGCGGACCTCGTCGTCGAGGGCTATGACTTCGCGCCGACGTTCTCGATCTGGACGACGATCGAGGAGTGCCTGAACCCGCCGCTGATCTGGGAGCGCGAGCGCGGGTTCTATACGACGGCGCCGTTCTCCGAGCCCGAGACGTTCACGTTCCCGGAGGGGATCGGCGAGGTGCAGTGCGTCAACGTCGAGCACGAGGAGGTCGTGCTGATCCCGCGCTGGGTCGACTGCGAGCGCGTGACGTTCAAGTACGGGCTCGGGCAGGAGTTCATCGATGTGCTGCAGACGCTCCACAAACTGGGACTGGACTCGACCGAGCCGGTGAGCGTGCGCGACCAGCGGGTGGCCCCGCGCGACGTTGTGGCGGCGGCCCTGCCCGACCCGGCGACGCTCGGCGAGCGCATGACTGGACGCACCTGCGCCGGCACTTGGATTACGGGAACCGGCGTCGACGGTCAGCCGCGCTCGACCTACCTCTACCACGTGGTCGACAACGAGACGACCATGCGCGAGTACGGCTCCCAGGCAGTCGTCTGGCAGACGGCGGTCAACCCGGTCGTCGCGCTGGAGCTGTTGAACGACGGAGCCTGGCAGGGCACCGGCGTGCTCGGCCCGGAGGCGTTCCCGCCGGGGCCGTTCCTGGAGCGGTTGGCCGAGCTTGGCTCGCCGCACGGGGTGATGGAGCTGGGCTGAGCCGGTCCGCGGCGGCGGAGACGGTTATTTCGAGACGCCCCGTCCCCGTGATGGGTGGCGTGACCCGGATCAGAAGTCCACGCGCGCAGGTGTCGGTTCGGTCGGCGGCGGTTGCTCGAGCAGGCCCGGTGGCGCGGTTTCGGTTTTGCGGGCGAAGAACTCTTTGAAGTACGGGCGCGAGACGAGCATGACGATCCCGCCGAGGATCATCCCGCCGATGCCCATCCACAGCGGCAGCGTGATGCCGAGGATCGGCTTCGACGAGACGTTTTCGGCGTGGCCGTAATAGAACGCCGCCTTGATCCCGATCCCGAACAGCATCAGCCCGCCGAGCAGCGGACCGAGGCCGAGCAGCAAAAAGTTGCGCGCGCTTTCCATCAGGTCGTGGCGGTAGTACCAGCCGCAGGCGACGCCGGTGAAGCCGTAGTAGAAGCAGATCGGAAACCCGATCGCGGTGAGCGAGTCTTCGAGCACGCTTTCGGAGAGCAGCAGCAGGACGACCGTGATGGTGACCGAGAGCAGGCCGAAGCCGAGCGTCGAGACGGTTGGGGTGAGGTAGCGTTTGTGGACCCGGGCGAGCAGTGTGGTGACCGCTTTCCAGTGCGCCATCGAGAGCGTCGTGCGGGCGGTCGGCAGGATCGTCGTCTGCGTCGAGGCCGACGCCGAGGTGAGCACCGCGATGATCAGCAGCTTGTCGAGTCCGCTCCCCAGCACGCCGCCCCCGAGCGCGTTGAGGATGTCCGCCTGGTTTTCTTTGGTGGTGAGGAAGCCCGTCCCGTGGAAGGACTGGGCGGCGGCCGTGACGACGACGTAGATCAGCACGAGCAGGATCGTCGAGACGACCGCGGCCTTGCCCGGGCCCTCTGCCGGGTCCTCGGACTCCTCGTTCACCGTCACGCCGGAATCCCAGCCCCAGTAGATGAACACCGCGAGCAGGAGCGCGACGACCAGGTCGCCGAAGTTCATCGCGAAGGGATTGATCCAGGAGAGCGACGGCTTGATCGAGCCGGCCGGGGGATGGCTGCCGTAGACCTTGACGAACGCGACCACCGCAAACAGTCCGAGGATGAAGACCTCGGCGCTGAGCAGGAACTGCTGGATGCGCGCCGAGAGCTCGATGCCGCGATAGCAGATCCACGTCATCAGCGCGATCCACACGATCGCCCCGATGATGATCGCCGCTTTGGATTCGCCGAGTTCGCTGAAGCCGAAGAGCTTGAACGTGTAGATGGCCGCGATGTCCGCCAGCGAAGCCATCACGATCACGTCGGAGAGGAAGATCGCCCACCCGTTCATCCAGCCCGTCATCGGGCCGAACGTGCGCGTGACCCACGCGAACGTCGTGCCCGCGTCGGGGTCGGCGCGGTTGAAGTATTTGTAGGCCGCGGCGACCAGCAGCATCGGGATGAATGCCACGAGCATTACCGCCGGGGCGTGCACACCGACGCCTTTGACCGCCACGATAAACCCGAGCGTCGCCGCCAGCGAGTAGGCCGGCGCCGTCGAGGCGACGCCGATGACGATGTTCGAGAGATAGCCGATCGCGCCCTTCTTCAGACCCTTGTCCATCACCCCGGACTGTTCGGGCGATCCCCCAGGTGCGGCTGCGCTGACAGTGGCCATTGGGACTCCTCTCGAAAGGTTGTGACTAACGCTACGTCTTCGACCGGCGCCAGCGCAATGGGCGCGATCCCCAAAACGTATGGTCTGCGTTGTACATCTTGTATAACGACTTCCGGGCTTGTTGAACGGGAGATGCCTTGAGCTGGACATCCTGTAGGAGTACCGTTGTCCTGAGTGTCCAGCTGACTACGACGTGGCCGAGAGGAGGGCGTGCGATGGCGATCACACCGACGAGTACGGGTCCAGGCGGCGTAACCAACAGGGGCCGGGCTCCAGCGAGCCCCGATTCGAACGCCGACGCGCACGGGTCGGCCACCGAGCTGCAGCAGCTCGCCAAGCGCCATCTGTGGATGCACTTCACGCGCATGGGCACCTACGAGGAAGGGGCGGAGGTGCCGGTGATCGTGCGCGGGGACGGGTGTTACGTCTACGACGAGCATGGGAAGCGCTATCTCGACGGGCTGTCGGCGCTGTACTGCGTGAACGTCGGTCACGGCCGCGCCGAGCTGGGGGAGGCGGCGGCGCGCCAGGCCGCCGAGCTCGGGTTCTACACCAACTGGAGCTACGCCCATCCGCGCTCGATCGAGCTGGCGGCGCGCATTGCTGCGCTGGCGCCGGGTGACCTCAACCGTGTGTTCTTCACCTCCGGCGGTTCGGAGGCCGTCGAGTCGGCATGGAAGCTCGCCAAGGCCTACCACCAGGCGCGCGGGGAGCCGCGCCGGCACAAGATCGTCTCGCGCTTCCTCGCCTACCACGGCACCTCGATGGGCGCGCTCACCGCCACCGGCCTGCCGGCATTGCGCGAACCGTTCGAGCCGCTGACCCCGGGCGGGCGGCACGTGCCCAACACGAACTCCTACCGCTGGACCGAGGACCGCGATCCACTGTGGGCGGCGGACGCGATCGAGGAGGCGATCCTGTTCGAGGGTCCCGCGACCGTCGCCGCGGTGATCCTCGAGCCGGTCCAGAACGGCGGTGGCTGCTTCGTCCCGCAGGACGGGTACTTCCAGCGCGTGCGCGAGATCTGCGATCGCCACGGCGTGCTGCTGATCTCCGACGAGGTGATCTGCTCGTGGGGGCGGATCGGGCACATGTTCGGTTGCGAACGGTTCGGTTACGCGCCGGACATGATCACGACCGCGAAGGGCATCACCTCGGCGTATGCGCCGCTCGGAGCCGTGATCGCCTCGGACCGGATCGCCGAGCCGTTCCTGCACGGCACGACGATCTTCAACCACGGGTTCACGTTCGGCGGGCACCCGGTCGCGTGCGCGACCGCGCTGGCCAACATCGACGTGCTGCAGCGCGAGGATCTGTGCGGGCACGTGCGCGCGAACGAGGGCCGGTTCCGCGAGATGCTGGAGTCGCTGCGAGACCTGCCGATCGTCGGGGACGTGCGCGGGGCGGGCTACTTCCAGGCGATCGAGCTGGTTAAGGACAAGGAGACCAAGCAGACGTTCAGCCACGAGGAGGCCGAGCAGCTGCTGCGCGGGTTCCTCTCCGGCGAGCTCTACCGGCGCGGATTGATCTGCCGGACCGACGACCGCGGCGATCCGATCGTCCAGCTCTCACCGCCGCTGATCGTCGGCGAGGAGCAGTTTCAGGAGATCGAGTCGATCCTGCGGCCCGTGCTGGGCGAGGCCTCCGAATGGATGGCGCGATGGAGCTCGGGGTCGCGTGGTTGAGGGGATGGCGAGGTGCAGGCATATTCGGCAACGGTAAGGGCGAGATGGAGCTGACGGTCGAGAGCCTGACCGGCGAGCTGGGCCTCGAGCTGGTCAGCGGGCAGGGTCACGCCGACGCCCACGTGCGCTGGGTGCACATCACCGAGCTGGTCGATCCGACGCCCTGGCTGAAGGGTGGCGAGCTGCTGCTCAGCACCGGCATCCAGCTCGACGGCTCCAAGACCCAGCACGAGCTGATCGATCGCCTGGTCGAGCACGACATCGCCGGCCTGGGCTTCGGCACTGGGTTCGCCCACAAGAAGATCCCCCTCGCGCTCGTCAACGCGGCGCGCAAGCACGAGTTCCCCGTGTTCGAGGTTCCATACGAGCTGCCGTTCATCGCGATCACCGAGCGCGTGTTCGCCGAGCTCGTCGACGAACGTTACGAGATGCTCCAGCGCAGCATGGCCGGCGACGTGCTCGCCGAAGCGCTGACGGGTAACCTCTATCCCGAAGAGCTGGCCGGGAAGCTGCGGCCGTTTGGGATCCGCGAGCAGGCCGCGGTGCTCGCGTTCGCGGTGCCCGATCCGGCCGTGGGCGCGCCGTTCTTGGAGCGGGCGCTGCAGCGCGCGCAGGTGCACAGCCTCGTCGCGATCCGCTCGGGGCTGTTGTGCGCGGTGATCGACATCGACGGTGTGGACCCCGACCCGCTCGAGCTCGCCGGGCGCGTGCGCGCGGAGCTCACCGCGCGCCTGAAAAGCGTTCGTGCGGCCGCCAGCCGGCCCGCGGCGACCCACTCGCTGCGGTTGAGCTTTCACGAGGCCCGCTGCGCATTGGAGGCCGTACGACTGCGGGCGGCGGACGGGAGCGGGAACGGGAGTGGGAGTGGGAGCGGAGAGGGACGTGGGGACGGACGTGAGGACGGGGACACGGGGGGTGGGAACGGCGTCGAGGCGGTCGCCTCCTACAAGGACCTCGGCGCATTTCAGCTGCTGCTGTCGCTGCAGGACGACGACGCGCTGATGTCCTACTGTCGCGGTGTGCTCGGTCCGGTCGAACAGGGGGAGGGGGAGTACGGCGATGAGCTGTTGCGCTCGCTGGACGTGTTCATCGAGAACAACGGCCACTGGGAGAAGGCGGCGAGCGCGCTGTACTGCCATCGCCACACGTTGCGCTACCGGATCCGCCGGGTCGAGCAGCTGACGGGCCGCGACTTCTCCAGCGCCCGCGATCGCATCGAGTTCTGGCTGGCCTTGCGGGGCCGGGAGCTCGCGAGATGAGGACGCCAGTTGACGGGTGCGCCGCGGAGTATGGTCGGGAGACGGTGTCTGCGGTTACCCGGGAGGGTGGCGCACGATGATCGTCGGGGTTCCCAGCGAGGTCAAGCTCGACGAGTACCGCGTCGCGATCACCCCGGCCGGTGTGCGGGAGCTGAGCGCGCGCGGGCACGAGGTGTTGATTCAGGCCGGCGCGGGCGAGGGCAGCGCGATGAGCGACGAGCAGTTCGCCGCCCAGGGCGCGCGGATCGTACCGGACGCACGGGCGGTGTTCGCTGGCGCCGAGCTGGTGCTGAAGGTCAAGGAGCCCCAGCCCGCCGAGGTCGCGATGCTGCGCGAGGGCCAGACGCTGTTCACCTACCTGCACCTCGCGGCCGAGCCCGAGCTCGCGCGGGGATTGCAGGAGTCGGGCGCGACGTGCATCGCGTATGAGACCGTCGAGGACGCCGCCGGGCGGCTGCCGTTGCTGGCGCCGATGAGCGAGGTCGCGGGCAAGATCGCCACGCAGGCTGGCGCGTTCATGCTGGAGAAGCCGCTGGGCGGGCGCGGGATCCTGCTCGGCGGGGTGCCGGGTGTGGCGGCGGCGACGGTGCTCGTGATCGGCGGCGGCGTGGTCGGGATGAACGCGGCGTTCATCGCGATCGGCATGCAGGCGGACGTGTTCGTGTTCGATCGCTCGATCGACCGGCTGCGCGAGCTCGAAATGGCGTTCGCGGGGCGCGCCTCGACGGTGTACTCCTCGACTCTGGCGATCGAGGAGATGCTGCCGCTGGCGGATCTGGTGATCGGCGCCGTGCTCGTCCACGGTGGGCGCGCGCCACACGTGGTCAGCCGTGAGCAGTTGCGATTGATGAAGCCGGGCGCGGTGCTCGTGGACGTGTCGATCGATCAGGGTGGCTGTTTTGAGACCTCGCGCCCGACCACCCACTCGGACCCGACGTATGAGGTTGACGGGATCACCCACTACTGCGTCACGAACATGCCGGGCGCCGTGCCGATCACCTCGACGTACGCGCTCACGAACGCGACGCTGCCGTATGTATTGGCGCTGGCGGATGGGGGAGCAGAGGCCGCGATGGCCGCGGACCCGGGGCTGGGTCTGGGGCTGAACGTGCAGCGCGGTGAGATCGTGCACCCGGCGGTGGTCGAAGCCCTGGAGCTACAGGAGGCGCAGACATGACTGAGACCCTGAGCAACTTCATCGACGGCGAGTCAGTCGCCTCCGGCGGCGAGACGGAAGCGATTCTCAACCCGGCCACCGGCGAGGAGCTGGCGCGGGCACCGATCTCGAGCCCCGATGAGGTCGACCACGCGGTAAAGGCCGCGCGCGCCGCGTTCGACGGCTGGTCGAGCACGACGCCGGCGCAGCGCGCGCAGGCGCTACTCGCGATCGCGGACTTGGTAGAGGAGCACGGCGAGTATCTCGCGCGTCTCGAGGCGCTGAACGCGGGCAAGCCGATCGAGGCAGTGACCGGCGACGAGCTGCCGGTGATGGCCGACAACCTCCGTTTCTTCGCCGGCGCCGCACGCACCCTGGAGGGCAGGGCGGCGGGCGAGTACATGGAGGGCTATACCTCCTTTACGCGCCGCGAGGCGGTCGGCGTGATCGGACAGGTGACGCCGTGGAACTACCCGTTGATGATGGCGATCTGGAAATTCGCGCCGGCGCTGGCGGCGGGCAACACGGTCGTGCTCAAGCCTGCTGAGACCACACCGATGACAACTGTCAGGCTAGCCGAGATGGCGGCCGACGTGCTGCCGAAGGGCGTACTCAACGTGGTGATTGGCCCGGGCAACCCGACGGGCGAGGCGCTGATCGGCCACCCCGACGTGGACATGCTTGCGCTGACCGGCTCGGTGGACACCGGCAAGCACTTCGCGCGCACCGCCGCCGACACCCTCAAGCGCGTGCACCTGGAGCTCGGCGGCAAGGCGCCGGTGCTGGTATTCGACGACGTGTCCATGGAGAGCGCCCTGGAGACGATCGCGGGCACCGGCTACTACAACGCCGGCCAGGACTGCACGGCGGCAACCCGGGTGCTGGCCTCAAGCGATGTCTACGACGATGTGGTCTCCGGCCTGGTCGCCCAGGCGCAGGGCCTGGTGATCGGCGATACGCTCTCGTCCGACACGACGCTCGGTCCCGTCAACTCCGCCCGTCAGCGCGAGCGCGTAGCCGGATTCCTGGGGCGCAGGCCCGATCACGCGGAGATCGTGACCGGCGGCCGGGCTGCCGATCGGCCGGGCTTCTACGTCAAGCCGACCGTCGTCGCGGGACTGCACCAGGACGACGAGATGATCCAGCGCGAGATCTTCGGGCCGGTGATCACCGTGCAGCGGTTCGCTGACGAGGCCCAGGCGATCGAGTGGGCGAACGCCACGCGCTACGGGCTGGCCTCATCGGTGTGGACGCGCGACGTCGGCCGGGCGCTGCGTGTGTCCAAGGCGCTGCGGTTCGGGTGCGTGTGGATCAATGACCACATCCCGCTCGTCTCGGAGATGCCCCACGGCGGGTTCAAGGAGTCCGGCTACGGCAAGGACCTGTCCGTGTACTCGCTGGAGGACTATACGGTCGTCAAGCACGTGATGGCCAGCCTGCAGTAGTAGAGGGGGTCGCCTGCTACGGTTGCACTACCGGGCGGCGACGTCGCCCGCGAGGTTCTTTGTCTTTGTTGGCGCTTTTTCGTTGCGCGGATGGGGTCAGTCGAATCTCCATCTGCAGCGGTGACCAGACGGTCGCCAGAAGGAGCAACACCAACATGCAACATGCAACATTCGCCGACCTTGGCGTGTCCGAGGTCGTCGCCAGTGAGCTTGCCAAGCGCGGGATCACTCAGCCGTTCGCGGTTCAGAAGATGGTCATTCCCGACGTGCTCGCCGGCCACGACGTGCTCGCGCAATCACCGACCGGATCGGGCAAGACGCTCGCGTTCGGGATACCGATGATCGAACGCCTGCACGGCACCAACGTGCGCCCCTCGGCGCTCGTGCTGGCGCCCACACGCGAGCTGGCAGCGCAGATCGTCGACGATCTACGCGACATCGCCCACGCCCGCGCGCTCTCGATCGCGGCCGTGTACGGGGGCGCCGGCATCGTCAAGCAGGCCCGCCTGGCCGCCCGCGCTCACATCCTCGTCGCCACGCCGGGACGGCTGCTCGACCTGATCGACCGGCGCGACGTATCGCTCGACCGCGTGCGGCTGCTAGTGCTCGACGAGGCCGATCGTATGCTCGACATGGGCTTCAAGCCCGTCGTCAACCGGATCGTGCGCATGTGTGCGCGCGAGCGCCAGACATTGCTGTTCAGCGCCACCCTCCAGGGCGAGGTCGGCAAGATCGCCAAGGCCTACACCACCGACCCCCGCCGTCACGAGCACGCGCACTCCGAGGAGCGCAAGGGAGACGTCGAACACCGCTTCGTCACGGTCCCCCACGAGGGCAAGGTCTCACGGCTCGTCGCCGAGCTGAACGAACCGGAGCGCGGGCGCACGCTCGTGTTCGTGCGCACCAAGCGTGGCGCCGACCGGCTCGTCAAACGGCTGGCGTCCAACAGCGTCCGCGCGGTGGCGATGCACGGCGACAAGTCGCAGGGTCAGCGCGAACGGGCGCTCGCGAGCTTCGAGTCCGGGTCGGTGGACACGCTCGTAGCCACCGATGTCGCCGCGCGCGGGATCGACGTGGCCGGGATCACGCACGTGATCAACTACGACATGCCCGGCACCCGCGAGGACTACGTCCACCGCATCGGCCGCACCGCCCGCGCGGGCGCCAGCGGCGTCGGCGTCACGCTCGTCACCCACGACCAGGCCCGCGAGCTGTCGGGCATGGTCAGCGACCTCGGCCTGCACCGCGAGCTCGAGCTGGGCGGTCTGCCGAGCGACGCCACGCGCCCGAAGAGCACACCGCGGCGACATAGCCCACCCCGGCGCGGATCTAGGCGTGGTGGGCGAGCACCTGGTAGATCGAGGTAAACCCGGTCGCGAACCCGTTCCGGGCCGCGCGCAGATACAGCCGCCAGACCCGCAACCGCTCGCCGCCCGCCAACCGCTCGGCCTCCTCGCGGTTTGAGTCCAACCGGTCGATCCAGGCCGACAGCGTGTCAACGTAGTCCTGCGCCAGACCCTCGACGTGGTCGGTGACGAACCCCGCGCGTTCAAGCGCCAGCTGGATGCGCGACAGGTGCAGGGGAGCGGCGTCGGGGAACACATAGCGCTCGGAGAACGGACCTGCCTCGGCGTCGCCATGGCGCAGACGGGCGATCCCGTGGTTGAGCAACCGTCCGTCCGGTTGCAACAGGCGCGCGAGTACGCGCGCGTACTCATCGATCCGGTTGGAGCCCACGTGCTCGACCATGCCGATCGAGGCGATCGCGTCGTACCGCTCGCCGCCGATGCCCGGCAGGTCGCGGTAGTCGCAGATCCGGATCTCGACCCGGTCCTGCAGGCTGGCCTCTGTCACGCGCCGGCGCGCGAGCTCGGCCTGGGCCGGGGATAACGTCACGCCGACCGCCCGCACGCCGTACTCGCGGGCGGCATGGATCACGAAGCTCCCCCAACCGCAGCCGACGTCGAGTACGCGCTCGCCCTCCTGTAGCCCCAGCTTGGAACACACCAGCTCGCGCTTGGCGGCCTGGGCCTCCTCCAGCGTGCCCGCGCCGCGCGAGAACAGAGCGCAGCTGTAGGTCATCGACTCGTCCAGGAACAGACCGAAGAGCTCGTTCGACACGTCGTAGTGGTGGCGGACCGCGCGCTCGTCGCGCTCCTTGCTGTGACGGCGCCCGCGGGGGCGCAGCTCGCTCGCGGGGATCTGCGGCGGCCTCATCAGCCCGCACGCGCGCACGGCGGCCAGCGTCAGGCGCGCGCGCGTGGCCGAGTCGATCGGCGGCGCGCTGAACGTGTCGAGCAGCCCGATCACCCGATCGAGATCGTCGGCTTCGATCTCACCGGCCGCGTAGGCCCGTCCGAGCCCCAGCTGTCCGGGGGCCCGCAGCAGGTGCGCGACCGCGGCCGGCGAACGCACCGTGAACACCGGACCGCCCGCGACCGTCGCAGCCAGCTCCGAGCCGTCCCAGAAGCGCAGCGCGAATGGGCGCACCGGCAGTGCTCTGGCGAGCTCGCGGCGCAGTGGGTCAGGCCGGGCGAACACAGCTCGGGCAGGGGTCGCGGTTGTCCGGATCGTCAGGCAACATCGTGGGTACGCAGCCTAAGGGTCCCGCTGATACCTTGCGTACAGGCACCATGGACGACGAACATATTCCCGGCGGCGGTCCGGAACCCAACCGGCTCGGGCCAGATGATATCCAACCCGCGTCCAACGAGACGCTCGATCGTGTGCTCACGGGGCTCATCACCGTCGGGCCGTTCGTTGCGCTGGTGTTCGTCGGCTGGCAGTTGTGGGACGGGCTGCTGCATCCCTCGGACCTGGTCGTGTTCGCGATCATGTACGTGCTCACCGGCCTGGGCATCACCGTCGGGTTCCACCGTCTGTTCACGCACCGCAGCTTCAAGACCTCGCGTGCGATGCGCGGCGTGCTCGCCGCGCTCGGGTCGGCCGCGATCGAGGGGCCGGTCATCTCCTGGGTGTCCGACCATCGCAAGCATCACGCGTTCTCCGACCGCGAGGGAGATCCGCACAGTCCCCACGTAGACCACGGCGTCGGCTGGCGGGGAGCGCTGCGCGGACTCGCGCACGCGCACGTTGGCTGGCTGTTCATCCACACCCAGCGCGGCTCGCGCGAGCGTTACGCCCCCGACCTGATCGCCGATCCCGTGGTGTCGTTCGTGGATCGCACGTTCTTTCTGTGGACAATCGCCGGTCTGGCGATGGCGTTCGGACTCGGCTACGCGATCGGCGGCTCGCTGCGCGCCGGCCTCACGGGCCTGCTGTGGGGCGGGGCAGTGCGGATGCTCGTGCTGCACCACATGACCTACTCGATCAACTCGCTCTGCCACTTCTTTGGGCGCCGCGACTACGCGACGGGAGATCAGTCGCGCAACCTGCTGTGGCTGGCGCTGCCGACGTTAGGGGAGGCGTGGCACAACAACCATCACGCGTTTCCGACCTCCGCCAGTCACGGTCTGAGCTGGCGCCAGCCCGACGTCTCCGCGCTGGTGATCCGCACGATGGCCGGTCTGGGACTGTGCTGGGACGTCGTCACGGTGCCCGAGGAGCGCCGTGCGAGCAAGCGCTACGTGTCCGCGTAGGTCGATCGCGCCCGACGAGCAGTCGCCGGATCGTCCATGTCGATTAACGTCGCTACCGTGAGTCCGCCGTCTCCGTTCGATTGCGATGAGGAGATCGTTCCCGGGTCGAGGGCCGATGCCGACCCGCTGAGTGGCCACGACATCCTGTGCGTGCGTGCGCCCAACCTCGGGCCGTTGACGCTGACCGGCACGAACACGTGGATCGTCGGCCGCGATCCGGCGTGGGTCGTGGACCCGGGCCCGCTGATCGAGACGCACGTGGAACGTGTGTGCGGGGCGATCGAAGACTGGGGCGGACTCGGTGGCATCGTGCTCACCCACGACCATGCCGACCACGCCGAAGCCGTGCCGGAGCTGCTGGCCCGCTATCAGGCGCCGCTGGCGGGTGGACGCGGCGAGGTCGACGTGAGACTGGAGGAGGGCGTGCGAGTCGGACCGTTTGATCCCGTGCTCACCTCGGGGCACTCGGTCGATCATTTTGCGCTGATCGCCGCCGGCGCGTGCTTCACCGGAGATGCCGTGCTTGGCGAGGGCAGCGTCTTCATCGCTCCGCATTCCAGCTCGATGTCTCGGTACATGCAGGCGTTGGAGAGGCTACGGGTGCGCGGGGACTTCGACGTGCTCTGCCCCGGCCACGGTCCGCTCGTGCGAGACGCCGCAGGCAAGCTCGATGAGTACATGAGCCATCGTTCAGAGCGCGAGCGCCGTCTGGTGGACGCGCTGGAGCAGGGCCTGCGTACCGAAGCAGAGCTGCTCGATGCCGCCTGGCCGGAGGTGCCGGAGCAGCTACGCCCAATGGCGGGCGTCACGCTGGCCGCGCATCTGGACAAGCTTGAGGAAGAAGGACTGCTGCCGGAGGGTATGCAGCGGTTCAAGTTGGAGGGCTTTGAGGAGTGAGCCAGCGCGAGTCCTCCACCGGTACCGACAACAACTCGGGCGCCCGGGCGACGCTGGGTGATGCCGCCGGCTCGGTAACAGGCGAGGGACGCACGCCTGCGGGCACGGCCGCGTCCGATTCGTCATTTCCGCCGATCGCCGACTATGGCTTCCTCTCGGACTGCCACACCGGCGCGCTGGTCGCCTCGGACGGCTCGATCGAGTGGATGTGTCTGCCCCACTTCGACTCCCCGTCGATCTTCGGCGCGCTGCTCGATCGCGGGGCCGGCAGCTGGAGAGTGGGTCCCTACGGCATCTATGTCCCGGCCGGCCGGCGCTACATCCCCGGCACGAACATCATCGAGACGACCTGGATGACCGCGCAGGGCTGGCTGCGGGTGGTGGAGGCGCTCACGATCGGGCCGTGGCACGACAACAAGGAGGGCTCCAGCCACACGCGCCCGCCGACCGACTACGACGCCGACCACCTGCTGGTCCGGATGATCGAGTGCATTCAGGGGCAGGTGCAGGTCGAGATCGTGTGCGAGCCGATGCTCGACTACGGCGCCACGGCGGCCAAATGGAGCCTGGTCAACACCGGCACCGAGGACAGTTGCGCGGTCGACTGCAAGACTGATGCCGCCGAGGAGATAGATGCCTCCGGCGGGGACAACGCATTTCGTCTGTTCAGCGACATCCGCCTGGGCATCGAGGGCAACCGCACGCACGGCCGCCACACGCTGAGCGAAGGCGAGAAGCGCTTCTGCGCGCTCTCCTGGACGGAGGAGCGGGGCGGGCCGCACACGGTCGAGCAGGCGGAGGAGCACATCGAGCGCACCAGCCACTTCTGGCGCACGTGGGTGGCCGAAGGCAGCTATCCCGATCACATCTGGCGGCTGCACCTCGAGCGCTCGGCGCTGACGCTGAAGGGGCTGACATTCATGCCCACCGGCGCGCTCGTGGCGGCGCCAACGACCTCGCTGCCGGAGACACCGGGCGGCGAGCGCAACTGGGACTACCGCTACTGCTGGATGCGCGACGCCTCGTTCACGCTGTGGGGGCTGCACGCGCTCGGCTTGAACTGGGAGGCGGACGACTTCGTGCAGTACCTGGCCGACATGGAGCGCAACGAGGACGGCTCGCTGCAGATCATGTACGGGATCAAGGGTCAGAAGGACCTCAGCGAGTCCACGCTCGATCACCTCAAGGGCTACGAGGGCGCGCGCCCGGTGCGGATCGGCAACGGCGCGTTCAACCAGCGCCAGAACGATGTGTTCGGGGCCGTGCTCGACTCGGTCTACCTGCACTCCAAGAAGCGCGACCACATCCCCGAGCGGCTGTGGCCGGTGCTGATCGATCAGGTGCAATGCGCGGCGAACGTATGGAAGGAGCCCGATCAGGGCATCTGGGAGGCGCGCGGCGAGCCTCGCCACTACGTCTCATCCAAGCTGATGTGCTGGGTGGCCACGGACCGGGGGGCGCGCCTGGCCGAACGTCGCGGCGAGGCCGAGCACGCGGAGCGCTTGCAGGCGCTCGCCGAGGAGATCAGACAGGACATCCTCGAGCGGGGGGTCGACAAGCGCGGGGTCTTTCGCCAGCACTACGAAACCGACGCGCTGGACGCCTCCAACCTGCTCGTGCCGCTGGTGCGATTCCTCGGCCCGGAGGATGAACGGGTGCGCGCCACCGTGATGGCCATTCGCGACGAGCTCACGCAGGGCGGCCTGGTGCTGCGCTACCGGACTGACGAGACCGACGACGGCCTGCACGGCGAGGAGGGGACCTTCCTGATCTGCTCCTTCTGGTTGGTCTCGGCGCTGTCGGAGATCGGCGAGAATCGCGAGGCCGAGCATCTGTGCGAGCGGCTGCTTTCTTACTCCTCGTCTCTAGGGCTGTATGCCGAGGAGCTCGAGGCTTCGAGTGGGCGCCATCTCGGCAACTACCCGCAGGCGTTCACGCATCTGGCGCTGATCAACGCCGTCACGCACGTGATCGAGGCGCAGCAGGGTGGGGGTTGGTAGGGGCGGTAGGTCGGGCTTATAGGAGCCGGCACGGGTCAGAGCTGGTGCGCAGCAGGGGTCGGCGGTTCGTAGACAAAGAGGCTGGGCCTCTAATAGCCGGGGTCTCCCGGCAGTAGTACGCGGGCCACCTCGCCCTCTAGCACGACCCGCGGCTGGATCGGCTGCACCTCGCGCCCGCCGGCGTACGCGAGCAGCTCATCGACCGACGCGAACGCACCGAGCTGTTCGAGGTGCTTGATCGTGGGGAACACGAGCACGATTCGCTCCTCGCGATGGGCTTGCAGCGCAGCCGCGGGCGTGAACCAGCCCAGGTCGACGCACTCTTCGCCGTCCACGCGCGGCTCCTGGCCGGTCGGCAACTCGGCGAGGAAGAAGTGGGTGTCGAAGCGTGTGCGCACCTCGGCCGGGGTGATCCAGCGCGAGAACTTCACGAGCGCGCCTGAGCTCTTGAGCGCGATCGCGGCCTCCTCGCGCAGCTCGCGAATCGCCGCTGTCCGGTGGGCCGCGTCGCCGTCGCCCTCGTCCGCATCGACCGCTCCGCCAGGGAACACCCAGACACCGCCCATAAACCGCGCGGCGGGCGTGCGCCTGACCAGCAGGACCTCAAGCGTCTCGGCGCCGCCGCGCAGCAGGATCACGGTCGCCGCCTGGCGCGGACGGGTGGGGGCACCGGGGTTGTACTCCTCGCCGGGCTCCGGACGCTCGCTGTCCCCGTGCGTGCTCATCGGTTGACCCTACCGGCCGGTAATCTTCCACG
>CAWEOK010000008.1:0-84834 GCA_963810645.1 uncultured Solirubrobacterales bacterium | reverse complement strand
GGATTGCTCGCCCGAGCCAAGTCGCACAGTCTGTGAGCCGGCCTGCGCTCAGCTGACCTCGCGCAGGCGCCCGTCCTCGACCTGATACACGAACCCGCGCACGTTCTTGCGTGGGATGAACGGACTCGCGAGGATCCGCGCGATCGACTGGCGCACGTCCTCGTCGAGGTCGCTGAACGCCCCGGCGTCCCACTCGGGCTCGATCCCCGTGTCGTCCTGGATCGAGCGCTTGAGCCGTCGTCGGTGAACGTGAGCATGCCGCAGCCGGTGTGGTGGATGAGGACGATCTCCTCCGTACCGAGCAGCCGCTGGCTGATCGCCAGCGAGCGAATCTCATCGTCGGTGATCACTCCGCCGGCGTTGCGGATCACGTGCGCGTCGCCCTCCCGCAGGCCGAGCAGGCCGTACACGTTCAGCCGGGCGTCCATGCACGCCACGATCGCCACTTTGCGCGCGGGCGGCGCCGGGAGGTCGCCCTTGTCGAATGACGCGGCGTATGACTCGGCGTTGGCAAGCAGCTGATCGGTGGCGCTCATCTCGGTCTCCTGTGTGGCGTGTTATCTCATTTCTTGTGGTTCCGGTGGCGCATGCGCCATCACAACTCGATCGTCGTGCCCTCCGTGGCCACGCTCACCTCGGGGGCGCCCTCGGACCCAGCGCCGCCCAGCCTCTGAGCCAGTGCGTCGAGCGCGTCGTCGGTGCGGTCGTGACGGTGGTGAAACAGCACGACCGATCGTGCCCCGGCGCGTCTGCCCAGCTGCACGCTGTAGTCGGCGACCGCGTGGCCGAAGTCCGCTTCTGTGGCCATCTCATCCGGCAGCAGTAGGGCGTCGTGCACGAGCACGTCGGTGTCGTGGGCCAGCTCCATCGCCGCCGGGTGATACTCGCCCCAACCATCCTCGCCGGACCCGAGCGTGGTCGGGCAGTGGTCGGGCATGTAGGTGAGCGTCGAGTGATCGTCGCCGATTCGATACCCGAACGTGCGCCCGCCCTTGTGCGGGATTTCGCGCGCGAACACGCTGAACCCCTCGATCTGGGCTCTTCGGGCGCGATCGTCGCGAACTCCCACGCCCCGCGCAGCTGGGCCGGTTCGATCGGAAAGTACGGCGGCGACATCATCCCCGCAAGCACGCTCTCGGCGGAGATGCGGCTCTCCTGCTCGGGCAGCAGCACGTTGACACGTGCGGCGAGGTCATCGGCCGCGGCGAAGAACGGCAGCCCGAGCACGTGATCCCAGTGCAGGTGGGTCAGCAGGATGGTGCCGTCGAACGGCTCGTCCGCCAGCAGCGACGAAGCCCGCTGCAGTCCCCCGCCGGCGTCGAGGATCAGGGTGGGATGCGCATCCTCGTCGCGGGCAAGCGCCACGCACGAGGTGTGGCCACCGTAGCGGACGAACTCGATGCCGGGTGCGGGGGTCGATCCCCGCACGCCGCACATGTGCACGCGCACCGCTCAGCTCCGGTCGGGCTGGGTCAGGCGGTGACAGCGCATGCTCGGCATTATGCCCCTCCCGCGCCCATCGCTGTCCACGCCAGGCCCGATCGCCGGCCCGATGACCTTCAGGCTCACATTCGCGGTTCGCACGGATGCGCTGACGTTTAGCCTGAGTCATACTCGGGCAGTCCTCAGACCATGAGCTCACCAACCACCATCCCCCGGCTCGGCAACGTCGTGATCCCGAAGTCGGTCACGCCCGCGCGCATCGAGGAGAACTACGACGTGTTCGACTTCCACCTCACCGATGCGGGCATGGACGCGATCCATGCGCTGGACGCGGGCACGCGGATCGGGCCGGACCCGGATACGGTTCGTGCGTCCGTGATCGCATGAGAGCCGCGGTCCTGCACGAGTACGGCGTTCCGCGCGCGGACGACTTCGACGAGCCCGAGGTCGCGCCCGGCGCGGAGTCCGAGCAGGCGATCGTGCAGGTGCTCGCTGCCGGACTGAATCCGGTCGACGTGTCGATCTGTGCGGGCCGGTTCTATGCCGGCCGGCCGCCGCTGCCGTCGGTCGCCGGGCGTGAGGGAGTGGGCACGCTCGACGGTGAGCGCGTCTACTTCGACGCGCCGATCGCTCCGTTCGGCTCGATGGCCGAGCGCGCGCTGGTCGACCCGGCCTCGATCTACCCCGTCCCCGAGGGAGTCCCGGACGGCGTCGCCGTGGCGCTCGGCATCTCCGGGCTGGCGGCCTGGCTGGCGCTCACCTGGCGCGCGGAGCTGCAGGAGGGCGAGCACGTGCTTGTGCTGGGCGCCAGCGGCGTGGTCGGGCAGATCGCGGTCCAGGCGGCCAGGCTGCTCGGCGCCGCGCGGGTGGTGGCCGCGGCGCGCTCGCCGATGGGCCTGGAGCGCTGCCTGGCACTCGGTGCGGATGCCGCCGTGCGCTTGGATGAGCCCGGGGACCTGCCCGCCGCACTGAGCGAGGCGGGCGAGGGGCGGATCGACGTGGTCGTTGACCCTCTGTTCGGCGAGCCGTTCGTGGCGGCGGTGAACGCGGCGAGCTTCGGTGCGCGGATCGTGCAGCTCGGCACCGGTGCAGGCACCGAGGCGACGATTCCCTCGGCGGCAGTCCGCGGAAAGATGCTCGTGATCATGGGCCACGCCAACTTCGCCTCACCGCCGGAGGTCAAGCGCGAGGCCTACCGCCGTCTGGCCGAGGCCGCCGCCGCGGGCAGGTTGAAGGTGGACACCGACCCGATGCCCCTCGAGCAGGTGGTAGAGGCGTGGGATCGCCTGGCCGCGGGCTCGCACCGCAAGATCGTGCTCGTACCCTGAACACCGGTGCCTGGCCGCGTATTCGAGTCACGTCACGTGTCAAGCCGTCGTGTTCTCTGTGAGATGAGCCGCGTCGCCGACCCGAGCCGGACCGGGACTCAGGGATCGCCGTAAGCTGGTCTGTTCCAAGTCCAGAGGAGGCAGACGATCGATGAGCGCCAGGTGGAGCAGTGAGCAGATTCCCGACCAGCACGGTCGCACCGCGATCGTGACCGGCGCCAACAGCGGCCTCGGGCTGGTCACCGCCCGCGAGCTGGCGCGTCACGGCGCGAGCGTGGTGCTTGCCTGTCGCAACACGGTCAAGGGGGAGAGCGCGCTCCGCGAGATCGAGGCGGCCGTGCCGGACGCGCGTGTGGAGCTGGCCGCGCTCGACCTGTCGAGCCTGGATTCGGTCAGGGCGTTCGCCGAGCGGTACCGCTCAGACCACGATGGGCTCGACCTGCTGATCAACAACGCCGGCCTGATGGCGCCGCCGCGCGGCGAGACCGCGGACGGGTTCGAGCTGCAGCTCGGCACCAACCACCTCGGCCACTTCGCGCTGACCGGCCGGCTGATCGGTGCGATGGAGGATCGCGCGGACGCGCGCGTGGTGTGTCTGTCGAGCATCGCGCACCGGACCGGGCGGATCAACTTCGAGGACCTGCAGTCCGAGCGCCGCTACTCGCGCTGGCGCGCCTACGGCCAGTCCAAGCTCGCCGACCTGATGACCGCGCTGGAGCTCGATCGGCGATTGCGGGCCGCTGGCTCGAGCATCAAGAGCATCGCCGCCCACCCGGGCTACTCGGCCACCAACCTGCAGAGCGCCGCGCCGCCGCTGGCGGATCGCATCGTCATGAAGATCACCAACGCGATCGGCGCTCAGTCCGCGGACATGGGCGCGCTGCCCACGCTGTATGCAGCCACGTATCCGGACCTTGAGGGTGGCAGCTACGTGGGGCCGGACGGGTTCGGCGAGCTCCGCGGATACCCGCACATCAGCACGCCCAACCGCGCTGCCCGCGACGAGGGTGTGGCCGCCCGGCTGTGGACCGTCTCCGAAGAGCTGACGGGCGTGCACTTCGACCTGGGCGCCCCGGCACCGGCGTGAGCCTCGACACCGCGCGCGTCTGACACCGCGCGGGCCTCATACCGGTGGCCTCGCTCTCGCACTCGTCGCGCGCCGGCTACTTCCCGCGCTTGGCCTGGTGCTCGATCACCCGGCCGAACGCGGCCTCCAGCTGAGTTGTCATGCGCTGCTTGAACAGCGCGAGCAACGCCTCGGAGGCCAGCGGGCGCAGCGAGCCGACGGCCTCGATCAGCTCGTCCCAGCGCTCGTCCGGCTGACCGGCCTGCTCGAACGGCTCCCACAGCTCGCGCAGGAACAGCTTGGTGAACGCGCGTGAGATCGACTCGCAATCGCGGCTGACCCGCTCGACCAGCACGAGCGCGGCGTGCAGGGGGATGCCCAGCGCGACGACTTGTTCGGCGTCGCGCATCAACGCCGGGCTAGGGACTTCGAAGCGCCCGTCGCCCAGTGGCACGAGCAGCTTCAGCTTGCGCACCAGCTCGACGTCCTTCGTGGAGACCTCGCCGAAGCGCTCGGTCAGTTCCTCGGCGGTGATCATCTCCGCGGCCTCGGGCTCGAACGGGGTCGTCACGGCGATGCGCAGCCCGAGCAACCGCTCGGCCAGGCCGTCCGATCCGCTCAGCAGCCGCTCGATCGCTGCGAGGTTGAACCCGTCGGCCTGCAGGTCGAGGATCAGCTTCAGCCGGGCAACGTGCTCGGAGTTGTAGTAGCCCACCCGCGCGCGCACCTCCGGCGGGGGCAGCAGTCCGCGCGTGTGGTGGTTGCGGATGTTGCGCACCGACATGCCGACCTCGGCGGCCAGCTGCTCGATCGTCAGGTCGTATGTGCTGGATGCACCGGGTGCGGGGGCGGATGCGACACGTGCCATAAGTAACTAGGGTACCACTATCAATGTTCCCTCGTTTGAGGTAACATGACTTCGCGTAATGATCTTGACGGCCGAACATCATGGCTGAACGGGGAGCGGTGCCGCAGGTCTCGGCCACGCGCCGCCGGGCGCTCGGGCTGGTCCGCTCGTTCACCTCGCCGCTGCTGCCCGACGACTACCTGGAGCTGATCAATCCGCTCTGGTCTACGCGCGAGCTGCGCGGGCGCATCGAACGGATCGAGCGCGAGAGCGGCGATGCGGTCACGGTGCTGATCAAGCCCGGCTGGGAGTGGCCCGGCCATCAGCCCGGGCAGTACCTGCGCCTGGGCATCGAGGTCAACGGCATTCACCACTGGCGCGCCTACTCGCTGACCTCCGATCCCGGACGCGCCGACGGGTGCATCTCGATCACACCCAAGCTCGTCGAGTCCGGCCGCGTTTCGCCGTTTCTGTGCGAGCGTGTGCGACCGGGCACGATCGTGCGACTCGGCGGCGTCGAAGGCACGTTCACGCTGCCCGACCCGTTGCCGCGGCGACTGCTGTTCATCAGCGCCGGCAGCGGGATCACGCCGATCATGAGCATGCTGCGCAGCCTCGCCGGTCAACGCGGCGACAGTGACGAGGGCGGTCTTCGGGATGTAGTCCACGTGCACAGCGCCCGCACCGCCGACTCCGTCATCTTCGGCTCCGAGCTGCGTGCTCTGGCCGCGCGCCACGATGGCTACCGGCTGCACGAGTGGATCTCGGCAACGCACGGCCGCGTCACCGCCGATCGGCTCGATGAGCTGTGTCCCGACTGGGCCGAGCGCGAGACGTTTCTGTGCGGCCCGGCCGGTCTGCTCGACGCGATGTCCGAGCGCTGGACTGACGAGGGCGACCCGGAGAAGCTGCATGTCGAGCACTTCCAGCCCTACGCCAATGTCGGCGACGGCGAGCGTGGAGCGGGCGGCACGATTCGCTTCAGCTCCAGCGGCCTCGATGCGGTCAGCGACGGCGAGCAGCCGATTTTGCTGGCGGGAGAACAGGCGGGCGCGACCTTGCCGTATGGGTGTCGCATGGGCATCTGCCACAGCTGCGTCGGGCGGCTGCGCGCGGGCCGGGTCCGCGACCTGCGCACGGGCCGCGTGCACGGCCAGCCGGGGGAACTGCTGCAGACCTGTATCAACGCACCCGAGGGTCCCGTCGAGATCGACCTCTGACCAACTCACCACACCAAAGGAACAGACATGGCCGTAGCCACCCACCCCGACGCTTCCCCGATGTCACCGCCGTTTCAGGAGCCCGAGAGTCCGCTGGCCCACCTCAGCCCCGAGCAGCTCGACGAGCTCGCCCGTGAGCTGGACGCGATCCACGACGAGGTGTTCGACGACCTCGGCGAGCGCGACTCGCAGTACATCCGCTCGACGATCCGGCTGCACCGTCACCTCGTGCTCGCGGCTCGCGCGCTGCTGCTGGGCTCGCGCTACAAGCCGCTGTGGTTCGCGGGCACCGCCTCGCTGTCGGTCGCGAAGATCCTCGAGAACATGGAGATCGGCCACAACGTGATGCACGGCCAGTGGGACTGGATGAACGACCCCGACATCAACTCCCAGAACTGGGACTGGGACACGGCCTCGCCCGCCGACGCGTGGCGGCACTCGCACAACTACGAGCACCACACGTTCACGAACATCCGCGGCCTCGATCGCGACCTCGGCTATGAGATCATGCGCATCGACCCGCACCAGCGCTGGCATCCGGTGTATCTGGCGCAGCCGCTGTACAACCTGCTGCTGATGGCGTTCTTCGAGTGGGGTGTCGCCCTGCACGACCTCAACTGGGACGCGATCGGCACAGGCGAGAAGACCAGGGCGCAGGTGATCGAGGAGCTGCGTGGGGTTGGCGTGAAGGCGCGCAAGCAGATCATCAAGGACTACATCGCATTCCCCGCGCTGTCCGCGACCGTGTCGGCCCTCGCGTCCGCGGCGGTCTCCGGGCGACCGGGGTCGCGCTCTAAGCGGGCTGCGCGGAGCACGTTCAAGTCAACCCTAACGGCCGATTTCACCGCGAACATCGTCCGCAACGTATGGGCGTACTCGATCATCTTCTGCGGCCACTTCCCCGACCAGACCTACACGTTCAGCCAGCGCGAGGTCGCCGATGAGACCCGCGGCGCCTGGTACGTGCGCCAGCTGACCGGATCGGCCAACATCGACGGCAGCCCGCTGTTTCATCTGCTGGCCGGGAACCTCAGCTTCCAGGTCGAGCACCACCTCTACCCCGACATGCCCTCCAGCCGCTACGCAGAGATCGCGCCGCGCGTGCGCGACGTGTGCCACCGCTACGGTCTGCCCTACAACACCGGCCCCCTGACCAAGCAGCTCGGCGCCGTCCACCGCACGATCCTGCGCCTGGCGTTTCCGGGCGGGCGGCCGCGGCGCAAGCCGGGTCCCTACCGGCCCGAGCCGGTGTGAACCGGCACGTTCTCGACGCTCACCGCGAACGTGGCTCGGTAGCGCTCGCCTGGCGCCAGCACACGCAGTCCGACACCGCTGCGCAGCGCGTTGGCGGGTGCGGTCATCGGCTCGTAACAGATGAACCGCCCACCGTGGGGGGCGTAGACCTGCGCGCAGGGATACCCCTCCAGGGATTCGAGCGCGATCCGGCGCGATCCGGCCTGCACGCTGAACCTGGCGGGTTGGGCAACCTGGTCGAACCCGTCGTCGAGCTGTGCTCGGCAAGCTCGAACCGCCGGGCCGGCAGCTGTTCGTCGGGGCCGACTGGAATCTGCCGGTCATCGAGCGCGAGCCGGCGCAGCGGCGGCAGCTCGACCATGTAGTTCTCACGCGGGACGCCCGGCGGCGACAGATACGGATGCAGGCCGAACGCCACCGGGACGGCATCTTTGCCGCATGCATGCACCGTGATCGTGACCTCCAGGCGGCCGTCGGCGAGGTGGGCCTCGTAGTGGAGGTCGTGCGTGAACGGGAACACCTCGAACAGGTCGGGCTCGGACTCGCTCCAGTGCAACCGGGCGGTCAGCGACTGGGTGTCGGGGCCGTCAGCGGGCGGGTCGGGTTCGGGCGCACCGATCACCTCCCAGTGCTGGCGCCCGCCGATCACGCCGTGGATCGGCAGGCCGTTGCCGTCGAGTGCGATCCGGGCCGGGTCGGGCGGCACCGTGACCGTCCGTCCAGCCGCGGTGTAGTCGAAGCCCGCAAGCCTGTTCGCCCACGGATACAGCAGTGGGATGCCCATCGTCTTGCCGCGCTTCGCATAGGCGTCCACGCCCGCGTTCTGGGCGAGCAGCTCCTCGCCGCGGTGGCGCAGCGAGCAGCAGACCATGCCGGCGCCGGGCACGAACGTCGCGTCGAGCTGGGACTGTGCGTCGCGCAGCTGGACGGTGTCGAGTGCCTGGTCAGCCATCTCTGTCTCTCATTGTGAGCTGGCGCTCATACGGCCCGCGCCCGGTGAGGCAGACCGCGCCGCAGCGGGCCGCCAGGTTCAGCGCGTCTGCCGCCGCCATGCCCGCACCGAGACCGTAGGTGAGCCCCGCCGCGAACGAGTCGCCGCAGCCGTATGAGTCCACCGCGGGGCCGGGCAGCGGAGCGGCCGCCCAGGAGCCCGTGCCGCCGGTGTGATCCCGGTAGACGCCCCCGTGCGCGCCCTCGGTCGAGACGACCAGCGCTGCCTGGTTCTGCGCGCGGGCGGCCTCGTGGCGCTCGATTGCATCGTCCGCGCTCAGCACCAGCGCGTCCAGATGGACATCGTGCTCGAGGGCGTCGAGGGCGCGCGGGCTGGCCACGAGCACCCGTGCCGCGCGCGCGGCACGCAACGCGCCGAGATCGCCGGCCGTGAAGTACACGGCGTCCATCTGCGCCAGCTCATCCCACGGCAGGTCCTCGTCGGCGCCGGTCGCCTGGAGGCGCGATCCAAACGTCGTGATCGTCCGCTCGCGGGAGTCGTCCACGAGCGTCACCGCCGTCCTGGTGGATCTGCTTCGTTGCGCTGCCCGCACCCGCACACCGAGCTCATCCAGGCGCGCCACCGTGCGCCGCGCGAGCTCATCGTCGCCCAACGCCGTTATGAGGGTTGACTCACCCGCCAGCCGGGCCAGCTGGACCGCTGCGACGGCGCCACCGCCGGCGGGCTCCTCGAACGGGTCGCGTGCGTGCACGATCTCGCCGGGCCGGGGAACGTGGGGGACGCGCGCGAACCGCACCCACTCGACATGGCCGACCACGGCGAGTTTCGGTTGGCTCATGCCGGTGCTCGCATTGGGGGAGTGTCACATAGGGGGGTCGGGTGGGCCCCGCCAGGACCGAGATCGCTTTGGAATCGTTGATGGTCTTTAGACTCAATATATAGACATATAAGTGTTATTATATTCTCAATATGGCTAGTAAAAGCCTTCAAGGATCATCTCCCCATGCTGCTCGTACGGTTCCTCCACAAGTTCGCCGCGCCCTGCGTGACGTAGCCGAGGATGTGGTCGTCTGGCGTAAGCTGCGAGGGCTGACGCAGGCCCAGGTCGCGGATCGCGCCCATGTCTCGATCAACACCCTCCGGCGTCTGGAGGGCGCGGACGGCGGTATCTCGCTCGAGAACAGCCTGCGCATCCTCCGCGCGCTGGGGGTGCTCGAGAGCGTGCCGCGAGCTCTCGACCCCTATGAGACGGATGTCGGGCGGCTGCGCTCTGAGGAGAAATTGCCGCAGCGCGTGCGACCCAAGAACCTGTCCGCGCCCAATGGCTGAGCCGGCAGTCGAAGTGGTTGTGCGGATCGGCGGCGAAGACGTTCTGGCCGGACGACTCTGGTCGCATCGCAGGCGCGGGGAGGAGTCGGCCACGTTCGCCTATGACGACGCCTACTTGTCTCGCTCGGATGCATACGAGCTCGATCCTGTGCTGAGCTTGGTTGAGGGTCAGCAGCAGACACCTGCAGGCAGGGCGATGTTCGGGGCCTTCTCCGACTGTGCTCCGGACCGGTGGGGGCGCCGGCTGATCGTGCGGGCAGAGCGAGGACGGATACGCCGCGAGGGTGGAGCGGAGCGCAGCTTCGGTGAGATCGACTACCTGCTCGGTGTCCGTGACGATCTACGGCAGGGTGCGCTGCGTTTCCGTGATCCGAGTACGGGGGTTTTCCTTGCGGACGAGACCGGTGGAGCTCCGCTGCTGATCGACCTTCCACGGCTCCTGGGTGCGACCGAACGGCTCGAACGCGACGAAGCCGGCGAGGAGGAGCTGAGGGTCCTGCTGCGCGGCGGCAGCTCGCTGGGTGGCGCTCGTCCCAAGGCGCACGTGCTGGACGCCAAGGGCAACGTGGCAATCGCAAAGTTCCCAAACACCGCCAACGACGAGTGGGACGTCATGCGCTGGGAGGCCGTCGCATTGCGGCTGGCTCGCGCGGCGGGGATCCGCGTGCCGGGCTCGGCGCTGCACCTGATCGACGGCAAGCCGGTGCTGGTCGTCGACCGGTTCGACCGAGCCGCAAATCTGCGTATCGGGTATGTCAGCGCGATGACGATGCTCGAAGCCGGCGATGGCGATCGGGGAAGCTATCTGGAAATCGCCGATGTAATCGAGCGTCACTCCCCCAATGCCGGTGAGGATCTGCGGCAGCTGTGGCGGCGCATCGCCTTCTCTATTCTCATCTCCAACACCGACGATCACCTGCGCAATCATGGGTTCCTGCGCGCCGAGCGCTCTGGCTGGACTCTGTCGCCGGCATTCGATTTGAATCCCGATCCGAGTCCTGGACTGAAGCACCTGAGCACCGCCATCGATCTCGATGACACGACCGCGTCCGTGGACACGCTCACGAGCGTCGCCGAGCAATTCAGGCTCGATGACGATGACGCCCGTCTGGTGCTCGGCGAGGTCAGCGATGCCACAAGTAGATGGCGCAGGGCTGCCGGGGAAGTCGGCCTTGATCGCGCGGCGATCGAGCAGATGGCCTCGGCGTTTGAGCACGAGCAAGCCGATCTTGCGCGCCGCGTTGGGTGAGGAGTGCGGCCGGCTCAGCGCTCGTACACGTTGACAACGTTGGATGAGCCGGCGAGGAACGGGAAGTCGGCTTCGTATGGCGAGAGGACGCGGAAGCGGTAGGTCACGGGGCCGGGGAACTTGAAGCGGTAGGAGGCGTGGTAGTGGCCATGCGTGTCGGTGCTGATGGTGTCGAACTGGATCCATTCCCCACCGGATGAGGCCTCGAGCACGAGTTGCTTGCCGCCCGGGGGGATTGGGGTGCCGTGTAGGGTGCCGTTGAAGTGGATTGTGTGGTTGACGCTCGTGATGTGGGGGGCGATGCGCAGGGCGATCCCGGCGTGGACGTGTAGTTCGAGACTCGTCGTGGCAGCAGGGACCGTGTCGTTTATGTGGCTGTGGTAGGCGATACGTATGGTGCTTGAGGGGGTGGTCTTGGGGAGGGTGAGCGTCCACAGACCTGTCGGTCCGGTGCGGACCCCGGCCAGTGATGCGACCAGTGCGCCCTGGGCGGCCGGGGTCTCGGTGACGTCGAGCAGCGCCCCGGAGATCGGCTGCCCGGCGGTGCTCGTCAGGCGCCCGGTGATGCGATTGGTCGCTCCGTAAGTGGTGGTGCGTGTCGTCTTGGCTGTGCTTGTCCAGCGGGCCGTCAGCTTGGCCTGGTCGGAGGCATTCGTGCCGTTGGCGGGGCCACGCTCAGCGAGGGGGCTGCCGGGGCCGATCGGTCCGCTTGCGCTTGCGTCGGGGCCGGTTACCGGCGGGCCGGCGGTCGTGATCGTGCCCAGCGAGTCGCTTGCCGTGTTGCCGGCCGCGTCTGTGACGGTCAGGTTGACCGTGTAGCTGTCGTCTTTGAGGGTGGCGGTGTTCAGCGCGAATTCGCTGACGGACTCTGTCAGGGGGCAGGCGTTCCAGGAGTCATATGAGCATTGTGCAGCGAAGTCGAATGTGTGGATGTAGGGCGTTTCGCCGTCCTGGGGAGTCAGGGTCAGCGTCGCGGAGCGAACACCGCTGTCCGCGTCGCCGGCGGTGAAGCTGAGCGTCTGCGATCCGGCGACAGTTGACTTGTCCGCCGCTGCGGTGGCGAGCGGGCCGGATGCGCTCTTGATGACCGGCGGGGTGTCGTCGGTGAGGGTGAGCGTGATGTCGCTCAGCGCCGGCACGCTGATCGAATCGGCGAAGTCGCAGGTCGGTGAGCTGTGGTCGGTGCTGCAGTTGACGTATGCCTCGAAGTCGCGGGCGCCTTGGGGCAGTGTCCAGCTGTCGCTGGCTGTGTAGTCGCTTGAGCCGCCGTAGGGGAGCTCGGCGCCGCCCGGGAGCGACTGTCCGGCGGACGCGAAGCCGAGCCAGGCGTCATCGCCCGTGACCGAGGAGCCGATGACCTCGGCGTTGATCGACTGGATGCTCACGTCCGGAGCGCTTGAGGGCACGTCGAGTGCGAGCCCGACCTGGCTGCCGCTGCTGCCGTTCTCGGTGACGGCGCCCGCCTGTTCGTCGCTGAAGACGTAATCGCCGATGCTCCCTCCGGTCGAGCAGGTGTTCGACAGTACGGTGTCCGCGTCGGTGTTGTAGCCATACACCGACCATCCCGGCGAGACCGCCGGAGTGCCGGGGGCGCACTGATACATCGGGTAGGTGCCCGCGGATGCGAGCGATGGCGCCGCGAGCAGACACGCGGCGCCGGCCAACAGGACTGCGATCATCGACATGCTGCTGTCACGACGCATCTCTACCTCGCTGTTCGAGATTTGCTCCTGACCCTTATACCGACGATGTTCGTCTAACGGGACAGTTCGTTGCGGTCTCAGCTCGGATGCGGCCCAACGGGCGCTGGGAGGCTCACCCACTGAGATCCGCGGCGATGTCGTGGTTGTAGACATACATCGTCATCCCTTCTCCCACGTACGTCTTGGCCAGGGGCCGCCCAAGGCTCTTGGGAGGGACGGTCACCGCCGACGGTACGCCCGGCCTGGCGTCCGTGAGTAGGAACGTCCGGGTGTCGGCGCGCGTGTCATACCACGTGCTGATGTTGGCGGCGTAAAACGGGCACAGGCCTGTAGGGGCGGCACACGGTGTGACCGGATAGATAGCGATCCGCAGGCGGGTCTCCCACGTCACCGGCGCCGTATCCCAATAGCCGCTGTAGCCGATGTCGGTGCCGTGAGCCATCGCGAAGTGCTCGATCACGTCCGCAAGTCGCTGGTTTGGACCTACACCTGCCGGTTGCACCCCGTTGACGAGCTCGGCCCGGACGTTGAGCATGCCGAACAGCCCGACTCCCACGAGCAACACGGTTCGCGCCACGGGCGTCGTTGTCAGGATGCCCAGCAGCGCAGCCATCGCCCACCAGGCGCCTATCAGGTAGCGGCCGTTGCTCGTGCTACCCGAGACCGACGTGAGCGCAAACGCCGCGACGGTGGCCACCAAGACGATTCCCCAATAGGCGAGGAACAATTCGCGCAATCCCTCCCGCTGTGAATGCGGCTCAGACGACCTGCCGGTCGAACCGCTCCAGCGCCACAGCGCGCGGAGGATTGCGGCAAACGCGAGCAGGGTGAGCGCACCGAGGACGAACGTGAGCACGTTGGGATCGTTCGCCGGTTCGCCAAAAAAGGCGCCACCACCGAGGGATGCGAAGGTCACGATCAGGTTCTGCAGGCCCTTGAGAATCGCGTTCGAGCCCACAAACGTGACCGGAAAGGGAGCGTGAATCACGTGCTGTTCCTGCATGATGTGCGTCAACAGCAGAGCGAGCAGCCCCGAGAGGATCCCCGTCACGAGGGCAAACAGGCTGACGATTCGCCACGCCTCGGACCCGAATCGCACCCGACACAGCAGTGGCGCCAGAATAAACGGCGCCAAACCGCTGATCAGCAGCAGCTGATCGGTGAGACCCGCTCCGGTGAACACCACGAGCGGGATGCCGACCAGCAGCAGGACGGCCGGCCGCGCACGCGCGCGGAGCGCCTCGCGATAGACGATCAGCAAAGCGCCGCACAGAACACCTACGTGAAGGGCGATCGCCCCGTGGCTCTCCGGCACGTACAGGATGTCGCGCAGTGCTTCGCTTGTCGAGAGCAGCACCACCGCGCACAGCAGTCCAGCCACCCGGCCCAGCGCCCACCACGTGCATGCGGCGACTACGGCGATGCTCAGCAGCCCAAACAGAAATGGCGCCGCCTCCCACAGGCCGTGGTAACCCGAGATGCCCGCGGTCGCGCGCATGAACCACCAAGGCTCATACCACGGATGATTGCCCATGTTGATGATCGACCCGGCGGCGGCGTGGCTTGCGAGAGCGGGCAGCACAAGCGCCGTGGCATTGTCGGCGTTCAGGTAGAAGCTACGAACAAGCGCGGGCGCCTGAGCGAGCAGAACGACGAGGTTGACGGCACCGACGAGCGCGACGAATCCAGCGAGCCACAGCTTGGGGGTGTGCCGACGAGTATCGATCACGTTCTCCAGGATCCCCCACGTTCACAGGAGCAGTCGCGCCGTGCAAAGACACGACTTTTTGGCACTACGGGATCTCAAGACTCGCACGCCTCAACGCCCCAGCGTGCGCACGAGCTCGCGGGCCTTATGACGCAGCTCGCCGATCAGCTCGCGCACCTCCTGCAAGCCCGCTCGCAGCTCGGCGTCTCCGACCTCGATCGGCAGCATCGAGTCCTGCAGCGCTGCGAGCTTCTCCGTCCGCACGACCGGCCGCGTCGAGGGCTCCGTCGATGAAGCCCTTCACGCCGGTAGACGGAGCGCCCTGAGCCCCGGGTGCGAACGTACGGCTCGGCAGCTCGTGACGCTCGGCGAAACCGGAGTAGGTGCGTTGCGCTCTGCCATACGCGGTCTGTACAGGTCGGAACAGCTCCTGCTCGAGCCTGTCGGCGGTCCGTTCGTCGAGCAGCTCATATGCCTCGCCCAGCGCCGCGACCGCGACCCCGATCTCCTCGATCGCCCGCGCGAGGGCGTCCAATATCTGCTGTCTGCCGTCCGCGGTTGTGTAGGTCACGGGTCCAGAGTATTCGGTCGGTAACGTCACGCCGGCATGAACCGCATCCACCGCCCCGGGCTCAGCTCGATCATGTGAGCCGAGCGCAGACGAGCAGACGTGCGATCCGGCCGTTCAGCGACCATGGAGGGGTGATCTCTCGCGCTGGGTCGGCCACCACGAGCCCGGAACATAGCCGGTGAGCATGACCTTACCCCGCCGCGTGGGGATCAACGCGGTGTTCCTCGAGCCGCGCATGGGGGGCCTCGACACCTACGTCCGGGCGCTCGTCCCCGAATTGGTACGCCTCGCCCCGGAGGTCGAGTTCAGCGTGTTCTGTAGCCCGGGCGGGCACTCCTACCTGCAGCGCGAGGGCTGGGGAGAGCAGGTCGAGCTCGTCACCCACCCGCTGCTGGGCCGGCGCGGGCTGAAGGCCGCCAGCGAGCTGACCGTGCTCGGTGTACTGGCGGGACGACGCGTCGAGTTGCTGCACAGCGTCGCCATGACCGCGCCGCTGCGCACTCGCGCCGTCAATGTCGTGACGTTGGCGGATGTCACCTGGATCGTGGCTCCGGATCCCGGCGAGCGCTGGACCGCGCGCCTGTGGCGTATCGTCGTGCCACCGGTGGCTCGCAGGGCCGATCGTGTGATCGTGCTCTCCCACGCCGGGGCCGAACACGTGACCGAGTATCTGGGTGTGCCCCCGGAGCGCATAGACGTCGTCGCGCTGGCAGCGGGGACGAACGATCTCCTCGCACCGACCCCGGCTGCCGAGCTGCGCTCGCGCCTTGGGCTGGGCACCGGACCGGTGGTGCTGACGGTGTCGGCGAAGAAGGTGCACAAGAACCTCGAGCGCCTTGTGCGCGCGATGGTGCCAGTGGCCGAGCGCTGGCCCGACGCGGTGCTCGTCATGCCCGGCAACCCGACCACGCACGAGCGTGAGCTGCGCGAGCTAGCCGCCGAGCTGGATATCTCCGCCAACGTCGCGTTTCCGCCCTATGTCGATGCCGCTGACCTGGAGGGTCTGTACGCGCTCGCGCGCTGCTTTGTGTTTGCCTCGATCAACGAGGGCTTCGGCATCCCGATCCTGGAGGCGATGCGCCGGGGTGTGCCCGTCGCCTGCTCGCGCGCCTCGGCGCTGCCCGAGGTGGCCGGTGACGCGGCGCTCTACTTCGATCCGTACAGCGTGCCGGGCATCGGCGAGGCGCTCATCGAGCTGCTCGCCGACCGCGAGCTGGCCGCGGATCTGGCCGCGCGGGGCCGTGAGCGGGAGAGGCGGTTCACCTGGGAGGCGACGGCCAGCGCCACTCTTGCAACCTACGCGTGGGCCTGGGCCGAGTCTTCGCGCGAGAGCGAGCCACTGCAAGCTGGAGCCGCCCCGCGATGAGCGCCAAGCTCGACACTGCCAAGCCGGACGCAGCCATCGTGATTGTCAACTACCGAACCCCCGAGCTCGTCGAACAGTGCCTGGCGTCGGTGCATGCGACGCGTGGTGAGCTCAAGCTCGAGACGGTGATAGTGGACAACGCCTCGGCCGACGGCAGCGTCGAGCGGCTGTGCCACGCCTACCCGCAGGCAACCGTGATCGAGATGCCCGACAACAGAGGCTTCGCTGCGGGCGTAAACGCCGGCTTCCGCCACTCGAGCGCCGAGCTGGTAATCGTGCTCAACCCCGATACCGAGGTCCGGGCGGGCGCCTTGCAGGGTCTGGTGGCTCACCTGTGCGAGCACTCGGGGACGGGGGTGCTCGCCCCCCTGTTGGAGGACGCCGACGGGCGGTTGGCGCCCAACGGCTACCGTCGCTTCCCGAGCCTGTTCACGCTCGGTGTCGACCTCTGCGTGCCGCTCACGTATGCGCTCGCCCATTGCCCGGCGCTCCATCCCTACGTGATGTCCCCAGCTGCTCTACGGGCCGGGGACCCTCCGGCGCACGTCGGTGGCGCCGTGATGACCATCAGACGTGGCGCCTACGACCAGGCGGGGCCGCTCGACGAGGGTTTCTTCCTCTACCTCGAGGAGACCGAGTGGCAACGCCGCGTCGCCAGGTGTGGCTGGGCAATCGAGGTATTGCCCGCCGCGCGCGCATGTCACCTCGTCCGCGGAGGAGGGGACGAGGCGCTCGTGCCCTCGCCGTACTTCGTCACGAGCGCTGTGCGCTATCTGCGCCTGCAGGGAGTCCCCGTGGTCCTCTCCCGCATCGTTCTATCTATCTCGCTCGCGCTGTCATGGGCGACGCTGCGCGTCATCGCCTGCTTGCCCTCGAAGCGCTCCAAGGCGGCGGAGCAGGCACGCGCCTACGGCTTGTTGCTGCGCCGAGCGCTCAGTGTAGCCCGCGCGCTCTGAGCTTGACGCGCGGCGCGCGCGATACCGTGGCGCTCACATGCGCAGCACCCTTCCCCGCCGGATCGTGATCAACTTGGCCGCACGGGGTCGTGAGCGCGCGAGAGCGTTCACCCGGGAGGTCACCGCTCGGGGGACGCTGACGAGCTATGCACGGTCGTGGCGGCAGTCGCAATTGGTGTTGGCAGCGGCGCACCCAGGCCAGCCATGACGGCGTCGCACCCCGAGCACGCAGAGACGGCGAGGCCAGATGTGTCGCCTGAGGCGGACATACCTCTGGACCTCCTGGACACTCCCGAGGCGGGCGGGATGGCCGTTCGCGGCGGTGCTCTGCGACTCGGCAGCTACGTCGGCGTGGTCGCACTGTCGGTCGTCTCGGCCGCGCTGCTGACTCGCCACTTGGGTGTGACTCGCTTCAGCGAGTACACCACCGTGATCTCACTCGTCGGCGTGATCACCTCGGTGACAGACGCCGGCATGTCTGCTCTGGGCACACGTGAGTACGCGATGCGCACGGGCGCCGACCGCGACGCGCTGATGCGCGACCTGCTTGGCTTGCGCGTGACGCTGACGCTCGTCGGCGTTCTGCTCGCGACCGCGTTCGCTGTCGCCGCCGGGTACACGCCCGCGCTGGTCGTGGGAACCGTGCTTGCGGCGCTGTCGGTAGTGGCAGTGGTCTTTCAGCACACGCTTTCGATTCCTCTCACGACAAGATTGCGGCTCGGCTACCTCTCGGGGCTCGACCTCGCCCGACAGGCCGTGACGGTAGTGCTGTTCGTCGTCCTCATCCTGCTCGGCGCCGGCGTGCTGCCGCTGCTGGCGGTCGCTCTGGCGGTCAATCTGCTGCTGCTCCCACCGACCGCTGCGCTGGTGCGCGGTGAGATCTCCACGCGCATTGCATTGCACCCCCGTCGCTGGGTCAGGCTGCTGCGCCTAACCGTGGCTTTTTCGCTGGCTTCGGCTGCGAACACGATCTATCTCTATACCGCTCAGATCCTTACCAGCCTCGTGGCCTCCAGCCATCAGAGCGGGTTGTTCGCGGCGTCGTTCCGCGTCTTCATCGTGACCGCTGCTGTGCCCGGAATGCTCGTCGCTGTGACGCTGCCCGTGCTCTCGCGCGCGGCGCGCGACGATCACGCGCGGCTCGTCTATGCCCTGCAGCGACTTTTCGATGTGTCGTTGCTCATCGGGGTTGCTGCTGCGATCGGTGTCGTCGCCGGCGCGCGCTTCATCATCGAGGTAGTCGCAGGACCGAAATTTGCGGCAGCGGCCGGAGCCCTGCAGATCGAGGGAGTTGCATTGCTCGCGTCCTTCGTGCTCGCCGGCTGGGGCTTCGGCCTGCTCTCGCTGCATCGCCACCGCACACTTCTGCTCGCCAACCTCGGCGCGCTTGTAGTGAGTGCCGTCCTGACGCTGATCCTGGCTCAGGCACACGGAGCGCGTGGTGCCGCGCTGGCGTCGGCGTGCGGGGAGAGCACCCTCGCGGTCTTCTACCTGATCGGGCTGATCCGCAGCAATCCGCAACTGCGCCCCAAGCTGGATGTGGCCGCCAAGATTGCGCTGGCGGCTGCCCCGGCAGCCGTCGTCGGGCTCGCTCCGCGCCTGCCGGCGCTGTTGCAGCCGGTTGCCGCCCTGGCGGTCTTCGCCGTCCTGATCGTGGCTCTGAGGGCAGTACCCCAAGAGATTTACGAGCTGATCCCGACGTCGTTTCGACGCCGCTCGTGAGCAGCGGTCCCAGTAGTCTCGCGCGCGTGCGCCTCGAATCGGAGCGCCCACTGCGGGTGGGCTTGAATCTCATCTTCCTGCAAGCGGCCGCTGGCGGCGCGGGCCGCTATGCCAGGGAGATGCCCGGAGCGTTGCTGGCGGTCGAGCCCGCCACGGAGATTCATGTCTTCGTCTCCCGTGACGCGCCCCCGGATCTGTTCGATGAGCCATGGGCGGATGCGGTGTGCTGGGTGCACTGCCCGATCGGTATGCAGGTCAAGCGTGCCCACCTCGTCTTCGAGTTCGCGGCCCTTCCGCTGCTGGCGGCCGTCCGCCGGCTCGATGTCCTGCACAGTCTCGCCAACATCGGGCCTGCGATCGTCCCCGGCGTGGCAAGCGTCGTCTCGCTGCTGGACACCATATGGATGCGTCCCCCGCAGGACTGGGGCGGCAGTCTCAACGGGCAGCGCTCGCTGCGACGCATGGTGGAGCACGACATGCGTCACGCTGATCGAGTATTCGCGATCTCGCACGCGGGGGCGCACGAGATCGCGCGCTCGCTGAACGTTGCCCCGGAGCGCATCCACGTCACCCCGCTCGGTGTGAGGGCGCCGACCGCGGTGCCGGCGAGCGAGGACGCGGTGCGCAACGAGCTCGTGCTCGGCGAGGCCCGCGTCTTGCTGTCGGTTGCCCAGAAGTACCCCTACAAGAACCTGCACCGGCTCGTGCGGGCGCTCCCCGAGCTCGATGACGATGTCGTCCTGGTGCTGCCGGGATTCTCGACGCCGCACGAGCGAGAGCTGCGGACGCTGGCGCAGGAGCTTGGGGTCGCGGAGCGCGTGCGCCTGCCGGACTGGCTGGCGGATGACTCGCTTGCCGGACTGTATGCGCTCAGCAGCGCGTTCGTGCTCCCCTCGCTCGTCGAGGGCTTCGGGCTGCCGGTGCTGGAGGCGATGATGCGGGGGGTACCAGTGGCGTGCTCGAACATCTCCTCGCTGCCCGAGGTCGTGGGCGACGCTGCGCTGCTGTTCGATCCCGAGCGTCAGGACGAGGTGACCGGCGCGATCCGCCGCCTGCTGGAGGATCGCGTGCTCGCCGAACGTCTGGTCGTACGCGGACGCGAGCGCGCAGCGAACTTCACGTGGGCGCACACCGGCGAGGCGAGCCTTGCCGGCTATCGGAGAGCGATCGACCTTCATCAGGCGCGCAAGCGGCGCATGCTGCGGACTATTTCCCGCTAGCCTGCCCCGTGGTGCCACGTGTCCTGATCGTTCGCGGCCATCAGGCCACACCGTGGGAGTTGCAGCCTTGGCTGGAGCTTCCAACACGCTTCGATGTTGCCCTCCTGCTGACGCGATCGAACCGGTTCGCCGCGCCGGAGGGGTTGCGGCGGGAGCGTGTCCGTGCGCTGCGGGATATCCTGCCCAGTGGTGTCATTGGCGACGCTGGTGTCGTGATGCTAGGTGACCGCTACCTGGGTGCGGCGGACAGCTTCGCATCAGCTGACATCGTGCATGCGGAGGAGCTCTCCTACTGGTTCTCCGCCGAGGCCGCCAGGCGCAAGCGCGACAACGGCTTTCGTCTCGTGCAGACCGTCTGGGAGACGCTTCCACTGATGGACGCCTACCGCAATCGCCACGCCCGTCGCTACCGGCAGCTAGTACTCGCCGCGACCGACCTGTTCCTGCCTGCGACCGAGCGTGCGGCTGACGCGCTGCGTCTGGAGGGCGTAGAGGAGTCTCGCATCCGCGTCTGCCCGCCCGGGATCGATGTTGATCGCTTCGGGATTGCAGCGGACGGTCCTCCGTCTGCTGAGCACACGATCGTCTCGCCAGGACGGCTCGTGTGGGAGAAGGGTCACCAGGACGTGTTGAGGGCGCTCGCGGCGCTGCATCGCGGGATCGTCACGCTTCCCGACGGAGCGATCGCCAAACCGCGCCTGCTGATCGTCGGCTCGGGGCCGGAGGAAGACAGGCTGCGCGCACACGCCACCGAGCTTGGACTGGCCGGGTCGGTCGAGATCGGCGGCGTCGCCTACGAGCAAATGCCCTCGGTGTTCGCCGGCGCTTCAGCGATGGTGCTCGCAAGTCAGGCGTCGGCGAGTGCCGCCTACCACCCGTTCGACATCCCCCATGCCTTCTGGGAGGAGCAGTTCGGGATGATCCTGCCCGAGGCGATGGCGGCCGGGCTGTCGATAGTCACAACCACCAGCGGGGCGATCCCGGAGGTCGCGGCGGGCACGCCGGTCGAGCTGGTGGCGCCCGGTGACTGGATGGGAATCGCGCGCGCACTGGCCGCCGGGCCGCTCAGCCGTCCCGCCGGCACCCGGGTCTCGTATCCGGCGGAAGTCGTTCACCGCTACTCGACGACTGCCGCGGCAGAGCGGCTGGCCGCCGTCTATGACGGGCTGCTGACGGCCTGAAGCACCTCGAGCACTCGCTGCGCAAAGCTCTCCCACGAGAACTCACCGGCCCGCTCCACGCCCTCGCGACTGAGCTGCGCCCAGCGGGGCTCGTCGCAGAGCACCCGCCTTAGACCATCGGCGATGCTCGCCACGTCGCGGGGGTCGACGTACTCGGCCGCGGCGCCGCCGACCTCCGGCAGCGAGGACAGGTTCGAGGTGATCACCGGCGCGCCGGCGGCCATCGCCTCCAGCACCGGCAGGCCAAAGCCCTCACCGAGCGATGGGTAGCAGAACACCGCGCAGCGCCGGTAAAGCTCGGCCAGCGCCGCATCGGAAACGTACCCGAGCAGCGTACAGCGCTCTCCGAGCGAGCGCAGCGCATCGAGTGTCTCGCCCGTCTCCCACCCGAGCGCGCCGACCACAACCAGTGGGTGCAGTGTTCGCAGCTCCTCGCCGAGGGCGCGGTAGGCCTCGACCAGCCGCGGCAGGTTCTTGCGTGGCTCAAGCGTCCCGACCGCCAGCACGAAGCCGGGTGGCGGGAGCGTCGAGATCTCAGCTGCGTCCAGGTCGCTCGCATTCATGAGCGCCACCCCCAGGTGCGCGACGACCGTGTGCGGGGCGACCGCCGGAAAGTGCGCGGCGAGGGCGTCGGCGGTTGCCTGGGAGACCGCCAACAGCGCCGCCGAGCGGCGCACAGCGTGGCCCAGCGTCAGGCGCTCGATGACCGTCGAGCGCCGGTTGGGGCGCATCGCCGGCTCGAAGGCTGCGAGATCGTGGATGATCGGCACGGCGGGGATACGCAGGAACCAGACGGTCAGATAGGAGTTGCAGGAGAGGAAGACGTCGCACTCGCGGTTGGCCGCGCGCGCCGTCAGCAGGTGCCACCATGGGTCGCGGGCCGCGATCAGGCGCCAGCGGAACCGCCTGTCGAGCTCCACCTCCTCCCATGCCCGCCGCGCGTAGAGGACGTAGTGGTGGGAGTCCTCCGGCCGGGCCGCGAGGGCACGCAGCAGCTCACGCACCACTCGTCCCCGGCCGGCGGGCACCTCGGCCGCGGCGCGGGCATCGATGCCGATTGTCAGTGGTCTCGATGCGGTCATGGTCGGGGAGGCTAGCCTCCCGGGCGATGCACATCGGCCTGAACCTCATCTTCCTCGTGCCCGGCGAGACCGGCGGCATGGAGGTCTACGCCCGCGAGCTGATCCCAGAGCTCCTGGCGCAGGCGCCACAAGGGACGCGCTTCACCGCGTTCGTCAACCACGAGACGGCCGCCGCGGGCGACGGGCCCTGGGGCGAGACGCTGCCTGTGGTGACAGTCCCCGTGAACGCGAGCAGCCGTGTGCAGTGGGTGCTGGGCGAGCAGGCGCCGCTGCCGCTGATGGCCGCGCGGGCCCGGGTCGATCTCGTGCACAGCCTCGCCTCGACCGCACCGCTGTGGGGGCCGTTTCGCCGTGTGAGCACGGTGCACGACCTGATCTATGCCCGCTTCCCTGAGGCGCACGCTGGGATCCGCGACAAGGGGATGAAACTGCTGGTGCCGTGGGGCGTGCGCCGTTGCGATCGGGTGATCGCGATCTCCCAGAGCACGCGCGCCGACCTGATCGAGCTGTTGGGCACCAAGCCGGATCGAATCGACGTTGTGCCCAACGGGTTCGGGGCCGTGCGGCGTGCGATGCCTCTGCCAGAGTCCGAGACGCGCGCGCGGTTCGATCTCGACGAGCGCGAAGTCGTGCTCAGCCTGTCAGCCAAGCGCCCGCACAAGAACCTGCTTGGGCTGATCTCCGCGCTGGCGCTGATCCCGCCAGAGCGCCGTCCGCTGCTCGTGCTCCCGGGCTACCTGACGTGGCACGAGCGGGAGCTGCGCGAGCGTGCGGCGAGCCTCGATGTCGCCGCCGACGTGCGCTTTCCGGGCTGGGTGGCGGACTCGGAGCTCGAGGGCCTGTGGACAGTTGCGTGTGCGTTCGTGTACCCATCGCTGTACGAGGGGTTCGGGCTGCCGGTGCTGGAGGCGATGGCACGGGGGGTGCCGGTGGCGTGCTCGAACGCCTCCTCGCTGCCGGAGGTGGCGGGTGATGCCGCGCTGCTGTTCGACCCGCACGATGAGCGCGCGATCGCGGGGGCGATCGAAGCATTGCTCTCCCAAGACGACGCCGCGCTGGCACGTACCCGTGCGCGTGGGCTTGCTCGAGCAGAGCAGTTCACCTGGCGGCGCACCGCGCAGTTGACGCTGGAGAGCTACGCCCGCGCGCTGGCGGGGCGTTCGTAGCTGTCGAGCACGGTCTGCAGTGAGCCCTCCAGCGACAGGGGCTTGGCGTTGGCGGCAAACCAGGCCGCCGTGCTCTCGCGTAGCGCCATGCCCGCGTCGTGCACCGCGACGATCGCGTCGGCGATCTCCTGCGCGTCCGCGCTCGCGACAACAAAGCCGTTGACGCCCTGCTCGATCAGCTCGGTGGCGGCGTTGTCCTCGCCGGCCACGACGATGCTGGGCGTGCCCCGCGCGGCTGCCTCCACGACGACCATGCCATAGCCCTCGCGCCGGGATGGGAGCAGCATGCACAGGGCGCTGCGCAGCGCCGCGTCGACCTCCTCGGCCGCCACGAACCCGGGAGCCGCGATGCTCTGCCGGGCGCCACGGGCGGCGATCTCTTGCAGCACCGCCTCACGCTCGGGCCCGTCGCCGAAGAACGTTCCCCGCAGTCCGGGGATACGCCTGGTGGCCGCGACCACACCGGCGACGCCGACGGGCGCGCGCTTCTCGGGGATCATGCGCCCGGCAAAGACCACCAGCGGCTCGGCCGGCCGCGCGACCGGTGGGTCGAGTGAGCCGGCGTACTCTCCCTCCAGCACCGTCACCTCACCGCGCAGCCCCTCGCCCCGCAGCCGGGCGGCGTGCAGCCGCGAGAAGCAGAAGGCGCGCTGGGGCAGCCGTGCGCAGACGAGCTGCACCGCGTACCCAATCTCCCCGCCGATATGGCCCAGGTACTCGCGCCAGTAGCCGCGGCTCCAGACCTCGTGCCAGTCGACCACGAGCGTATAGCGCCCGAGAGGTCGCAGCGCGCCGGCGGCGAGCAGCGAGAAGTAGGGGAAGGAGGCGGTGTGCACGACGTCGTAGCGCCGGCCGTGGAGGAGCAGATGCCAGAAGACCCCCAGTCCGAACACGAGCGGCGGAGCCACCCGCCGCCGGCCGTCCTGCGTGTACAGGCTCATGCGCGGACCCACGCTCACGACCCGCGCCCGGCCGCCGGCCAGGTCGGCCGTCTCGCTGCGATCCCACTGGCGCAGCGTCACGTAGGAGACCTCGTGCCCCTCATCCACCAGCCGTTCGGCCAGGTTGCGGTACCAGCGCTCGGCCCCGCCGACAGTATGCGGGAACAGGCAGTCATAGATGATGCATATGCGCACGTCCGCAAGCATGCCGGAATCGCTCCGATAGCATCGGTTTTCGCATTCGACGCCACTTTCCGCCTTGGCGCGCGTTATAACCGGACAGCTCGCCCCTGTGCCGCCGGTGTGACGCCGGGCCGGAGCGCCGACAGCCGATGAGCACACTCGCCCAGACAAGCACTCCTACTGCGCCCGAGGACCAGGACTCCGACGCGCCGCTCGTGTCGGTTGTGATCCCCTGCTTGAACGAGGCCGAGAACATCGAGTCCTGCGTGACCGCGGCGCTCGAGGCGATCAAGGGCATGGGGGTGAGCGGCGAGGTGGTGGTCGCGGACAACGACTCCGAGGACGACTCCGCGCGCCTGGCCGAGCAGGCGGGGGCGCGGGTCGTGGTCGAACGCCGGCGCGGCTACGGGAGCGCCTACCTCGCGGGGTTCGCCGCCTCGCGCGGGGAGTACATCGTGATGGCCGACGCCGACCTGACCTACGATTTCCAGGAGATTCCCCGCTTCGTGGCGGCGCTGCAGGACGGCGCGGAGATGGCGATCGGCGACCGTATGGACAACATCCAGCCGGGCGCGATGCCGTGGCTGCACCAGTACATCGGCAACCCGATCCTGACGGGGCTGCTCAACGTGCTGTTCCGCACCGGCATCAGCGATGCGCACTGCGGCATGCGCGCCGTGCGCCGCGAAGTGCTGCCGCGCCTGGATCTGCGCACGACCGGCATGGAGTTCGCCTCGGAGATGGTCATCAGGGCCGCCAAGGAGAAGCTGACGATCGCCGAGTTCCCGATCGAATACCACCCACGCGGGGGTGAGTCCAAGCTGTCGAGCTTTCGCGACGGCTGGCGCCATCTGCGGTTCCTGCTCGTGCATAGCCCCAATCACCTGTTCATCCTGCCCGGCGCGGTGCTCGCCGGTCTGGGCACGCTGATCGTCGTGCTCGTGGGCGCGGGCCTGGACCTGTTCGGGCGCGCCTGGGGAGTGCACGCGCTGATCGGCGGCGCGCTGCTGATGATCGTCGGCACCCAGGTGCTCGCGCTGGGGCTGTGCGCACACGCCTACGGCACGTACTTCATGGGTGAGCGCGATCCCTGGTTCGACCGTATGCGCGCGCGCTTTCGACTCGAGCACGGCCTGCTGCTGGGTGGGCTGTTCTCGCTGATCGGATTGGTCATGGGCGGAGTGATCTTGGCGACGTGGATCTCCCATGGCTTCGGTTCGCTCTCAGACGAACGCCTCGCGGTTGTCGCCGCCTCGCTGATCATCGTCGGCATCCAGATCTTCTTCTCATCCTTCCTGCTGTCGATCCTCGGTCTGCGCCGTCGTTAGGGCCCGCGGGGTGCGACGCGGACGGTCGAGGGCCTATGCGGATGCGGCCACCCGAGTCGTGTTCGCCGGCGATCGGCGTATCTGGAAGGCGGCCGCCGTGGCGGCCGTGCCGATGCTGGCGCTGATCGCGTTCTACTGCCTGCGCCCGCGCGACTACTACACGGGCACCGACTCCGTCGAGGCTCTCACCTACATCGCCGCCACGCCCGTCGGCGAGCCGATGTGCGTGCCCGCCCTCGAGATTCCGGCCGGTACGGGGCGCATTCAGCTACAGCTCGTCTCGCTCACGACCACGCGTCCCACGCTGCGGATGGTGCTGCACCTGGGCCAGCCTGCCGGCTCCAGCACAGGGGGCGGTGCCGGTGGCGTGCGCACGATCGACAGCACGCTCGCGGCTCTCGCCGTCCCGTCGAACCGGATCAGCGCCGCCGACTTCACGATCCCGCGCTTGGCCTCCCGGCCGGCCGAACGCCCAGCGAGCCTGTGCGTGACCGCCGGTGGCCTCGTCAACTGGGGCGGCACCCCGCTGCCGGCTGTTCCCAGCCCGTCGCCGCCGACCGCCGGCGGGCATCCGCTCACCGGTCGGATCGCGATCTGGTATCTGCCTCCGGCCGGCTCGCAGCGCAGCTACCTGTCGCGTATCGGTGAGATTCTGGACCGTGCATCGCTGTTCCGGCCGAGCCCCGTCGGGCCGTGGCTGTATGTGCTGATCCTGTTTGTGCTCCTGCCCGGGCTGGCGCTGGCCTCCGTGCGCTGTCTCGCTCTGGCCGTCGCTCATGGGTGCAATGTGCGCCGCACGGCCGCCTGGCTGTTCGCGATCGCCGCGCTGAACTTCGCCTGCTGGGCGCTGATCACGCCGCCGTTTCAGGCGCCGGATGAGGTCGACCACTTCGCTTACACGCAATCTCTCGTGCAGCGCGGGGAAGCTCCCTCGCGCAACCCGGGCTCGCCACTGGCGCGCTGGTCGAGCGCGGAGACGCTCGCACTCGAAGACTCGAGCTTCTTCACCGATCACCAGGTTGGCGACTCGCGCGTGCCGTGGACGTCTTACCAGCAGGACGAATACAGCAGGCAGGTCGCCGCGACCCACCCAAGCTCGTCCAACGGCGGCGGCAATGAGACGGCCGCCACGCACGGCGCGATCTACTACGCGGCGCTGGCGCCCGCGTACCTGCTCGCATCGAGCTCCCCGTTCTCCCAGCTGACGCTGATGCGCCTGACCTCGGCCCTGATCGGGGCGCTGACGGTCGTGTTCGCGTTCCTGATGGCCCGTGAGCTCGCGCCCGGCCGTCCCTGGCTGGGAGTGCTGGCGGCGCTGCTCGTCGCGTATCAACCGATGTACGGATTCATCTCCGGCGCGGTCAACAACGACGTTGGGGTCAACGCCGGCGCGGCGGCGCTCGAGCTGCTGCTGATCATGATGCTGCGCCGCGGCGTCACCCTGCGCCTGGGCTTGCTTGCCGGTGCGCTACTGGTTGCGCTGCCTGTCGTCAAGGGCACCGCGTACTCTATCTACCCGGTCGCCGGCATCGCGCTGCTCGTGACGCTATGGCGCCATCACCGCCGGGCGGACATCCCGGGTTGGGCGGCGCTGGTGGCGATCGTGCTCGTGTTGCGCGAGGCCTCGGTGCGCTTTGCGCACGTCTTTCATCCGGCTGCCGTCAGTTCGAGCACGCCGCTTGAAGTTGGCGCCCCCACGGGGGCGGTCAGCGAAGCGGCTGCCCATCCCCTCGGATATCTCGCCTACCTGTGGCAGGTGTTTCTGCCGCGCCTGCCGTTCATGGCCAGGCACTGGGAAACCACCAACTACCCCGGTTTCGTGATCTTCGTCGAACGCGGCTGGGGCGCTTTCGGCTGGTATGACGTGCTGTTCCCGCGCCGCGTGTTCATCGTCATCTTCGCTGCGATGATCGCGGTGCCGATACTTGGCCTGGTGGCGATCCGGCGTGAGTGGCCGTTCGTGCGCAGCCATATCGTCGAGCTCATCATCCTCGCGTTGCTGCCGCTGGCCGTCATCGCAGGTGTGGAGGCGGCGTTCTATACGACGGGCACACGTCCGTCCGTCGCGGAATTCGGCCGCTACGCCTTCCCGGCGATCGCGCCGCTGGCGGTGCTCGTCGTCGCCAGCCTGCATGCGTTCGGCAGGCGCTGGATCGTATTCGCGGGTGCCAGCCTGCTCGTGGCGATGATCGCGCTCAGCTACTCCGCGCAGCTGCTGACCCTGACTGGGTTCTATGCCTGATGTCACCGTCGCCATCCCGACGCGCAACGGCGCCCCCCTCCTCGAGCGCACGCTTCAGGCCCTAGCCCGCCAGACGACCGCACACGAGCTGCTCGTCTGCGACTCCCACTCAAGCGATGGTTCACCAGAACTGGCCCAGTCCCACGGCGCGCGCGTGATCGAGATCGCCCCCGAGCACTTCATCCACGGCGGTACCCGCAATCTGCTGATGAACGAGGCCACGGGGGCACATGTGGCGTTCCTGACCCAGGACGCCGAGCCCGCCGACGAGCGCTGGCTCGAGCGCCTGCTCGGTGGCTTCGAGCTCGCGACTGACGTTGGGCTCGTCTACGGCCCGTATCTACCCCGCCCCGACGCAACGCCGGCGGTGCGTATCGAATTGGAGCGCTGGTTCAGGTCGCTTGCCCCGGACGGCGCTCCGCGCGTGGATCGTCTGAGCGAGAATGAGCGTCCGTCCCGACCTGGGGTGCCCGGACTGCCCGCGGCCGCCCTGATCGGCGCGCGCGGGTTCTACACCGACGCCAACGCGTGCGTTGCACGCGCGGCCTGGGAGCGGGCGCCGTTTCGCGAGGTGCCATATGCCGAGGATCGCGTGCTGGCGATCGACATGCTGCGCGCCGGCTACGCCAAGGCGTATGTGCCCGGCGCGGCGGTCCTGCATTCCCACGTATACACGCCTACCCAAGAACTGCGTCGCTGCTTCGACGAGTGGCGCGGGCTGCGCGAGGTCTACGGCTGGCGTGAGCCTGCCTCACCAGTGCACGTGGCCCGCAAGCTGCGCGGCGAGCTGGGCTGGGCGCGGCGCGAGCTGGACCGTCAGAGCGCGTCCGCATCCGGATCCACATCCATATCCGAGCGCCGTGCGACGCTCGCCGCTATCGCCCGTCACCATGTCGTGCGCCTCACCGGGGCTCTGCTGGGCTCGCGCGCCGATCGGCTGCCCGCAGGGGTGCGGCGCATACTATCGCTGGAGGGGCGGGCGAGCTTCGTACCGTTACGTCTCGACGAGCCTGCCGGACCGCAATCGACACAGGACAAAGACCGCAAGTGACCGACGACAACGACAGGGAGCCCAAGAAACCACAACCCCCGATCGCTCGCCCGGAGTCGATCGCCGCGAGCGCGCTCGACGGCGAGCTCCACGGGCCGCTGGCGGGGCTGCGCCGGCGGATCTACCTGACCTACCACTACCTGGGGTGGCGCACGCTGCTGTTCCGCGCGCTGACGCTGCCGTTGCGGTTCACGCCGCTGCGCCACCGGCTGAGCCTGCGCTCGCGGATGGGTCACGATCTGTACCGGCGCGCGCTGGCGTGGTATCGCGAGCACGGGCGGCCGGTGAGCATTGTGATCCCCAGCTACCGCGACGCCGAGCAGGTCGCGACGCTCGTGGCGAGCATCCACAAGACCGTGCCGGCAGGGATGGCTCAGATCATCGTGGCCGACGACGCCAGCGGACCCGAGCACGTGGCGAAGCTGCGCGCGATCGAGGGCATCGAGGTGGTCGAGGGGGAGCAGAACAGCGGGTTCGCGGCGAACGTCAATCGCGGCCTGCGCGCGGCCGACCAGGACCGGGACGTGGTCGTGCTCAACTCCGACATGGAGGCGCGCGCGGGCTGGCTGGCCTGCCTGCAGTACGCGGCCAGCCAAGAGGACGACATGGCGATCGTGGGCGCGCGGCTGCTGTATCCGGACGGGCGCATCCAGTTCGCCGGCACCGTTCGCAACCTCGGGGCGCCGGAGTGGTTCGATCACCGCTACCGGTTCAAGCCCGACGACTGGGGTCCGGCTGCCCTGCCCGGACCGGTGCTAGCGGTGACGGGGGCGTGCATGTATGTGCGTCGTGAGGCGATCGAGCGGATCGGGCTGCTCGACGAGCGCTACCCGATGGCCTACGAGGACGTCAACTGGTGCCTGCGCGCGTGGCAGGCGGGGATGCGCGTGATGTACTTCCCGGGCGCGAGCCTGTACCACCACGAGTCGGTCACGCGCGGTACCGATGTGGGCGAGCGCGAGCGCGAGTCACAGCGCCTGTTCTGGGAGCTGTGGGGGGACTTCTTCGATGCGCGCGACGTGCGCACGGCTGATGGGAAGCTGCGTGTCGTGTACGTGACCGAGGGCACCGGGGTCGGCGGGGGTCATCGGGATATATTCGAGCATCTCAATCGCCTGGCCGAGCGCGGCCACGAGTGCGCGCTATATACGCTCGGGGAGCAGCCCGACTGGTTTGAGCTGTGCGTGCCGGTGCACAGCTTCGACTTCTATGACGAACTGGTCGAGGAGCTCGCCGAGCTGGACGCGATCAAGGTGGCGACGTGGTGGAACACCGCGATGCCCGTGTGGCGCGCGAGCGTGCTGCGAGGGATACCGGTGTACTTCGTCCAGGACATCGAGACGAGCTACTACCCCGACGATGAGTCGGTGCGCCACGCGGTGATCGACTCATACCGGCCCGAGTTCCATTACATGACGATCTCGGGCTGGAACCGCGAGCGGTTGCGCGAGATGGGCTTGGACGCCGAGCTGATCCCGCCCGGTATCGACCCCGACACGTTTCGCCCGCGCGCGGAGGTCAACCGCCGCGATGACATGGTGCTCGCGCTGGGACGGACCAACCCGCTGAAGAACCTGCCGCTGACGATCGAGGCGTGGCGCGCGCTGGCAGACCGTCCCGAGACCGGCGGGCGCGCGGAGCTGTGCATGTTCGGGATCGAGCCCGAGCTCGCCACCGATGAGGGGATGCGCTACGCCGAGTCTCCCAGCGACGAGGAGGTCGGCGAGCTGTTCAGCGAGGCGACCGTGTTCGTCCAGACATCCACGCACGAGGGGTTCTGCCTGCCGGCCCTTGAGTCGATGGCGACCGGCGGCGCGGTCGTCTGCACGGACGCTCACGGCAACCGCGACTTCTGTGTGGACGAGGTCAACTGCCTCATGCCCGAGCCCGACACCGCCTCGGTCAGCGCCGCGCTGGCAAGACTGCTGGCCGATCCGCGGCTGCGCGAGCGTCTGGGCCGGGCCGGCATCGAGACGGCCGCTGGCTACGCGTGGGAGCGGCGGATCGACGCGCTGGAGCGGTTCTTGCGGGAGGTGGCGGCGCCTCGGCGGGTGAAGCTCGACGGCGATGTCGTGCCGGGGGTATCCGCAGGGCGGAGCGGTTGAGCCCCCGATGCTTGAGGCCATCAAACCAGTCAACTAGCCCAGCAGGCTAGTGATTAATAGTCTGACAGACTAGTCTACGGTAAAAGCGAAGCGGGCAAGTCCACGTCCCCGGACATCCCGAGTAAAAAATCAAAACGCTAGCCCCATGGGCTAGGCAGAGCTAGTCTTCCAGACTAGTCTACAGACACAATTGGCTATGCTGTGCAGATGGCGCTGAACCCGTTCGTCTGGGACCGTCCATTGAGCGATCCCGCGAAGATCGTCGGCATGGACGACTTCGCGCGCGACGTCGCCCTGATGCTCAAGGCGCAGACAAACGTGGCGCTGTTCGGCGCGCGTGACACCGGCAAGTCGACGTTCCTGACGGCGCTCGACCGCGAGCTCGCGCTTGAGCACGAGGCCGACGCTCCTCCCTACATCATGATCCGGGTCGATCTCAAGCGAGCGCTGAGCATCCCGGCGTTTATCTCGTGTGTGGACGACGCGCTCAAGGAGCATCCCGAGCGCGCGATCCGCCGCGCGGCCGCACGGGAGGTCGAGACGCTCGAGCGCGAGATCGGCTTCGATCTGAAGATCGTCAAGGGCAGTGTTCGCCGTGGAGCGCGCCAGGCCGAGGAAGCCGCCGAGATGCTGCACGCCCAGCTGCGCACCCTGCCCAGGCTCGCCGATCGCGTCGTGGTCTGCTTCGATGAGTTCCAGCGCCTGAACCGCTGTCCGGGCGAGCCGCTTGCGATCATCGGGTCGGCGCTGGTCGGACCGGGACAGGGCAATGTTTCGCTGCTGCTCACCGGTTCGATCCGGGAGTACCTGGAGATGATGCTCAACAACAGCCGCGAGCCGCTGTTCAACCAAGCGTTCAAAGCTCGGCTGCCGTCGATCGGGCAGGCCGACTTCCATGAGTTCCTGGCATTCCAGTTCGAGGCGACCGGACGGGAGATCGAGGAACGAGCGCTCGATTATCTGCTCACTCTCAGCGAAGCCCATCCCAAGCGCACGCAGCAGCTGGCCTGGGCGGCCTGGCGGCAGGATGCCCGTCGCATGATCGACCTCGAGGCCGTGCAGCGCGCTTTCGAGGAGCTGATGGGCGATCAGCAGGCCGACTTTGCCGTGCTCGAGGAGACTCTGGCTAACGGTGAGGACGCCGAGGCGACCGAACGCAAGGCGCTGTATCTGCTCGCGGATCACCCCGACCGCGGGCTGACGAGCACCGCGTACGCGACCCGTTACGGTCTCGGCGCCCATACGACCGCCAAGAAGGCGATGCCGCGTCTGGCACGCCGTGGGTTGGTCGAACAGTCGGGCACGGACCACTGGAGGATCATCGATCCGTTTCTGGCCGAGTGGCTGCGGCGCAACTCCCCGTTCGGGGGATCGTGAAGGCGCGGTTCGTCGAGCAGCTGCGCTGCCCGGCCTGTCGCCGCGACCACACGCTGGCGCTGAGCATCGATGAAAGCGACGAGCGCGAGGTACGCGAGGGCCGGCTGCGTTGCGAGGCCTGTCAGAGCGAGTTCGCCGTGCACCGCGGTGTGGTCGAGCTGCTGCACGATCCGCCGGAGCACATCCTCACCGAGGCCGCGGGCCTGGAGCGATTCGCCGAGCAGATGCGCGCAGAAGGCTGGGACCGCGAGCTGGTGCGCAGGCTGCCGTATCTGGAGCATGGGTACTGGTACGTGCAGGCGCGCTCGATGCACCAGCTGCTCGCGACGGTCCCGTTCCTGCCCGGTCAGAGCATCCTCGACGTGGGCTCGAACACGTGCTGGGCTGCCAACCACTTCGTCGAGCGGGGTCTAAGCGCGATCGCGCTGGACATCGCCACTACCGAGCTGCAGGGGCTGTATACGGCCGAGTACTTCATCGACGACGGTGGCGTGTTCTTCGAGCGTGTGCTCGGTTCGATGGACGCGATCCCGCTGGCGTCGAGCAGCCTCGACTACGTGTACTGCTGCGAGGTGCTGCACCACAACGACCCGGACAGCCTGCGGCGCACGTTCGCGGAGATATTCCGGGTGTTGCGCCCGGGGGGCAGGCTGCTGATGGTCAACGAGACGCTGAAGACGCTGCGCGACCCAAGCGGGGTGCACGTCGAGGGGGTCGAGCAGTACGAGGGCTACGAGCACGCGCACTGGTCGCTGGGCTACCGCTGGGAGGCGACGCGGGCGGGTTTCTACACCGAGGTGACCGAGCCCCACTACCGCCCGTTCTTCGGCGACGCGGAGCTGATCGTTCCGCCGGGGACGTCGAGGCTGAAGGCGATGGCGCTGAGGCTCGGGTTTGCGCTGCACGAGAACGCGCTGGCGCGACGGGCGTATCTGGTGTGGCTGAACCACGTGTGGGGGGGTGTGTCGATGAACATGATCGCGACCAAGCCCAGGCGATATGTCGGCCGGCACGAGTCGATGTCCACACCGGAGCGTCTGTTGCGCACCGTTGCCGCGGGGATGCGAGTCAAGGCCGCGCGGATCAAAGGCTCGCCCGCGGTTCCACCGCGGTTGCCCCGTACGCCCGAGCGGGCAGCGGCCGTCATGCAGGCGACGAACGGCAACACCGCCGAAGAGGTATGAGCTGAGGCGGCGCTTGACCGCCGCCGATCAGAGGTTCTCGGCGACGAGCGGGGCCGTGCGGTTGAAGACCCAGAAGCCCAGCGCAAAGGCCCCAGCCGCGATCGCCAATGGGCCCAGGAGGCCGGCCCAGCTGCCGATCGTCGCCCCGGCGCTGGGCGTGGCGTGGGTGACCATCGCGTGGCGGAACTGCTGGAAGACGGAGACCAGCGGGTTGAGCGTGTAGATGTGGAAGAGGAGCGCGTGATTGGGGATCAGCTTTTCGCGGACCTCGACGACGGGGATGATCACCGGGGAGCCGTAGAACAGGATCTGGCTGAAGACTTCCCAGATCGGCTGGATATCGCGCAGGCTCACGAACAGCGCGGCCAGCAGCATCGCCATGCCGGTCGCGAACACGATCAGCATGATCAGGATCAGCGGCAGCTCCAGCCAGCTGAGCATCGGGTGCACGCCGGAGATGAGGCCGAAGATCAGGACGACGACGAGGTTGAGCATCAGGTTGAAGAACGCGAGCAGGACGACCGACATCGGGATGACCATGCGCGGGAACTGGATCTTGCGCACGAGGTTCTCGCGATCGACGACGCTGCGTACCGCGCCGGCGGTGGCTTCGCCAAAGAACGTGAACAGCACGATCGAGCCCAGGAGCTGCACGCCGTAGAACTGTTCGCTGGGCTTGCCGCCACGGCCGACGTGGGCGATCAGGACGAAGAACACGTACAGCACGCCGAACAGCAGCAGCGGCTTCATCACCTGCCAGACGTAGCCCAGCACCGAGCCGAAGAACTTCAGCTTGAATTCGTTGCGCGCGATGTTGTACGTGAGGTGCCAGAAGCGCGCCCAGTCGTTGGTCAGCGCGCGCGGACCCTTGATCGGGCGCCCGAGACCCGCGTAAGGGGGCGCCGGCTCGGTGGAGGGACGAGTCCCAAATGCCTCGGTGCTCACGCTCGCACCTGCTGGGAGTTGACCGGTGCGCCGCCACGGCTGACACTCATCTCGACCGGGACGTCGACCAGACCGCCCATCGCTTCCGGGCCGGTGACGATGAACGAGAAGGCGCCCTCGAAGCGATCCATCAGATCGAGGCCGGTGCCGCGGTGGGCGAGCGTGAAGAGGGGGTTGTAGCGCCCGGGGGCGAGGACGTTGTCGAATGAGAAGGAGAACAGGACCTCCTCGCCGGCGGCGAAGCGGCCGCTGCGCTCGCGCTCACGGTCGGTCGTGGCGACGACTACGGCGACGTGGTCTTCGTTGAGCACGTACACGCTGGCGACCGGGTCTTCGACGTCGACCGCGAAGTTGACGAGCGCCCTGAGCGTGATCTGCCGTCCCTGGGGCAGCGAGGCCTGGCGCTCGCCGTGCTCGTCCTCGACCCAGGCTTCGACGATGCGGGCCTCCCCGTCTCCCCCACGCTCCTCGTCGGCGGCCGCGGCGGCCTGCGGGTCGCGGCCGAAGTTGATCTCCAGGTAGCGGTCGGCGACCTCGTGGGGCTCGCCGATGTGGATCATCGAGCCGCGCTCGAGCAGCATCGCGCGGTGGCAGAAGCGGTTCAGCGTTGACATGTCGTGGGTGACGAACACGATCGTGCGGCCCTCGTCGCGCATACGGTTGAACACGTCGAAGCACTTCTGTGCAAACGCGGCGTCGCCGACGGCGAGCACCTCGTCGACGAGCAGGATGTCGGCGTCGACCTGAATCGCCACCGAGAACGCGAGCCGGACGTGCATGCCGGAGGAGTAGTTCTTGAGCTTGAGCTCCTCGAACTCGCGCAGTTCGGCGAAGTCGATGACCGCGTCGTAGCGCGCGCGGGCTTCGCGCGGGGAGAGGCCCATCATGATCCCGTTGAGCACGACGTTGTCGCGCGCGGCCAGATCCTGGTTGAAGCCGACGCCGAGCTCGATGAAGGGCGACAGGCGCCCGTGCATCCAGATTCGCCCGCTGTCAACGCCGTAGATGCCCGCAAGGCACTTCAGGAGCGTGCTCTTGCCCGAGCCGTTGCGCCCGGCGATCCCGAAGAACTCGCCCGGGCGCACGTCGAAGGAGATGTCGCGCAGCGCTTTGAACGTCTCATGGCGGGTGCGGCGCAACGGGTGCAGCGCGCGCTCCTTGAGCGTATGCGTGCGCTCCTCGGGCACGCGAAACGTCTTGCTGACCGACTGGACGACGATCGGGGGCACGGACGAGCTGCTGGAGGCCGATGGAGGCATCGGGGGAAGGGTACCGGGGGCGGGTGCGGAGCCTTGCTGCTAAGGGCTGAGGGCGATCCCTAGACTCCGCCTCGGGCTCGTGCTAGAGAGAGGATCGAATGCCCACAGTCATCGTCACCGGTTCGGGAGGGTTGATCGGCTCGGAGTCGGTCAGCCACTTCGTCGAAGCCGGGTATGAGGCGATCGGCCTGGAGAACGACATGCGTGCGCAATTCTTCGGCCCCGACGCGTCCACCGCCCACACGACCGCGGCGCTGAGCGAGCGTTATCCCGACGAGCTGCGCACGATCGAGATCGACATTCGCGACGCCGACGGATTGGGGCAGGTCTTTGCTGAGCACGCGGGCGAGATCGAGCTTGTGATCCATACCGCGGCGCAGCCCTCGCACGACTGGGCGGCGTCCGATCCGCAGACGGACTTCGCCGTCAACGCGAACGGGACGCTGAACCTGCTGGAGGCCACGCGCAAGCACGCGCCGGGCGCGACGTTCGTGTTCTGCTCGACGAACAAGGTCTATGGCGATCTGCCCAACTCGTTGCCGCTCATAGAGTTGCCCCGGCGTCTGGAGCTCCCCGAGGATCACAGTTACTACAGGGGTATCGACACGACGATGTCGATCGACCAGAGCACCCATTCGCTGTTCGGGGTATCCAAGGCCGCGGCGGATCTGCTCGTGCAGGAGTACGGGCGCTACTTCGACATGCCGACCGTCTGCTTTCGCGGTGGGTGCCTGACGGGTCCCAACCACGCGGGCACGCAGCTACACGGGTTTTTGTCCTATCTGATGCGCTGCACGATGACCGGCGATCCCTACACCGTGTTCGGCTACGGCGGCAAGCAGGTGCGCGACAACATTCACGCAGCCGATCTGGTCGCTGCGTTCGAGGCGTTCCATCGTGCTCCCAAGGCGGGCGCGGTCTACAACATCGGTGGTGGACGGCAGTCCAACTGCTCGATGCTCGAGGCGATCGACATGTGCCAGGAGATCGCCGGTCGCGAGCTGCACTGGAGTCTCGGCGAGGACAACCGGATTGGCGATCACCGCTGGTGGATCTCAGACCTGGATCCGTTCAAGCGCGACTATCCCGACTGGAACATCACGTACGACGTGCGTGACATCCTGACCCAGATCCACGACCGTAACACCGAGCGGTGGGTTGCGAACGCATAGAGCCGCAGCCGCTGAAGGATTGAGCCATCAGTTGCGCTGGTGGGGTTCAGTGCCTACATTGAGATCATGGCTGCTCTATCCGAGGCGTCGCTGCGAGACGGCGAGCGGGTCCTCCTCGACCGGTTCGTCGAGGAGTTGCGTCTGCGGCTGGGAGGCGAGTTGCAGGGGGTGTGGTTGTTCGGGTCGCGTGCACGCGGGGAGAAGCCGGCCGAGGACTCTGACGTGGATGTGCTTGTGTTCGTCAACGATGCCTCCTGGGATGGCCGTATGCGGGTGCGCCGGATGCTCGACGATGTCGCCCTGGAGTTGAACATGGGGGCGCTCACCTGGTTTTTTTCGGTCCATGTGCATACGCCGGAATGGCTGGCGCAGCGGCGCGAGATTCGGTCGTTTTTCGTCGCCGAGCTGGATCGCGACAAGATCGCGCTCTGCGGAGCGGTGTGAGCCCGCGATCCAGCGAGTTCATGCAGGCGGCGCGGCGACGTTTGGCCGCGGCTGAGGTCACGGTTGAAGAGGATTCCTCCACGGCGCTGAGTGCCGCTTACTACGCGATGCTGTATGGGGCCAGAGCGGCGCTCAGCGAGCGCGGCGCCTCTGCCAAGACCCATCGGGGAACCTGGCACGAGTTTCGTGACGCGTTCGTCGAGAGCGGCGAGATCGATGCGACGCTTGCGGCCGAAGCGCAGAAGATTCAGCCCGAGCGCGAGCAGGCCGACTATGACGCATGGTTCGCACCGGTCGAGGAGGCACGACGGGCGATCGAACTGGCGCACAGCTTCCTGGCGGCGATCGAAGCGCTGCTTGACCGACTACCCACTGAGCCTGACCCCGATGAACAGAAAGGCGAGGATCGGCGGGATTGATCCAAGCGGGCGGCGAGCAAACGCGTAGCGATCGCACCAATGCGCGTACGCAGAAACAGAGCGATCGCAAGACCGGTCGTATCCCGTGGAACGGGCGTCATGGCGATTGACTAGCATTCGCGCGATGCCGACAGACAAATCCCAGCGCGTGCTCCGCATACAGTCAGTTCTGTTCGGCCACGAGCCCGCGCAGCTCTGGCGCCTGCTTCGTGGGCTGAGCGCGGCGGCGCGTAAGGTCATCGATGCCGGTCTCGTCGGTCAGGTCGAATGGGCGTTGGGTGACAGCGGTCGTACGCCCGCGTTGGTCGAGAGCGACGCTCAGTCGATGCTCAATGTCGCATCGGGATCGCTCAGTAACGTGACATACGAATTTTTCGATGACAATCTCGGATCAAGTGGAGGTCAGAATCGGCTCGTCGATGGGCATCCGGGCGACCTTATTCTTGTATTGAATCCCGACACGTATCCCTCGCCTACAGCGCTCTTTGAGCTCGTCAAGACGCTCGATGAATCCGGCGCGGGAATCGTCGAGGCGCGGCAGATTCCGCTTGAACATCCTCGCGAGTACGATCCGGTAACGGGCGAAACGGGCTGGGCCAGCGGCTTCTGCATGCTCGTCCGGCGCGAGCTCTTTGACGAGCTCGGCGGGTTCGATAGCGAGCATTTTCTCCTGCATTGCGACGATGTCAACCTCTCGTGGCGGGCACGCAGCAAAGGGCATAAAATCGTGCTTGCGCCGTTCGCCGCAGTGTTTCATGACAAGCGACCGGATCCGGACAACGTATGGCCGGCGCCCGATGTCGAGATTTTTCACTCAGCTCTGGGCAGGCTCATGCTCGCCACGCGCTGGGATCGCCCGGACATCGCGGAGGAGACGATTACACTCATAGAGACCGGTGAGTCGGAGATCCAGCATAGTGCGTTGGAGGAGTTCCGTTCGCGTGTAAAGGCCGGCCGGGTCCCCGATGTCGAACCGGACTCTGCTGCAGTGGCAGAATTCATCCATGGTGAGTATGCCGTCCACCGCTTCTGAGGACTCAGATACACCGCGTTACGGGTTCTCCTTTGCATGGGAGAGTCCGTATGGGCACGTCGTGCAATTGCTCGAACGACTCGATCTGAAGCGCGGGGTCATCATCGATCTTGGCTGCGGATACGCGACGGTTGCGGAGCCGCTCGGCGAGCGCGGCTATGAGTACGTAGGCGCGGACATCGATGGTGAAGCGCTAGAGCAACTATCGCTGCGGGGGCTCGAGGCACACGAGATCGATCTGAGACGGGTTGACGAGTTGGCAGCCCAGATTGTCGATCTTGCCAACGGGCGTCGAGTCGCAGCTGTCCTGATGCTCGATGTGATTGAGCACATGTCGGAAACACAACCATTCTTGGCGGCGTTGCACGATGGACTCAACCGTGTTGGCAAGCCCCCGATCCTTGTGAGCGTTCCCAACGTCGCACACGCGGATGTGGGCGCCAAGCTGGTCTTTGGTCATTGGGATTACACCCAAACAGGATTGCTCGACCAAACGCATCTGCAGTTCTTTACCTCTGAGCGACTACGGACTGAGGCCCGCGCGTGTGGCCTACTCGAAGTTAACGCCAACGATTTTCGACAGGCGATCAGCGATCAGCGATTTCCCGCCGATCATGCAGCCCTGTCGTGGGTGTCTCCCGTCGCTCAGACATTGCGAATGTGGCGCGAAGCCGCCGATCCGCACGGACACACGATCCAGTTCATACGGGCTTTTGTTGCGTGCGACAGCGACGAGTCGCCGGACACGACATCTACGGACATCGAGCCCACGGACGAGTCGTTCTTGACGGTCGTGATGCGCACCCAGGGTACGCGCCGGGCCCATCTGCGCGAGGCGCTCACCTGTCTTGCCGCCCAGACGTTTGACGATTTTCACGTTCTGCTGATGGTTCATTCCGAAGTGCCGGGTATCGTGCTGCCGGTGGTCACGGGGATCGTTGGAGAGTTCGACTCCACGTTTGCCTCGCGCGTCGAAGTCGTGCCCGTAACCGGAGGCGGACGCGCCCGTCCGCTGAACTCCGCGCTCGACCGGGCCAAGTCGTCGTACGTGGCGTTTCTGGACGACGATGACCTGGTGACCGCAAACTGGGTGGAGGCCTTTTCGAATGCTGCTGGCGATGGGGCGATCGTCCGCTCTGTGGGGGCCGTCCGTCACGTGTCCACGCCGGATGAGTCTCACCACGTTCCCTACACAGTCGAATCGCCGCTCGAGTTTCGCTACGACGTCGAGTTCGACCCGGTCCATCACCTCTGGGGCAACGAGACGCCGATCTGTACGTTTGCCGTCCCGCGCCGCCTGATCGAGACGTTCAGTCTGCGGTTTGACGAGCAGCTGCCTGTTCTCGAGGATTGGGACTTCCTGAAACGTTGTGTGGCGTTTGCACCGGTGCACGACACGCGCGAAGTGACCAGCATTTACCAGATGTGGCGTAATGGCGAGTCATCGGCTTCGTTGCACGACATCAGTCTGTGGCAGGCGATACAGCGCGTCCTGCAGGACCGGTCAGATCAGCACCCACTCGTGTTTCCCGCCGGGACAGCGTCTCGGCTGATCGAGATGTGTCAGCAACTTGTGCAACATCCCCAGGAGCTCGAGGCCGCCCATCGAGAGACCCTGGCCGCCAGAGAGGAGACGAGAAGGCAAGCTGAGGAAGTTCAGCGGCTGGGCCATGAGATCGGTCTGATCGAAGGTAAGTATCTGACGGTCACGAGGTCTCTGCGCTGGCGTGTCCTCGGTCCTCTGGCACGAGCCGTGGCTGCCGTGCGTGGCATGCTGAGACGGTCTTAGCGGGAGGTGCGGACCATGGCCTCGGGATACGACTTGCAGACCGATCCGGAGTTGTCTTCCGCGTCTTCTGTAAACGGCGACGCGGGGTCGAATGCTTTGTCGAACGTCCAGTTTTTGGATCGACTACGCCGGCACGGCCTTGCTCCGATGCTGGCAGTGGGCCTATTGACGGCTCTGGTTTTGTGGGTATTTCACCTGCAAGTCTTTGACGGCTGGAGCTTTCCGTGGGATTTCCTCGGTACGTACACTACAACGCCGGCCTTTGTAGCCGCCACCATCGGACGGGGGCATCTGTTGTCTTGGTCTCCGTTCGTGGCGAGTGGATTCCCGGTCAACGTCGATCCCCAGGCAGGTATGTACTTCCCGGGGTGGTGGTTGCTGGGCGTGTTGCGGGTGCCCGCGACGCTCAGAGTGTTGACCACCGTCCAGGTGGCTCATGTGCTGTTCGGATCGATAGGAATACTGGCCTTGGCACGTGTCCGGCGCTTGGCGTGGCCGTGGGCAACTGTGGCCGCCGTGGCATATATCTTTTTCGGCGGATTCTACGGGCAGGCCGAGCACGCGGACATCGTTCGGGGTTTCGCCTACCTGCCGTGGTTGCTGTGGACGCTGACCCCTCCCGACTCAGGCCGTTGGTATCGACTTTCAGCACTGCCACCCCTGGCGTGGCTGATCTCCACCGGAGCCTATCCTGGACAGGTCGTCTCCTTTGCTATCTGCGGGTTGGTCTATCTCGGAGTCGGCCTGCGCTCTGCGCCAGCAGGGACATGGCGTCGGTATCGCCTAGTGCTGTTGCTGGCGGGGGTGGCATGTGTGGCTGTGTGTGTCGCGGTGCTGCTGCCCTATCTGCGCGCCGAACAGGCTGGCGAACTCTACCGCACCGTCGAACCGACGGCCGTGGAGCGAGCGGTTTATTCGCTTTCGCCGATCGACTTGTTTGGGCTCTACCTCAATAACTTCGCTTGGACTTATGAAGGGGTCACGATGACCTGGGCTATAGGCATACCAATCCTGGTCGGGCTGGCCTGTGTGAGGCGCAAGACGCTTAGGCGGCATGCCCCGCTGATCGCATGTGGTGCCGTTGCGCTGGTGCTCGGGATGACACCAAAGATCGGCTTTATCGGCAGGGCGATGGTTTCGGCGCACTTCCTTTTCCCCAGCCGGTTTCCTGCCTCCGACTACAAGGCTGTCGTGGCGGTCGCTTTGATTATTATATCGGCGGATGCATGGGGTCGTTTGGCGACTCGCAGGCATGGCCGACCCTGGATAAGGATGGTGTTGAGTGGCTGTGTGCTGATCGCAGGCGCGCTGCTGGTGCCCAGGACGCATGCGCAACCGACACGCGAGATCTGGCTGCTGGTGGTGGTTGTGCTTGCCAGTGGCGCGCTGGCTTTGACGCGTCCTCCAGTACGGGTACTCGCCTGCTTGCTTATCGTTCTGGTTGTAGTCGATGGCCTGCGAGAGATCAATGACTATCGGCTCGGGGGGGTCGTATCTCCGTGGCATGTCCCACCGTCGGCGCTGGCCTTCTATCGAGAACGCAATGTGTATGTTCGCGATCTCCCCAAGCGATTGGAAGAGCCGGTCAGGAGCCGCCCGGCACGTGTACCGACGGCGGCAACCGCAGAACCCAACGCCTCGGGCTGGGTGGCCGACGCTTATCACGAGACCGACTACGACCCAACCTTTGAGCGCTCGCTCTGGGAGGCAGAGAACAATCCCGCCTGGTCGTCTTTACTGCTCGATCCGTGGCATGGATATGTTTTCTCGTGCGCGAGCGTCGGATGCGCAAGCGGAGCGGTGCACCTGCCTCCACCGTCAACATGGCGGGCCAGCCCCGACGTGCAGACGCTCTCTTACGGCGATCAGAGGATCACCTACACCGTGAATATATCCAAGCCCGTTCTGATGGTTGAGAATCGAGCTCTCGGTTGATGGCTGGCGTGCTGACACTTCAAAAGTCAAGCTCGTCGACGCTGGGATTCCATTGCGCGCGTGGCGGCTGGCCCCGGGTCATTACAAGTTCATCGCCTTCTTCCAGGAACCCGATCGCACGTTGCAGGAGCTGGCCGCAGTGCTTGCTCTGATCGCCTGGCTGGGTTGCGTGCTTTTGATCCGCCGTAGTAATCGAACCGTCTCTCGCCGGCCTCTGCCGTCGGTCTGAGTCACAAGCACCGTGCAGCGAATCCTCAGCCCGGTACGTTCGCCGGCAAGCCATCATCCCGGTCATCAGCTTGTTCGCTATGGCATCGTCGCCGGCTGCGGCTACCTGCTGGCGATCGCGTTCTACTCCGGGGAGCTGGCGGTTGGCATTGGCCCATATCCTGCGCTCGGCATCGCATTTGTGCTCAACGGCATCTTCAACTTCACGCTAATCCGCGTCTGGGCCTTTCCCCCCAGCGGACGGGCCGTCAAGAGCGATCTGACTCGCTTTGGGATCGTTGCGGCCGTCTCGTTCGTTCTCAACTACGCGAGCTTTGCCATCCTCTACTCGGTAATGGGCCTAGGCGCAAGTACCTCGCAGCGTCTGGCGATCCTGATCGCCGCGCCAGTCACGTTTCTGCTCAACCGACTCTGGTCCTTTCGGTCCCATCGAGCCGAGGCTTCATAGCCGGCAGGTCAGGTTTGCGGCGCCGTCGTGCCCGTCTCGAGCAGAAACTGGTCGTACTCGCGGATGTAATCGTCCGGGTCGTAGGGATGGGAGGCCAGCACCAGCAATGCCGCATCGGCGTCGTAACGATACTGGCTGCCCCACACGAGCGGCGGTATGTATATCCCGAGCGTGGGATCGTCGAGCAAAACCTCGCCGCGATTCCGACCATCGTCGACGGAGACAGTCACCCGGCCGGATACGCAGAGCAAGAACTGATGGCACACGCGATGAGCATGCTCTCCGCGTATCTCGCGGCTGGGCACGTCGTAGACCAAGAACCATCGCTTAGGAGTAAAGGGTATGGCCTCAGCCGGGAACTCGCCCGCGGTGAGTCAACCGCGAAGGTCGGAGAACTCGGCGAATCGCTGTACGTGTGCCGCTCCGACACCGAGCTCGGTCCTCCCCGGCTTGTTTGTCGCCGGGGGTATCGTCGATGTCTCGGTGGTCGATGTCTGGGCATAGCCGGTTATGCGAGCGGGATTCCCCGTCACCACCGCATGGGGTGGAACCGACCGCGTGACGACCGCCCCTGCGCCGACCATCGCCCCCAGGCCGATTTCTAGACCCGGGAGGATCGTCGCATTGGCGCCGACCGACGCTCCGGCTCGGACGATGGTCTCCGGGTTGGTCTCGAGCCACTGCCTGCTACGAGGAAAGCGATCGTTTGTGAAGGTCGCGTTCGGTCCCACGAAAACGTCATCCTCGAGTACGACTCCATTCCAGAGCTGAACCCCGCACTTGACCGTTACTCGATCGCCGACGACCACGTCGCCCTCGATGAAGACGCCGTCGCAGATATTGCAGTCCTCGCCGATACGTGCTCCCTCGAGCACGTGGGCAAAGGCCCAGATGCGCGTACGGGCACCGATTGCGTCGCTCTCGCATAGGGCCTGCTCGTGGATGAAGACGTCACTCATCGGCATGCGCTCCGGAAATCTCTACGACGTCGCGGACGATGGCGCCGGGGCGCCGCTTGATCGTGTCGTACGCCCGCCAGACGTAGGACCCAATGATGCCAAGACCAAGCGAGTTCAGGCTCAGGAAGAGAAGTAAGATGAGAACGGTGGCAGCATAACCGGGAACGGTGATCGTCCCGGTGGCGCGGGCGACCAGCACGATTGCTCCGACGACGATGCCCAGCGTGATCCCGACGATTCCCACCAGCCACAGAAGCCTGACCGGAAGCTCGGTAAAGGCGAAGACGCTGTCCGACAGGTAGCGGAACTTACGGCGCAGTGTCCATCCGCTCTCCCCCGGACGTGGCAGGCGATCGTATGGGATGAGCTCACGCCGGAAGCCCACCCAGAAGAGTTGAGCCACGAGCGATGTATGCACGCTCTCCAGCGAGCAGATAACGTTCCGAACGGCCGCTGTACACGCAAACACGTCAACGCCCGCGGACGGCATGTCGCTGACCACGAACCGGCGATACAGGCGCCAGTAGACCTTGGATGCCGTGTCTCCGTCGTCGTCGCGGCTTCTGCGCTCACCGGCCACGACATCCACGTCTCCGCTCGCCAGTCGACGGAGAAACTCGATCACGAGCTCTGGCGGCTCCTGGAGATCGGCGGCCATGACCGCGATGCGATCGCCCTGGGCGAGGCTCATGCCAGTGCGGATCGCCGCGAAGGACCCGAAGTTCCGCGAATGATCGACGACCCGACCACGAAGCTTGCTCGTCGCCAATGCGGTCAACAGCAGCTCACGGGACTCGTCTGGACTCCCGTCGACAACGAAGATCGTCTCCAAGCCTCCGTCGATCTGATCGGCGATGTGCTCGATCGCTCCGATAAGCGCGGTGATCGTGCCGGCATTGCCATAGATTGGGACGACGAGCGAATTGAGCGGAGGATTCATGCGCGGATCTCCAGGCAGGCCTCGATCACGGCTTCGATCTCGTGATCCTCCAGGTATGGATGGATCGGCAGGGATAACTCGCGCTCGGCGAGCCGGCGAGCGATCGCGAGATCGCCGACAACCGTTCCGATGCCTTGCACGGCGGGCTGGTCGGGACATACGGTCGGATAGTGGCGGCCTACGGCTACCCCCCATTGGACGATCTGCTCCCTGACGGCTCCGGGGTCGAGGTCGAGCACCTCGACCGGGAACAGGTGATGGGCTGAGTGCCCGTCCGCGGCGACGACCGGACGCAAGCGGCTCTCGCGTAGCGCCTCTATATAGCGCGAGGCGATCTCGGTCCGTCGGGACAGCCATCGATCGAGTCGTGGCAGCATCGCCGAGCGCAGGATAGCCGCGTGGAGCTCGTCCAGCCTGCTGTTTAGCCCCAGCTCGACGTGCTCGTACTGTGCGCCCTGTCCATAGTTGCGCAGCCTCCTCGCCCGCTCGGCGACCGCCTCGTCGGATGTCAGCAGCACGCCGCCATCGCCCATCGCGCCGAGGTTCTTCGTCGGGTAGAGGCTCGTGCCGGCCGCGATCCCGGCAAGTCCCGTCGGCTTGCCGCCGCGCTCAGTGCCGGCCGACTGCGCACAGTCCTCGATCACGACCACATCGTGCTCGGCAGCGAGACGTTCGAGCCCAGCTGGATCGATTGGGTGGCCGTAGAGATGGACTGGCATCACAGCCCGGACCGAGCGATCGGCACGCAGGGTTGCGTTGACTTGGTCGAGGTCCAAACCGCCAGACTCATCGACGTCGCACCACACCGGCTCGGCGCCCGCACGAACGATCGCCAGCGTCGTCGCGAAGGCCGTCAGCGGCGTCGTGATCACACGGGCGCCCTGCGGAAGGTCAGCGCATCGCAGCGCTATCTCAAGCGCGTCCAGCCCACTGGCGACGCCAACGGCGTGGGGTACTCCCCACCAGGCGGCGAGCTCCAGCTCGAACGCACGAACCTCCTCGCCGAGGACCAGCCAGCCGCTGTGGCCGACACGGTTGACGGCGGCCAGAGCGTCGGCGCGAATCTCGCGCCACTGGCGAGCGAAGTCGTTCGCCGCTACGGTGGCTGCCGGACGATCCATCACGGCGACAGCCTATCCGCCCCGCAGCGGTGGTGGGCGGCAAGACGATCGTGCAGACGATCGCCGTAAAGATATCCAGGCGGTGGATCGCGCCAAGCGCGGCTTCTCCGAATTGGGCGTGGTATAGGATGGGCCGCGGATGTCCGTGGATCGAATGTCAGCATCGTCCGATCTGCCTGCTTTCGGTGGTCATAGGATCGCTCGTGTCGCGTTTGCCTGGGGTTTTGCGGCTGCACTTGTAGTCGCGCTCGTAGAAGGACCCAAATTCTTCTACTGGGACTCGGGTGGGTATTGGGCTCTCGGGGGCACCTTTTTCCTCCACGGCCACTTCTCGCTGCTTAACTTCGCGAACCCTGTTCGTGGCTATTTGCTGCCCCTGATCGATCATTTCCTGACGGTTTGGGGCAACACGATCGGATGGCATTCGTCGTTTACCGCGGAGTGTGTGAACGCACTCACGTTCGCGCTCATCGGCGCCGTGCTCGCTCCCAAGCTCGCCGAATTGTCCTGGCCGCGCTATCGCTGGGGTGTAGCACGGCGCGTGATCCTGACGATGCTGTTGATTGTGCTCTGGAGTGGGTATCTGTCGTTTCCACTGAGTGACTTTCCGGCGCTCGCGCTGGCGATGCTTGCGCTGGTGGCAATCGGTAGGCCCGAGTCGATGCGATGGGCGGCGGTAGCGGGTCTGGCTTGCGGCGCCGCAGTCGAGATTCGTCCCGCTTACGAGTTGTTGGCGCCTGTTCTGTTTGCTTTCTCATTGTGGTCCGCGATCGAAAAGCGAAAAGTTGCGCGCGTATCGATCCGAAGGCATGCGGCATGTCTTGGGTTCCTGGTCGCAGGTATGGCCATTGTCGCGATCCCGCAGTCGCTTGCGACGCACAGGCACTTTGGCATCTGGAGCCCAATCCCCGGCGCCGCCGCCAAACTGATCAGCTACCAGCTGACCGAAGGGTTGCTCGTCCAGGCCACGTGGAGCTACGTCGGGCCCGGCCACCCGCCAGAAATGCGGTTCGAGGACCCCGAAGGAGCCCGCTTGCTTGCGACGCAACCGGATCACGTAGTGACGGGCTTGACCCAGTATGCCGAAATCATTGCCGCCCACCCGATCACTATGGCGAAGGTCTTCTTTCGGCACGCCGTCAATGGCTTCGACCTGCGCTACTCCACGCCGTACACGCCCACCCTCGATAACGGATCGCATCGTTGGCTGCGGCTGACCGGCTTTCTGCTCGTGTTTCTCGCGCTTCTACGGATGCTCTGGCCAGCAGCGCGCAGACGCTTGGGGCCAGCCAAATGGCGTTATCCGGTGGCTCTCGTGGTGTGCTGTCTGCCATCGATACCGACACACATGGAACCGCGCTACGTGCTTCCCGCGTGGATTGCCTGCTACGTCCTTGTCCTGCAACCCGCATGGCCCAACCCTGTCGGTCCGGCGTCTGATGGGCTGCGGCGCTATCGGACCGTGGTGACGATCGCAGCCGCATATGTGATTTTCACGCTTGTCGTCCTGCACACCGTCAGCGATACCACGAAGAATCTTCACTTCGCGCTATAGCAAAGTCGCTCCCGCCGATCGGATTGCCGACCGCTGACCATGTTGAATGGCTTGTATACGTAAGTAGACCTAACGGCCGACTCGCCCACTTCAGGAGACGCTGTCGGGTCCATCCTGGCCGCTGGCACCCCGACAGGCCGCTCAGATGATCGGTGGCCGCGTCTGGGTGGCGACCGCCGTATCCGGCTCGGCGATCGCGGCCGGGTTCGAGACTCGGCCGCTATAAGAGCCAAACAGACGGCGTATGTAGAGTCGTGCAGGGCGCTCGACCATGACGTGCAGTCCGACCGCAAGGCAGAGGATGGCCCCGAGCGTCAAGGCCTCGTAGAGAACGGTGGTCGGGGATGTCGCCACGGCCCACCGACCGGCGCCAAAGAAGCCCAGCGCCGGCATATGCACGAGATAGAAGGCGTAGGACGCCTCGCCAAGCAGAACGACGATCGGAATTGACAGCATGCGAGCGGGCAGGCTGAGCGGCGCCGCGGCCAGGCCGAAGATCAGCGCAGCGGCTGGGAGCGCGTAGGCCAAATCCCAGCTCCACGCACTGTAGAGATTTGACGGCCACACCATCAGCGCCAAGATGACAAGGCCGGCAACGGCGGCAAGTAGGCCCCCGACCTGCGCTAGACGAACATGTTCTCGCGTCTGTGCATACAGGCGTGCGGCAAGGATGCCAAGTGTGAAGTCACCCAGGCGCGTCAGCGGCGTGACGTACAGCCAGCGGTGGGATGATTCGGGATCGGCCCAGCTCAGGTTTCCTCGACCGGTGACGACGAACCACGTGGTGAGGGCCGTCATAGCAAGCGTTACGAGACCGGCCGCAGTCAGCGTGGCACGCAGCGTACGCAGTCGGGCGAGTCCGAGGACCAAGAGGGGAAAGCAGGCATACAAAAAGAACTCGACGCTGACCGACCATGACGGCGCGTCAAAGCTGTACGCATGATAAATGTTGGGATCCCACGCTTGAATCGCAAGAACATGCTCCCACCATCCACTTATCGGTTCGCCAAAAGCATGCTGCCGATCAATGGTGTAGACGACTAGGAGTATATATAGAGGATAGATCCGTGCGAAGCGCGCGATAGCGTATTGCCACAACTTGCGCCCGCTGATATGACGAAAGGACTCAAAATAATTGACTGCCAACACGAATCCGGACAAGGTGAAAAACAGCGTGACCCCCATGTAGCCTGATTCCATAAAGGTACTCAGCAGCTTTGAGGATCCATGGGGAGGGCCAAGGTGGCTGGCATAGACGGCGAGGGCGGCCAGGATGCGCAGACCTGTCAGCGCCGGCAGTTGACTGGCCGGTTTGGAGGCAGATTGCGGAGTCGGAGTGTGTGGTACGCTGCCCGTCACCGACGGCATGCTTACACATGGATCGGCGCGTGGCTTTCCTGACACCTCGCTGAGCGCCGGTACCTGGTGTCGAACCGCTAGGATGCCGCGCAATGACAGCCGAGCAACTGAGTGTCCATCCGACTGCCGTTGCGCCCAGGACTAGAAGGAGGCGGTCTCCATGGTCAGATCGAACGACCATGGCATTTGGAATAGACCCACTTGCCGCCACCGCTGAACTTTGGTGGGGGTGCGCCGGCGAACGCGTCGAGCACGGCGTTGAACTGGGCATCGATCTTGCGGGGACACCCGTCCAGGAACTCGGCAGCGGGAACGCTGCCGTCGCGATGCTTGTAGTACTCGATGTGCCAGGCCACCGAGCAAGGGTAGCCGCGGGTGGTGGGGCTGCGATCAGGCGGCCGGTGAGGCCGCGCGGTCTGCGTCCTGAAGCCGGCGTGCGCGGGTGGTACGGCGTGGGACGATGACGATGTCCGCGTCGAGGTCGTTGGCGATCTGGACCACGAGCCTGAGCTCGGGGTTGGACTGCGCGGTGAACAGGCGGCGAATGCTCGACGGGTTACGGCCGATGCGTCGCGCAAGATCTGTCTTGCTCGTCCCCTTGCGCTCGCGCAACTCATCGAGCGAGCGAACGACGGAGTCGATCTGCTCGATCTCGCTCCGCGCACGCTCGTACTCGGCGCGAAATTCCGGGTCGCGCATATGCTCGGCCTTGCGGTGCTCATGAAAGCTGGTCTGGCTCATCGTGACTCCTAGCTCGCGTACCACTACAGCGTATCATAGGTGCAACGCGCGGTGTGGTGATCGGTGTGGTGATGTATCCCGGGGTTTCCTCCAGTTGCTCAACGTCATGACTGAGCAGATCCTCTATGCAGCTCTCCTGCCACATCTCGTGCGCGGCCTGTCAGGCGCAGGGCCGCGTCGGGGAAGCCGCCACGCAGCGCGAGCTCGATGTAGCCGCACAGGTCGCCGCCTTCGAGCTTCAATACGATCGGCCGTCGTGACACCCCCGCTGACAGCGATGCTCGCCCGGCCGGATCGACGCTCATGAGCGATCCGTCCGTTCCTGCTGTCCGTGCGTGGATAGACGAGCCAGTCGCGGGAGCGTGTGTGGCTTGCGGAGCGGTGCGTGTGTCCGGCTGGGTGTTCGACGAAGCGGGTCTGCTGGAGTCGGCGCTGCTCGTGGTCGATGACGACCCCGGCGCGCACGTGCGGCTCGGTGTGTGGCGCCCCGATGTCGGCGAGGCCTACCCGACGGTCGCGCACGCGTCTTCGAGCGGCTTTGAAGGAACGGTGGATCTGCGCGCCGTGGATGGCCCGACGGCACGCATCTCACTGCTCGTCCGTCTCGGCGACGGCACGTGGCGAGAGGCGACAGCGGTGGACGTCAAGACGACCGAACCGAGCCGGGAGCGTGACGGTGCGCGAGCGCGAGCCGCGTTCACGATTGCGCAGAACGAGCCCGTGATGCTGCCGCTGTGGCTGGACTACTACAGCCGTTACTTCGATCCCGACGACCTGTACGTGCTCGATCACGACAGCAGCGACGGGAGCACGGAGGGGTTGGAGGGACGCTGCCGGGTGGTGCCTGTCCACCGGCAGACGTATGACCACGACTGGCTCAGATCGACTGTCGAGCTGTTCCAGGCGTTCCTGCTGCGCTCCTACGACACTGTCCTGTTCACTGACTCCGACGAGTTCGTTCTCGCCGACCCAAGCCGGTACGCGGGCTTGGACGACTACATCGCCAAGCTCGCACGCCCGGCGGCGAGGTGCGTGGGGTTCAACGTTGTCCACCAGCCTGAGGAGCCGCCGCTGCGGTTCGATGCGCCGCTGCTCGCGCAACGTCGGTGCTGGCACGCGTCGCTTCTGTACTCCAAGCGCCTGCTGTCCCGGATTCCGCTGCGCTGGTCGGAGGGCTTCCACCTGGAGTACAGCGCTCCTGACGATCCGCCGGATCCAGAGCTGTTGCTCGTCCATCTGCACCGCGTTGACTACGACACGTGTCTGGCGCGCCACCGCGCGGCGGCCGCGCGCGACTGGAAGGAGGATGATGTCCTGCACGGGCTTGGCGCGCAGAACCGGATCGTCGAGCCGGGTGAGTTCGAGGAGTGGTTTCGCCGCGGCCCAGAACTCGACGCCCCATGCGAGTTGATCCCCGAGAACATTCGCTCGCTGCTGTGAACGCACTCGTCGTACCCACCAACTCCGCTGAGCGGCTCGCCGAGTTTCTCGCGGCGTGGGCGCCCTGGCCATGGGATCGGATCGTCGTCGTCCAGGATGCACCGGAGGTCGATGTACACGTACCCGACACGCTCGAAACCGTAGCCGCGGAGCGGCTCGAGGTGTTCAGCTGGGCTGAGATCGACACAATGCTGAGCGACCCGTCGATCATCTCCCGGCAGGACAGCGCCATTCGCTCGTTCGGCTTCTGGCACGCGTGGGCCACCGGCGCGGAGATCATCTTCACGCTCGACGACGACTGCTTTCCAACGGAAGACGACTTCGTGGCCTTGCACCGCGACAACCTCTTCCGTACGCCTGCTTGGCAGAGCCTCCGTCTCCGGCATGCGCGTGCGCGGTCTGCCCTACCACAACGCCGGCCTCTTGCGCAATGTCCATGTGAGCATGGGGCTGTGGCGAGGTTGCCCGGACATCGACTCCGTCATGACGCTCGCCGGCGGGCAGCCCTCGGTGTCGGCTGCGGGGACCGCAACTCGCGTGATGCCCTCCGCTCAGTACTTCCCCCTCTCCGGGATGAACCTTGCGTTCCGCCGCGAGGTGGCGTGCCTCATGTACTTCCCGCCTATGGGACGCGGACAGCCGTACGGGCGGTTCGATGACATCTGGTGCGGGCTCGTCGTTCAGCGGATCTGCCGTCACCTGTGCTACCCGATCGTCTGCGGGTGGCCGTTGATCGACCATCGGCGTGCATCGAATCCGTTCGCCAACCTTGTCAAGGAGGCCCCGGGGATCGTCGCCAACGAGCATGTCTGGGAGACGATTGACGCGGTGGAGCTCAGTGGGGACGATCCGCGCTCGTGCATGGGGGAGATGGGCACAGCGCTCGGGGCTAGCGACGACGGATACGTGGGGCGCTGGGGTCGCGCGATCACAGCGTGGTGTGCGCTGTTCGACGTCGTTCACGATCCGCTTGGCGCAGCTGCAGTGGCGGATGCGTGAGCCGTACTGTCACGATCACCGGAGGCAGCGGCTTTCTCGGCCAGCTCCTGCGCCGGAGCCTGGCGGCAGAAGGCTGGCGCGTCGAGGTCTACGACCGCTTCCGCGGTCCCATGGTTGACTTGCTGCGTCGCCGCCACTTGACGAGCGCGACCTCTCCGTATGCTCGCCGCGCCGCCCGGACGATCCGGGTTGCGCAAAGCCGTACCGAGCCGGCGCTCGTGCGTGCGTGTGTCATCCGTGCACGAGAGGACGACATCCTTGCGCCCCGGGACCTTCTCACAGCTCGCTTTGCGGGCAGCGACGTGGTGATCCACATGGCCGGGATACCGCATCCATACGCGCCCGGCGCGTCCCGGGAGGACTTCGTGCGTCTCAACTACGACGCGTCGGTGAATGTCTTTGAGGCGGCGCGAGAGGCCGGGGTGCCTACGTTCGTGTTCGTGTCTTCGGCTCAGGTGTACGGCGTCAGCAGTCCGTCACGACTGGAGCAGTTGCCGATCCTGGAGTCCAACTATCTGCCGCTTCCCGCAGAGGGGCAGAGCACGTATGGCTTCCTGAAGGCCGCATTCGAGCGCTATCTCGCCGGGGCATGTATGTCCGGCTCAACGCAGGCCGTGGCGCTGCGGCTCGAGTTCCCGGGCTTCAGATCCACCGAGCCGTGGAACCTGTTTGTGAGCACTTCGGTGGAGAACCTACTCGCCGGGTTCTCGTGCGCCGTGCAGCCACCCGACGATCTCGGCTTCGGTGCGTTTAACATCGTGGATGGCGAGGTCGATCCCGCGATCGTTGACATCCAGGCCTATGTTCGCGAGCGCTGGCCGTACGTCCCGAACCACACGATCGGCAACCAATGCCTGTTGAGCACCGAGAAGGCACAGCGCATCCTCGGCTATCGCCCCGTGCCCAACGGCCGCTACGTCGATGCGTCGCTCGTTTGGTAGAAGACCCATCCCGCCAAGAGTGTGCAGTCAAGAACGGTCTTGACGCGCTGGCGGTTGCGTGGTTTGGCCAGAACCGATCCCGTCTCCCGAGGCGCCAATAACTTCGGCACTGAATCCCCGATTTCGAGGGGTCTGAGTCCCCGATCTCGAGGGGGCCGGGTCAGTTGCCACCTCGTGCGCTTCCCCTAGACTCCGCCCCTCTGGGTCGAGCCTCCGACTGCACCCGTCTGCACGAGCTGACAGGCTGGCCTGCCTGACCGTCAACCCCCCGGGGGTCTCGAACGAGCGATCGAGGCGACTGCGCGCAGATGGCCGTGGGTGCTGGGCATGCTGATGCTGATCGACGGTCTGATCCTGTTCTCCATGGGTCATGGATTCTCGTTCTTCGACGACGACTGGATATTTGTCACCCATGACTACGGCGGCGGGTTGCACTCGCTGCTGATCGCTCACAACGGCAACATCTCGGTGTTCCCGATCCTCGTCTACAAGGTCCTGTTTCGCCTGGTGGGTCTCGACCACTATGCCGTGTATCGCCTCGTGGTCATCGTCCTGCACCTGATCTGCGCCGGCCTCATATTGGTGCTCGCCTCGCGGCGCATCCCGCGGGTGCCGGCGCTTGCGGCCACCACGCTGATCCTGTTCCTGGGGACGGCGTGGGAGGACCTGCTGTGGGCGTTTCAGGTCGGCTACTTCCTGTCGATCGTCGGCGGCCTGGCGACCTGGTTGCTGCTGGAACGCAGGGACAGGCTGGGCGATGTCGCCGCGATGCTGTGCCTGACCGTCTGCGCCGGCAGCTCGAGCCTCGGCATCGCGATGATGGCCGGCGTCGGCGTTGAGCTGTTGTGGCGGCGGGACGATCGCAGGCGGTTGTGGATCGTCATCGTGCCGGCCGTTCTGTATGCGCTGTGGTATCTCGGCTACGGAGAAAGCCAGGTCACCGAGAGCTCGCTGATCGCCACGCCGGGATATGTCGTGGAACTGATCGCCGCGGCGTTTGGTGGCCTGATTGGGCGCGGTCTTGAATGGGGCAGGCCGCTTGCTCTGATCGGCCTGCTCGTGCTGTTGCGCCGGCTGGTCCGTCCGCTGCCCGTGTCTCCGCGCCTGGCTGGCCTGCTCGCGACCGGGATCGTGTTGTGGGCGATCACGGCCGCCGCGCGCTCGACCATCTCCCCGCCCGGATCCAGCCGCTACATCTACCTCGGCGCTGTCGTGATCGTGCTCATCGGCGTCGAGCTGTTGCGTGGTGTCGCGATCACGCCGCGCGCGATCGCACTGACCGCGGTGTTGATCGCCTTCAGCGCGGTGACCGGTCTGACGGTGATGCACGACAATGCGATCGGACGGCGCGAAAACGCGGAAACGGTGACCGCCGAGCTGGGAGCGCTGGAACTGGCGGCACCGCACGCACCCGCGCACTACGAGCTCGACGCGAAACGCGCCCCCGGACTGCTGGCGGGTCCGTATCTGCGCGCGGTGCGCGAGATGGGCTCCTCGCCGGCCGACACCACCTCCGAGATCCTCGCCGCCGAACCCGAATCGCGCGCCGCCGCGGACAGGGTCCTGCTGGCGCTGGAGACGCCTACGCTGCGACCGCTGGGGACGACCCGATCCTCAGCACTGACGCCCGCCCCGACCGTCACGTCAGTGAGTCGAGCCACGCGGGCACGACACGCGGAGTGTGTCCAGCTGACGCCGCGCGCCGGCGGCGCGATGAGCCTGACGCTGAGCCTGCCGGGCGGTGGCGTGCTGATGCGCGACGAAGGCTCCGGCCGGGCAACGCTCGCGCTCAGGCGCTTCAGCGAAGCCTTCCGTCCGCTTCCCGGCGTTGTGGCCGCACACAGCCAGCGGGTGCTGTCACTGCCCTCGGACGACGACGTCGCTCAGGTTCCCTGGCGACTGCGGCTCGCCTCCGTTTCGCGACTCTCGGTCTGCGGGCTGCCGGCCTAGGTCTCCGTGCGGCGGGTGGGTCGTCCCGCGACCGACAGGGCGCGCGACCACTTCGGGTGGTGGCGGTCATTCCCTTGCGCCCTCCTCCGAAGTAGTTCAATCCTTGGGGCTCGCTTTACCGGTCGCCCGATAGTACAACCGGCGCAGCCCGGCGGTGAATCGCATCAACCGGCTGGAGCGCAGCAGGTGCAGTGCCTGGCTGGTGCTCTGAAGCTCGCGCACGGAACGCTCCAGATTCGCGCTCAGCTCGGCGACCTGCCCCTGAAGTCGCTCGGCATGCTCCCGCTCGCGGTCGCTCTCGGAGCGCAGCCTCACGATCTCCTCGTGGCTCCGCTCGATCTCTGCACGACTCTGCGCCAGCTCTCCACGGCTCAGCTCCAGCTCTGCACGGCTCCGCTCGATCTCTGCACGACTCTGCGCCAGCTCTCCACGACTCACCTCGACCTCACCGAGGGCATCCATCAATCGCCCCAGCATGACGCCCGCGAAAGGAGCGTCGGGTCGCACGCGGGATCGCTCGCCGGCTTGCAGGTCGCGCATGAAGTCATCCAGGCGCCGGTTGACCACGATGGTGCCCAGTTGCAGCCCGCGCTCCAGTGTGGGCTGGTCAAGCACCAGTCCGTCATAGTAGTCGCGCAGCTTGCCCGCACGATGAAGCTCAAAAAGAGCGATTTGGTCACATCCGTTTCCCGGTATGCGATCCGGGAGCTGCTCGTAGCCGAGGCCGGTCTGCACCACCTTGCGCTCGAACTGCTCGAAGCTGCGCATCGGGAAGTGGAAGATCTCGAGCACCTCTCCCGCGGGCATGATCGACAGGTCCACTCCGCCGATGGAATGGTTCCCCGGAGCCACCACCGCGTCCGGATGGGGTCTGTGAGCGACCTTGGGCTCGAGCGCGGTGCCTCTGGGATTGAACGACTTCGCCTCCCGGTACACCAGTCGCGAGTAGAAAGGCCTGTCGTTATCCTCCCGGGGCCTGAAGTTGCGTCGCTGAACCACGATCTGGCCGAATTGGGGTGGCAGCGAGGAGAACACGTCGCGCAGGCTTCCCACCAGCGGCCACCAGAATTCATCCGCGTCGTTGTGGATCACCCAGTCGGCGTTGTGTCCCAGCCGAGCGATCTGGGCCATGTGGGTTACACGCTTGCTCTGGTGATGGCCCTCCTCCTCGTCGCGGATGACCTTGGCGACGCCCATACGCTCGTACTCTCTGAGGATCTCACTCGTGCCGTCCTCGGAGCCGTGGTCGGTTACGAGCACGAAGTTGACTCCCTGAGCCAAGTGGTAGTCGATGTTCGCCTCAATGATGTCCGCCTCGTTGCGCACCACTAGCGTCATGACGAGCTTCATACCGCTGGCATCGTAGTGATGGTTCAGCTACCCGGTGGTCATCCGCCGGCTCGACTCGAGGTTCAGGAGGCCATCTCGCCAGCCAGAGCCGCGGCCGGTGAGCGCGTACCGCCCTGATGGGCCACCACATCCCGAACGACGTCATCGAGCGTTCGGGTCGCATGCCAGCCGATCAGCTCGCGGACCTTGGTCGTGTCGGGCACACGGCGGTACATGTCCTCGAAGCCTTCGCCGTAAGCCTCGTCGTAGGGGATCAGGGAGATCTCCGAGTCCGAACCGGTCACGTCGATGATCAGACGGGCGAGGTCGAGGATCGAGATCTCGGTGCTCGCGCCGACGTTGAACACGTTCCCGTAGGCGCGCTCCTCGCTCGTCAGGGCGAACAGGGCCTGTACGACGTCGGCGACGTGACAGAAGCAGCGTGTCTGGCGGCCATCGCCGTAGACGGTCAGCGGCTCGCCGGCGAGCGCCTGGCTCACGAGCCTCGGCACGACCATGCCGTAGCACCCGGTCTGGCGGGGCCCGACCGTGTTGAACAGGCGCACGACCGTCGTCGGCAGGGCGCGCTCGCGCCAGTAGGCGATCGCCAGGAACTCGTCGATCGCCTTCGAGCAGGCATACGCCCAGCGGCCCTTGTCGGTGGCGCCCATCTGCATGTCCCCGTCCTCCCGGAACGGCAGCGCCTGGCTCTTGCCGTAGACCTCGCTGGTGGAGGCGATCAGCACGGGCTTCTTCTTCTTGCTGGCGTGCTTGAGCACGACCTCTGTGCAGTGCACGTTGGTCTCGATCGCCCGCACCGGGCTCTCGACGACGAGCGCGACGCCCACCGCGGCGGCAAGGTGCACCACGAGGTCCGTCTCATCGACCAGCTCGGCGACCAGGGCGTGGTTCTCGGCCGAGCCGATCGTGTACTGGAAGCGCGGATGACCCTTGAGGTGGCGGATGTTCTCGATGGCCCCCGTGGAGAGGTCATCGAGCACGTGCACGGTGTGATCGTGCTCGACGAGCAGATCGCTCAGGTGCGAGCCGATGAAGCCCGCGCCGCCGGTGATCAGGAATTGCATGTGGTTTTCACGGCGAAGGAACGGATCGGTGGCTTCGTCGCATGAGGGCTCCTCCGAACCCGCCGAGGATCAGGATGGCGACCGCGCCCCCCAGGAGCGCGAGAGTCGAACCGTCGCCGCCCGTCGAGCTCGCTTGCGAGCTGGAGGCGCGCAGCACGGCCGAGGGGAGCGTCGCTTGCCGGCCGTCGGCGTTGGTGGCGTTCGGTCCCGAAGCGCCGCCTCCCACGGTTTGCCCGGCGCCCGTACCCGAGTGCGACGACCCACCCGCGCCGGGTGGTTTGATGCCGGCGCCGAACGGGACGTTCGCCGAAGAGCCTTCGTGGCCGGTGGGACCCGCTCCGGTCTGCCTGGCCTGGTTCAGCGGCAGCGCGTACTGCTTGGCCGCGGGCGAGCCCGGGTCGGCGTGGACGCCGGGTTCCAGGCCGAGGGCCGGGACGGGGACCGCGAGACAGCTGAGGGCAAACGCCGCCAGGGCTCCGACCGTGTAAACGCGGAGTACACGCACTTCCGTGCAAGATAACGGTTCGACCAGCGGAACGTGTTTTGCCTAGCGGAGTGCGGAGCCCGGATCGCGCGACAGTTCCGCCAGGATGGTTTCGCGCGGGTTCAGCTGATGGGCGCGCGTGTAGTCGCGAAGGGACCGTTGATTCAGCGACGTCGCGCCAGCGGATCAACCAGCATGGCAGGGGTTGCACAAAACTCCCCTGCAGATTGGTGCAGTGCGGGATTTTTAGATAATATTTCGTGCGCACGGTTTCTTCCCTACCAACACCGCTAAACGCCATCATATAGGATAGAATCGTGTAAATGGCTATAGAGACGAAGGCACGCACGCTGGGCCGGCTGGAGGCGATCCTGTTGCGGCGGCTCGCCGAGGAGCAGCGCACCACGTTTTCGTTGCGCGAGGACCGGTCGCTTCTGAAGTCCGTTACGCCGGCGTACGCCAACCTGATGTCGCGGATGGCGGACAAGGGTGTGCTGATCTCGCTTGGGGGTGGCCGCTACGTCGTATCGTCCTGGGCCGGCGACGGCCTGGCCCACGCCGCCCCGTTCAACGTGCTCCTGGACGCCACGCTGCATCCCTACGGTCTCTACTACCTCGGCTTTCTCTCGGCCCTGATCGAGCACCGGCTCACCGACGAGGACAGCTGGGAGGTCTATGTGGCTCTCCGCGAGGACGCGACCTTCAAGGGCAGCAAACTGGTCATCGACCAGCGTCCGATCCTCGTGACACGGATAAGCGGCGCGCAGCGCTGGGTCGGCCTAGAACAGGTTCGGGCCACTAGGCGCGAGCACTACTGGCGCTCGACGCTCGAGCGCACACTCGTCGACACCCTCTACCGCCCCAAGCTGAGCGGCGAGATCGAGCTGATCGCCGGGGCATGGGTACGCGCCGTACGCCGCGAGGACCTCGACCTGGCCGTGCTCTGCCGCTGCGCGCGCGCGGTGAGCATCGCCGTGGCACGCCGCGTCGGCTACATGCTCAGCCGTCTCGGTCACCACGACGCCGCGGTTGAGCACCTCGGCGATCTGCGCGGAGCACGCAACCAGGTGCTCCTGGACGCCGCCCACAGCTACGGCGCGAGCACCTGGCCCCGTGACAGTGAATGGGGCGTCACGATCAACGTGCCCGAGCGCTCCCTCGCGGGCTGGCTGGCGCAGTAGTGATCCGCTTCCCGACGACGGAGCTGATCACAGAGCGCGCACGAGCGCTGCAGATACCGCTCCCCGTCATCGTGCGGGACCTCGCACGAATCGTCGAGATCCTCAACCTGCGCGAAAAGGACTTCTTCGCCAAGGACAGCGTGCTGGCCGGCGGGATGGCCCTGCGAGCCCACGGCAGCCACCGTCTCACCATCTACGACGCCGACCTCTCCACCCGCGCAGTCACCGCCCCAGCCCAGATCAGGCAACTGCTTACCTACACGAGCCCCGACATCGAGATCAGACCCGCCCCACTGCTGCCGACATCCGATCAAGGCAACGTCTGGAAGTCCGACCCGGTCGAGTTCGACCCACTGTGGCTGACCGTCCCCATCGAAGTCAACGAACGGCGCTTCAAGGTCGACCTGGCAAGCTACGGCGTCCTGGAGGACGGCACAGAGCAGCCGCTCACCGACCCCTACGAGCTGGACCTGTGGCCACAGGGAGCTCCCTCGGTCACGGTGATGCGATTGGAGGAGATCGCTGCCGAGAAGACCCTCGGCTGGTGCGCGCACCGGCTCTACAAGCACCTGGCCGATCTCGCGTTCATCGCGGAGCGCCTCCACGACCGGCTCGATCCTCGGCTTTTGCGCGACCTCACCGACGGCAAGCTCGACACCATGCGAAAGCTACAACCCTCCATCTACCAAGACCTCCACAGCCTCAAGGATGTGATCGCGGCCCTGGAGCATCCCGGTCCGATCACGCCCCGCCAACAGCAGGGCGTCCGCTTCCTGCGCAACCCCTACACCCCCGAGCAGGTCGTCCGCATCGTGCGCGAGCGGTATGCGCCGCTGCTCAAACCGTGACTGACCGGCCGCGCGCTGCCGGCGCCCGCGACAACGCAGCAGCTATTCGTCGCCGCCGGGCAATCCAGGATCAGCGCAGCGCGGAGCCCGGATCGCGCGACAGTTCCGCCAGTGTGGTATCGCGCGGGTTCAGCTGGTGGGCGCGCGTGTAGTCGCGCCTGGCCACCCGCAGCCGGTGCTGGCGCACGGCGATGTCGCCCAGCAACGCCCAGGTGACGAAGTTGTCCGGCTCGTGGGCGAGTGCTTGCCGCATTGCGCCTTCGGCCCCCGCGGCCTGGTCGAAGTGAGCGAGCGCGGCCGCCTTGACGTAATAGGTTTCCACGGCGTCGGAGTCGATGTCCAGCGAGCGGTTCGCGTCGGTGAGCGCCGACGCGGGCCGAGTGGCCAGCTCGTTCTGGGCGCGTTCCCGGTAGAGATCGGCGAGACCCTGACGGCTGAGGCTCGCCCCCGCCACGATGAGCGTTGCCACGACGGCTGATGCCCCGAGCGCGAGCGCCGGTCTGCTCGTGAGGGATGTTCCAAAGCCGGAGCTTCTGGAGGTGGCTCCGGCCGGTCGCGGCAGGCGGCGGGGCCTGACCATGACCGCGGCCGCGACGATCGCGATCGCGGTCAGCCCTGGCAGAAGCTGCATCCAGTCGACGCTGGTCTGGACCAGCCAGGCGGTGAAGGCCCCGACGGCGCCCACCATCAACGAGCGCGTCAGCGCCGAGCGTCTCGCGGCGGGGCGCATGCGCACGGCCCCCCAGGCGATGCCCGCGATGAAGCCCGCCAGCAGCAGCAGCGCGCCGACGAGGCCGAGCTCGGAAAGCGCCTGCAGCTCGATCGAGTGCGGCTGCTGAATGTCTTCGGTCGTGCTCCGCTGCTGGTAGTAGGAGCGGGCGTAGTTGCCGGCGCCCACGCCGAGCAGCGGATGTTCGCGCCACACGTGCCAGGCGATACGCCAGTAGTCGTAGCGATTGCCCGCGCCGGATAGCAGCCGAGATTGGTTGGCGGAGGCTGACGAGGAGCTCCCGCCGGGGCTGGAGCCGCCGAGATGGGTGAAGGCGTGCCACTGGTCGCGAATGTCGTGCTCGATCCGGTGCGCTGAGATGACAGCGACCGCCAGCGCGAGTACGACCGGAATCACGAGCAGCCATGCCGCGGCCCTCCGGACACGGGAGACGCTTCGAGAGGGGAGCAGCTCCAAGGCCCAGGTGAGCAGAGCCCACGCGGCGCCCACCGCCAAGGCGGCGAGCAGGGCAGAGCGCCCGGCGGCGTGGCCGACTCCGGCCGGGACCGATTCGGCCACCGTGTGGTCATAGACGCGCAGCTCCTCGGGCGCAGCGGCTGCCACTCCGGCTGCCAGCACCAGTAGGCCGTAGACGCGACGGGTGCGACCGGGCGCCAGCGCCACCACGAAGATCAGCGAGCCGAGCATCGCCAGCGCCGTGCCCCGCGACTGCGACAGGAGCGCCAGGCAGGCCATCAGCGTGGCAATCCCCGCCGCCGGGCCCGCCGTCAGCGCTCGCCTGGTCTCAGCGGCGGCAAAGCACAGCCAGAAGCCCATCACGAACAGGCAGCCCTCGCCGTTGATATAGCCCAGCGGGGAGTTCAAACGGCCCACCAAGAAGAGCGTTCCAGGGTTGGCGCCGAGCAGGCGCGCGAGCACGGAGATCGCTACGGCCGCGACCCCGAGCCCGGCAGCCCCGAGCAGCACCGCCGAGCGCCGCTCGCTGCGTAGGAGCACGAGCATCAGCAGCAGCAGCGCTCCATAGACGAGCCATAGGTTGCCGCTCACCACGGCGTTCTCCACCGATTCAGCCCAGGCGGTAGAAGCCAACGACCACACGCCCAGGCCGAGCAGACCGCCAAGAGCCAGGACGGCGGGACCATCGGGGCGCATGGGGCGCGCGACGACGCCCATCGCGCAGGCGAGCACGATTCCCAAGCCGACCGGCACCCACACAGAGGCGTCGTAGTAGGCGAAGAAGAACGGGCTCAGCCCGGCGCCGAGACCGAGCACGATCAGGCACGCGAGCGCGGCCGGCGAGTGCTCCGGCGAGGATCTCAGACGACCGGTCAAGCCGGAATGGGGTTGACCGACCAGGCCGGAGCGAGAGGGATTCGTCGCGGCGGTCCCCTCGGATCCCACCGCGTCAAACTCCTCGACCTGCTGCCTCTCCAGCACCACGATCGCGATCGCCGCCGCGAGCAGATAGAGGATCGCGCCGATCACGACGAACGACGAGCCTCCCTGGATGGCCAGCACAGCTCCCACGCACACGACCGCCTGCACAGCCCCCAGCGTCAACGCGACCGCGCGGGCGCTGGGCAGGAACCTGCGCGTGCGATGGGTGAGGTGGTCCCGTCCACCTTTGACGACCGATACGCCCCGACGCCGGCGGGAGACGATCACGAGGCTCGTGTCCAGGGCCGGAATCCCGACGAGCAGGAGCGCCACCAGCAACGATTGCCAGGCGGCGACCGAGGTGGTTGCGGCGACCATCACCAGCACCGCCACGGCGAAGCCGAGTGGCATGCTGCCGCCATCGCCCAGGAAGATCCGCGCGGGCGGAAGCAGGTTGCGTGGGAGGAATCCCAGACAGGCGCCGCCCAGCGACGCCGCGCCGACCGCGAGCCAGGCGTCTCCACGCACCACGCCGAGGACGGCCGCGCCCGCGGAGACCACGAGCGCCATCGTGCCGGCCGCCCCGTCCATGTTGTCGAAGAGGTTGAAGGCGTTGACGACTCCCAATACCCACAGACAGGTCAGCGTCAGATCGACGGCGTCGCCCATATGCAGATGCCAGCCCAGACCCGAGGCCCAGACCATCCAGGCCAGGACGAGCTCGACCAGAACCCGCCACACTGGGCGGACGGTCCGGCGGTCGTCGATCGTGCCGATCGCCCACAGCAGCGCCACGCCGCCGACCAGTGGAATCGTCTTGCTCAGGTCGCCGGCGGCGGCGAGCACCGCGATCACGAAGCCCCCCATCACCGCCACTCCGCCCAGGTACGGGGTGGGGCGCGCGTGGCCCTTGTAGCCGATCGGCTGGTCGTAGAACTGCAGACGATCGGCCAGGCGGATGGCGTATGGGGTTGCCGCGTAGGCGACCATCGCGGCCAGGGTCAAGCCGATCGGCAGCCGCTCAGCGAGGGACACGGAGCACTCTCCTTGCCGTCGCAGTCGCAGTGGTCATGTGATCATGCGCTCATTCGCCGCGCGGGTTCTCGCCGCAGCCGAAGAATCTCACATGTGGCGGCGTAGCACGCCCCGGCATGGTCGCGAGCGCCGGAGCAGGGAACAGTCGCCACGTGGGCGCTCGACGTTGGAGAGAGGTTGGCACGAGACTAAGGACTGACAAGTGCATTGCTAGGCTGGCAGAGGAAGCCGAGCTTCCCAGCCGCTCAATGTCTACCTCGCAGCTCGACAATCCTCCAGCCGATCTGTCCAACGTGGCGGATATCTATTGGCGGCTTCTGGAGGTTCGGGCGAAGTTCCCAGGCGCCTCGCTCATCCGAATCTCCCCCGACTGGAGAGAGAAGTCGCCTCCGTCGGGGCCAGCCGCACGACTCTTTGTCGAGCATCTGGCGGGAGCGCGGACGGTGCTCGACGTGGGTGCCGGCGACCGATACTGGTCCCAGGTGCTTCGTCGGCTCGGCATCGATGCGGACTATCGCTCAGCCGACCTCGAGACCCGCCACAATCACGACTACGGCGATTTTCTCAGCGTGGACGACAGCTTCGACGCGGTGCTCATGTTGGAGCTGATCGAGCATCTTCCCTTAGAGCTTGGACTGCGCTTCATCGAGCACGCGGTCGCACTGCTCAACCCAGGCGGGGTACTGGTGATCGGGACTCCCAACACGCACCACCCGAACTGGGTTTGGAGTAGCTGCGTGACCCACATACGACCGTGGCCTGTGCAGGATCTTTGGGCGATATGCAAGATCGCCGGCCTCACGCGGGTGGAGGCGTACCGCCAGATGCTCGTCACGCCTCGCCGCCGGTTGCTCCTCCCAACGCAGCTAGCCTTCTCAAGGCTGTTGGGGATTGATCCCGCGTATGGGCTCATATTGTTCGCACACAAGGCCCAGGCGTCCTAGTCTTGCTTGGTCGGGGGAGTTCGTGAAGTTGAAACGAGTTTATAGTTAGTATTCTGGCATGCGTCAAACGAGGGTCCTCGTTGGCCCCGGCAGAGGGCACCGCTTTGAGGTGCCGCCGCTCTCGCTGGTTTACCGCATGCGGAACCGAGGTTCGGTGGCGCTCGGCCGGTACGAGCCGGAGGTGACTGCGTTCTTGGCTAAACGCCTACCGTCCTGCCGGGTCTTCTTCGATGTTGGCGCCAACACGGGTTACTACACTCGCATCGCGCTGAATCTCATGGATCCAGAGGGCAGGATCGTAGCCTTCGAGCCTGACCCTGAAGCCGCCAGTTGCCTGCACCGGGCTTTCAGCGATCCTCGGCTTACCGTACGCGAGGAGGCATTGGGATGCAAAGACCATGACGCCGTACTTGAGCGGCGAGAGGGCTTGGCCTCGCGCATCCGCGACGAGTCCATCGCAGGCTCTGGATGCGCAAAGGGCACAGATGTGCGTGTCCGCTCACTCGATGGGCTGATCGAAGCCGACTGGATGCCGCCGCCCGACCTTCTCAAGATTGACGTGGAGGGCGGGGAGATGCTGGTGCTCGAAGGCATGCGTCGGCTGCTTCAGGAGCGTCCCGCGGTAGTCGTGGAGTGCCACTCCATGCCGCTCCTGCGCGACGTGCTTGACTTGCTGATTGGCAACAGGTATGGCCATGTTGAGGTCACACGGGGGGGCGACAATGTCGGCCCCCCGACCGTGCTCGCTGCCGCAGGCGCGGCTATCCTGCGAGCGCCTCGCGGTAGATGTCCATGGTCCTTGCTGCGATCACATCCCAACTGAAGCCGGATGCTCGCTCTAAGCCCGCGAGTCGCAACGAATCGCGCAGCGTGTCCTCCGCGAGGAGCCGCTTGATGGCCTCTCCAAGCTCTTCGACGTCGCCCGGCGAGACGAGCACCGCTGCGTTGCCGGAGACCTCCTCTACGCTTCCGACTCTCGTCGCAACGACCGGCGTTCCGCTGGCGAACGCCTCCACGATTGGGAAGCCAAATCCCTCCATGTCGGTCGGATATGCGACGATCCAGGCACGGCGGTACCAGGCGGCAAGCTCCTCATCGCTGAGGTAGCCACTGAACATGACCTGACCACCGAGACTGCGTCGTGCCAGCTCGACGATTGCCGGGGGAGCGACGCCAGAGATGATCAGCCGCAGGGACGGGAAGCTGGGGCGCACCTGTGCTACCGCTTCGATCAGGTCGGGGATTCGCTTGCGGATGTCGAATCCCCCCGAGTAGAGGATCGTCGGCTCAGACGTTCGTATCTCCCCTTCGAGGACCCGGAAGCACGGGTTGACCGCGAGCGGGATGAGACGATAGCGCTGGTTGGGCCAGCGTTCGCGCGCAGCGTCGAGCGTTGCTTGGGAGGTGACCACGACCATCGACGACTGCCGCACATGCGCGCGGAGCAGCGTGTTGTAGTAGACGCGAAACCAGAGCTCATAAGAGGATGCGCGGTCGAGCGTCGCGAGGTCGAAAAGCGTCAACACGAGGGGGCAGAGAGGATGCACAGGACCCTCGCTCCACGGTAGGTGCAGTAGATCCAGATGCCGCGTCAAAGCTGCCATGCGCACCTGCTCCTGGATCGCCCGGCGCGGCGCGGGGGTTCCACGACCGACCGTGATCGCGCCCGGCCAGTTGGAAGAGCCGCTCACGTCAATGGCGCAAACATCCAGATCTCCCGGCTGGGCTGCGCGGATGGAGCGAAACAGGTTTCGTCCATACCGCGCGATGCCCGTCTGCGGCCAGAGGGTAGTTCGCCTGAGATCTAGCCCAACGCGCGGCGGGTGTTGCACCGGCTATCTCCTAGCACTCGTCGTATCGCTCAAGGTACCGTTCCGGCGTAGCTGCACATCCACGCCTGACTCAGCCCCAAACATATGGTCGCGTAAAGTCGATGCATCCAACGAAGCGAGATGCGTGAGCGCGTACTCGCAATCGTGCGATCATTGGATTCGATGCGGGTCGCCCATTTCTATAAGGATGCGTTTCCGCCGGTATTTGGTGGCATCGAGCAACACGTCGCGATGCTCGCAGAGATGCAGCAAGCGGCCGGCTGGGACGTAGAGATTATCGCTGCGGGGGTACGGCACGCGACGCGGGAGCGTCTGCCCAACGGCGTCGCGATTCAGCGTCTAGGTGAGATCGGGCGGTTCGCCTCCTCGCCCGTGACGCTTGCTTTCATGGGTGCAGCCTGGCGCGCGCGGGTCGATATCGCACATTTCCATCATCCCAACCCGATCGGGGAGGTTGCAGAGCCTTTGCTCAGCCGCGGCACTCGTCGAGTGATGTCCTATCACGCCGACATCACACGCCAGCGCGCACTCGGGGCCATCTATCGCCCGATCCTGCGCCGCATCCTGTCGCACATGGACGCGGTGATCGTTGGCTCGAAGAGCATACTGCATTCGAGCCCCCTGCTCGCAAGGCTCCACAATGTCGCTCACGTCATTCCCTATGGTGTACGGCCGATGCCATCCGCCGTTGTGCCCCGAGAGCCACGCACGTTTCTGTTTGTGGGTCGCCTGCGACGCTACAAGGGACTGCCCGTACTTATGCACGCGCTCGCGCGCACCAGTGGTCTAAGCCTGCGCGTCGTCGGATCGGGGCCGGTCGAGACCGAGCTCGCCCAGTTGTGTGACTCGCTCGGGCTGAGCAGCCGTGTGACCTTTTTGAGCGATCTGCCTGACGCCGAGCTCGATCGCGAGTACCGTTCGGCCCGCGCGCTTGTCCTGCCGAGCATCGATCGATCAGAGGCGTTTGGGCTCGTGCTGGCCGAGGCGCTGAGCCGCGGGACCCCGTGCATCTCAACCGAGGTGGGGACGGCGACCTCCTGGGTGAATCTGCATGACCAGAGCGGATTGGTTGTCGGCCCGAGCGACCCGGAGGCACTGGGCCGGGCAATGGAGCTGATGGCAGGCGACGATGAGACATGGCGTAGATTGTCGGCCGGTGCCACCGATCGGGCGCAGATGTTCACGGCGACGTCGATGACCAACGCAACGCTCGCACTCTACGACTCGCTCACGTGAAGATCGCCGTCGTCACGTTCAACCGGCGAGCTCGGCGGAGCCGAGTCAATCGACATCCACACGCTGAGGAGTCTCTGTCAGGCGGGCGACGACGTCGAGGTGGCGATGCCCGCCGAAGGCGCCCTGCGCGGCCATCTCGAGGCGATCGGCGCGCGTTGCCGGGTGGTCGAATCTGGACGTGCGCTCGATGGCTTGAGTCGCCGATATGGTTCGGCCCGAGCCGCACGCGCTGACGTATTGTGGACCGCCGGCGCCTACCAGCGAGCGCTCGGCCGATGGCTCTCGGCTTTGCAACCCGACGGGGTGCTGGCCATGGGCTTCCGTGCTCAACTTGCGCTGTCTATCCCGGCCGCGGCGCGCCGTATTCCGACGGCGTGGATCGCGTCTGATTTCGTACCGACCGATACGATCGTCTGTCGAGCGTGGTCTCTTCTGGCCCGGCGTATGCCTCGCATCGTGATCACCTACAGCGACGCGGCAGCGGCCCAAGGCGCGCTGCGTGGCGCGCCGACCTGTGTCGTGCACCCGGGGATCGAGCTCGAGCTCTTCCCGGTTGGCCCCGATGAGCGCGAGCCGCTACTTGCTTTTGTAGGTCATCTCACCCCCCTCAAGAACCACCTCGGCTTCATCGAGGTGCTTCGGCAGGTGCGAGAGGAGATCCCTGACGCGCGTGGGATCATCGCCGGGAGGGCCATCTATCGAACGGGGCCCCATGCCGAGTACGCAGCACAGGTGCGGGCGGCCGTGGCGGCGTTCGGCGACCCCGACGTGCTGCGGCTGGTCGAGTACCCGGCCGGCGCAACCGGCGAGCTGCTGAGGGAGGCGGCAGCCCTGGTGCATCTCTCCACGGTTCCGGAGACGTTCGGCCTGGTGTGCGTCGAGGCGATGGCATCTGGCTGCCCGGTTGTCGGCTTTTCGCGCGGAGCGACGCCCGAAGTAGTCGGTGACGCCGGTGTGCTGGTAGCACCGGATGATCTGCGCGGGGCAGCGAAGGCGTGCGCGGAATTGCTTGCGGACACGCCCCGACGTCTTGAGTTGCTGCACCTCGGGCGCGAGCGAGCACTGAGGAACTTCGCGGCACAGGCTTCGGGTATGTTCGGTGCACGTGCGCTGCACACCGCCTTTGGGCATACAAACGATTAAGAACCGGCGCGACCGGCCAGCAGCTGAGCGTACGCGAGAGCGAAGTAGGCTTGGCTAACCGTGTCATCGGCTGCGGCGAGGCTGATCGAGCCGTCGGTACGCCGACGTTCGGTGAGCTTGTCAAACGCCGCGTCCGCCAAACTGCTGTCTGGATATGCGGCCAATGCTCGCAGCGCGAGTGCGACACCGGTCGGCTGGTTAGCAGTCGCGCTGTTCTTCCGCAGCTGACCATCAGCTCCAAATGTGTTGGCGTAGAGCGCCGGCACGCCGCCGCCAACAATGCCCAGCGAATCCTTCGAGCCATCGGCGCTGAGATCGAAGAGGGTCGTCCCCCATTCGCCCAGGCTCATAGGGGTGTGTCCACCGACATTCTCATACCATCGACCGACGGCCGCCTGCGATGAGTAGACTGTGCGCAGGGCGGCGCGATACTTGGCAAACGCGCCTAGTGCTCCGAGTTGACCAGCGCGCTTTAGAAGCAGAGCAGCGTTCGCGGTCATGGCGACGTTCGGCCGGTGCCCGCCTGGTACCGCCACCACACCAACGCCTACGGGCGAGGAGACCCAGCCGAACGCAGGACTCGTCACGTCACTCGCAGCCGCGAGCGCGGCGACTCTGTATTTGGATTCCCGCGTGGCACCGTATGCGTCCGCCAAAGCGAGTCCGGACAGGGCGGTGATCTGTGCCTGGGGCGCGGCTCCGCTAGACGCGCTGAAGAATCCCGATACGCCGTCGCGAGTCACCCGAGCGGCGAGCAGGCCCTTGGCGAACTGGCGGATCAGGGCAAAGGCACGGGTCGAGCCGGTTCGCTTGAACGCGATGCTCGCCGCTTCGGTGAGCGGGGCGAGCGCTTCGCTGGAGAGCACATTTATTCGACTTGCCTCGCTTTCCAGAAGCGAGATGGCCACGTTGGCAACTTCACCGGTGCTCTGGGTCGGAGAGCTTTCGGGCGGGGCCTCCCGGGCGAGTTCCTCGCGGTGTGTGCTGCAACCCGTCAAGGCGGCACATAGGGCAAGCGCTACGAGCGCCGCAAGCAGAGTTTTCATGCGACCGACGCGATGGGAGTCGGGACAGCGGTGGAAATCAGGAACACGCCCACGATCAATGGGAGGATTCCCTCCGGAAGGGCCAAGCGACCAAGCGTCATTGACATCACCACAAGTCCAAGCACCATAATGGCGCCTGCCAATACCTGTACGCGGTCGCCTCCTCTCTTCAACGCATTGAGCGTTCGCCAAAACATGATCGCGAGGGCGAGGCTAGCGCAGAGCAGACCAAAGATCCCCGTCTTCAAAGCAATCCACACCGGCAGCTCGTGCGCCCAGCCTGTGAGCACCGATTGACCATTGATATTCTTGCCCAGGAAGCGTCCGGCCAGTCCCTGACCCAGATACTTCGTCGTAGGGGACGCATTCAGAAAGCTGTTGATCTCGTCCTTGCGAAAGTTCAGACCAGCGTTGGGTCCTTCGGCTTCAGTCAACCTGGATGCGGCTCCACCTAGCGCCGCCACGGCGAGGATGACAACTGCCACGACCAGACCGGATGCGAGCGCCCATCTTGACAGGTGCGGGCGAGCGAGAATCAGCATCGCAGCAACTGCCACAAGCATTAGTCCCAGCGCGACCAGCACGCTGGTTCTCGTGGCCGAGAGACCGAGCGCCCATAGGCAGATGAGCGTGCAGAGCACGAGCGCGATTCGTATAGACATCCTGCGTGTCGCACTCATCAGCAGCATCGCCACAGCCGGCACGAGGATCATCAACGTGTCTCCGCCTACGAGGATGGTGCGCAGATGCCCCGCCGTATACAGGTTGGTTGCCTGGAGCCTGTCATAGGATCCAATCGCGTACAGGCCGCTGAAGTGGACCGCCGCCGCCTTGGCTGCGGTCAGCAATCCAATGACCACGACGCCCCATAGAATCGGCTGGGTTCCTCCTCGTCAACAGCTGGTTGCGATCAACCAGAAAAGAACGGCGAGGATGATCAGTCTGAGGTCGGTACGCAGGAAGCTGTTCACCTGGTGTCCTTCCATGGCCCATCTGACGGTCGCGTAGCCGATCACCGCCGCGCTCAACACGGCGAGCGCCCCGGGGCGCCGCCACTGCGGAAGGATTGTGTGCCTTGATCGCCAGGTAATCACCAACACCGTGAATGCCGCCGTGGCGGTGACCGCATCGAAGAGTCGCAGCGAGCCTAGCGGCGCGTGACCGTTTCCCAGCTGGCCATTGACTTCAGGGCCAACCAGGGCCATCAGCCCGGCGAGATAGACCACCACCAGGCTGCTCCCGGAGGCGGCAAGCGTGACGGCGGTGCAGCACGCGGCTGCGATTGAGACCAGGTAACTGACTTGACTTCCGGTGAATACGAACACTGGCCAGGCGAATGCGAGGATGACCAGGCCGGTAGGGGCCAACCAGTGGGATTGCGACACCAAGGCGCTCCGTGGCCTTGACAGGGTGGCCTGAAGCGCCGAGCTCACAATGCTGGTGACTTCGACGGAGAGCAGGGCATGGCCAGAGCGTCCTCGAGATCCGACCAGAACAGCTCAGCATTGACTTGCACACGGCTCGGATCTCGCCAATCCTGCGGCTCGTAGCTTGTCACACCCACGCGGTCGTTCAAGATCAGCTCGCAGCCGCAGAGACCCGCCTCCACGACCGTGCGTCCCATCGGCTCGATCCACTTAGGTAGGTGTGCGAACGTCCTGGCCCGGTTGTAGATCTCCGGCAGCTCCTCGTAGGCCATGGGCCCCAGCCACGTCCCCTGGATCGGCTCATCCAGCCAGTTCGGACCCACGAAGGTCAAGCGATCCGGTCCAAAGCGCTCGATCAGACTGTCATAGCCCTTCGCCTCGTTGATCGTTCCGACGTAGAGAACGTCGATGTCTCTCTCTATCTCTAAGGGGCGAAAAAGAGATGTGTCGATCTGTGGACGGCTGAGTATCACGGTGTCGGGGAGTGGCACGTCGATTACGGACTCGATCAGTCTACCTTGCATCGGAGAGACAAAAACAGCCGCCCGGGCGGCTCCATAGAGCTTATTGGCATAAGCTCGTGAGCAGGTGACCGGGCACCTGTCGCGATTCCCCTCGCAGGGCAGATCGAGGGCGCATACATCGACCCAAGCATCGGCCAGGATGACCGCACGACCAGTTGAAAGTGCGCGATTGATGATCCTCTCCGGGAAGTGATCGGAGCGTGGGCCCTGGTTTCTGATGTTCGCAAGCACGAACAGGTCGGCGTCCCAATCGACCGGCACATGTCGCGCCATGTTCGCTCGGCGCAGAAGGCGTTGTGCGCGGCGCCGCAGCCACGGCGAAATCGTGATCTGGTGCCCGCGACGCCTACCGACCTCGATTAGGAGTCGATTGTGCATCTCCCCTCCCCCCGAGAAGACAAAGGGATCGAGATATGTGAGCCAGCTGATTTTCATGACGAACCCGGATGTGGGGCGGGACGAAGCTCAAAGAGAAACTGCACACCAAAGAGCGTCGGCCACTGCTCTAGCATCCGCAGGCTGGACTCCGAGAGTGTGACCAAAGGTGGTTGGCCGACCGAGACCCGTTCCCACGCAGGCTCCCACCCGGCCTCCCGCACAAGCTCAAGCGCTGTCAACTTGGTAAAGAACCGCAGATGCGTACGATCGAGCAGGCCGTTGTCGCGATAGTGCCATCTGCCTCGAAGCAACTCCAAACGCAGCGACCAGTGCGCCACGTTAGGTATCGAGATCAGCATCGTCCCACCCGGGCGCAACAGCTCATGCGACGCAATGAGCACTCCGCGAGGATCCACCAAGTGCTCAAGGACATCCAAGAACAAGAGCGAATCATAGGAGTGGCGTCGTTCAGTCATCAACTCTTCCATCGCCTGCTCGATTGTCGACCGATAAACGCTGCGATAGTGACTGGCGGCACAAGCAGCCATCTCCAGCTCCGGCTCCACACCGTCGACTACGGCTGCTCGCTCTCGCCCGAGGAAGGCGCCGATGGCTCCGGACCAGCAGCCCACGTCGAGCACCTCCGACCCTTGGTCTATGCGCTCCAGCATCTCCCTGCGAGCCCCTCCTGGATATGGGTCGTGCGCGTACCTCATCTCCGTAGGGGCGGGTCCCCCACTATCCATGTTAGAAACAGGCATCGCGCTCATAATAGGCTTGCTCGCCTCGGACTGTCGGCACTATAGCTTTTTGTGGATGTCGTCTTGTGGGATTGGCCCAACTATAGGCTGGGGCCGACTCTGAAAAGGGTTGGCCGCCTCAAACACGTATTGTCCAGCCATGACTTGAGATCCGACGACACCAGACATCTCTGTATGCGTGGCGGTCTACAAGCAGCACCGAGAGCCCAATCTGAGCTCACTCAACGCGAGCATGTCCGACGCATTGGGTCCGCTGAGAGGCGAGCTGATAGTGGCGCTCAACGGGGTGTCAGCCGAGGCAGCAGGCGTACCGAACGATGCGTCGGCAGTGGCGTTTGATGTCAATCGAGGGGTACCCGTGGCATGGAACGCGGCAGCGCGCCTGGCACGTGCGCCCGTACTGTGTGTGGTCAACGACGATGTCGTTCTCGGGCATGATTCGCTGGCCCTTCTGCACCAGGCGCTCGGACGCGAACCGAGCGCCGGAGTGGTCGGGCCAGTTGGCACCCGGTGGGATATTACGCTTGCACAGCATTTGTCATATCTAAGCTTAGAGGAGCTTTTACCCGGCGAGCTGCGCGAGTGCGAGGTCGTTTCCGGCTTCCTCCTTGCGACACCCAAGCACGTGTTTGACAGCGTCGGTGGGTTCGAGGAGGCGTACACCCCGTGTGGCTACGAGGAGGTCGACTACTGCACGGCCGTGCGCCTGCGGGCCGGACTCAGCTGCTTTGCTGTCGCTGGGGTTGAGTTCACGCACAAGTTCTCCATCTCAGCGGCCCGTTCGTGGCGCCGCGTCCACTATGACGGGCGGAGCGAGAGCATCAAGAGCATTTCGCGTCGCAACCGACGTCACTTCCTTGCCAAGTGGTCGGCGATCGATGCCGGGGCAGTCGCGGTTCGCCACGGCGCCAGCCCCGACCAGTAGTCGCGGGCGCGTACGCGACCAACAAGCAGGAGACCTCCGATCAGGAGGCAGGTCAGCGCAGCTAACGAGACGAGGCCAAGCAGCTGCCACGAGGGCAGCGCGTCACCCACGCTGAGAACCAGCGTCATGGGGATCGCCACCTGAATCAAGGCAAAGCCGGCGAGGCTCCATCGCGTGCGTCTGGATCTCAACGGAGTCCCCAGGTCGAGTTTATTCGCGATACCAAAATTGAAGGCGATCGCAGGCAGAAAGAGAGAGACAGAGAGAGCCGCCGCGACGGGCAGAAGGCCGAGCAACGCCGCAAGGGGAAGGAGCACAACGGCGAGCAGAAGCTGACGTCCCTTGTATATGAGGATCGGCGTGATATCCCCGCGCGCCAGTTGCGCCGAGGACAGCAGGCCGGTTGACGCGTACGCGGCAGTTCCGATCAGAATGACCGCCACCACCAACGGATCAAACGTGCTCGTCTCACGCCCGGTCCATGCTGCGAGCGCGGGCACCTCGACGGGCATCAACACGCTCACACCAACCACGACCAGCGACAATCCGATGCTGTAGTAGGGCTGTAGAAATGCACGCAGCGCTTGCTCACCGCCTCGCGCCAACAGGGATGCAGCCTTAGGTAGAACAGTCGGATAGAAGGCAAACAGCGGCGCGACCACGAACAGAGCAGCGCGAATCGCCACGTCGAGGCTGACCACGTCGCTGCTTGACAGCGCAACGCCGGCGATGAAGCGAGGAAGTTGAAACGTCGCGAAATCGGCCCATGCGGAGACCTGCCAGCGGCTGCCGAAGGCGAGCATCTCTCCAACGCCAGGTGTGTCGCTGAAGCCTGGCGGGACGCTGCGCATGCCGACCATCAGCGACCTCAACAGCAAAAGCATCTGCACGGTATACGCGCCGACCCATGCGATCCCTAGCGCCTGTGCATGAGGCACCACACCCATCCCAACGACGAGTAGCGGAAGGTACAGGAGCCAGCCGATCGTCTGATCGCGGTAGGACGCACCGACATGGTTGATGCCCTGAAGGACGGAGGCAGCGACCATCACGATGTTGGTCAGCACAAAGGTCACAGCTGCCCACCGCACAATCACCACAGCCGCGGCCACTTCGTTCGGCTTTAGGAAGTGAACCAGGCCAACAAGGTCGTTCGCATAGAACCACATCGGCAGGAACACCGCCGCCGAAAGCAGCAAGTAGAAGTACATCGCTCGTCGAGCAATAATCAATACCGACGCGCGCGCACCGCCCTCGGCAGACGCGGCGTGCGCTACATAGCGCACGACCGCCGAGGCCACTCCGAGATCAAAGAGGCTTTGGATCATCACGAGCGCGCCCGCGAGTACCCAGACGGCGTAGAGATCAGCGCCCACGTCGTGCAAAACGACCGGAACGGCGATCAGCGCGCTGGCACGCGTGACGACCAAGTACGTAGTTGACCAGCCGAATCCGTGGAGCATCCGACTGTCCCGCATCGAGGACGACACAGGTCAGCTCCCTCCCGGCGGCGCGGCGGCGCGATGGCGGCGCCTGAGAAGTACCAGGGCCTCACGAAGCGCTCTCGGCGCGCTTGCGATGACCAGCGTCACACAGCCCTCGACCGTTGGCAACGCCCGCAGCGAGGACCGTGCCGCGATGCGAGCACGCGCCGGCTTTCCGGCGCGCAGCCAATAACGAGCGGTACGCGTACGCATGATCGCGCGACCCCTGCGCACGAGGGCAGGCGATGCGCCGGCCGCGGCAAGGCGGTTGACCGCCAGTTCACGGTCGCATTCCAGGTCCGACAGCTCCTGGACAGACCGTCTGCGGTCGCGATCGTCATGCACGACGTACACCGCGGCGGGCCTGACAATTCCAAGACATCGTCCCTCCGCGGCAATCCTCCACCACAAGTCGAGATCCTCGACGCCGGCCGCCCGTTTGAAGCCCTCATAGAAGCCGCCGCACTCGATCACCGCGTCGCGGCACACGAGCGTGGCGCTCGTGGTAGGGATGATCCGGCCGCTGACAAGCTCCTCCAGCGTGACCACCTCGCGCATGTCGTGACGGCCAATCACGCGACCGCCGTCATCGATCGGAGTGGCCGCACCGAAGCACGCGACCGCATCGGGGTCGGCGGCGATCGTTGTACGAGCCAGCTCCAGGAACTCCGGCTCCCAGTAGTCGTCTCCATCCAGGAACGCGATCCAGACGCCACTCGCCCTGCTGATACCGGCGTTCCGGGCCGCCGACACCCCTCGCCCGTCGCCGTCCACTACGACTACCCGGTCGCTCGTCAGTTCATGGACGCGCTGCTTGGTCTTGTTGACAGACCCGTCATCGACAACGATCACCTCGCTGGCCGGACTGCTCTGGATCAGCGCGCTGCGAACTGCACCTTGGATCGTCCGCTCACCGTCGCGCACTGCGATCACTACCGAGATTGTGGGGTGTCTAGCAGGCATGACGCGTGAACTGGTTGGCGATTGCGCAACGTTACCAACCCGCCGACCTGACCTTGGCGAGCGGAAGCATCCTCTTTGCCTTGAGCTAAGAACGTGGTCATAGACGTCTTACGTGAACCTGGCAGAGAGGGACCACAACTTGCGTCCCTCCCATTTCAAATACCCTTTGGTGCTTGTTACGCTCTCCATGCCATCGCTCTCAGACGGCGCGTCGATACCTCACCTCTGTGGGCGTCGTCGCGAGAAACGCCGAATACGCCCTGCGCATCGCTGCTGGCGCGCGGCCGGAGTTGCTTGCGCTCCAGGCGGTACGCCCTTCGAGGTGGTGGCAGATCATGCGTTCCGAAAGCGTTGCGTGCATCGAGGGCTTCCCCCGCTCCGCGAACAGCTATGCCGTTGAGATCTTTCGGCGGCGCAACGGGCAGGTTCCACTTGCCCATCACCTGCATGTGCCCGGGCAGATCCTGCGAGCCGCACAGTTGAAGCGGCCCTGCGCCATGGTGATCCGGCGTCCACTCGATGCGCTCAGCTCACTGCTCATCGTAGATGAACGCCTCTCGGCTGATGTCCTTTTTTGGAGTTACATAGACTTCCACCGTCGGGTATGGCCTGCGAGGGACGCGGTCGTCGTGTGCGAGTTCGACGAGGTGATCGCCGATGCGAGCGTCGTCTCCCGGCGCATGAATGAACACTTCCAGACCGACTTCGATGATCGCCGCGTGGATGCCGGCGAATGTGGTGAGGCGCTCCGATGGCTTGAGAGCGGCAAAGGACACACACAGTGGCTCGTCGCTACACCGCATCCCGAAAAGGAGCGTCTCAAGGCAAACGTTCGCGAGATCCTGCAGCGACACCGCCGACTCAGCGAGGCTGAGCTATGGTATGACCGCTGGGCGGCACGAGCAGGTCCCGTGTCGGGCTGACGGCAGTCGAGGCAGGCTTGGCGATGTCACCACACCGCCCGCGAGAAGCACACTCGACTGAGATCGCGGAGCGGACCGGCACGATACGCGGACGCGGACCTTATCATCGGTCTCCTCCGCACCGCATGAACACCTCGGCCCACCATCTCACGCTCCGCAAGCCATGCCTGTGCTGGCGGGCCCTCGCGACGTACGCATGTGCAGCCGCGCTGGCGCTACTCTTCGCCGCCCTGGCGCCCCGTGAGGCGCGGGCCGCGGACGTCAAGGCCATCTGGGGCCCCGCTGTCCACGATGGAGCCTCCCTGTTCCCCACCTACCGCGAACTTGGCATCAAGATCTACGAGGACCGCCTGTACTGGAGCTCGGTCGCACCACGTCGCCCCGACCAGCCGCGCAACCCCAACGACCCCGCCTACGTCTGGCCCGCCGAGGTCACGCAGGCCGTTGCCGAAGCCAAGCGCTACCACATCCAGGTGGCCCTGCAGATCATCGGCGCGCCCACATGGGCCAACGGCGGCAGGCCGTGGAACTGGGTGCCGCGCAGCCCCCAGGACTACGCCAACTTCGCGATCGCCGCCACCAGGCGCTACCCGTCGGTGCACCTATGGATGGTCTGGGGCGAGCCCTCGCGCACGCCCAACTTCGAGCCGGAGACGCCGGCAAAGCCGTTCGCCAAGCTGAACGCCCAGCAGCAGCTCGCGCCGCACATCTACGCCCGCATCCTCGATGCCGCCTATGGCGCCCTGAAGGGCGTCAGCCGCTCGAACATCGTGATCGGCGGCATGACCTACACGACCGGGGACATCTCCACGCAGCAGTGGATCGAAAACCTGCGCCTGCCCGACGGCCGACCGCCGCGGTTGGACATGTACGGCGATGACCCGTTCAGCTTCCGCGCGCCGAACCTCTCAAACCCGCCCTCGCCCGACCAGGAGATCGACTTCTCCGACCAGGGACGTCTGAGCAAGCTCGTCGATCGCTATCTGGGCCGGCCGGGAAATCCCGATCCGAAGCTGTTCATCTCGGAGTGGACGGTCCCGACGAAGGTCGATGAAGAGTTCAACTTCTACGTCGAACCGCTGGTTCAGGCGCAGTGGATCACCGACGGGTTGCGCGTCGCCGGCGAACTGCCGAGCGTCTACGCGGTCGGCTGGATCCACCTGTACGACGAACCGCCCGAGTCCTACGGGGGCCTGCTCGAAACCGACGGGACGAAGAAGCCGGGGTTCTTTGCTTGGAAAGACGGTTGAGCAGCGGCTCGCGCGCCGACTCGTCGCGCACGTCCGGCCACCCTCAGGATGAATGTTGTGTCAGAGGGTTACTGTGCAGCGAGGATTACGTGCAGAGCTCGCGGGGTTTCTGCCCTTGCGTCTACCAGGCGGCGAGCAGCTCGTCTCCTCGGAAGGTTGCGTCCACCGCGACATCGTCGTCCACGCGCGCGCGGCTGACGACGACGAGCTTGGCAAGCTCGGCGCCCGGCACGACGGCGCGGCTTCTCGCCAGATCGCTCAGATCGCGGCCAGAGAATGGCTCGTTCTCGCGCCACTTGACTGAGCCGACGAACCCGATGCTCGTCGGCGCGGGCGCGTCCCCGCCGACCAGATCGACCTCGATGGCGTGATCGCGCCGCCACCAGGACCCGACGTGTCGGGCACCGCCGAGGCGCTCGCTCAGTGATGCGTCGGCCAGCAGCCGCTCCAGCCCTTCACGGACAAGCGGCTCGACGGCGCGACCGCGAAAGGCGCTCCAGCCGCGCATGATCCGCTCGATCACGAGGTCCGGCCTGCCGCGCGAGAGCTCATCGATGTGCGGACCGACGAACCGCAGCCAGAAGCGCAGATATGGATCCGCCACGATGTACTTTGCGGCGGTCTTGCTCGAGGGGACGGCGTAAGGGAGCTCCCTGCGCACCATCTGCTTCGTCCCGACGAGCACGCTCAGGGCGGCTGTCAGGGTGTTTCCCTTCGCTCCACTGCGCGACTGGATGCGGCTGTAAGCGGTCTCGCCATGGCCGATCGCCTCGACCACCTTCCTGGCTTGCAACTCGCGCTCGAACTCCGACGCAACGATCCTCAGCGCCGTTGTCGCAAACGGCGTTTGATCGTCGCGTAGCGCATCCTCGAGGAACTCGCGCAGGCTCGCCGCTCGCGGCCAAGACGCGGCGAGCAGCGGAAAGCCTCCCACGACGAGATAGCGGTCGATCGCCTCGACTGCGTCGGAGGCTTCGGTGATGTCGGCGACGGCCGCCGGACTGAGGGGCGCGATCCGCATCTCGCGGGTCGGCCTGCCATGAAGCGGTGATCGCTCCCCCACCAGAGTCTCCATCATCCGCACGTCGGACCCCACGCACACGAGCAGGACCGGCGCCTCCTCGAGCGTTCGATCCCACGCCTTCTGCAGGTCAGCGGCAAAGCCCGCATCGAGCTCGGTCAGGTAGGGCAGCTCGTCGATCACCACAATCGCCGGGTCGGACGGCACAAGACCCGCCACCGCGGCCCGCAACGCAGCCGGCCAAGAGCTGTATGAGGCGCCCTCGAAGCGCTCCGCCGCGGCCAGGCTCGACTCTCTGAGCGCCTCGACGAAGGCGGCAATGGCATCCGGGCGCGGTCGTCGGGGCGCCTGGTAGAAGCAGTAGGGAGCCCCTGAGCGGTCGCAGAGCTCCTGAGCCAAGCGCGACTTACCGACTCGGCGACGGCCTCGCATCCACACGAAGCGTGCGCGGCCACTGCGTCTGACCAGATCCAGCTCCGACTGCAACTCGGCCAGCTCGGCCGCCCTGCCCACGAAAGGTTCCATATAGAAACTCTAGCTGACTAGAGTCTAGTTTGGAAGAGTTTGCTCCCAGCCTGCGCCCCCGTGCCCGGTTCGACATCGCCTGCGTCGATCAGCGCCGGTACACGCTGCTCGGATCGTGCAAGTGGGCACGACATGACGTAAACGTCATGCCCACTCTTTCGAGCAGCGGCTGCTCAGTCGATCGTGATCGTCTCGCGCAGTAGCCTGTTCGCGCGCTTGACGGTCAGCGTGTAACGGCCCTGGCCGATCTCGCGGCGTGGGCTCAGCAGCAACTGTGTCTGAGCGCCCGAGTCGAGAGCAAACCCCGTGGCGTAGGTGACTTTCCCGCGCGAAAGTGCCGCCGCGACCTTCGTCCCCGTGCCCGTGAACTTGATCGGGGAGGCTCCCTGCTTGGCCTGGCACGTCTGCTGGATCTTGCCGCCCTTCTTGACCCTCACGCAGGTGATCAGCTCGACCTTGCCGGCCGGTCCTTGCGCACCGGTGGCGCCGTTTGTGCCGTTGGCCCCGGCCTGGCCTGGGCTACCCGTCGATCCCGTGGGTCCCGTAGGTCCAGTGGGGCCGATTGGTCCCGTGGGGCCGGTCGGTCCCGTGGGCCCTGAGTTGGCGGCCACGCCGGTCCCGGTAAGCGCGAAGTTCGTCGCGGACGGCTCATTGTCGGAGAGCGCGATCGTTGCTTCCCTTGTGCCGGTCGTGCTCGGCGTGAAGCGAACGCTGATCGTGCAGCTCTGCCCGGTGGGGAGCCCGCGCTGCAAGCACGAGTCGGCGGTGATCGCGAAGTCGCCGGGGTCTGCGCCTTCCAGCTTGGCGGTGGTGATCGCCAGCGCCTGCACACCGATGTTCGTAACGTCCAGCACCGACACGGGCGAGGGCTCGCCGACCGTCTGATCGCCGAAGTCGCCACCCGCCACCTGTGCCTGGGGCGCGGAGTAGAACAGTTCGCTGGAATCCAGCAGGGGCGAGAGGCCGTCAAAGCCACCCGCCACCAGCACCGCCCCGTCGGGCAACGACGCGGCGATGGCGCCTTCCCGAAATGCGAGCATCGAGGTGGCCGCGCTCCACGTGTTGGTGACCGGATCGTAGATTTCGCTGGTATCGAGTCGGCCTTCCGTTCCGTTTTCGCCGCCTCCCACCAGCACGTCCCCGTCGGGCAGGGTCACAGCGACAGCGTGTTCCCGCGCCACGTTCATGTTCGCGGCCGAGCTCCATGTTTCGGTGAGAGGATCATAGATTTCAGTGGAAGTCAGGTATTCCGCGTTTTCGTTTTCGCCGCCCACGACCAGCACGTCTCCGTCGGGCAGCGACGCGCCCATGGCGCCTTCCCGTGCTTCGAGCATTTCGGGGGCTGCTTTCCACGTATTTGTGGAGGGATCGTAGGTTTCGCTGGTTTTGAGGTAGCCGTTGTCGTTGCCGCCCCCCACCAGCACGTCTCCGTCGGGCAGCGCCGCGGCGACCGCGAAATCACGAGGTCTGAGCATCCCCACACCGGGGCTCCACGTACCCGTGGAGGGATCGTAGATCTCGCTTGTGGACAGAGGATCGTCGTACTCATCGGGACCATATTCGCCGCCGCCGCCCGCCATCAGCACCTCTCCGTCGGGCAGCGACGCGGCCACCGGGAAGTTGCGACCTTCCGAGAACGACCCGGTCGGACTCCAGATCCCCCCGGCGGATGGCGTGGCGAGAGCCCGCGCCGGCAGGCAGATCGCCACCAGCGCCAGCGCGAACGCCAGCGCGACAGTCCTACGCGTGATGCCTGCCCGCCCGTCATGTCGCTGCACAAGAGCTCCCGCCGTCGCGTTGGATTCCGATTGCTGAAGCATACGGAGCCGGCGGACGACAAGAGGCCGGTTGCGATGGCAACGACATCGTGACCTCCACCCATCCCGCCGGACCCGCCCGCCTCTGGAAGATCAGGCACGTCGACGCGATCTATCTGATCTCCCTCTCCTGCCCCTCTCAATCACTCTGCGTGACCGGTGACACGCAGGGCAACGTACTCGTGGGGCGGCGCGACTGACGCCGGCAAGCGCGAGGGGAGAGACATGGTGCTGAGCCGCGGCATGTCTGACCGCAAGACGACCCGTGAGGATGTCGCCCTACGGTTTCTGCGCGGCGAGGGGATCGAGATCGGCGCGCTGGACTTCCCGTTGTGGCTGCCTCGTGGCGCACGTGTTCGCTACGTTGACTATCTCGACGCGGCTGGGCTGCGCGAGGCCCACGACAGTACCTTGCGCGAAGGGCGTCCTCTCGTGACTCCGGATGTGGTGGATGACGGAGCACGCCTGGCGTCGTTCGCGGATGGGTCGCTGGATTTTGTCGTGGCGAACCACATGCTCGAGCACGTGGAGGACCCAATCTTGCGGGGACACCCGTCCAGGAACTCGGCAGCGGGAACGCTGCCGTCGCGATGCTTGTAGTACTCGATGTGCCAGGCCACCGAGCAAGGGTAGCCGCGGGTGGTGGGGCTGCGATCAGGCGGCCGGTGAGGCCGCGCGGTCTGCGTCCTGAAGCCGGCGTGCGCGGGTGGTACGGCGTGGGACGATGACGATGTCCGCGTCGAGGTCGTTGGCGATCTGGACCACGAGCCTGAGCTCGGGGTTGGACTGCGCGGTGAACAGGCGGCGAATGCTCGACGGGTTACGGCCGATGCGTCGCGCAAGATCTGTCTTGCTCGTCCCCTTGCGCTCGCGCAACTCATCGAGCGAGCGAACGACGGAGTCGATCTGCTCGATCTCGCTCCGCGCACGCTCGTACTCGGCGCGAAATTCCGGGTCGCGCATATGCTCGGCCTTGCGGCGCTCATGAAAGCTGGTCTGGCTCATCGTGACTCCTAACTTGCGTTCCACCATAGCGTATCATAGGTGCAACGCACTCACTGCGTCGGCAGACTGGGCCACAACTTCTGTCTACTTCGCGAGTTTGGGTCGTCATAGGACGACGGATAATCGTCGCGGCGAGCGTACTCGCGCTCATGATTGCGTTGTCATCGGCCAGCTACGCGAGTGCCCGGCGCAGACCTCTGCGCAACTGTGCTCCGCGGGAAGCGGCAGTTCTCCTGTCCGACCCGCACGCTGAGGTATTCCAGTACCGCTTCGGTGTCTATGACTGCCTCCGCCGCGGGGGGCCTGTTGGTTATCTAGGCCACGCGGAAGGCTCGGGCGAGACGCCAACTTGCTTCGAAAGTGAGGAACGATGTGGCGTGGTGTCAGACGAGGCGCTGGCCGGAGGCGTGGTTGCCTACACCGAAGCGCGCGTCGGGCAGGTCCATACGGTCGTGGTTCGTAGCATGTCCACGGGCCGGGTCCTTCACGACGTCTCGCTCTACGTGGCGACCCCGCAAGGCACGATGGTGGAACAAGCTCACGTCTTGCATATTGCGGTCAACGGTGAAGGCGCGGTCGCGTGGATTCAGGAAGACGGGTTCGGCAGGCACGACGACGCCACCCCGCCGCCGACCGTCTATGACGTGTTCGCGATCGACAGTGATCGGTTTCACTCACTGAGGACCGATCTCCCGGCCAGGCCTGGATCGCTGAAGCTGACCGGTGACGCTCTCGTGGATGCAGGGCGCAACGCCCGAGTCGGCTGTGCTCGACTGAGTTTGCGCACCAGTCGGCGGTGCGCGCTGAGTCTGCGGTCTGCCCACCTTCAGCCGTCGCTGATCTCACGGCGAACATAGGCGGAGAAAAGCGGGTCGGCCAACGTCCAGGAGCCCCGCCCGCTTGGTCTGATCACGATCGATGTGTCGGCGAGCGCGTTCAGGGCACGGTTGACTGCCTTTTTCTCCAGGTCCGTGTATGGGGAGCGGTGGTGGGCGAGGCGGATGGTGACATCGACCGCGGTGTTGCTCATGGCCCGGATGCGGTCCATCAGATCGCTGTGGCGGCCCGCGTCGTCTGCCAGCGCGCCGCGATAGCCGCGCTCGGCGAGCGTGCCGTCGATGTGGCGGGTGCCCTCCTCGAGCGAGGCGTGGTGTGTCTGCTGGGCGATCAGCATCGTCGACCGCGGGTGTCCTTCGCCCGAGGCGATGATGCGCTCCAGGGCCTCCTCGTTGACAGTGCATTCGTCCTGGGCGAAGCGCTCGCCGAGCCCCTCGCGCCACTCGTCCTCGGTGATCTGTGAGAGCTCGTGAAAGCCGCCGAATTGGTAGAGCGCGCGGTGCTGGTTGCTGAAGAGATCGCGCATCAGATGCTCGACGCTCCCCGCGAACAGGCAAGTCACGCGCGGAGAGGCATGGAGTATCTCGCGCAACTGTTGAGTGATCTGCTCGGGGTCACCATAGGCGCCGCTGTTCAGCTGCTGAAGCTCGTCGATGAATAGAACCAGCTGCCGGCCGTCGCGCTCGGCGATCCGCTGGGGCAACTCGAGAGCGACGCTCAGCTCCTGCAATGGATCGCGGCGTCTGCGCGCCGGCTCCAGCGCGATCTCCACCGCCTCGCCCAGTTCAGACTTCACGCGCAGCACCGCGGTTAGCGAACGACCACTGAGCGCGCCCGAGCCGAGGTTGCGCGTACGTTCGATCAGTCGCTTGACCGCCGAGCGGTTGGCGAGCGTCTCCTGAGCGAGCGCCTCGGCAAGGGAAGCGGCGTTGGTGTACTTGAACAGGCTGACGCTCACCGTGTAGAGCCGTTTGCGTCGAAGCGTCGCGATCGTCGCTTCGCAGACCGTGCTCTTCCCGGTGCGCCGCGGCGCCGCGAGGATGCGGTGGAGCCCATCCGTGAGCTGGGAAGCAAGCTCCTCGACATCGCTCTGGCGGCCGATCAGCTTCCCCGGCGGACGGACGGGCTCCTCGGAGGGAAACAGATCGCGGGACCTAATACGAGCCATGTTGTCCATTATGCCAACTTAGGTTGACGTATTCGCCAACGCGATCGAGCCGCGCACGGTAAGACCATCCGTCGAAAGACCCACGCACGATCTTAAGCGTGTCAT
>CAWEOK010000007.1:0-20641 GCA_963810645.1 uncultured Solirubrobacterales bacterium | reverse complement strand
GAAAAAACGCTCCTAACCAGCGCTTATCTAAAGACGGGCAAATCGGCATCAAGCTACTGCCAATCAACTCTCGAAACCACGCCCTAACAAACTGAGCCCTATAACACGTCTATGTCGGGCAACCATAACGGCAAGATCATGTCCCGCGATCTCAGCGGACTCCCTGCTCCGTCCCTCATCCTTGGGCTCGAGCCTTCCAGCTCTGTGACCGGCGACACTCACCTTTGTTTCGGGCGACCAGCGGTGTTGTCTCCCACCCGACACGCTCGTGGATCGCGAGCCACTAGTTCATCGTTCAGTGAAGTATCTGGTGATACACTGTCGAGTGTGATACTCTAAGGCCAGTAGATTCGCTCAAGAACGGATTATTGGCCTTCTGATGTCATCTCATGGGATCTCCGGCTCTGGTCGAGCTGAGCTTGCCGCCGTTGCCGGGCGGCGGCGGTTCATCTCCCCCGAAGACGCAGCGTCCGAGCTGGGGATCGATGCGCGGGTTGCCGCCCGCAAGCTCGCGCACTGGGCGGAGCAGGGGTGGCTGCGGAGAGTGCGGCGTGGTCTGTACATCGCCGTCCCGGTCGAGGCTGAGCGTCCCGCTGGCTGGTCGCAGGACGCGATGGTCGTCGCCGGCGCCGTGTGGTCGCCGTGCTACTTCACGGGCTGGACCGCGGCCGGCCATTGGAGTTTGACCGAGCAGGTCTTTCGAACCACCGTCGTGAAGACCGCGCGGCGTGTCCGTGCCACAGAGGTCCGCCTGCTTGACGCCGACTATCTCCTCGCACATGTCCCTGAGGACGTTATGGCGTGGGGCGTCGAGTCGATCTGGCACGAGGAGGTGCGGCTCCGTATCGCCGACCCGGCGCGAACCGTCGTAGACATCCTCGACGCACCGCATATCGGCGGCGGCATTCGGCACGCCGCCGAGATCCTCGATACATATCTCGATGAGTACGATGCGCTCCGCCTCGTGAAGTACGCGGAGCGGCTTGGCAACCGCGCCGTGTTCAAGCGCCTGGGCTACCTGGTCGAAACCCTCGGGCGCGACGAGCCCGAGCTGATCTCTGAGTGCAAGGCGCGCTTGTCAACCGGGCTGGCATTGCTCGATCCCAATGGTTCGCCGGACGGGCCTCGCGTGCCGGCGTGGGGCATCCGAGCCAACGTCAGGATCGCCCCTTCCCTGGTGCCGTCCCTGCTTGTGTGACCGTCTCGCAGTGGTAGGTCGTCCGCTGCCCGTTCGTTAGATAGGGTCGGATCGTGCTGTTCTTCATCGATGAGACTTGGCAAACGGTCGCCGGCCGACCCGTGGGAGCGCTTGGCGCGGTTGGGATACCCCGAGCCCAGTACAACGGCTTCTGCCGTGAGATCTGGCAGATCAAGAAGAACGTGCTTGGCGCCAAGGAGCTCAGCGACGGCGAGATCAAGGGCACCAACTCCTTCGCAAGATCGGCCTTTCACAAGCGCGAGGGAGCAGGGTTCTCAAAACTCCTGCAAGCGGCCGAGGAGACGCTCGCGGCCGTCCCCAAGTACCACGGATATGCGTTTGCGATCTGGACCACCCACGAGGAATGGCTGCTGCTGCGCAATCCCAACCCCCAGGCGCTTTCCCCTATCTACCAAGAGATGCTCAAGGACTTCAGACGGTGCATGCGGACACTTCCGTCGGGCTCAGAAGGACAGCTGCTGTTCGACAATCGGGGCACGAGCGAGGATCTGAGCGCAGCGTGCGCGATCCAGAACTTCATCGTCCGCGTGAGCCCAGACTGGCGCCGGCGCTTCATGCAAACGCCCCACTTCACGCTCAGCGCTGTCAGTCCCGGGCTGCAAGCCGCCGATCTGATCGCATACCTGGCGGCCCACCGCCACGATCCGAGCTACAGGCCCGAGCTGGCCGACTACTGGAGGAGCGTCGAGAAGATCGCGTTTGCCACCAAGCGCTCGGGGCCGGCGCTGCGCGCCGTAGACGTCATCCCAGAGAAGCCCAAAAAGGGCGCAAAAAAAGGGCCGGGGGAAGCAAAGCCTCCTAAGCGTCGTTAAGAGCGACGAACCGACCCTTCTACAGATGAAGTATACACGTCTGCCGGGCCGGCACCGCGTGGCGCTGCGACATCCCACTCGAGACCATCCGCTACGCGGGAGCAAACCGTCTCAAGGTCGAGATCGACTATCGCACAGAGCAAGGACGCTCCGGCCCCCGCATAGTCGAGCCATACTCGCTACGCCAGACCCAGGACGGCAACCTCGTCCTATTCGTCGTCAATGACCACGGCGAGCTACGCAGCTACCGCATCGACCGAATTGCAGCCGTACGACCAACGACTACATCGTTCACACCGAGATTCGCCGTCGAGTTCTAACATCTAAATGTCGGGACGGGGATCTTGGGGGACTCCTGGCTCCGTCCCTCATCCTCTGGCTCGAGCCTCCCAGCTCTGTGACCGGCGACACCCACCTGTGTTTCGGGCGACTTGTGCTGTTGTCTCCCACAAAAAGCACCCCCTTGATCCCCATCCTCAACGTTCCCGTCCCAACCCCGTGGCAAGATGAACCACATGGAGCAGATCAGCCCATGACCACAGCCGCCGGCACCCAGAGCGACCTCTTCGCCTGGGCGCAAGACCTCGAGCGGGAGAACAAGCGCATCGCCGAGATCGACGCCCAGCGGGTGGGTAATCGCGGGTATCTCGTGTTCGCGACCGACCCCTCCAAGGGCGTTGACTCGGCCGAGTACCAGCAGGTCTATGCGACCGAAGCGCGCACGCCCAACCAGGCGATCGCGAAGGTCCGGCCGCTGGCCGAAGGTCCGGCCGCTGGCCAAAGGTCGCCGGCTGCGGGCGTTCCTGAGCACGGGGAGGTACCGGGACGAGCTGGTGGAGGCTCGGTGGGTGGGGTAGGCGACTATAGGCCTGCGACTCCTTGCTCCCCGCAGGGATGAACTTGGATGTCACGTGTCGGGGGAGGCCTTTTCGGCGGTCTGGGATGATCCATGCTCATGAACCTCGATCAGCTCATCGCCCAACCGGAGGGCAGCACGCTGGACTTCAAGCGTGATTTGTCCTCGCTCGCGAAGGTCGTCAGGACCGTCGCGGCGATCGCCAACACCGCCAACGGCACGGTCATCGTCGGTGTCGCGGACGACAAGACCGTCGCCGGCCTGAAGGACCCGCTGAAGGATGAGGAACGCTTGGCGCGCGCGATCGCGGACTCGATCGAGCCGCTGTTGCTCGTCAACATCCAGCATGCCAGCCGTGGCGAGCAATCGGTGCTCGTCGTCAACGTACCTTTCACTCCACGGCCCTACTACCTCCGCAAAGAGGGTCCCGAGCGTGGGGTCTACGTCCGGGAGGGCTCCACGAACGCCCGGGCCGACCCCTCGACCATTGAGGAGTTGCGCCGTCAGGCTACATCGCACTCCTTCGACCTCGAAGCGATTCCCACCGTCAGTAGCGGCGATCTGGATCACACTCGCTTGAAAGCGGCGTTCTCCGGCGCCCTGTCATCCAGCAAGCTGCGAACGCTTGGCATCGCCTGTCAATACAGCGGGCGCCACGTCGCCACGCGCGCGGGCGTCATCCTGTTCGGCACAGACGAGCAGCGCCGCGAGCACGCCCGCGACGCCCGCATGCGCTGCGCGGCTTTCCGCGGGATCGACAAGAGCGAGTTCATCGATCGTGCACGCCAACTACGCCTCGACGGGAACACCGATCTCGATCCAACTGTTCGCTGACCGCCTTGAGGTCATCAGTCCCGGTCGCTTCCCGCCCGGCACGACCGTCCAGAGCTTCAAGGAAGGCATGAGCAAGATTCGCAACCGCGGCATCGCCGACGTCCTGCACCACCTCGACATCATGGAGACCTGGGGCAGCGGCTACAGCCGCATCCGGCGCTCCTTCGCCCAGGGATACCCGGAGCCGACCTGGCAGGAGATCGGCGGATCGGTCAAGGTCGTCCTGCCGGTCCACCCCCACTACGCGAGGGAGATCGTCGACGATGGAAGCACGATACAGCGACGGTCGCCACGAGTTCGCCGAGACCGCCGCGAGGACATCATCGCGTACCTCAAGCCATTGCAGCACGGCGCCAGCGTCGGGGAGATCGCGCAAGCCATCGGCCTTCAACCTCGCCAAACACGCACATGGCTGGCGCGCATGGAGCGCGAAGAAACCATCGCCGTCCTGGGTCGCGGCGCAGCTACCGATCCCCACCGCCGGTACCAGTTGGCGCAGTAACGAACTCTGCAGTTAGCTCTGCAGTTAGCGTCGTTAGTGCAGAGCTCGTACTGCAGAGCTTGCGCTGGGGTTCTTCTGGCTTTTGGTTCTTTCTCTCTCCTCCCCTCCCCAAAACACACCTCTTTTCCTCATCTCAAACGTTCCCGTCCCAAGCAGGTGGGAAGATGGATTGCATGGGGCGGATCAACCCATGACCACAGTCACCAACACCCAGATCGACCTCGCCGTGTGGGCGCGGGACCTCGACGCCGAGCGCAAGCGCGTCAGGGCCGTCAACGCCCCGCGGGTGCGCAACCGCGGGTATCTCGTGTTCGCCACCGACCCCTCCAAGGGCGTTGACTCGGCCGAGTACCGGCACGTCTACGCGACCGAGGCTCGCACGCCCAACCAGGCGATCGCGAAGGTTCGGCCGCTGGCTGCGGGTCGCCGGCTGCGGGCGTTCCTGAGCACGGGGAGGTACCGGGAGGAGCTGGTGGAGGCTCGGTGGGTGGGGTAGGGCGGCAAGAACGGGCCCGGAACCTCAGCCCAGCCACGGCGCGGCACTTGCTTCGCCAATGGCTCTGAATCGGCGTTTGAGATCACAAATTGCAACGTCAAACGAGCGGTGGGGTCCGCAGCGTGTGGCACCCTGCGCGAATGGCCGATCTAACCGAGACAGAGGGCTCGCTGGAGCCGATGCCGCTCCCAGCGATCCAGCAGCGGATCCTGGTCGTTCGCGAGCGCCACGTGATGCTCGATGAGGATCTGGCAGTGCTCTACGGGGTGCAGACAGGTCGTCTGATCGAGCAGGTCAAGCGGAACATCGATCGTTTCCCGTCGGACTTCATGTTCCAGCTGACGAGAGACGAGGCTGCTCTCTTGAGATCGCAATCTGCGACCTCAAGTGACGGACACGGCGGACGTCGCTACGCGCCCTACGTCTTCACAGAGCAGGGCGTGGCGATGCTGTCCGGCGTTCTCCGGAGCAAGACGGCGGTCGCCGTCAACATCGCGATCATGCGAGCGTTCGTTGATCTACAGCGAGCCGCGGCCTCTTACACCGCGATCGAGAGACGCCTCGAAGATCTCGAGCGAGAGACCAAAACCACACTCGGCCAACACGACCAGCAGCTGGACGAAATCTTCGAGGCGCTGCGACAGCTGATCTCCCCACCCCCGCAGCCCAAGCGCCCGGTCGGCTTCAGGTTGCCCGAAGGCGACACTGGAGGATCGCTGTCATCGCAGCGGTAGCCTTCACGGACCTGATCGCCTGATCGGAGGGGCGCCGGAGGTGCCTGGCGCTGGGTGGTCCTTGTGTCGTTCTCTCTCTCCTCCTCCCCCAACACACACACACTTCATTCCCATCCTCAAACGTTCCCGCCCCGGCCGGGTGGGATGGATCTGTGGGTGCTCATGAACCGGTTCCTTCGTCTGTCACGGCTGCCATCAGTTCTCCCGCGAGGTATCGGCGCTGGCCCCGTGGCCCCGGGCTTCCCTGCTCGAGCACTCCGACCTCTTCCAGCTGGCGCAGGAGCTTCAGAGCCGTCGGTCGCGTCACGCCCAACCTGGCCTCGACGGCCCGCGAGGACACGATCGGCGTCTCGCATACGAGATCGACCAGCATTATCGCCTTGCTCGACGTGATCGCCGAGGCGGCCGCTCGGTAGCGCTCGCGGAGCTCGACGATCCGCTGCGCACGCGCGACCGCGTCCGCTGCCTGCGTGTGGACCGCGGTGAGGAACAGCTCGATCCACCGAACAGCATCGCCGCGCTCGCGGACAGCCTGGAGCGCCTCGTAGTAGCACGTGCGGTCGCGCTCCAGATACGCGCTCAGGTAGAGCAAAGGCGCCGGTAGCCGACCATGCTCGACGAGCAGGAACACGGACAGTAGACGTCCGATCCGCCCGTTTCCGTCGAGGAAGGGGTGCAGCGTCTCGAACTGGTAGTGCAGCAGCGCGTTCTGAATCAGCAGCGGGACCTCGACGGTCTCGTGGGCGTAGCGCTCCCAGTCGGCCAGGAGCGCTGGGAGCTCTCCTGGTGGCGGGGGAACGAACCGCGCTGTCTCGATCGTGGATCCACTTTCCCCGACCCAGTTCTGGGTCGTGCGGAACTCCCCGGGCGTCCGCTCGCGACCCCGCACTCCGGAGAGCAACCGCCGGTGCATCTCGCGGATGAGGCGCACACCGAGCGGAAGCTTGCCCAGCTGGCCGAGACCCCATTCGAGGGCGTCGATGTAGTTGAGAACCTCCTCGACATCCGCATTCGGAGGCTCGCCACTCGCTTCGGCCTCGAAGACGTCCGCCAGCGACGCCTGCGTGCCCTCGATGCGAGTCGAGGAGAGGGCCTCGCGCAAGAGGTATGGCCGGATCAACAGATGCGGGTTGGGCACCAGTTGCCCCACACCCGCGAGTCGCCCTAGCGAGGCCTCCGCGTCCGCCAGCAGCCGGACGATTGGCACCGGCAGCTCGACCGCCCGTGGCACGGGCGCAGGGAAGTAGGCCACATATCCATGGCGCCCAGGCGTGCGCCGCGGCTCGCCGAACGGAGTCGATGCGTAGTCGGCCAGCTCCACCGCCACACACTAGCGTCTCTAAAGCTATGGTGTCAAGTCTTTAGAGACGGGGCTCGACCGTAAAGCGGTGTTTGGGGTCGATTCGACAGTTCCGCGGCTCGCCAGCGGCCCTGGCGCGGTCGTGGTGAGCGTCGGGATCCTCCACGACGAGATACAGGCTGATCGTCGAAGCAAGCGCGTTGGGAAGCATGGCTGCCCATCCAGCCCTCCTCGCTGTACTGGCCGAGCATGACCAGCCCCGTCCGCATACTGGAACCCCAACGCATCGACGCGTATCATCGACGCCATCTCAAGGCAAATCGGTCGGCCCAAGCGCCTGTCTTACAGGCGTGGGCATAGGGTCAAGGCCGATCTCATTCTCCGTCATCCACCGGCGATCGTCGATCCAGGTGGTGGGATAACGGCGATAGCCTGAGAAGAACTGGTGTCGTTGTCTTTCTCTCCTCCTCCTCCCCCAAAACTTCAATCGCTCCTCATCCTGTCCTCGTGTGTCCCGCCTGTGTCGGGTTTTGTTGGCGAAAGCAGACAAAGTCGGGTGGCCTCGAAATGCGAGCAGGCGGTCCTGGGCTCGATCCAAGGACCATGGCGGCGCGAGCGAGACCGTCTACGATGCGCGCGTGGCGCTGCATCCCCTCACCGCCGGGTTCGCCGAGATGGCCGGCGTATACGAGCGCGGACGGCCCGAGTACCCGCCCGCCGTCGCCGGCGCGATCGCCGCCGAGCTGGGCATACCTGCGGCTGGGCCTGTGCTCGATCTGGCGGCCGGGACGGGGAAGCTCACGCGGGCACTGCTCGGCATCGGACTGGATGTCGTAGCTATCGAGCCGCAGGCGTCGCTACGTGAGATCCTCGCTGCGAGCGTCGGCAGCGAGCGCGTGCGCGAGGGGCTCGCCGAGGCGATCCCACTGCCCGACGAGTCCGTGGCGGCCGTGACCGTGGCCGACGCGTTTCACTGGTTCGATCACGCCCTCGCCCTGACTGAGATCGGGCGCGTGCTGCGCCCGGGTGGCGGGCTTGCGGTGCTCTCGGCCGTACCGGACTGGAGTGGCGCGTCGTGGGCGCACGAGGTCGGCACGCTGATCGCCGGCATGGTTACCGCACACCCCAAATTCGATGGGCCACCCTGGCAGGAGTCCGTGCGCGCGGCCGGCGGCTGGTCCGAGCCGCGCGAGGTCCGCGTAACCACCTCGCAGCCCGCGAGCCCCGACCGGATGGTCGACTACGTTGCCTCGATGAGCTGGGTCGCCTCACTGGGCGAGGATCAACGCTCCGAGACCCTGGCAAAGGTCGACGCGATCGTCAGCGCAGGCGAGACACCCCCCGAGCTACCGATCCACGTAGTCATCGGCCTGACAGCCCTCGCCTGAACAGCCGGCGAGCGCCAACGCCCTCGGGTCAAGCTCGCCCTTCCTCGAGCGCAACACGGACGACATGCAGACAAAGCTCGTAGACGCGCTCGAGGTCGGGTCGCAAGGGAAGCGTCGAGCGGTCGTACGCGTCCTCCGCGCGAGCGAACAGCCGCGTGGCCTCGGCCTGCACCTGCTCGAGCGTCCACGCGCCGTGCTTGATGTCGAGTAGCTCGGTCGCGTCGAGCCCGCCTCGATCGACGCGCATCTCGCCGTCGCGTAGGAATTCGATTCCCATGCGCAGCAGGCGGATCAGGTGGGCGGCGTTCTTGGTGTCGTAGCCGAACTGTTCGACGATGCGCTTGCGCTTGGCGCCCATGTAGCCCTGCTGGGAACCGTGGGTCATCTTGTGGAGCTGGCCCTTGGCGTAGCCGACGAACGAGTGGAAGACGTGACGAGCGACGAAGATCTCGCGGTTATCGATCAGGTGCTGGCCCGCCGGCGTGCGCTCGATATAGAGGCGATCCGGGAGCCACAGCAGCGAGAGGATGTTCGGGTTGCCTTGGGCGAGCATCCGGACGGCCTTGCGCGCCTCGTAGATGACGACGTCCCACTCGCCCCGTTTGATCTCACGGGTGCCACGCGAGCCGTATTCGGAGAGCCCGTAGTAATAATCCAGCGAGGGGACGCAGATCGCCATCGTGTCCTTGTCATCGATGCTGAGGGGATTCTCCGGTGGCTCGTACATGCCATGAGCGATCGAGCCCCGATAGCCGTGCAGAATCGCCCAGGATCCCAGGCCGGGCTCGTCATTGGTAATTTCGCGTGGCAGGCTCATTCTTTGTCTCCGGCGCCGTGCGTCAGCTCCTCCATGAGGATGACATTGCCCGGCTCTTTGTATCGTATTGTCTTCATCCGATGAACGTACCACCGGACGACGACCAACATCCCCAATAATCCCCCCATGCCCAGAAGAGGCACAGCCGGCTGGGACCAACCCCACCACCTACCACTCCGCACCGAGCACCCGCTCACGCCGGTATCGACGCCACGCACGCCGGGCGACTGCCATCGCTGCGATCGCCAGCGCCAGCGGCACGAGCACCGCAACGGCGATCAGCAGGACGACGAGCGTCACGACGAGCACCCGGCCCGCGTCGTGCAGTCCTCGGTGGAGGGTCAACCCTTCGCTTCCGGCGTGGGCATCGCCGAGCACGGTCACTTCGACTTCCGCGGTGCTCGCGCGCTGTGAGACCGCCTGAAGCGCCGAGCCGGCCTGAGCAATCGCGCCGCGGTTCTGCGAGAGTCGTTCGTGGAGACTGTCGATCTGTCCTTCGGTGCTCGCCTTCGCCAGGGCGCGCAGCAGCGCCTGCCGTTCGGCGGTCGCATCGCTGAGTCGCTGCCGGGCCGCGTCGTATGTACCGGTGATGTCCTGCAGCGACTGGCTCTCGGCGCGCACCGGGGCGAGCCTCCCCAGCGAGGCAAGCGCCGCGTTCAACTTTGCGCTCGGCAGGCTCAGCGTAAGACTGGCTTCGCCCGCTTTTTCTTCCTCGTTCACGTGCGAGCTCCGCACGTAGCCCCCCTCGCTCACCGCGAGCCGCGACACGCGATCGGCGACCGTCTGCACTTCGTCCGGGGTGGCCGTGAGGGTGATCGAGGCGCCGAGTTGCTGGACCCGCCCGGCTGAGGAAGCCGGGCCGCTCGCGGCGGGCGCACTCGTCGTAGTCACCGCCGACCCGGCCGCACCCGAGGCGCCCGCCTCCACACCTTTGGACGAGGCCTTCGCTCCGCTCGCGCCTGCCACCGGAGCGTTTTCAGCCTGGTCAAACGCCGGTCCGAGGCGATCCGCGCGCGCGGCGGCAGAAGGCGATCTCGGTGAGCTCTCGACCACATGGCCGGCCAGCCGCCACGGGGCGAGGATCAGCACCACCGCGATCACCGTGCACGCCACTGAAAGGCCGGCGAGCGCCGGGCGAGAGGGTCGGGGCAGCCAACCCAACCGGCGGCGCGGCTGTGGCGCGGAGAGTGACCGTTGGGAGGCAGAATGTTGAGGGGCAGAGTGCGCCCGGCGTGCGGCGATCCGCTCCCCGAGCCTGCGCTCGAACTCTGGGTTCATCGGCGGGGCAAGTGCTCGCACGTCCTCCCGCAGCGCCCGCCACGAGTCGGCACTTGAACCCTCGCCGGTCCCGTTCAGGGCCGCCTCGAGCTCGGACAGCCAGCTCTCGTCTGGGTCAATCTCACGACCACCGTCACGACCACCGGGAAATGGGATGACCCTCATGCGACCTCCTGTCGTTCCGTCTGTAGACACACCTCGCGCAGGCGCGTGAGCGCTCGATGCAGGCGGGTGCCAGCGTTTGACTCGCTGATGCCCAGCGCCCGTGCGAGCTCGCTGTTGGAGAGCTGGCCGTGGAACTTGAGCAGCACCAGCTCTCGCTCACGCAGCGGCAGCGCCGCGAGCGCATCGCGTACGGTCGCGCGGCGCGCGATCTGCTCGAACGCCCCGTCGGAGTCGGCATCCCGATCGCCGGGCGTCACGTCGGACAACTCGCTCTGGGGCTGGCGCCGACGCCGGCGCAGCTCATCGAGCGCCGCGTTGCGCGCGATCGCGAACAGCCAGGCCCTGGGAGTGCCGCGACCATGATCCAGACGCGCCCGCGCCCGGTAGAGCCGCTCGAACGCCAGCGCCGTCACGTCCTCCGCCGCGACCCTGCTGCCGAGCAGCGAGATCGCATACGCATGCACGTCGGCGGCACTCTCCCGAAACAGCCGATCGAATGACGCATCGTCGAGGCGAGCATGCCCGGGCGCCGCGTCTGCCCGCGGCCCAGTGTCATCGGAGGAGGGCACGAGTGCGCTCACAACCCTAACTACGTCGTTGACTCCAGTCCATCACACAATGCGTCAGAGGGATCGCAGGAAGTCCAGCAGTGGCCCGTTGACCTCGTCGGGGTGGGTGAGGTTGGAGGCGTGGGTGCCACCCTCGATGCGCACGACGCCCTCGCACCCGGAGAGCCCGCTGCAGAGCGCCTGCGCTCGATCCATCTCGATCGATACATCGGCGGTGCCGTGAAAGACGATCGTGGGAACGGAGATCTCACCCAATCGGTCGGTGATGTCATCCCTCTCAAAGAGGCAGTCGGCCGGCGCGCGCATACTCTCGTCATTCAGCGCCTTCCACTTCGCTATCCACGGCTCGCTCAGCACCGGATCGCCGATAATCAGCGTCGCGACCGCGTTCGCCAGGTCATCGACCGGTCCGACCTGCAGCCACGTCTCCTGCATCTGGCGATAGGCCGGCAGACGCCCGGGGTCCTCGACACCCGCCTGGGTGTCGATCAGCACGAGCGCGCGCACCCGCACAGGCGACAAGAGCGCGGCCCGCAGCGACAGAAACCCGCCCTGGGACATGCCGCCCAGCACCGCCTGCTCGATACCCAGGTGGTCGAGCAGACCCAGACAATCCCTGGCCGAGTCCCAGTAGGTGAAGGACTCCCCGTCGTACTCGGTCTCCCCGAACCCCCGCTCGTCCCAGGTTATGACTCGAAACTCGCCGGACATGGCATGACCTGTGGCGCGAACATCTCGCGGTCCATCAGGAATCCGTGGGAGAGGATCACCGGAGGACCATCTCCGCCACTGTCATCGAACCGGATGCGCTGACCGTTGACTTCCGCGAATGACATAGAACCCCCGATTCCTCTCGACCCGATTCCCCTCGACCCGATTCCCCTCAAGCTAAAGCGCAAATATACCGGCCCGGCCCTTGCCCGCCCCTGCGTTACGCCCCTGCGCGTGTCCAGATGTCGCCGCACTCGGCACACACCCGCTCGGGAATCAAGCCGGCGCTCATCAGCGCCGCGAACAGCCGGCAGCCGAGGCAGAGCGCGAAGATCGACTCGAGACCCGCGGCGAGAATCAGCATCGCGAGCAGCACATCGGCCACCTCGTCCGCGCCGAACCCCAGGACCGCGACAGCCGCGGCGGTGCTCATCGTCGCACCGATCGCCTGGGCAAAGCGCTTGGGCGGGCCGGGCACGAGCTTCTCATCACCCAGGCGCGGCGCGATCACCTTGCTCGCCAGACGTCCCAGCGGACTGAGCGTGGGACCGCTCACGACGCGGGCGATAAAACCATATGCGAGGGGGATGAGCAGCCAGTAGAAAGAGGTGGCGAGCGTGATCGTGGCCCAACCCATCACCACAAAAGCCACTGTACGTGCCACCTTCTCGTTGACGGGATTGGGAAACCTGAAGATCTCGGACATTGTTGTACAGGCAACTATAACGTCTTCTTTTTCCACCTTCCCGGCGATGCGGTCATCCAGTCTGATCAGGCGGACGGGAGGGCGCCAGCAAGAGCACGGGCGAGCAAATCGATCGCGGGCGATTGCAGCGGTCCGCCCTTGTTGAGTCTCTTGGCGAGCGCCCTACGGTGGAGCAGACAGTGGCCACGTATCTTCAGGGTGCCGAATGACGGCAGATCCGCGGATACGAAGCACAGCACGCCCTGCACCGGCACGCTCGGATGACCGCTTGCCATGAGCGCTCGGCGCACAGCATGTACCTGCCGATCGAGACCGTCGATCAGCTTCGTGCTATCTCGTCCACGGATCATCAGCTTTGCGGCTCCGAACAGTGGGTTTGCAACGCGCACTTTTCCCTTAATGTTCTTTGCGTCGATCACAAATACGCCGTTTGGAGCGATCGCGAGATGATCGATGTTTCCATACCCGCCGGGCATGCGCCGATCATGTAGCAGGACCGCTGGCCCGCGCGCGGTGCGTTTCTCGAGATACGCGGCGACCGCCGTCTCGCCGAGCTCGCCACGGTGGAACGCCGACTCGTGTCGCGGCGCGCCGCGCAGCGCGAGCAACAGCCCTCCGATCCATGGATGGGCCTCACGGGTGCGAGCTTCGCGGCTACTTTTGCGCCGCCGATGCTCGCGAGCCACGCTGGCTCCGGGCTGTCCACGGTCGAGCCCGATCGCATCGGCTCCAAAGCACCGCCAGCTGTTTGAGGATCGTTATTCGCCATTGTCGGTGACCTCCAGCTCCTCTATCGTCGTTTCATCGAGTGGGCAGACGCCCTGGCCCATGAGCCTGGTATCGCCTACTCCCTTATCCGACGACACGCGCCAAACGGGACAGGTGTGGTCATGAGCCGGCGACGACCAAGGAGACGACATGCGAGCAGTGCGATTCGATGAATACGGCGGCGTGGACGTGCTGGAGGTGCGCGAGGTGGAGGATACCGTCGCGGGTCCGGGTGAGGTGTTGGTGGCGGTCAGGGCGGCCGGGATCAACCCCGGTGAGATCGCGATCCGCGAGGGGCGTCTGCATGAGCGCTTCCCGGCGACGTTCCCCTCGGGCGAGGGCACCGATCTCGCCGGCGTGGTCCAGGCGCTCGGCGACGGCGTGAGCGCGTTTGCCGTCGGGGACGAGGTGCTGGGCTGGACCGAGCAGCGCGCCAGCCACGCCGAGCTCGTTGTCGTCCCGGACGATCAGTTGACGGCCAAGCCGGCGTCGGTCCCGTGGGAGGTGGCGGGGTCGTTGTTCGTCGTCGGGTTCGCCGCCTACGCGTCGGTTGACGCGGTTGCTCCGCAGGCCGGCGAGACGGTCGTGGTCTCGGCCGCCGCGGGCGGGGTGGGCTCGGTCGCCGTGCAGCTCGCGCGCCGCACCGGGGCGAGGGTGATCGGGCTCGCCGGTGAGCACAACCACGACTGGCTGCGCCGCCACGACATCGTCCCGGTGACCTACGGCGACGGGCAGGCCGACCGGATTCGCGAGGCGTCCGGCGGCACGGTCGATGCGTTCATCGACACGTTCGGCTCGGGCTATGTCGAGCTGGCGATCGAGCTGGGTGTCGCTCCGCGGCGGATCAACACGATCGCCGATTTCGAGGCGGCGCAGCGACTCGGAGTCCACGCGCAGGGCACCCATGCGATCGCCAGCGCGCCGCTGCTCGCGGAGCTCGCCGGTCTGGTCGCCGGCGGCAGCCTGGAGATCCCGATCGCGCGCACCTACCCGCTGGAGCAGGTTCGCGACGCATTCCGCGAGCTGGCTGCCCGCCACAGTCACGGCAAGATCGTGCTGCTGCCGTGAGCTGAGCCGTGGGACGACGACGCTGTTCCAACCTGAATCGGTCCCAAGGACACCCGCAACGCGACTCAGACAATTGTATGCAATACTGGAGGCATGACACTGATCGTTGGAGAAGCACTGAACCGCCGGGCCGACCTGCAGAAGCGGATCGCCCAGCTCCAGGACCGCCTGTCCTCCTGCGTGCTGGCTCAGGAGGGCGAGGAGCCACCCGAGAACCCGGCTGAGCTGCTGGCCGAGCTCGATCGACGCTGTGACGAGCTGAAGGGGCTGATCGCGAAGATCAACCACACCAACGCCGGCGCGCGGCTCGCGACCGGCGAGACAGTGACCGAGGGGCTCGCGCGCCGCGACGTCATCGCCCTGCGCCAGGGAGCTCTGCGCACCGCGATCACCGCGGCCACAGGCGGCAGGGGCGGCGCCGGATTCGGGTTGACGCGTTACAGCCGCTCGGAGATCCGCATGGTGCGCCACGTCCAGGTCAGCGAGCTGCAGAGCCGGCTCGACACGCTCGCCCAGCAGCGGCGCGAGCTGGACAATCGGCTGCAGGAGCACAACTGGCAGGCGACGCTTGCGGAGTGAGGGCGATGGCATGACATAGCAGTCGGTAGCCGAACAAGGGCGAGCGTCAAGGCCCGCGACCCGGCCAAAGGGCCGTACTACCCAAAGATCCCTGGTGGAGCGCCGAGGGCAGGCGCAAACGGGGCCGGAATCCCGGAGCACCGTCAGCCCAACAACCCGCAGCGCGCAACACACACCCTGGATCGAGCACAACCTGACGCTGACTTGCCGGTGAGGGTGGGTATGGGGACTGTGTTTGAGGGGGACTGTGTTGGGGGGTGGAACTGTGCTTGAGATGGTGGGACTGTGTTTGGGGGATGGGGACTTCGGCAACGACTGGTACGAGCGATGACCGAACAATCGATCGAGAGAGCACGCGGTGACCGAGCGGCGGACGAAGCCTGAGACGAAGAGCGACGACACAGCCGCGCGTGGTATCGATCATCAGCAGATCCTGAACGCCATGCACGTACCCAAGGACGCGGGTGAGCATGCGGAGGCGCTGAGAGAGATGCTTGTCCGCATCCCCGACGGCTGGGGTCGCTGGATCCGCTGCGACCGTGGCTGGTATCCCATACTGGTCGAGCTCGACGAGCAGTTGCGCACACTGCTGCCCACCTATGTGATCCATCAGATGAAGGAGAAGTTTGGCGGCCTGCGGTACTACTGGGAATCCGGCGAGGATGTCCACGACCCCGCCGACCCTGAGCCATCCACGCCCGGACGAGCCGACAACGAGGCTGAATGGGAGCGGTGGCGACAACAGCACGATGCCTGGTACGAGCGCCTGGACGCCTACCGGCAGACGCCCGAGGGCCAGCGGCGCATCGCCGACCTGGAGCGGCGTGTGGAGCTCGCCGAGCAACTTGTCAACGCCGCCGAGAGGCGCGCGTACGTGACCTGCGAGCTCTGCGGTGAGGCCGGCCTGCTGCACCGCACCCCCGCACGCTACCCCTGGTACAAGACGCTCTGTCCTGCCTGCGCCGAGCGGGTGGGCTACGTGCCCAGCGGACAATCAGACGCGCAGTAGCGGACCTGCATCTTCTGGGGCGCACGCAGATATGTGATGCCCGGGACCCAGCCGGCTATGGCCCGCCGGCGCCCGAGGACGGGCCAAACAGGGGTGCGCCCGGACCGCCGGGTCCGTGCTGGGCGGCCTGGATCCGTCCTTGCCACACCGCTTTAGCCCCCAGATCGCCCGTCCTGAAGCACATGTACCCGGCGCCGATCGACAGCAGCACGAGCACTGCGCACAGCCCTGTCAGCACCGGCTTGGGGGACAGCAGACGATCCACGATCCCCAGGCCGGTCGGCATCCCGCCGGAGATCCGCAGCGACGCGAACGTGACGATCAGCGTCGCGGTGAACAGCACGTACACGTACGCGAGGATGTGCGCGGCGTGCGAGTGTTCGGAGATCAGCGTCGCGGCCTGCCCCTGCAGGTTCAGCGCGCCGCGCAGCGCGGCGCCGGCCTGCATCGTCAGGAATATCGAGCTCATCGCGACGATCGACACCACGGCCAGCGCAATCCCGTACCGCGCCAGCCAGTCCCGCCGGAACACGAACACGACCGCCGCCACGACCGTCGTCGGGATCAGCACCACCGGCACGTGCACGAACAGCGGATGCGCGGGCAGGCCGCTGTAGATCGTCGTGATCCTGATCGGCACCGTCACGAACCCCAGGAACGCAAGCGCCGTCGGCGCGAGCTCGGCGCGCCGCCAGTCAACTCCGGGCCGGCCAGCCGCCCCCCGGCCACCTGCCCCAATCGTCTCGGTGCTCACGACGCCGGAGGCTATCGGCGGACGGTAAGCCATCCCTAAATCCCCGCATCCCGCGCGCGGGGAGCACCCGAGCCGAGTGGAGTCGAGCCGGTCTCAGTCGATCCGAAACACGGGCAGGCTATCGCCTCTCGTTGGGTGTCCCGTTTCCGCCGGTCCGTCGGATGAGTCACTGGCAACCCACGTCCATGTAAGGAGAGCTCATGTCTGTACTCATCATCATCCTCACGCTCATCACCGCCGTCGCTGCGTTCGTAATGCTGCGGTCCGGTGAGAATCTGCGGTTCGAGACCCCGACGGACCCGCACCGCATCGTCATGGCCGCGGTCGGGATCGTCGCGGCCAAGCGGCGCTGGGAGATCATGGCGCAGAGCCAGCACAGCGTCAGCTTCTCCTACCACAAGCGGCCCAGAGTGCTGGTGACCATCATCCTGCTGCTGTGCTTCGTGATCCCCGGGATCGTCTACATGCTGCTCGCCGGCAAGCGCGAATCGCTCATCCTCAACATCGACACCGGCACGGTTGGCATGACCGTCGTGCAGATCACATCGAACGGATTCCGCGGCAAGGCCGCCGGGCGCGCGCTCCAGCGACAGATATCGATGCCAGCCGGGAGCGCCGGGCATGGGGGCGGCAGCATCTATGGACGCTCGCCTATCAGGTCATAGCGGGTGCGGGATTCGAACCCGCGCCTACTGGCAGATAAGTACCGCATAGCTATATCATGTGGTATAGTTATGCCAGTGAGCCCCAGTCCTCCACAGCCCCAGAGTGCTTCAGCGGTACTCGACGACATCCGCCGCATCGGTGGTGCGGCGACGCCGCGTGATTTGCGCCAGCGATCGGGTTGGACCGAGCGCACCCTATATCGTCGCTTGGCGGAGCTGGTGGACAGCGGTCAGATCGTCCGTCATGGCCACGGACAGTACGCGCTCGCAGCGACGGAGTCGCTGCCGCTCCCAGACACGGGCCGGGAGATCGTCGGCGTGCTGGCGGAGGCGGGCGTCGAAGCGCACATTACGGCATTCGACGTGCTGGCTCGGTTCGCTCATCAGTTCGTTTACGCGTTCCCGCACGTCGCCTACGCCGAGCCCTACGCGGTGAGCGACACAGCACGTGCGCTCGCCGATGCGGGCTTCGTCGTGGTGCCTGCCGGCCGACAACAGCCAGGTGTGGAGGTGGGAGACCTGTCCCGCGTCGTGCTGCTGCGCGGGCAGAGCGATGCGGCGCGGCGCTACGGCGTGATCGGCCATGTCGCCTCCCCCGAGAAGGCTTGGGTCAACCTGCTGCGCGAGACACGGCGCAGCGGCCTTCCGTTGGATCTAGGTGAGGTCGGGCGCATCCTGCACGCTCTGCGGCAATCGGGTTGCGACGAGAGCCGTCTTGGCCGCTATGCCAAGCGGATGCGCTACGACGCCTGGCTGGAGGGAATCGAGCAAGCCACACCCGTCCCGGAGAATCCCGAGATCGCTGCCCTGCGCAGCGGCTACCGGTCGCCATGACTATTTCCGCCTCGCAGCGACACCTATTCAAGCTCGACTGGGTGCGCAACCCCGCGCTGCTCGCCGAGCAGCAACGCGTGACCGGAATCACGAGCCAGTACACCGCCGAGATCGCGGCATGGTGCGTAGAGCTTCACCAGCAGTTGCAGGAGCTCGCCCACGAGATGGGCTTGCACCTGTTGCTGATGGGCGGAAACGGCGCCGCGCTGCGCATGGACCTCTCCAGCCTGCGCGGCAGCGCCGACAACGACTACCTGACCAGTGCCAGCCCACGGGATGTCCAGGCGCTGCTCGACGCTCTCGCGCGCCGCTTCTCCGGTATGCCCGACGGGACTGCTGCAGCCGCAGCGCATCCCCAAGCCCGAGGGCGCCGAAGAGCTGCCGCTGCTCGCCTACAGGGTCAACGTGCCCAAGCTTTTCGATCCCAACCCGACGATCGACGCCCTGACGGTGAAGCTGGAGTTCCATCTCGACGACGAGCTGCCGCCGTCAGACACGATCACCGTCGCTCACGGCGTCGTGGGTCAGTCCCTGACGGCACGCGTCCCGCAGCTTCCCTACCAGGTGGCGCTCAAGCTCCTAACGCTCGTCGCGCCTCCGGTCGGCATCGACGCCGACCGCGAGCCGGCCATCGCGCGGCAGATCTACGACATCGACGTGCTGCTCGCCGCGATGCAGCAACCAGCCGACTGGGACGCGCTCAGCACCTACGCATCCCACAGGTACGCCAAGGAGATCGCCCAGCGGAACCTGCCATCCGCCCAGGATGAGCCCTGGTCCGGCGCGCGTTGGCGCCTGCAGGAGTGGTCAGCGTGCATCGACAGGAACACATGGTTCTGGCATCGCATCAACGCGATGCAGTCCTCGCAGATGGCACGCAGCAGCCAGCGCACGCCCGAGGAGTGGGCCGCGCGATGCCACCGTCTGATCGTCGCCACCCACTGCCTGCGGGATGCCAAGCCGCACGAGCCCTGGCAACGCGCGCTCTCGATTGAGGCGCTCATCCCACCCAAGCCTCACGGTCCCGAGCTGAGGGCGCTGCGACGCGCCCTCAGACGTGTCGCAAAGGCGCCTGTAGGACATCCGCGCGCCGGCTTCTGGGCAGCGCTCGCCCAGGCGGAAGACAGCAGAGATCTCCTGGCACGGCTCGACGCGCTCGACCGCACTCTGGCCGACATCTGAATACGTTCGAGCCGTCCGCCACGGGCTACGACGCGGTCTGCTCCTGCAACTCCTTCAGGGTGCGCCCAGCCGCGTCGCGCCACTGGGTGCGCCCGTTCTTGTTGCCGCCACTGAGGACGCTCGCCGCCGCGGAGGGCGAATCGAAGAGATGGCTCTTCGTAAGCTTCACATGGTCGCCCTCCTCGACGAGGATGCCCTCCCGCAACAGCCTGTCGCGCAGCTGCGCGTAGCCAGGGATCATCACCCTCTTCATCTTGCGGCCAATGGCCCCCTCGAACACCAGGAAGCCGCGAGATCGGTCTTCTCCCTCAGCCTCGGTGAGCTGGGTCTTCAGGTACAGGCGCTCACCGCGCTCGTCAGCCACCGGCTCCGATGGCGTCACGGCGCCGGCTGCGGCGACGGCAACCTCCTCGGCTGGTTCGAAGACGTTGACTCCGACCAACGCGAACAGTGGAAGCACGTTATCGAGGTAGGTCTCCATCTCGGCGATCTCGGGCTCGCTCAGGCGTGCCGGCTCGGGTGCCGTACCGTTGTCGAGGGAGGCATTGTCAGCCTTCGCGGCCAGCTCGAGCAGCCGCGCCTCGAGATAGCGGACATGGGCCTTGTTGAGCGAGTCATCCTTCGTCGTGAGCACATAGCCCTGGGTCCAGAAGTCCTTCTCCTTCTGGTGGGCGTCGAGCCGGACGCGAATGTTTTCGCCCTCGCCGACATAGACGCGCTGCAGCCGGCGTCCCTCGGGATCGGGGCCGAGCAGGACATACGCGCCGGTCTGTGACACCTCTTCGCGCGCGCGAGCGCTCGGGTAATCGGCTCGCGCGAACGTGAGGAACGATCCCGTCCAGCCCATGCGCTCGACCAGCCGCAACCCCTGGGGCGTGCCGTCGACCAGGAATATCCGGATCGTCACGCCACGCGTCGGCTGGACTGCCATGCCCGCATTATGTCGAGCGCTGGTCCCCTGCGGTCATCCACCCAAAGCTGTGCTCGCAACCCCGAGTGCCTCGCCGAGATCGTTGTCGAGCAGGTGGACGTAGGCGTCGAGCGTGAAGCAAGCCGAGTGGTGGCCGAGCCAGCGCTACACCTGCCGGTCGCCCCAGCGCTTCCAGCTCATGCCGGCAACCTCGGCGGGGACGGTGAGGAGCGACCCCGACATAAGCCACCACGAGCCATGGTCACGCACCGACAGCACCGCCGCCTCGCCTGCGACCGGGGCGAGCTCATCGGGCACTTGCAGGCTTGCGACGGAGTCGCCGACGGCGCGCTCCTGCGAGCCCTCTTGCATCTTTGTGTTCACACTTGCGTTCACACCGTCGTCTCCTCGGCGTTTGACGCCCTTCGCTCCGGACAGCGAAAAGGCCCGGTAGACCGGGCCTTTTCTGAGATAGCGGGGGCGGG
>CAWEOK010000006.1:0-110682 GCA_963810645.1 uncultured Solirubrobacterales bacterium | reverse complement strand
CCTTGGAAGCTGGATCAGGCCGGCGGGTGTGAGTCCCGTCCGGGTAGATGCCGGAGTGCCCGGTAGCAGGCCCCGGTCGTTGGGAGAGATCTCTGCGGCTGAGCGGGGCGTCGAGAGCCTCTTTGGAGGGAGCGAGCGCGTGGGCTGGGATTGCAGCCTCGTCATAGGAACAATCGGGGAGCCGAGCCGCTCATGTCACGGTGAAGGCCATGTCCGCCAGTCCTGGTTCCGGATCGGGTGCGGTGGGTCCCTGCGGGGTATGGAGACTTGCACGCGCGCAAGGTCTGATCACGGAACAAGGGAGACCCGTCTGGCTAGCCTCGTCAGCAAAGACCGTTCGTATAAGCCGATGGCGAAAGCGAGCGGAGGTGAGCGGGAGTCCGAGGGGGTCGTAGTGTGCGCCGGGCGGCGCATGTTCCTAGCTGGTGGAAGTCCAGTCGGACCGGCCCCAAGCGGGGTCCGTAGCCAACAGGCGGGGGTAACGCCTCGCCGGGCGCAGAAGGGAGCAGAGAGGTTGAGAGTCGCGGAGCTTCATGGTGATGGGGTTAGAGCGCCGGTTCGGGAAACCGCCGGGATCAGCGCCTGTTGCCTGTCGAGTGATGCGGGTCTGGGCCTGGGTGTACTCGGTTCCTTGTGCGCAGGACAGGGCGCCCACCGTGAGGTGGGGTCTGAAGGGTTTGAGGCGAATCGCCGGGCCGTAGCCGAGATAGGCGAACCGGTCGGCCAGATCCAGGTGATACCGAGCCTGCACTATGGGGGCGAAGGAAGTACTTGGGGTGCCTGGGCGCAACAAGGTGTGTGCGGGCGGCACGGCGGGAAAGATGGCATGAGCAGTCTGTCCACTCTGATGTGTAGGGACCTCCTCAGCTCATGCGCGGCACTGGTCCGCGCAGGGTTTTAAACCGTGGAGCTTGAGGAGGCCCCGAGTGACAATCGTAATGGGACTTGACCAACATAGAGCGCAGATCACCGCCGACTGGGTCGATACCGACACCGGCGAGGTGAAGCGCGGCCGAGTGGCGCCGGCGGACCGCGCCGGAGTGCGCAAGTTCTTGGGTCGCTTCGGCGGCCAGGAGCTCGATGTGGCATTGGAGGCGACGACCGGGTGGCGGTTCGTGGTCGAGGAGCTGCGTAGCGTCGGTGCCGAGGTGCATCTCGCCGAGCCGGCGGAGGCAAGCGCGCGGCGGGGTACCAAGAAGCGCGCTAAGAACGATCGCGCAGACGCGCGGCATCTGCGCGAACTGTTGATGGCCGGTCGGGTGCCGGAGTCGTGGATCCCGCCCGAGCACATCCTCGACCTGCGCGCGCGGGTCAGGTTGCGCCACACCCTGGTCGATCAGCGTGGTGAGTGGCAGCAGCGGATGCAGGCGGTGCTCTATCACCACGGGTGCCCACAGCGTCGCGCTCTGATGACCGGCGAGGGACGGGAGTGGCTTGAGTCCCAGCCCTTGCCGGCGAGCGCGCGCGAGCAGGTGACGGTCGCTGTCGCGATGGTCAACGCGCTCGAGGGGCAGATCGCTCCGCTCAGCGAAGAGCTGCGCTCCTACGCGCGCCGCCAGGCGGGCTGCAAGGGGTTGATGGCCCACTACGGGATCGGGGCGCTGACCGCGGTCACGATCCTCGCCGAGCTCGGCGACTGCCGGCGGTTCTCCTCCTCGCGTCACGCGGTCCGCTACGCCGGGATGGACATCACCGTTCACCAGTCCGACCAGCGCCGCGCGCCCGGGCATCTCTCCCGCCAGGGGCCACCCGCGTTGCGCTGGGCGCTGTTCGAGGCCGCCCAGGTCGCCCGGCGTCCCGGCTCACCAGACCGCGACTACTACATCCAGGCAGCTGAGCGCCTCGGCGGCAATCGAGCGTGCCTGTCGGTCGCGCGCAGACTCCTCAAGCGCAGTTATCACACGCTACGCGAGCTCGGTGAGGAGGCGCTTCAGCCCGCATGAACTTCCCTGTGCGCGTCAAGCCCTCACAGTCACCGATGCGCCGCGGCCGGCTCCCGGCACGCTCCCGCCGCCACCCCCGGGTGGACGGCCCTGAAAGACCGAGCGGCCGCAACGCTTACCCCCACAGCGGGATCACCCCATCAACCATCATGTCGCTGGCCCGCCACACGGCAGGGTCACGGACCGAGATAAGGCTGGGCGCCCGCGCGCACAACACCCGCATCATCACCCGCGCGCACTCACCCCCAGCCAACCGCAGCACCAACTACATCAACGAGGACCCCGCGCTTGACGCTGGGTCCCTGCACAGATAAGGAGCATGCGTTACCCCGGGAGGTCTCGTACGGTCCCGCTCGACGGGGTTGGGTACCTGGGCGTATAAGCCTTCGGGCGAAGTCGCCGGGGATGCTGTGCGAGAAGTCGGAGTGACTCACGGTACTCGTGAACCAGGGAAGAACAAAAGCCCTGGGAGCGTCCTCTTGTGGGGCGGCGGGACAGCGACCCAAAAGGCGCTGTTCAGGGGGAAGGGGTCACGCTGGGCAGGGCGATTCGGACGGTGGGTCGGGTGAGTATCGAGCGTCGGACTGATGGCTGCTGCGGCAATGACCGAGGCGGCGTTCGTGAGGAGACCCGTGACGTCGTACCGATGAGCCCGGTAGGTAAGCGAACCATGCAGGCGCGGAAGGCGCACTCGTTGATCGGCCAGGTCTATGACCGGCGAAACCTGCGGCGAGCGTGGGAGCGCGTGAAGAAGAACAAAGGTGCTGGCGGCGTCGATGGTGTGACCATCGCCCGGTTCGATAAGGACCGGGATCGCTATCTCGACGTTCTGCACCGGCAGCTCAAGGAAGGCCACTACCGGCCACGGCCCGTCAGACGGGTCGAGATCGACAAGCCCGGGACCACCAAGAAGCGCCCGTTAGGTATACCCACGATCTTGGATCGTGTGTGCCAGCAGGCGCTGGTCCAGGTGCTTGAACCGATCTTTGAGCCGACGTTCCGGGAGGCGAGCTTCGGCTACCGACCGGGCCGTTCGGCGCATATGGCGATGCGGCGTATCTGGCGGCAGCTGGGGCAGGCGGAGTGGATCGTGGACGCTGACATCTCCGACTTCTTCGGGTCGCTCTCGCACGAGCTGCTGGTTGACCTGGTCGCTGACCGGGTGGCCGACGGCAAGGTGTTGAGCCTCATTAGATCGATGCTCACGGCCGGAGCGCTGCGGGACGGCGTGTTCGAGAGCGCGGTCGCCGGGACACCGCAGGGCGGGGTGGCATCACCCTTGCTCAGCAACATCTATCTGAGCTTCTTCGATGAGAAGATGGCCCAGGCGGGTTTTGCGTTGACGCGGTATTGCGATGACTGGGTAATCGTCTGTCGTTCTGAGACGGAAGCGAAACGGGCGCTGGCGAGCGCCCGTGAGGTGCTGGAGGGCGAGCTGGGACTCCGGCTTCACCCTGAGAAGACGCGGATCGTTCACATCACCAGGGGCTTTGAGTTCCTGGGCTACAAGATCGGGCGCGGGAAGGGGTTGCGGCACAAGGCTGGAGGTCCCAGCCTTTACGCGCTCCCGACCGACCGCTCGATCGAGCGTTTCAAGGACAAGGTGCGCACGGCGACAAACCGGCGCAACCCGAAGGACCTTGAAGGGGTGCTGGACGAGCTCAATCCGATCATTCGTGGCTGGGGCAACTATTACCGGCGTGCGAAGGTGCGCCGGCTATATAACCGCCTCAACCGCTGGGTCATGATGCGCGTCTGGAACCACCAATACAAGCACTGGCGGAACGCCGGATGGCGGCATCTGCCAGCGCGGCGGCTCTACGGGGAGCTGGGCCTGGTGAACCTCCTGCAACTCATTCCGAGCATGGACAGCTACTACCGCCAGAAGGGCTTATCCCAGTGAGAGCCGCTTGCGGGAAAACTGCACGAGCGGTTCGGAAGGGCGGGCGGAGGCAGCGGACTTGCGTGTCTGCCACCTCCCCCGACCCGACAGTTGAGATCGGCGTGCAGAACAACGCGCCGGGAGCGAAGGACCCCTGCTTTGATCGCGTGAGCGTCGAGGGTAAGCGTTAGGGCATGGTCGAGCCAGCTCGATCCACCGACCCCGCCGGGCATAAGCCTGGTGGTCCTGCCAGGGAAATGGTGCTGTTGGAGACCACTGGTGGGGATGTGCGAGAACTTCAGCGTAAGCTATGGGTGGCCGCTAAGCGGTCGCCGGGTAGGCGTTTCCATGCCCTGTTTGACCGGGTCCACAGGAGTGACGTCCTGCGGGAGGCGTGGAGGCGCGTGCAGAAGAACAAGGGTGCCGCCGGGGTCGATGCTCAGACGCTGGTGGCGGTGCGGGAATACGGTGTGGAGCGGCTTTTGGCCGAGTTGCAGCGTGACCTGCGTCAGGGGTCTTATCGTCCGCGGCCGGTCCGGCGGGTGTTGATCCCCAAGCCTAAGGGTGGTGTGCGGCCGCTCGGCATCCCGACCGTCAAGGATCGGATTGTCCAGCAGGCCGCGCGTATGATCTTGGAGCCCATTTTCGAGGCTGATTTTCTGGATGTCTCGTTTGGGTTTCGCCCGCGCCGGTCGGCTACGGGTGCAAAGGAGGTGTTGCGCCGGTCGTTCATCGACGGGTACTCCTTCGTGTTCGAGGCCGACATCCGCGACTACTTCTCCGCGATCGACCACGAGCAACTGCTCGGGAGGGTTGGGGAGAGGGTCTCGGACCGGCGCGTACTCAAGCTCATACGGCAGTGCCTCCAAGCAGGGGTGATGGATGAAGGGGTGCTCAGCCGTTCGGTTGCTGGGACCCCGCAGGGTGGCGTGATCTCGCCGCTTCTGTCGAACATCTACCTGCACGCGCTGGACCAAGCGTTCGCTGATGGCACTAACGGCAGGCTCGTCCGCTATGCGGACGACTTCGTCGTGATGTGCAAGAGCGAGGCGCAGGCCCACGCCGCCCGGGAGCTGGCCAGGAGGGTGCTGGTCGATCTTGGGTTGGAGCTGCACCGGGAGAAGACGAGAGTCGTTGACCTCACCGAAGGCCGGGAAGGCCTCGATTTCCTTGGCTGCCACTTTCACGCTCGCGTGTCGGGCAAGCTGCTGGAGCGCGGCATCCGCCGCTGGCCGATCTTCGATCGGTACCTTCAGCGCTGGCCCTCACAGCAAGCGATGAAGCGGGTACGTCAGCGAATCAAGGTGCTGACCGGCCATAGCCGCAACGGGACAGATATCCGCGAGGTGATCTCGTGGATCAATCCGATCCTGCGTGGCTGGGGCAACTATTTTCGTACCGGTAATGCCGCCATCCGTTTCAACCAGATCGACCGCTACGTCGTGCGTCGCTTGAGCGTCCTGATGCGCAAGCGTTATGGTCGCAACCTGCGTCCCGGCCAGTGGGAGACCTGGACGCGCGAGTGGTTCGAGGCCCACGGCCTCTACCGTTTGCGCGGCACCATCCGCTACCCGGCAACAGCGTCGTGACCATCACGAAGATCATCGGTAAGCCGTGTGCGGGAAAACCGCACGCACGGATTGAAAGGGGAATGGGGAAACGGACCTCGCGGCACCGCGCCCCTGACTACCAATGATCGCAACCATTGACAAGGCTGGGCGGATCGTGGTTCCCAAACGGCTGCGCGAGGAGCTCAGGTTCAGGCCCGGACAGAAGCTGGAGCTGAGCGCTGTGGATGGTCGGCTCGAGGTCGAGCACCCCACTACGTCTGTCCGCCTCGAGAAGAAGGATGGGCGGTTGGTGGCCGTCGCCGATCGTCCGATGCCTGTGCTGACGCAGGAGATGGTGCGCGAGACGCTGGAACAGATTCGCCGGTGAGCACCAACGCCGACGCCGACGCGGCGACTCCCGACAGCAGTGTCGTCATCGCGGCTTTTTCCAGCTGGAATGAGCATCACGAGGCGGCGATCGAAGCGCTCGGCGATGTCAGGGATCTCGTTGCTCATGCGGAGCTGGAGACCTATTCGGTCCTGACTCGCCTCCCCGAGCCGCTGCAGATGGAGCCGAAGCTGGTGGCGCGGTTCCTGCGCGAGGACTATCCGGGCAGGCGGATGGCGCTGCCCGAACCCGAGCGTCGCGCGCTGATCACGCGCTTCGCGGACCTGTCGATCGCGGGCGGTGCAATCTATGACGGCATCGTCGCCGCCACCGCCGCCCATCAACGGCTACCGCCTCATCAGCTGCGATCGCCGGGCGGCAACCACCTACGACCTGCTCGGTGTCGAGGTCATCTACCTCTGAGGCGCTCGACGTGCTGTCAGACTGAGCACCCATGTCCCGCTTCCGCGAGCCCCAGCACCCGGACTTCCAGCGCCTGAACTCCTCGATCTCCTTCGACCGGCGGCTGTGGCCATACGACGTCGCCCAGTCACGCGCGCACGCGAGGATGCTCGCCGACAGGGGGATCATCGCCGCCGAGGATCGCGATGCGCTGCTGCAAGGGCTGGACGCGGTCGAGGGCGAGCTGGCCGAGGACCGGTTCCCGTTCGCCCCGGACGACGAGGACATCCATATGGCGATCGAGCGGCGGTTGACCGAGATCGCGGGGCCGGTGGGGGGGAAGCTGCATACCGCGCGCTCGCGCAACGACCAGGTGGTCACGGATCTGGCGATGTACACGCGCGAGCGCGCCGGCGGTGCGCGGGTGGCCGTCGGGGTGTTGATGGATGCGCTGCTCGAGCAGGCGAAAGAGCACATGGACTGGGCGATGCCCGGGTATACGCATCTGCAGCGGGCGCAGCCCGTGTATCTCAGCCATCACCTGCTCGCGTACTTCTGGATGCTCGCGCGCGATCGGGCGCGGTTCGCGTTCGCCCAGCGCGAGGCGGGGCGGTTGCCGCTGGGGTCCGGTGCGCTGGCCGGGGTGAGCTTCGACACCGATCGCAGGCAGGTGGCGCACGAGCTGGGGTTCGCGGAGGTCGCGCCGAACTCGATCGACGCCGTGTCGGGGCGAGACTTCGTGCTGGACTATCTCAACGCCGCCGCCACGTGCGCTACCCATCTCTCCCGGCTGGGGGCCGAGCTCGTGCTGTGGTGCAGCAGCGAGTTCTCCTTCTGCGAGCTGCCGGACGCGTGGAGCTCGGGGAGCTCGATCATGCCCCAGAAGAAGAACCCCGACGCGGCCGAGCTGCTGCGCGGCAAGGCCCCGCGCGTGGTCGGGCACCTCGCCGCCCTGCACGGGGTGATGCACGCGCTGCCGCTGACGTACAACAAGGACCTGCAGGAGGACAAGGAGCACCTGTTCGACGCGGTCGACACGATCGAGTTGGGGTTGGCGGCGGCGACGGGGATGGTCGCGGGGGCGAGCTTCGATCGCGAGCGGATGCGCGAGGCGGCCGGCGACGAGTTGATCGCCGCCACCGACGTGGCCGACCTGCTGGTCACGCTCGGGGTGCCGTTTCGCGAGGCGCACGGGATCGTCGCGGGGCTGGTGCGCACGGCGCTCGACAGCGGCAGGCAGCTGTCCGAGTTGACGGCGGACGACCTGGCGGCGCACAGCAAGACGCTGGCCGAGCACGAGGCGCGGTTCCGGGAGGTGCTCACGCCGAGCTCGTGGCTCGAGTCCAAGGTGTCCGAGGGCGGCACCTCGCTCGCGCGCGTGCGCGAGCAGCTCGAGCTGGCCAGGGCGACGCTCGATGGCCCGCCGGCGAGCTGAGGGGCTGCCGGCCGGGTTCTACGATCGCCCGGTCGTGCAGGTCGCCGAGGATCTGATCGGCTGTACGGTCTCGTTCGGCGAGGGCAGCGGGGTGATCGTCGAGACCGAGGCCTATCACGACTCCGAGCCCGCCTGCCACGCGTTCGCCGGATTGACCCCGCGCACCGAGACGCTGTTCGGCCCACCGGGTCGCGCGTACGTGTACCGGTCATACGGAATCCACGCGCTGCTGAACGCGGTGTGCGAGCCCGAGGGGATCGGCGCGGCGGTGCTGATCCGGGCGCTCGAGCCGCTCGCAGGGATCGAGCAGATGCGGGTGCGCCGGGCGGCAAATGGCGCGCGCAGGCTGCGTGACGCGGATCTGTGCTCGGGGCCGGGCAAGCTGACTCAGGCGCTCGGCATCTGGCTGACCGAGAACGGGGGCGACCTGCGCACCGGCCCGATCAGGATCGGCCCACGCCCCGATGAGTGGGATCACCCGGTCGTGATCGGCACGCGGATCGGGATCACCAAGGCGGTCGAGCTGCCGTGGCGGTTCTGCGCCGCCGGCAACCGTCATGTCTCCAGTCCCCGTCCCCGAAGCGTGTCCATATCTTGACGGAAGTGTGTCCGACTCTGTATATCTTTAGTAGTGCGCGTGTACCATAGCATTACCAGAGAAAAAATAGACATACATACCCCACTCACGTGAGTCTGCCTACCCCGTCGGGCTGACCCCACCCGTTGTTTCGGGATTCCCGCCCGCCCCCGCGCCGCCCCCGCCGGTTTTCGGCGCCGGCGCGCTTTCCGCCGGGGTCGGAGTGGGTGGAGTCGCGGGTGCGGGTTCTGGCGTAGGAGTGGCGGGTGCGGACGGGGAGGCTCCGTGTTCGTTCGCTCCCCCACCATTGCCGGCAGAGCCACCACCCGCGCCGGTGTTCGGGCTCGCATGGTGTTCGGTCTTTTCTTCAGCAGGGGCAGCCGTTCCCGGAGAACCGCCCACAGACGGGACGGGTTCTTCGCCACTGCTCGTGCCAGACGTCGTCCCCTTGGTCTTGCCCCCAGGCCGGGCGGCCGCCGCCGCAGCCGCTTCTTCAGACCGGGTCTTGTCGATCTGCATCGCCGAGGTCATGAAGTTGTGCCAGATCAAGGCGGGGAAGGTGCCGCCGAGCACGGGGCCGCCGTCGTAGTCGGTGCTCATCGCGCGCGCGCCTTCGGGGTAGCCGACCCACACGGCGACCGTGTACTTGTGGTTCCAACCGACGAACCAGGCGTCGACGTAGTTGGAGGTCGTGCCGGTCTTGCCGGCGGCGAATTCGCCGAGCGCGGCGCCCCGCGCGGTGCCGTACTGCAGGACGGTCTCGAGCATTTCGGTCTCGGTGGCGGCGACGCCGGGGGGCAGGACGGGCTTGGTCTGCACCTGGTTGACGTCGCGGTGGGAGCCGTCGGGGAGCGGGCTGGAGGGCGAGACGACTTCCTGGATGCCCACGGGGGCGTCGTCTTCGGCCAGCGTTCCGCTGACGCGCTGGCCGCCGTGGGCGATCGTCTCATAGGCGTGGGCCATGTCCAGCGGCGTGACGCCCACGTGCAGACCGCCGATCGTCATCGCCGGGTTCGTCGAGATCGGCGTCGTGATGCCCATCCGGTGGGCGAGATCGGCGATGCGGTGGGTGCCGACACGCAGGCCGACTTCGGCGAAGACCGAGTTGTCCGAGTAGGCGAGGGCGTTGGTCAGCGTCCGTTCGCCCACGTAGGCGCCTTCGTCGTTGTGTACCACGAACTTTTCGTGGCCGCCGGTGTTCGGCACGATGAATTCCTTCTGCTTGGACGTCCACACCGATTCCGGCGAGATGCCGTCCTGGAGCGCCGCCGCGAGGTCGAACGCCTTGAACGAGGAGCCGGGCTGGCGCTCGCCCTCGGTGGCGAGGTTGAACGGCGATTCGTCGTAGGATCGCCCGCCGACCATCGCGCGCACCTCGCCGGTCGAGTTTTCGATCGCCACGAGCGAGGCGGACGGATCGCCGGAGTAGGCGAGATAGCCTTCGATCGCCTGTTCGGCGGCGCGCTGCAGGCCGAGGTCGAGCGTCGTCTTGATGTGCAGGCCGCCGTCAAAGGCGCGCGGGGCGCCGTAGCGTTCGATCACCTGCTGCTGGACCCAGCTCGTGAAGTAGCCGGCATCGACCCCTTCGACGGTCTGCTCCTGCGGCGCCTGGATTTCGCCGGGGTTGGGCAGCGGCTGATCGAGGCTCTGTTCGTAGATCGTCCGCGTCAGGTAGCCCTGGGCGTACATCTGCTGGAGCACGACGTCGCGGCGTTCCTTGGCCGCCTGAGGATGCTGGGCCGGGTCATACGCGGTGGGGTCCTGGATGATCCCCGCCAGGAGCGCCGCCTCCCAGGGCTGCAGCTGCTGCACGCACAGTTCGTGGGCCGGCGGGCTGCCGCAGCCGCGATGGGCGGGCTCCTGGCCGAAGTAGGTCTGCGCCGCGGACTCGATCCCATAGGCGCCGTTGCCGAAGTAGATCGTGTTGAGGTAGGCCGTGAGGATCTTTTCCTTCGACCACTTGTGCGAGAGCTGGTAGGCGAGGGCGGCCTCGCGGAGCTTCTCGAAGATCGTGCGGTGTGACTGGGCCTGGAGCGCGTTCTTGATGAACTGCTCCTCGATCGTCGAGGCGCCCTGGACGGTGCCCCGGTGCAGGATGTCCTGCTCGAACGCGCGGGCGATGCCGCGGATGTCGATCCCGCCCTCGGTCCAGAAGCGCTTGTCCTCGATCGAGACCACCGCCTCTTTGGCGATCGGCGGGATGTCCGACGGCGTGACGATCACCCGGTTCTGCTGGCTGAGCACGCCGATCGGATGGCCGAGGTCGTCATACAGGGTGGAGGACTGCTCGTTCTTGTACAGCGAGAAGTGAGTCAGCGAGGGCAGGTCGGACGCAACGGCCACGAACATGCCGAAGACGAACGAGATCAGGCCGAGCAGCAGCACGGCGAAGAGGATCAGCACGAAGCGCAGCCTCTTCAGACGTGGCCGGCCGCGGACTGGCAGTGCGGCGGACTCCACAGAGGGCAAGACTCTACCATTGGCCCTCAATGGGAGACGCACCTGAGGGGGCCACCAACGAAGCCGACGCGTTCGAGCGCAACGCCGTTGACAGCCTCCCCGCGGGCGCGCTGGCGCAGAAGCTGCGGGACGCCAAGGCCGAGGGCCGGCCGCTGCGGGTCAAGCTCGGGATCGACCCGACCGCGCCGGACATCCACCTCGGGCATGCGGTCGTGCTGGGCAAGCTGCGCGAGTTCCAGGACGCCGGGCACCGGGTGGTGCTGATCGTCGGCGACTACACGGCGCGCGTGGGCGATCCATCGGGAAGGTCGAGCCTGCGCCCGATGCTCTCCGCGGAGGAGATCGAGGCGAACGCCAGGACGTTCCAGGAGCAGGCGTCGAAGATCCTCAACCCCGATCCACAGCGGCTGGAGGTCCGGCGCAACGGGGAGTGGCTGGACATGGGGATGGAGGAGCTGCTGAAGCTGGTGCGGACGACGACGGTCGCGCAGATGCTCGAGCGGGATGACTTCGCGAAACGGTATGAGGCGCGCGAGCCGATCTCGATCCTGGAGCTCTTGTATCCGCTGCTACAAGGCTACGACTCGGTTGCGGTCAACGCCGACGTGGAGCTGGGCGGGACCGATCAGAAGTTCAACTTGCTGCTGGGACGAGACATACAGCGCCACTACGGCCAGCAAGAGCAGGCGATCCTGACGATGCCGATCCTGGTGGGGACCGAAGGAAAGCGCAAGATGAGCAAGTCCCTGGGGAACCAGATCGGGGTGACGGATGAGCCGGGGGAGATGTACGGCAAGACGATGAGCGTGCCCGACGAGGCGATGGTCGAGTACTACGAGTTGCTGCTGGGCCGGGAGCCGCCGGCGGACATGGGACCGCGGGACGCCAAGCGCGCGCTCGCTCGTGAGATCGTGGGCTGGCTGTACTCCGACGCGGACGCGCAGCAGGCCGAGCGGGAGTTCGACCGCGTGCACATCGAGCACGCGGCGCCCGAGCAGATCGAGGAGGCGCGCTTCAGCGCCGGCGCGGATGGGCAGGTGCATCTGCCAGGGCTGATCGCTGAGGCCTTCGGGATCTCCCGCTCGGAGGCCCGGCGGCTGATCGACCAGGGCGCCACTGCGCTCGGGGGCGAGCCGCTCGCGAAGGGCGAGCACGACGTGGCCGCGGAGCGCGCCGAAGGCCAGGTGCTGAAGCTCGGCAAGCGCCGCTTTCGCCGCCTGCGCGCGGGCTGATCCAAAGATAAAGAGCCGGGTTGGGTATCTAACTTTTAAACCGCGTAACACTATAGTTATACGAGGTCTTAAAAGAAGAACATCATCCGCACCCCCGCCCCGCCCTCCGCCGGCCCCGCGGACACAGCCCGGCTTGCCAACCCCGCCACTTCGCGCTATAGTCCTTCGTTCGCCCTGATGACGTCTGCGGACGCCGGGCGAGACAGTCTTCTCCGGGGACGTCCTCCCCACAGAGGCACGGCGGTCTTTGAAAACTCAACAGCATGCGCATCTACGATCGAGAATCGATCGTGGTGTGCGTCCAGGTTCGACCCGTCAACGGGAGCGCTTCGGCGTTCACGGAGGCGGTACAAAGAGTCAAGTAGGAGTAGTACCCCGTCATGGTGCGGAACCACGGTGTATAGGTTTCGTGTTGCCGTAGCTAATTGCACGCTTGCGTGCGGTTAGCGAAAGCAAAACCAATGACAGGCTTTTCGTGAAGTTCTTCACGGAGAGTTTGATCCTGGCTCAGGACGAACGCTGGCGGCGTGCTTAACACATGCAAGTGGAGCGACGAACCGGGGCTTGCCCCGGGGCAGAGCCGCGAACGGGTGAGTAACACGTGGGTTACCTGCCTTGATGACCGGGACAACCCGAGGAAACTCGGGCTAATACCGGATGTGCCCGCAAGGGGAAAGGAAGCTTCGGCCTCCGCATCAAGATGGGCCCGCGGCCCATTAGCTTGTTGGTGAGGTAATAGCTCACCAAGGCTTCGATGGGTAGCTGGTCTGAGAGGACGATCAGCCACACTGGGACTGAGACACGGCCCAGACTCCTACGGGAGGCAGCAGTGGGGAATCTTGCGCAATGCGCGAAAGCGTGACGCAGCAACGCCGCGTGGGGGAAGAAGGCTTTCGGGTTGTAAACCCCTTTCAGTTGGGACGAAGCTTCTTCGGTGAATAGCCGGACGGAGTGACGGTACCTTCACAAGAAGCACCGGCTAACTACGTGCCAGCAGCCGCGGTAATACGTAGGGTGCAAGCGTTGTCCGGAATTATTGGGCGTAAAGAGCGTGTAGGCGGCCCCATTAGTCCGCTGTGAAAGTCCAGGGCTCAACCCTGGAATGCCGGTGGATACTGTGGGGCTAGAGTCCGGAAGGGGCGAGTGGAATTCCTGGTGTAGCGGTGAAATGCGCAGATATCAGGAGGAACACCAATGGCGAAGGCAGCTCGCTGGGACGTGACTGACGCTGAGACGCGAAAGCGTGGGGAGCAAACAGGATTAGATACCCTGGTAGTCCACGCTGTAAACGATGACAACTAGATGTGGGGGGTGTCGACTCCCCCCGTGTCGAAGCTAACGCATTAAGTTGTCCGCCTGGGGAGTACGGCCGCAAGGCTAAAACTCAAAGGAATTGACGGGGGCCCGCACAAGCAGCGGAGCATGTGGTTTAATTCGACGCGACGCGAAGAACCTTACCTGGGCTTGACATGTGCCTGACCGGCGTGGAAACACGCCTTCCCTTCGGGGCAGGTTCACAGGTGGTGCATGGCTGTCGTCAGCTCGTGTCGTGAGATGTTGGGTTAAGTCCCGCAACGAGCGCAACCCCCGTCGCATGTTGCCAGCATTTAGTTGGGGACTCATGCGAGACTGCCGGTGACAAACCGGAGGAAGGTGGGGATGACGTCAAGTCCTCATGCCCCTTATGTCCAGGGCTACACACGTGCTACATTGGCGCATACAGAGGGCTGCGATACCGCGAGGTGGAGCGAATCCCTTAAAGTGCGTCTCGGTTCGGATTGCAGGCTGAAATTCGCCTGCATGAAGGCGGAGTTGCTAGTAATCGCGGATCAGCATTGCCGCGGTGAATACGTTCCCGGGCCTTGTACACACCGCCCGTCACACCACGGGAGTGAGCAACACCCGAAGCCGGTGGCCTAACCCGCAAGGGAGGGAGCCGTCGAAGGTGGGGCTCGTGACTGGGGTGAAGTCGTAAGCAAGTTGCGACCCGTGTCGGTAACGACACGTGAAAAACTCGGCTGTATGCTGGAAACTCCGAGTATCCCTTTGCTACTCGTTGTTCTGGGCGGAGCAGTTTTCCGTCCGGAGCGGCAGTGAAAATGCAGGGGTGCGGACAATCAGCAGGGAAGTCGCGTCCTCGCCTAACCTGGCGGAGGCATTGACCCCTCAGAGACTACACGCCGAGCTCCTGGCGACAAGCGCTTCAGGTGCTTGGAGCTATCTGTTCGGAGCAGCACACGATGCTACGATCAGTTCACGTCACAAGACTGTCCGTTTTGGGCAGGCAGACGTGGAATGGCTGAATGTCCTTAGCTTGCTTTTGCAGGAGCGAGGACGGAAGGCCTGGATGTATCGCGAGGGCAGCGCCCGTCAGTTTTGGGTGCTGGAGACATCGGCGAAGTGGCTGGCGAATCGGCCCTCATTCTCCACGCCGGAAGAACGTCGTGCATATGCGCGGGGTTATTTCGACGCGGAGGGTGGCATTCCCAGGAATGTCACCGCGAGGTTTTACATCCAGTTCGTGCAGAAGGACCGAGCAGATATCGTCAACCTGCGGACGATCCTCGAAGATGAGGGGATTGCCTGTGGGAAGTTGCACCAGCCGAGCCGCAATACGGACCATCCGGTCTGGCGGTTCTATGTTGCAGCTGCCTCGCAGCGGGATTTCGTGTCCCGCGTGGGGTCTTGGCATCCAAGGAAGCGCGGTCTGTTGGTAGCCCGTTTTGGGTAAATCCAGCAACCAGGATGAAGATATAGTCCACGCCTCATGGCGACATGGGGAACCACGTGAACAAGGTAGCCGTAGCGGAAGCTGCGGCTGGATCACCTCCTTTCTAGGGAGCACATAACAGTGCCCCGAACGCAGCGACCGTCCGGCCTCGAGTTCGTCTCACTAGAGCGCGAAGGACCGGATGGCATTCGAGCGATCGGGCCTAGCATGTCGACCGAACCTGGCTGGATGGGCGTGAATCACGCGTCTCCCTTACTACTTGGGGAGCACAAGTGACCACGCCCGCAAAACAACCCCAGCATGCTGTTGAGTTTTGAGAGACTGCCGTGCCTCTATGAGAAGGTGCTTCCTTCCGTGAAGACCCGCCCACGCCTCGTCAGACGTCTTCGCCCGGATGGGAAGGCAGGCATCCGTTCGAAGACGTCTGACGAGCCGCGAGCGCCCGCGGGGGCGTAGCTCATCTTCAACCCACCCACCCCGGCCACCGCCAGGGGGTATGACGGCACCATGCACGACCGCACGACCAACGGCCCCCAGTGAAAGGGTCTGTGGATGGCCGCCGGCATGTCTGCTCAGATCCATGCAGACAACTGTACGCCGCCGTTACGACGGAACAGTCGATCGTGGGCATGATCACGGGCTCGACCCCCGGCTTTACCGGTCCTTGCGCGACCGTCCCCGCCTCGCGCGTCGGGCGCCAGCCGCGAGTTCGCTGGGGGACAAGCGCGTGATTCGGTCATCGTTCAGCAGCTTCTGCGTCACCGATAGGCGGTTGGATTTCCAGGTCTTCGACCAGCCCATGTATTCGCGGACCACCTCGACTGGAACGAGGACGGCCTCTTCGAGCTGCATGTCGGCAGCGAAGATGACGACGGCGACGAAGTCGAAGTCGAGCGTGCGCAAGGGAGACAAGCCTTTCCGCGAGGGTTTGGTGCGTCGCAACGCCTTGACCTCGATCTTCGTGCCGTCCGGCGCGAGGATGTCGAAGGATTTGTTATTCGGCGGTTGGGGCGTCACGCCGTAGTAGTCGGCGATGATGGTCTCGGCCATGTCGCCGATCGGATTGTTTCCTGACCGTACGACGCCCCGTCGGTGCAGCTCGCTCATCACCTGTCCGTAGAGCGCAACGACCTCACCGTCTGTCTTGTCATCGAAGCTGGTCATGGAGTCTCGGTCTCGGCTCGAGGTTGAATGTGATGCGAGGTTAGCGGGCGAGCCATCGTCGGATTGGAGCTCCTGGAGAACCACTCGATCTTGGTCGATCATCCCGATCTCTACACCGCGACGATCGCGGGCCGGCGGTTGGCCCGCAAGCACGCAGGCGCCGGCGGCTACGCCTACCCGGAGGGGCTGCGCACGGCTCGCGTCACGATCAAGTAGGCCCGGCACACGATCGCCTGCGCCAGCGTGGCAGCCGCATTGGAACGCCGCTATCCCGGCCACCGCGTGATCGGAGAGCGCGAGCTGCACCGCGACGAGCGCAAGGCGCGGCGCCGGCTGGCCAGCGTCAACATCCGCCACCACGGCGAGAGGAGATCCCACTTCCCCGACATCGTGATCTGGCCGCCCGGAACGCTGGCCGACCCGGATACACCAGCACCCCCTACCTCAGCTTCGGCTCCACCTGCGTTGCCGGTGGCGGTCGAGGTCGAGCTGACGATGAAGTCCAAGCAAGAGCTGACAGCGATCCTCCGTGCCTGGGCCAACTGCCGCAACATCGAGGCGGCGCTGTACTACGCCGAGACCGTGAAGGTGGAGGAAAGGCTGCTCGACACGATCGAAGAGCTCAAAGCCGACGACATGATCATCGTCAACCCCCTCGGCGAGATCGTCAAATCACTGCCTGGCTTCGACCTTTCCGAGTAGCGGACCGAGCTACGCTGCCACCGCGCGCACCTCGTCCCCGTAGACGAGGTCGAGCACGTCCGGGCGCACGCGACGCGATGGGCTCCGTCGCCAGCGACGATCCCGGCCTCAGCGGGCGAGGAGCCCGTCGAGCAGCTTGTCGGCGGGCACGTCGAGGCCGTCGATCAGGCGGACCAATGTCGTGAGGCGAATCGTCGCTTGATCTACCCCGACCGCACTTTGATGGGGCGCACTGAGGGGTCTTGGCCCGACGCGATCTCCCACCCGCGAACCCATGTTCGGCCCCGGCGGAGCGGTTCAGCCTCTATCCAGCCTCCTCGCGGAAGACCCCAGAGCTGGCGAGCCTGCTTCGTCTCGAAGACGGGCTCAAAGCGTTCGATCACCGACTGGACCCAATTTCCTATTTCCGCCAGCGCGTGACGCACAGGCAATCCGTTACGAAAGCCTATCTCGCACCCGACTTCGATTTCCACGTCCACATGGGGGTTTGGCCCGGTGACCCTGATGAGGAACGTGAGCACCTTTGCCCCCGCCTTCAGTGGGCGTCCCAGAAACTCCAAATGCAGCCGTGGCTCTCCGGCAGGGAGACAGTCCTGGAAGTTGCTGATGGTGGGTTTGATTTCGGAGGCAGCCACCACGACGGGCTGGAGCATGCGGTGCTTGTCCTCATTCCAGAGGTTTTGTAGGTCCGCCGCCGGACTCCGCTTGCGACGTCTCACGGTACGCGCGCCTACGGGCGCATCCCTCCGTCGATAGCACGGCTGGACCTGGTAGAGCATGGCGCGGTGCTTCTTGAGCACGCCTTCCAGAAGCGTGTTCTGCACGTAGGAGGAGTTCCAGTTGGCTTTCGTGGTGCTGCCCGGAAAGGCGGTCCGCTCGGGAATCTTCTTACCCTGCAAGCCCAAGAAGGCCAACTCGAAGACGAGATGGTCGAGGCTGGAGCGGAGGTTGTGGACCATATCGCCGATGATCGTGGCGAGCCGCAAATGGGGTTCATTCACGACGTCAACAACCTCGACGACGGTGCAGAGCTTCCCCCTCGCACGAGGCTTCAACTCAGTGCGGAAAGTCGCGGGATGGAGGTCATCGCCGAGTGTCCCAATCAGCCCTTGCAGAAGCTCGAAGTGCTCGTGAGAGCGCCACAGCTTCTCTTCGCATCCACGAAGCGGGTGATCGCGGGGCAGTCTCGGTTTGTCCGTTCTTTCCATCCCCGACTGAAGCCTACCCCGAGCGCTACGCCGCCGGCGCCACGGCCCGCTCCCGGTGCAGGCGGTCGGCCTTGACCCACACGCCCGTCGGCTTGCACTCGCTGGTCGGGCAGCGCCACTTCGTCGCCCTGCGCTTTCGATCAGTCCCGGCGCATGTTGCGCGTACCCAAGCGCCGGTGGTACGGGGGTAGACTCGGCTGATGGAGCGCCTGCCCGCGTACGCGCACCGCGCATGCGCCAGAGCGCGAGAATGGGCGTTGCCTGACATGGCGCGGTGGAGTGCTTATGAGGCGTCCATCCTCGTCCTTGCAGCAGCCGCCTACGGGTTTGGCGCGGCGCTCGTTCCCACCCTCATCGCCACTGGCCTTGCGTCGGCGGCGCTCGCCCTGACCTTCGCGGGTGCCTTCGTCGTCGCGTTCGTCCAGATAGCTGCTCATCCCGAGCGCGATAAGTACTGGCAGCCACGATCAAGCGTGATAGGCCCGCAAGCGCTCCACCTGGAACTACAGCGCATCGACCACAGTTCTCAGCACATCTACGGAGAGCAATGCACTGTCCGGCACCCCAACGGAGGCAAGTTCCCGGCGACCAACGAGCGCGAGGGCTGGGCGACTGGCCTATGGTTCTGCTACGGAGGCGGCAACAGCCACTTTCCGCCCGATGCGCCCGAGCCCGTGACCGGTCGCTACGAGGTCACGTGGGAATTGCGCTTGAAGCCGGATGGGCGCTGGCAGCCGATCGTGCATGAGCGCGATGTATCGATGGCGATGCCTGAGGGTGAGTCGTGAGTGTCATGCCCAACCCTGCGACGCGGCCGAGCGTATGCTTCCGCCATGGGATTCATGCGCAAGGCGCTGTTCGTCGGCACTGGCGGGTTGTCAGGGTCTGGGGGTGAAGGCCAACTCGAAGAAGGAGCGCACGGCGAAAGCCGCCGAAAAGCAGGTGTGCCTTCAACGGCAGGCGTTGCGCGCCACGCAAGCACCGACCGTAGCTCCTCGGACCACCGCGACCCCCGTAGGGCTCGACAGTCCGCGAGCAGCACGACGGGAAGCACGGGAGCGTGCCGAACCCACATTCGCCGTAGTCCTTACCGCCATCGACCCCTCGCAGCGTTCCCCGACCGTCCAAGTCGTGCGCGACGTCACCGACCTCCCTCAGGAGGCATGCGAACGCCTCATCGACGAACTCCCGAGTGTCATCAACACGGGCATCGACCGCGCCACGGCCGAGGCGCTCAAGGCGCGCTTTGGGGACTTCCGCGCAACAGCGGAACTCAAGCCGCAGTTCGTCCCGCCGCCCGTGGTCGTGCCCGCCGCCGCGCCGGAGTCCAATGGGCTTGCGGACGAACTCGACCGGATCGCCGCTCTACATCGGGACGGGACGCTGACCGATGACGAGTTCGCTGCCGCGAAGGCCAAGATTCTCGGGTCGTGAGCGCCCCGAGTTTCGCTACTCGTTTCGCCACTCCCTCCTAGTCCCGCTCCGCTTCCACGGCCGCCACCAGCTCGGCGAGCGAGACGCCAAGCGCGTCTGCGATCAGCCGGACGGTGCTCCACGCGGGGTCCGTGCGACCGCGTTCCACGCGAGCGACGGCGGTGACGGTCAGCCCAGCTCGGTGCGCCACCTCTTCCTGCGTGACGCCTCGCCCTTCGCGCAGATGCCGCAGGGCGCCAGCGAGTGCTTGGTTGACTTTACGTGAGGCCACACCCTAAACATCCACGGTACCTGTAGCCAAGTCCAGGGTTCGCCGTACCGGGTCGCTGATATCAGCTATGCTGGCGCTGCAAGGTCCGCTCGATCCCAAATCGCGCCGCCTGGCGCGGGGATGGGACCGCCGAACCACGGAGAGAAGACAGAGATGAGACACATCCTCCTCGCCGCAACCCTTGCCGTCGCGCTGGCGGCCGGCGCGACGACTGCGACTGCGCAAGGCTTCAGCGGTCCGTGGGACTCGGCTCATGAACCGCAGACAATCACCTCTGCGGGAGTGACTCGTGGAGTTGAAGACAATTCCTGGTTTAGTATCGTCGTCTCTTCCACCGTATTGGCTCCGTCTACGGATCACGTCGTGCCGCTCACGGTAACCTTCTCCGATCCATCGGGTTCAGAATCGATGTCCATAACACCCCTTGCGGACGAACCATGTCGCTCCCGCGTGACCCTCGAAGACATGGAACGGGAAGGCAAGTGTGAACTCGCCAAATGGACACAACCAGCGCATAATCAGCAGGTTGACTTCACGATCAGCCAGACCAGCACTAGGCTGCCTAGCGGAGGAGAGGTTACAGTTGGTGAAGGTTTCTCTGGAGAACGTTTCTGGTTCGGTGCCACGGAAGTGCAGTTTGAACCAACGAAGGCAATGCCGTTCTTCTACCAGGTAACAGGATCGTCGGGTATAATCGCCCAGGCCGCGATGACAGCCACACAGACACCGGTAGAAACAGGCGACAGTCACAACCTCAGCCCATGCATCGACAGCGGCCACGGACTCCGCTCGGAAAACGGCGAACTGGTCTGTGAACAAACGTTCGGAGGCCAGTACAGCTTCAGCCAGGGCGGCTGGCCGGCACCACCAGCGCCGGCGGAACCCCAGATCGAACGCCCGATTCCACCCTTAACACTCATCGAAGCATTGGGCGCAGTGAAGCACCTCATCAAGTCTCGTACCCATCGAAGTGCGTACCACCTGACCGACAAATGCCGCCTGACTGGCACTCAGACCGCAACATGCAAAGCGACTTGGGACACGGCGCAGCGTGTCACCAGCACCACAACCGCGTATGCCGGGACCTTCAAGGTCGATGCGCGCTACGAACCCACGACGCTCTCATTTGTTGGGGGACGGGCGCGAGTCGGCTGCGTACGACGGTTCAGCACCAAACGCTGCGCCTCGACTGTGCGGTGGCATAGTTGACGAATCGCGCAACAGGCCGGCCGGCCACGGGGAACCACGGATGGACCGCCCGCGCTTCGGTGGGACGATGGCCCGAGATGCTGGGCAACCGTCCGCACGCGAAGAGGATGGGGATGTGATGAAGATATTGCGTGGCTTGCTCGCAGCTCCTACGATGGGCCACTCTATTCGAGCGTAGTCGAGCAAGTCGCTTCACCCACTTCTACGCGGACCTGCTGCCCGGTCGAATCGCCGTTCACGTAGAGGTACACGTCGGCATAGCCGCTGCTGTTGGTCTCATAGCTCCATTCGCCGCCCCCGCCGCGAACCTTGGCACTCTGGTAGGGCTGATTGGAGTGAACAAAGATTTCCCAGTTCTTATACTCAGAGCTATACTCGGCGCTCGCTTCACACCACGCCCTCGGTTGCTGGGGCGGAGCACTATGAGTGGGCGCGGGTTTGGGCTTTGGAATGGTGACCCAGACACAGATCGTTTGGTTGACCCTGTGACCATGCTCGTTGATCGTTCTTTGCGTCCTAGCGTAATGAACTCTGCAATGTTCGTGCTTCGGATGCTTCAACACGTATAGGTAGCCGAACGCAGGCGCTGCTGAGAGCACGCAGACGGATAGGGTCAGCACTGCGAAGGCAACCACCCCGATAGGAGCCCGCCGATTCATCGCGCACAAGCATACTCCTGCTCACGCCGGCGGCTGAAGCTCCCCGATCCGACCGCGCGAATCGATACCGTCCTCGATTCTATACGAGGGCCGCAGTCGCGGAATTCATAGCACCGAACTCGGCCAGAACTCCGGGATGCACGAGGTCATCTTCCAGTCCGCGGACGTAGAGATGGGGACAGGCTTCGTGACGCTCCAACGGCTTCTGAACGAGAACACGCTGGGTGCGGGCGACCGCATCATTCCCGTGACCTTCGGCTGACTCGGAGATTGGCTCTGCGCTGACGCCCTCTGCCAGCGCACTCCGCGTCGGCGTGGCTGCTCTAGCTGTTGGCGAGGATCTCTGCCGCGGTGAGCAGCACGCGTCCGGTCATCGACGTCTCGCGGCGCTTGCGGCGGAGCAGCTCGCGCAAGTCGATGCGCTCGTCCAGCACGGCGTACAAGTCCGCGCCGTCCATGAGCACAATCGGCGAGCGGTTTCCTGAGTGGAGCTCGACCGCAGTCGGCTCGTACGTGTTCACGGGTTGCCGTGGGGCGGTGTGACTGGTGGGCGCGCCTGAGGCGGGTCGGTTCAGGATGCGAGGTTTGCCCAGGCGCGGTCGTGTAGTGTCAGATCGGCTGGCTGGCTGGTTTTGATGTTCAGTGGTAGGTGTGCTTCGAGTGCGTCGCTGGCGTGCGCGAGGCGTAGTACCTCGAGCATCAAGTAGTGAATCTCGCCGAGAATGAGCGTCTCGTCGGGGTTGGCGTTTGGTCTGAGCGTGTCGTGCTCGGCTGCTGGGGCGCTCTCGTGAAGCGCGGTCATCGTCTGTTCGATCACCCAGTCATAGTGAACTCCGGGGAGGTGGTCGAGAACTTCGAGCAAGGTGACCGGGTCCTCGCCGATCAGCCAGCTCGTTCCGTGGGGGGTGTCGCGTGCGATCCAGACGCGCTCACCGTCACAGACGTGCTCGGCGACCTCGCTGGCGTACCGCTCGTGGCCGGCGTGGGCCTGCCAGAACCGCCAGCGGCAGCGACCCTCCGGGGAGTGCCAGGTGCGCACCGGGGTGAGCGAGCGCCCGCAGCAGTGCTTGAGCTTGCGTCCCGACCCGCAGAAGCAAGGTGCGTTGCGCGATCGTCCACTGCTCGTCATCGAGCGTGATGATCACGGTCGCGGCGGACGACACCTTCAGCGGGGCTCGTGGGCTCAGGGTGGCAGCAGCGTGGGGACCGGCTCACCCAGACGGGCGGCGGTGACGGCAGCGGTCAAGTAGTCGAGCATCGAGCGGCGCTGCAGCCGGCAGGTCTCGCGTGTGGAGAGGATGCGCTCGATGAAGCGGTTGCCCTCCTCGCTCTTGCTGCCGCCGTTGACCTTGCGCAGGATCACACCGTGACGGAGCGCTCTCTCAGCGGCGTTGTTCGTCGGGTCGATGCCCTGCACCTCGCAGAACGTCCACAGCGCGTCGTACTCCTCGAGGAGTCCCGCGCAGAAGTTCGCGGTCTTCTCGTGGCGTCCGCGCTCACCCTGCTCAAGCAGGCCGTGGATGCGATCCCGCAGCGGGGAAAGCTCGCGCTTCAGCCAGGCGAGGGTGTGCTCCTCCTGAAGGTAACGGTGGTGGACGGCGATCACTCCCCGTGCGGCCTTCACGAGCTTCTCGCCGAGCCTGCCGGGAGCACCCTCGCGCTCGGAGATCTCGACGAGTTGACGAATCGCGTGGGCCCAGCAGAGTTGCTGTTGGAGCACGTCCAGGAAGTGGTAGCCGGCATACCGGTCAGAGACGACGAACCCACCGAAGTCCTCGCCGAGCAGCTCCTTGGCCGCGGCCTGCCCACGCGAAGGATCGATGCGGTAGCACGCCACGAGTGCGCCGGCGGCGACCCACAACCACTGCTTGGCGGCACCCATCCGCCAGCTCGTCTCATCGGCGTGCACGACTTCGGCCTGGCGGATCGCCTCTGCCAGCTCCCGCCAAGGGTCCTCGAGGATCCCGCTGACGCGCATGATCGCCTTGTCGATCGCCCCGGTTACAAGGGCCAGCCGAACAGCTCCTGAACCAGAGCAGCGATCTGGCGGCGTGAGAGGCGATATGAGCCCGCGAGCGTCGCGATCACCGCCTCAAAACGCGGCGCCAGCACCGATTCGCTGACCCCCGCCGGCAGCCCGGCCAACGTCAGCCTGCCGCAGCGCTCACAGCGCACACGGTGGCGCACGTACTCGGAGATCAGCACGCTGACCGGAGGCAGCTCCGCCTGCTGGAAGATCAACGGCTCACCCACCGACTCACGCTCCTGCCCGCCCAGATCATGCCCGCAACCCGAGCAGTCCTCGGGCCAGCGCTCCAGGCGCTCGTTCACCCGCTCCGGGGCAACCAATTCACGCTTCCCGGCGGGATGCCCGGGCTGGCCACCCCGCTTGCGCCGAGAACGCTTGCCGCGTTTACGCTCGGGCGCCGATGGCGGATCAGAAGACGGCGGACGCGAGCTGTTCTGCGAGTTCTGTCCCAGCCTACGCTCCAGCTCCTCGATCCGCGCTCTCAGCGCAGCATTCTGCGCGCGCAACTCCGCGTTCAGCGCCTCAAGCTCAGCCTCACGTACCGATCCCGCCACGCGACATAACTACGCCCCCACCCGAGAAACCCCTGCTCAAACCCGTGAACACGTACGTCGGCTCGAAGCCGTTGATCGCCAAGAACAACCCCAGAGTATTCTCGCCACGCCGGTGCACCTTCGCGGTGAACACATCGAGTTCTTTGCGCGGCGTCGGGTCTTTCTCCCACTTCGCCTCCAGCAAGAAGTACTCGCCACCGAAGGTGAAGCCGCCGTCGATCTGCTCGCCGACGACTCGAAACGAGCCGCGCGGGTCGAGGTCGAACGCCTCAAAGATGTCTACCAGGAGTTTCTCTAGAGCGAAGCCGCGCGGCTTCGGCTCCAAGCCGAGGATCTCGAAGTACCGTGCCTTGAGCTCGCCCAGGCGCTGGGCCGTCGCGCGGCGCTCCTCGGCAGTCCGCTTGGCCGCGTCGAAGCGCTCACGGTTCGCTTGCTGCTCCATCAGCGCTTTCTCATAAGGCTGCACCACGGATCGCAACCGAGCGACAGCCTCGCGTGCCGTCGCGGTGCGGCCTGCTGGATCATCGGACTTGCGTAGCCCCGGAAACTCATCCATAGCCGCCACGTTGACGAGCAGCGCGAGCAGCACATCCTGGTGTTCGTCCTGTTCGCGCACCAGGCGGTCGATGAACACCGACGCGCTGTCACGCTTGAGTTGTGGGCCTGTCCAGTCAATGCCCGCCAGGAACAGTGGCTCTCCCCCGACCGCCGCCCTCGCGTAGTCGTAGAGATCAGACTTGAACCAGAACGCCGCCGACAACGCCTCCCTGAGCGCTGCGATCGCGTTGGCCGAGATCCGCTGTGTTGCCACGACGAGAAACGGTACGGGTGCCAGCCGACGGCTGCTGTGTGCGATCTTCGCCCCCGGAACCGGGCCGACTGTCATTGCCGCCTCTCCAGCCGGCAGACCCGGACAAAAGCATCACTAAGGGGTGCGCGGGCTGGCGTTCCCGTGATCGCTGTGGGGTCGCTCCTGAAGCATGGTGCATCGACGCCGGCAAGAGCAGAACGTGGCAGGACAAGACCAGGTCGCTCCCGACGAGCGCCCCCGATCGAGCGTGCCGTCTCAAGCTCGGGGTAGCTTTCGGCTCAGTGTCATCGAAAGCGATCAAACCGCGGCTCGCAGGAGTTGGTGGAGTAGACTGGTCAGACGCGCCGGTGCGGCGTGTTGGTTGGCGAGCAAGGATGAGCGAAACGGAGGTCGGCCAGATGGCGGAGAAGCAGAGCAAGAGCAAAGTCCAGCGCGACCAGCAGAAGCTGCTCGCTGAGGCCCTGAAGCGACCCGGTGTGGCGGTTGCCGCAGAGGCGTACGCGCGTGTCCAGGTCCACACGCTGACGGCTGGGAGCGTCACGATCAAGACCGGGTACGCGACCGGCGGGAACCCCTCCTAGCTCTTGCCTTCCTGGGGGGAGATCCTCGAAGAGCTTCAGCAGACCGCGCCACCCGGAGACGTTGACGCGGTCAGACGGAAGTACCTGGTCGAGCTGCACGGGCTGACGGGCCGCGCGACGATCCTCTACGAGACCGACTGGCTGATGGGTGGCCCTCCGGGGATCAGCATCACGCCCGAGGACATGGTTGCGATGATGGAGGTCTGCAAGGACATGGGGAACGGTCCCCTCGATCTCATCCTCCATAGTCCCGGTGGTTCTGCGGAGGCGACGGCGAGCATCGTTCGCTATCTGCGCAAGCAGTTCAGCGAGGTGCGGGTCATCGTGCCCCATGCGGCGATGTCCGCGGCGACGATGCTCGCTCTTTCCGCCGACGTGATCGTGATGGGCAAGCAGTCGCAGCTCGGCCCGATCGATCCGCAGCTCGTCACTGCGCAAGGCCAGGCGATCCCGGCGCGCGCGATCCTCGACCAGTTCGAGCGGGCCAAGAAGGAGTGCAGCGAGGACTCCTCGGTCCTGGGTGCCTGGATGCCCATGCTGCAGCAGTACGGGCCGGCGCTACTGGAGCAGTGCCAGAACGCGGACGCTCTGGCGAAGCGCCTCGTCAAGGAATGGTTGCGCACCTACATGTTCAAGGATGAGAAGTATGCGGCTCGTAAAGCCTTGAAGGTCGCGAAGTTCTTTGGCGACCATCACATCCACCAGTCCCATTCGCTCGGCATTGACCGCACTGAAGCAGGCGAGAAGGGCGTGAAGATCATCGAGCTGGAGAGCGACCCTGCGTTTGAGGATGCCGTCCTCTCCGTCCACTACGCGACGTTCCACACCTTCAGCGGACCGGCGATCAAGATCGTGGAGAACCATCGCGGCGGCGGGTTCTTCAAGGTCGCTCAGCAGGTCCAGATTCCGATGGGCCCCGGCGGCATGATGCCGATGATGCCTCCGCAAGCAGTCTTCCCGCCCGCTCAGCCTTGAGAAGGGCTGGGGCGCTTCAACGGCCGCGGGGACGCTTGATGGCCGCCGCCAGGTGGACGGACCTGCCTGGCTAGACGGCTGAGCAGGGCCGCCTGGCGGCCTCTCATCGCTCCGCGGGCAGGCTGCGGCGACGCCCGCGGCTCGTCAGACGTCTTCGAACGGATGCCGGCCTTCCCATCCGGGCGAAGACGTCTGACGAGGCGTAGGTGGCGGATGGGTCGGCTGGACGGGCTGCCTCGATTGCGCTATAGTCCTTCGTTCGCCCTGATGGCGTCTGCGGACGCCGGGCGAGACAGTCTTCTCCGGGGATGTCCTCCCCACAGAGGCACGGCGGTCTTTGAAAACTCAACAGCATGCGCATCTACGATCATTAGTGATCGTGGTGTGCGTCCCTGTTGAGTTTTGAGAGACCGGCGTCCGTCCGGTGATCGTGTGAAGCGATTTGAAATCGCCTGACCACAAAGCGAGAGACCGGCCGGCGTTATCGCCTCTCCACGGTCCTTGAAAACTGCACAGAAGCCACAATTCGGCCGCCATCGATAAGCGGCGGCTGATAACGGGTATCACCGGGCCCTGCAAGATCGACCACGTCAAGTCGTGTGCTCCGCAAGGAGGTGCAGCGGGCGTGGACGATCGTGTTGGGCCAGATCACCGTCAAGATAGTAAGGGCGCATGGTGGATGCCTTGGCACCAAGAGTCGAAGAAGGACGTGAACGGCTGCGATAAGCCACGGTTAGGCGCTGAATAGCCTTTGACCCGTGGATCTCCGAATGGGGAAACCCAGCGCTGGTAATGCGGCGTTATCCCCACCTGAACACATAGGGTGGGAGAAGACAAGCGGGGGAAGTGAAACATCTCAGTACCCCGAGGAAAGAAAATCAAAAGAGACTCCCTGAGTAGTGGCGAGCGAAAAGGGATCAGCCCAAACCTCATAAGTGTAAGCGGACATGCGTTGCTTGTGAGGGGTTGTAGGACGTCTGTTCCGAGCTCGTGTCTGGCTCGGCGGAAGTTACAAAATCGTGTGGTAGTCAAAGCGCGTGGAACCGCGCACCATAGAGGGCAATCGTCCCGTAGACGAAACTGCACGATCTTCCGTCAGATGTTCCTGAGTAAGTCCGCGCCCGTGAAACGCGGACTGAACCTGGGGGGACCACCCTCCAAGGCTAAGTACTCCTTGGTGACCGATAGCGGACTAGTACCGTGAGGGAAAGGTGAAAAGTACCCCGGAAGGGGAGTGAAATAGTACCTGAAACCGCGCGCCTACAAGCGGTGGGAGCACCTTCGTGGTGTGACCGCGTGCTTTTTGCATAACGAGCCGGCGAGTTACTCGTCTGCGGCAAGGTTAAGCGATGAGCGGAGCCGTAGCGAAAGCGAGTCCTAATAGGGCGACATAGTCGTAGGCGGTATACCCGAAACTGAGCGAGCTACCCATGGGCAGGCTGAAGCGGGGGTAAGACCTCGTGGAGGGCCGAACCGACCTAGGTTGAAAACTGGGCGGATGACCTGTGGGTCGGAGTGAAAGGCTAATCAAGCTCAGTGATATCTGGTTCTCTCCGAAATATATTTAGGTATAGCCTCGGATAAATTACGTGGTGGCCGTAGAGCACTGTTTGGACTAGGGGCCCTACCAGGTTACCGACTTCAGGCAAACTCCGAAGACCATCACGTCTACTCCGGGAGTCAGTTGCTGGGGGATAAACTTCAGCGTCGAAAGGGAAACAGCCCAGACCGCCAGCTAAGGTCCCAAAGTACTAGCTAAGTGGGAAACGATGTTCGAGTGCATAGACAACCAGGAGGTTGGCTTAGAGGCAGCCATCCTTGAAAGAGTGCGTAACAGCTCACTGGTCAAGTGTTCGAGCGCGGACAATGTAACGGGGCTCAAGCTAGTCACCGAAGCTGCGGGTGCGTGAGATCTTCGGTTCGATCGCGCGGTAGGAGAGCGTTCCCATGCCAGTAAAGCGGCGGCGTAAGCCAGCCGTGGAGGCATGGGAAGTGAGAATGCCGGCATAAGTAACGAAAGAAAGGTGAGAATCCTTTCCACCGATTGCCCAAGGATTCCTGAGTAAAGTTCGTCTGCTCAGGGTTAGTCGGGACCTAAGGCGAGGCCGAAAGGCGTAGTCGATGGCCAACAGGTTGATATTCCTGTACCACGTCGCTTCCGTTTGACCGATGGGGGGACGGGGAAGGCTAAGGGAACCCAGGCGATGGTTGCCCTGGGGTAAGCATGTAGGGGTGGCCCATGTTAAATGCGGGGCCGCATAACCTGAGGTGCGATGCCAGCTGGCTCTAAGCCGGCGAGTCCCTGACGCCATACCTCCAAGAAAATCCTCTAGGGAGGAAGCGCGTGCCCGTACCAAAACCGACACAGGTGGGCAAGTAGAGAATACTAAGGTGATCGAGATAACCCTCGTTAAGGAACTCGGCAAAATAGCCCCGTAACTTCGGGATAAGGGGCGCCCCAGTAGGGTGAAGTCCTTCGCGGACGGAGCCCGAGGGGGCCGCAGTGAATAGGCTGAAGCGACTGTTTACCAAAAACACAGGTCTCTGCTAAGTCGTAAGACGACGTATAGGGGCTGACGCCTGCCCGGTGCCGGAAGGTTACGTGGAGTTGTTAGGACTTGATCCGAAGCAGCGAAGCTAAGCCCCGGTAAACGGCGGCCGTAACTATAACGGTCCTAAGGTTCCGTACATAATCGGTGCCCCCTGTCGCAGCAATGCGGCAGGTGCAGCTGGCCATATGCTGGAACATCCGAGTATCCCGCACTACTCGTGGTGAGCGATTCCGTCCGAATCGATTGCTACAGTGACAATGTGACGGGTGCGGACAATCAGCAGGAAAGGCTCAGATTAGAAGGCTGGGTCTCAGGAATGATCGACGGCGAGGGCTGCTTCTGCGTCAACGTGAATCGTTGCGCGGCGGTTAGCCTCGGCTGGCAAGTTCGGCCAGAGTTCGTCGTGACCCAGGGAGCGCGCAGTGTTGGTGCTCTCGAGACCTTGCAGGAGTTCTTTGGATGTGGCGCCATCTACCGCAACACGCGACGCGATAATCATCGTGAGGATGTGTTTCGGTGGTGCGTACGGAAGGGCAGCGATCTGCGAGAGCGGATTTTGCCCTTCATGTACAAGGTGCCTCTGCGGACGGCAAAGGCCCAGGACTTCGAGTTGTTTGTCGAAGTGTTGAGCCTTATGGATGCCGGTCGTCATCTGGAGGTTGACGGGATCGCGGAAATCGCGATGATCGTTGAGGGCATGAATAGAAGGAAGCCCTCCTCATATCTGAGAATCCTCAGAGACTGTACGCCAGCCGCCTCAAAGTGAGGTGAAGATATAGTCCGTTCTTCATGGCGACATGAAGAGGTTGAACAGAAATGCTCGACCCGCTGGTCAAAGTGATCAGTTCAAACCAGATCGTGCCTTGAGGAGTCTGGTTAGTAACAGCTAGAGCGAAATTCCTTGTCGGGTAAGTTCCGACCTGCACGAATGGCGTAACGACTTCAGCACTGTCTCAACGAGGGGCTCGGTGAAATTGCAGTCTCGGTGAAGATGCCGAGTACCCGCGGCTAGACGGAAAGACCCCGTGAACCTTTACTACAACTTGGTATTGGGATTCGGTGCATCTCGCTCAGGATAGGTGGGAGGCTTTGAAGCGCCGGTTGCGGCCGGTGTGGAGCCAACCTTTAGATACCACCCTTGGTGTATTGGATTTCTAACAGCATTCCGTGAATCCGGGTGCTGGACAGTTCCAGGCGGGTAGTTTGACTGGGGCGGTCGCCTCCTAAAATGTAACGGAGGCGCACAAAGGTTCCCTCAGTACGGTTGGAAATCGTACGTAGAGCGTAAAGGTAGTAAGGGAGCTTGACTGCGAGACTGACAAGTCGAGCAGGTGCGAAAGCAGGTCTTAGTGATCCGGCGGTAGCAAGTGGAAGTGCCGTCGCTCAACGGATAAAAGGTACTCCGGGGATAACAGGCTTATCGGGCCCAAGAGTCCACATCGACGGCCCGGTTTGGCACCTCGATGTCGGCTCGTCGCATCCTGGGGGTGGAGTTGCTCCCAAGGGTTGGGCTGTTCGCCCATTAAAGCGGTACGCGAGCTGGGTTCAGAACGTCGTGAGACAGTTCGGTCCCTATCTGCCGTGGGCGTTGGAGAATTGAGAGGATTTGTCCCTAGTACGAGAGGACCGGGATGAACGCACCTCTGGTGTATCTGTTGTCCTGCCAAGGGCATAGCAGGCTAGCTACGTGTGGATCGGATAACCGCTGAAGGCATCTAAGCGGGAAGCCGGCCTCAAGATGAGTTCTCCCATCCCCTAGAGGGAGTAAGACCCCTGGTAGACCACCAGGTTGATAGGCCGGATCTGGAAGGACGGTAACGTCCGGAGGAGACCGGTACTAATCGGTCGAGGGCTTGACGGATTTTTTTGATCCCGCAGTCATGGGACGTTCGCGTTCGCGCGTTCATACCCGCGCTGTGTGGTGATACTCGTTGGTGGCGCTGTGCAGTTTTGAGGGATCGTGGGAGGCGAGGTCTCTCGCCTTTTTCCGGTGGCCTTGGCGAGGGGGAAACACCTCTTCCCATTCCGAACAGAGCAGTTAAGCCCCTCAGCGCCGATGGTACTTGGCTCGCAAGGGCCTGGGAGAGTAGGACGCCGCCGGTTTTTTCTAAAGTAAAGAGTACGTATATAAGCTTTTTGGACTGCGTGCAACCATAGCTATACGCGGTCCAAATTCTTTATATGTACGCGCACCCCCTTTATCTGGTGCACTGATGTCACCGGGTTGACCGGGGACACACAGAAGTGTGACGCCGGGATCGGCTGGCCGGCTCGTCGCGGAACGCATCCCCCGCGCAGCGGCGATCGATGCGGATGGGGCTCGGTGGCTGCATCCCCCCGCCCACGCGTGTCTCCCCGGCCGGACTCGTCCTGGTCGACCTCCCAGTCGACGTCGTAGTCGTCCTCGAGCAACAGGAACGAGCGGGCCAGGGAGAGCGGCCGAGCGAAGATCGACCGAAGCCGGGGGACACGCGCCTTCGGCGCGAGTCCCCGTTTCGGCCAGCGCGCCCGGCGCGTGAGCGGGTGTTGAGTTGTCCGTGGGAACATGTGTTCGTACTGTACGTGAACCTGCGGACGGAATCCTACGAACATACGTACGCATCCGGGGACGATCCCGGAATCTCGCATTCCAGAGCCAAATCCGGGCGAGATGAGCTGCAACGGAAGTTGCGTGAGCTGCCTGCCGATCGGTCTACGAAGCCCGCCAAGCAGGGCGATCGACGTGCCGAGCGAACATTGCGGGGATGGCTGTTACGCTTGCCAGACGCTCATCGACCGGCCGAATCTTGGGCGGACGAACGCGCGTTCAGCCCATGGACAAGTTCGTAATCGAAGGCGGCGCTCCGCTGTCCGGCACGATGGTTCCGGCGGGGAACAAGAACGGCGCGCTGCCGATCCTCGCCGCGACGATCCTGACCGAGGACGAGGTGCTCGTGCGCAACGTCCCGCGCATCCGCGACGTTGACGCGATGCTCGCGATCCTCAGCGCGATCGGCGTAACCGTCGACTGGCGCGGGCCCAACGAGGTCGCCCTGTGCGCCGCGGGTGTACATGAGGGGGCGGGCGTCACCGAGGTCGAGATCGAGCCCGAGCTGGCCGAGCAGATCCGCGCCTCGTTCCTGCTGGCCGGCCCACTGCTGGCGCGGTTCGGGCGGGCCGTGATGCCCCCTCCGGGCGGCGATGTGATCGGCCGCCGGCGGCTGGACCCGCACCTCGATGCGTTCCGGGCGATGGGCGCCACCGCCGACTGCGCCCGTGAGATCGTGCTCAGCGCCCCGCGCGGGCTGCGGCCGACCGACGTGTTCATGGACGAGCCCTCGGTGATGGCCACCGAGAACGCGCTGATGGCCGCGGCGCTGACGCCCGGGGCGACCGTGATCGGCAACGCGGCCTGCGAGCCCCACGTCCAGGACCTCGCGCGCATGCTCGTGACGATGGGCGCCGATATTCAGGGGATCGGCTCGAACCTGCTGACCGTCAACGGCGCCGAACGCCTGCACGGCTGCGAGTACGAGATCGCGCCCGACCACATCGAGATCGGCAGCTTCATCGCGCTCGCGGGCGTCACGGGAGGCGAACTGCGGATCAAGGACACGGTTCCGGGCGACCTGCGCATGATCCGTCTCGTGTTCGAACGTCTCGGCCTGCGTACCGAGCTGGACGAACGCGACGTGCTCGTGCCGGGCGGGCAACGGCTCGTGGTCCAGGCCGACGTGGGCGAGTACAAGTCGAAGATCCAGGACGGCCCGTGGCCGGCGTTCCCGGCCGACCTGACCTCGATCGCGGTCGCGCTCGCCACCCAGGCCGAGGGATCGATCCTCGTGCACGAGTGGATGTTCGAGAACCGCCTGATCTTCACCGACAAGCTGATCCTGATGGGCGCCGACATCGTCATGTGCGACCCGCATCGCGCGATCGTGACCGGTCCGCGCAGGCTGCGGGGGGAGCGCGTGGAGTCGCCCGACATTCGCGCGGGCATGGCGATGCTGCTGGCGGCGCTGTGCGCGCACGGGCGCAGCGAGATCGGCAACATCCGCCAGATCGACCGCGGCTACGAGCGGATCGACGAGCGCCTGCGCGAGCTCGGCGCCCGCATCGAGCGCGTGGCCACCGAGCCCGTCCACGCATAATCTCCGGATCCCCATGATCCATCCGATTCCCAGTGGCACGCGCGATGTGCTGCCCGACGAGACGCGCGAGCTGCGCGCGATCACCGACGCGCTGCGCACCGTGTTCGAGCGTCACGGCTACGGCGAGGTGTACACGCCCGCGCTCGAGTACGAATCGGTCCTCGCGCGCGCGGGTATCGGTGGGACCGGGCCTGTGCACCGGGTGTTCGACGCCGGCGAGACCCTGGTGCTGCGCTCGGACATGACCGTCCCGGTCGCTCGCCTCGTCGCCACGCGCTATCCCGACGTCACCGAGCCCCTGCGGTTCTGCTACTTCGCCCATTGCTACCGCGGCACCCGCCCGCAGTGGAGCCAGCCTCGCGAGCTGTTGCAGGCCGGCATCGAGCTGATCGGTTCCCCGGCGCCCGGCGGCACCGCCGAGGCGCTGACCGTTCTGTGCGACGCACTCGATGCGACCGGTCTGACCGACTATCGCGTTGGCCTCGGCGACGCGTCGCTGTTCGCGACGCTGATGGACCGCCTGGACATCGACCCCGCTGCCCGTCCCGGCCTGTTGGAGACGCTCGCCGGCCGCGATTTCGTCGAGCTACGCCAGCGCCTGTCCGCGATCGGCCTGCCCGAGGGGTCGGCCACGCTGCTGCTCGGCCTATCCCAACGCCGCGGCGGACCGGAGGTGCTGGAGGTCTCGCCCGGCCCCGCGGCGGACGCGGTCGCCGGTATGCGCCAGGTCAGCGAGCTGCTGCAGCCACGCGTCGCCGAGCGGGTGATCTTCGATCTGGGGCTGGTGCGTAGCATCGGCTACTACACGGGCGCCGTCTTTGAGGTATACGACCCGACGCTCGGGGTCCCGTTCGGAGGAGGCGGGCGTTACGACGAGCTCCTTGGGCGCTTCGGCTCCTCCCGGCCCGCCGTTGGGTTCGCGCTGGACGTCGAACGACTGCACATCGCCCTCGCCGGGGAGGAGCGCGGGACGGGTGTCGTGGTGGCGCCACGATGATCGCGATACACGGACAATCGCTATGACGGCCTCCACCGCGGCCACGCCTGAGATGCCCAACGGTCTCGACGGCCTGACGATCGCCGTGCCGCGCGGCGCGCTGTTTGGCGGCACGGTCGAGTTGCTGAGCACGCTGGGATTGGATACGGAGGAGCTGCGCTCCAACGACCGCCGTCTCCTGTTCAGCGACATCGGCGTGATCACGATGCGCCCGTCCGACGTGCCCACCTACGTCGAGGACGGCGCCGCCGACCTCGGAATCACCGGCAAGGACGTGCTGCTGGAGCGGAGTGGGGGGGCGGGCGGGCGGGCATCCGATTCAGACGTGCACGAGCGCGGGCGCCGGCAGATCTACGAGCTGCTCGACCTCGGCTACGGACGCTGCACGATGGTCTTCGCCACGGCCGACCGCGTCAACGATCGCGGCGAGGACCCGGCCGCCGAGGCGTTGCGCCGGTTGGGAGCGATGCGGGTCGCGACCAAGTACCCGCGCATCGCCGCCCGCCACCTGGAGGAGACCGGTCGCCAGGGAGAGATCGTCGAGGTCAAAGGCTCGGTCGAGCTGGCCCCGCTGACCGGGCTGGCGGATGCGATCGTCGACCTGACCGCCACCGGCACGACGCTGCGCGAGAACGGCCTGGTGGTGCGCGAATCGATCGTCGAGTGCACCGCGCGCCTGATCGCCAACCCGGTCGCCTACAAGCTCAAGGCGACCCAGATCGACCAGCTGCTGGAGCGCATGCGTGCGGGTGCTACGGCGTAGCACGCAACTGCCCCACGAGGAGGCCGCCGCCCTGCGCGAGCTCGTTCCGGGCGGGGATTCCGTGGAGACGCTCGTACGCGAGATCGTTGCTGACGTACGCGCGCGTGGAGACGAATCCGTGCTCGAGCACACGCGCCGCTTGGACACCGCCGGCTCGCCGCCGCGCGAGCTGATCGTCCCCCAGGAGGAGCTCGACGAGGCGATCCAACGGCTGTCCCTGGACGTGGTCGCGGGGTTGCAGGTGGCGATCACGAACGTGGCCCAGGTGGCCCAGGCGAGCGTCGGTCAGGATGTGTCGGTCGCTCTGCCGCAGGGGCAGCGCGTGACCGTGCGGGAGCTGCCGGTGTCCGCGGCGGCCGTATACGTCCCGGGTGGACGCGCGCCCTATCCGAGCACGGCCGTGATGGGCGTCGTCGCGGCTCGCGCCGCCGGCGTCCTCGATGTCGTCGTCTGCTCTCCGCCGGGCGCCGATGGGCAGATCGACTCGGCGATCCTCGGCACGTGTCGTCTGCTCGGGGTCGAGCGGGTGTATCGGATGGGTGGCGCCCAGGCGATCGCGGCGCTCGCTTACGGGACCGAGTCGGTGGCGCGCGTGGACGTGATCGTCGGCCCGGGCAACCTGTACGTGCAGGAGGCCAAGCGCCAGCTGTCGAACACCGTCGGGATCGACGGCTTCGCCGGGCCCAGCGATCTACTCGTCGTGCTGGGACCCGATGCCGACCCCCGGTTGATGGCGCTGGACCTGCAGGCCCAGGCCGAGCATGGCTCGGCGAGCCTGGTGGCCGCGATCTCCTACTCGGGTGCGGTTCTGGACGCTGTCGCACAGGAGCTCGAACGCCTTGCCGGGCAGGCTCCCGAAGTCGAGCCGGCGGCCTGTGCCCTGATTCAGGTGCCCGATACCCGCGCGGGCCTGGAGCTGGCTAACGCGTTTGCCCCCGAGCACCTGCAGCTGATCGGCTCAGAGCCCGAGGCGCTGGCTTCGCTGGCGCGCACGGCCGGATGCCTGTTCGTTGGATCGGGGTCGGCCACCGCGTTCGGCGACTACGTCGCCGGTTCCAACCACATCCTGCCCACCGCTGGCGCGGCGCGGTTTGAGTCCGGGCTCTCGCCCAGGCATTTTCGCCGGACGATGTCGGAGGTACGGATCGACGCTGCATCTGCCACCAAGCTCGCGGCTGCAGGCGCTCCGATCGCCCGTGCGGAGGGCTTTGAGTGGCACGCCCGCTCGATGGAGGCCCGAGTGCGCGAGAATGGCGAATCATGAGCCGCACGGCCACGATCGAACGCACCACCGGAGAGACCGACATCCGTCTGTCGTTGACCCTCGACGGCTCCGGCGCGGGCACGCGTACTACCGGCGTCGGCTTTCTCGACCACATGCTCGACCTGCTGGCCCGTCACGGACGGCTCGACCTGGACGTAACCGTGACCGGCGACCTGCAGACCGGCGCCCACCACACCGCCGAGGACACGGCGATCGTGTTCGGCCAAGCGCTCGACCGGGCGCTGGGCGATCGGGCGGGCATAGTCCGCTACGGCTCGATCACCACGCCGATGGACGAGGCCCGGGCGAGTTGTGCGATCGACATCTCGGGTCGCCCGTTCACGCTGTTCGAGGCCCAACTGCCCTCTGGCGCCACCGGCGGGTTCGAGCACGAGCTGACCGAGGAGTTCTTCCGCGCCCTGGCGAACGCGGCGAAGCTGACGCTGCACCTGCGCGTCGAAGCCGGGACCAACGCGCACCACATGATCGAGGCCGCGTTCAAGTCCTTTGCGCGGGCGTTGCGTCAGGCGGTCGCGATCGACCCCGCCGAGATGGGGGTGGTGCCAAGTACGAAGGGAACGTTGACCTCATGAGTGATGTGAGCGACGGAGCCGTTCAGGCGAGCGAGATCTCGCCACAGATCGGTCTGGTCGATTACGGCGCCGGCAACCGTCGCTCGGCCGAGAAGGCGCTCGAGCACATCGGCGCGCGCGTACACGTGAGCAGCGATCCCGAACTGCTGCGCGAGATGGACGGCCTGGTGCTGCCCGGCGTTGGCGCGTTCCCCGCTGGGATGACCGCGATCCGCGAGCTGGGGCTGGACGAGCTGTTGATCGAGCGGGCATGGGCGGGCGTGCCGCTGCTGGGGCTGTGTCTGGGGATGCAGCTCCTGTTCGACCGCTCCGAGGAGCACGACGGAGCCGAGGGACTGGGGCTGCTGGCGGGAACGGTGCGCCGGCTGAACGCCCCGGGACTGAAGCTGCCGCACATCGGCTGGAGCGAGGTCCACTGGCGGCGGGCGACACCCCTGAGCGAGGGACTGCCGGACCCGAGCTACCTGTATCACGTGCACAGCTTCGCGCCCGTGCCCGCTGAGGATGAGGTCGTGCTGGCCACGGCGGACTATGGCGAGCCGTTCGCCGCGATCGTCGGATCCGGCAACGTCTTCGGCACGCAGTCGCACCCGGAGAAGTCCTCCGCGCACGGACTCGCGCTGCTCGCGAACTTCACGCGCCTGTGCGGACGCGCGGCGGTACCCGCGTGAACCTGTACCCGGCGATCGACATTCTCGACGGCTCCGCGGTGCGCCTCGTGAAGGGGGACTTCGAGGCGAAGAAGATCTATGACGAGGACCCGCTGTCGGCGGCACGCGGCTGGGTGGAGGCGGGCGCCGAGTACCTGCACGTGGTCGATCTCGACGGCGCGCGATCGGGCGCTCCGGTCAATCTGGAGCACCTGCGGCGGATCGCGGGCGAGCTGGGCGTGCCGGTGCAGTATGGCGGCGGGCTGCGCTCGGCTGGGGCGATCGGCGACGCCCTGGGGGCGGGCGCCGCACGGGTGATCCTCGGCACAGCGGCGTTCACGCAGGCGGGCCTGTTGGAGCGGGCGCTGAGCGAGCACGGGGCCGAGCGGGTGCTCGTGTCTGTGGATGTGCGCGGCGGGCACGTGACGACCGCCGGCTGGACGGAGACGACCGAGATCGCGACCGAGGCCGTGATCGACAGCCTGGCCCAGCGCGGGGCGAGACAGCTGGTGTTCACGAATGTCGACCGGGACGGGATGCTGCAGGGGCCAGACTTGGAGGAAGTGCGCCGTGTGGCCCGTGCGGCATCCGGGGGCAGCGTGATCTACTCGGGCGGGATCGGACGGCTGGCGGACCTGGAGGGGCTGGCCGGCCTGGGGGAGGCGAGTCTCGACGGCGTGATCGTCGGCAAGGCCCTGTACGAGCGGCGATTCACGGTCGCCCAGGCGCTGGCCGCACTCGGTGGCTGACGGGATCGCCACAGGGTGCGCCCGGGGTCTCCCGATCGCTACGGTGAGCAGGTGCACCTCAAGCGCGTGATCCCCTGTCTGGACGTAGATGCCGGCCGCGTGGTCAAGGGCGTCGAATTCCTCGACATCCGCGATGCCGGCGACCCGGTCGAGCTGGCAGCGCACTACGACCGCGAGGGCGCCGATGAGCTCGTGTTCCTCGACATCACCGCCACGCACGAGCGACGTGAGACGATCGCCGAGCTGGCGCGACGGACGGCGGATGAGGTGTTCATCCCATTCACGATCGGCGGCGGCATTCGCTCGGTGAAGGACGCCCAGGCGGTGCTGGATGCGGGGGCCGACAAGGTCTCGATCAACAGTGCCGCGTTGCAACGTCCAGAGCTGATCAATGAGATGGCGCGGGTTTTTGGGTCACAGTGCGTGGTGCTTGCGGTCGATGCGAAGTTGGACCAGTGCAACGGCGCATCCACCGACCGAGCGCCGCACTGGGAGGCGTATCTCGCCGGCGGGCGCACCCCGACGGGTCGTGATGTCCTCGACTGGACGCGCGAGGCCGTGGAGCGCGGCGCGGGGGAGATCCTGCTGACGAGCATGGACCGCGACGGAACCTCCGACGGTTATGACCTGGAGCTGACCGCGGCTGTCAGCGAGGCCGTCGGCGTGCCCGTGATCGCCTCGGGTGGGGCGGGCGAGCTGGAGCACCTGACGAGCGCATTGCAGGCCGGCGCGGACGCCGCGTTGTGCGCGTCGATATTCCACTACGGCCGGTTCACGATCCCCGAAGCCAAGGCGCACCTTGTCGCGGCCGGCGTGCACGTGCGCGAGTAGACGACGTGGATCTGCTCGCGCGGCTAGAGCTCAGCCCGGCGGCGAGCGGCTGCTCGCGGTGGCACCCGCCGGGACATATCTCGTTGGTGGCGCGGTGCGCGACCTGCTGCTGGACCGATCTCCACGCGAGCTGGATGTGGTGACCGAGGGCGATGCCTCTGCACTGGCGCATGCGCTTGGCGCCTCTGTGGAGCATCCACGGTTCGGTACCGCCACCGTCGAGCTGGATGGCGCCCGGATCGACGTGGCAACCGCGCGCCGGGAGCGCTACCGGGCGCCTGGAGTCCTGCCGGAGGTCGAATCGGCGACGCTCGACGAGGATCTGCTGCGACGAGACTTCACCGTCAACGCGATTGCCGTTACGCTTGACGGGGAGCACGCGGGAGAGGTGCACGCGGCGCCCGGCGCGCTGGAGGATCTGCGAGCCGGGCGGCTGCGTGTGTTGCACGACGGGAGCTTCCTCGACGATCCCACGCGCCTGCTGCGCCTGGCTCGCTACAGGGCGCGACTGGGGTTCGAGATCGACCCTCACACCGCCGAGCTGGCCTCTCGTGCGGTGGCCGCGCGCGCGCTGGACACGGTCTCCGGCGCGCGCATCGGCGCCGAGCTGCGGCTCGCGCTGGGCGAACCTGATGCGGTGGGAGCACTGGTCGCGATGGATGACCTCAGCGTGCTCACGGCGTTGCATCCACGCCTGCGCTTCGATCAGCCAATGCTCACCCGCGCGCTCGTGCTGCTGGGAGATCACGGACGCCCAGACCTTCTGGCCATGGCCTCGCTGACACTGCCCCTCACAATACGCGCGCACGACGATCCCCGCGCGGAGATAGCGGCGCTCTTGGACCGACTGGAGTTCGCCGCGCCCGATCGCGACCGAATCGCCGCGGCGGCAACCTCGGTGTCTCGCTTGGCAGATGAGCTGCCGGCTGCGGAACGCCCGTCACAATTGCGATCCGCTGTCAGCGGGACGCCGCCGGAGGGCGTCGCGCTGGCCGGGGCACTGGCGTCAGGCGCGATCGATGGCGAGGAGTCACAGACACAATCTCCCGCCTGGCTGGCCGCTCACCGCTGGTTCGAGGACGTCAGCGACACGCGTCTGCTGATAACCGGCGAGGATCTGATCGCCGCCGGCATCTCCCAGGGCCCGGAGATCGGGCGGCGCCTGGATGCCGCGTTGCACATGAGACTCGACGGCGAGCTTGGGGAGGGTCGCGAGGCCGAGCTGGCGGCGGCGCTGGAGGCGAGCGTATGAACACTGTAGTCCCGGGCGCGAGCTCCGACGAGCTCTCATTCGAACTGCCCGGTACCGGACGCGTGCTGTTTACGACGCGCGCACAGGGGAACATGTCCTCCGTCGGCGGTCTCGACCACGAGCACGGGTACGACGCGCGCGAGCGTCTGCGCACGCAGCTTGGCCTGCGGCGGCTGGCACGGGGATACCAGGTGCACGGCACGATCGTCCTGCGAAGTCGCACCGACGCCGACATCCCCGAGCCCGACGCAACCACAACCCAGCCGCCGGTGCAGGCCGACGGTCACGCGACATCGGTGGCGGGTGTCGGCGCGATGGTGCTGACCGCTGATTGCCTGCCTGTCGCGCTCGGCGCCGGCGGTGCGGTCGCGATGGTCCACGCCGGCTGGCGCGGTCTCGCGGCGGGAGTCCTGGAGGAGGGGGTGTGGGCGTTGCGCGAGCTCGCTGGTGCGAACGACATCGTGGCGATCGTCGGCCCCGGCGCCGGACCGTGCTGCTACGAGGTCGGTCCCGAGGTCCACGCCGTGTTTGCGTCCGGCGCGGCGAGGAGAGGCCCGGTCCTCGCGCGCGCCACACGTGGCGGCGGTTCGCCGATCGACCTGAAGGCGATCGCCCGCGATCGTCTGCTGAGCGCCGGCGTTGACCGGGTGCATGACGTCGGCCTGTGCACGATCTGCGACGAGCGGTTCTTCTCCCACCGTCGCGAGTCCAAGCGCGCGGGACGCCAGGCGGGCATCGCATGGCTGACATGAGCGCTCTCCGTCCACCAAGCGCTTGCCCGGACCGGGTCGCGGACGGAGCGCACGATGGTTGAGCCGATCCGTGTCGTCGATGCCGAGCACGTGCGCACGAACCTCGGGGTCCTGCACGAACAGATCTCAGCCGCGGCACGCGAAGTCGATCGTGACCCAGACGAGGTGGAGGTGCTCGCCGCGACCAAGTATGTGCTCTGCGAGGACCTACCAGTGCTCGCCGCCGCCGGCGTCCGGCTCGTGGGCGAGAACCGCGCCCAGGATCTGCAGGAGAAGGTTTCGATGTACGGCGAGCTGTTCGAGTGGGATTTCATCGGCGCCCTGCAGTCCCGCCGTGTGCGCGCGATCGTGCCACACGTGCGCCTGATTCATTCGGTCGCATCTGTTTCGGCCCTGCGCGAGCTGGAGCGCCACCGCGATCTGGCAAAGCCGGGGTTGGAGATCCTGATCGAGGTCAACGTCGCGCGCGAGCCCGGCAAGTCGGGGATCGCTCCGGATGAGCTCGACGACTACATCGAGCGCTCGCCCGTGCCCGTCACCGGTCTGATGTGCATGCCACCCCTCGCCGCCGACCCCGAGGACAGCCGACGCTGGTTCGCGGCATTGCGCGAGCTGGCCGTCGCGCGTGGGCTCGAGCGACTGTCGATGGGCACCTCACAGGACTTCGCCGTGGCGGTGCAGGAGGGCGCCACAATCGTGCGAATAGGCACGAGTCTGTACTCTTAACCACCTGTTCCGGCCGGGCCGCCGATCGGTCCGATGACTAGCATTAGCAGGGAAACTCATCCTCCGGGCGAAAACGCACCTGTACACATGGCATTCCGAGACTCATGGCATCGCGCACTCGTCTACTTCGGCCTCGCCGAGGAGTATCACGACTACGACGACGAACCCGGGGGGGCGGGCCACGATCCTGACGTCGAGGACCATTACCGCGAGCGTCCCAACGTCCGCCGGCTGCGCCGCCGGCGTGACGAGTTCGACGACATCTTCGCCGAGGACGAGCCCCGCGGCCGCTCGGCCACAGCGCTGCGCTCCGTCGGCGCCCGCGGCGGCAACGGCGACGTGCGCGTGCATCTGGTCGTGCCGAAGTCGTTCAATGACGCCCAGCAGATAGCGGACAAGTTCAAGGACTCGATCCCGGTGATCCTCAACCTGCAGAACTCGGAAACCGACCTGTCCAAGCGGTTGATCGACTTCGCCTCCGGCCTGACCTACGCGCTCGACGGCGGCATGCAGCGGATCGCCGACAAGGTGTTCATGCTCACGCCCCGCAACGTCGAGATCTCCGCCGAGGAGCGGGCGAGGTTGATCGAGAAGGGCTTCTTCAACCAGTCCTGACGCGCACGGCGATCCTGACGCGCGGGGGCGCCTGAGCTCGACACTCCGAAGACGGCGGGCGGCGGATAGCCTGATCTCATCATGAACGTGGGTCTCATCGGTTCAGGCAACATGGCTCGCGCGCTCGCGCGTGGTTGGGGTCGTCCTGTGGTGTGCTCGGATCCTGTTGCCGAGCGCGCGCAGGCATTGGCGGCGGAGGTCGGCGGAGAGGCTGTGGCCAGCAACGCGGATGTGGCGCGACGCGCGGATGTGGTCGTGCTCTGCCACAAGCCTGCCCAGCTCACCGATGTAGCTGCAGAAATAGCCCCGCACGCACGCGCGGTTGCGTCGATCCTCGCGGCAACACCATTGCAAGCGCTCCGGGATGCCTATCCCGACCGACCTGTCTACCGCTTCATCCCGTCGCTGCCCGTCGAGGTGCGCCAGGGCGCGGTCGTTCAGGGAATCGAGGTGCGCCCCGCCGACGCGGGTGGGCCGGATAAGCCCGGTGCTATCAATGACGGGGGGGAGCAGGATATGGTGCTTGACGCCGAAGTCCACGACCTGTTCGCCGAGCTCGGCACACTCGTCGTACTTCCCGACGCGCTGGTCGACGTCGCGATGGGCCTGATGTCCTGCGCCCCCGCCTACGTGGCGCTCGTCGCCGAGGCGCAGATCGATGCGGGCGTCCGCCACGGCATTCCCGCCGCCCAGGGAGCGGAGCTGGTCGTGCAGACGCTCGCCGGCACGGCCGAGCTGTTGCGCCGGCGCGGCAACGACACCCAGGCGATCCGCCGCGAGGTCGCCTCGCCGGGCGGGGTCACCGCGCGCGGGCTGGATGCGCTGGAGCGCGCCGGGTTGCGGGCCGCGTTCAGCGACGCCCTCGACGCGGTGCTCGGAGACGCGCGGCGATGATGGGTGCATTGATCCTCGCCAGCGCCCGCACGCAGATCGCCGGGTTCCTGTCGGCGCTCATCTACGTGTACGTCCTGCTGATCGTCCTGCACATCGTAATCCAGCTGCTGTTCTCGGCCGGGTTCCGCCCGCCCTACTCACGCACGACCGATGCGATCCTCGGGTTCCTGCGCGACATCTGCGAACCGTTCCTGCGTATCTTTCGCCGCGTGATGCCGAGCGTCGGGGGCATCGACTTCAGCCCGATCGTCGCAATCATCGTGCTCGAGCTGTTCAACTCGATCGTGATCCAGGGCATCGTCCGCGGCTGAGACTCGCCGGTCAGGACGTCTTCCGTGCGCATCTATCTCGCCAGCGCCTACGTCCGCGCGGCGCTAGTGCTCGCAGTCGTGCTCGTACTGGACCAGGTCAGCAAGCATCTGGTTCGGAACGCAATCGTCCCCGGCGAACGGATCGCCATCGTGCCCGGGATACACCTCGTGCGCACCAGCAACCACGGCGTTGCGTTCGGACTGGAGGCCGGCAATCAGGTCCTCGTGACCGTGCTCGTCGCGCTCGCCCTGGTCGCACTGCTCGCGTACTTCGTCACGCACGCCTCACGGCCGCTGATCTGGCTGCCGACCGGCATGCTCCTGGGCGGAGCCCTCGGCAACCTGCTCGACCGTGTCCGCACCGGCTCGGTCACCGACTTCATCCAGCTACCGCTCGGCTGGCCTCCGTTCAACCTGGCCGACGTCTCGATCGTGCTCGGAGTCGCGCTGCTGCTGTTCGTGATCGAGTCGCCCAACAACCCCGGCCCGGAGCCCAGCGCACCGAGATGACCGGGGTGGGCGGGATGCCATACACGATCGCCTACGAAGACGACCATCTGCTCGTCATCGACAAGCCCGCCGGCCTGGTCGTGCACCCCGCGCGCGGGCATCGCGAGGGCACGCTGGCGCAGCTGCTCGGGTCCGTCGCGGCCGGGGGGCCGGATCCGCAGCGCGCCGGGATCGTGCATCGCCTGGACCGCGACACCTCCGGGCTGCTCGTCGTCGCGCGCTCGGATGAAGCCCACCGCCGCCTGCAACGCGCGCTCGCCGAGCGGAAGATCGTGCGGGAGTACATCGCGCTCGTCCACGGTCGTCCACCCGCACGCACCGGGACGATCGAGGCTCCGATCGGACGCGACCCGCGCGTGCGCACGCGCATGACCGTCGATGGGGTCAACCCGCGTGAGGCCCGCACGCACTTCGAGATCGAGCGCTCGCTGGGCTCCTTCACGCTTCTGCGCCTGCACCTGGACACCGGTCGTACCCACCAGATCCGCGTGCACCTGCAGGCGATCGGCCATCCTGTCGCGGGCGATCCCGAGTACGGCCGGCAAAACGCCTCAGCCGGCACGCCCGGCGCAACCGGCGCGCTCGGCCTGGAGCGTCAGTTCCTGCACGCCGCGCGACTGTCGTTCGCGCATCCGCTGACCGCTGCGCCGATCGATGTCGTCTCACCGCCGCCCGCCGACCTGCAGGCTGCGCTGGAGCAGGCGGAACGGCTATCCTGACAGGCTCACTGTCGAACCTCCACCCGCGTGGAGAATCGATCGCGGCCCTGCCCGGACGGCGTCCCATACGTCACCTCCGGGTCCGCGACGACCATGCGGCTACACACAATCGAACACACAAGGGAGTACCCCGTGGCTCAAGCCCAAGCCCAGGTAGGCATTGCGGAGCTGTTGGAGGCCGGCGTTCACTTCGGCCACCAGACGCGTCGCTGGAACCCCAAGATGCGCCGGTTCATCCATGGTGAGCGTGGCGGCATCTACATCATCGATCTGCTCAAGACCTCCGCGCTGTTGAACGCAGCCCAGGAGTTCGCGGGCACGCTCGCCCATCGCGGCGGGACCGTCCTGTTCGTCGGCACCAAGAAGCAGGCGCGGGACACGATCAAGGACGTCGCCGAAGCCTCCGGCATGCCCTACGTCAACCATCGCTGGCTGGGTGGGCTGCTGACCAACTTCCAGACGATCAATCAGCGCATTCGCCGGCTGCACGACCTCGAACGCTACGAGACCGAGGGCCAGCTGGCGCTGCTGCCGACCCGCGAGCGCATGGCCGCGCAGGCCGATCTGGCGAAGCTGCGCGCCAACCTCGGCGGTGTCAAGAACATGCAGCGCGTGCCCGACGCAATGTTCGTGATCGACCTCAAAACCGAGGAGATCGCGGTCAAAGAGGCCCGGCGCCTGCGCATCCCGATCATCGGCCTGGTCGACACCAACTGCGACCCCGACGGGATCGACTTCGTGATTCCCGGCAACGACGACGCGATCCGCTCGTGCGCGCTGATCACCCAGGCGATCGGCCAGGTCGTGGCCGAGGGTCACTCGGTGTTCCGCGCCGAGGAGGAGCGCGCTCGCCTGCAAGCGCAGGAGCGGGCCCGCGTCGAGGCCGAGGCCCGCGCCAAGCGCGAAGCCGAGGAACAGGCGGCACGCGAGGCCGAGGAACAGGCCAAGCGCGAGGCCGCCGAGCGTCAAGCCGCCGCGGCTGCCGCGGCTCAATCCCAGAGCGCGGCCACACCGGCTGAGCCTGCCGCACAAGCTCCTGCGCCCACCTCGGCGGAGTCTGCCCCACCTGCGGCTCCCATAGAGCCGGCGGTCGCAACCCCCGTGGCAGAGCCCGAGATCGTGGAGCCCGCGAAACCGGCAGAGCCCGCCAATGAGATCCCTGCTCCCACACCGGAGCCCGTGGCTGAGGTCGCCGCCACCGAGGAGGCGCCGGCATCATGAGCACGGTCGAGATCTCAGCCAAAGACGTAAAGGCTCTGCGCGAGCGCACGGGCGCGGGGATGATGGACTGCAAGAAGGCCCTGACAGAGTCCTCCGGCGACATCGAGCAGGCGATCGAGATATTGCGCGTCAAGCAGGGCAAGAAGATTCAGGACCTGGGCGAGCGCGTCGCGACCGAGGGTACCGTCCAGTCCTACATCCACGCGGGCGCGCGCGTGGGCGTGCTGATCGAGGTCGACTGCAACACCGACTTCGTCGCGACGAACGAGGAGTTCATCGCGTTCGCCCGCGAGGTCGCGATGCAGATCGCCGCCAGTCCGACGGTTCAGTACGTCAGCCGCGATGACGTGCCGCAGGACAAGCGCGACGCCGAGGCGCGCATCTATGAGCAGGAGGCGGCCGACAAGCCCGGGAACGTGCGCGAGAAAATCGTGACCGGCAAGCTCGACTCCTGGTACCAGACGATTGTGCTGCTCGAGCAGGAGATGCACAACCCAAAGTTCGAGGGCAAGACGGTTCAGCAGCTGCGCGACGAGTTGACCGCCACGACTGGCGAGAACGTGGTCATACGTAGGTTCGTGCGCTTCGCAGTGGGCCAGTAGGCACCGCGACGATCTGGCACCCCCGCCGAGCACCCGGGCCGGATAGGCTCTCCCGCAATGGCCGACACAGCCGACACAGTTGACCCAGCGTTCAGACGGATCCTGCTGAAGCTCTCCGGCGAGGCCCTGATGGGTCGCCTCGAGTACGGCACCGACCCCGAGCGCGTGGCCGCCGTCGCACGACAGGTCAGCGACGTGCGCGATCGCGGGGTGCAGGTCGCGATCGTGGTGGGGGCAGGCAACATCTATCGCGGCATGGTGGGCGCGGCCGCGGGAATGGACCGAGCGACCGCCGACTACATGGGCATGCTGGCGACCGTGCTGAACGCGCTGCCGCTGCAGGACGGGTTGGAGAAGATCGGCACCGACACGCGCGTGGTTTCGGCGCTGGGCGTCTCAGAGGTCGCCGAGCCCTACATCCGCCGCCGCGCGATGCGCCACTTGGAGAAGGGGCGGGTGGTGATCTTCGCCGCCGGCACGGGCAACCCGTTCTTTACGACTGACACCGCCGCGGCGCTGCGGGCGGCGGAGATGCACGCGGAGATCATCCTGATGGCCAAGAACGGGGTGGAGGGTGTGTACACCGCGGACCCAGCCACCGACCCGGATGCGAAGTTCATTCCCGAGATCACCCACATGGAGGCGATCGAGCGCAGGCTGCGCGTGATGGACTCCACGGCGCTGGCGCTGTGCATGGAGAACGCGATGCCGCTGAACGTGTTCAACATGGACGATGACACGAGCGTCGCGCGGATAATCTCCGGAGAGCGCGTGGGCACGCTCGTATCGACACCGACGCCAGACGAGGGAGACGACGACCATGGCAGCTGAGATGATCGATGTGCTGCTCGAGGATGCCCGTGAGCGGATGGCCAAGTCGCTGGAGTCCGCCCAGCACGAGTTCTCCTCGGTGCGCACCGGTCGGGCGAGCCCGTCGTTGCTGGATCGGATCGTGGTCGACTATTACGGCGCGATCACCCCCCTGAACCAGCTGGCGACGATCTCCGCCCCGGAGGCGCGCCTGGTGACCGTGCAGCCGTACGACAAGTCCTCGATCAAGGAGATCGAGAAAGCGATCAACGAGTCCGACGTCGGTCTGAATCCCTCAAACGACGGCAACCTGATCCGCCTGGCTGTGCCCGAGCTGACCGAAGAGCGCCGGCACGAGCTGGTGCGAGTCGTGCGCAACCTCGCCGAGGATGGTCGTGTGGCGATCCGCAACGTGCGCCGCGACACTATGCAGCAGCTGCGTGAGCTGAAGTCCGCAGGCGAAGCCTCCTCCGATGACGAGCACCGCGCCGAGGTCGAGTTGCAGAAGCTGACCGACGCGCGCATCTCGGAGCTCGACGGGGTGCTGAAGGTCAAGGAAGAGGAGATCCTCGAAGTCTGATGGCGCCCACCGCGCATCGGGAGGGTATGGATGCCGGGCCAGGGGATGCACGCGCTCGGTACGTGGCGATCATCACCGACGGCAACGGCCGCTGGGCGCGCGCGCGGGGACTGCCGGTCAACGCGGGCCACGACGCCGGCGCGGACACCGTCAAGGCACGCCTGCGCGACGCGGTGGCGCTGGGCGTGCGCGAGCTGACCGTGTATTCGTTCTCGACCGAGAACTGGTCGCGCCCGCCGCAGGAGGTCGCGGGGCTGATGGAGATGTTCGACCGGCGGATCGCCTCAGAGACGCCGGAGCTGCACCAGGAGGGCGTGCGCATGCGCTTCATCGGCCGGCGCGAGGAGATCTCGGCGGATCTGGTGCAGCGGATGGACTGGGCGCAGTCGCTGACGGACTCCAACGACCGGATCACGCTGTTCGTCGCATTCAACTACGGTGGGCGCGCCGAGATCGTGGACGCCGCGCGCGCGTACACAGGCGGGGGCGAGGAGGAGTTCCGCAAGCTGCTGTATGCGCCTGAGATGCATGACCCCGACCTGATCATCCGCACCAGCGGCGAGCGGCGGCTGTCCAATTATCTGCTGTGGCAGTCGGCCTACTCCGAGCTCGTGTTCCGCGACGAGCTGTGGCCGGACTTCACGCGCGAGGCGCTGGAGGAGTCGCTGGCCGAGTTCTCCGCGCGGCGGCGGCGCTTCGGCGGGCGCTGATGAGAACGATCGAGGCCGCCTGATGTCGGCCGGTCAACGGCGCGCGTCTAGGATGGACGCCCGGGGACGGCCTCGCTCCACGGCAGTTCGGCGTTCCCAAGCACAGCACGACGGAGCGCGCTCGGATCTGGGGGCGAGGCTGCTCGCGGCCGTGCCCGCGATCGCCTTCGCCCTGTTCATCGTGATCGAGGGTGGCCTCGTGTTCGCGCTCGGGCTGTTCGTGCTCGGCTGCATCTGTATGCACGAGCTCTACGCGATGTATCGGCGCGCGCAGCCGGTCCGCCTGGCCGGGTTTCTGGCGCTGGCCGGCCTGCTGGCGGCGGCCCTGTATGGCAGCCAGTTCCAGGTGCTGCTCGTCGCGGTCGTCGCGCTGCCGGTGGTGTTCGCGCTGACGCTGCTGGCGCCCCGGCCGAGCGTGGGCGGGATGGCGGTGACGCTGCTGGGGATCTACTGGATCGGCTTCGCCCTCGCGCACGCCGTGCTGCTGCGCGAGCTGCCCCATGGGGAGGGGATCGTGATCGATGTGCTGGTGGGAACGTTCCTGGGCGATACGGGCGCATACCTGGGCGGCAGGCTGTTCGGGCGCCGTCCGCTGGCGCCGCGCATCTCGCCGAACAAGACCGTTGAGGGCCTGCTGAGCGGGATGGCGTTCGCGATCGTCGGTGTGTGGCTGGCCGGCCGTTACCAGGACTGGCTGCCGGGCTCGCACGCGCTCGTGCTCGGCCTCGGCGTGGCGCTTGTGGCGCCGATCGGCGACCTGTTCGAGTCGTTCGTCAAGCGCGAAGCCCGCGTCAAGGACTCCGGCAGCCTGTTCGGCGCCCACGGCGGCGCGCTGGATCGCTTGGACGCAGTGCTGTTTACGGCTGTGGCCGGGTACTACATCTGGTTCGCGTACGTGCACTGAGCCCGGACGGGGCCCGGATCGGATCAGGCGGCGTCGGCCTGCTCGCGCTCGGCTTGCTCAGCTTCGGCGACCATTTTGTACGCGTACTCAGGATCGCCGAGGGCCAGTAGGTGTGCCTGCTGGGCTATGTATCGCGCGGCCTCATAGTCGAGCGGTACGCGCCTACCGTTAATGACGGCGTGTGGGCTCTGAGGGCCGTGGTAGTCGGTGTAGTTAATCATGGTCTGTTCAGGATAGGACCTTCGTCAAGCGGGATCGGGGTCGTTGATGATCTTGGCGATGTGCTCAGCGAGCGGGCGGTAGGGGTCGTTTCTGCCGACGAACGCGATGCCGAGGAGGTCGTCGTGCAGCTCGAGGTCTTTAAACCCGACCGTGCCAAGACCGAGGGTGAGCAGGGCTGCGTTGAGCGCGACGGTCGTGGCGCGGAGGTTGCCGTCGACCCATGGGTGTGCACGCAGCACCTTGGCATACAGACGCGTCGCGGCGTGGACAGCGTTGTAGCTGTTGATGCTGTCGGATTCGCGGATGCTTGCGGCAGCGGTGTTGAACTCGGCGCAGATCTTGCGCAGCCGGCGGCGGAGTTCGCGAGGGACAGTACCGCGGTAGAGACGAATATCGCGGGGGCGGTGTGTGCCGATGTTGCCGCCGAAGTAGACGTGCTCCCAGTCAAGGCCTCGGCGCCAGCGCAGGCGTCCTGCGTCCTCGGGGAACAGTGACCCGAAGATCTCGCGGTGCCAGGAGCAGAGCAGTGTGGCCGACATCTCGATCGGACCGGATTTTGCGTGTGGGCCAAGGCCGACGAGCAGTTGGGCGAGCCGGTCAACGCTGACCTCCCACGTCTCCTCAGGGGTATGTCCGGATGCGCAGAAGAACGGCGACTCGCTGTGGTCGCGGAATCCGCGGAACGGTGCACCCAGGCTGGGGGTCATCGCTTGGGGGCTACGTGCTCGACGATTATCGGGGCCACGGTCCTCTTATCCGACGGGATTGCCAAAACAGGACAGGGCGGGGCAGAGGGGGTCTTCCGGCGATCCATAGCGGCCGGCCGTGTGAACTGCTGGCGCCGTAATGAACCACCCGCATCTCCTGAAGACAAAAGTCATCATGACAAGCTAGTATGTCGTATATGGATCACATCGCCGAACCAGATAACCCCATGGGCGCGTCGGGCGCCCGTCAGATGGCGGCGTGGACGCTCCGACTGGCCGAGAGCGAGTCCTTCGGCTGGCTGCTGCCCGCCGATCCACATCTGTTCGCGCTCTTCTACGCAACCTGCGCAGCGGCGGTGCCGGCCCCCGAGCGACTCGCGGGAAAGCCCGAAGCTCATGGCGAGGTCTCCGAGAAGTTGCTGCCGACCCTCAAGGACCTGCAGCGCCAGTTCGGCAGTGGCACCAGTGGGCGATTCGCGCGGCTGTACCTGCAGGGAGTCAACGTGTTCTCCCGCGTCGAGGAGGACGATGGCGCCTACCGCCGAGCCATACGTGTGTGGCGCGAGGCGGCCGAGATAAGGGCGGCGCAGGGCATCAACTCGCAGGAGCAGAACATCGATTGGCTCACCGGCCTGCTGGATCTGGATGAGGTCGAGCGCAAGCTGCTGATCTTCCAGCTCAATCGGCACCGGCCCGGGTTCTCCCAGCTGTTCGATCTGCTGACGAGCTCGGATCACACGATGGCGGCGATTCTGGCTGCCGCCTTCGACGTGAGCGAGCAGCAGGTCGTCTCGGCGCTGTCAGAGAGCTCGAAGCTCGTGCATTCCGGCCTGCTCACAGTTCACGAGCGTCCGCTGCGGATCGGTGAGCCATCCACACACTTACGCGCGACGCTGACTGAATCCGCGGACGACGAGGCTGAATTCCTCGAACGCTTTGTCAAGCCGCTGACGCCAAAGCCATCGACGGGCTCGCTCGCGCGTCTGCACGAGGACGACAGGAGGATCCTGCTCGGCATTCTGCGATTGCCGATGCCCGAGGATCGCGGCTTGCACAGCCTCGTCTATGCCCCGAAATCCGTTGACAAGCGCGACATGCTCGCCAGGCTGTTACAGGACGAGGACATCCACGGCTACGCCGTCGTCACCAAGCACGTGCCGGACGACAATCTGCCCACATGGACTTACATAGCGCAGCGGCATCTCGAGCGCTCCGACCCGGATGGCGTGCTGATCGTCAACCGGGCTCGCGACGCGCTTGCCTCGCGGCGCGTCAGCATGCTCAGCCTCTTCGGGATCGATGACGAAGGCTTCTCGGATGAGGATGGACGCGCGTCCGACGAAGGGCTCACTGGCAGCCGCGTGCGCTGCGTTTGGCTGACCGACCGCGCGGAGCTTCTGTCGGAACGCAACCTCGGTGCTTTCTTATTCCATTGCGAGGCGCTGCTCGGTTCGCGAGCCGACCGTCGCGAGCGCGTAAGTCAGGTCATCTCGGAGTTCGGCCTCTCAGAGCAGTTGGGTCTGCACTTGGCCAAGTACGACCTGCTGGGCGAGCAGCAGGTCCGTCAGGCGGCACAGCTGGCTCGTCTGCTCTCCACGACACAGGCTGAGACCGCCGAGGATCCACTCGTCGAACGCGAGCGTGTCATCAAGCGCGCCGTCGCTCAGAGTCAAAAAGTGCTTGGGCGTGACCACATCGAGGGGTTGCGCGACTCGGTCACCCGCTACAGCCTCGACCACCTCAACATCGCGGGGCGATTCACGCCCGAGCAGATCATTACGGCGCTGCGCAAGCGCCCGAAGGGCTCGCTCTGCTTCTGGGGGATCCCCGGGGCAGGCAAGACGCAGCTGGCCGAGTACATCGCCGTCGAGCTCGACCTGCCGATCCTGTTGCGCTCGGCTTCGGATCTGCTGTCCAAGTGGGTCGGGGAGACCGAGCAGCAGATCGCCGCGATGTTCACCGAGGCCGATGCCGAAGGAGCGTTGTTGTTCCTCGACGAGGCCGATTCGTTCCTGCGTGACCGCACGCTGGCCCGCGCGGAGTGGTCGGTGACGCAGGTCAACGAGCTGCTGCAGAGCATGGAGCGCTTCGACGGCATCTTCATCGCCGCCACCAACCTGATGGACTCGATCGACGCGGCGGCGATGCGTCGCTTCACCTGGAAGCTCGAGTTCAAGGCGCTCGAGCCCGAGCAGGCATGGGCCATGTTTCGCGCGGAGACAGAGTTCGACGCTGCCGCCGAGCCGGAGCGCGCCGCAGAGCTCAAGGAGCAGCTGGCCGCCATCGCCGACCTGACCCCGGGCGACTTCGCGACGGTGAAGCGTCAGGCGAACATGCTCGGCGAGCATCTGTCCCCCGACGCGTGGATCGAGCAGCTCGCCGCCGAGGCCAAGGCGAAGATGTTCGGCCTCAAGCGGCAGAAGGTCGGCTTCGAGAGCTGAGCTTCAAACCCGGCGTCCGCGACCCGATCAGACCCTTGCGGCACCGACCCCGGGTGACGGGTGCCGACGCCGGTCGTGCATCCTCACCCTCGCGTCTGCGAGCATCGCAGCGTGCGCAGACTCCTCATCCTCGGCTCGACCGGCTCGATCGGCACGCAGGCGCTCGACGTGTGCGCTTGCAGCGAGGGGCAGTTCGAGCTCGTCGGGCTCTCGGCCGAGCGCTCGTGGGAGGCGCTGGTGGCGCAGGCGCGGGAGACCGGCGTGCGGCGGATCGCGCTCGCCGACGAGCATGCCGCGGCGTGTGCGTCTGAGGCGTGGACCGACGGGGAGGTGCTGAGCGGCGCCGAGGGACTCGTCAGGCTGGTTGTCGAGTCGGGCGCCGACCTCGTGCTGAACGCGCTTGTGGGCTCTGCTGGGCTCGGGCCGACGGTCGCCACGCTCGGCGAGGGCATTGACCTGGCGCTCGCGAACAAGGAGTCGCTGGTCGTCGGCGGCGAGCTCGTGAGCGCGCTGGCTGAAGCCACGGGCGCGCAGATCATCCCGGTCAACTCCGAGCACACCGCCCTGCACCAGCTGCTGGCCGGACAGCCCCCGGGCGCGGTGGAGCGGCTGACGATCACCGCCAGCGGTGGGCCGTTTCGCGGACGCGCGCGCGCCCAGCTTCAGGGCGTGACGGTCGAGCAGGCGCTTGCGCATCCGACCTGGGCGATGGGCGGCAAGATCACGATCGACTCGGCCACGATGATGAACAAGGGGTTGGAGCTGATGGAGGCCCATCACCTGTTCGGCGTGCCGTACGAGCGGATCGACGTGCTCGTGCACCCGCAGTCACTCGTGCACGGACTGATCCAGCTGGCGGACGGGGCGATGCTCGCGCACCTGGGTCCCCCGGACATGCGCGTGGCGATCTCCTACGCGCTGCACGCCGGCGAGAGCGTGGATCTCCCGATCGCGCCGCTGGATCTCGCCGAGATCGGGGCGCTCACGTTCGAAGCGGTAGACCTGGACGCGTTCCCGTGCCTGCGCCTGGCACGCGAAGCCGCTCTGGCGGGCGGCACCGCCCCGTGCATCCTGAACGCCGCCAACGAGATCGCGGTCCACGCGTTCCTGGACGGTCGCCTGGCGTTCACCGCGATCGCCGAGACGATCGAGCACACGCTGTCAGAGCTGCCCGCCGAGCCGGTCCGGGCGTTCGAGTCGCTGTACGAGGCCGATCGGCAGGCGCGGGAGGTGGCGACCGACGCGGCTGCGGCCCTGGGCGACGTTGTCTAGCCAGAACAGCCAACCGACGGGAACCGCGGGCGCGCCTGCCAAACTGAGCGCATGAGCTGGGTCCTGACAGTCCTCGGAATCGTCGCGCTGATCGTGCTGCACGAGTTTGGGCACTTCATCGTGGCGAAGGCGACGGGGATGCGCGTGGAGCGGTTCTCGCTGTTCTTCCCGCCGAAGATCGTCGGTATACGCAGGGGAGAAACCGAGTACATGATCGGCGCGATTCCCGCGGGCGGGTACGTGAAGATCACGGGTATGAGCCCCGAGGAGGTCGAGGGGCTCGACCCGGCGGTCGCCGCGCGCGCCTACTGCAACCAGCCGCCGTGGAAGCGGATCGTCGTGATCCTCGCGGGACCCGGCATGAACCTGCTGATCGCGTTCCTGATCTTCTGGGCGATCCTCGTGAGCGGGAGCCTTAACGGCGATCTGACGCTCGGTGACCTCAATCCGTCGATCAAGACGCTCGTCCCGACCACCTCCGTGCTGGCGATCGAGCGAGGCAAGCCGGCCGATGGCGTGCTGAAGCCCGGCGATCGGATTCTCGCGGTAGACGGACGACCCGCAACCGTGACCTCGGCGCAGCGGGAAATCGCCGCCCATCGTTGCCCGGGCGCCCTGACCGAAGGCTGCCGCGCGGTCACGCCGGTCCAGTTAACGGTGCGCCGTGCTGGACGAACGCTGACGCTGCTGGTCTATCCCCGCTACAGCCACGAAGCGGGCAAGATGCTGATCGGGTTCGAGTTCGGCGCCGCGCCCAAACAGTTCGGTGCCTTCGCCGCGGCCGGAGTCGCGGTGCACGAGATGTGGACCACAACGGGCAATCTGCTGACGGGCATCGGGCGGGCGTTTACGAGCTCGAAGGCGCGCAAAGAAGTGCATACGATCGTCGGTATCGGAGAGATCGCCCACGAAGCCGTCGCAGACGGCGCCGGGTACGGGTTGGTGATCCTCGGCTTCATCTCGCTCGTGCTGGCTGTAGTCAACCTGTTCCCGTTTTTGCCACTCGACGGCGGGCACGTCGTATGGGCGCTGGCCGAGAAGCTGCGTGGCGGACGGCGGGTACCGGTCGCGGTGATGTGGCGCTACAGCTCGGTCGGGATCATCCTGTTCCTGTTCCTGTTCATCAACGGCCTGTCCAACGACATCACCCGGCTGGGGGGCTGATGCACACCCAGCTCTTGACCAGCGGCCCTACGCGCTCGGGGAGCGCAGGCCCAAACAGCGATTCCATCTCAGCGCGCCGCAGTAGCTCGATCTCCTCCCAGTCCCCGGCCGCGCCCAGCCGCCAGTAGGGCCTGCGCGCGCGCGGCGGGAGCCAGTGCGCGAACGGCAGCAGCGAGTGTGGCTCCAGCGGGAACGAGTAGGCGGGGGTCTGCACGAACCAGCCGCGTCCGACCCGGCGGATCTCCGCGGCGAACGCCGCCCGGCGCGGGGGCGGGATGTGCTCGATCACGCTCGAGCAGTAGACGAGGTCGAACTCGTCCTCAGCAAACGGCAGGCCGGCGGCCGCATCGGCGCACACGAACAGTCCCGGGTAGTCGGGGCGCTCGGCGAGATCCACGCCCGTGATGTCGAGATCCGGCTCCAGCGCTCGCAATCCCAGCGCTCCGCAGCCGACATCCAGCACCCGTGCGCCCTCGGGCATATGTGTGAGCGCGAAGAATCGCTCGTGGCGACGGGCCCGCGCGCGGGTGGCCAGCGGCGAGGCCAGTCGCGCGAGCGGGCCGTGCGCAGTGGCATAGACGTCGGGCATCGTAGAATCAGACTATGGCTTCCAAGCGGCAGATCCACGTGGGCGCGGTTCCGATTGGTGGCGGAGCGCCCGTCGCGGTGCAGACGATGACGAAGACCGAGACCGCCAATCTCGGTCCGACGATGGACCAGATCCATACGGTCGCGCAGGCCGGCGCCGACATCGTGCGCGTGGCGGTCCCGCGCGAGCAGGACGCCGAGGCGCTGCGAACGATCGTGGCCGAGTCTCCGATCCCGGTGATCGCCGACATCCACTTCAACCACACGCTCGCGCTGAAGGCGATCGAGGCGGGCGCGCACTGCGTCCGGCTGAACCCGGGGAACATCGGCGGTCCGGAGAAGGTCGCCGAGGTGATCGCACTGGCCAAGCGGCATGGCACGCCATTGCGCGTCGGCGTGAACTCCGGCTCGCTGCCCAAGCACCTACGCCAACTGGAGTACGACAATCCCGTCGAGGCGCTCGTGACCGCGGCGATCGAGACGGTGCAGCTGATGGAGCGACTGGACTTCGAGGACTTCAAGGTCTCGATGAAGTCGACATCGGTCCCGAACACGATCGCCTCCAACCGCCTCCTCTCTGAGCGGATCCCCTACCCATTGCACCTGGGCGTGACCGAGGCGGGCACGAAGTGGTCTGGCTCGCTGAAGTCCGCCGTCGGTCTCGGCACGCTGCTGGCGGACGGGATCGGCGACACGATCCGCATCTCGTTGTCCACGTTCCACGCCGAGGAGGAGGTGAAGGTCGCCTGGGAGATCCTCAAGGCGCTGAAGCTGCGCGAGCGCGGCCCCGACCTGATCGCCTGCCCGACATGCGGGCGGCTGCAGTTCGACATGGACTCGGTCGTGGTGGAGGTCGAGCGGCGCCTGGAAGCCTACGAGGACCCGATCGAGGTCTCCGTCCTGGGGTGCGCGGTGAACGGCATCGGCGAGGCGCGCCACGCCGATTTTGGCATCACCGGCGCGAAAGACATGGGCATGATCTATTCGAAGGGCGAGCCGCTGAAGAAGGTCCCGACCGAGCAGTTGGTGGACGAGCTGTTCAAGGAGATCGACCGCTACTACGCGGCGGGGAAGACCGTCCAACGCGACGAGACCGCCGCCGCCGAAGCGCGTAAGTGGCTCGCGGAGAACGAGGACGCAACGGCGATGACCCCCGAGCGGATCGCGGCGCTGGAGGCCGCGGCGGCGCAGGAGGCCGACGATGTGCTCGGGTCGATGCTCGAGCCGGCTGGTGCCGGACCGGCGCTGGACGAGAATGTCTCGCCCGTGGCCGGCCGGCGGTTCAGCCGAAACTGATTCGGTCCGGGTCCGTCAAGACACCGCGACGAACCGCTCTGCGACCTTGTCCCAATCAACGACGTTCCAGAACGCGTCGATGTAGTCGGGGCGGCGGTTCTGGTACTTCAAGTAGTAGGCGTGCTCCCACACGTCCACGCCCAGCAGCGGGGTTGCCCCGTTCGACAGAGGCGTGTCCTGATTGGCGCTGGGAACGACCGCAAGACCCGAGCCGTCGTGCACGAGCCATGACCAGCCCGAGCCGAACTGATTGACGCCGGCGGCCTTGAGCTTGGCCTGGAAGTCCGCGAACGAGCCGAATGCCGCGTCGATCGCACTCGCCAGCTCACCACTCGGCTCGCCACCACCGTTCGGGGACAGGCTCTCCCAGAACAGGGAGTGGTTGTAGTGCCCGCCGCCGTTGTTTTTCACGGGCCCCTTCTTGTCGCCGAGGCTGTCGAGGTTTTGCAGCACCTCCTCGATGGGCTTCTCAGCCCACTCGGTGCCCTCCAGCGCGGCGTTGACCTTGTCTACATAAGCCTGGTGGTGCTTGTCGTGATGGAATTCCATCGTCGCCTTGTCGATGTGCGGCTCGAGCGCGTCGTAGGCGTAGGGGAGTGGTGGGACGGTGTAGGCCATGGGAGTCCTTTGTCTGGGTTCTCGTTGCAAGTTGGTCGGTGACCGCTGTTCTATCAAAGGGCAACTGCCCGGTCGGTCGTGCGCGCAAACCCGCGCGCAGTCGGGCATGGATTAGGCTCTGGCACCGACGATGCCGAGGCTCTCCGAATATCTGCTGCCGACCGAGAAGCAGGCGCCCGCCGACGCGGAGGCGATCTCGCACAAGCTGATGGTGCGCGCCGGGCTGATCCGCCAGATGGGGGCGGGCATGTGGACGTGGTTGCCGGCGGGTTGGCGAGTTCACCAGCGCGTGGTGGGAATCATCCGCGAGGAGATGGACGCGATTGGTGCGCAGGAGATGCTGATGCCGGTGCTGCAGCCGGCCGAGCCGTGGCGCAAGACTGGGCGGATCGAGATCGACGAGCTGTTCAAGCTGACCGATCGCAAGGGCTCGGAGCTCGTGCTGGCGATGACTCACGAGGAGGCCGTCACGTTCCATATCGCCCAGATCGTGCGCTCCTACCGCGACCTGCCGCTGATCGTCTACCACTTCCAGGTCAAGGAGCGCGACGAGCCCCGACCGCGCGCCGGGGTGCTGCGCACCAGGGAGTTCATCATGAAGGACTCCTACAGCTTCGACCGCGACCAGGCGGGCATGGAGGAGAACTACGCGCTGCACGTCGGCGCGTATGACCGCATGATGGATCGCACAGGGTTGCGCTGGTACCGCGTCGAGGGCGATGTGGGGATGATGGGCGGCACGGGCGCGCACGAGTACATGGCCCCATGTGACGCCGGCGAGGACGAGGTCGTGCTGGGCGGGGACGGGTATGCCGCCAACGCGGAGGTCGTGCGCGCGGCGACCGGCAAAACCGAGCTGCACGACGGCGAGACCGTCGAGGGCAGGCAGATCCACCTGGAGAAGGCGATCGAGATCGGCAACATCTTCAAGCTCGGTACGCGCTACTCAGAGCCACTCGGCGCTACATATCTAGACGAGACCGGCGCCGAGCTGGCAGTGTGGATGGCCTCCTACGGGATCGGGCCGGCGCGGATCGTGGCGGCCGCGGTCGAGCAGTTCGCCGACGAGCACGGCATCTCCTGGCCGCGCGCGCTGGCGCCGTTCGCCGTGCACCTGGTGGGGCTCGGCAAGCCGGGGACGCCCGAGCACGACGCCGCCGAGCGCATGTTCAACACGCTCACCGCCGGTGGGATCGACACGCTCTACGACGATCGCGATCTCGGTCCCGGGGAGAAGTTCGCCGACGCCGAGCTGCTCGGGTGTCCGCTGCGATTGACCGTCGGGCGCCGATCGATCGAGTCCGGCGAGATCGAGGTGCAGGTGCGCCGCGGGCGCGTGCAGGCGCCGGGCATACCGCTCGAGGATGAGCCGGGCGGGTTGGTCCGGGCGGTGGACGAGCTGTGGCGGAGCCTCCCCTGACGATACGCCGGCTGGTGGGTCTTGACCGTTCTGGCCCGCTACCACCGGAGACACTGGCCGGAGCGCCGCTGCGCCCGTGGACGATTCCCAACGCGATCGGGTTCGTCCGGCTCGCGCTGATCCCGGTGTTCCTAGTCGTCGCGCTGTCGAGCTCCGATGGCACCGGCGCCGGGCCGGCGACGCTGTTCGCGGTAATCGCCTGGGGCGACTACGCCGACGGGATCGCCGCGCGCGTGACCCGCCAGTACAGCCGCCTGGGCACGCTGATGGACCCGCTCACCGACCGGTTGCTCGTGATCTCCGGCGTGGTCGTGTGCTGGGACTTCCAGCTGTTGCCGCGCTGGGCGCTGGCGGTGCTCGTCGTGCGGGAGTGCGCGATGCTCGTGCTCGGGCGCTATGGGCAGACGCACGGGGTGGAGCTGCGCATCAACTGGCCGGGCCGGATCGGGGTGGGTCCGCTGATGGCCTCGTTCTTCTTCGCGATGGCGGGCCTGCACACGCTCGGCGAGGTGCTGCTGTACGTCGGCCTGGCGCTGGCGCTGGCCGCTACCGTGCTGTACGCGCGCTCGGGACTGGCGCAGCTGCGGGAATCGCCCCGGCGCCGATCGGAGCAACCGTAGCCTCAAGCTCTACTTTACGGTAAAGTCTGAGAAGAGCAGTGTCGCGGTGTGCGCGTAGGCGAACTCCGCGACAGCCAAGCCAACACCGAGAACACCGCGACAGGAAGATCGAGGAGCCATGGATACGTTCCCAGACCTGGGCTCGTTGGACGACACCGAGCTGAAGAAGCTGATCAAAGAGCTGACCGACGAGGAGACCGAGATCTCCTACCGTCGGCGGATACTGCACGGCAAGATCGACATCCTGCGCGCGGAGCTGGTGAACAGGCTGCGCAAGAAGCACGACGGTGGCGAGGCGCCGGTGATCACCGGCGATGACGTTCAGCAGCTGACCGACATCCTGGCCAGTCGCCAGACCACCGTCCCGACCGACGGCGACGGCGCGTAGGACGGGCCGGGTAGATCGTCATGGCTCTGCACTGCACAGAGTGCGGGTTCGTCAACGCCGAGGGCGCCAACTACTGCCAGCGCTGCGGCACGCTGCTGCCACGGGGATCGGAAGCCCGCCCGCCCGCCGGCTCCTCGGATGGAGAGCCGGTCACCGCGACGTACCGGATCGACGAGGCGGGCGAGCTGGTTCCGGTCGAGCTCGAGCAGGTCACAGCGCACGGCCCCGCGCTCGTGATTCGTGCCGGTGGAGGGCGGGTCGGCGAGAGCTTCCCGGTGCAAGGCGAACGCATGAGCATCGGCCGGCGGCCGGACTCCGAGGTGTTCCTCGACGACGTGACCGTCTCACGCGACCACGCCGTGCTGATCGAGCGTGCAGGTCAGTGGCATCTGGATGACTGCGGGTCGTTGAACGGAACGTATGTGAACCGCTCGCGGATCGAGTCCCAGCGCCTGGAGGAGGGCGACGAGGTGCAGATCGGCAAGTACAAGCTGACGTTCCACGCACGCTGATGGCCACCCAGACACCGACACCCCAGACAGACGTCGAGCGGCTGAACGCCGAACTGGCCCAGAGCGGAGAGGCGGCCCCCGGGGCGGGGGGGCCTCGCCAGAAGTCGATCACGATCGGCACCGTCTGCAAGGCGCTGGCCCAGGAGTTCCCGGACATCTCGATCTCCAAGATCCGCTATCTGGAGGACCAGAAGCTGCTGACGCCGCGCCGGACCCCGGGCGGCTACCGCCTATACACGCAGGGCGACGTCGCGCGATTGCGCACGATCCTGCGGATGCAGCGCGACGAGTTTCTGCCGCTGCGGGTGATCCGCCAGGAGCTGGCGGCCGGTCGTGCGGGGGACAGCGCCGGACCGGCGCCCGTCCCGGGCAAGCGCTCGCGTGAGGGCATGCGCCCCTGGCGTACGAGCGTGAGCGTGCGCGAGGCCACCGGTGCGCTGTACTCGCTGGAGGACGTGCTGGAGGAGACCAGCGCCGACGCCAAGCTCGTGCGTGAGCTGGAGGAGTACGGTGTGATCAAGGGCGAGCTGCGCGGGGGCGTGCGCTACTTCGACGAGACCGAACGCGAGATCATCGGCGCTGTGGCCGAGCTCGCGCGTTACGGAGTGGGAGGGCGCAACCTGCGTGTATTCAGATCCTCGGCCGACCGCGAGGCGACGCTGCTGCAGCAGATCCTCGCGCCCGCGCTGCGCTCGCGCAATCCCCAGCGGCGCAAGGAGGCGGTCGAAGCGCTGGAGAACCTGGCGGCAGTCGCGACGCACCTGAAGCACCTGCTGCTGGTGCGCGACCTGCGCAAGATCGTGCGCTGAGTCGATGGACGCCGCGAGCGTTGGACCTCAACTGCGGCGGCTCGTGCGCGAGATCCCGGACTTTCCCCGGGAGGGCATCGGATTCAAGGACATCACGCCGCTGCTGGCCGATCCGGGCGCCCTGCAGGCGGCGGTACACGGGTTGGCCGAGTATGCCCGGCCGCTGAACGTCAACTGCGTGATCGCCGCGGAGGCGCGCGGGTTTTTGCTCGGCCCGGCGCTCGCACTGGAGCTTGGGGCCGGGTTCGTGCTCGCGCGCAAGCCGGGCAAGCTCCCGTATGAGACGGTCAGCGCCGAGTACCTGCTCGAGTACGGATCCGGCGAGCTCGAGCTGCACACCGATGCGCTGGGCGCGGGTCATAAGGTGCTCGTGCACGACGATCTGCTCGCCACCGGCGGCACCGCGCTGGCGCTGTGCGAGCTCGTCGAGGGGTTGGGCGCCGAGGTGGTCGGCTGCGGGTTTCTGATCGAGCTCGAGTTTCTCGGCGGGCGCGCCCGCCTACGGCCACACGAGGCGCACGCGCTGATCTCCTACGAGTCCTAATCGGTACGCGGGGACGGGTACGGGAGCCAATTCAATGCCGACCGCGCGCCAAACCCGCACGATCGAGGCCCCGGCACGGGAGCTGTGGGAGACGATCAGCGATCCGCATCACCTGCCGAGGTGGTGGCCACGGGTGAGCCGCGTCGAGGACGTGACCGAGCACGCGTTCACCGAGGTGCTGAGCACGAAGAGCGGACGGTTCGTGCGCGCCGACTTCGAGCTCGTCGAGGTCGTGAGCCCGCAGCGCATCGTCTGGGCCCAGCAGGTTGATAACAGCCCGTTCGCGCGCGTGCTCAAGAGCTCTGAGACGGAGATCGATCTGAGCGCGATCGGAGGAGTGGACGGTCCCTCCACAGAGGTGACGATCGAGCTGCGCCAGGAGCTGCACGGGTTCATGCCGGGCGGTGGGCGGCGCTTCATGGCATCGGCGAAGCTGGGCGGCCCGCTCGTACGCCGCGCCGCTAACGCAACCGTCGAGGAGGCCCTCGATGGCCTGGAGCGGATCGTTGGGCGTTGAGAGCGCAGGTCCGCCGAGGATGCGCTGGTGGGGGTGGGGCGATCCGGACCACGGTTCGACTCTGGGCGAGTTGACGCTGGAGCTACTGCGTGAGACGGTCGGTGTCGCCGGCACGCCGCGTCCGCCCGTCGCGCTAAGTGCCGTGAAGCTGCCGAACACCCAGCTGAGCGAGAGCGCGCAGGCGGCGCTCGAGGCGATCGTCGGCAGGGACGGGGTGCGAGCGGATCATGCCGAACGGGCGATGCACGCTGCCGGCAAGGGGTACGTCGATCTCGTGCGCATGCGCTCGGGCTCTCCGGAGGGAGCGCCCGACGCGGTCGTGCTGCCCGCAAGCCATGAGCAGGTGCGGGCAGTGCTTGAGCTGTGCTCACGCAGCGAGCTGGCGGTCGTGCCGTTCGGCGGCGGGACGAGCGTGGTCGGGGGCGTCGAGCCGTTGCGGGGCGAGCATGCCGGGGTGATCTCCCTGGACATGTGCCGGATCGCTCAGATCGCCGAGCTCGACCGGGAGTCGCGGATCGTGACCATCGGTGCGGGCATGCGCGGACCGGCTCTGGAGCGCGCGCTCGCGGCGGAGGGGCTGACGCTGGGGCACTGGCCGCAGTCCTACGAGTATGTGACGCTGGGCGGATGCGCCGCGAGCAGATCGGCAGGACAGGCCTCGAGTGGATACGGGAACATCGCCAAGATGGTGCTCGGCTTCCAGATGGCGGCGCCGGCCGGGGACCTGACGCTTGCGGCGATGCCGGCAAGCGCCGCCGGACCGGGGTTACGCGAGCTGATCGTCGGCTCGGAGGGGACGCTCGGCGTGATCACGACGGTCTCGCTGCGGGTGCGCGCGGCGCCGGCGCAGCAGGTGTATGAGGGCGTGATGTTCGGGAGCTTCGGTGCGGGCCTGCAGGCATTGAGGGCGATGGCTCAGGAGCACGCAACGCCCGATGTAGCGCGGCTGTCGGACACCGCGGAGACGCGTATGTCGATGACGCTGGCGGATACAGACGGGATGAAGGGCATGTTGGGACGCGCATATCTCGGCGCGCGCGGATACGGGGATGGTCAGGTCGGGCGGTGTATCGCGATCGTCGGGTTCGAGGGAGACCCCGGGGAGGTGCGCTCAAGGCGTGGGCGTGCGCTCGCACTGGCGCGTCGCAACGGGGGACTGGCACTTGGCGGCTCGCCGGGACGGGCGTGGTTGACGGGACGGTTTCAGGCGCCGTACCTGCGCGACGAGCTGCTCACACACGGCGTGATGGTCGAGACGCTGGAGACGGCCACGCGCTGGTCAAACGTAGGGCGCCTGCATGACGCGGTGACCGGCGCGATCGAGCACGCGCTGCGGGATCAGGGGACGCCCGGTCTGGTCATGTGTCACGTATCGCACCTGTATGAGACGGGCGCGTCGTTGTACTACACGTTCATCGCCCGTCAGCGCGACGGCGCCGAGATCGAGCAGTGGCGCGCGGTCAAGCGGGCGGCGAGCGAGGCGATCGTTACGGGTGGGGGCACGATCACCCACCATCACGCGGTCGGGCGCGACCACGCGCCGTGGCTGGCGCGCGAGGTCGGCGATCAGGGGATCGCGGCGATCAGGGCATTGAAAGCGGAGCTGGACCCGGCCGGGATCATGAACCCCGGCAAGTTGTTGCCGGGCGCTTCCGGTTGAGGATCAACTGCCGGTGAGGCTGAACGCGCCCGAGAGCACCGTCGGACCGGGGGTGGTGGCGTGTTCGCCGGTCTCGCGAGTCACCAGGATCTGGCGATATTCGCCGGCGTTGGACGGCAGCAGCGCGCCGCCCTGCGTACGCCCGTCTGAGCCCACGGTCGTCTTGCTGATCGCCACGGCATTGGTCGGCGAGTTGTAGAGCCAGATGACGTAGAAGAAGCCGTTCGTCGGCGGCAGATGTTCGGCGGCCAGGTAGAACGCGTGCTTGCTGCCTTCGGCGAGAATCTCGGCGATCCCGATTGCTTTGCTCGACGGTTCGGACGGGCTCAACTTGATCTGGTTGGTGACGGTGGCTTTGGAGCCGCTCGATTTGGTGCTCGCCGCCGTGCTCGTGCTCGTGCCCGTGCTCGAGGTCGCGGGGGTGGTCGTGCTCGTACTGGCCGATTTGGAAGCGTTGTTGCTGCTGGTGCTGCTGCCACCACCGCTTGTGACCAGGATGACGACGACCACGATGATCACGACGATTCCGGCGAGCAGTAGCGCGCCGCCACGCCTGGAGACGGGCGGCCCGGGTGTCCGCGTGGACGATGCGGGGGAGGTGTCGGGCGGAGAGGCGGATGGTGACGCCGGTGGGAACGCCGGTGAGGAGCCCAACCCGCCCGGGGGACCGGCGAGCGCGTCGAGCGCGGCGTGGGCACGATCGCGGACGGCGCTCTCGGGGATGCCGAGCAGCTCTGCCACTTGGGCGTAGCTCTTGCCGCGGTCCACGAGCAGGGACAGCGTTGCGCGCAGATCGGGAGGGAGATCGTCCAGTCGGGGCATGGCCGGGGCTTAGGCTATCGTGGCGCCGCGATGACCACCCCCGGCATGCCCACAGTTGAGCAGATGAACGAGGCCGTCACGGGATATGACCGGCACTATGGCCTGAAGTTCGTGGAGCTCTCGGACACCGAGGTGCGTGCGCAGGTGCGAGTGCGCGATGAGATCAAGCAGCCGATGGGGCTCGTGCATGGCGGGCTGTATGCCTCGCTGGCGGAGTCGATGACCTCGCTGGCGACCGCCGCGGCTGTGATGAGGGACGGCAAGACGGCGCTGGGGATGTCGAACAGCACGAGCTTTCTGCGGCCGATCACCGAAGGGACCGTGCACGCACATGCCGTGCGGCTGCATGGCGGGCGCACGACCTGGATCTGGGATGTGACGTTCAGCGACGATCCCGGCCGGACGTGCGCGGTGACGCGGATGACGATCGCGGTGCGGCCGTTCCGGGCGGACAGCTGACTCTGGCTCGCGGAGCCTGATCGTCGCCTAACCGTTGTCTAACCGAGGGACCTCAACGGATTGGGCACCTGGGAGGGCAGCGGACGTTCGCCAAAGCCGGTGTTCGGCAGCGGCGAGGCCAGCCTGGCACCGGGCGCGCCGGGGTAGTTGACCGGGACGGCCGTGGCGGCCGCGGCCCGGGCGAGCTCGGGGGTATGGGCGTAGATGTCGACGACGACCGGACCCGTCGGGATCGAGATTGCGTCGCCCCGTTCGGCGATGAATCCGTCGGTGCCGCGCAGCGAAGCGCTCCTGCGGGAGGTGGCGGGACCTTCGCCGGGAACGAAGCTGTTGTCCGGGGAGGTGATGATCTTCAGCGGCGTGACGCACACGCTCTGGCCGCCTTCCAGGCAGTCGCCGTACTGGACGATGAACGACCCGCTGGGATCGCGCGCGGCTTCGGTGATCTGCAGGCCGTGGAAGGATCCGCCGAGCCAGTAGACGGGATAGGGGGCGAGCAGCAGATCCTCCAGCTCGTTGTGCGGGATCGGCTGATCCTGGAGCGTGTTCCCGCATGCTCCGAGCCCGAGCGCGCAGAGGATCGCGATGAGCGCGGTGAGCACGCGGATAGCGAGCGATCCTCGGCGGTGATGACTGGGCATCGTCAGCCCTTATAACGGTTCGTTATCGGCATGCGCCGGTCACGGCCGAACGCGCGCGTAGTGACCTTGATGCCGGGGGGCGCCTGACGGCGCTTGTACTCGGCGAGGTTGACGAGACGGATCGTGCGATCGACCTCCTGTTCGGGCAGTCCCTCGGCGAGCAGCTGCTCGCGGCTGCGGTCGAGCTCGATGTAGCCGTGCAGGATGCGGTCGAGCAGCGCATAGGGCGGCAGCGAGTCCTCGTCGCGCTGGTCGTGCCTGAGCTCGGCGCTGGGGGCGCGCTCGATGATCGATGTGGGAATCGGACTGGGCACGCGTGTGCGACCCTCGACCGAGGTTGAGCCCTCCGGCGAGTTGCGGTACTCGCACAGACGGTAGACGAGCGTCTTCGGCACATCCTTGATGACCGCAAATCCACCGGCGAGATCCCCGTAGAGCGTCGTGTAGCCGACCGACATCTCCGACTTGTTGCCCGTGGTCAGCACGAGCCAGCCGAACTTGTTGGAGAGCGCCATCAGCAGGTTGCCGCGGATGCGGGCCTGCAGGTTCTCCTCGGTCAGGTCCGCGGGCAGACCGTCGAAGTCGGCCTGGAGAGTGTGGATGTAGGCGTCCATCGTGGGCTCGATTGCAAGCTCGTGGGTGCGCACGCCCAGCGCGGCGGCCAGCGCACGGGCATCGGACTGGGTCGCCTCGGACGAGTAGGGGGAAGGCATGATCGCGACGCGTACGCGCTCGGGCCCGAGCGCGTCGGCGGCCAGACAGGCGACGAGCGCCGAGTCGATCCCGCCGGAGAGGCCGAGCACGACGCTCGAGAACCCGTTCTTGTCGACGTAGTCGTGTAGGCCAAGTGTCAGTGCGGCGTACACCTCGGCCTCGACGGGCGCGAGCGGCTGCTGCAGGCGATTGGTCGTGGGGGTCGTGGCGGCCGGGGCGGGGAGGTCGCAGACGAGCAGGTCCTCGCTGAACTGAAGCGCGCGGGCGATCGTGGCACCGGTCGGATCCAGGACGAAGGAGTGTCCGTCGAAGACGAGCTCGTCCTGACCGCCGACGAGCGCGCAGAACGCGACGTGGACTCCAGACTCGACGGCGCGCTCGGCGAACAGGCGCTCCCGTTCGGTCCCCTTGCCGGCGTGGTAGGGGGAGGCGGAGATGTTGATCAAAAGGCTCGCCCCGTCCGCGGCCTCATCGGTTGCGGGTGGGCCCGGTTGCCACAGGTCCTCGCATACGGTCACGCCGACGCGGTGTCCGGCAACCTCGATCGTCGCTCCAGATGAGCCGGCGGTGAAGTAGCGCCGCTCGTCGAACACGCCGTAGTTGGGGAGATGGATCTTGCGATAGACCGTCTGGACAGTGCCGTCCGCCAGCACCGCGGCGGCGTTGTAGACGCGGTCGCCGGCGAGCTCGGGAAACCCGACGATCGCGGTCGTGCCGGTGACTTCTCGGGCCAGGTCCTCCAGAGCGGAGCGGGCGTCGGCGAGGAAGTGGGCCCGCAACAGCAGGTCCTCGGGGGGGTAGCCGGTGAGGGCCAGCTCGGGAAACAGCACGAGCTCGGCGCCGGTCTCGTGCGCGCGGCCCAGGCCGGAGAGGATGCGTTGCACGTTGCCGGAGATGTCGCCGACCGTGGCGTTGATCTGGCAGAGCGCCAGGCGCATCGTGAAGCGTGCTCTCCGTCAGCTCCGCGTGGCGGGCTTTTTGCGCGGCGCGCGCGTGCCGGCGCTGGCTTTGCCGGCGCCAGATTTGCCGGCAGAGCGCGATCCATTGACCGAGGTCGCTATGGCTTTGGCGCGGGCAGGTTTCCGCGTGCGCGCGCCGGCGGGTTTCTTGGCCGATTTCCCCCGTTTGTTGGCCGCTCCCCCCCGCTGGCGCGTGGGCAGCACGCCGGCCGCCCGCCCCAGCGATGCGATGGCCCGGTCGAGATCGCGGGCGATCGCCTCGAGCTCGGGGACGGCGTCGTAGTCGGCGAGCAGACCAAAGCCGAGCCGGCCGTCGTAGCTCATCACGGCGATCCCCAGAGCCTGGCGTCGGGCGAGAGGCACGACGGGATAGAGGCCGCGCAGGCGATGGCCGAGCAGATACAGCGGGAACTGCGGGCCGGGGACGTTGGTGACGACGAGGTTGAAGTAGCGCTGACGGGCCTGCAGGCGCGCGGCCTGGCTGAGGATCGTCGGCGGGGCGAAACCCGCGAGGTTGGTCAGGACCTGTGCCCCGACGGCCTGGCCGGAGTGCTTGAGATCCTCCATCGCGTCGCGGATCTGTGCCAGGCACTCGGCCGGATTCTCAACACCCACGGGCAGCGGCGCCCACATCGCCGCGACCTGATTGCCCTCCATGCCGGCCTGGTGCTGTGCCCCGCCACGCTTGGAGTCCGTGCGAACGGATACGGGGACCATCGCCTTCAGCACGAGCCCCTCGGTGTCGTGGCCCTGCCCGCGCAGGTAGCGCCCGAGCGCGAGGCTGACCGACGCAAGCACGACGTCGTTGAGCGTGCCCCCGAGCGAGTCCTTGATCGCCTTGAACTGCGCGAGCTCCGCGTTCAGGAACGTGTAGCGCCGGTGCGGGCCGATGTTGACGTTGAACGGGCTCGGCGGCGCCGGCGAGCTAATCCCCGCCAGGGCGCTCGCGCCGACGTCCCTGACGCCCTCGATCAGTTGGGAGGCGACCTTGCGCGGCGCCCGCAACAGCGCGCGCGCGCCGCGGCCCATCTCGGCCGGAACCGTCGCGCGCTCCACCAGCGCCTCGCCGAGCAGCTTCGCCGACCCGGGCAGCGGCTTGGCCGTCCACGGCACCGGTGGTGTGGACGTACCGGCGGGTTCGGGCGAGGTGTCGAACAGGACGGTCGTGATGTCCACCCCGGAGATCCCGTCCACGAGCGCGTGATGGGTCTTGGCGATCAGCGCGAACCGGCGACCGGCCATGCGCTGCACGAGCCAGATCTCCCAGAGCGGCTTGGAGCGATCCAGGCGCTGGGAGAACAGCCGCCCGGCGAGCTGCTTGAGCGCCGCCTCGTCCGCGGGCCGCGGCAGCGCGGTGTGGCGGATGTGGTAGCGCGGGTTGAAATGCGGATCGTCGGTCCACAACGGCCGTCCCTGGTCGAGCGGCACGTACGCCAGCCGCTGGCGATAGCGCGGCACCAGGTGCAGCCGGCTGAGCACATGGTCGGTCAGCTCCTTGGGCGTCGGCGCGTCGCCCTCGAACACCATCACCGAGGCGACGTGCATGTGCGCGGTCGAATCGTCCTCCAGGTGCAGGAACGCGGTATCGAGGGCGGACAGGCGGTCGGGGTTGGCCACTGCGGTTGATTGTCGCGGGTTGTGGCGTGCGAGTCAATGTGGGCGGGGAAACGCCAGTATCCAGGCGAATCGGCCGGTATGGATGACCGAGCTGGATACAGTCCACTGTTCCCAATAGCCACATTTGCAACAAACACTGCTGTGTGATGAACCGCACACATAGCCCCTCCTAAGACCAATTAGCCTCCCTAAATCGTTCGACCTGCCGAATCGCGGCCGTGGATGGCTGCGAGCGGGGGACCCACTGCCGGATCGCCTGAGGATGAGGCTGAGCCGGATGGGGCGAATCGGCCGCTGATGCGGCTGTAACGCCCGGTTGATGCGCGCTCGTTGCGTGCCGTCCGCCGCGTGTGAGCCCGACAGCTAACCCCGTAGGCGGATACCAAGGAGGCAGTCCCTCGTATGTACGTCCCTGTGACGTTCGCGCAGTCCGCTGCGCCTGTTGTGCCGCTCGCGCCGATCGAAATCACGGCGGGCGGAACCTCGCCCGGCGGGTCTCCCACGGCCGGCCTGTCCGGTCTGGGCGCGGCCCCGGAGCGCGTCTCGATCACGGTTCGCCGCTCCGATCTGAACGTGCTGGCAGACCACGCGAGCACGATCACCGGTGCGTTGGAGCCGGATCTCCTCGGAAGGGTGGTCGTGCTGCAGGCGCTCAGCACGCATGGTTGGAGCACCATCGCCAGCAGCCACACTGGCTCGGGTGGGCGGTTTCGCGTGCGGTATGTGCCACGCCAGACCGGCAGCGAGCGGGTCAGGCTGCGATTCGCCGGGGACGCCACGGACCTCAGCGCCCGCCGGGGGCTGGGAGAGCTGAACGCGCATCGCCTGGCGGCGGCGGCGTCAAGTAGTGCGCGGTCATTCGTGAGATGCGTGACGGAACGTGAGTCGGGTATGCGCTGGCACATCGTAGACCCGCCCTACAGCGGCGGCGACCAGTGGGCGCAGTCAACATGGCTCGCGGCCGGCGGCGGCCGGTTCGCGCCTACCGCCGCCGAAGCGACACCCGACCAACAGATCAGGGTCTTCTTGGAATACGAGCCGAAGCACCCCGAAGCGTGGCCGGTGACGGTGCCCGCCTGCTCGTGAATCCAGCAGCAAACGCGGGCCGCTGGTGAGCGGATACTGCATGGGATCGTTCATGCAGGGCTTGGCTTCGCCGCCCATGCGCCGTTCAATGCACGACGATGAGCACCTCTCGCGCACACGTGTGGTTCGACGGCTCGGGCGACTGGGCCTGGCCCGGCAGGGGAGGCGGCGGTGCGGCCGCCGCGGCGGTGGAGCTCCAGCCGCCGTCCTGGGTGCCCGCGCTACCGCACCGTTTGGAGCCGGCGGTCACGGCGCCCGCGATACCGGGAGCACGCCGGGGTCGGCGGGGGTTCGCGTGGCGATACGGCTCCAGTCTGCTGCTGATCGCGTTGGCGGCGGTGTGCGTCGGGTTGGCGCTCGATGGCCGCACTCAGATCGAACGATTGATCGGCGTTCAGGCCGTCCCGCATCAGTCGACAGCCGAGCTCGCACTCGCACGTTCGATCGCGGATGCCCCGCCAATCCAACCGCTGCCGAGCATGACGCTGGTGAGCCGCGACGCCGCGGGCAGCTCGATCGAGTCGAGCAGCTACGTCTCGAGCGCACTGAACGGGGAAGGCTCGTTCCTGACATATCTGCCGCCCGGGTATGCGAGCACGGACGCGCACTACCCGGTCATCTATCTGCTGCACGGCGACGGCGAGACCGACGGCTCGTTCCTGCAGATCGGCCTGCAGGGGACGCTCGACCGCCTGATCGCCCAGCACGCGGTCCCGTCCGTGATCGCCGTGATGATCCAGGGCGGCCCCGGAACGAACAACTGGCTGAACACCGGCGATACCCGCTACGAATCGTACGTGCTCGAAGTGCGGCGGCTCGTCGACCGGATGCTGCCGACGATCCCTGAGCGCAGTGCCCGCGCGATCGCCGGCTACTCGATGGGCGGATTCGGCGCTATGCACATCGCCCTGACCCATCCGGCCGACTTCGGGACCGTGGAGAGCTGGCTCGGGTTCTTCAACGGCCTGGAACCTCAGGTCCAGTCCGACCGCTCGGTGATCTCACACGAGGGCCTGCGCGCATACGTGTATGGCGGCGCGGACGACGTCATCGCCAACCCCGCCGAGGATCTCCCGTTCGCCGCTGCACTGCGGGCCGACGGAGCCGACGCCCACGGCGCCGTCTACCCCGGCGAACACAGCCTCGCGACGCTCGAAGAACACCTGGAACACATGCTCGCGTTCGCCGGTCACGGGTTGTCCTAGGCGACCCGCAGCATCAGCTTGCCCGTGTTCTTGCCCTCGAACAGACGCAACAGTGTCTCGGGGAAGCGCTCGATGCCGCCCTCGGCGATGTCCTCGCACGAGGTCAGCTTGCCTTCGGCGAACCAGCCCGCCATCTCGCGCAGCCCCTCGGCGTGGCGGTCGGCGTAGTCGAACACCACGAACCCGGTCATGCTCGCGTGGTTGACGAGCAGCGACATGTAGTTGGACGGACCGCGCATCGCACCCATGGCGTTGTACTGGGAGATCGCGCCGCAGATGATCACGCGGGCGTGCCGGGCCAGCTGTGCAAGCGCCGCGTCGAGGATCTCGCCGCCGACGTTGTCGAAGTACACGTCGATCCCCTGCGGACAGTGCTCGTGCAGGCCCCGCGCGACGTCCTGGGTCTTGTAGTTGACCGCCGCGTCGAACCCGAGCTGCTCGATCACATGAGCGCACTTCTCCTCGCCGCCCGCGATCCCGACGGCACGGCAGCCATGCAGCTTGGCGATCTGCCCGGCGACCCCGCCGACCGCGCCCGCCGCGCCCGAGACCACGACCGTCTCGCCCGGCTGCGGCTTGCCGATGTCGAGCAGCCCGAAGTACGCGGTCATACCGGTCGTGCCGAGCGTGCTCAGATACACGGGCAGCGGGGCCAGCGACGTATCGACCTTGGTCACGACGTTGCCGTGCACCACCGCGTACTCCTGGACCCCCAGCGGACCGGTCACGCGATCCCCGACGGCCACCTCGGGATGGTTGGACGCCAGCACCTCGCCGGCGACGAGCGCGCGCATCACCTCGCCGATCCCGACCGGCGGGATGTAGGACCTCGCGTCGTTCATCCAGCCGCGCATCGCCGGGTCCAGGGAGATCAGCTGGACCCGCACGAGCACCTCGCCCTCGCCCGGCTCGCCGACCGGCTCCTCGGTGTGCTGCCAGTCGCTCGGCTTGGGCAGCCCGACCGGCCTGGCGGCGAGCCTGACCTGGTGGTTGATCGCGTCCATGTGTGTCTCGTCCTCCCGCTGGGTGATGTCGCTGGGTGCGTACGTCGCTGCTCGACTATGCTCGCACGCATCGTGCCTGCAGGCGATCAGCCCCAGCCAACCGCACCGGCGACCCCGCACTCCAACGGCCACTTCGCGCCCGAGCGCGACCTGCGTGACTTGCGCGCGCTGTATTACAAGCACTTCGGCGACCGGCGCAAGGAGCGCCAGCTGTTCTCGACCGGCGCGTTCTTCACGACCTTCGCCGCCGTGCGCGGCATCACCCACGCGATCCGCGCCGAACGCGGGCCGTTCCGCAACATCACCCCCGGCGGGCGGCACATCCACCACATGACCTTCGGCATCACCGGCCTGTTGACGGTCGGCTATCTGTGGCTGCTGGAGATCGGCGTCAGGGAGGACCGGAGCTCCTCGCGGGTCACCTCGCTCGTGTACGGCAGTGGCGCCGCGCTCACGCTCGACGAGTTCGCGCTGTGGCTGAACCTCGAAGACGACTACTGGACCGCCCAGGGCCGTGAGTCGATCGACGCGGTCGTCCTGTTCGGCTCGCTCCTGTCCCTCAGCGTGCTCGGCCGGGGGTTTTTGACGGAGCTGGTCCGGGGCCGGCGACGCGCTTCCTAAAGCTCTGCCGGATTCGCAACCCGCGACGGTGACGAGGAGCGCTCGTCAGACGCATCTCAGCGAGGGTCGAGCAGGTGCACGTTCTCCGCGGCGGCCTCCTCGGGGGTGACCAGCGCATTGGTTTGCACCAGTAGCTCGGAGACCCGATCGCGGTCGGCCCATGGCATCAGCGCCGCCCATCGTTGCGCACGGTCGATCGCCCGCCACAGCGGCGTCGGATTGCCGCTCCTGCTCAGCGCACGCAGGGCGCCGATGTACTCGTCGCGGTAGGACAGCGGGATCGGCACGCGGCACAGCCCCTGTGAGGACAGCTCGGCATTCATCAGCAACCGGGCCACGCGGCCGTTGCCGTCGGTGAACGGATGGACCTCCGCGACCAGGAACATCGCGAACGTCGCTCTGGCCAGCCCGGCGGGCAGGGTGCTCAGAGTCTGCCAGCCCTCGCGCAGCGTGCCGCGCACCAGCTCGGGGGCGACGAAATGGGTGCTGCCCGCCCGGTTGCCGCGCTGCTTGTACTCGCCGGGGCTCACCTCGGGCCGCCCCGCCATCACCCGGCGGTGGGCGTCACGCAGGTAGTCCTCGAGCTCGTCCGGACTCGACGGCACGGTGTCCCGCAGCCGCGTGTCGAGGATTGCAGCGAATGTTCCCTGGACGTCGTGGGCGTCGGCGGAGCGTTGGGGCGGCACCCGGCCTTTGAACACCACATCTTCGGCCTCGTCCACCTCGAACACGGTGCCCTCGATCCAGTTGGAGAAGTAGGCCTCGTAGAAAGCGAACGTCCGCTCCGGGTCTGCCGGTTGTGCTCGGGCGGCGAATGTCTGGGTGGCCAGTTCCCCCCGGAGCGTCTCGAACAGCGCCAACCTGTTCGTGTCGTAACCGAGGCCCGCGCCGCGGGCGCGCGCCGCGTGTGTCAACAGCTGTGTCTCGCGCGTCCCCAGCAGCGCGCCGATCAAGCGGTCGAGCGTTTTGAGCTGATCTTCGGCGTGCAGCTCGGGGGCGATGATGCGTGCTTGGTCACGCAGCTCGTTCAGGGACTGCTCGCCGCGCACGCGAGCCAGGCGATCGAGCCGTTCCTCGATCTCCTCCCGGCGCAGAGTGCGCGATACCCCGCTGCGAGCGCGCGACGGACGGAGGTTATCGAGCATCGTGCGCGCCGGGCTCGACATGTACAGCTCGACGAACTGCGTGTCGCGCTCCACGGGACCCGGCCCGTTACGTGGGCGCAACGTCAGTCCGGGCAACATGATCGGGCGTGGGTTGACGGGACGCGGACCAACGTCGAGGAACAACGAACCGTCGGGCGCCGGTCCCGCCAGCACGGCGCTGCGGTCGGCGATCACCGCGTTCGGGTAGTACAGTGCCGCCGCGTCATACCAGCGGCGACGCACGAGCTGCTCGGCCGGCTCGTCGAGGTTCGGCGTATACAGGCCGCGCGCGAGCCGGCGGATCTCGCCACGCGCGGCGGCACGGCTGGCCCAGCGGCTGTCCTCGGGGCGGAACAGCTCTGGCAACTTATGCGAGTTAGGGGGCGTCATCGGTGGCGGTTTGTAGAAGAACCGCTATTTAACCTCGTCTTTCGGCGGAAGAAACTGTAGATAAGGCGCCGATGCACCCGGACTCCGAGGGCCGGGATTTCTTGCGAGCGCGCAGGACAGCCTCGAAGACATCGAGCGCTCCCCGCGGCTCGGTGGTATAGACCACGAGACGGACACGATGCCGCAGATCGCCTTCTACTTCGACCTCGGATCGCCGTACGCCTACCTGGCGGCCGAGCGCCTGCACGAGGTGCTGCCGGAGCCGATCGACTGGCGGCCGGTGTCGCTGGGCGCCCTGTTCAAGCTCAACGGACGGTCGTCCTGGTCGCTTGGCGATCCGGCCGGGCGCCAGGCCGGGATGGCCGAGGTCGAGCGCCGCGCGCAGTCCTACGGCCTTCCGCCGATGCGCTGGCCGGACCCGTGGCCGGCGAACTATCTGTACGCGATGCGAGCCGCGACATACGCCTTCCAGTCAGGACAGGGGCGCCCGTTCACGATCGCGGCCTTCCGTCACGCGTTCGCTCACGGTCACGACCTCGCGGTCCCCGAGCACGTACAGCAGGCCGCCGAGCAGACCGGTCTCGATCCACGCGCCGTTGACGAAGCGACCCATGACCCCGAGATTAAGCTCGCGCTGCGAACCGCCACCGACGCCGCCCACGGTCTCGGCGTATTCGGTGTGCCCACGATCGTGGTCGATGACAAGCTCTTCTGGGGAGACGACCGTCTGCAAGACGCCGCCGCTGCTCTCGCGCAGGCGAGCAGTCCGTAGAAACAGACGTTGTGTTACCTGTGTACCCCATACGACGAAGGAGAGACCCATGACAACCTCCCCGCGGAGCCCCAATAATCAAACCACCGTCGCGGTGCTGGGAACTGGCAGCATGGGGGCCCCGATCGCCCGCAACCTGCTCGCCGCCGGCTTCCCGGTGTCGGTTTGGAACCGCACCGCTGCCAGGGCCGCACCCCTCGCAGACGACGGCGCCAGCCTCGCCCCCTTACCCGCCGATGCCGCCAAGAATGCCGATGTCGTGCTCACGATGCTGGCGGATGGCGCGGCCGTGCAGGAGACGATGAGCGGCCCGGGCGGAGTCCTGCAGGCGATGCGACCGGGCTCGGTATGGATCCAGATGGCCACTGTCGGTCTCGATTGGATCGGCCGGCTCATCGGCCTGGCGGCAGAGCACGGTGTCGAGTTCGTCGACGCGCCGGTCTCCGGCAGCGACGGCCCTGCCCGGGAAGGCAAGCTGATCGTGCTCGCCTCCGGTCCGGATCAAGCGCGCGCGAAAGTGCAGGCGATCTTTGACGCGATCGGTCGCGAAACCCTCTGGCTCGGGCCGACCGGCCAGGGGACGCGGATGAAGCTCGTGCTCAACAACTGGCTCGTAGCGCAGGTCGAGGCGGTCGCCGAGACCGTTGCGCTGAGCAAGGCGCTTGGGCTCGACCCGCACCTGTTCCCGGCTGCGATCGACGGTGCCCCGCTGGGATCGCCCTATGCGGTGACGAAGGCGCGGGCGATGATCTCCGGCGACTACACCCCCGGCTTCGCCCTCCGACTGGCCTTCAAGGACGCCGGTCTCGCCCTCGATGCAGCTCAGGAGCTGGGTCTCAGCCTTCCACTGACGGCCGCGCTTGCGCCCCGGTGGCGGCAGGCGATCGCCGACGGGCACGCAAACGACGACGTGAGCTCGGTGTACGTGGAGTCGGCACGGCAGGCGCCACCACGGCGAAGTCGATCTGTGTGACCGTCGGCTGAGGGCGCGGCACGACGTTTACGCCGGCCGCGCCCGGAAAGCCGCCCTACTTCCCGCCGTTCGGCTTGCTCAGCGCCTTTCCGGCGCTCTGCACTACGTCGCGAAGGAAGTCGTACTGCGTGTGCACCAGCCGGTCGGCCATCTCCATGGCGGCGTCGACGATCTCCTGCCGCCTGGACGGACGCTCGCCTAGCACGGGCAGCTTCTCATCGACGGTGTCTACGAACTTGCGCACCGCATCGATCGCGGCGCGCTGGCCGGACTCGAGCGACTTGAGCACCTCGTCGGAGAGCTCGGTGGTCCGGTCGACTGCACTCGCCTGCTTGTGCTTCCCGTTCTCCGCGGGGCGTTTGTGGGTGGCCGCGGGGCGTTTGTGGCTGGTCGCTGCCCTGGGCGCCGGCGGACGGCGCTGAACCTTGGTCTCTGGCATTGGAATCTGTCTCCTTTTTGCGGGATGTGCGTCCTGCTACCTCCAACATTTACGTAAGCCGTTCAGGCGACACTCCCCACGCCCCGCCTCGCGGCCACCAGTCTCGGCTACAACCATAGGCCAGCCCGCCGGTGATGCCATCCGTAGAGAGTTCGGACGCAGTCGCGCTGAAGCTACGCACCGCACTCGCGCGGGCCGGGCTCCCGAGCGCGGACGAGCAACGCCTGCGAGTCGGACGCGCTTGTCTGGGCTTGGAAGAGATGAGGAGATGAGGACGGTGATCAGGGTGTGGCCTCCCGTGACAGCACGTTCACATTCACGCCCTTCGACAGCACGTCCACGTTCACGCCCACGTTCACATCCACGTCCGCGGCGCTGTGAACGATGCTGCGCATGGCGTCGTACTCCACATGCGCCAGACGCTCGGTGATCGACAGGCCCGTTCCGAGGAGAGGCATGCTCTCGGCCGTCTCGAGGAACCTGCGCACCGTCTCTATCGCGGTTCGCTGGCTCACCTTGGCCAGCTCGAGCCACTGCTCAGGCAGGTCCATCGTCTCGTCGGCGGGTGTGTTCTCGACAAGAGTCTCGGGGACCGCGGCCTTGGCATTCGGCATCTGAACCACTTCCTTTCGGGTGGTCTGATCCTTTCGATGGCTGGGGCGCCACCTGCTGCATTCACCTACAACAACCCCCGGCCGGTGAGGCGGTTACAGCCGGTGTGCGGCCCGAGGTCTACGAGCAGGCGGGGCAACCGGTCAACGCGCCCAACTGCTTGTGGCGCCCGCCGGAAGGGGCGCTAGATTCGGGCCAGATGCCCGCCGAGCCCTCCGAGCTGAGCACCGCCCATGTCGATTGCGATGCTTTTGCAACTGGGTGGCAATCGAGCCGGGAGTCGCCGCCGCTTCCATCGTGATCCAGCAGCTGAGTTGATCAATGATGGGGAAGGACTTCTTCGTTGCGAATCTGCTCTGAGCCGTATTGGAGTGTGATCGTCTGACACTCCGGGACGGAGTTGAAGTTGGGGCTGGTCGAGCTGAGGAACGGATAGGTGATCGAGGACGGGTTCGTCTGTCCACTGTCGGGATGCCCGAACAGGTGTCCCACCTCGTGCGTCATCGCGTCGCAGAACCACTGGAAGAATTCATCGTCCTGGTGCCAGCCTGGCCACAGCGATGCGTTGATCGTGATCGTGCATGCCTGCACGTCGGTCCACATCTCGACGACGGAATCGGCCGGTTCGGGGCTCGTCACGCGTTCGTAGCCGGAGTTGGGCAGTTGACGTGAGCTCATCGCGATCGTGGGTGTGCCGCACGCCGGCGTGCCGTGCCAGTAGCGCTCGGCGAGCTGCACCGAGAGCGCCACCGGGTTCGTGGTCGGAAGCTGTGCCGGCTTGCGCGCTCCAGTCGTGGCGGACGCCGATGCCGACGCGGGCACGAGCAGCGTCGTTGCGAGGATCACGGGGAGCAGGAGCCGAAGGTGGACGAGGAGCGGCGGGTGCAGACGGGGAAGGGGCAGACGGACCATGCTTTACATGCTGAGCTCATAGGCCGCCCGGTTCTTCCTCCCAAGTGGGTGATCTTGGGGGGGAGTTGCGGGGGAGTCGGGGGTGAGGCGCGGCTCACCCTTGGGGTGCCGGCTGCCGATGAGCACATAGGCGCTGGCCCACGCCTGGGCCGACTATGCCGCCACATGCCCCCATAACCGTAGTTCTCGCCCACTTCGACGATCTCCTCGCCGGAGGACTGCGCGAGCTGATCGAGCGCGATCCGAGCCTCGCGATCGTCGCCGCCGACGTGGAGCACAGGCGGATCGGCGTTGTACTGCGCGCGCACCATCCGGATGTGGCGATCCTCGACGCCGGCGCCCTGGGAAAGCCAGCTGAGGTCCGCGAGCTCAGCGCCCGCTATCCGGCCACTCGCCTGGTCCTGCTCGGCAACGATCCAGCGCCTGTCGAATGCGCGCAACTGCTTGCGTTTGGGGCGAGCGCCTGCCTCGGCAGGAGCACCCAGTCGCGCGATGTGATCAACGCGATCCATCTCGCCTCGCGGGGACTGCAGGTGCTTCCGCGGGTCTCGGCCGGCTCGGGTGGCGGTCCCGGCTCGGGCGGTCCCGGTGCGGTTGTGGGCGCGGGCCTGCTGAGCAGACGTGAGAGCGAAGTGCTGCCGCTGCTCAAGCAGGGCCACTCCAACGCGCAGATCGCCCTCGCTCTGCACGTGAGTGTCGAGACGGTCCGCACCCACGCGCGCAACATCTACCGCAAGCTCGGTGTCTCCTCCCGCCGCGATCTCGCCGCGCCGCCCGTACCACCCACGCTACCCGCGCCCGACTCACAATCGGAGACTCCTCGGCCCGAGCACTCTCCCCGGCGCCGGACGGCCACGCCGTTGGGTCCTCGACGCGGGCAGGGCATACGACACAGCTGACGTGCTCGCCATCCGTCCGCTCGCTCACGCTTGGCTCACGTTGTGGCGGCGAGCGGTCGGGTTAGACAGTAGGTCGAAGAGACCGGGGAGCCATTCCCCTTCTATCGCGGTACTCAACGCCGCAGTCAGGAGACGCCCATGAACGTTGGCGTCCCGCAGCAGCACGAGTCGCCTGACGGCGGCTCCCTCGCAGTAGGCCGGCGTTCTCCCCTGCGCGCCGGTCGCAGGACGTTTCGCGTGGGACTGATCCTGCTCGGATCGCTGACGAGCCTCATCTTCGCGAGCAGCGCCCTCGGCGCCACCGCGACCGTGGGCCTGGGAACGGCTGCACCCTTCTCGGTGCTGGCCGGCTCGACGGTCACGAACACGGGCCCGACGACGATGTTCGGCGACCTGGGTCTTGCTCCAGGATCGTCAGTGACCGGTGAACCGCACGTACTGGGCCAGACGTATATCGACGACGCGGTGGCGACCGAAGCCAAGAGCTCGCTGACGACCGCCTACAACGAAGCTGCCGGTCGTCCGGCCAACGGCTCGGCCGGAACCCAGCTCGCGGGTCAGGAATTCGCGCCGGGTGTCTATGACGCCAGCAAATCGCTGCTGCTGTCATCGGGCAGCGTCACCCTGAACGCCGAAGGCGATCCCAACGCAGTGTTCATCTTCCAGGTCGGCTCGACGCTGATCACCGAATCGAACACCAGCGTCTCGCTGGTGGGCGGCGCGCAGGCGTGCAACGTCTTCTGGCAGGTCGGCTCCTCGGCCACGCTGGGCAGCGGCACACGCTTCGTCGGCACGATCATGGCCGCGGCCTCGATCACCGCCAAGACGGGCGCCACGATCCATGGCAGGCTGCTCGCGCAGACCGCCGCGGTGACGCTCGAAGACAACACGATCACCAACTCCACCTGCGCCTCCAGCGCCGGCGGAACCGGTGGCGGCACGGAAACTACGACCGGCGAAGAAACGACCGCGCTTGAAAAAGCGGTCACCGGTGGGGAAACGACGACCGGCGGAGGAACAACTACCACCACCGGCGCGACGACCCCCGTCGTGGGTGCTACGACCGGCACCGGCGTTGTCCCGAGCACAGCGATCGGCGTAACCGCGCCCCTGCCGATCGCATCGCATAGCACGGCGACGCACCACAAACGCCATAAGCGCCATCGCGCGCGGAAGGCAGCCAAACCGCACTCACCCGCGCGGCCGGCGCTTCCGCACCGGAGGGGCTCATTCACCGGCTGAGCATCAGGCTGGCGGTGGTGTGCCTGCTCGGCATCGCCGTCGGCTCCGCGTCTGAGGCCGGCTCAGCCATTGCCGCCGGCATCCCGGCTCGCGTGCAGGCTGAGCAGGAACTGGCGGTTCTGCGCACCGCGCACGCCGCACACCGGGCACCCGCGGCCGGGTCCCCGCTCCTCGCGCTCGTGCCCGCCACCACGCCGATCACCGGCGAGCAGACCACCCTGCCGGTGATCGGGCACGCGACCGGCCCCGGGGGAGTGCCGTGGTTGCAGGTGATGCTCCCCGGTCGCCCTGACGGGTTGACAGGCTGGATCGCTCGGCAGGGCACCCGCAAGCTCACGACCGGCTGGCGCATCCTGGTCGGCCTCGCCGCGCGGCGCGTACGTGTCTACCGCGACGGGCGCGCCGTGAGGACGTTTAGGGCGGTCGTCGGCAAGCCCTCGACACCAACGCCGACCGGCCAGTTCTTCGTCCAGGAGACGGTCCAGATGGTCGCCGGCGAGCCGGGTGGTCCGTACGCGCTGGCCCTCAGCGCACGCTCACGCGTGTTGCAGGAATTCGAAGGCGGCCCCGGCCAGATCGGGATCCATGGCCGCGACGAGCTCGGAGGCATACTGGGTAACGCCGAATCGCATGGCTGCGTTCGCCTCGCCGCCCCCAGTATCGACTGGCTGGCTGCCCGTATCGGACCGGGCACTCCGGTGATGATCTACGCGAGCTGAGGCCGCTACCGGCCGGTCTTCCCGTTCGGTATTGCCGGTGGGGTGGGTCCGAGCGCGAGCGCGGTACGCGGCCGGGGACCGGGCGTCGATGTCGTGTGTAAGCGGCCGCGGACGCTGACACTACCGCAAAAGAAGCTCGTCGATGCGCCCGCCGGAAGGGGCGCTAGATTCGGGCCAGATGCCCGCCGAGCCCTCCGAGCTGAGCACCGCCCATGTCGATTGCGACGCCTTCTACGTCTCGATCGAGCTGCGCCGCCACCCGGAGCTGCGTGGACAACCGGTGATCGTGGCGGGGAGCGGCCCGCGGGCCGTCGTGACGACCGCCAGCTACGAGGCACGCAGGTACGGTGTGGGCTCGGCGATGCCCGCCGCCCGGGCGCGGCGGCTGTGCCCGCAGGCCGTGGTGCTGCCACCGGACTTCACGACCTATCGCGAGGCATCGCGTGAGGTGATGGACATCGTGCGCGCGCATGTCGAGCGCGTCGAGGTGGTCGGGCTGGACGAGGCGTATCTGGACCTGACCGGGCTGTTCTCGCCACGAGCGGCAATGCGCCGGCTGATCGCGGAGATCCGGACCCGGACGGAGCTGACCTGCTCGGTCGGGATCGGCCCGAACAAGCTCGTCGCGAAGGTCGCCTCCGATGCGGAGAAGCCCGCCGGGTTCGTCGTGCTCACACGCGAGCAGGCGTGCGCGCGATTTGCGCAGGCGCCGCCTGGGCTCGTGCCGGGGATCGGACCGAAGACCGCGGCGCGATTGGCGTCCCTGGGGCTCACGACGCTCGCCGCCGTCGGCGCCTCACCCGAGGGCGTGCTGGTCGAGCGGTTTGGTCCCAACCTCGGGGTGGAGTTGGGACGCCGCGCACGCTTCGAACACGACGGTGTGGTCGGCGCGGCGCGCAAGGTCGTCTCGGAGTCGCGCGAGCGGACGTTCGACTACGACGTTGACGATCCCATGCAGCTGCGCGAGTCGCTGATGACGATGGCCGGGGAGCTGTGCACGAGCCTTGTCGCGCACGGACGCAGCGGACGCACGATCGGGATCAAGGTCCGCCTCGACGACTTCACCACTGCCACCCGCGCCCGCACGATCGACGCGCCCACCAGCGACGTGGAGCAGGTGACGGCGGTCGCGCTGGGACTGCTCGCTGAGTATGCGCCTCCGCGCCCGGTACGGCTGCTCGGCGTGCGGGTGGCCGGCCTGGAAACGACTGGCACGACAGCCGTCCGCGATCCTCACGACGGCACGGGTCAACTGGCGCTGACCGTCTAGGATCGGACGATGCCGCTGGCGCGCGTCGGGGAGATCGAGCTGAGCTACGAGCGCGCCGGCTCCGGGCCGCCACTGCTGCTGATCATGGGGATGAGCGGCACGTTCGACCACTGGGACGCCGGGTTTCTCGACGATCTGCGCCGCGACTTCGACGTGATCGTCTATGACCATCGCGGGGTCGGCGCCAGCAGCCGCCTGGGGGAGGGACGACTGACGATCGCCCAGCTCGCCCAGGACGCCGCGGGATTGCTCGACACGCTCCAGATCGATTCGGCCCACGTGCTGGGCTTCTCGATGGGAGGAATGATCGCCCAAGAGCTCGCGCTTGCATATCCCGAGCGCATCCGAACACTGGCCCTCTGCGGCACGTATTGTGGTGGAGAGGGCAGCGCGTTGATGCCCGAGGCGACCCTGCGTAAGCTCGCCGAGGGGGCGTCTTCGGGCGATCGCGCACCAGCGATTCGCGCCGCCTGGGAGGTCAACGTCTCGCCTGGCTTCGCCGCGAACGACGAGCAGTACGCGCGCTTCCTGCGGATCGGCATGCGCCGGGCGGTGGCAAGGGGGGTGATCATGGCGCAGATGCGGGCGATCGCGAGGTTCGACAGCTCCGCGCGCCTGTCCGAGCTGAAGCTGCCGACGCTCGTCATCCACGGCACGCTCGATGAGATGCTGCCCGTCCAGAACGGCCGCATGATTGCGGGGCTGATCTCAGGCTCGCAGCTGGAGATCCTCGGCGGGATTGGCCATCTGTTTTTCTGGGAGCAGCCAGAGCGCTCGGCCGAGCTGGTCCGTGCGCACGCCGCCGTGCATGCCTGACCGTCCCGGCACGGTTGAGCTGAGCGTCGTCACCGACGATGGGGTCGAGCTGTCTGGCCAGGAGGCGGGGGAGAGGTCCTCGTCAGCGTCGTCAGTGTCGCCGATCGTCCTGCTGCACGGCTTGACCGCGACACGCCGCTACGTCGTGATGGGCTCGCGCGTGCTCGAGCGTTCGGGTCTGCGCGTGATCTCCTACGACGCTCGTGGTCATGGTCATTCGGCCCCGGCGCCTGACCACAGCGCATACGGGTATGAGCGCTTGGCGCGCGACCTGCTCGCGGTTCTCGACACGCTCGGCGTTGACCGCGCTGTGCTCGCCGGTGCCTCGATGGGCGCGCACACGATCGTGCGGTTTGCCCTGCATCACCCAGAGCGCGTGGCGGCGCTGGGGCTGATCACGCCCGCGTTCGACCCAGCGGCGGACACGACCGCACCCGGCGCATTCGCCGACTGGGATGCCCTCGCCCGGGGACTGCGCGAGGGTGGGGTTGACGGATTCCTCGCGGCGTATGACTTCTCGACCGTGCCCGGCGCATGGCGGGGGACGGCCGAAACTGTGGTCCGTCAGCGTCTGTCCGCCCATGACCATCCGGAGGCGGTCGCCGATGCGCTGGAGGTGGTGCCGCGCTCACGTCCGTTCGAGCGGATCGAGGAGCTCGCTGCGATCCAGGCGCCGACGCTTGTGATCGCGTCCCGCGACGAAGCCGATCCCGGGCATCCGCTCGCGATGGGCGAACTGTACGCGCAGGCGATCCCGGGGGCGCGGTTGATCGTGGAGGACCCCGGTCAATCGCCGCTGGCGTGGCAGGGGGGACAGCTCTCGAAAGCGCTGCTCGAGCTGGCTACTCATTCGGACTTGGCACAAGAGCGTAGCCAAATGTAGCGTTCCATCACATGGGCAATCAGCGCGCAGAGAACTGGCGTGACTCGGCCGGTCTCGATCCTAAAACAGGAGAGCCGTGGCGCGTTTGTGACATGGTTGGCAAGTTAGAGGCTACGCTTGGTCGTGCACACCACGGTGCCCGGGCGACAGCCTGGCAGGAAAACTGGGATCGACTCGATGACAAGCAACGCAGCCAGTACAAGCAGGCACGCGGGCGCCGGCCGGGCAAGCGTCGGTAGCGCGGCTGCGACAGAGAGGGCGGATCGGCTCGTTGACGAGGCAGAGAAGCTTCTCGGCGGATATCTGCGCCCGGGTCGGTGGCCGGCCACCCGCACGGCGCGACGATTCCTCGACAGTGGCGACTTGGAGCGTGTCCTAAGCCTCTACGTACGCGCTATGGAGGACGACCCACGCGAGCCGGCCTATCCGTGGAATCTGGCTTCCTCGCTCGATCGCCTGCATCTCCCGGATCTCGCATTGATCTTCATCAGACGCGCGATCCGCGTTGCCGAGGAAACCGGCGATCGTGAGTGGGCGGGAGCCGATGTGTATCTGGCGTGTGCGGACATCGCGCGACACGCGGGAGACGTAGAGATGGCTGAGATGGCGCTCGACCGGGCTCGCGAACTAGATCCGGAGGCGGGTAACCGTCATACGGGGGAACCTGCATCCGGACGTTGACCCCTACCACCTGGGGCGTCCGTGATAACGTACACACGTATGCCAGAGGTACGCGCGTGGGACGGGCAGAGCTATGACCGTATATCCGGCCCGATGCAGGCGCTGGGTCAGGCTGTGCTGGAGCGGCTGCCGCTCTCCGGCGATGAGACGGTCCTCGACGCCGGCTGCGGTTCGGGCCGCCTCACCGAACAACTGATCGAGCGAGTACCGCGCGGCAGGATCATCGGTGTGGACGTGTCCGAGTCGATGGTCGCCGCGGCCCGTGAGCGACTTGGTCCCGCCGCGGACATCCGCCGGATGGACCTGCTGGAGTTGGAGATACAGGAGCCAATCGACGCAATATTTTCGACCGCGACGTTCCATTGGGTCGCCGACCACGACGCACTGTTTCGTCGACTGCACACAGTCCTGATGGTCGATTCGGGGATGGGAGCGAAGCGAGTGTCTCCCGAATCGGTCGGCGGGCGACTGGTGGCCCAGTGTGGAGGAGAGGGCAACATCACCACGTTGCGGACCCGCGCCGCCGTGGTCATGGAGCGCGACCCCTACGCCGAGCACTTCCGCACATTCCAACCCCCGTGGAACTACGCGAACCCAACCGACACCGAAGCGCGACTGCGAGCGGCCGGGTTCGCCACCGCCGAATGTTGGCTGCAGCCTGCGCCCACCGAGCCTGAGCACCCGCGCGAGTTCCTGTCGACGATCGTGCTCGGCCCACACGTCCAGCATCTGCCCGAGCCACTGCGCGAGCCGTTCATGGACGAGGTCATGGCCGAGCTGGGCGCACCGGTCGTGGTCGATTACGTGCGCTTGAACATCGACGCGACGGCATAGCGACTAGGGGTCCGTACGGACAACCCAAGTACCCTAGACAACCTAAAGACCAAAGATAACTTTAGTATATACGTATATACGGTTAGATTACCAACCAAAAAATCAATACACCCCCACATCCACCCGCACGACGATGCGCCCAGTCTCCAATCCCCATCCCATCCCATCCCAATCCAATCCCAATCCAGGACGTCAGGCCAGCGCCGCGCCCGAGCCCGCGATCCGATCCTCGCCGACCTCGGCCCCGCTCAACAGCGCCGCGTAGCGCCCGCCCTGCTCCAGCAGTTCGTCGTGCGTGCCGCGCTCGACGATCCGGCCTGAGTCGAGCACCAGGATCTGGTCGGAGTCGCGGACTGTCGAGAGGCGATGGGCAATCGCGATCGTCGTGCGGCCCCGGGACAGGTCATCCAAAGCCGCCTGGACCGCGCGCTCGGTCTCGGTGTCCAATGCAGAGGTGGCCTCGTCGAGGATCAGCACCGGCGGGTTGCGCAGGACCGTGCGCGCGATCGCCATGCGCTGCTGCTCACCGCCGGAGAAGCGGTAGCCGCGCTCGCCCACGGGCGTGTCATATCCCTCGGGCAGTCCCGAGATCAGCTCGTGGATCTGCGCCGCCCGCGCGGCGTCTTCGATCTGCTCGTCGCTGGCATCGGGGCAGGCGAAGCGCAGGTTCTCGCGGATCGAGGCGTGGAACAGATACGTTTCCTGGGAGACCAGCCCGACCGTGGCGGCGAGCGACTGTTGCGTCAGATCACGGATGTCGACGCCGTCGATCGACACGCAGCCGCGCTGGGGCTCGTACAGCCGCGCCACCAGATACGCGAGCGTGGTCTTGCCCGATCCGGTCTCGCCGACGAGCGCTGTGCGCGTGCCGGCGGGAATCTCCGCCGAGATGTCCGCGAGCGTCCAGGGCGCGTCCGGGTCGTAGCGAAACGACACGTCCTCCAAGCGCACGTCGCCGCGCACTCCGCTCAGCGTGCGTGCGTCAGGGCGCTCCTCGATGTCGACCGGCAGATCGAGGTACTCGAAGATGCGCCCGAACAGCGCGAGCGAGGTCTGGACTTCAAGGCCGACCGACAGCAGTTGCTGCATCGGGAACAGCAGTCGCGTCTGCAGGGTCGTGAACGCGACGACCGTGCCGATCGAGATCACGTCCTGGCCGTGCACGATCGAGTAGCCGGAGAACCAGTACACGGCGGCGGGCATGATCGCGAAGCTCATCTGTACCGACGCCATCCGCCAGCGGCCCGCCATCCGCGCGCGCACCTCCAGGTCGGCCAGTTCGGAGGACTCCGAGGAGAAGCGATTGACCAGCTCGGAAGAGCGGCCCATCGTTTTGCCGAGCAGGATTCCCGAGACCGAAAGCGACTCCTCCACCAGCGTGGACATGTCCGCCAGCCGGCTCTGGCGCACCGACTGGATGCGCCGGCGCTCGTTGCCCACGCGGCGGGTCAGCCACACGAAGAACGGCAGCAGGATCAGCGAGAACACGGTCAGCTGCCAGGACAGCGCGAACATCGCCACGATCGTTGCCGTGACGGTTGCCACGGTGGAGACGGTTGAGGTGGCGGTCGAGGTGACGACGTCATCGATGCCACCGATGTCATACGCGATTCGTGCCTGCACCTCGCCCGAGCGGGTGCGCGTGAAAAACGCCAGCGACATCCGCTGCAGGTGGGCATACACGGCGGCGCGCAGGTCGTGCATCACGCGCTGGCCGACCTCGTTCGATATCCACGTCTGCGCGACGCTGATCACGCCGTTGATGATCGCCAGCGCGATCATCCCGGCGACCAGCCAGCTCAGCAGCGTCAGGTCGTGCCCGACGATGCCCTTGTCCACCGCTTCGCGCAGCAGGAACGGCGAGGCGACGCTGAGGATCGAGCCGAACACGATCAGCCCCAGCAGCAGACCCAACCGCACCCGGTAGGGGTTGAACAGCCGTGCGATGCGCCGTAGCGAGACCGGCCGGTCGGGGATGTCCTCGGGGCGAAGCTCGGGCTGCCGGGACTGGCGTCCGCCACCACCGTGCCCCTGGGCGAAGGGCTGACTGCTCACCGAGCTGACTTTAGCCGCCGAGTCGTAGGCTTAACGCGATGAATCTGTCCGCGACAGAGGCGCGCGTGCTCGGGTGCATGCCTGAGCGGTGCCCATGAGTCTCATCCACCCAATGATCGCCACCTCGACGGACACCGTCGGCATCCCGATCGCGCTCGCCGCCGGGCTCGTGTCGTTCCTGTCGCCGTGCGTGCTGCCGCTCGTGCCGGGGTACCTGTTGACGGTCGTGGGAGTCGCGCCCGCCGACATGCAGCACGCGGGGGCAAGAAGGGTGCTGGTCCCGAGCCTGCTGTTCATCGCCAGTTTTTCCTCGATCTTCATCCTGCTCGGCCTCGGCGCAACGGCGATCGGCTCGACGCTGAACGACCACAAACAGACGCTCGAATACATCGGCGGGGTCGTGATCGTGACGATGGGCGTCGTGTTCCTGGCGACGCCGTTCGTGGATCGGCTCAATGTCCAGTGGCACTCCGAGTCCCTGCAACGCCTCGCCGGCCGCGGTGGCCCGCTGGTCGCCGGGGCGGCGTTTGCGATCGCGTGGACGCCGTGCACGAGCATCACCCTCGGCGCGATCCTCACCCAGGCGGCGGTCTCCAGCTCGGCGGCGCACGCGGCGCTGCTGCTGGCGTTCTACTCCGCGGGCCTGGCGATCCCGTTCCTACTGATCGCACTCGCGTTCGAGCGGGCCACGAACGCGCTGGCGGTCGTCAAGCGCCACTTCCCGATCGTGATCGGCCTCGGCGGAGCGATCATGATCGCGCTCGGACTGCTGATCCTGACGGGGGAGTTCACGACGCTCAATGCCCAGGCCAATACCCTGCTGCACGGTACGGGCCTTGACGTCTCGAACATCTAGCTCACCCCAGCGCACCGCGCTGGCATCGGTCGCTGCCGCCGCGGCGCTGGTGGCGATCAAGCTCGTCGTCGGCCTGCTGGCGCACAGCCTGGGACTGGTCGCGGAGGCGATCCACTCCGCCACCGATCTGGTCGCGGCGCTGCTGACGTTCTTCGCCGTGCGTGTCGCGGGGCGCCCGGCGGATCGGGAGCACCCGTATGGCCACGGCAAGGCCGAGCACCTGTCCGCGCTCGGCGAGGGGGCGATCCTGATCCTCGCGAGCATCGTGATCGCGGGCGAGGCGATCGGCCGTCTCACCGGCCACGGCCCCACGGCCGACGCGCGCTGGTACGTGCTCGCGGTCGTCGGCGTGGTGATCCTGATCGACATGGGCCGTTCGCGCACGCTGCATCGCGCCGCGCACGAGCACTCCAGTGCGGCCCTCGGCGCGAACGCGCTGCACTTCACGCTCGATCTGGTCGGCTCGGTGGCGGTGCTGATCGGGCTCGTGCTCGTGCGGGCGGGCCACCCGCAGGCCGACTCGATCGCGGCGCTGCTCGTGGCCGGACTCGTGCTGTATTCGGCGGGGCGGCTGATGCGCAGCAACGTGCGCGTACTGATGGACAGCGCCTCGGGACCGGCCGAGCAGACCGCCCGCGCGGCGATCGCGGGCATCGGGGAGACCGTGACGCTGAGCCGCCTGCGCATGCGCGAGTCGGGCGGGCGGCACTTCGTCGATGTGGTCGTCGGCGTTGAGCCCGACGCCGATCTCGCCCACGGTCACGCGGTCGCCAGCGCGATCGAGGACGCGATCGCCCGCGATCTGCCCGGCAGCGATGTGGTCGTCCACGTCGAGCCCGACACGACACTGGGCTCGCGCCACATGAGCCACGGTCCCCGCGTAGTGCTCACGCTGTGCCTCGGACCCGAGCACACGCTCGCCGATGCACGTGCGCTGGCCGATCGGCTGGAGATCGAGATCAGGGCCGAGCACCCGGACGTGATCGACGTGTCGGTGCATACAGACCACGATTGACCATTCAGAGCGATCGAGAGCAGCAGCCCCCCTCCTCGTCACAGCTCCCTGCCGGCTCGAACCCGATCGGAGCGCAGTCAGCGCAGACCTCGCCCGCCCAAGCCTTGCGTCCTTCGTGTACGGCAAGACCCGCGATCACGAGGCCGGCGATTGGGTCAAGCCACCACCAGCCGAGCGCCGCGTTGGCAAGGATGCTGAGGAGCACGGCAGCGGCGCTGATCGCGCACAGCCACGACTGCGCCGCGTCCCCGGCAGTCGCCACAGAGCCGAGCTGTGCTGCGACGCGGCCCTTGGCGCGAGCAAGCAGCGGCATGAAGATAATCGCCCCGGCCACCACGACGGCCCCAGCCCAGCTGGTAATCGGATGCGCCCCACCCGTGAACGTGGTGATCGCGTCGGAGGTCACATACAACGCGAGAGCCATGAAACAGACGGCTATCACCTGCTGCGCGCGGCGCTCGGCCTCACTAGAGCTGCCACGGCTGCCCGTGTAGAGCCAGAGAATTGTGCCTGCGCTGACAAGCTCGATCAGTGAGCCCACCCCGAACCCCAGCAATGCGACCGACCCCGCGATCAAGGCCGCCATGATCGCCACCACTGCCTCTATCGTCATCCACGCCAGGCTCATCCCGGACAGTAGCCTGGCGCGGCGGATCAGCCGCGAGCGTGCCTCGCCGCCGGGCTGGATGACCGTCAGCGACGAGGCTTGTGAGCTCACGCGAGCACCCCTGCGAGGACGATCTCAAGCAGGGCGTGACCGCGGTCGGTGGGCGCGCACATCACCATCTTGCCCTCGTGCTCAGCCCATGAAGAACTGTTGGTAGAGCAGGAAGACGTTGAGCAGGCTGATTACGCCGGCGCAGCCCCAGGCGAGGATGGTCGTGAGGCGGCGGTTGACGTGGATGCCCATGACATCTCGGCGGCCGGTGAGCATGACCAATGGCACGAGGGCGAATGGGATGCCGAAGGACAGCACGACCTGGCTGAGGACGAGGACCTGGGTGGGGTTCATGCCGATCGCCAGCACAACGATGGCGGGGATCATCGTGACCGCGCGGCGCAGCATCAGCGGGATGCGGACGTTGATGAAGCCTTGCATCACGACCTGCCCGGCGTAGGTGCCGACGCTGGATGAGGAGGCGCCGGAGGCGAGCAGCGCGACCGCGAACGCGAGTGCGGCGGTACCGCCGACGAGGTGGCCGAACTGCGCGTGGGCTTCTCCGATGGAGCTCAGACCCGAGAGGGCGGGGGTGTGGAAGAGCTTGGCGGCGACGGCGAGCATCGCCATGTTCACCAGGCCGGCGAGACCGAGTGCGATGATCACGTCCAGGCGCTCGAAGCGCAGCACGCGGCCGCGCTCACGGTCGTTGCGGCAGGGCATCCGACCCTTGGTCAGCGCGGAGTGCAGGTAGATCACGTGCGGCATCACGGTCGCGCCGATGATGCCGACGGCGAGATAGAGCGAGGTGACGCCGTGCAGGCCCGGCAGCAGCCCCTTCAGCGAGCCGTGGGTGGAGGGGCCGATGCGCAATGTCTCATACAGAAAGCCCAAGAAGATGATCCCCAACAGACCGGTGATCGCCAGCTCGAAGCGGCGGAAGCCGTGCGTCTGAAGCTCGAGGATCGCGAACGCGATCACACCGGTCATCAGCCCGGCCGGAAGCAGCGGCACGCCGAAGAGCAGGTTCAGCCCGAGCGCGGCGCCGAGGAACTCTGCGACGTCGGTTGACATCGCCATGATCTCGGCCTGTACCCACATGCCCCACGTGAATGGGCGGGGGAAACGTTCGCGCACGACCTCGGGATAGTTGCGGTCGGTGACTATCCCGAGCTTCGCCGAGAGGTACTGGATCAGCATCGCCATCACGTTCGCCAGCAGCACGACCCACAGCAGCAGGTAGCCGAACTGCGCGCCGCCTTCGATGTTGGTGGCGAAGTTGCCCGGATCGACGTAGGCGATCGAGGCGACAAACGCCGGGCCGAGCATCATGATCGTCGCGCGCACGCGACCCTTGGACAACAGCTGCTCGAGCGCGCTCGGGCCCGCGAGCGCCCCGCCGAGCTCTCCCGGCAGCGCTATCGAGGCGCCCTCTGCGGCACCCTCCAACGCGGGGATCGGCTCGACGGGCAGTGGCGTCATCCCCGCGTCTCCTGCACCTCGACGCGCATGGCTTCGGCGAGCTCACCGCCGATCGCGTGCTCGCGCTCTCCGAAGCGCACGAACAGCGGGCCGCCGAACGGCTGGCGCTCGCGGACCGCGAAGCGGTCTCCCGGCGAGATCCCGCGGCCGGCGAGGTAGCGCAACATCTCCGGGTCGGAGTCCGAGACGCGCACGAACACTCCCTCGTCACCGACTTGCAGACTCTCCATGCTGTGCGTCGCGCGCTCTTCGAGCTCGAGCTCGGCGCTGGGGATCGGGTCGCCGTGCGGGTCCACCGTGGGGTGTCCGAGCTTGGCCGCGATCAACTCCTCGAGATCCTCCGACAGCACGTGCTCGAGCACCTCGGCCTCGGCGTGAACCCGATCCCACGGCATCCCCAGCGCATCGGCCAGGAAGCTCTCGATCAACCGGTGATGGCGGATCACCTCCAGCGCCACGCGCCGCCCATCGGCGGTGAGGCGCACTCCCCGGTAAGGGGTATGAGTCGTGAGCCCCAGCTCGTCGAGCTTCTTGAGCATCGCCGAGACAGACCCCGGTGTGATGCCCAACCGCTCGGCCAGAGCGTTGGTTGACACGGGCGCGTCGCTGCGCGACTCCAGCGAGAAGATCGCCTTCGAGTAGTCCTCGATCGCCGATGACCGCAACAACTCCTTAGTAGCCATCAACTAAGATTATGGCATACCAAAAGATTAGTCAAGGTCCTTCAGAAGGCAAAGTCGTCCACGATGAAGTTCCACTGCGGCTCGGTTCAGCCACCGACAGGCCATCCAAGTCGCCGTCGTGCCGGAAGCTGGGGGCTCACGCAGGCAGATGAAACGGAACCGTCGTGATCACGATCCCCTCATACGCGATCAGCGAGGCACGCAGGCGCGCGGCGACGCGGTTGTGCAGGATGCGCTGCCAGGGTCGGGCGACGACGACCTCAGGCACGACCAGCGTGAGGGTCAGGTCGGGGCGCTGGCGGTGGAGCGCGGCGATGTAGTTGGCCAGCGGCGCGACGGTCGCGCGGTAGGGGGAGACGACGACCTCCAGGGGCAGGTGATCGCCCCACGCCTGCCACGAGCGCTCGAAGCGCTCGGCCTCATCTTCGGTCGGACTCACGTGCAGCGCGAGCACCGGCTGGGCGAGCGAGGCGGCATAGGCGAGCGCGTGCAGCGCGGCGAGGTCGAGCACCGCGATCGGGACGACGGCAAAGCTGTGCACCGCGGCCGGGTCGTGCTGAGCCTCGGCCAGGATCTCGGAGACCTCCGAGGGAAGCCGTGGCGCCATCAGGCTGATGCGCTCGGTGTCCGCCATGACCTCGGGGCGGGGCGTGAGCGCCTCGTGGGCACGTTTGTAGTGGGCATGCACGCGCAGGCATGCCCAGACGATCAGAGGGACGAGCACCGCGACGACCCAGGCGCCCTCGGCGAACTTGGTGACCCCGGCGATCAGCACGACCAGCGCCGACAGAATCGCTCCGAGTAGGTTGGTGGCCAGCGCCGAACGCCAGCGCTGCGTGCGGTGGCGCAGCCAGTAGGAGACCATCGCGCTCTGGGCGAGCGTGAACGCGAGGAACACGCCGATCGCGAACAGCGGGATCAGCGGGGCGGTGCGCCCGCCGAAGGCCGCGTAGATAACGGCCGACGGGATGGCGAGCACGAGGATGCCGTTGCTGAACGCCAGGCGATCGCCCATGCGCAGGAACAGCCGGGGGACGTAGCCGTCGCGGGCCATGAAGTACAGCAGCCGCGGCAGCCCGTTGAACGCCGAGTTGGCGGCGATCAGCAGCACGAGCGTGGTCGCCAGCTGCACGAACCCGTAGGGGATGCCGCCACCGACGCTGTCGTGCGCGAGCTGGGACAGAATCGTCTGGCTGTCGCTGGGGGCGGCGCCGTCGAAGTGGGCGACGAGCACGACGCCGACGAACATCGCGATCAGCAGCCCCATCATGACCGTCAGGGTCTGGCGCGCGTGCCGGGCTTGGGGCGGGCGAAAGACCGGGACGGCGTTTGAGATCACCTCGATCCCGGTCATCGCCGTCGCGCCGGAGGCGAACGCGCGCAGCACGAGCAGCACGCCGGCCGCCTCGATCGCCGGGTGGGGCGTTGCCGGGACAGGGTGAAAGCCATTGGCCGCCGCCTTGATCAGGCCGGCGATCACGACCAGCGCAATCGCGATCACGAACAGGTATGTGGGGGCGGCGAAGGCGGCGCCGGCATCGCGCACGCCGCGCAGGTTGCCGGCCACCAGCAGCACGATCACGACCAGGCCGATCGCCACGCGCGCCGAGCCCAGCGATGGGATCGCCGAGGTGACGGCTTCCACGCCGGAGGCGACCGACACGGCGACCGTGAGGATGTAGTTGACGATCAGTCCCGCGCCCGCGAGCAGCCCCCAGCGCGGACCGAGGCTGTCGCTGGCGACGATGTATGAGCCGCCGCCGTGCGGGTACGCCTTGATCACCTGGCGGTAGCCGAGGCCGACGGAGAGCATCAGCACCGCGAGGGCCGCCCCGATCGGCAGCGAGAGCCGTAGCTCGCTGGAGCCGGCGAGCACGAGGATCGCCAGCATCGCTTCCGGCCCGTAGGCCACCGAGGAGAGCGCGTCGGGCGAGAGCACCGCGAGGGCGAGCAGGCGCCCCATGCGCTCCTGCGCGATCGCGGTGCTGCGCAGCGCCGGGCCGATCAGGACGTGGCGCGCCGCGTAGGCCACACGGCCCGAGCGCGAATCGCCCTCGCCCGCCCGGGGGGTCGCTTCGAGCTCGTCCCCGGCGGCGTCTGTTCCGCGCGGTGTGCTGCGGATGTGCACGAAGCGCCCGGCACGCGACCGTTGGGGATCGGCGAAATCGAGGCTGGGATCGACGGGCAGCGCGCGCTCCCAGATACCGCGCGCCGGCATGCACTTCGTCCAGCCGCGGCCGACCTCGCTCAGCGCGGCCAGCGCACGCTCATCGAGCGCGGGCAGCTGAGCGCTCGGCGTGACCGTCGCATCTGACGGCCCGCCCGACCCGTCTGCTCCGGCGGTTCCGCTCGCGCCGTTTGACTCGGCCCCGTCCGCGCCGTCTGACCCCGCGGCATCCTCAGCACCGGCAGCGCCGCCCTCACCGGCCATGCCGGCGTGCTTCCAGGGCCATCGCCTGGGAGACCTGCTCGCGCAGGCGAATCAGCTCGCGCTGGCGCAAGAGCACGAACGGCGCAAGGCAGGCGACCGCGAGGAGGCCGAACAGCCCGAGCGCGGCCTCGAGCTTGTCCGTCGAGCTCGTGCCGGCGGCCGCTCGTGGGGGAAGCTTGATGCTCGACGGGCTCGGAGTCACTGTCACGGGCGCCGGAGCGACATTGATGACGGGCAGAGTCTGCTCGGCTATCGCCAGCATCTCGAGCGGCCCGACGCTGTTGGTCAGGGTGTTCTGAATCCAGTACGCCGCGCCGCCTTCGTGCCAGGCGACCGTCCTGATCTGTTCGCCGGCGTAGTACAGGTCATAAGTGCGCGAGCCGATCTGGACCGTCTGACTTGGGTTGTTCAGCAGCGGCGGGTCGGTCCAGGTCGATCCCTGCACGTCGTAGTATTCGCCCAGACCCCCGCGGTCGATCACGATCGTGTAGGTCGGGTGTCCGTGACCCTGCTGGTCGTGGAGGTCATACAGCCGCAGCGTGTCGGGTTCGGCGCTCGCAAAGGCATCGCGAGCCCTCGGGTACTCCAGGGCAAACGGCAGGTTTGGCGCCTGAGAGCGCGCCTGCGCGAGCGCTTCGCCGGTGGTCGGCGTCAGCGAGATGGGGGGAGCGCCGCCATGGGTGTGAGCATGGTGACGGCGTCGAGCGGCGTTGACCGCCTGGTTCAGCTTCTGCGTTCCAATCGCGGCGGTGCCGCTCAAAAACGAGTGCACCGCTTCGCCGATCTGTTCGGGCGTGGCGGTGTCGAGGCTTGGGCCCAGGTTGACGTGGAACGGCACCTGGCGGACCGGCTTGCCGGCCGATTCGACCAGTAGCTCCAGCAGTTGCAGGACTTCTTCTTCGCCGTGCAGGTCGGTTTCCATCGCCTTGCCGAGAATATGCTCGAACTCTTCACGCCTTTCAAATAGCGTCGACCCGTACTCGGCCTTGACTTCGAGCAGGAACCGCTGGTCGCGGGAATCGCGGATCAGCGAGGTCGATTCGTGGCGGTTGGAGACGAATTCGAGCGCCTCCTTGCCGCACAGCCGCTGATAGCCCGGCTGGAGATTGATTTCGGAGTACTGTTCGCCTCCGGGTTCGTTGACGTGGTAGTAGCGCTTGTCCACCGTCATGTACACGCAGCCCATTTCATTGACCGCGTGGGAGAATTTCTTGAAGTTCGTGACGAATACGTGGTTGATCACGGGAATGCCGAGCACGCGCTTGAGCGTTTCGACCATCAGCTTGACTCCGCCGGAGGTGCCGCCGCCGTCCTCGTAGCCGTAGGTGTAGGCCGAGTTGATGCGGTTGGTGATCACTTCGCCGTTGGGCGCCGTGAACGTGACCTGCAGCTCGCGCGGGATCGAGAGCATCGAGATCGTCGGCTTGCTCGGGTCGATCCGCACGAGCAGCATCTCGTTTGAGTGGGGCAACACCGGTGCGGTCGTCGTGTGCCGGCGTTCGTCGTTGCCGATCAGCAGCAGCGTCTCCGGTTCGCCTTTGCTGGTCGGCGCCAGTATCTTCGGGGCGACCTTGACCGTCTTGTTCTGGCCGAGCGCTTCGACGACTTTGCCGACCTCGTTGCGCGCCACCACGTAGGTGGCGCTGCCTGTGAGCAGCACGATCCCGACTGCCGCCAGCAGCACGCGCCGGGCCAGCCACCAGGGTCGTCGCGGGGGCTCGGGCGCCATCCAGCCCAGTTGGACGCCACCGGGCGGTGGCAGTGAGGGTGGGTTCGTTGCAGTGCTCATGAGACGGGGACGGGCGGCGAGATTCGCTTAGCGGGTCAGCCTACCCCGCGGCGCCGACATCCCGCGCAGCCCGCCCACCGGCGGCGCCGGCGTTCAGGCGGTCGTGACCTGCTCGACGTCCCGGCGCGCCCGGTAGCGTCGTTCCCAGGCCTCCTGGTTGCGTTTGGCGTCGAGCACGAACGGCGAGTAGCGGATCGCCGCGACGATCGCGCGGTTGATCTGCGCCCACGGACGGGGGAGGGGACGCAGCACATCGACGAACAGCACGACGCGCGTCTCGTCGGTGTCGTTCCAGACCTCGTGGTTGTAGGTGTCGTCGAAGATCATGCTCTGGCCCTCTTCCCAGTGCCGGACGTCCTCGCCGACCCTGATCCGGCAAGACTCCGCGTCTTCGGGGACGATCAGCCCGAGGTGGTAGCGCAGTACGCCCTTGTAGGGACCGCGGTGGTCGAGGATGTGCTTGCGCGGGGACAGGATCGAGAACATCGCGGTCTTCATCCCCGGGATCTGGCGCATCAGCTCGGCCGTGCGCGGGCACATCTCGACGCCGAGTCGCGCCTCGAACCCGAACCCGTACAGGAAGAACGTCTTCCAGTGGTCGTCGTCGGTGATCTCGATCTGGTCCTTCGATATGTCCTGGAAGTTGGGTAGCGCCTCGCGATCCTCGAGCACGCGCTCGAGCTCATCGCGAATCGTCGTCCAGTTCGTCTCGATCTCGGCGATCCAGGGGAACCGGTCGTTGTCGAAGAACGTCTCATCGCCGACCAGCGACCGTCGCCCGATGAACCGCTCGATCGGCGCCAGGATCCGTTCGCCGGCGGCGATCGTCCACTGGACGACACGGTCCCACATACGGCTGGATCTTACGCAGCCTCGCGGAGAGCGGCCATCTCCGGAGACTCCGCGAGCTTCTTCAGCGCGCGCTGCTCGAGCTGCGAGGCCCGCTCGGCGGAGAACCCGAGTCGTTTGCCGATCGCGGTCAGTGTCTGGGGCTCCTCGCGGCCGGTTCCGAACCGCAGCGTCAGCACGGTGCGCTCGGTTTCGGGCAGCTGGGAGATCGCCTCGTGCACGATCCGCTCGCGCTCGTTCTCCCAGGCGGTCTCCTCCGGCACCTCGGCGTCGGCGGGCAGCAGGTCTCCAAGGGCGGTGTCGCCGTCCTCGCCGACCTGCTGGTCGAGGCTGACCAGGGCGGCGCGCTGGTGGCGCACCTCCTCGACCTGCTCGATCTCCAGGCCCGTCTCGACGGCCAGCTCCTCGACCGTGGGCTCGCGTCCGAGCCTGACCGACAGCTCGCGCTCGACCCGTCCGACCTTGCGCGAGCGCTGGGCCACGTGCACAGGCAGGCGGATCGTGCGCCCGGAGTTCTCCAGGCCGCGCTGGATCGCCTGACGGATCCACAGGGTGGCGTATGTGCTGAAGCGAAAGCCCTTGCGCCAGTCGAACTTCTCGGCGGCGCGGATCAGTCCGAGCATGCCCTCCTGCACGAGGTCGGCCAGAGGCAGCCCCTGGTTCTGGTAGCGCCGCGCGTTGGAGGCGACGAGCCGCAGGTTCGAGTTGACGAGCAGTTCCTTGGCCTCCAGGTCGCCGCGCTCGATCTTCTGCGCCAGTTCGATCTCCTGCGCGGGCGTGAGCAGGGGGTAGCGCCGCGAGTGCGCCAGCAACTGGTCGACGGACTCGGGGATGAAGCTGTCCAGCGTCTCATTGGTGGCGCTAGCAGCCTGTTTTGTGGAGGTTTTGAGTGTTTTGAGTGTTGTGTCTGCCATGTCTGGTCCTTCTAATCCGATGCTTGCAGTCGGAATTATACGCCGCGATAGTTGCGTTGTCAACCATTCGGTTTGGACAGTCAACCGGGGACTCGTTCGACACTGTGTACGTATGTCCTGGGAACCTATGGACCTATAGAACCTATGTCCTGGGACCTATGGACCTATAGAACCCGGCCGGCCCGCATAAGTCTCTGTACCTGTCGACATACCCTGGTTCGGCCGTGTCCTATCGCCGGATCTTCCTCCGCTAAGCTCGATCGATGAGCGACGTTGACCTCTCCGGACAGGTCGTCGCCGTCACCGGCGCTTCGTCGGGGATCGGTGAGGCAACCGCTGTAGCTGTCGCCCAAGCCGGCGCCGCCGTCGCCCTGGCCGCCCGCCGCACCGACCGCATCCAGGCGCTGGCAGAGCGTATCGCAGCCGGCGGGGGACGGGCAATCGCGATCGCCACCGATGTGGGGGAGGAGGACCAGGCAGGCGAGTTCGTGCGCCGCGCCCACGCCGAGCTCGGGCGGTTGGACGTGCTCGTCAACAACGCCGGCGTGATGCTGCTCGGACCGATCGAGGGCGCTCCCACGGAGGAGTGGCGGCGGATGATCCACGCGAACGTGTTCGGCGTGCTGTACTGCACGCACGCCGCGCTTCCGCTGATGAAGGAGCAGGGGTCGGGACACATCGTCAACGTCAGCTCCGTCGCCGGCCGGGTCGCACGGATGGGCTCCGGCGTCTACAACCTCACGAAGTTCGGCGTCGGCGCCTTCTCGGAGTCGTTGCGCCAGGAGGCCGTGCCGCTCGGCGTGCGTGTGACGCTGATCGAGCCGGGCGCGGTCGCCACCGAGCTGCCGATGCACAACCGTCCCGAGGTGCTCGAGCAGATGGCCAAGCGCTTCGCCGGCGTCACGCCGCTGGAATCGAAGGACATCGCAAACGCGATCCTGTACGCGATCGGTCAGCCGCCGAACGTGAGCATCAACGAGGTGCTCGTGCGGCCGTCCGGGCAGGCTGGGTAGCGGCCCGCACAATCGCCCGGTAGGAAGTCCATTCGATGGTCTCTCGGGCGACGGAGGCCCTCGCAGCGTCCGCCCGTAGGTTCCGTCCGACGCATATACGAACATACGTTTGTGCGCTGGAGCAACCTCACGCTGGATGGCACCGAGCAGCGAAGCCTGCCCGGCTACCGAGATCCGGCTGCGGTGCGGCGCTTCAAGGCGCCCGAGGCCCTCGAGACGAGGTTCTACGAGGTGCACGCCAAGTCGGTGCTCAACCGCGTTCCCGAAAGGTCCCGTATGCCCTTCCGCTGGACGGTCAATCCGTTTCGCGGCTGTTCGCATGCGTGTCTTTTATTGCTTTGCTCGCCCATCGCACACATACCTCGGCTTCGACGCCGGTCGGGATTTCGAGCGGGAGATCGTCGTCAAGGTCAATGCGCCGGAGGTGTTGCGGGTCGAGTTGGCGAAGCCCTCGTGGAAGGGAGAGCATGTCGCGCTGGGGACGAACACCGACCCGTATCAGTGGGTGGAGGGTCGTTACCGCCTGATGGTCGGCATCTGGGAGGCGCTGCGGGATGCCGCCAATCCGTGCTCGGTCCTGACCAAGTCGCCGCTGTTGCTGCGCGACCTGCCGCTGATGCTGGAAATCGCGCAGCGCACGCAGATCAGCGCGAGCCTTTCGATCCCGACGCTCGACGAGAAGGCGTGGCGCGCCACCGAGCCGCACACCCCGAATCCCCGCGCACGTCTGGAGGCGGTCGCCGAGCTCAACCGCGCCGGCATTCCCACGGGCGTGCTGATCGCACCGCTGATGCCGGGGATCAACGACGCGCCGCACCAGATCGAGCCGCTGCTGGCGCAGGCGACCGAAGCGGGAGCGACGAGCATCGGCGGGGCCACGCTGCACCTGCGCGGGGAGGTGCGCGACGTGTTCATGGGCTGGCTGCGGCTCCAGCGCCCGGATCTGGTCGAGCGCTACGAGCAGCTGTACGCGCGCGGGGCATACGCGCCACGGGAGGAACGCGAGCGCCTGGCGGGACTCGTGCGCCGGGGTAGGCACTCGATCCCCGGAGGGTTAAGGCGCGTGCGAGCGCCGTCCGGGCAGCAACCGGGGACTGCATCTGTGGCCGAGCCGCCGACGCGGCAGGAAGCTCTGTTCTGAGGCGTAAGATTCCTCCCGAGAATGCCCGAGCAGCAAGAACAAGGAGGACGGACGATGAGCGCAACATCCACCGCAAGCGCAAGCGCCAAGACGATCCACCGAGCGGCCGTGCTGAGCGCCGCGATTGCGGCGCTGGGACTGATCGCCGGCTGCGGGAGCTCCTCGAGCAGCGGTTCGTCGTCGACCTCCACGCCCGCCAAACCGGCAACCACCCCGGCGACCACCTCAACCTCAACCTCAACCTCCGAGTCCGAGGTCGCCAAGACCACGCCCAACGGTCAGCTGCTGACGATCGAAGCCAACAGGGAAGGCGAACTGAAATACAACAAGACCTCGCTGACCGCCAATGCCGGTCAGGTGTCGATCGCGATGACGAACATGGCCCCGCTCGGGCACAACGTGACGATCGAATCCTCCTCGGGCAAGATCCTCGGGGCCGTGCCCACGTTCCAGGGTGGGACCAGGACGTTGAAGCTGAACCTCAAACCGGGCACGTACAAGTTCTTCTGCTCGGTCCCCGGGCACCGGATGGCGGGCATGGAAGGAACGCTGAACATCAGGTAGAACGTCACACGGGGCCGATGCGCCCAAACTGATCCTTACGTGACCGTAAGATTGATAGCGTGGGGGTATGGCCGTCGCCTCAGCTCCGCTCGTATCCCCGGACGCGAACGACCGCTACAAGTGGATCGCCCTGTCGAACGTGACCCTGGGAGTGCTGCTGGCGACGCTGGACGGGTCGATCATCCTGATCGCGATGCCCGACATCTTCCGGGGCATAAAGCTCGACCCGCTGGTGCCGGCGAACAGCTTCTATCTGTTGTGGATGATCCTCGGGTTTCTGGTCGTGACGAGTGTGTTGATCGTGAGCCTCGGGCGGTTGGGGGACATGTACGGGCGGGTGCGTATGTACAACCTCGGGTTCGTCATCTACACGGCCGCGTCGCTGGTGCTGACCGTCAACTGGATGACGGGGCGGGCCGGGGCGACATATCTGATCGTGTTCCGGATCGTGCAGGGTGTGGGGGCGGCGTTTTTGCTGGCCAACTCGGCGGCGATCATCACCGACGCGTTTCCCGAGAACCAGCGGGGCATGGCGCTGGGGATCAACAACATCGTCGGCGTCAGCGGGATGTTCGTCGGGCTGGTGCTCGGCGGCATCTTGGCGCCGATCGACTGGCGGCTGGTGTTCCTGATCTCCGTGCCGGTGGGGCTGTTCGGGACGGTATGGGCGTATCTGAAGCTGCAGGAGCGCTGACGCCCAAACGCGCGCCGGTGGACTGGTGGGGCAACATCTCCTTCGCGCTCGGGCTGGTCCTGATCATGGTCGCGGTGACGTACGGCATCCGTCCTTACGGTGGGCATCCGACCGGCTGGACGAGCCCCAAGGTGCTCGGGCTGATGGGCGCCGGCGTCGCATGCCTGGTGGCGTTCGCGGCAATCGAGCAACGAATCAAAGAGCCGATGTTCCGGCTGCCACTGTTTCGCATCCGCGCGTTCACGTTCGGGACGCTGTCGACGTTCCTGTCGGCGGTCTCGCGCGGCGGGCTGATGTTCATGCTGATCATCTGGCTGCAGGGCATCTGGCTGCCGTTGCACGGGGTCGACTATGCCGACACGCCGCTGCGCGCGGGCATTTACATGCTGCCGCTGACCGTGGGGATGCTGATCGCGGGACCGACCTCGGGATACCTGTCAGACCGTTTCGGGGCGCGGCCGTTCGCGACCGGGGGCATGCTCGGCGCGGCGCTGAGCTTCGTGTTGCTGAGCCTGCTGCCGATCGACTTCGCGTTTGGAGAGTTCGCGGCGGTGCTGCTGCTGATGGGCATCTCGATGGGCATGTTCGCCTCGCCCAACCGGGCGGCCGTGATGAACAGCCTGCCGCCTCAGCACAGGGGGGCGGGGGGTGGCATGAACCAGACGTTCCAGAACTCCGCCCAGGTGTTGTCGGTCGGGATATTTTTTACGCTGATGATCCTCGGCCTGGCGTCCAGCCTGCCGCATACGCTGTCCTCCGGTCTGGAAGCCCACGGCATCTCGGCCGCGACCGCCGCCGGCGTCGCGCACGTGCCGCCGGTGTCGGTGCTGTTCGCCGCGTTCCTCGGCTACAACCCGGTCGAAAGCCTCGTCGGCGCGCACGCCCTCTCAGCGGTCTCGGCCGCCAACCACGCCGCGCTGACCGGGCGGTCGTTCTTTCCGCAGCTGATCTCCGCACCGTTCAGCACCGGCCTGCACGAGGCGTTCGCGTTCGCGATCCTCGCCTGCCTGATCGCCGCGGGCACATCGCTGATGCGGGGTGGGCAGTATCACTACGTGGAGCCCGCCGATGCCGGTGTCCTCGGCGACACCGATGGGGCCGTCCAGCTACGCCATAGGGATCGGTCCGGACTGCTGCTACGTTCGATGCGGTCGTCGGGCCGAGGTGCGATGCATGCCAAGACGGACCTGAACATAGACCAGAAAGAGGACCAGAGATGAAGATCGGACGATTGCTGTTGCGGTTGACGGTGGGTGGGTTCTTCTTCGGGCACGGCACGCAGAAGCTGTTCGGCTGGTTCGGCGGCAACGGCCTGGAGGCGACCGCCCAGGGGTTTGAGCACCTCGGCCTGCGTCCGGGCCGCCACAACGCGATCGCCGCGGGTGCGGCCGAGGCCGGGGGAGGGGCGCTGCTGGCGACAGGCATCGCGACGCCGCTGGCCGCCTCGGTCCTGACCGCGACGATGCTGACCGCAATCAAGACCGTGCACGCCAAGAATGGACCCTGGGTAACCAACGGCGGCTATGAGTACAACGTGGTGCTGATCGCAGCGGTGCTGGCGCTCGCCGAAGACAACAGCCGCGAGCATCCTGGCAGAGTGGCGACCGGCGCGCTGCTCACGGGCGCGCTGGGCGCGCTCGGAGCGCACCTGCTCAACGCCTCTCAGCCGGCTCCGCCGGTGTCCGAGGCGGCAGGGGACACCAATGGGACCGAGCCGGCAGCCCAGGACGAGTAGGCGTCCGGCCGCGCGGAGCGCAACCAACGGCAGTCGAGCCTAGCGGTCACTCACCAATCGGTTCAAGCCGTACGGGAGCCTCGCTCAGTGCCCAGCCTTTGTGTTGGACCCATGCCGCAATTTCGCCGGCTGCTTCCTGCCCAAGCCTTTTCGGTTTTTGTGTTTCGTACGCTTGCACCAAGACGCCGGGCGCCTCGGGATCGACCTCGATATAAGGCCATCCTGCACTGCGAGAGTTAAGGATCATTCTGTAGTCCATGTGTGAAACGTTACCGGCGTCGTCAGATGGCTTTGCAGCGTGTTTACGAGCGTAGATTGGTAACACGACGAGAGGGCACAGCGCGCATCCGGTCTCCATGGCTGCTGGCGTGTGCTACGACAGCGGCGCCAGTCAGTTGGGCTGTACCAGCCTGTATTCCCGTGGTTTTTCGTAGCTGGGTTCGCCCACGTAGTAGTGCCGGTGCGAGTAGGTCACGGTCACGCGCCCTCCCAGTCGTCCTGGTGGCTCTGACTCCGGGGACGGTGTCTGCCGATACGTCGTTTCCGGCGCGGTGATTTTCCTCCGATTCCGACGCCCGGCCTGGATACAGCTGAAATCTACGCTCCTGAAGTCCGAACCGGGGGGCGGGCCACCGAATACAGACGCACACCGAGAACGTTCAGCTCATCAAGCAGAAGGCTCATGGCAAGGCGAGGAAATAACATCACTCTCAACCTGTGCTACATTGCATTACAAAGCCTCCCGAGGAGTAGTGTCCGATGTCACCCGCTAAGCGCACGAAGTCGTTTTCCGCCCGGTTCTCTGCGGAGGTCGTTGACATGCTCGGTGCTCGCAGTGAGCGTCTGGGCGAGTCCAAGGCGCGGGTGGCGGAGCGCCTGATCGAGGAGGGCCTGCGGATCGAAGCGTTCCCGGGGATCGTTTTCCGCCCGGGTCCCACGGGCAGGCGAGCCGGGATTGCTGGTGGCCCCGATGTCTGGGAGATCACCCGCGACCTGAAGGGCGCGGTCGGTGAGGGCGCTGCGGACCCGATCGAGGTGGTGGCGAGTGTCGCTGGTCTTGACCGCGCCATGGTGGAGCTGGCAGCGAGCTACTACGCCGCCTATCCCGACGACATCGACGAGCGCATCCGCATGAATGACCAGGCCGCCGAGCGGTTGCGGCACGCGCTCGCCGTACCTTCCGCGGCGTGAGGCTGCTGCTGGATGAGATGTGAACGCCGACGATCGCGCTACAACCGTCACAGGGGAGAGGGTGTCATCGGCCAGATGGTGAACGCGCTCGCCCTTCGCGTACATGGCCCACCAGTTCCCAGACCCCGTCGGCATGCTGCACAAGCCCCGGGGTTGGTAGTGGTGCAATGCCCGTCTCCAGAGTGCGCTACACTTCATTTACCCACCCGGCCCCTTCGAGGTTCGAGGGCCGGGTTTCTTTTTGCCCAGATGATTCGAGGGCCGGGTTTCTTTTTGCTCAGATGAGCGCCCGTCATCCAGCTGCCGATGATCGACCCGGGCGACCTTCAAGACGCGTCACTGCCGGTCATGGTGCGCTGGTGGAGGTCTGGTGGAAGCAGCGTCGCGACGGCGCGGCGAGAAGGCTCGGTATCGGTTACCCGGGCCAGATCTCGACGGTGGTCTCAGGCCAGGGGCTCGCGTGTGAGGCGGGCGATGAGGTGATCGAGGGAGACGAAGCGCACGCGCGTGCCCGTGTAGGTGCGTGTGTATGCGCGCTCTACGTCCGGGGCCACTACGTAGTTCTCACCTTGCGGGTAGCCGCGGCGGAATGCGAGCAGCGCGGAGGGGTCGAACGACTCGGCCTGCCACTTGCACTCCAGCGCGATCGGCCCGTGCCGGCCGCGCAACGGCAGCACGAAGTCGACCTCGGCTCCGCGCTTGTTGCGCCAGTAGCGCACCGCGCGGTGCTGTAGGCGGCCTTGAATCTCGTTCAGGACGACGTGCTCCCACAAAAGACTCATATCTTCCGGGCGCAGCGCGGTGATGCCGCGGTGGTAGCAGACGAAGCCGGTGTCGAACCCGTACACCTTTGGCGCCGCGACGATCTCGGTCGGGCGGTGGGTGCTGTAGGGGCGCACGACATGAGCCACGAACGTTGCCTCAAGCGCCGTCAGGTAGTTGGCGATCGTCTGACGCGAGACCTCGCACGGGGCGGCGAAACGAGTGGCCTCGAACATACCTCCGCTTTGAGTGAAGAGCAGCTCGGTGAAGCGCTGAAATGAGGAGCGGCGCTCCAGACGGAAGAGCTCTTGGACGTCCTTGGCCCAGTAGGCGTCCATCCACTCCTGGAGCTCGCGCGCGGGCGGCTCGTCCGCAAGGTAGAACGGCGGGAGGCCTCCGTGCAAAAAACGGCGCTCCAGGCCGCTGCCGCCGAACTCCTCGATGTCCGCGAGCAGCATCGGGGTCAGCCACACGGTCTCCTTGCGGCCGGTGAGCGTGTCCCGGAACTTCGCCGTGGCCTCGAGCGTGGAGGAGCCGGTGGCGAGGATCTGCACGTCGGGAAAGTGATCGGCGGCGATCTTCAACAGCTCGGATGGGTTGGCGAGGCGGTGCACCTCGTCGAGGACGATACGACGTCCTCGGAGCTCGCCGAGAAACCCCTCCGGATCGTCCATCTGCCGCCTCGTTCGCGGCAGCTCGCAGTCGAAGTACTCGATCTCATCGAGGCTCCGGCACAGGCACGTCTTGCCCGCCCGGCGTACGCCCGCGAGCCAGACCACGGAGCGTGCGCGCCACGCGTGCTGCAAGCGGTCCAGCCAGAATTCTCGCTGTACCATACGACGCTAAGTTAGCATATAGTACTACTATCTGCTATCCGACCGACGTTCAGTAGCGCCGGCTCTGGGATCCATGTGCAGTTAGAGCAGTTATGTGCTATGGTGGTCGGACTGTGCCGAAGACCCTGCATTTCGACTCCACTACGCAGCGGGAGGACATTCTCGCTGGGGTCAAGCGCGCGCTGGAGGAGATGGATCTCGAGGATGGTCCCGTGTCGGTGTCGATCGTCGGGGAGTCGGAGACGATGTCGCCGCAGCAGGCCGCAGATTTCCTGGGCATCTCGCGCCAGCACATGACGCGGCTACTCGACGCGGGCATGTTGCCGTTCACGCGTAAGCCGGGTTCGAGACACAGGATGATTCCCTCCCGTGCCGTCGTTGAGCTTGCCGGCAAGCGCAAGGAAGGAAAGCGCCGGTGGGATGAGTTCGCGGCAACGATGAACGACGCCGGCGTCTTCGAGTAGTGCCGCCGAAGGCCGTCCTCGACACGAACGTCGTCTTTTCTCGCGTGCTGCACGAGTTGCTCGGTCGTGCGGCGGACACGGGCGGCCTACTCGAGCTGATCTGGAGCGACGAGCTCGTACGGGAGACGACCCGGGTATTGATCGAGGAGAAGGAGCTGCACCGCGACCGCGCCGAAGTATGGGCTGGGCTGATGGCGAATGCGTTTCCCGCCGGTCGCGTGGACATCTCGCAGATCCCGTCTGACCTGGACCTGTCGGCGTTGACGAGCGACGAGGATGATCAGCACATCTGCGCGTTGGCGGTCGCGGGCGGGGCGGATTATCTCTTGACTTTCGACAAGAGCTTCGACGTGGAGGCGTTGGGAGCGCTCGGTATCGACGTGGTTGAGCCGGACGTGTTCCTGTGCAAAGCGATCGACGAAGAACCGGAGCTGTTTCGCGAAATCCTCATCGAGCAGGCGGCGGCATGGGGAGGACGCACGGTCGCCGAACTGATCGACGCGATCGAGCGGGTCAGGGCTCCGGCGTTCGCCGCGAAGGCCAGGAAGCTCTTCGGCGAGGAGCCGGAGGAGCGACGGGCATGACATTCGGCGCGCTGCCTCAGGGTCGCGTCCACTCGGCGCCTGAGCCGGAGACCAGGTGCGCGGCCAGCCCAACCGCCAGCACGAGACCGACCGCGACCGCGACCGCCGAGGCGACGGACACGTTCAGCACGAGCAGCCCGCCGATCAGCGCGCCGGTGAGCATCGCCGAGATCGCGAGCGCCCGGCGTCCCAGCTTCGAGCCGGCGCCACCCACGATGGCCGCCTCGGAGGCCAGACCGGTCAGCGTTTTCGTCAACACGCTGGTGGTCAGATCGGGGACGGCCAGCCGCTGGGCCGCGGCGTTCTGCACACCCATCGCCAGCGCCAGCAGGGCGGTGATCGTCAGGCGGATGCCCAGATCGGGCGGCGTGGCGGCGAGTACCGCAACCAGCAGCGCCGCTGCCATCAACGGCGCCTGCGCGACACCGGTGGCGCGCAGCATGCGTCCGCGATGGGCAGAGTGACGTCCCCCGAGCCACCCGCCACCGAGCGCGCCGAGCAGAAACGCGCCGAGTGAGATCAGCGATGCGCTCAGCGACAGCCCATGCGCGCCCGCCAGCGCGAAGCCAACAAACACCACGTTGCCGGTCATGTTCGCCACGAACACGTGTCCCAGCTTCAGATAGCTGGCGGCGTCGACCAAGCCCGTGACGACCGTGAGCGTGAGGAGCATCGGTGAGAGCGGCCCATGGCGATCGCCCGCGGGTGGCCACAGCGTCTGTCTGGCCTCCGTCAGAATGCTCATCGAGCTACAGCGGTCGTCAGCACGGTCTTGACGGTTTCGCCCCCGAGGAAGTGCTCGCGCAGCACAGGGATCGCGTCGTCCAGCGGCGCGACGTTCATCGGAATCGCCTCCGGATGCAGACGCCCATCCACCATCAGCTGCAGCACCTCGGGGATCAGAGCTCGCGCGTGCGTGCGCCCGACGTGAAACGTGGCGTTGCGGACATACATCCTCAGTACCGGGATGCTGCCACTGCGGTGCAGACCGCCCGAGCTGGAGCAGACACCATCGGGGGCGGTGTTGGCGAGCGCAAGACCCTCGTTGGCGTTGGTGTCCACGACGAGTGGGGCGGGGCGGCGGCGGCGCAGCCCGCGCGGATACAGCGCGTCGAAACCGAGCCCCTCGGCGTGTGTGCGGACATTGGGCCGGGCATCGGCGAAGGTGATGTTGCGGGCGCCGTATGCGCGAGCGATCAGGCAGGTATATAGCGGCAGGCTCGCGGTGAACAGGGTCCGCGGGTCGGTGGCGCCGAGAATCAGGACCTCTGCATCGGGGTCGGCATCCAGCAACGGGGGCAGATGGGGCGCGATGTGACGATAGGCGTCGCAGACGTTGTCGGCGACGCTGGCGGCGGCGACCGGGTCGATGCCGTCCGGCAGTGGGACGAGCATCGCGTCGGCGTATGGTACGGCCAGCTGATCGGAGAACGCCCCGCCCCAGTGACCGGCGCCAAGGCCCATGCCATACATGGAGATCGGCGGGACTCCGGTGCAACTGGCGGTGCGCCCGGCACGGCACGGCGCACAAACGCCGCAGTTGATCTGAAACGGGACGACCACACGATCCCCGGGCTCGACCGAGCTCACCAGCTCGCCGACGCTGAGAACCTCGGCGACGCATTCGTGCCCGAGGTGCAGTGGCAACGCGAGCTGCGTGGCCCCGAGCACGAGCGGGCAGTCGAGGTCACACGTGGAGGCGGCGATCGGATGCACGATCGCGCCATCCGGACCGGGTTGGGGCGGAGCCGGAACATCGCGCCAGCGCAGGCGAGCGCCGGGAGCGGCGATCAACGCACGCATCCTGGGGCGGGTGCGGCGGACTCGCTGACGGGCGCTGTCACCGGCGGTCGCGGTCAACCGGCGCAACCGCTGATGGTTGGCGCGTTCCAGGATGACGGGCGCCGCCGCGGCGGCGCCTGGGGAGAGGAGTCCCGCGTAGTGGCGCACCCACCCACGCGGGCGACGTCGCCTGGTCACATGACCTCGACGATATCGCCGAGCTGGAGCATCCCAAACACGGTACGAGAGGCTTCGATCGGCAGCTCCACGCAGCCGTTTGACTGGGGGAAGCCGTAGGATTCGCGCGGATATCCGTGCACGGCGTCGCCGCCGTTGAAGTAGTTGACCCACGGCACGTCTTCGACTTTGTATTTGGTTCCGTCGACGTCTTCGCCGGTCATCGTGGTTGAGGTCAGGCGCGAGTAGATCGGGAATATGCCCAGCGCGGTTTCGGCGCCGGAGACACCCGTGTTGGCGGGCGTGCTGAACGCGACGCGTCCTCCGACGTGGACCTCGAGCGTCTCCGGGAGCGACTCGGAGACCGTCACCCACGTGTAGGAGATCGGGTCGCGCCGGTAGACGGTCTCGTCATACAGCAGCGATGCCCACGTGGCGGCGTTCGGTTCGCCGGTCGAGCTCAGTCCGCGGTCGGACTGGTAGACGGTCAGCGCGCCGCGCGTGGTCGCGTCCAGCTGGCCGATCTGCACCGGCGGCGCATCGGAGGGGTCGGGCGCGAGCCTGCCCTGGGGCGGATGAAACGCGTATGCGGCCGCCTGCGCGCGCGTCTGGCGGCCGGAGGGTATGTGCACGTCGTATCTGGGGTCGAGCTTGGCCCCCAGATACCCCAGGCGCGCGAGCGCCTGCTGCAGGCCCGCGATCGGCGGGCAGTCCACGTGCAGGCGGATCGTCTGCCTGCGTCCCAGGGGGGCGTGGGCGGTGGAGGTCGTGCCGGCCCACACCGTCAATGCGTAGTCCGAGCAGGGTTCGAGCGTGGAGGCGGGCGTGAACACCTCGGAGTCGCCGACGATGCGCCAGCGGCCGGCCACCCGCGGGGTGAGCATCGGCGCCGGCGAGGACGGATACACGGGCGCCGACAGGGTCACCGTGAGCGGCTGCGCGCCATCGGCGATCGTGCTCGCGGGCAGCTTCGCCAGCCGCGTGGGAGGCAGCGGCGCGCTCGTGGGGGTGGGGGAGGAAGGTGTGCTCGGTGTGCTCGATGGGGTGGGGGAAGAAGGCGCGCTCGGCGTGCTCGGCGCGGGCGCCGTCGTGGCCATCGCGAGCGAGGAGTCGGCCAGCGCAATGGTCAGGAGTCCGGTTGCGATCACGCTCGCGATCGTGAGCCATCGACTGACGCGGTTC
>CAWEOK010000005.1:145000-274807 GCA_963810645.1 uncultured Solirubrobacterales bacterium | reverse complement strand
TTCGACGATGCGCTTGCGCTTGTCGCCCATGTAGCCCTGCTGGGAGCCGTGGGTCATCCTGTGGAGCTGGCCCTTGGCGTAGCCGACGAACGAGTGGAAGACGTGCCGGGCGACGAAGATCTCGCGGTGATCGATCAGGTGCTGGCCGGCTGGAGTGCGCGCGATATAGAGGCGATCCGGGAGCCACAGCAGCGAGAGGATGTTCGGGTTGCCTTGGGCGAGCATCCGGACGGCCTTGCGCGCCTCGTAGATGACGACATCCCACTCGCCCCGTTTGATCTCACGGGTACCACGCGAGCCGTATTCGGAGAGTCCGTAGTAATAATCCAGCGAGGGGACGCAGATCGCCATCGTGTCCTTGTCATCGATGCTGAGGGGATTCTGAGGTGGCTCGTACATCCCATGAGCGATCGAGCCCCGATAGCCGTGCAGAATCGTCCAGGGTCCCAGCCCGGGCTCGTCATCGGTGATTTCACGTGGCAGGCTCATTCTTTGTCTCCGGCGCCGTGCGTCAGCTCCTCCATGAGGATGACATTGCCCGGCTCTTTGTATCGTATTGTCTTCATCCGATGAACGTACCACCGGACGACGACCAACATCCCCAATAATCCCCCCATGCCCAGAAGAGGCACAGCCGGCTGGGACCAACCCCACCACCTACCACTCCGCACCGAGCACCCGCTCACGCCGGTATCGACGCCACGCACGCCGGGCGACTGCCATCGCTGCGATCGCCAGCGCCAGCGGCACGAGCACCGCAACGGCGATCAGCAGGACGACGAGCGTCACGACGAGCACCCGGCCCGCGTCGTGCAGTCCTCGGTGGAGGGTCAACCCTTCGCTTCCGGCGTGGGCATCGCCGAGCACGGTCACTTCGACTTCCGCGGTGCTCGCGCGCTGTGAGACCGCCTGAAGCGCCGAGCCGGCCTGAGCAATCGCGCCGCGGTTCTGCGAGAGTCGTTCGTGGAGACTGTCGATCTGTCCTTCGGTGCTCGCCTTCGCCAGGGCGCGCAGCAGCGCCTGCCGTTCGGCGGTCGCATCGCTGAGTCGCTGCCGGGCCGCGTCGTATGTACCGGTGATGTCCTGCAGCGACTGGCTCTCGGCGCGCACCGGGGCGAGCCTCCCCAGCGAGGCAAGCGCCGCGTTCAACTTTGCGCTCGGCAGGCTCAGCGTAAGACTGGCTTCGCCCGCTTTTTCTTCCTCGTTCACGTGCGAGCTCCGCACGTAGCCCCCCTCGCTCACCGCGAGCCGCGACACGCGATCGGCGACCGTCTGCACTTCGTCCGGGGTGGCCGTGAGGGTGATCGAGGCGCCGAGTTGCTGGACCCGCCCGGCTGAGGAAGCCGGGCCGCTCGCGGCGGGCGCACTCGTCGTAGTCACCGCCGACCCGGCCGCACCCGAGGCGCCCGCCTCCACACCTTTGGACGAGGCCTTCGCTCCGCTCGCGCCTGCCACCGGAGCGTTTTCAGCCTGGTCAAACGCCGGTCCGAGGCGATCCGCGCGCGCGGCGGCAGAAGGCGATCTCGGTGAGCTCTCGACCACATGGCCGGCCAGCCGCCACGGGGCGAGGATCAGCACCACCGCGATCACCGTGCACGCCACTGAAAGGCCGGCGAGCGCCGGGCGAGAGGGTCGGGGCAGCCAACCCAACCGGCGGCGCGGCTGTGGCGCGGAGAGTGACCGTTGGGAGGCAGAATGTTGAGGGGCAGAGTGCGCCCGGCGTGCGGCGATCCGCTCCCCGAGCCTGCGCTCGAACTCTGGGTTCATCGGCGGGGCAAGTGCTCGCACGTCCTCCCGCAGCGCCCGCCACGAGTCGGCACTTGAACCCTCGCCGGTCCCGTTCAGGGCCGCCTCGAGCTCGGACAGCCAGCTCTCGTCTGGGTCAATCTCACGACCACCGTCACGACCACCGGGAAATGGGATGACCCTCATGCGACCTCCTGTCGTTCCGTCTGTAGACACACCTCGCGCAGGCGCGTGAGCGCTCGATGCAGGCGGGTGCCAGCGTTTGACTCGCTGATGCCCAGCGCCCGTGCGAGCTCGCTGTTGGAGAGCTGGCCGTGGAACTTGAGCAGCACCAGCTCTCGCTCACGCAGCGGCAGCGCCGCGAGCGCATCGCGTACGGTCGCGCGGCGCGCGATCTGCTCGAACGCCCCGTCGGAGTCGGCATCCCGATCGCCGGGCGTCACGTCGGACAACTCGCTCTGGGGCTGGCGCCGACGCCGGCGCAGCTCATCGAGCGCCGCGTTGCGCGCGATCGCGAACAGCCAGGCCCTGGGAGTGCCGCGACCATGATCCAGACGCGCCCGCGCCCGGTAGAGCCGCTCGAACGCCAGCGCCGTCACGTCCTCCGCCGCGACCCTGCTGCCGAGCAGCGAGATCGCATACGCATGCACGTCGGCGGCACTCTCCCGAAACAGCCGATCGAATGACGCATCGTCGAGGCGAGCATGCCCGGGCGCCGCGTCTGCCCGCGGCCCAGTGTCATCGGAGGAGGGCACGAGTGCGCTCACAACCCTAACTACGTCGTTGACTCCAGTCCATCACACAATGCGTCAGAGGGATCGCAGGAAGTCCAGCAGTGGCCCGTTGACCTCGTCGGGGTGGGTGAGGTTGGAGGCGTGGGTGCCACCCTCGATGCGCACGACGCCCTCGCACCCGGAGAGCCCGCTGCAGAGCGCCTGCGCTCGATCCATCTCGATCGATACATCGGCGGTGCCGTGAAAGACGATCGTGGGAACGGAGATCTCACCCAATCGGTCGGTGATGTCATCCCTCTCAAAGAGGCAGTCGGCCGGCGCGCGCATACTCTCGTCATTCAGCGCCTTCCACTTCGCTATCCACGGCTCGCTCAGCACCGGATCGCCGATAATCAGCGTCGCGACCGCGTTCGCCAGGTCATCGACCGGTCCGACCTGCAGCCACGTCTCCTGCATCTGGCGATAGGCCGGCAGACGCCCGGGGTCCTCGACACCCGCCTGGGTGTCGATCAGCACGAGCGCGCGCACCCGCACAGGCGACAAGAGCGCGGCCCGCAGCGACAGAAACCCGCCCTGGGACATGCCGCCCAGCACCGCCTGCTCGATACCCAGGTGGTCGAGCAGACCCAGACAATCCCTGGCCGAGTCCCAGTAGGTGAAGGACTCCCCGTCGTACTCGGTCTCCCCGAACCCCCGCTCGTCCCAGGTTATGACTCGAAACTCGCCGGACATGGCATGACCTGTGGCGCGAACATCTCGCGGTCCATCAGGAATCCGTGGGAGAGGATCACCGGAGGACCATCTCCGCCACTGTCATCGAACCGGATGCGCTGACCGTTGACTTCCGCGAATGACATAGAACCCCCGATTCCTCTCGACCCGATTCCCCTCGACCCGATTCCCCTCAAGCTAAAGCGCAAATATACCGGCCCGGCCCTTGCCCGCCCCTGCGTTACGCCCCTGCGCGTGTCCAGATGTCGCCGCACTCGGCACACACCCGCTCGGGAATCAAGCCGGCGCTCATCAGCGCCGCGAACAGCCGGCAGCCGAGGCAGAGCGCGAAGATCGACTCGAGACCCGCGGCGAGAATCAGCATCGCGAGCAGCACATCGGCCACCTCGTCCGCGCCGAACCCCAGGACCGCGACAGCCGCGGCGGTGCTCATCGTCGCACCGATCGCCTGGGCAAAGCGCTTGGGCGGGCCGGGCACGAGCTTCTCATCACCCAGGCGCGGCGCGATCACCTTGCTCGCCAGACGTCCCAGCGGACTGAGCGTGGGACCGCTCACGACGCGGGCGATAAAACCATATGCGAGGGGGATGAGCAGCCAGTAGAAAGAGGTGGCGAGCGTGATCGTGGCCCAACCCATCACCACAAAAGCCACTGTACGTGCCACCTTCTCGTTGACGGGATTGGGAAACCTGAAGATCTCGGACATTGTTGTACAGGCAACTATAACGTCTTCTTTTTCCACCTTCCCGGCGATGCGGTCATCCAGTCTGATCAGGCGGACGGGAGGGCGCCAGCAAGAGCACGGGCGAGCAAATCGATCGCGGGCGATTGCAGCGGTCCGCCCTTGTTGAGTCTCTTGGCGAGCGCCCTACGGTGGAGCAGACAGTGGCCACGTATCTTCAGGGTGCCGAATGACGGCAGATCCGCGGATACGAAGCACAGCACGCCCTGCACCGGCACGCTCGGATGACCGCTTGCCATGAGCGCTCGGCGCACAGCATGTACCTGCCGATCGAGACCGTCGATCAGCTTCGTGCTATCTCGTCCACGGATCATCAGCTTTGCGGCTCCGAACAGTGGGTTTGCAACGCGCACTTTTCCCTTAATGTTCTTTGCGTCGATCACAAATACGCCGTTTGGAGCGATCGCGAGATGATCGATGTTTCCATACCCGCCGGGCATGCGCCGATCATGTAGCAGGACCGCTGGCCCGCGCGCGGTGCGTTTCTTGAGATACGCGGCGACCGCCGTCTCGCCGAGCTCGCCACGGTGGAACGCCGACTCGTGTCGCGGCGCGCCGCGCAGCGCGAGCAACAGCCCTCCGATCCATGGATGGGCCTCACGGGTGCGAGCTTCGCGGCTACTTTTGCGCCGCCGATGCTCGCGAGCCACGCTGGCTCCGGGCTGTCCACGGTCGAGCTCCGATCGCATCGGCTCCAAAGCACCGCCAGCTGTTTGAGGATCGTTATTCGCCATTGTCGGTGACCTCCAGCTCCTCTATCGTCGTTTCATCGAGTGGGCAGACGCCCTGGCCCATGAGCCTGGTATCGCCTACTCCCTTATCCGACGACACGCGCCAAACGGGACAGGTGTGGTCATGAGCCGGCGACGACCAAGGAGACGACATGCGAGCAGTGCGATTCGATGAATACGGCGGCGTGGACGTGCTGGAGGTGCGCGAGGTGGAGGATACCGTCGCGGGTCCGGGTGAGGTGTTGGTGGCGGTCAGGGCGGCCGGGATCAACCCCGGTGAGATCGCGATCCGCGAGGGGCGTCTGCATGAGCGCTTCCCGGCGACGTTCCCCTCGGGCGAGGGCACCGATCTCGCCGGCGTGGTCCAGGCGCTCGGCGACGGCGTGAGCGCGTTTGCCGTCGGGGACGAGGTGCTGGGCTGGACCGAGCAGCGCGCCAGCCACGCCGAGCTCGTTGTCGTCCCGGACGATCAGTTGACGGCCAAGCCGGCGTCGGTCCCGTGGGAGGTGGCGGGGTCGTTGTTCGTCGTCGGGTTCGCCGCCTACGCGTCGGTTGACGCGGTTGCTCCGCAGGCCGGCGAGACGGTCGTGGTCTCGGCCGCCGCGGGCGGGGTGGGCTCGGTCGCCGTGCAGCTCGCGCGCCGCACCGGGGCGAGGGTGATCGGGCTCGCCGGTGAGCACAACCACGACTGGCTGCGCCGCCACGACATCGTCCCGGTGACCTACGGCGACGGGCAGGCCGACCGGATTCGCGAGGCGTCCGGCGGCACGGTCGATGCGTTCATCGACACGTTCGGCTCGGGCTATGTCGAGCTGGCGATCGAGCTGGGTGTCGCTCCGCGGCGGATCAACACGATCGCCGATTTCGAGGCGGCGCAGCGACTCGGAGTCCACGCGCAGGGCACCCATGCGATCGCCAGCGCGCCGCTGCTCGCGGAGCTCGCCGGTCTGGTCGCCGGCGGCAGCCTGGAGATCCCGATCGCGCGCACCTACCCGCTGGAGCAGGTTCGCGACGCATTCCGCGAGCTGGCTGCCCGCCACAGTCACGGCAAGATCGTGCTGCTGCCGTGAGCTGAGCCGTGGGACGACGACGCTGTTCCAACCTGAATCGGTCCCAAGGACACCCGCAACGCGACTCAGACAATTGTATGCAATACTGGAGGCATGACACTGATCGTTGGAGAAGCACTGAACCGCCGGGCCGACCTGCAGAAGCGGATCGCCCAGCTCCAGGACCGCCTGTCCTCCTGCGTGCTGGCTCAGGAGGGCGAGGAGCCACCCGAGAACCCGGCTGAGCTGCTGGCCGAGCTCGATCGACGCTGTGACGAGCTCGAGGGGCTGATCGCGAAGATCAACCACACCAACGCCGGCGCGCGGCTCGCGACCGGCGAGACAGTGACCGAGGGGCTCGCGCGCCGCGACGTCATCGCCCTGCGCCAGGGAGCTCTGCGCACCGCGATCACCGCGGCCACAGGCGGCAGGGGCGGCGCCGGATTCGGGTTGACGCGTTACAGCCGCTCGGAGATCCGCATGGTGCGCCACGTCCAGGTCAGCGAGCTGCAGAGCCGGCTCGACACGCTCGCCCAGCAGCGGCGCGAGCTGGACAATCGGCTGCAGGAGCACAACTGGCAGGCGACGCTTGCGGAGTGAGGGCGATGGCATGACATAGCAGTCGGTAGCCGAACAAGGGCGAGCGTCAAGGCCCGCGACCCGGCCAAAGGGCCGTACTACCCAAAGATCCCTGGTGGAGCGCCGAGGGCAGGCGCAAACGGGGCCGGAATCCCGGAGCACCGTCAGCCCAACAACCCGCAGCGCGCAACACACACCCTGGATCGAGCACAACCTGACGCTGACTTGCCGGTGAGGGTGGGTATGGGGACTGTGTTTGAGGGGGACTGTGTTGGGGGGTGGAACTGTGCTTGAGATGGTGGGACTGTGTTTGGGGGATGGGGACTTCGGCAACGACTGGTACGAGCGATGACCGAACAATCGATCGAGAGAGCACGCGGTGACCGAGCGGCGGACGAAGCCTGAGACGAAGAGCGACGACACAGCCGCGCGTGGTATCGATCATCAGCAGATCCTGAACGCCATGCACGTACCCAAGGACGCGGGTGAGCATGCGGAGGCGCTGAGAGAGATGCTTGTCCGCATCCCCGACGGCTGGGGTCGCTGGATCCGCTGCGACCGTGGCTGGTATCCCATACTGGTCGAGCTCGACGAGCAGTTGCGCACACTGCTGCCCACCTATGTGATCCATCAGATGAAGGAGAAGTTTGGCGGCCTGCGGTACTACTGGGAATCCGGCGAGGATGTCCACGACCCCGCCGACCCTGAGCCATCCACGCCCGGACGAGCCGACAACGAGGCTGAATGGGAGCGGTGGCGACAACAGCACGATGCCTGGTACGAGCGCCTGGACGCCTACCGGCAGACGCCCGAGGGCCAGCGGCGCATCGCCGACCTGGAGCGGCGTGTGGAGCTCGCCGAGCAACTTGTCAACGCCGCCGAGAGGCGCGCGTACGTGACCTGCGAGCTCTGCGGTGAGGCCGGCCTGCTGCACCGCACCCCCGCACGCTACCCCTGGTACAAGACGCTCTGTCCTGCCTGCGCCGAGCGGGTGGGCTACGTGCCCAGCGGACAATCAGACGCGCAGTAGCGGACCTGCATCTTCTGGGGCGCACGCAGATATGTGATGCCCGGGACCCAGCCGGCTATGGCCCGCCGGCGCCCGAGGACGGGCCAAACAGGGGTGCGCCCGGACCGCCGGGTCCGTGCTGGGCGGCCTGGATCCGTCCTTGCCACACCGCTTTAGCCCCCAGATCGCCCGTCCTGAAGCACATGTACCCGGCGCCGATCGACAGCAGCACGAGCACTGCGCACAGCCCTGTCAGCACCGGCTTGGGGGACAGCAGACGATCCACGATCCCCAGGCCGGTCGGCATCCCGCCGGAGATCCGCAGCGACGCGAACGTGACGATCAGCGTCGCGGTGAACAGCACGTACACGTACGCGAGGATGTGCGCGGCGTGCGAGTGTTCGGAGATCAGCGTCGCGGCCTGCCCCTGCAGGTTCAGCGCGCCGCGCAGCGCGGCGCCGGCCTGCATCGTCAGGAATATCGAGCTCATCGCGACGATCGACACCACGGCCAGCGCAATCCCGTACCGCGCCAGCCAGTCCCGCCGGAACACGAACACGACCGCCGCCACGACCGTCGTCGGGATCAGCACCACCGGCACGTGCACGAACAGCGGATGCGCGGGCAGGCCGCTGTAGATCGTCGTGATCCTGATCGGCACCGTCACGAACCCCAGGAACGCAAGCGCCGTCAGCACGAGCTCGGCGCGCCGCCAGTTGAACTCCGGGCCGGCCAGCCGCCCCCCGGCCACCTGCCCCAATCGTCTCGGTGCTCACGACGCCGGAGGCTATCGGCGGACGGTAAGCCATCCCTAAATCCCCGCATCCCGCGCGCGGGGAGCACCCGAGCCGAGTGGAGTCGAGCCGGTCTCAGTCGATCCGAAACACGGGCAGGCTATCGCCTCTCGTTGGGTGTCCCGTTTCCGCCGGTCCGTCGGATGAGTCACTGGCAACCCACGTCCATGTAAGGAGAGCTCATGTCTGTACTCATCATCATCCTCACGCTCATCACCGCCGTCGCTGCGTTCGTAATGCTGCGGTCCGGTGAGAATCTGCGGTTCGAGACCCCGACGGACCCGCACCGCATCGTCATGGCCGCGGTCGGGATCGTCGCGGCCAAGCGGCGCTGGGAGATCATGGCGCAGAGCCAGCACAGCGTCAGCTTCTCCTACCACAAGCGGCCCAGAGTGCTGGTGACCATCATCCTGCTGCTGTGCTTCGTGATCCCCGGGATCGTCTACATGCTGCTCGCCGGCAAGCGCGAATCGCTCATCCTCAACATCGACACCGGCACGGTTGGCATGACCGTCGTGCAGATCACATCGAACGGATTCCGCGGCAAGGCCGCCGGGCGCGCGCTCCAGCGACAGATATCGATGCCAGCCGGGAGCGCCGGGCATGGGGGCGGCAGCATCTATGGACGCTCGCCTATCAGGTCATAGCGGGTGCGGGATTCGAACCCGCGCCTACTGGCAGATAAGTACCGCATAGCTATATCATGTGGTATAGTTATGCCAGTGAGCCCCAGTCCTCCACAGCCCCAGAGTGCTTCAGCGGTACTCGACGACATCCGCCGCATCGGTGGTGCGGCGACGCCGCGTGATTTGCGCCAGCGATCGGGTTGGACCGAGCGCACCCTATATCGTCGCTTGGCGGAGCTGGTGGACAGCGGTCAGATCGTCCGTCATGGCCACGGACAGTACGCGCTCGCAGCGACGGAGTCGCTGCCGCTCCCAGACACGGGCCGGGAGATCGTCGGCGTGCTGGCGGAGGCGGGCGTCGAAGCGCACATTACGGCATTCGACGTGCTGGCTCGGTTCGCTCATCAGTTCGTTTACGCGTTCCCGCACGTCGCCTACGCCGAGCCCTACGCGGTGAGCGACACAGCACGTGCGCTCGCCGATGCGGGCTTCGTCGTGGTGCCTGCCGGCCGACAACAGCCAGGTGTGGAGGTGGGAGACCTGTCCCGCGTCGTGCTGCTGCGCGGGCAGAGCGATGCGGCGCGGCGCTACGGCGTGATCGGCCATGTCGCCTCCCCCGAGAAGGCTTGGGTTGACCTGCTGCGCGAGACACGGCGCAGCGGCCTTCCGTTGGATCTAGGTGAGGTCGGGCGCATCCTGCACGCTCTGCGGCAATCGGGTTGCGACGAGAGCCGTCTTGGCCGCTATGCCAAGCGGATGCGCTACGACGCCTGGCTGGAGGGAATCGAGCAAGCCACACCCGTCCCGGAGAATCCCGAGATCGCTGCCCTGCGCAGCGGCTACCGGTCGCCATGACTATTTCCGCCTCGCAGCGACACCTATTCAAGCTCGACTGGGTGCGCAACCCCGCGCTGCTCGCCGAGCAGCAACGCGTGACCGGAATCACGAGCCAGTACACCGCCGAGATCGCGGCATGGTGCGTAGAGCTTCACCAGCAGTTGCAGGAGCTTCGCCCACGAGATGGGCTTGCACCTGTTGCTGATGGGCGGAAACGGCGCCGCGCTGCGCATGGACCTCTCCAGCCTGCGCGGCAGCGCCGACAACGACTACCTGACCAGTGCCAGCCCACGGGATGTCCAGGCGCTGCTCGACGCTCTCGCGCGCCGCTTCTCCGGTATGCCCGACGGGACTGCTGCAGCCGCAGCGCATCCCCAAGCCCGAGGGCGCCGAAGAGCTGCCGCTGCTCGCCTACAGGGTTGACGTGCCCAAGCTTTTCGATCCCAACCCGACGATCGACGCCCTGACGGTGAAGCTGGAGTTCCATCTCGACGACGAGCTGCCGCCGTCAGACACGATCACCGTCGCTCACGGCGTCGTGGGTCAGTCCCTGACGGCACGCGTCCCGCAGCTTCCCTACCAGGTGGCGCTCAAGCTCCTAACGCTCGTCGCGCCTCCGGTCGGCATCGACGCCGACCGCGAGCCGGCCATCGCGCGGCAGATCTACGACATCGACGTGCTGCTCGCCGCGATGCAGCAACCAGCCGACTGGGACGCGCTCAGCACCTACGCATCCCACAGGTACGCCAAGGAGATCGCCCAGCGGAACCTGCCATCCGCCCAGGATGAGCCCTGGTCCGGCGCGCGTTGGCGCCTGCAGGAGTGGTCAGCGTGCATCGACAGGAACACATGGTTCTGGCATCGCATCAACGCGATGCAGTCCTCGCAGATGGCACGCAGCAGCCAGCGCACGCCCGAGGAGTGGGCCGCGCGATGCCACCGTCTGATCGTCGCCACCCACTGCCTGCGGGATGCCAAGCCGCACGAGCCCTGGCAACGCGCGCTCTCGATTGAGGCGCTCATCCCACCCAAGCCTCACGGTCCCGAGCTGAGGGCGCTGCGACGCGCCCTCAGACGTGTCGCAAAGGCGCCTGTAGGACATCCGCGCGCCGGCTTCTGGGCAGCGCTCGCCCAGGCGGAAGACAGCAGAGATCTCCTGGCACGGCTCGACGCGCTCGACCGCACTCTGGCCGACATCTGAATACGTTCGAGCCGTCCGCCACGGGCTACGACGCGGTCTGCTCCTGCAACTCCTTCAGGGTGCGCCCAGCCGCGTCGCGCCACTGGGTGCGCCCGTTCTTGTTGCCGCCACTGAGGACGCTCGCCGCCGCGGAGGGCGAATCGAAGAGATGGCTCTTCGTAAGCTTCACATGGTCGCCCTCCTCGACGAGGATGCCCTCCCGCAACAGCCTGTCGCGCAGCTGCGCGTAGCCAGGGATCATCACCCTCTTCATCTTGCGGCCAATGGCCCCCTCGAACACCAGGAAGCCGCGAGATCGGTCTTCTCCCTCAGCCTCGGTGAGCTGGGTCTTCAGGTACAGGCGCTCACCGCGCTCGTCAGCCACCGGCTCCGATGGCGTCACGGCGCCGGCTGCGGCGACGGCAACCTCCTCGGCTGGTTCGAAGACGTTGACTCCGACCAACGCGAACAGTGGAAGCACGTTATCGAGGTAGGTCTCCATCTCGGCGATCTCGGGCTCGCTCAGGCGTGCCGGCTCGGGTGCCGTACCGTTGTCGAGGGAGGCATTGTCAGCCTTCGCGGCCAGCTCGAGCAGCCGCGCCTCGAGATAGCGGACATGGGCCTTGTTGAGCGAGTCATCCTTCGTCGTGAGCACATAGCCCTGGGTCCAGAAGTCCTTCTCCTTCTGGTGGGCGTCGAGCCGGACGCGAATGTTTTCGCCCTCGCCGACATAGACGCGCTGCAGCCGGCGTCCCTCGGGATCGGGGCCGAGCAGGACATACGCGCCGGTCTGTGACACCTCTTCGCGCGCGCGAGCGCTCGGGTAATCGGCTCGCGCGAACGTGAGGAACGATCCCGTCCAGCCCATGCGCTCGACCAGCCGCAACCCCTGGGGCGTGCCGTCGACCAGGAATATCCGGATCGTCACGCCACGCGTCGGCTGGACTGCCATGCCCGCATTATGTCGAGCGCTGGTCCCCTGCGGTCATCCACCCAAAGCTGTGCTCGCAACCCCGAGTGCCTCGCCGAGATCGTTGTCGAGCAGGTGGACGTAGGCGTCGAGCGTGAAGCAAGCCGAGTGGTGGCCGAGCCAGCGCTACACCTGCCGGTCGCCCCAGCGCTTCCAGCTCATGCCGGCAACCTCGGCGGGGACGGTGAGGAGCGACCCCGACATAAGCCACCACGAGCCATGGTCACGCACCGACAGCACCGCCGCCTCGCCTGCGACCGGGGCGAGCTCATCGGGCACTTGCAGGCTTGCGACGGAGTCGCCGACGGCGCGCTCCTGCGAGCCCTCTTGCATCTTTGTGTTCACACTTGCGTTCACACCGTCGTCTCCTCGGCGTTTGACGCCCTTCGCTCCGGACAGCGAAAAGGCCCGGTAGACCGGGCCTTTTCTGAGATAGCGGGGGCGGGATTCGAACCCGCGACCTTTGGGTTATGAGCCCAACGAGCTACCAGACTGCTCCACCCCGCGTCGCTAGTGATGTTTTAGCAGCTCGCGCTCCTGTCCGGGCAATCGTGGTCAGCACACCGCCGGCGACCCTCCCCGACGGACCCGACCGGCGACGGCCCGCGGACCGACCAGGGAGGCCAGCCAATAGCATCGACTCGGCATGCGCACGGCCGTGGTCGACATAGGCACCAACTCGACCCGCCTGTTGATCGCCGACGTCGCGCCGGATGGCGAGGTGGCAGAGATCGTGCGCCGCTCGGTCGTGACCCGGCTCGGCGCCGGGGTCGATGCCGGAGGCGAGCTCTCGCAGGAGGGCTGTGAGCGGGTGTACGCCGCGCTTGCCGAGTTTCGCGCGGAGATCGATGCGCACCGACCGGGCGATGGTAATGACGGCGGCGTGAGCGAGAGCGGCGAGAGCGAGTACCCAAACCTGGCCGTGATGACCTCGGCCGTCCGCGACGCTCGCAACGGACGCACATTCGCCGAGCACATACGCTCCGCGTACGGCCTCGACGCGCGCGTGTTGACCGGCGAGGAAGAGGCGCGGATGACGTTCCTCGGCGCGATGTCCGGCCGGCCCGCCCATGACGCCCAGACCCCGGCGGAACCGACCGTCGTGATCGACATCGGCGGGGGATCGACCGAGTTCATCGTCGGATCCGGACACACCGCCGGCTTTCACGTGTCGCTGCCCGCGGGCGTGGTGCGGATGAGCGAGCGCCACATCCATTCCGATCCGCCGGCCCCTGCCGAGCTGCAGGCGCTCGCGGCCGACGTGCGCTCGATCTTCCTGGCCGGCCTGCCCGCTGCCGAGCGCGCGCCTGTGACCCGCGGGATCGCGGTGGCCGGCACCGCGACCTCGGCGGCCGCGATCGATCAGGAGCTCGATCCGTATGACCCCGCGCGTGTGCACGGATACACGCTGCTGCTGGCCACCGTGGAGATGCTGCTCGCGCGGCTGGCGGACATGGACGAAGCTCAGCGCCGCACCGTCGCCGGTCTGCACCCCGACCGTGCACCCACGATCGTCGCGGGCATGGTGCTGCTCTCGGAGGCGATGCGCGCGTTCGAGCTGGACGAGGTCGAGGTCTCCGAGCACGACATCCTCTACGGTGGCGCACTCTCGCTCGCCGTCGCCGGCTGACAGGCCACGGGCCCTGTCCGCTCGAAAACACTCGATGACAGCGAGAAATCTGGCTTACACAGCCGTTCCGATACGTGATACTCTTCCCGCCGAGGAGGCGTGTGCTGGTACACACCTTCCCAGCTGGTCCATAGGCCTGGACCCCGCCGAGCACATCTCGGCATTCCCGCTGTCCGGGTCGGCCCCCACCTCCGAGGAACGCCCCCCTGCCTGTTCCTCGGAGGCCCCAGAGGAAGCCGTCCACCCGGGCGGCTTCCTCATCTCATGGGCGAGCCACCGGAGGTCTGCGACTGCTCAGGCCAGGTTGGACTTGCGCGGATACACGACATCCGGGTCGGTCAGCACATTCACGAGCGCCGGCTTTCCGGCTGCGAACGCGCGCTCCAGCGCGGGCACGACGTCCTGCGGGCGCTCCACCAGCTCGCCGTATCCGCCGAGCGCCTCCACGACCTGGTCGTATCTCGTCTTCGGTCTCAGCTCGGCCGCGACCGAGTAGCCGTACAGGAACTCCATCGGGTGCTTCTCCAGCGCCCAGATCCCGTTGTTGCCCATCACGCCGACCACATCCACCCCGTGGCGCGCGAGCGTGTCGAACTCCATCCCGCTGAACCCGAACGCGCCGTCACCGAGCAGCAGCACGACTTGCCGGTCGGGGTGGGCTAGCTTGGCCGCCAGCGCATATCCCGGGCCCGTGCCCAGACAGCCGAACGGTCCGGGATCGAGCCAGCAGCCCGGTTGATAGCTGTCGATCACGCGGCCCGCGTAGGACACGTAATCCCCCCCGTCGCCGATCACGATCGTGTCGCGCTCGAGCACCTTTCCGAGCTCCGCATACAACCGCATCGGGTGCAGCGGCGCCCGATCGTCTTGCATCTCCACCTGCTCGGCCTCGCGCCGCTCGGTCTCGATTGCCCGCAACTCCGCGACCCAGCTTTGGCTCGCCAGCGCCTTCGCCCCCGTCGCCACGCGCAGGTCATTCAGCGTGGCTGCAAGCGCGCCGTAGCACTCCGCCGCCACCGCTCGTGGATGCGGGCGGACCGGCTCGGCCACATCGATCACCACGATCTCGGCCTCATCGCCGAACGATCCCCCAAACCCGAGACGGAAGTCCATCGGCACGCCGACCACCAGCGCCACATCCGCGCCCTTCAGCGCCTGGCCTCGCGCGCGCGAGTAGAACAGCTCGTGGTCCGCCGGCACGCATCCGCGCGCGAGCCCGTTCAGGAACACCGGGATCCGCAGCACCTCGGCCAACTCCAGCAACGCCTGCTCGCCGTGGCCCCAGTACAGATCCGTCCCGGCCATGATCACCGGGCGCTCGGCGCCCTTCAACAGCTCGGCCGCCCGTTCGATCTGCTTGCCGTCCGCGCCTTGGCTCGCATGTGCGGGCGATCCGCCGAGCACACCGTCCGGCTCGGGCGCCTCCATGAACACGTAGTCCATCGGGAAGTCGACGAACGCCGGCCCTCCATATGGCGCGAGCGCGGTCCTCAGCGCCTCGTCGACCAGCCCCGGGATCTCGGCGGCGCCGTCGGGCGTGGCGGCCAGCTTTGTCAGCGGCCGCACGAACGGGACGTGATCGATCTCCTGCAGCGAGCCCATCCCCCAGCGTCCCGCGGGCGCGCGCCCGCCCAGTACCAGCATCGGCGAGTGGTTTGACTGCGCGCTCGCCATCGCGCTCATCCCGTTCGTCACGCCCGGCCCCGCGGTCAGCGCGCACACCCCGACCTCGCGCGTGACCTTCGCCCAGCCCTCGGCGGCGAACGCGGCCGTGGACTCATGCCTGACGTCCACGATCTCGATCCCCTCCGTGCGACAGCCGTCGTAGATCGAGAACAGGTGCCCGCCGGACAGCGTGAACAGCTTGCTCACGCCGTGCGCCTTCAGCCGCCGCGCAATCAGCCGCCCGCCGTGGAACGTCTCGGTGCTTTCCTCTGTGCTTTGCTCGGTCGCCATCGACGCGCGACTCTATCGTCTGAATGTCCGGGACGGGAGTCGAGGCGCAGAGAAGTGCCCGGGACGGGAGTCGAACCCGCAAGCTCGTACGAGCAGCAGATTTTAAGTCCGCCGACTTTGCCAGTTTGTCCACCCGGGCGCTGCGATCGTACCGTCCGGCGTCGATGCCCTGCCCCAGCGGGCCTTGTCAGGCCGCCGCGGCCGCAGCCGGTCTTCCGCACGCATTTACGCAACTTTGAGGTTGCTGCGGTGTACTTAAGGACAGATACAGGCAGACGAAGGGGACCGAGGACGCCGTGGAGGTCTCAGCACTAACGCATAAGTCGATGCCGGGCCTCAGTGGCCCGTCGGCTCTGCTGCGCCTGCAATCGGACGAGCGCCTGATCGCGATGACCCGCCGCGGACAGCACGCCGCGTTCGAGGTCCTGTTCTCCCGCTACCAGTCGCGGCTGCTGGCGTTCTGCCGGCACATGCTGTCCTCGCGCGAGGACGCCGAGGACGTGCTCCAGGAGGTGTTCACGGCCGCGTTCAACGCGGTGCTCGCCGACGAGCGCGAGATCAACGTCCGTCCCTGGTTGTATCGGATCGCGCGCAACCGCTCGCTCAACCACCTGCGCCGGGCATCGGCGATCGGCGTGGATTCGATGGACGTTCACTACGCCGACAACGGCCTGTCCACCGGCGACCGCGTCCTGCGGCGGGAGAGCTTCCGCCAGCTGCTCGGCGACGTCAAGGAGCTGCCCGAGACCCAGCGCACCGCTCTGCTGCTGCGCGAGATCGACGCGCTCTCCTACGATCAGATCGCCGACGCGATGGAGACGACCGTGCCCTCGGTCAAGTCCTTGCTCGTGCGCGCGCGCATCTCGCTCGCCGAGGCCGCCGAGGCACGGCAGCTGAGCTGCGACGAAGTACGGCTGCAGCTCGGCGAGTCAGCCGAGGGCCTGACCAAGTTGGGCGCTCCCGCGCGCAGACACGTGCGTGGGTGCGACCGCTGCCGCTCGTTCAAGAAGCAACTCAAGGACAACAACCACGCTCTGGCGGCCATCCTCCCCGTCGGGCCGCTGCTGCTGGCCAAGAAGCTGCTGCTCACCAAGCTCGGCTCGACCGCCTCCGCCGGCCATGTCGGCGCCGGAGCGGGAGCCGGAGCCACTGCGGGCGCCACCGCCACCGCGGCCGGTGCGGGGGGAGCGAGCGTATCCGGGGGGCTGCTGACTGCCGGGATGGGCGCCGTGGCGACCAAGGCCGCCGCCGGGCTTGCCGCCGCCGCGATCGTCACAGCCGGCGCGGTCGCAGCCGAACACGTCGTTCCCGCCGCCCACCACCATCACGCCACTGCTGCCACCACGGCATACGTACCGGCGCATGTCAGCGAACCGGTCGTCGTGCACTCGAGCGTTCAGCCGGTCACCGCGCCCGCACGCAGGCTCGTGGCAGGAGGTTCAGCGACACGACCGCCCGGCAATGGCAACGGCACCGGTGGCGATGACCATCGCCACGCGTTGGTCAAGACGACCAAAACCGCTCCGGCAGCAGGCTCACCTGTGAATCGACCCGCGACGGTCGTTCCGGTCGTCAAGCCGGCCGTGACGCCGGCCAAGCCGGCTTCGCCCCAGGTGACCGAGGTCACGACCGATACGACCGCCCTACCGACGAGCGCGACCGCACCGGCGCCGGCGAGCACATCTTCCACACCGGTCACGCCCGCGACGGACCCGACCGGCGGCACGCCCGCGGGGCCCAGCGAAACGACGACTACAACACCCGCGACGGCGACCGAAACGACGACGCCCACGACGACGCCCACGACGACGCCGGCCGAAATCACTGCGCCGGCAGAATCGTCCCCGGCGCCACCCCCCACCACCACAACGACCCCCGCGGAAGCAGCGCCCGCGACAAGCGCACCGGCCGAACTCCAGACCCAGGGCTGATCCGCTCCGCGGCGTCGGCCACGGCCAGCGGGACTTGGCCAGCCAGGGTGCTGGTCAGCCGGAGGTCCTGGTCAGTCCAGGCGCTGGTCAGCCGATCGTGAACGACTCCAACGACTGTTCGAGCACGCCGGTCGTGCCCACGAGCAGCGGTGAGGTCACCCCCGGATCGGCGGTCGGCGCGCTCAGCATCACGATGTATACGCCCGCCCGCGCGCCGGCCTGTTCTCCCACCAGCAGCACATCGCGACCGTACACCGTCCGGCCTTCGATCTGGGCCGTGTAGGCGATGTCATAGGCGGGGACGGTGTTGACGCGGGTCTTGCCCTCGCCGCGCAGCACGAATCCGCGGTAGCGCCGGCGCAAGCCTTCGATGTACGACGCCGCATACAGCGGATACTCGGCGCTGAGCCCACCCGTATATGACGGCAACCACAGCGGGCCGACCGCGAACGAGTTGCGCAGCGGCCCATGCACCGGGCTGCGCACCTGCACGTACTCGCCGGGCTCGGGCGTGGTCCGGTAGAGACCGCGATAGCTGAACGAGAACGGCGCCGGTCCGCCGCGTGAGTAATGGGCGTTCTCTAGCGTCAACCCCGCCCCGATCACGAGCGTGAGCAGACCGATGCCGGCCACGATCACGATCGCCTGCACGAACCGGGACGCCGCGTGCCAGCGAGGCGCCAGCAGCCGCCCAAGCGTCGGTCCGTATTCGGGCTTCAGTGGTATCGCCGGCATCGCGGGGCAGCGCAGCCGGGCTACTCGCCAAGCGAGAACAACGCCTCGAGATCGTGCCTGGAGTAGGCGGCGAACGCGACCATCGTCTGGGTCCGGGTCACACCAGGCAACCCACCGATCTCCACGGTCACGACGTCCGCCAGCTGCTCGTGGTCGGGCACGCGCACGATCGCCACGAAGTCCCACTCCCCCGTGACCGAGTACGCCTCAGCGACCCCTTCAATGTCGGCGAGCGCGCCCCCGAGCGTGGACAGCGCGTCGCGCTCGGCCTCGATCAGCACGACGGCGTTGGTCAGGGTCATGACCGTAGGCTCCGGATCCCACCGGGGGTCGGCGTCAGAGCCTCGCAGGCCAGAGTCCCGGTCGCGACAGAGACGGTCATCGCGATGCTCCCGAGATCATGGCGAGTGGCGCTCCCCGGGCGCGAGCACGACCACCTCGGACACGCCGCCCGATTCGACCTCTGCCTTGAACGCCTGCGCGTCGGTCTCGATCGGCGGGAACGTGTCGTAGTGGCACGGAATCACCTGCTTGGCGCCGATCAGCTTGGCGGCCGCGACGGCGTCGTGGCGATCCATCGTGTAGTGCCCGCCGATGCACATCAGCGCCACATCGATCGGCGCCTCGCGCTCGCCGATCAGCTGCATGTCCGAGAACAGGGCCGTGTCGCCGAGATGGTAGATCGTCTTATCCCCGAACCGCACGATCAGCCCGGCCGGCACGTTGGCCGTCCCTTTGGGAGTCGTCGAGGTGTGCCAGGCGGGCACGAGCTTGACCGAACCCCAGTCCAGCGTGACCGTGCCACCGAGGTTGGGATCGTGGACCTGCTCGACGCCGTCCCCGGAGAGCTCGTTGGCGATCTCCACGATCGCCACCACGTCCGATCCGGCTCGCTTGGCGATCGGGACGGTGTCCCCGATGTGGTCGCCGTGACCGTGCGTCAGCAGGATCGCCTGCGGGCTGAGCTCATCCGCGGCGACGGCCGCCTTGGGATTGCCCGTCAGGAACGGGTCGATCAGCACCGATGTATCGCCGTCGCTGAGCTCGAATGCCGCGTGGCCTAGGAACCGGATCTCCATATGTCGTCGCTGCTCCTGTGTCGTGGGTGATCGCGTCGGGCAGCACCATGATAAGGGCCCGCCCTAGGACTCGTGCGGCTCGATCAGATGCAGGCCGATGCCGAGGATCAGACCGACGATCGCGCCCACCACGCCAGCCAGCCAGCTCACCTCGGGACGGGCGTAGGGCGCCAGCAGCAGAGTCGCGGCGATCGCGCCGGCGCCGAGCAGCTCCCCCTCGTAGTAGTCCCCGCGCCGCGCGTCCTGCAGGTCCGGGACCGACCAGGCGACGATCAGCGCGAGTGCCCCGCCGCCCGCACCGCTGACGACCGGCGCTGAGTAGACCGCACTCGCCGCCAGCGCACCGCTGATGGCGCCTCCGAAGAACACGACGAGCACGACCACCGGGCCGTGGCGGCGCTCGAGCAACCAGCCGAATATTGCGGTCGCCAGCAGCGCCACGAACGCATACAACCCATCCAGGTAGGCGAACGCGCTCGACAGCAGCTTCCACCAGTCGCCGTCCAATGGACCGAGGATCGCGAGCTTGTAGAAGCCGACGTATCCGCCTCGCACAGCCACCCAGCCCGCGCAGCCGGCCGCGACCAGCGTGATCGTCGCATACGGAAGCGCGTCCGTTCGCGGATATGCGCGCCGCTGCGTGAGACGGCTGCGCGGGGCGCCCGTGCGCGCGGCCGGACGTGTCACGGCACCCAGCCGCGTAAGCCGCCGCAGACCACGGTCGCGGCCCTTGACGCGCGGCAGCTTCGGCGCTCGACTGCGCAGCCGCGCGCCGCAGTACGGGCACTCGGTGATGTACGGGCTGACCTCCGACCCGCACTGCTTGCACACGACGAACAGGTCGGGGGTCGGGGACATCGTGACCCCATTCTAAGGACCCCCAGACCCGGGCCCTACCGGCACAGCGGGGCGGACCTCCGCGAGAGCGGCTCGCCACCCGCCCGCGCTCGCCCCGACCCCCGCGTCGCCCCTCCGAGCTCCGCCGCCCCGGACGCCTCGAACTCCGCGAGCGCCAGCCCGTGGAATACTCAGGGCATGAAACCAGGATATGACCAGAAGCTCTACATACTCGCGTTCGACCACCGCGGGTCGTTTCAAAAGAAGTTCTTCGGCATCGAGGGCGAACCGGACTCCGAGCAGACGGCGATGATCGCCGACGCCAAGCACCTGATCTTCGAGGGCCTCTCCCAGGCGGTCGCCGCCGGGGCGAACCCTTCGGTGACGGGCGTGCTCGTGGACGAGCAGTTCGGCTCGACCGTGCCCGAGGAGACGCATGCCGCCGGTCTGCGACTGGCGATGCCCGCCGAGCGCTCGGGCCAGCCGATGTTCGACTTCCAGTACGGCGATGACTTTGGCGAGCACATCGAGCGCTTCAGCCCTGACTTCACGAAGGTGCTAGTCCGCTACAACCCCGACGGGGACGCCGCCGGCAACCGCGAGCAGCTGACCAAGCTCAAGCGGCTGTCCGACTGGCTGCTCGCCCACGAGCGCCGCTTCCTGTTCGAGCTGCTCGTGCCCGCCGAGGACTCCCAGCTGCAGGCCGTTGACGGCGACACCGGCCGCTACGACTCAGAGCTGCGCCCCGAGCTGATGCGCCGCGCGATCGCCGAGATCCAGGACGCCGGGATCGAGGTCGACGTGTGGAAGATCGAGGGCGTGGATGCGCGCTCGGACTGCGAAATGCTCGTCGCCCAGGCCCGGTCCGGCGAGAACCGCGAGGGTGTCGTATGCGTTGTCCTCGGCCGTGGCGCCGATGACGCCCGGGTTGACCAGTGGCTGGCCGCCGCAGCGCCCGTGGATGGCTACATCGGCTTCGCGATCGGGCGCTCGATCTGGTGGGACCCGCTCAAAGCCTACGTTGACGGCAAGATCGGCCGCTCCGACGGCGCCCGCCAGATCACCGAGAACTACCTGCGGTTTGTCAGCGTCTACGAGCGCGCCGAGATCGAGGCGTCGGTCGCCTGATGAGGATGCGGCAGAGCCTGGCTGAACTGGAGCAGGCGTTCGCCAAAGAGATCTCGCTCGATCGTCACCGCCGCGCCTCGCTGCGGCGCACGACCGAGCAGCGGGCGTTCAAGCGCGAGGTCCAGCGACGCCACAAACGCGGCTCGTTTCGCTTCGCGCTGCTCGTGCTGGCACTGATCCTGACCGCGGTGATCGTCACCGTGGTCATGTTTCGCACGCTCTACCTGCTGCTCGGCTGATCTACTGCTGGGCAGATCCGTCGGTGGCAGCCGGCGTGGGGGCCGGCGTTGCGCCATCGACGGCGGCATGGTCGTTCTTATCGCGATGGATCTCCAGGTAGATCTCCGTGCGAAACACCGGGATCTCCTGGGGCGCCTGGATGCCGATGCGCACCTTGTCGCCCATGACCGACAGCACCGAAACCTCGATGTCGTCCCCGATCATGATGCTTTGGTTGGACTTGCGCGTCAGCACCAGCATGTTGCACCCTTCCTCTTGGGCGGCGAGCATTCGACGAGATTGGCCCCGACGGCGCCGGTCAGGCAAGCATAGTCGGCGCGCTGGACGAACGCGAGTCTGAGTTGCCCAGCCAGCCAGCGCGTCGCCGGTCTCGGCCTGCCCGGACGGTCGCGCGGAGCAGTCCGGATCGTCGCGCCGGGCGTATGCGCTAGTCTCCCGGACCGCCCATGGCTCGCAAATCTCTGCGCCCACATCTAAATCAGATCCGCGCGTGGGTACGGCAAGGCCGTACCGATGCCTGGGTCGCCCACCAGCTCGAGGTCTCCGTGCGCGACATCGAGCAGTTCAAGCGCCAGAACGAGCTCGTCAGCGACGGCGAGCCGGCCGAGAGCGCCACGGCTTCCGACGAAGTCGATCTGCGAGCCGAGGACGATGCGCTGATCGCAGCCGAGCTGGAGGCCGCCGAAGCCGAGGCTGAGCGGGCCAAGGCCGAGCGTGGGGATGACGACGGAGAGACGGATGACGAGGGCGATGGAGAGGGAGAGTCACCCGCCCCCGCCCGCCGCCGCAGCCGCCGGGGTGGCCGCAGACGTGGCTCTGCGCGCAGCGGCACAGGCCCACTCGAGGGCACGTTCGATCACGGCGAGGAGGGGTATGGCCTATGGCTGGACCCCGCGATCCAGGACAACCCGGTCTACGCCGAGCACTGGGCCGGACACCGGCCGGTCGAGGTTCTGGTCGAGGAGGATCGAATCGTCATACGCCGCACCGGCGACGACGACTAGACCTTGACCTCGCGCCGGCCTCCGGCATAGTCAGAGGCCTCGCGCAGATAGCGACCGAACGCGGCGTCGGCGACCACGCTCGAGTCCCATGCCCAGGGAGCGTCGGGCGCGACATTCATCGCCGTCTGCATGCACCAGCTGGTTCCGGCTCCATATAGATCAGCCAGCTCCTGTGCCGAGAACCTGCCGCCCAGGCGCCGGCGCAGCTCTGAGACGAGCTCGGCGGCGACGCGCTCCAGCAGCTGGGCGTGCTCGGGCGGCGCATCCCGCAAGCGTCGCTCGCCACGCTGCCACTGGTAGATCGCGTTCTCGAACGACACTTGGCCGAGGTTAGCGGGCACGAGCGCCGGCTCACGCGAGCTCGGGTCAGTTGTTCGGCAGACCGGGAACGACGTACGGTTGCTCGCCGGCTTTCATCATGCCCAGCCGGCGGGCCTCCTCTTCGACGGTGTTGCGCCGGCCAAGCGCTTCGTGCTCGTGCACCAGCAGCACGTGTTCGTGCTCCAGCGCCGCCAGCTGCGTGCTGTCGCTGCGCGCCTCGCGGTAGGTCGAGTAGATGCGGATGCCCGCGCTCACGTACAGATATACGAGCGCGATCAGCAGACACAGCATCGCGATGCGTCCGAGCCTGTCCCAGCGCACACGCGCGATCGGGCTCGTCGCGATCGATCGGGGACGTGCAGAGGATGCGTGGGCGCTGGCCATGTGCGTCGCATTCGCCTCCGACCGTCCGATCCCTGCCCGCGTACCCTCGGCGGCCGAGCCTGCAAGCGGTATGGCCGCGGGGATCGACCGCGGATCAGTCGCTGAACAATCGTGGTGCGGGCCAGGTCAGCCGCGAAAGACCGAGCGCCCGGGGAACTCGGCGTCGGCGCCGAGCTGCTCCTCGATGCGCAGCAGCTGGTTGTACTTGGCGACCCGGTCCGAGCGCGACGGGGCGCCCGTCTTGATCTGCCCGCAGCCGGTGGCGACCGCCAGGTCGGCGATCGTGACGTCTTCGGTCTCGCCCGAGCGGTGACTCATGACCGCGGTATACCCGGCCTCACGCGCCATGCCGATCGCGTCCAGCGTCTCCGACAGCGTCCCGATCTGGTTGACCTTGATCAGAATCGAGTTCGCCACGTGCTCGTCGATGCCGCGCCGCAGACGCTCGGTGTTCGTCACGAACAGATCGTCGCCGACGAGCTGCGTGTGCTCGCCCAGGCGCTCGGTAAGCGTCCGCCAACCGGACCAGTCCTCCTCGTCCATGCCGTCCTCGATCGAGACGATCGGATAGCGCGCGACCAGTTCGGCCCAGTAGTCGGTCAGCTCGGCGGCGCTGAGCGTGCGACCCTCGTGCTCCAGCACGTAGCCCTCGCCCGCGCGGTACAGCTCGCTGGTGGCAGGATCCATCGCGATCGCGACGTCCGCGCCGGGCTCATACCCTGCCGCCTCGATGCCCGCGACGAGCATCTGCAGCGCCTCCTCGTTGGAGCCGAGGTCCGGCGCGAACCCGCCCTCGTCACCACCGGCCGTGCTCAGACCCCGCTCATGTAGCGTGCCCTTCAGCGCATGGAACACCTCGACGCCCGTGCGCAGGCATTCGGAGAACGTCGGCGCGCCGCAGGGGACGATCATGAACTCCTGGAAGTCCACTTTGTTGTCGGCGTGAGCCCCGCCGTTGAGCACGTTCATCATCGGCACCGGCAGCACCCGTGCCGCCTCTCCACCTAGGTAGCGCCACAGCGGCAGTCCCTCCTCGGCCGCCTGCGCGTGCGCCGCGGCCAGCGACACACCGAGGATCGCGTTGGCGCCCAAGCGGGACTTGTTAGGCGTGCCATCCGCCGCGATCAGCGCCTCGTCCAGGCCTCGCTGGGCGGCGGCGTCCAGGCCCGTGACCGCCTCGGCCAGCTCTCCATTCACGTTCGCCACCGCGCGCCCCACACCCTTGCCCTGCCAGCGCTCGCCGCCGTCGCGCAGCTCTGTCGCCTCGTGCTCACCGGTCGAGGCGCCCGAGGGCACCGCCGCGTGGCCGTGGGCGCCGGAGCGCAGACCGATCTCGACCTCGACCGTCGGGTTGCCCCTGCTATCGAGGATCTGGCGCGCGTGAACCCGCTCGATCTGACTCATGCCGGCATCACAGCCGCGCCGGCGAGGCTATTTGACCGTGGTCGTCCCCGAGGCGCCGGTCGTGCCTTCGGTGGCGGAGGTCTTGGGTTTTTTGTATCCGTGGCAGTCCTGCACCGAGTAGCCGCTGGCGCATTCGGTTTTGGCTTCCCACTTGGAGCGGAATTCTTTGACGAACTTGCTCAGCGCCGACTGCTGCCCGGTGGCGGCGAGCTGTTGTTTGATCGCCGCTTCGGACTGGGCCAGCGACTGGCTGCTGCCGGGAGTCGTGGAGGTGACTTCGTAGATGTAGTAGCCGAACGGCGTCTTCACGGGACCGCCGAGCTTGCCCTTGGGCGCCGAGAAGATCGCTTCGTCGAGCGCCTTCTCCTCCTGGCCCTTGACGACACCCTTCAGTTCGCCGCCGGTGTTCTTGCTCGTCGGATCGATCGATTTGCTCTTGGCGACCGAGGCGAATGACTTGCCCGATTCGATTTCCTTCTTGGCTTCATTGGCCTGGGCTTCGGTCTTGGTCAGGACGATCCGAACGTCGCGCTTTTCCGGCGTGCCGTACTGCGACTTGTGCTGTTCGTAGTACTTCTTGATTTCTTCTTTGCTGACGGTCGCTTTCTGTTTGGCGATCTTCTGCTGGATTTTCGAGGACAGCATGTTCAGCTTCACGCGCAGCAGCAGATCCGAGACGGTCTGGCCCGACGTGGCGAGGAATTTCTGGAATTCGGCGGCCTTGGGGAACTGCTCGTTCTTGATCTTTTCGAATTCTTTCTTGACTTCTGAGTCGCTCACTTTCACGCCCAGCGATTCGGCTTCGCCGAGGACCCACGACGAGGAGATCAAAAACCCGAGCACCTCCTGCTGCAGCGATTTGTACTGCTGTTCGCACTCGCTCTTCAGCTGCGCGCTGGTCGGCTTGGCCTGCCCCTTGGCCGGCTTGGGCGCGGTCGCTTCCAGGTGGGCGATGCACGCGGTGTAGTCGGGCGGGACCGGGATCGCGGGCTTGGCTCCGGTCGTCCCCGTGCTCGAAGCGGTCGAGGCCGAGGCCACCGACATCCAATGTTCGAACGTGGTCTTAGTGATCGGCGTGCCGTTGACCTGCACGACCGCGTTGCCGGGGATGCCCCCGCCGCACGCGGCGAGGCCGATGACGGCAAAGAAAACGGCGCCGAGCGCCGAGATGGACCGGAAGTACTTGGACACGACGCGGGCACTCTAGCGGATATCGCCGCGTTCGTGCTTAAGGAGTTCCTGAAGACGCTTCTCAGGCCGCCTCGCGCTTGAGCGCCAGCAGCACGTCGGCGGCGCGGATGACCGTCGGAAACCGCGCCGAGCCCTCGCGCGGCACCCGAACGGAGACCTGCGAGCGCCCGGACTCGTACAGCGCCTCGGGCAGCTCCTCGCGCAGCCGCCGCGCACGTGCGGAGTCCAGCTCGATCGGCGTGACCGCCAGACGCTCGCCACGAAAGCTCACGACCGTCGCGCCGGCCTGACCGAACTTGATCCGCGCCCGCTGCAGCGCCAGCAGGTTCGCAAGCGGCTCGGGCACAGGCCCGAAACGATCCTCGAGCTCCTCGCGCAACTGTTCCACCTCCGCCACCTCCAGCGCGCCGGCCACGCGCCGGTGGATCTCGATCTTGGCCTGCTCGTACGGAACGTAGTCGGTTGGGATGTACGCATCGACGTTTACGTCCAACCGCACGGGCTCGGGGAGCTCCTCACCCTCTGCGGCGGCGCCGGCATCGACCCCATCCCCGTTCGCCCCGGCACCGCGCACGGCCTCGTCGAGCATCTGCATGTACAGCTCGAACCCGAGCGCCGCGACATGCCCGGACTGCTCGTCGCCGAGCAGGTTTCCCGCGCCGCGCAGCTCCAGATCGCGCATCGCGACTTTGAACCCCGCGCCGAGCTCGGTGTAGTCCGACAGCGCCGCCAGCCGCTGCGCGGCCTCCGGCGTGAGCGCGGCCGCTGAGTCGTACATCAGGTAGGCGTACGCCCGCTCGCGGCTGCGCCCCACGCGCCCGCGAATCTGGTACAGCTGGGACAGGCCGAACGCGTCTGAGTGCTCGACGATCAGCGTGTTCGCCTGGGGAATGTCGATGCCGGACTCGATGATCGAGGTGCACACGAGCACGTCGGACTCGCCGCGCAGGTAGTCCATCATCACCGTCTCCAGCTCGCCGTCGGTCATCTGGCCGTGGGCCACCGCGAACCGCACGCCCGGGCACAGCGCGCGCAGGCGCTCCGCCGTCTCGTCGATCGACTCGACGCGGTTGTGCAGAAAGAAAGCCTGCCCGTCGCGCTCGTGCTCGCGCAGGATCGCGCGCTTGACGAGCTCCTCCTCGTACTCGCCGACGTACGTCTTGACCGGCCGGCGTCCTTCGGGCGGCGTCTCGATCACCGAGATCTCACGCAACCCCGCCAGCGACATCTGCAGGGTGCGGGGGATCGGCGTGGCCGACATCGAGATCACGTCCACGCGCAGCTTCAGCTGGCGCAATAGCTCCTTCTGCTTGACCCCGAACCGCTGCTCCTCATCGAGGATCAACAAGCCCAGGTCCTTGGCGCGAACGTCACGCGACAGCACCCGGTGGGTGCCGATCAGGATGTTGACCCGGCCGGCCGCGAACCCTGCGATCGCCTCGCGCTGCTCGGCTGCCGAGCGAAACCGCGAGACGTGCTCGACGTTGATCGGGTAGTCGGCGAGACGCTCGGAGAACGTTCCGTAGTGCTGCTGGGCGAGGATCGTCGTCGGCGCCAGCATCAGCACCTGCTTGCCCTGGCTGGCCGCCTTGAACGCGGCGCGCAACGCGACCTCGGTCTTACCGTAGCCGACGTCGCCGCAGATCAGCCGGTCCATCGGCCGCGGCGCTTCCATGTCGGCCTTGACCAGCTCGATCGCCTCCAGCTGATCGGCTGTCTCGGCGTAGGGGAACTTAGACTCGAACTCCCGCTGCCAGTCCGAGTCGGGCTCGAACGCATACCCGGCGCGCCGCCGGCGCTCGGCGTACAGGCTCAGCAGCTCGCCCGCCAGCTCCTGCGCGGCCCTGCGCGCGCGCGCCTTCATCGTCTCCCAGCGCGTGCCGCCGAGCTTAGACAGCGGTGGGTGTTCGCCGCCCGCGCCAACGTAGCGCGAGATCTTCGCCAGCTGCTCGGTGGGCACGTAGACGCGGTCGTCGCCCTGGTATTCGAGATACAGGTAGTCGCGCGTCACGTCGGCGACCGTGCGCGTCTCAAACCCGGCGAACCGCGCGACGCCGTGATCCTCGTGCACGACGATGTCTCCGGTGCGCAGCTCCGTGAACGAACGCAGCGCCCCGCGACGTGCACCTCCCGGCCCGCCACGCCCGGCGGCGCCAGCTCCCGTCCCGGCCCCGCCACGCTCGGCGCGACGGCGGCGCAACAGGCGGTGCTCGGGGAAGATCGCGAGCTTCAGCTGGGGCGCGACGAACCCCTCGCGCAGCGACGCCGCCGCGAACCTCAGCGACGGCTCGAGCACCTGACGACCGACATCGACGTCCTCCCCCAGCCAGCCGGCTTTCAACCGCCCGAGGTTGTAGGCGGCGCGCTCACCCTCGCCGCGACGCGGAAACGCGACGACCGTGCGGTAACCGGACCGCACGAGCTTCTCCAGCTCCGGCTCCGCCTCCGCCAACGAGCGCGCGGCGGTGTCCGCGGCCTGGGCGCGCAGCTGTAGTGGTTGATCGCCGGATATGGCCGACAGCCATGTCCGCGCCCGCCCAACGAGCGCCGCTTCGATACTGTCCGGACTCACGTACAGGTGGTGCGCATCCTCGTCGGCGAACGCCGCACACACATCGGTCCAGTGATCTGACAGCGCCGACTTCAGCTCCTCCTCGGCCGCCACGACGATCTCGGTCGTGTCGTCGAGCAGCTCGAGCAGCGCGCCGAACCGCTCGAGCGGCAACAGCTCGGCGATATCGGGACGGTCGGCCACGTCTTCGGAGGCAGCGATCTCCGCCAGCTCGCGATGCTCGATCGCCAGCTCCGCCGCGGGCGCGATCTCGACCTCGGCCACGTCGCCGAGCGAGCGCTGCGTGAACGTCGAGAACCAGCGCAGCGATTCGATCTCGACATCGAACATGTCCACCCGCACCGCCCGATCCTGGGTGGCTCCGAACACGTCCATGAGTCCTCCTCGCAGCGCGAACTGCCCGCGCTCGGACACCTGATCTATACGCTCATACCCGGCTGCGACCAGTTCGGCGGCGCACTCCTCGAGGTCCAGCAGCTCGCCGACGCGCAGCGTGAACGCGTGCGGGCGCAGCGCCGGATCGGGGACCTTCTCCGACAGCGCCACCGCGCTGACGACGACCACCGGTGGCTCATCCTCCTCTGCCTCGTTCGCGGCCAGCAACGCGTCCAGCGCCGCCACGCGCAGGCCCACGAGATGGGCCGGCGGCGCGAGGTGCGACTCGTAGGCGACGCCCCGAGATGGGTAGTAGCGCACCCGGCGGGGCGCCAGCCATGCGCTCAGGTCTGCGGCTAGATCGCGTGCCGCGCGGTCATCCCCGACCACGACCAGCGTTGGACGGACCTGTGCGGCGGTGCCGGCGTCGGGCTGACGATCGGCCAGCGCAGCGATCAGGTACGGGCGCAGCGAGGCCGACACGAATGCATGTCCACCCTCGCGGGCGAGCGTCATCGCGGCGGGATCGTCCTCGATCAGACCGAGCAGTGAGCGCAGCGCCATCTAGTGTCTCGATTCGGCTCGCGCCACTGAAGAGTCCGGTCGCGTCACTGAACGGGGTCCTCGCCCAGCACGATCCCCTGCACCCGATCGGCCGCGCGCTCGATGAGGTCACGCACCTCACCGGGGTCCTCGCGGAAGCGCCCGAGCACATAGGCCGAGACGATCTCCGGATCGCTGGACGCCGGGCGCCCGACACCCACGCGCACGCGCACGAACTCGGGGCTGCCCAGCTCGCGCCGGAGCGACTTCAGACCGTTGTGCCCCGCCAGCCCCCCGCCCACGCGCGCGCGGACATCACCGAATGGGATGTCGATCTCATCGTGCACGACCACCACCCGGTCGAGCCCCACATGCAGCGCCCCGCGCGCGGGACCGACCGAGCGCCCGGCCTCGTTCATGTACGTCTGCGGCCACAGCACCGCCACGCGCGGCCCCGCGGGCGCCCCGGGCTCGGTGCGCACACGACCCTCGGCGATCCGCCCGCGATAGCGCTCCTTCGCCCGGCCCAGCCCCCAGCGCTCGACCAGGAGGTCGGCGACCATGAACCCGATGTTGTGCCGGGTGTCTGAGTGCTCGCGTCCGGGGTTGCCCAGACCGACGATCAGCCAGTCGCAGCGCGCACCGGCGTCGCCGCCATCTCCGCCACCACGGCGAAACGGCCGCCGCAGGGTGGACTACTCCCCGCCGGACTCGCCGTCGGAGCCGCCGGACTCGGCAGACTCGCCCTGCTCCGCGGCCTCGCCCTCGCCGACGAGCTCGGTCTCGGTCTCGATCTCCTCCTCGGCCTCGGTCTGCAGCCGCGGCGGGGACAGCGTCGCGAGCACGGTCTCGGGATCGTCCAGCAGCGTGACACCGTCCAGCGCAGCGAGCGCCTGCAGGACGATCGTCTCGCCGATCTGCATCTCGCCGATGTCGTGCACGATCGACTCGGGGATCGCGGTCGGCAGCGCCTGCACGTTCAGCTCGCGCGTGATCTGCTCGAGCACGCCGCCCTCCTTGACGCCCGGCGCCTCCTCGGTGCCGGTCAGCTCCAGCGGCACGACCGCGTGGATCGCCTCGTCCAACCGCACCCGCAGCAGATCGACGTGCACTGTCTCACCGCGCACGGGGTCGCGCTGGGCCTCCTTGAGCACGACCGGCGTGGCCGTCTCGCCGTCGATGCTCAGGTCCAGAACCGCACCGGATCCGGCCAGCGCGTGGCGCAGCTCGCGCGCGTCGGCGTCGAACCCCTGCGCATCGCCGCCCCCTCCGTATACGACCCCGGGCACGCGCCCGGAGCGACGCAGACGCCGGGCAGCCCGCGAGCCCTCGGCGGCACGGCTGGTGACGCTCAGTTTTGTCGTTGCTGTGGCCATCGAGTCGATGACTCTAGCAATCGTCCCCAGAACAGCCGGCGCTCGCCGCCACATGCCGCCGCACACACCGTGGGGGCCGTGGGGGAGCCTGCTCTCCCCACGCTCAGAACAACTGGTTCTCCCCGCCGAACACTTCGCTGACCGAGTCGTCGGTGAAGATCCGCCGGATCGAGTCGGTCAGCAGCTCGGCGCACGGCAGCACGCGGATGATCTCCGGGCGCTCGGCCGCGACCGGGATCGTGTCGGTCACGACGATCTCCTTCAGGCCCGACGCCGCGAGGTTCTCGAACGCCGCGCCCGAGAACACGCCGTGCGTGGCCGCCGCGTACACGCTCTTCGCGCCCGCGTCGAGCACCGTCTGGGTCGCCGCCGCCAGCGTTCCGGCGGTGTCGATCATGTCGTTGACGATCACCGCCGTCTTGCCCGCGACGTCGCCGATCACGTACCCAATCTCCGCGACCTGATGGGCCGGGCGCTCCTTGTCGAGGATCGCCAGCTCCGCGCCGATCTTCAACGCGAATTTCTTGTTCAGCTTCACCCGGCCCGCGTCCGGCGCCACGACCACGAGGTCCGACAGCCCGAGGTCGTCGAAGTACTGCGTCAGCATGAACAGCGCGGTCATGTGATCGACCGGTTTCTGGAAGAACCCCTGGATCTGGCCGGCGTGCAGGTCCATCGTCAGCACCCGGTCCGCCCCCGCCGCCTCCAGCATCCGCGCCACCAGCCGCGCGGAAATCGGCTCGCGCGGCGAGGACTTCTTGTCCTGCCTGGAGTACCCGAACCACGGCGTAACCGCAATCACGCGGTGCGCGGAGGCGCCGACGGCCGCGTCGATCATCAGCAGTAGCTCCATCAGCGAGTCGTTCGCCGTGACGCCTGTGTGTGGGTTGCCGCATGTGGACTGCACCACGAACACGTCGGCGCCGCGGATCGACTCCTCGTAGCGGCAGTACACCTCGCCGTTGGAGAACGTCTTCAGCGTCACCGGGCCGAGGTCCATTTCCAGCTTGCCCGCGATGTTGACGGCCAGCTGCGGGTTCGCGCGCCCGCTGAACAGCATCAGCCGCTTGTTGTAGTCGATCGGCAGGCTCGTCTGCGCGGCCTGTTGCGCGCGCGTGTCCATCGCGCTGCTCATCGTGTTCTGGAGTGTAGGGGTCTCACGCGACGGGCCCTCGCTCGGGCGGTTCTGCGTCGCGCCGTGCGGCATACCCCTCGATATTGGTTTGACGCGCGCGCGCGATACCCAGCGCCCCGGACGGAACATCCTCGTTGATCACCGAGCCCGCTCCCGTAACCGCCTCATCGCCGACCGTTACCGGCGCCACGAACGAGACATGCACGCTGCTGCGCACGCCCCGGCCGATCGTCGTGCGGTGCTTGGCGCGGCCGTCGTAGTTGGCGGTGATCGTGCTCGCGCCGAGGTTCGTGCCGGCGCCGACGTCCGCGTCGCCGATGTAGGACAGGTGCGGGACCTTAGCCCCCGGGCCGATGTCGGAGTTCTTGATCTCCACGAACGTCCCCGCCTTGGACCCCTCACGCAGGACCGTCCCCGGACGCAGGTACGCGAACGGCCCGACCGATACGCTGTCCTCGAGCACGCTGTCCACGATGTACGAGCACCGTACGACGCAGTCCTCGCCGATGCGCGTGCTGCCCCTGATCGTCGTACCGGGCTCGATCGTCGTGTCCTGACCGATCCGCACGTTGACGTCGATCACGGTCGTGCGCGGATCGACGATGCTCACCCCCGCCGCCATGTGCCGCGCGTGGATCGCCTCCTGCGCCAGCCCGCGCACCAGCGCCAACCCCGCCCGGTCGTTCACGCCCAGCACCAGCGTCTGGTCGGCCACGGTGTGTGCGGCAACAGTGCCCCCATCGGCGCGGATCAGATCGAGCGCCTGCGGCAGATACAGCTCGCCCTGGGCGTTGTCGTCACTCAACCGCGGCAGCGCCGCACGGAGCGCGTCGTGCGCGAACACGTACACGCCGGTGTTCACCTCGCGGATCCGCAGCTGCTCGGGAGTTGCGTCCCCGTCCGCCTTGGTCTCGACCACGCGCTGCACCGCGCCGTGCTCGTCGCGCACCACCCGCCCGTACCCGCTCGGGTCGTCGAGGACCGTACTCGCCATCGTCGCGCTCGCGCCGCTCTGCTCGTGGGCCCGCACGAGCCCTGAGATCGTCTCGGCGCTCACGAGCGGCACGTCCCCGCTCAGTATGACCACCGGAGCGTCACTGTCGGCCCCGCCGGCGCCATCCGTTCCATCGGCACCGTCACCGGCGCCGCCCACACCATCCGTAACGCCCGCGCCGAGTTGCGCCATCGCCGCCACGACCGCCCCGCCCGTCCCGTTCGGGCGGGGTTGCACCGCAAGCTGCACGCCCTCCGGCAACACGCTCTGAAGCGCCCGCGCGGGCGAGTTGACCACGACCACCCGGCCCGCCCCCGCGGCGAGCGCGGCGCGCACCGGCCACAGCACCATCGGGATGCCGCACAGCTCGTGCAGCACCTTCGGCGTGCGCGAGCGCATCCGCGTGCCCTGCCCCGCAGCGATGATCAGAACCGTCGGAGCGGGAGTCACCCGGGAGATGGTAGGTCATCGGCTGCAATCGGTCAGCTGCGCCGGAGTCCTATGTCTGATGACATCGCGATGGTCTTATCGGTCTCCAGCGCCGTGCCGCCGCCGCCAGGACCGCGCGCCCGGTTACTTGCCCGGACATGGGACGGTGCTCGTGGTTGTGGTCATGGTGCCGTCCGCGAAGCCGACCTGTGCCTCGATCGGGAAGCCGCCGTGGGGGCACGTCTTGGGGAGGACGATGCCCTTTACGTGGACCAGCTTGCGCTTGCCGTGGATCGTTTTGTAGTAGGCGACGTTCGTGGCGCCGAGCGTGAAAGAGACATGTTCCTCCCAGCCGAGCGGGGCACCGGGAAGCGTGAGCTGACCGCTGAGCGGTATTTCGAAGGAGATACCGATTCCGTAAGGCTTGGGCCCCTGAACCTCTCGAGCCACCAGGGCTTTCTGATCGGAGGCCGGCGTGGCGGAGTTGACATAGATCAGCATCACGAGATGTCCGTGTTCTGGGGGGGCGAGAAAGAATTCGAGCGTGAAATGCTCGGGAAGGACTTCTTTGGCTATTTCAAATAGCCCTACGCCATTGCCGAAGCCGACACGGGAGTCAGCCGGACACGCGCTGGGACCGGTTTCTTCGAGCGTCGCTAGAGTCGCGGTGCAGGTACCAGCGCCGCGGGTGTCAACCGACATGCCCGCGGGGCCATAGGCCGTCACTTTGACCACGGGCGACTGCGGATTTTGGGTGTTGGAGCCAAACGTCGCCGTGGCTGAGAGGTTGGTCGAGCCGCCGAGCTTCTCGGGCGTGAAGCTCGCGTGGACTGTCAGCGTCTCTCCCGCCCACGCGACAGTCACGGCGATCAGGCACACGCAAACCACCAGCGCGCTAACAACGATCCGAATATTGGGCTTCATCATGCGCTGTCTCCTTGTGTAGTCGGCCAGGCTGCCCGGTCAGGCATGGCTTGCCACCTGGCGCTCCTCGAAGAACGCGTGCTCGCGCTTGCCCATCGCGGTGATCGGCGCGGCGTTCTCCAAGTGCTCTGCTGTTATGGCGCCCCAGTGAGTGCCGGCGTGCAATTGCGCGATCACCGACGCCACCCCGACCTCGATCCGGCTCATGACCGTGTACTCAGGTGACGCGCTGATGTGCCGGAAAGCGTTCGCCGAGGGGCCGTTCGATGAAAACCTGCGTTCGATTCTTTTTGCTACATACTCCGGGGTTACGACAAACCGCTGCTCCGCCCAGAGCATCGCCCAGTCCTCGTGCCAGAAGGCGAACACTTCCTCGGGGGTGACGGGGTCTGAGGATCTGAAGAACCCAGCCTCCACGCACGCCCGCCACGTTCCGAGCACGTCATTGCGAAAGCATTCGCGCACGATCGTATCCATCATCTGGACCTGCTCGCGGTCAAAGCGCTTGACGCAGCCGAAGTCCAGGAAGCTCACGCTCCCGTCCTCGTGGAACACGTAGTTGCCGGGGTGCGGGTCGGCGTTGAACAAATACAGGCGTTTATAGGTGCCATAAACGAAGCGGTGGATCGCCTCCGCCCACTGGTCGCGCAGCTCCTGCCCGGCCGTGAGGGCATCGCTCCAGCATCGCCCCCGCACGAGCTCCTGGGTCAACACGCGATCGGTGCACAGCTCGCCGATCACCTCCGGCACGTGGATGAACGGGTGTCCGCGGTAGTACTCGGCGAACTCCGTCTGGTTGGCAGCCTCCAGCCGATAGTCGAGCTCCTCGGCGATGCCCACGCTCATCTCACGCGCCGCGCCGCGAATGTCAAAGCTCAGCCTCCGCGGGGACAGGCCGCCAATAATCAAGCTCAGAAACGTCGCCAGCAACTCCGTGTTCTTCAGGTCGGCGCCGATCGCGTCCGCCACCCCCGGATACTGGATCTTCACCGCGACCTCGCGACCGTCGTGCAGTCGGGCCGCGTGCACCTGGCCGATCGAGGCTGCCGCGAGCGGGGTCCAGTCGAACTCGGCAAACGCGCACTCGGTCCGCCGGCCGAGCTCGTGCTCGAGCACTACGCGCGCCAGCTCGCCCGCCATCGGCGGTGCATCATCGCGCAGTCGCGCTAGCGCCTCCTGGTAGATCGGCTGGAACTCCGCCGGCACCGCAGGACTGGCCGAGACGAATGACAGCATCTGCCCGGCCTTCATCAGCGCGCCCTTGGAGTGTCCGAGCAGCTCGGCGTAGCGCTCCGCCGTGCGGACATGAAACTCAGTGCTGTCCGCGCCCGTCAGCTTGCTGCGCAGTCCGACCACGACCGCCTCCCCCGCGGTGCGGGCGCTCAGCGCGGCCAGCGGGGCGGTGCGCCGCAAGCGCCCACGGCGGATGCCATCACCCTTGGCCAACGGATCGCCTGGATCTGGGGGAAGCCCGACAGCGGACACCAAACACATCTCCTTCTCGGTCAACTTCTCGGTCAACTGGCTTTAGCTAAGTGTATACTTTGACGGACCCATGTCAACCACGACCCCAACCCGCGAGCGGATCGTCGATGAGGCGATGCGGCTGTTCAGTCAGCACGGCTACTCCGGCACGAGCATCGCCAAGATCGAGGCCGCCGCCGGGCTCACCCCCGGCGCGGGTGGGATCTACCACCACTTCCCGAGCAAGGAAGCCGTCCTGGCCGCCGGCATCGAGCGCCAGCTCGCGCGGCTCGGCGCGCTCCGCGAGATCCGGGACGTGCTTGGATCGTTGGGGGACCTCAAAGCCGAACTGACGCTGACCGCCCGCTACGTCCTCGCCGAGCTCGACAGCGAGTCCGAGTTGCTGCGCATCCTCGCCTCCGACGCGCGCAACCGCCCCCAACTACTGACCGCGGCAGTCGAGCAGCTCGTCAGTTCCACGTTCACAGGCTTTGCCACGTGGATCGGCGAACGTGCCGAGCGCACGATACCGGCCGAGGAGGCAACGGCGATAGCCACCCTCGGACTCGGATCGCTGCTCTCCTCGCGCCTGCTACGTGACGTCCTTGGCATCCCGGCTCAGGTCAACGACGAAACGCTCGTCGACACCTGGGTGCAGGTGATGGCCACAACTCTGGCCCATCCACCCTACGGGGCTCAGTCTGAATGAGCCCGTTTCTACAACCGTCATCTCGCTGATGGAAATTCGCTACTGGGGGGCAGGGATTCGAACCCTGATTCCCAGGACCAAAACCTGGTGTCCTGCCATTGGACGACCCCCCAATGGATGTCGCCGGGCATACATCGTCGCACGAGTATCCACGGGCGGGGTGACGACTCTCCGATCCCACAAGCCCGTCCGTCCAGTTTCACGTCGCGGTTACACGCCCGTCTCCTGCGTATGCAACCATGCCTGCGCAAGTGCAGGGGGAGATTTCGAGACTGTGGCCACATATCGGCGCTGCACTCGTTGCCGCGGCACTGATCCTTGCGCTGTGCGCACTACCGCTGTTCGCAAACCTCGCTTGGGCCGCAACAACTCGTCCCTCCCCCAAGCACGCCCCCGCGAACACCTGCCCGAACGCGAACCTGCGTCCGAGCCGGACGAACGCCGCGAGTATCGATGCGGCCACGCTGTGCCTGATCGACCAGGCGCGCGCCGCCCGGGGCCTGACGACGCTGAAGGCCAACCGCGAACTGCAGTCGGTGGCCGTGTCTCAGGTTGACACGATGGTCCGATTGGACTACTTCGCCGACGACCGTCCGTCGGGGACGACGCCCGAAGCCATGATCGCGGCGACCCGCTATGGCCGGCACGCCCGGAGCCTGTTGACCGCGGAGAACATCGGCTGGGGCACGAAACGCGCGGCGACCCCCGCGCAGATGGTGGCGGCCTGGTTGCAGTCGCCACCCCATCGCGAAGTCATCTTCGCCACCGAATTCCACGAAGCGGGTGTCGGCGCCACTGCCGCCGTACCCTCGCTGCTGGCTCAAGGCGAACCCGGCGCGACATACGCGCTGGAGCTCGCTCGCCCCTAACCCCGCTCAACGAGTCCGCCGCGCGGACCGCCCCGGGACCCGCCCCCCTTCCGCGCCGGCCTCCGAGGCGGGGCCGCCCGCGGCTGAGATGCCGAGCACGCGCATCGCCTTCAGGCCGAGGCTGAGCTTCTCGCGGCCGTCGCTCGAGCTGACGTCCAGCCCCGAGAGCTCGCGGACTCGCTCCAGGCGGTAGTAGATCGTGTGGCGGTGCGTGAACAGGCGCTGGGCGGTGCCGGCGACGTTGCCGTCGGCCTCCAGGAACGTCGCCAGCGTGCGCACGAGCTCGGTCTCGTACTGCTCGTCGTAGGCCAGCAGCGGCTCGACCGTCTCGGCGTAGAAGCGCTGCAGCTCCGAGGGGTTCTCGGTCATCGCGCTCAGCAGCAGCCGGTAGGCGCCGGTCTGCTCGAACGCCAGCGCGACCTCCTCCGAGCCACCCTGGGCGACGTTCGCCGCCAGCAGCGCCTCACCCGCGGCGCGCGGCAGATCGGCCGGGTCCTCGGCGATACGGCTGCGCCCGAGCGCGAACGTGTACCCGGCGAGGCCGGCCTCCATCTCGCGCAGCACCGCCTCCGCGGCACGGGCCGCCGTGTCCTGCACGCCGCCGGGGATCAGCAGCAGCACCTCCGCGCCGACCGTGCCGGCGTTCTCGCGCTCGGACAGGGCGGCGATCGAGCGGCTGACCACAGCCCTGGCGCCACGCTCGGCGACCGCCCGCACACGCGCGCGCCAGCCCTCGTCGGTCGGCGCCTGCGGGTGGGCGCGCGCGACGATCATGCTTGCGCCGGTCTCGAGGTCCAGCGACAGCTCGCCCGCGCGCTTGAGCAAGGCCTCGCGCTCGGTCAGCTCACGCCGCAGGATCGCGCGCAGGAACTCCGCGGCGGCCGTCTCCGAGGCTCGCTCGGGGGCGCGCACGCGCTCAACCTCCGAGGCGATCATCGTCACCAGCAGCCGCTTCATCTGCGCGCTCGGCTCGCCCGACTGCACATCGGTGGTGGTCGCGCGCATGTGCATCGTGCCCACGACCGTGTCTCCGACACGCAGCGGTGTGCTGGTCACGCCTTTGCCCTGCGACAGCAGCGCGCGCTCCTCCGCCGGCGAGCGCGCCGCCACCGCCAGCGTTGCGCCCCACGCGTCGGCCACGGCAAGGCTCGCGTCCAGGGCTTTCGCCGCAGCGCGCACAACTTCGGGCAGGCCGGCGCCCGACTCGACCGCCTCGGTTACGGCTTCCATAGCCGCGAGCTCGGACATCGGAGTCAGCCCCAGAAGTAGACGACGGCGAGCGCTGCCGCCACGCCGACGCCGACGATCACGGCGAGCACGTACAGCGACAGGATGCTCGCCGCCACACGCTCCCACAGGCGCGAGTAGCTGGTCCAGGCCGGCACGAGGATCAGGCCGGCGTACAGCGCCAGCCCGAACACACCCGCGCACACGGCCACCAAGTCGTTGACGTCCGTCCTGCTCATCGCCCGAGATTGTGACGCATGGGCGGGCGGAGGGCGAGCCCCTGAGCAGACGACCGTCACGCCTGCGGGCCCACCTCCCCGCCGGCCCGCGGCGACCACCAAACCTACACCGAGTCCAGCACCGGTCCAACCAGCGCGTATTCAGTGTCTACCGGTACGGCGCAGATCGGCGCGGGATCCCGCCCGCTCAGGCCGGCTATGGCGCGCTGAACCCGTCCTGGCCCGTTGGCCCGCAGGAATAGCCCCACGACCGTCGGGCCCGACCCGCTGACGAACGCCACGTCCGCGCCGGAGTCGAGCGCCTGCTCCAGAGCCGGCTCGATCTGCGGACACAGCGAGATCGCGGCGGCCTGCAGGTCGTTGTGCAACAGCTCGCGCTCGTCCGGCGCGCCCGTGCCCAGCTCGAACGCGCGCTCCAGCCCGCGAGCCGCGTCCGCCAGTTGCTGCGCAGTGCGCTGCGCCCCGAGCTCATCCGCGCGCGCATACACCGCGGCGGTGGACAGCTCGGCCGCGATCGGCAGCACGAGCACGCCGAAGGGGTGGTTCGGCGCCTGAAGCTCTCGTAACTGCTCACCCGCGCCCGTGGCCAACCAGCGCCCGGGGACGATCTGCGCCGGCACATCCGCCCCCAACTGCGCACCGAGCTCGATGAGCAACTCATCTGAGCCGAGACCCGACGCGTGCCGTGCCAGGCGCAGTGTCGCCGCCGCGTCGGCCGAGCCTCCTCCCAGGCCGGCGGCCACCGGGATGCGCTTGTCGATGCTCAACCGCAGCGGTCCGGCATCCCAGCCGGTCGCCTCGCGGAACATGCGCAGGGCCGCCGCCACCAGATTCTCGCCGGGATCGCCGGGCACCCCCGGGCAGACGATCTCGTCCTCGGCGCTCCCACCAGCAGCCGACTCGATCGATTCCAGTGTCAGCTCATCGGCGAGCGAGATCGACTGCATCACGCTTGCCAGCTCGTGCCGGCCGTCGGCCTCACGCACCGGTCCGACGAACAGCCCAAGATTGATCTTCGCGGGCGCTAATGCGCGCGCTCTCTCTTGCCGCGCTTGTAGTGACCTTGCCTGCGGCGACGCGTCCCGCTGTGACGCACCCAACGACGGGTCTTCTCGTGACGGAGTGCTCATATCCCGAGCAGCCGCGCCAGCTCGCGGAACTCCTCTGGCGCCAGCCGCTCCGCGCGCACGTCCACGGGATGTCCGAGCTCGAAGAGCGCCGCGCGCACCCGCTCACGTGTCCCGTCCGGCGCGCCCGGCGCCAGCGCCAGCGAGCCCGCCAGCGCCTTGCGGCGATGGGCGAACGCGTGGCGGACCAGTTCGCGCAGCCCGTGGGTGGCGTCATCTCCCTCGTGACGGACAAGCAGCAACAGAACCGAGTCCACGTTCGGGACCGGGTAAAACACGCTGCGCGAGATCACCCGCAGAACGCGCACCTCACACGAGAGTTGCGCCAGCACCGAGGGCGCCCCGTAGGCGGGCGTCCCCGGCGACGCCGCGAACCGTTCGCCGACCTCGCGCTGGACCATCGCCACCCAGCGCGTCATCGCCGGATATACGCCGATCGTGCGCAGGATCAACCCGGCCGCGATGTTGTAGGGCAGGTTGGAGACGAGCTTCGTCGGCGAGGGTCTGAACGCCGCGATGTCCAGCTGCAGCGCATCGCCCCAGTGCAGGCTGACATTGTCATGCGGGTCGGTGGCGTCACTCAGCGCCTCGCGTAGATGCTCGTCGAGCTCGACCACGTGCACGTGCGCGACCCGCTCGGCGAGATGCTCGGAGAGCACACCCAGGCCGCCGCCTACCTCCAGCACGACGTCCTCGGCCTGCAACTCGGCGGCGCGCTCGATCACGCCGAGGATGTTCGAGTCGATCAGGAAGTTCTGCCCCAGCTCGCGGTCGGGGCGGATCCCGAATTGCCGCATCCGGCGCAGGCTGGGCTGGACTGGCGCGGGCGCGTCCACCACGAGCCCGCTCACCAGCCGAACACGCGCGCGGCGTTGCGCTCCACGATCGCGTCCAGCTCGGCCAGCGACACACCGCGCAGCTCGGCGACGAACGCGGCCGTATGGGCGACGAACGCGGGCTGGTTGCGCTGCTTGCGCACCACCTGCGGGGTCAGGTATGGAGCGTCGGTCTCGACCAGCAGCCGCTCGTCGGGGACCTCGCGCGCCGCCGCCGCCAGATCGCCCGCGCTTTTGTACGTGACGTTGCCCGCAAACGAGATCGCGTAACCGCGGTCCAGGCACTCCTGCAGCTGGTCGGGCATCGAGAAGCAGTGGATCACGACGCCCAGCCCCTGGGCTTCGGCGCCCAACTGGGCGAGCGTCTCGGCGGCCGCCTCGCGCGAGTGGATCGTCAGCGGCAGGCCGGTCTCGCGCGCGAGACCGATGTGCGCGGCGAACGCCCGCTCCTGGTCTGCCCGCGATGCGGTGTCGCGATAGAAGTCCAGGCCCGTCTCGCCGATCGCCAGGCAGCGGGGGTGGGCCGCCAGGACGCGCAGCTCCGCCAGGTCGGCATCGTCGAACCCGGTCGTCGAGTTGGGGTGGCGCCCGACCGCCGCATACACCTGCGGGAAGGCCTCGGCCGCGGCGAGCGCCGCGCGGCTGGACGCGCCGTCGGTGCCGATCGTCAGCATCCGGGTCACCCCGGCGGCGTCGGCCGCCGCGACGAGCTCGGCGTCGGGGGGCTCGCACAGGTCGAGATGGGTATGGGAATCGATCATCTGTGGTCCTTCCCGCAGCTCATACGCACGCCGGCACTCACGCCGCCGCCGCCGGGTCGTGCTTGGGAAACAGCGGCTCCAGCTGTGTCACCCGCTCGATCGTCCCGGCCCCCAGCTGGGCTCCGGCGAGCGACACGTCGGGCGCATCCAGCGCCGCCAGCAGGGTATGAGTGCTCGCCGGCAGGTACGGGTGCAATAACACAGCGACGACGCGCAGGCCCTCGACGAGCGTTGCCAGCACGCGGTCCAGGTCATCCGCGCGGGCGCCGTCTCGGGCGAGCTGCCAGGGCGCCTGCTCCTCGACATAGCGGTTCAGGCGACGGACGCGCTGCCAGATCTCGTCGAGTGCGAGGGTCAGCTCGGTGCGGTCGAGCAGCTCGGATACGCGCTCGGACAGGCCGTCGAAGTCGGCGGCGAGCACCGGATCGGGCGCGAGGTCAGCGACCTGCCCATCGCGGTAGCGACCGACCATCGCCAACGTGCGCCCGGCGAGGTTGCCGAGCTCGTTGGCCAGCTCGGTCTCGTAGCGCAGCTCGAACGAGGATGTCGAGACCGAGCCGTCCTGGCCGAACGGGACGTCGCGCAGCAGGTAGAACCGCAGCGCGTCGGCGCCGAACCGGTCGATCACGGCGAACGGGTCGAGTACGTTGCCCAGCGACTTGCTCATCTTCTCGCCGTCCATCAGCAGATATCCGTGCACGAACACGCGTCGCGGCAGCTCCAGCCCGGCGGCCATCAGCAGCGCGGGCCAGTAGACGGCGTGAAAGCGCAGGATGTCCTTGGCGATCACGTGACAGTCGGCCGGCCAGAACCGCTGCGTCAGGTCCTCGCCCGGCCGGGCATAGGAGAGCGCCGAGTAGTAGTTCAGCAGCGCGTCGAACCAGACGTAGAACACATGCTCGTCATCCCACGGCACCGGTACGCCCCACGTCAATCGATGTCGCGTCAGCGGCACGTCGCGCAGGCCCGAGCGGATGAACGAGAGCGCCTCGTTGTAACGGGTCCTGGGCGCAACCCACGTCTCCTGCTCGGCATACAGCCGCTCCAGCGGCTCCTGAAACGAGGACAGCGCGAAGAAGTAGCTGTCCTCCCGCTCGCGCGTCAGCTCGACGTGGTGGATCGGACAGCGGTTGCCCTCGTTCGACTTCGTTCTCGGCCTTGAAGTCCGCGCAGCGCGGGCAGTACCAACCCTCGTACTGACCCTCATATACGTACCCGCGCTCGCGCACCCGCGCGAGGACGTCCTGCACGACCGCCATGTGCTGGGGATCGGTCGTGCGGATGAAGAAGTCGTTCGACGCCCCGAGTACAGGCGTGAGCGCACGAAACCGCTCGGCGTTGCGATCGGCCAGCTCCTGGGGCTCGATCCCGAGCGCGTGCGCCGCGTCGGCGACCGGCTCTCCGTGCTCGTCGGTGCCGGTCAGACTGAACACGTCCTCACCGCGCTGACGGTGGTGACGGGCGAGCACGTCAGCGGCGATCGTCGTATACGCGTGCCCGAGATGGGGCGCGGCGTTGACATAGTAGATCGGTGTTGTGACGTAGTAGGAGGACATGTGACCCTCAGGCTACTGCTGTGTCGGGGGATGGATGAGTAAAGGGATGGGTGGAGGTTCTAAAAAAAGAGTGGTAGTACGATAGTTACACCAAGTTTTAAATGAGTACACATACCCCAACCCCCTCCGCGCCCCTATCCTGCCGCCCCGACCACCAATACGACCTCTCCCCTCACCGAACGCTCGCGGTAGCGCTCAGCGAGCTCGGCCGCGGATCCGCGCGCGACTTCCTCGTGGAGCTTGGTGAGCTCGCGGCACACCGCCACGGGACGCTGCGGATCGACGTGCGCGAGCATGTCCAGGGTGGCGGACAGACGGTGGGGAGACTCGAATGCCACGAGCGTCTCGGCGGCGTCGGCCAGCAGGCGTTCGCGCTGACCACGCTTGCGCGGCAGGAACCCGACGAAGCACCAGCGCGCGACGGGCAGGCCGGAGGCCACCAGGGCGACCGGCACGGCGCTCGGTCCCGGCAGCACCTCGATCGGCAACCCCTCACGGATGCACTCCTGCACCAGGACATACCCAGGATCGGAGATCAGCGGGGTGCCGGCGTCGCTGACGAGCGCAACGGTCTCGCCCGCACGCACCCGTTCGGCAAGCTCGCTCGCACGGGAGCGTTCGTTGTGCTCGTGCAAGCTCACGAGTCGCGCTGCCTGAATCTCGTGCCGGTCGAGCAGAATACGGGTACGGCGCGTGTCCTCGCAGGCGATCACGTCGGCTTCGCCGAGCACCCTCAGCACGCGCAGCGTCACGTCCTCGAGGTTGCCGATCGGCGTCGCGCATACGAGCAAGCGACCGTGCGTGCTCGGTTGAACCGGAGGGTTATCGGCGTCCATCGCGCAACTATAAGTTCCGCTCCGCGTGCCCAGACCTCCGACAACGCGGCGACCTCCCATGTCCACTCCGTCCAATCAGCCACCCCAGTACACCCGCTACCGCTCCGGGCGCAGCCTGCGCCCGCGGCGACCCGACGAAGACCTGCTCGACCCGCTGAGCGCCGAGCGCGCGCGTGCTGCCAAGCCACGACGCAGCTGGCGCGAGCGGATCACACCCAAACGGGTGATCCTCGGCCTGCTCGGACTGATCGCGGCCTGGCTGGCGCTGTCGCTCGTGCTGTTCCTGGTGAGCTCGCACTTCGAGCGCACGTCGCTGCCGGGGAACGTGGCGGGGGTGCTCGACCCGTCCGGGTATCCGCTGACGTCGGTCAACAACATCCTCGTGCTCGGCTCCGATCGGCGCCAGAAGGACTCCAAGGAACCGGGCGCCGAAACCACCGGGTACGGTCGCTCGGACACGATCATGCTGATCCGCACCGGCGACGGGCACGCCGCGCGCCTGTCGATCCCGCGTGACACGGTCGTCGAAATACCGGGGCACGGCCTGGAGAAGATCAACGCCGCGCACGAGTACGGCGGACCGGCCGAGTCGGTGTCGGTGCTCGAGAACTGGCTCGGCATCCCGATCAACCACGTCGTCGAAGTCAACTTCGAAAACTTCCCGGCCCTGATCGAAGCGATGGGCGGCGTCACCTACAGCGGGGGCTGCATCGTCTCCAACCTCGACGGCGGCGCGGCCAACGGCGGCTTCACGTTGCGCCTGAGCGCGGGCAGCCACCACCTCGATGGCAAGCAAGCGCTGGCGCTGGCGCGCACGCGTGAGAACCTGTGCGCACCGAACGAGACCGACATCCAGCGCGAGGAACACCAGCAGGCGCTGTTCACGGACATGAAGGATCAGCTGCTGTCGCCGTCGAGCTTCGTCCGGCTGCCACTGATCGCCTGGAACGCACCGCCGGCGATCATCTCGGACATGAGCGGCACAGAACTGCTCGGGATGTTCGCGGCGCTGGCGATCACGGGCACGCCGCCGACGCACGTGCTCAAGCCGACGGGTCAGACCACGCTGCCCAGTGGCGAAGAAGGGTTGACGATCTCAGAATCGGCGCGGCGCGCTGACGTCGCGCGGTTCATGGCCGGATGAGCCCGGGTCAGGTCTTGGCGGCGACCGGCTTGGTGTCCTTGGCCTTGCCGCCGGTGCCGGACGAGGACTTCTCGCCCTTGGCGTCGCCCCCTGAGCCCGAGGACCCCGAGCCGCCCGAGGACCCCTTGTCCGAACCCTTGTCCGAACCTGAGCCCGCGCCGCCGTCCGAGGAGTCCTTCTTGGCGGATGACTCCTCCGAGGAGGCCGCGGCGTTCTCGCGCTGGCGCTTGCGCGTGCCGTAGTCGGTGTTGTAGAAGCCGCTGCCCTTGAAGTGCACGGCGGGCGCGTGAAGTACGCGCTGCACAGGTACGCCCGTGTCGGGGTCGTGCGTCAGGGTGTCGTCGCTGAAGGACTGCTGGATCTCGAACGTCGTCCCGTCGGGACGCCGGTACTCATAGATGGGCATTCCGGCGGATTATAAAGGGGGTCCGTTGTGGGGCATCCTTTTTAAAACTTGTGCACCATGGTCATACCACCTTTTAAATGGGACACCCCTACCCCCACCCCTTTAGCTTCAGATCACACTCCCGTCACACTCCAGGCACACCTCGGGGACATCTCCGACACACCCAGGGCCGACATCCGCGTCGACGATCAAGAAGTCAGGCCAGCAAAGCCCGCGCGCAGGCGATCCCGGCCAGAACGGTCGCCTCGAAGTCCCGCTCGGGCTCGGTCAGCATCCGTAAAGCGAACCCGTCGGCGAGCGCGAACAGGATCTCCGCGACCGCGTCCGGCTCGGCGTGCAAACGCACAATACCCTCGCGTTGCGCGTGGGCGAGCATGTCCGCGACCTGCGTGCGGGTGCGGCGCATCAGCTCGGCGTACTCGACCGCGATCTCCTCGTTGCGGCGCGCGAGCGTGAACAGCTCGAACATCAATGTCACGAAGTCGGGGTCCGAGCGCACCGTCTCCTGCAGGTTCTGGGCCATCAGGGCGATGAAGTCCTCGGCCGTGCGGGCGTCCGCGAGCTGGCGCTCGAGCAGCTCCATGCGCAGCTCGCAGTCGCGCCGGACCGCCTCGATCAAAAGCTGCTCCTTGGTGCCGAAGTAGTAGTGCAGCAGCCCGCGCGATACACCGGCCTCGCGCGCGACATGATCGAACGTGGAGCCCGCCGTCCCGCGCTGGGCGACGCTGCGGCGCATCGCCTCGATGATCCGCTGCGCCTTATCGCCCTCGATCGTCGCCGGCATGTCAGTCAGTGTCCTCGATCGTCGCGGGCATGTCCGCGATCCTCCGCCATGCCCGGTCCTGTCGTGCCCGGCCCTCTGTCCTGCTCAGCCGCGATCCGCCGCCGGCGCGCTCAGGCAGCCGGCGCGGAGGCGGGAGCCGGCTCGGCCGGGGCGGTGGTCGAGCTGTACTCGAACTCGTCCTCGGCGCCGAACAGCAGGTCGAGCACCTTCGAGCGCAGATCCTCGCTCAATGCCAGCGCCAGCGCACCCGCAACCACGAGCAGCGCCAGCTTGCGACCGATGCCGCCACGACGGCGCTTGGCCTTACGCGGGGGCTCGCGCAGCGAGCTCGCCGCATCGCGCAGCGAATTAGCCGCCTCACGCAGCTCCTTCTGCAGCTTGCGATCCTCGAACAGAGCTGTGCTCGCCGGCTTGCCGTTGCTCATCCGCCCGTACGCGCTGCGCGCGGCGCCATACGCCGCGATCAGGTTGCCACGGAGCTCCTCGTCTTCGATCAGTCGCTGTATGTACCGGTTGTGCCGCGCTGCCCGCGCCGCCTCACCGGCCTTACCGATGCTGTCTTTTGCCGCCATGCTGGCCACCGCCTATGCCGAAAGATTGTTTGGGGGATCAAATATACCCCTGATGATCGCCTCGCACGCACGCGGACATCGGGGGACCCCATCAGCGGATGTCCGTGGCTGAAGTGACGGCCTCCAATACCGCGTCGTAGCGGCGGCGCACATCCTCGCGGTCGGACTTCTCGGGCACCGATTCATCGCACGAGCGCATGATCATGGCGGCCTGCTCGATCAGCAGCTCGCGCTGAGCCTGAGTCCTCGCGTGCGCCATCACCTTCGTGAGTCCGTCGAGCTGGCGGATCATCACGGCCGGCATCCCGCGGCTGGCCTGGCGGATCTTGTCGTGCGCGCGTTCGACGAGCCGGTCGAAGCCAACCGTGACGGTGATCACGCACAGGTGACCCGCGGCGTCGCGATGCACGGTCGCGGGCCGCCAGCGGTCGGCGATCTTGCACAGCCCGTCCCCGAGCCAGTCGATGCAGGCCAGCGCAGTGAACGTGTCGTTGACCGCGGGTGAGAGCGCGCGGATGGCGATCTCCACGAGCTGATCGACCGCGAACGAGAGATCCTGGGTGAGCGTCCGGTGCGGGCCCGTCGCATGGGCGCCGCCGAGCGCGCGCGCGACCCCGGGCGCGGCGGCGGCCGGCCAGACATCCGCCAGGGGCTCGCCCTCGACGACGAAGTGGCCGGGACGATGCAGCAGGCGGATCACCGCGTGGCTGGAGCTGGCGATGTCGATCAGGGTGCTCATGCTCACGTACTGCAGGTAGCCGCTCCCAGGAGCGCGGACGACGCCGCTGTCCTCGTCGAGTCGCACGAGCATCTCCGACAGCGACGGCCCGGTCTTCGGCCCCGAGCCGGCGTTGAGCGCGACTTCGGTCTCGATCGCCCCCGCGAGGTCGCCGGCGATGCTGGCGATGACCTGCGGCAGCTGGATCGACTTGGCGATGTGATCGATGAACAGGACCAGCACCGCGACGTCCAGGACGACCAGGACCATCGTCATCGTGATCGACACGTGCGGGACGAATTCGCCGTGGCTGCCGGGCCCGATCGACACGAGCGCGAGGATCGAGTAGACGAACGTCGCCACGAAGCTCCCGAGCGTGAGCTGGGTGATCCGGTCGCGGATGAAGTTGCGCAGCATCCGCGGCCCGAACTGGGTGGAGGCGAGCGTCAACGTCACGATCGTGATCGAGAACACGAGCGTCACCACCGTGATCACGGCCGCCGCGATCGCGGTCAGGATCTGCCGGGCGGCGTCCGCCGTGCCGCTGATCACGAACGACGGCAACTGCACCGTTCCGTCGTACGCGGCCCGATCCAGGGCGTAGGTGCCGGCGAACAACGCTACGGCGAGCACGATCTCGACCGTCGGCACCAGCCACAGGTTCGTGCGCAGCGCCTCGCGCCGCCAGGCGGACGGAAGGGGAGTCCGCGGTCTCATCGCGGTTCAGGATATGTGGAGCGGGGGCGGATGCGGTATCCGCAAGAAGAACTACGCGTGCAGCGCCGCCTGCTCCTGGGCCGTCGGGAATGCCCAGGCCGCGCGCGTGCGCCGCTCCTGGCGGAACACGAACCGCAGCTGCTGGGGCGGACGCAGTTGGGCCTCGTTCGGGCGGAACGTCGCGCACGGCTCGTCGAGGTCCAGCGCACAGAGCAGGTTGCATCTGAAGAAGCAGTCGTCGCAGCTGACCTTCTTCACCGCTCGCTTGCCCTGTTTTCTCTGCATGTGACCCCCGACGGAATGGATTGAACGGACCGAGGCGGGCATGATCGCACGGCCGGACACGCCCGCTCGGGGGCCAACCCGCAAATCGCAGAGAAAACGATTTTCTACCCGGAAACACCCGATTTCAAGTCACTTTCTCGTGACAATCTCCGTGGTTTTTCCGCAGAATGCGGGCTCGCGGGGCACAGGCGTCATCATCTACGGCATGCGCATCCTCGTCACCGGCGCCAGCGGATTCGCCGGCTCGCAGCTCATCCCCCGGCTGCTGGCCGACGGGCATGCGGTGCGCGGACTCGCACGCGATCCAACGCGGGTGCAGATCCCCGGGATCGACGTCGTCACGGCTGACGTCCTCACCGGGGAGGGGTTGGGGCCGGCGCTGGAGGGAGCCGATGTGGCGTACTACCTGATCCACTCGATGGAGCGGATGGCCCGCTCGCCGTCGGGCTCGGACCGCACGGATGGACGAACCGCCCCAGGTGGGCGGGCCACTTCGTTTCCCGAGCGTGAGCGCCGCTCCGCCGAGAACTTCGCCGCGGCGGCCGCGGCGGCCGGCGTGCGGCGGATCGTGTATCTCGGCGGTCCCACCGCGAGCTGGGTCCCAACGGGCGCCGCCGCCGGGCTCTCACCCCATCTCGCCAGCCGCGAGGCGGTCGGTCGCATCCTGCGCGCGGGCGTTCCCGACACGGTCACGCTGCGGGCCTCGATCGTGATCGGCGCACGGTCACGCTCGTTTCGCTTTCTCGTCCGGCTCGTCGAGCGGATGCCCGTGCTCGCGCTGCCGGCCTGGCGCTCGCATCGCACACGGCCGATCGATGCGCGCGATGTCACCGAGATGCTGGCCACCGCGGCGAGCGTCACATCGGTCGCCGGTCAGTCGCTGGATGTGGGCGGGCCCGAGATCCTCAGCTACGGCGAGATGGTCGAGCGCATCGCCGAGCTGATGCTGCTGGCGCGTCCGGCGGTCGGGCTGGGTGTGAACGCCACCGTGCTCACCGCCCGAGTGGCGGCTGCGATCGCCGAGGAGGATCCGGAGTTGGTGGGCGCGCTGATGGAGAGCCTGCAGACGGACCTGCTGCCCGGCGGCCCGGACGGGGATGCGTACCTGCGCGCCGCCGAGCTGCTGAGAGTCGATCTGCACTCGTTCGATTCCTCCGTCGAATGCTCGTTGCGCGAATGGGAATCGGTCGAACCGCTGGCGGCACGGTGAACACGGGTCGGCGCGCGCGACGGATACGGATACGGTTCACCGGCGCCCTGTGCAACCTGCGCACGATCACACCATGACCCTCCGAACACGATGAGCCTCGTCACCGCATCCATCCACATCGACGCACCCCCGGAGCAGGTGTGGCAACTCATCATGGACCCGGACAGACTCGGTGACTGGGTGACCATCCACCGCGGACTTAGTCATGCCGACGAGGGACCGGCGCGGGTCGGATATCGGATGGACCAGCAGATACATCTGCGCGGTGTCAGTCTCGACGTGCACTGGACGCTCGTCGAGTGCGATTCCTGCACACGCGCGGTATGGGAGGGACGTGGACCGGCCCGCTCACGCGCACACACCGAATACGTGTTGCACGCGGAGAACGGTGGCACCCGCTTCGACTACCGCAACGAGTTCCACCCCCCGTTTGGACCGCTGGGCGCGGTCGTCGGACGAGCGCTCGTCGGTGGCATGCCCGAACGCGAGGCGCACCGCACGCTGGAGCGTCTGCGCGACCAGTGCTCCGATTGAACATTCGTTGCCGGTTATCCACAACCTGAGAGCAGGCTTGACTCGGTTACGAACCCGGATGTCTGTGAAGGAATCGTGTAAGGTGACGAGAAACCGGTATGTGACGCTACATACGCACGAGTGAAAAGGACTGGATCGTGACCGACTTCCTTGACGAGAAGCGCCGAGAGATCACCGCCCGGCTGAACGAGCTGGGGCCGCTGGTGGAGGAGCACAACCGCCTCACGGCCGCCGCTAAGGCGCTGGATGGAATCGGTGGCTCGACCGCCTCGACCGCCACCTCGACCGCCGCCACTACCGCTGCCACGGCTGCTCCTCGCCGCCGTGGACGCCCGCCCGGATCTCCCGGCAAAAAAACAGCGACCGTGGCGGCGCCCGCCAAAAAACGGGGTCGTCCACCGGGACGCAAAAAAGTGGGCCGGCCCAAAAAAGGCGGACGTCCGCCCGGGTCGAAAAAAGTAGGCCGTCCTCCCGGCAGCACCACCAAAACCGCCACCGCGGTCGCCGCCGCAACGACTGCCACGGCCCCCAAAACGGCGACCAAAGCGAAACGGCGCGCCGGACGGCGCAAAGGCAGCGGCACGCGCTCCGCACAGGCGCTGTCGTTCGTGAAAGGACAGCCCGGCATCACGATCCCCGAGCTGGCGGCGAAGATGGGCATCAAGCAGAACTACCTGTACCGCGTCCTTCCCGGACTCGAGCAGGAAGGGAAGATCAAAAAGCAGGGCAGAGGCTGGCATCCAAAAGGCTAGCCATCTGACAGACCTCGGTCACAGAAAGGGCGCGGCTCTCATGCCGCGCCCTTTTTTCTGCTCATTCCCGACCCTTCCCCACCGATCCCCTCAAGCGCATCACCGGTCGCCAAAGGATACCCCAACCCCTCGGCCGCTACTAACCCTCATCACCGGTGAGAGCCGCCCGACGCAACCGGATCGCCCGCTCTCAGATCAGGCCTTGCTCAGAGACCGTGTCGCGCTCGCCGATCAGCTCGGCCACTGACGCGTCGATCTTCGTTCGGGAGAAATCGTCGATCTCCAGGCCCTCGACGATCGACCACTCGCCGTTCTCACACGTGCACGGGAAGCCGCTGATCAGACCCTCGGGCACGCCGTATGAGCCATCCGACGGGACGCCCATCGAGACCCAGCGTCCGTCGGTGCCGGCGACCCAGTCGTGGACGTGGTCGATCGCCGCGTTGGCCGCCGAGGCCGCGCTGGAGGCCCCGCGCGCCTCGATGATCGCCGCGCCACGTTTGCCGACGTTCGGCAGGAAGTCGTTCTCGATCCAAGCCTGATCGTCGACGACCGCGGCGGCCTGCTCCCCGCGAATCTGGGCGTGGAACAGGTCCGGATACATCGTCGGCGAGTGATTGCCCCAGACGCCCATCTGCGTGATGTCGGTGACGGGCGCCGCGACCTTCGCCGCGAGCTGGGCGATCGCGCGGTTGTGGTCGAGGCGCAGCATCGCCGTGAACCGCTCGCGCGGGATGTCGGGCGCGTTGTTCATCGCGATCAGGCAGTTGGTGTTGGCGGGATTGCCGACCACGAGCACCCTCACGTCGGAGGCGGCGACGGCGTTCAGAGCCTTGCCCTGAACCGTGAATATCTCGCCGTTTGCGCTGAGCAGCTCCGCGCGCTCCATGCCCTTCGTACGCGGTCGCGAGCCGACGAGCAGAGCGATGTTCGTGCCATCGAACGCGTCCGCCGGATGGTCGTGCAGATCCAGACCGGCCAGCAGCGGAAACGCGCAGTCGATCACCTCCATCGCCACCCCCTCCAGCGCGCCCATCGCGGGCGATATCTCCAGCAGCCGCAGGTCGACCGGCTGGTCTGGCCCGAGCAGTTGCCCGGAGGCGATGCGAAACACGATGCTGTAACCGATCTGCCCGGCGGCGCCGGTGACGGTGACTCGTACTGGTGGTTTGTTCACTGGGGGTCAGCTCCCTTAGATGTTCTATTTGTTTTCTCGGTATAACGATAGTAATACTGACTTTAAAACTTAAATACTTCCCACGGCCTTCACGCAGCCATCGCCCGTTGCAGACCCTCGTCGATTGACGCGAGAAACTCCTGTGTCGTCTGCCACTCCTGATCCGGGCCGACCAGCAACGCCAAGTCCTTCGTCATCCTCCCGCTTTCAACGGTCTCCACACACACCCGCTCCAACGTCTCGGCGAACTCACCGACCGCAGGGGTGTCGTCCATCCGCCCGCGGGCGGACAGACCGCGCGTCCAAGCGAAGATCGAGGCGATCGGGTTGGTCGACGTCGGCTTGCCCTGCTGGTGCATGCGGAAGTGGCGGGTGACCGTCCCATGCGCGGCCTCGGCCTCGACCGTGTTGCCGTCGGCTGTCATCAACACGCTGGTCATCAGCCCAAGCGAGCCGAACCCCTGCGCGACCGTGTCCGACTGCACGTCCCCATCGTAGTTCTTGCACGCCCACACGTATCCCCCCTCCCACTTCAGCGCACTGGCGACCATGTCGTCGATCAAACGGTGCTCGTAGGTGATCCCGGCCTGCTCGAACTCAGCCTTGAACTCGGTCTCGTACACCTCGGCGAAGATGTCTTTGAACCGGCCGTCATAGCGTTTGAGGATCGTGTTCTTGGTCGATAGATACACCGGATAGTTGCGCTCCAGGCCGTATCTGAGCGACGCCCGCGCGAAGTCGCGGATCGAGTCGTCGAGGTTGTACATCGCCATCGCGATCCCCGGCCCCGGGAAGTCGTACACATCGAGCTCAATCGGCGGGGTGGGTGGGTCCCCATTCTTAGGGGTGAAGTTGAGGGTTAGGGTCCCCTCGCCGGAGATCAACGTGTCGGTCGCGCGGTACTGATCGCCGAACGCGTGACGGCCGATCACGATCGGCTTGGTCCAGCCGGGCACCAGCCGGGGGATGTTGGCGATGACGATCGGCTCGCGGAAGATGACCCCGCCGAGGATGTTGCGGATCGTGCCGTTCGGCGATTTGTACATCTCCTTCAGGCCGAACTCCGCCACGCGCGCCTCGTCGGGGGTGATCGTCGCGCACTTGACGCCGACGCCGTATCGCTTGATCGCCTCGGCCGCTTCGACGGTGACCTGATCGCCGGTCGCATCGCGGCGCTCGATGCCGAGGTCGTAGTACTCCAGCTCGACGTCCAGGTACGGGAGGATCAGCTGGTCACGGATGAACGACCAGATGACGCGCGTCATCTCGTCGCCGTCGAGCTCGACTATCGGGTTGCGTACGTTGATCTTGGCCATGGAAGTCCTCAGGAATGGGAAAGAAGTTGCCGGGCGGCGATGTTACTGAGCGGGGGTGGGGAGGGGGCCATACGCCGGCCGGTCCGGTCACGCGTTGCTGTGGCCGATACACCGAGCACACGGCACATCAGCAAGCCGACAGGCCTCGCGATCCCGTCGCGGGCGGACGAGTATCTGGCGGACAGGGGAGTACCCTGTCATGTCATGGCCACCATGCCGAAGCCGATCACGGGCGAGAGCAGCGCGCCGTGGCATACGCACGAGGTGTTCAACCAGCCCCCGCCGCTCACGGGCCGGAACGTGTTCGCAGACAACACGCCGCTGGTCGAGGCGACCGAGCGCGAGGGCGCCACCTGGGTGCTGGAGCGCGCGAGCGAGCTGGGCGTGCTGATCGGCGAGGTGGACGGGCCTCAGGAGGAGTGGGGACGGCAGGCGAACGAGAACAGGCCGGTGCTGCATACGCACGACCGCTACGGCAACCGCCTCGACGAGGTCGAGTTCCACCCGGCCTGGCACCAGCTGATGCGGATGGGCGTCGAGCACGAGCTGCACGCGCTGCCCTGGCGTGAAACCGACAAGCCCGCGCCGCATGTCGCGCGCGCCGCGATGTACATGACCGCGATGCAGGCTGAGGCCGGCTTCTGCTGCCCGATCACGATGACGTTCGCCGTCGTGCCGGCGCTGCGCGCCCAGTCCGAGCTGGCGGCCGAGTGGGAGCCCCTGGTGACGGCCACGACGTATGACCCGCGCTCGATCCCCGCCTCAGAGAAGGGCAGTGCGATCGCGGGCATGGCGATGACCGAGAAGCAGGGCGGCTCGGACGTGCGCGCTAACACGACCCTCGCCCATCCCCTGAACGGCGGTGGCGCCGGAGCAGAGTACGAGCTGGTCGGCCACAAGTGGTTCTGCTCGGCGCCGATGTCCGACCTGTTTCTCGTGCTCGCCCAGGCCGAGTCGGCCGGCGGCGAGGCCGAGGGGCTGTCGTGCTTTCTGATGCCGCGCATCCTGCCTGACGGCACGCGCAACGCGATGCACATCCAGCGGCTGAAGGACAAGCTCGGCAACCATTCGAACGCCTCCGCGGAGATCGAGCTGCACGGCGCGTGGGCGCGGATGGTCGGCGAGCCCGGGCGCGGCGTGCCAACGATCATCGAGATGGTCGGTCATACGCGGCTGGACTGCGTGATCGGCTCGGCCGCGGGCATGCGCGCAGCGGTCGTGAACGCCACCCACCACACCGCCCATCGCAGCGCGTTCGGCAAGACGCTGATCGACCAGCCGCTGATGAGTAACGTGCTCGCCGACCTGTGCCTGGAGTCCGAGGCGAGCACCGCCCTGGCGATGCGCCTCGCGCGCGCCTACGACGAAGCTGCCGCCGACGCGCAGGCCGGCGAGGACGGTAGCGACGCGCAGCTGTTCAAGCGCCTGGCCACCGCGGTCGGCAAGTACTGGGCCTGCAAGCGCGCGCCCAATCACGCGTTCGAGGCGATGGAGTGCCTCGGTGGGGCCGGCTACGTCGAGGAGTCGGGCATGCCGCGGATCTACCGCGAGGCGCCGCTGGCCTCGATCTGGGAGGGCTCGGGCAACGTGATCGGCCTCGACGTGCTGCGCGCGCTCGTGCGCACACCGCGCTCGTTGGAGGTGTTCCTGCACGAGCTGCGGCTCGCCCAGGGCGCCGATCCCCGCCTGGACGCCCGCGTCAAGCAGTTGGAGTCCGAATTCGCCGACCCCGCGACCCTGGAGTCGCGAGCGCGGCGGGTGGTCGAATCGATGGCGCTGTGCCTGCAGGGCTCGCTGCTCGTGCGCCACGCTCCCGGCGCCGTCTCGGATGCGTTCTGCGCCGCGCGGTTGGCCGGCGACGGCGGTCTGGAGTACGGGACGCTGCCGGCCGGCACCGACTTCGCGGCGATCATCGCCCGCAGCCGGCCTCGAACGTAGACGGGGGACGAACCGGGCGGGACGAACCTAAAGGGGCGGGTGTTCGGGTATTCAAAAATAACTTGGTATCACAATGGTGTTACCAGATTAAAAATAGAAGACCTCCCACCCCGTCTTTAGAAAAGCCGTCGCCGCATCCCACCCGCACTTCCCGGGCAGGCGCCTACCATTGAAGTAGCCATGGGTCCGCGCACCAACTTTCAGCTCGCCCGCGTATTCGGCATCAGGATCGGTGTCGGCGTCAGCTGGTTCGTCGTGCTGTTCCTGTTCGTGATCCTGTTCACGCCGGGATTCCATGAAGTTCTCGGCGGCTCGGAGACGACCGCATATCTGGTCGCGGTGGCGGTCGTGCTGTCGTTCTTCGTGTCGGTGATCCTGCACGAGCTCGGGCACGCGCTCGTGGCGCGGCGCAACGGCCTGTCGGTAGCGGGGATCGACCTGTGGGCGTTCGGTGGGCTGACGCGCATGCGCGAGCTGCCGAGCACGCCCCGATCGCAGCTGCAGGTGGCGATCGCGGGTCCGCTGGTGACGTTCGCGGTGATCATCCTGTGCGCCCTGGCGATGGGACTGGCGGCGCCCAGGGGTCACCTCGCCGAAGTGATCACCGGCAGCGGCACCGACATTCGTGCCACACCGGCGCTCGTGTGGCTGAGCTGGGTGGCGGTCGTCAACGCGTTCGTGCTCGTGTTCAACCTGATCCCGGCGTTTCCACTCGACGGCGGGCAGATCGCCCAGGCGCTGATCTGGTGGCGTACAGGCGATCGCAACCGCGCCACGCGCTGGACGGGGCGCGCCGGGCAGGCGTTCGCGCTCCTGCTGGGCGCGCTCGGGCTGGTCTGGCTCGCGGGCGGCGACTCGATCGGTCTGTTCACGATGGCGCTCGCGTTCATCCTGTATCAGGCGGCCAACGGGGCGGTGGCGCAGGGTACGTTCGGGCAGCGGATCGCGGGCGTGACGGTCGCCGACATCATGGACCGCGAGCCCGTGACGATCCCCGCCGGACTCAGCCTGCTGGACGCCCAGGAGCAGTTCTTCCTGCGCTACCGCTGGCCGTGGTTCGCGGTGGTCGACCCCGCCCGTCATTTCCTGGGCGTCGTGCGCCAACAGCGCGTGGACAGCGAGATCGCCGCCGGACGGCCGGCGCTGCCCGTGGTGGACGTGCTCGAGGACGATCTGCCGGTGCGGATCGCCGAGAACCAGCCCGTGGAATCGCTGCTGCGCAACGAGGGTCTGGGGCGTCTGGGCGCGATGGTCGCGGTCGACGAGCAGGGCGTCCTGCAGGGTGTCGTGACCGTCGCCGCGCTGCGCAAAGCGCTACGGCCGGCCTCGACGGGTTGACGGCCGGCGTCGCAAGGGCGCACTGCCCCCGGGCGTGCGCGTTATAGAGTTCCCGCGCATGCCGGCACACGACGTACTGATAATCGGAGCGGGTCTCGCCGGGCAGCGTGCTGCGCTGGCCGCCGCCCAGGAGGGCGCGAGCGTGGCGATCATGAGCAAGGTCCACCCCGTGCGCTCGCACTCGGTGGCGGCCGCGGGCGGGATCAACGCGGCGATCAGCCTCGAAGACGATTGGCATTCGCACGCGTATGACACGGTCAAGGGCTCGGACTTCCTGGGCGACCAGGACGCGATCGAGATCATGTGCTCGGAGGCTCCGGGCGAGGTGATGCACCTGGAGCACATCGGCGTCACGTTCCACCGCAACGAGCGCGGCGAACTGGACCTGCGCGCGTTCGGGGGCGCCTCGATGAAGCGGACCGCCTACGTGGCGGACATCACCGGACAGGCGATTCTGCATGTGCTGTACGAGCAGCTGATGAAGCACCACGAGACGGTCGACCGCTACGAGGAGTGGTTCACGACCTCGCTCGTCCAGGACGAGCAGGGCCGCTGCGCCGGCGTGGTCGCGCGCGACGTGCGCTCGGGGCGGATGGAGACGTTCCACGCCAAGAACACGATCCTCGCGTGCGGCGGCGCGGGTCAGGCATACAGCCCGACGACCAACGCGCTGATCGTGACCGGGGACGGGATCGCCCAGGCCTACCGGATCGGCGCGCCGCTGATGGACATGGAGATGGTCCAGTACCACCCGACCACGCTCGTCGAGAACGGCCTATTGATCACCGAGGGCGCGCGCGGCGAGGGCGCCGTGCTGCTCAATTCCGAGGGCGAGCGGTTCATGGAGAAATATGCGCCCAACAAGATGGAGCTCGCCTCGCGCGACGTGGTCTCGCGCGCCGAGCAGACCGAGATCCTCGAGGGGCGCGGCGTCGGCGCCGACGGCTCGGGCATCTGGCTGGACATCACGAAGGTCCCGCGCAAGCGCACGCTGGAGGCGCTGCGCGAGATCGTGAACATCGGCAAAGACTTCGCCGGCGTGGACATCACGCGCGAACCGATCATGATCCGTCCCGGTCAGCACTACATCATGGGCGGCGTCAAGACCGACGTCGACGGCGCCACGTCCATAGAGGGGCTGTACGCGGCCGGCGAGGTCGCGTGCGTGTCGGTGCACGGCGGCAACCGGCTGGGCGCGAACTCGCTGCTGGACACGCTGATCTTCGGGCGCCGGGCCGGCGAGCACGCGGCCAGGCGCGCCCAGACGATCCCGATGCCCGACGCCGCCAACGATCGGCTGCGCGCGGACGAGGCGATGATCGAAGCGATCCTCGCGCGGGATAAGGGAGGACCCACCCACCCGCGACGGCGCGTGTCGGAGATCAAGGCCGAGCTCGGCGCCACGATGAACCAGCACGTCGCGGTCTATCGCGACGCGGCGGGCCTGCAGCAGGCGCACGAGGTCGTTCGGCGGCTGAAAGTGCAGGCCGCGAGCGCGTACGTGGACGATCGCGGGACCGTGTTCAATCAGGACGTGCTCGGCGCGATCGAGCTCGGCTACATGCTCGACTGCGCCGAGGCGATTGTCGTGGCGGCGATCGAGCGTAGGGAGTCCCGCGGCGCGCAGTTCCGCACCGACTTCCCCGAGCGCAACGACAAGGAGTGGCTGAAGCACATCGACATCTCGCTGGACAGCGACGGTCCGAAGGTGAGCTACTCGCCGGTGACGATCACCCAGTGGCAGCCCGAGGAGAGGAAGTACTAGCCATGGCCGAGACGCATAAGCCGCCGGAGACGTTCACGCTGCGCATGCGCCGCTACGACCCCGAGTCCGGGCAGGCGGCCTACTGGGACGAGCACACGATCGAGCTCGAGCCCCACCGCTCGGTGCTGGAGGGGATCCTGCAGGCGAAGGCCCGCTTCGACGGGTCGATCGGTATCCGCTGTTCGTGCCGGGCGGCGATCTGCGGGTCGTGCGGGGTGCGCATCAACGGCGAACCGGGGCTGGCCTGCCACACGCATCTGGATCACGCGCGCGCGTCCGCCAGCGACGGCGTGATCGAGATCGAGCCGATGGGCAACATGCCGGTGATCAAGGACCTGATCGTGGACATGGACGCCGTGCACTGGCGCAAGGTCCAGCGGGTCACGCCGTGGCTGATCGCCAAGCAGCCGGTGCCCGAGCGCGAGTACATCGTCCCGCGCGAGTCGATGGTCGACATCACCCAGACGATGGCCTGCATCCAGTGCGGCGCCTGCGTGTCCGACTGCCTGGCGATGGAGGTCGACCCGGGATTCATCGGCCCGGCCGCGCTGGCCAAGGCGTATCGCTTCGTCGGCGATCCGCGCGACGATCAGCAGGACATCCGGTTGAAGGACCTGGCCGAAGACCCGCAGGGGATCTACGACTGCACGCACTGCTTCAAGTGCGTCGAGGCCTGCCCGAAGGACGTCAACCCGATGGGCCAGATCATGCGCCTGCGCCGGATCGCCGGATCGGACCAGCACATCGTGGATCGCAACAACGGCGAGCGCCACGAGCAGGCGGTGACGACGCTGATCCGCGACTACGGGCTGCTGCACGAGGCGGAGATGATCCCCCGCTCATACGGCGGGAACTCGTGGTTCGGCAAGTTCCATCCTGCCGCCGGCAAAGAGCTGTTGAGCTCACTGCCGACCGTGATCAAGGGCGTGCTGCGCGGCAAAGTCAACCCGAAGATCGCGATCTTCGGGCACAAGATCGGAAAGCAGGACCTGAACGCGGTCAAGGCGATCTACGACAAGGTCGAGTCGCGCCCGCAGCGGTATGAGCTGAATCTGTACGTGACCGGCTACGACGAAGAGGAGACGGGAGCATGAAGGTCGCCTACTGGCCCGGGTGCGTCAGCCGCGGGTTTACACCGGAGCTGCACGGCTCGATGGCGCGGGTGGCGCCGCTGCTGGACATCGAACTCGTCGAGCTCGACCGCGCCAACTGCTCAGGCTGCGGGGTGATCGCCGAGCACAACCAGGAGCTCGCCGACACGCTCAACGCGCGCACGTTCGCGCTCGCGCAGCAGGTCGAGGGGGCGGAGCTGATGATGAACATCTGCTCTACCTGCCAGGGCGCCCAGGGCGAGTGTCAGGAACGGTTGGACGCCAACGCCGAGTACCGGGCGCTCGTCAACGAGACGCTCGCCGGTGAGGGACTGACGTATGAAAAGGATCCCGGGGGCGGGCCCTTTACCAACAAGAACTTCCTCTGGCTGCTGGTCGAGGAGATCGGCCTGGATGAGCTGCGCTCGAAAGTGCGCCGCCCGCTGACGAACCTGAAGGTCGGGCCGTTCTACGGCTGCTACATCGTGCGCCCGCGAGACCGCCTGGGCATCGACTCGGAGCACCCGCGCGACCATTACCTGGAGCAGTTGATCGAGGCGCTGGGCGGGACCGTGATCGAGTACGCCGGGATGCGCAAGTGCTGCGGCTTCCCGATCATCACGATGAACAAGGAGGCCTCGCTGACGCAGGCCGGGCGCCATCTCGGCGACGCGGTCGACGCCGACGCCGACTGCCTGGTCACCCCCTGCCCGCTGTGCCACCTGAACCTCGACCTGCAGCAGCCGCTGGCCGAGAAAGTCGTCGCCCGCGAGTTGAACATGCCGGTCCTGCACCTGCCCCAGCTGGTTGGACTGGCGCTCGGGTTGGAGCCCAAGGAGCTCGGCCTGCAGCGCCACGTGGTCAAGCCGACCTCGGTGATCGACTGGTTGACGTCGGTCGTCGGGGCCGCGGCGTAAGTGGGTACTCGCTGCGTGTAAACGGATTGTGAAGGCGGAGAGGTGTGGGTACTCTTTTAAGAGCGCGTATAACCATGGCATTGAATGTTTACCATGGAATCAACGTTTGTGACCGAACAACGACACAGACATAAAGAGGGCGTATATCTTTAGTAGTAACCGTGCACCATAGTTGTACACGGTTTTAAAACGAACACATACACCCCTCCCCCAACTGGGCCATCTCGCAGCGACCCGAGCCATGAAGATCCTCACAGTCGTCGGCAACCGCCCACAGTTCATCAAGGCCGCCGCCGTCTCGGGACTGTTACGCGAGCAGCACGAGGAGGTGCTCGTGCATACCGGACAGCACTACGACGATTCTTTGTCGAAGGTGTTCTTCACCGAGCTCGGTCTTGCGAAGCCCGACCGGGAACTTGGCATCGGCGGCGGGTCGAACGAGTCGCAGACGACTCGGATGCTCGGCGCCTTGGAAGACCTGATGCCCGAGGTGGCACCCGACGCGGTGCTGGTCTATGGAGACACCAACTCAACCCTCGCCGGCGCACAGGCGGGCAAGCACGCGGGGGTGCCCGTCGTGCACATCGAGGCGGGCATGCGCTCCTTTGATCTCACGATGCCGGAGGAGCGCAACCGGATCGCGACCGACCAATTGAGCGATCTCCTGCTCTGCTCCTCCAGCACCGCAGCCGGGAACCTCCACAACGAGGGGATCTCCGGCAAGGTGGAGGTCGTCGGCGACGTGATGGTCGACGTCGCCCTCCGCTGGCAGCCGGCAGCGCGAGAGAGGACGGCAGACCTGGCCGAGAAGCTGGGGGTGCAGCCGGGCGAGTATCTGCTGGTTACTTCACACCGGGCGGGTAACGTTGACGATCCCGCGCGCCTCGCCGAGCTGATGGATCTACTCCAGGCCCTGCCTGCCCCTGTGGTGTTCCCCGTGCACCCACGCACTCGAGCACGCCTGCAGGCGATGGGGTCATGGGAGCAGCTGGCGGGGATCGAGGGGATGCATGTGACAGAGCCGCTGGGCTACGCCGAGTTCACCGCCCTGCTCTGCGGCGCACGCGCGATGCTCACCGACTCGGGCGGCGTCCAGAAGGAGGCGTATCTTGCCGGGGTGCCCTGCATCACGTTGCGCGCCAGCACCGAGTGGGTCGAGACGGTCGATGCCGGTTGGAACACGCTCGTGGACCTCGACACCGAGGCGGCCCTGGCGGCGCTTGCGCGTGAGCCCCCGGTTGAGCGCCCACAGCTATATGGCGACGGGCACGCGGCGGAGCGCTGTGTCGCGGCGATCGGCGGGCTGTGAGCACGTCGGAGCAGACGATCCGTGTTGGAGTCGCGGGACTCGGCTACTGGGGGCCGAACCTGGCGCGCAACTTCGCGATGATCCCCGGCTGTGAGCTGACCTGGCTGTGCGACGCCTCCGACGCGGCCCTCGCGAAGCTGAGCCGGGCGCATCCGAGCGCACGGACGACGGCGGATCTGCAAGACCTGCTGGATGACCCGGAGCTCGACGCGGTCGTGCTGGCCACACCGGTCCCTACCCACGCCGAGCTGGCGACGCGCGTCCTGGAGGCCGGCAAGCACTGCTTCGTGGAGAAGCCGCTGGCGACGACGGCCGCCGATGCGCAGCGGGCCGTGGACGCGGCCGAGCGCGCTAACCGCACGCTGATGGTCGGACATCTGCTCGAGTACCACCCTGCCGTCGAGCGGCTGCGCGAGCTGCTTGGCGGGGGGCGAGCTCGGGGATCTGTACTACGTGTACGGCAACCGCCTGAACCTCGGCAAGCTGCGCTCGGACGAGAACGCCCTGTGGAGCCTCGGCGCCCACGACGTCTCGGTCGTACTCGCCTTGATCGGCGAGGAGCCCGTCGAGTGCCTGGCGCACGGGTCCTCCTACGTGCGTCCCGGCGTCGAGGACGTCGTCTTCTGCTACCTGCGCTTTCCCTCCGGCGCGGTCGCGCACCTGCACCTGTCGTGGCTCGACCCCCACAAGGAGCGCCGCCTGACCGTCGTCGGCTCCAAGCGCATGGCCACGTTCGACGACATGCAGATCGAGGGCAAGCTGACCGTCTACGACAAGGGCTTTGACGAGGACGTCCGCTCGTGGGGCGAGTACATCGCCCGCTCGGGCGAGCATCTACTCCCCCCGCATCCCCGCCACCGAGCCGCTGCGCCTGGAGTGCGAGCACTTCGTCGAGTGCATCCGTACGGGTCAAACGCCGCGCTCAGATGGCCACAGCGGGTTGCGCGTCGTCAGAGTTCTCGAGGCGCTGCAGAACTCGCTCGACGCCTGAGCCGGATTCAGCGAACCAAGATCGGCGGACTGTAGGCCGAGACGTGCGCGCCGTCGTTCGTGACCTTCACCAGCGCCCTGTACACGCCCGGCCGCACGTGCACGGTGCGGCTGAACTTCGACATGCTCGAGGTATCGGCCGTCACGCCGGTGCCGCCCTGGTTGAGCGAGTTGCCGGGCTGCAGCAGCTGGAACCCGACGAGCGCGCCGACCTCCGCCGGGGAGACCGTCCCGGACAGGCGCACCCACCCACGCCGGCGGGTCCTGGTCGCGCGGAACGTCACCTTCACGGCCACGTTCTCGGTCACGATCGGGCTCACGACGATCGTGCCGGTCCCTGTCGTGGCGACGCGCAGCTGGGCGTTTTCCAGCAACCCCAGGTACGGGAACGAAAATCCGCCGGTGCTGTTCGTGACCTCGGGGTTGCCGACCGCGTGAAACCCGCCTGTGTACGGGAACGGATTCGATTCGAGCGTCACATCGCGATTGGCCGCACCCGTCCCCGTCAAGTTACCCTCGACCAGGAAAGGTTCGCCGTAGGTGACCGGATTCGGCACGCCCGTGATCGACAGCGACAGCGGCACGTTCGCCGTCCTGAACGTGCGATCGCCGCCGTACGTCAGCCCCACGCCGTTGACCGCCGCGATCCGGTAGTGGTAGACCGTCCCCGGCTGCAGCCCCGTGATCGTCTGACTGACTTTGATCGTCGCCGTCCCCTTACCGGCCGGAGCGAGCGCGGTCTGCCCGCCGTACCCGGTCGTCGTGCCGTACTGGAACGAATACCCGGTGGCGTTCCCGTGCGGGTTGACGTACCCGTACACGACCACCGAGGAATAGGTGGCGTGCGAGGCGTACGAGGTCGTCGCGCTCGGCGGGCTGGCGGCGGCGGCCAGGGCGCCGGATGCGGGGATCGCCAGGGTGCCGGCCAGGAGCACGAGCAGCACGGCGAACAACCGCGGGCCGCCGCCGAACAGGCGCGTTGTCGGGCGGGCGTTGCGCGGGAGGATGCGTAAGCATGGAGTCATACTTGTTGTATACCCGTTTGAACGGATAAGTCGCGCCCGGTACACAGGTTAGGTGCGATGAACCCTCTTTTGCGGGGCCGGATGCCCCGCACCAGCCCGCATCTGTGGGTCCCAACCACCTGCGAGGATGCGGCCCAAAATCAAGACACCTCGTCGAGACTCACGTTGACGGGAACCCCGCCCCGCCACCCCAGCCACCGCGGTCGCCACCAGTTCAGCTCGCCCAGCAGCGCCACGGTGGCGGGCACGAGCAGTCCCCGCACGACCGTCACGTCCAGCACGATCGCCAGCCCCATGCCCACGCCGAGCTCCTGAAACGGGACCAATGGCGAGATCGCGAACGAGAAGAACACGACCCCCATCGTGATCCCCGCGAGCGTGATCGAGCGCGAGCTGCCGATCAGCGCCTGCTTGAGGCTGTCCGTGTTCGAATGGCCTTCGCGATGGTGCTCGCGCACGCGTGAGAGCAGGAACACCTCGTAGTCGGTTGACAGCCCGAAGATCGTCGCGAACAGAAACAGCGGCACGAAGTAGCCGATGTCGCCGGTCGATCTGAACAGGAACGTCATCACGCCGAGCGCCGCCGTCACCGACAGCAGCGTCGTCAGCGCGGCCTTGATCGCGATCAGCGGCGCCGCGAATATCACCGTCAACACGAGTATCTCCGCCAGCAGCACGACCAGCACGACCCACGGCGTGCGTTCGTCGATCCGCTGGATCAGGTCGATCCCGACCGCGGTCGCGCCGCCCACATACGCCTGCTGCGCCCCGTACGCCCGACCCAGCGACCCGCGCAGTTCACGGACGATCTGATTCGCGCGCGCGCTGTCGGAGTAGTAGTCGAGCGTCCCCGACACGCGCACCCATCCGTCCGCGCCCCGTTCGGTCGGGCCGACCTGCGCGACACCCGGCTGGGCCGCGACGATCCGCCTCACCCCCGCCGGCGCGGCGTGGGCCACGACGACCACCGGCGTTCCCGCGCCCGGGGGAAAATGTTCCGATACCCGCGCCGTGGCCGCACGCACCGGGTCTGAGCTGGGCAGCACGCTGATCGACTTCAACGTGATGCTCATCCCCACGATCGGGATCGACAGCACGACCATCACCGGCACGATCACCGCGATCACCGCCACCCGCCGGCGCACGACGAGCTCCGCCAGCCCCCGCCAGAACGTGCCCTGGGTGGCGGCCGTCACCGCCCGGCGCAGCGAGAACCGATCGATCCGGTCCCCCAGCAGCACCATCGCCGCCGGCGTCAGCGTCAGCGCGGCCGCCACCGCGATCAGCGCCGCCCCGATCGCGCCCGTCGCCAGCGAGTCGAACACCCCGAGCCCCGTCACGTACAGCCCGGCGAGCGCTGTGGCGACCGTCAGCCCCGATACGGTGATCGCACGACCGGTCGTTTGCAGCGCCTCGGTGATCGCCTGCTCGATCGTGGCCCCCTCGCGCCTGAGTCCCTCGCGCACGCGTGTGACCATGAACAGCGAGAAGTCGATGCTCAGCCCCAGCCCGAGCACGAGCACGGTGTCCTCGACGAACACGCTCAGCTGCACGACATAGGTCAGCAGATACAGAAACCCAAACGTCACGCCCACGCACACGGCCGCCAGTCCGAGTGGGAGCAGCGCGGCAACGACCGACAGGAACGCCACCAGCAGAATCACGAGCGTCACCGGAAACGACACCAGCGACGAGGTCTGCAGGCTCTTCTTCGAGTTCACCATGTACCGCTGATAGATGCCCACCTGCCCGATCAGCCGTGCGCTCGAGTGCGCCAGCGGCGCGTGCTCGAGCGCCGCTTCGACGTCCGGCACGCGTGTCTGGGCGTACCCGTAGCTGCCGGCGAACGTCACCGGCAGCAGCGCCGCCTGACCGTCCGCGGACACCACCGGCGCGCCGACCCGCTTGACGCCCTCCACACCGCGCACCGCCTCGGCGGCCCGGGCGATCTCGCGCCCATTCAGCCCGAGCGCGTCCAGCCCGTGCGACCCGTGCTGCGCGAGCGACCCGTGCGACCCATGCTCGGCGAGCACCGACAGATACGCCTGCGGTTCCGAGACCGGCCCGAACTTGTGTTCTGAGATTTCACCGGCCCGAACCGCCCCCGAGCCCGACGCGGCATACCCCCCGTTCTGCACGCGATCGCTCAACCGCGTCGCCCCCACGCCGCTGACCAGCAATACGACCACCCAGAACCCGATGATCTTGCGCGGATGGCGCAGCACGAACCGGGCGAGCGTGCTCATCGACTGGCGAATCTACGCGCGGTCATCGTGGGCGCGGTTGACGTGGGCGGGGTCATCGGCGATACAACCTCCGTTACGCGTGCTTCGTGAGACGGACGATTTACTCCGGCGCGATCACCGTTCGATCATTGTCCGGATTCGCACATTCTTTTAGGCGCGCCCAGTCCCGTGTGTGCGCTTGGTCACACAGCGTGAGGCGGGTCGAACGACGTGGCTACACAAAGAACATAAACCTGATACAGTTGATGAGGAATCGATAAACGAGCCCTCGAGGACAGTCATGATCCCAGCACTCATCATCCTCACACTCACATCCTGGATCGTCGTCCTGTCGCTGGTCCTGGCGCTGTGTCTGGCGGCACGGCTCGGCGACCGCCGGCAGCAGATCGGGCGGTCGCCGGCGGACAGCGAGCTCGACTGTCAGCCGGACGAGCTCAGACGCGTGGCCAGCGTCGCCAGCACGCGCTCGACCGCGTCATCGACGGTCTCCTCGCCACCCGAGCGCAGCACCAGATCGGGATGGCTGGGCTCCTCATACGGAGCGCCGACACCGGTCAGGCCGGGCAGCTCGCCCGCGCGAGCACGGGCGTAGAGACCCTTGGGATCGCGCTGTTCGCAGACCTCCAGCGGCGCGTCGACGAACACCTCGATGAACTCGAGCTCATCGGCCGCGTGCAGCGCCGCGGCGGCCTCGCGATCGCAGCCGTACGGGCTGACGAGGCTGACCAGCGCGATCGTGCCCGACTCCGCCAGCAACCGCGCGACGTGGGCGGTGCGGCGCACGTTCTCACAGCGCGCGTCCTCGTCGAACCCGAGATCGCCGTTGAGGCCGTGACGCAGGTTGTCGCCGTCGAGCAGGAACGCCGGCCGGCCGGATGCCACCAGGCGCTCCTCCACGGCGGTCGCGATCGTCGACTTGCCGGCGCCCGGCAGCCCCGTGAACCAGACCGTCGCTCCCGCGTGCCCCAGGTACTCCCAGCGACATTGGCGAGTCAGCCGCGAGCCCTGCCAGCGCACATTGGGGCTGCACTCCGTCTTGGTCTGCTGGCCGGTGGCGTCCTGCGCCTCGGTGTCGGTATCGAGGATCACCCCCGCGGCGACCGTCTCGTTGGTGGCCTCGTCGATCACGATCAGGCTGCCCGTCACGCGGTTACGGCGATAGGAGTCGAACACCAGCGGCGAGCCGAGCTCCAGCCGCACGCGCCCCAGATCGTTCAGCTCGAGCGTGTGGGCGCTCTCGTCGCGGTGCAGCTCGTCCAGCTCGATCCGGTAGCGCACGTCCATCGAGCTGACCATCGCCGTGCGTGTCGTGTGCTTGACCAGGTAGCGCCGCCGCGGGTCCAGCGGGTGCTCGGACATCCAGCACATCAGGCACTCGAACGCGCTGGCCACGCTCGGCTGGTTCTGCACGCGGGCGATCGTGCTGCCCCGGCCGACGTCGATGTCATCGCTCAGTCGCAACGCGACCGACATCGGGGGGAACGCCTCCTCGATCGGCCCGTCGAGTGTGTCGATCGCGGCGATCCTCGAGCGCTGGGAGCCCGGCAGCACGACCACCTCGTCGCCCGGGCGCAGGATCCCGCCGGCGACCTGACCCGCATAGGCGCGGTAGTCGCTGCCGTCGCCCGAGCGCGGGCGGATCACCCACTGCACCGGGAACCGCACATCGATCAGGTTGCGATCGGAGGCGATGTGCACGTGCTCCAGGTGATACAGCAGCGGCGGACCCTGATACCAGGGCATCGCCTCGGAGCGCTCGACGACGTTGTCGCCCAGCAGCGCGGAGATCGGGATGAACGTGACGTCGGGGACGTCCAGTCGCGCGGCGAACGCATCGAAGTCCTCGACGATCCTCGCGAACACGCCCTCGTCGAAGTTGACCAGGTCCATCTTGTTGATGCACACCACGAGATGCGGGATGCGCAGCAGCGAGGCGATGAACGCGTGGCGGCGGGACTGCGGGAGCATCCCATGGCGCGCGTCGATCAACACGATCGCCAGATCGGCCGTCGAGGCGCCGGTGACCATGTTGCGCGTGTACTGCTCGTGGCCGGGGGTGTCGGCGATGATGAACCGGCGCTGAGCCGTGGCGAAGTAGCGGTAGGCCACGTCGATCGTGATGCCCTGCTCGCGCTCGGCCCGCAACCCGTCGGTCAGCAGCGACAGGTCGAGGTACTCCGAGCCCATCCGCCTGCTGGTCTGCTCGACGTGCTCCAGCTGATCGGCGAGCACCTGCTTGGAGTCATACAGCAGCCGCCCGATCAGCGTGCTCTTGCCGTCGTCCACCGAGCCCGCCGTGGCAAACCGCAGCAGCTCGGCGGGTCGCTCGGAGAGCCGCTCGAAGACATCGACGATCCCCTCCTCGGCGATCCTCTCCTCGGCGCCGGCGATCCCGTCCTCGGCGATCCCCTCCTCGGCGATCCTCTCGCCTGCAATCCCCTCCTCGGCGATCCCCTCGCCGGGCGCGTGCGAATTCTGGGCCGGATCTGAGATCGCCATCAGAAGTAGCCCATCCGCTTGCGATCCTCCATCGCCGCCTCGGTGACCCGATCGTCGGCCCGCGTCTGTCCCCGCTCGGTGATCTTGGTCGCGGCGATCTCCATCACAACTTCCTCCAGGGTACTCGCTTGGGACTCGACCGCCCCGGTGCACGTCATGTCCCCGACCGTGCGATATCGCACGGTCGCCGAGAACGGGTGCTCATCCCGCGTGAGCTGAACATGCGGGCTCATCGCGTAGAGCATCCCATCGCGCGCGAACACCTCGCGCTCGTGGGCGAAGTAGATCGAGGGCACCTCCAGCCGCTCCTCGGCGATGTACTGCCACACGTCGAGCTCGGTCCAGTTGGAGATCGGGAACACCCGCACGTGCTCGCCCCGGCGGATGCGCCCGTTGTACAGGCTCCACAGCTCGGGCCGCTGCCCCTGGGGCTCCCACTGACCGTGCTCGTCGCGAAACGACAGGATGCGCTCCTTGGCCCGCGCGCGCTCCTCGTCGCGGCGGGCGCCGCCGAATGCGACATCGAAGCCGTGCTCGGCGATCGCGTCCAGCAGGGTCACGGTCTGCAGGGCGTTGCGCGAGGCGCGCGGGCCGGTCTCATCGACGACCCGTCCACTGCGAATCGAATCCTCGACCGAGGCCACGATCAGCCGCTCGCCGATCTCCCGCATGCGCCGGTCGCGAAACTCGATCGCCTCGGGGAAGTTGTGGCCCGTGTCCACGTGCATGACCGGGAACGGAAACCCTCCCGGGCGAAACGCGCGCTCGGCCAAGCGCAGCAGCACGATCGAGTCCTTGCCCCCGCTGAACAGCAGCACCGGGCGCTCGAACTCCGCGGCGGCCTCGCGCAGCACGTGGATGGCCTCGGCCTCCAGCGTGCGCAGGTGGGAGAGATGGTAGGTGGTGGGCATCCGTGCTGTCTGCTACCTGGGTGGTTCTGCTCGCGAGATGATTGTTGCAGATATCGAGAGCGCCAGCTGATTCTGAACGCTACGCCGTCTGAGCGCGCCGGCGATCGACGCCATCGAACGGTTCTCGCCGGCCCCGGCGCCGGGAGCGGCGGTCAGGGCGCAGCACGGGACCGGTGGAGTTCCCGGCGAGACGCAGCACGTATGCGTCGCGGGTGACGCTGTAGCGCAGTACGGGCCTCAGGATCAGAAGCCAATGGCGGGCGACATATCGACGTGGACGAACGGCTGTAGGCATGCCAATCTCCTGCTCGAGCCTCCCTGCGCTGGCTCGGCCTATCCTGGCCTTGGCTCACCGCACCGGCTCGCGATACGCGAGACGACGCGGCGACCCCTGTCTGGTCCTCTACTCCTACTACGAGCGCGGCCCAGTATTTCCGACCCATTCGGCTGAAAAATCACGAGCGGAGGGGTAGGCGGAGGGGGTGGGGACAGGGGTGCGCCATCTGTCCCACGCCCGGCGAAGGCGCCGTCAACGGCGCGCTGCGCGTGAACTCGAGCGGATGCCTGCGGCCGCGAGCCGCGGCGGTTCGCGGCACGAGCTGCAACGCGCCAGACACCCCGCGCGCCCGCGAGCGACCTTTGCGCACACCGCGCGGACGGTGTAATCCGAACGCGGCAGCGGCGAGACACTGCCGGCAGCCACGCTCGGAACGCAGCAGAGCAGAGCGAGCGCCACCATCGCGATCGCCACGACCGGGCCAAGCGCTGCCGGGCGTCGGCCCCCGCCCATCCGGTCCGCTGCCGGGCGAATGCTCACAACCGCTGTCCGTGCCGTCATCAGATCCCCCAGCCGATGCCTGCCAGATACGCCAAGCCAAAGGCTATCGAAAATCAGGTTTTAGGGTTGAGCCCGTCTGAGGCGAAAGGCCCCCTCACCGGATCAGGATCGGCTCGCTGTAGTTCGAGACGTGCGCGCCGTCGTCGATCTTGACCAGCGCGCGATAGAGACCACGATGGCGCAACCGCACAATGCGGCTGAACCGCGATACGGTCGCCGTGCCGGCTTTGACGACGGTGCCGCCCTCGTTGACCGACCGGCCCGGCCGCAAGAGCTGGAAGCCGACGAGCGCGCCGGCCTCCGCCGGGGCGACCGTGCCATACAGGCGCACATACCCATGGCGGCGGGCACGGCGCACGTGGAAGGACACCCGCACAGCGACGCTCTCGAGCACGACCGGGCTCGAGACCACGGGCCTGCCGACCGTCACGACGCGCAGCTGAGTGTTTTCGAGCAGGCCCGGGAACGGGAACGAGAAGCCCCCGGCGCTGTTGGCGAGCTCCGGGTTGCCGACCGTCTTGAAGCCGCCCACGTACGGGAACGGGTTGGCCTGCAACACGACCTCGTGCGTCGATGCGCCCGTCCCCGACAGCGTGCCCTCCACGAGGAACGGATCGCCGAACAACACCGGATTGGGCGTGCCGACGATCCGCACCGACAGCGGAACCTTCGGCGTCCGAAACGCGCGGCCCACACCCTTGACCGTCCCGCCGGGAGAGCTCGCGACGATCCGGTAGCGATAGACGATCCCCGGCTGAAGGCCGGTCACGGCCTGACTGACCCCGATCGAGCCCGTCCCGTTACCAGCCGGAGCGAGCGGCGACTGCGCGCCATAAGCGCCCGTCGGGCCGTACTGGAACACGTAGTTGGTGACCTGACCGCGCGGGTTCACATACCCATGGAGGATCGCCGAGGAGTACGTCACGTTCGAGACGCCACCAGTGCTGGCGGTCGGCGGTCGTGGGGCCGGTCGTGGGGCGGCAGACCACGCGGAACCGGCTAGCAGCGCCACGGCGCCGGTGACCAGAACGGTCACGACGAGCAGGCGCGATCTCCTGCGAACGAATCGAATCCCCATATCCAAGCCCGCCTCCCTCATGTCAGTCGAGTCATTCCCGTCGAACGATCAACCCAAACATCGAGCCGAAGTAGCGGTGAGCCCCCACCCGTGAGCCCCCACCCGAAAAGAGCTCTCTGCAGTGGGGAAGATACCTCATGACCGCCGTCGCCAGCGCGCGCCGCGTCCCGTGCCGAGGTTGCGCCTGGAAGGAGCTTAGTAGGAGATAACTAAGTTCCTGATACTATCTCTCCATGTCCATGCGATAGGCCGTTCTACAACCGGGAGCACGAGCTTCGAGCGGTTGCGGCGCCGCTGGGAGGGCGGCGAGGCTCAGATCTTCACGTTGTGGGGGCGCCGGCGTGTCGGCAAGAGCCTGCTGCTGTTGCGCTTCGCCGAGGGTAAGCGTCATCTGTACTTCGAGGCGACAAGTGGGACCGCCGCCGATCAGCTCGCCGACTTCTCGGCGCGGTTGTCCGACGCCACCGCTCGCGCGGCGCTCTCGGCCTCGACCTGGCGGGACGCCTTGGACGCGGTCGCCGATTGGGCGGGGGAGGGGCCTGTCCTGGTGGTGTTGGATGAGTTTCAGCACATCGCGAGGGAGAGCCCTGAGATCGGCTCGATCGTCAATGTGTGGTGGCGCGAGCGGGGCGCGGATCTGCCGATCTTCCTGGTGCTGTGCGGCAGCGAGGTGGGCTTCTTCGAGCGGGAGGTGGTGGGCTATTCGGCCAGCACCTACGGTCGCCGCGCGGGTCAGCTGCGCCTGCGCCCGTTTGCACCCAAAGACGTCGCACTGTTCCTCGAGGATTGGACGGCGCAGGAGAAGATCGCGGCGTACGCGGTGTTCGGCAACATGCCCTACTACCTGGCGCAGATCCGCCCGCGGGAGAGCCTGGCCGAGAACATCCTGAACCTGATCTTGATGAGCGACGGTCTGCTGCACGAGGAGGCGCGGCTGTTGCTCGAGCAGGAGCTGACCGACGCCGCCGGCTATTTCTCGGTGCTGCGCGCGATCGCCGCCGGGCAGACACGGGTCTCGCAGATCGCTGCGCGCACCGGCGTGCGCGGGGGCGCGGCGCGGGTCAGCCAGATGCTCGACACGCTGCGAGATCTGTGGCTCGTGGAGCGCGTGGTTCCCGTCACGGTCGTCAATCCCGAGCGCTCCAGGCAGAGTCTCTACCGCATCGTCGACCCCTACCTGCGCTTCTGGTTTCGCTTCGTGCTGCCCTACCAGGACCGGCTGATCGACGCCGGCGGGTCCGAGCGCCATCTCACCGCTCGCGTGCTGCCCCAGCTCGACGAGTTCGTCTCCTCGCCGGCGTTCGAGGAGGTCGCTCAGCAGTGGCTGTTGCACGAGCTCGACGACGCCTCCCGCGCCGGACGCTGGTGGGGCAAGGTGCGCGAGATGCGCGGCCTGGACCTGCGCGACATCGACCGGGAGCTCGACGTGGTGGCAGTCGACGATCACGACCGGGTCATCGCGCTGGGCTCCTGCAAGTGGACGGCCGGCAAGATGCCCCACTCCGAGAAGACCAAGCTCGACGCGCTCGCCACATACCTCCTGCCCGGTGCGGATCCACCGCCCCTCTACTTCTTCGCACGCTCAGGCTTCGAGGAGCGACTCGCCGCGGCAGCCGAGCAAGACCCCCGCATCCATCTCATCACCCCCGACGAGCTGTTCTGAGAAAGGACGCCGTCTCGGAAGGACGCCGTCTCGATGAGCTGCACACGGGACGTTCCGCCCGAGCAGGCGGCGTCACCCTCTCACCGGCGCCCGGCGCCCGGCGACTCTATCGGCGGTATTCTCTGCGCGCAGAGGCCAGACACACCGCATCGACCGGTCGCCGAGCGGGTTAGGTTGGGATGAGCAAGGCGCGCAGGCGCGAAAGCACAGCGAAAGCGGGGAGTGATAGGACATGACGACGCTCACGACCAACCGGCGGATCGCGCCGGCCACCGCCGCCGTCAGCGTGCTGCTGGCAAGCATGGCGCTGGCGCTGCCATTCGGCTCGCAGGCAGCCACGACGGCGCCAGCTCCCAAAGCGCCGACGGTGTCCACGGGAGGCTACGTGAAGGCGAGCACCTCCTCCGTTACGCTCAAAGGGAACGTCAACCCGCACGGTCTCGCGACCGTGTATGCCTTCCAGTTCGGTACGACCACCGGTTACGGCGCGCAGACAGCGCCCGTCTCGGCGGGCAACGGGACCACGGGCATCGGCGTGAGCCAGACGATCACGGGACTGCCGCCCGGCGTCGCCTATCACTACCGCCTGATCGCCACCAACGGCGCGGGCACGACCAACGGCAATGACCAGACGTTCACGATCAAGGTCCCGATCGCGTTCGCGCTCACCGTCGGGCCCGAGCCCACAGTCTTCGGGGGTCCGTTCACGGTCAGCGGCGTGCTCTCGGGAACGGGCGCCACGAACCGCGCGATCGTGCTGCAGGCAAACCCGTATCCATATCTCGGCGGGTTCAAGAACATTCTCGGCCCCGAGCTGACCGACGCTGCCGGGCGCTTCTCGTTCGCGGTCGCGAGCCTCACCGAAACGACCCAGCTGCGCATCGCCGTGGTCGGCATCTCACCCATCTACAGCCGCGCCGTACTCGCGCGCGTCGCCGTGCGCGTGAGCCTGCACGTACGCTCCACCGGACGATCCGGGTTCATACGCATGTACGGCACCGTCACACCCGCCGTCGCCGGCGCGCACGTCGCATTCCAGCTGATACGCCGCGGACACGAACCATTGACCGTGGCCGGCACGATCGTCAAGCCCGCGGGCACGAGCACATCGCAATTCAGCCGCGTCGTGCGCATCCGCCGCCCGGGCCTGTACCGCGCGTTCGTGCATGTCAGCAACGGCAAGCAGGTCTCCGGGCACAGCCGGCCCATCCTGATCGGCTGAAGTGAGTGCTCACACCGGAACGATGTCCGTGTAGGCGATCCGTTCCTGCGTAAGCGGTTTGGTCGTGCCCCCGTCGGTCGGCAGCACCTCGAACTGCTCGAGCAGCACCCGGAAGCGGCCCGGTGTGGGCAGCACGGGCAGCGTCAGACCGGCCGTCCAGGTGCCGGCCCCTTCGCCGCCGAGACTCCCGCCGACGGTCACTTCCTGCAGGTTGGTCCAGCCCAGTTCGTTGCCGATCGCGGCGTCGGATTCCTGCAGCGTCGCGCGCAGTTGCCCGATGCTCTGCTGGCTGGCGACCTGGAAGTAGGTCGGCCCGGTGACGGTGACGGTGAGCGCCTTTTCTTTGCGCACGAGGCTCGCGGAGCGGTTGGGGGCGAGCTGCATGTACTGCGCCAGCACGACGCGCGAGAGGGGGACTTCGCCGCTGATGTTGTCGACGGAGTCCGGCTGGTAGCGCGCGAGCGCGAGGCGGATGAACGGGGTGTAGGCGTTGCCGACGTTGACGTCGATGTCGCAGAACCACAGGTCGCGCGTGGCGTCGTAGTTGGCGGTCAGATCGACGGTGTGCCCGGCGACGTTGACGAACTGTCCGGGGAGCTCATCGAGCGTGAGCGTGAACCCGTGCTTGCTCGAGGGCGAGAGCGGGAAGCTCGCGAGCGTGGGATGACGGGAGGGCAGGGACGCGGAGAGGAACAGCGGGTCCTGGCCCCAGTCGGTGACATAGGGGGTGAGCTGGTCGGGCGGGTCGCCTTCGGTCCCCGGCCACAGCACGACACCGAGCAGCTCGCCGGCGCCGGTGGCGAACCACGGCCGTTCCAGGTACACGCGCAGCCCGCCGCCCGTACGCGTGCTTTTCGCCCCGGCCGGCTCGCTCCAGGTGAAGGTCGGCACGACGTACAGCACGTTCGGCGCGGGCGGGCGCGCGGAGCTCGGGATCTGCAGCGTTTTCGGCCCGTGGCCTTCGGGCGGCGGGGCGGTTTCGCGCGTGAACGGCCCTTCTTCGGGCTCGAAGTACTCCTCGAACTTGGTCGTCGCGACGGCGGTGTAGGTGACGGAGCGGTGCTTGGTGTCGTAGAACTCGTGCGACTCTTCCAGGAGGAAGTGCAGTTCTTCTTCGGCCTCGGTCTCACCGGCTATCGGGCGGTCGATGTCGCAGGGGAAGGCGAGCGTCTGATCGACCGTGCGCAGAAACGGGGTGGGCGCGCCCGGGCCTTCGTCGATCGGTTCGCTCCAGCTGGCGTAGACCTCGACCTTGCTGGTGGACTTGCGGCTGAAGCTCATGACATCGCCGAGCGTCGCGAACGTGTCTCCCACCGAGCGACCGGCGCCCAGTTTGTTGAACTCGGGCGTGCGCAGCGGCTGGCGCACGGCGTGCACGAGCGTGAGCGTCTGAAACGGCGTGAGCATCCACACCTCGCCGTCCTGCGCCTGCGCGGCGGGGATCGCGCCGCCGGCCCAGCTCCACACGCCGAGCAGCGCCAGGTCCCCGGACAGCAATGTGGAGCTGAGGCGGACCTGGATGATGTCGGCCTTGGGCAGCTGGACTTCGAGGAACGGCCCGGTCGAGTCAGAGCCCTTGACGGGCGGCCCGGGCGGCCCGAGCTGGTGCGGGGCCGGGGGCTGGAGGAGGATCACGCGGAAGGGCTCGTAGTCGGGCCAGGCGCCGGTGAACTTCCACGTGTAGGCGCCTTTCGTCCCGGGGAGATCCTGGAAGGCGGCGCCGCGCGCGAGCACGTCGGGGAGGTAGGGCGTTTCGGTGAGCGTCGGCGTGTACAGCGATCCCGGCGGCCCCTTGGGGTCCTGCGTGCCGGGGATCGTCTTGCTCTCGCGCGAGACGATCAGCTCATAGGAGTTGGGGTTGAGGATGCTCTGCCCTCCGCTGGTCACGTCAAAAGCGCCGTGGAACTCGGCCATGCGCTGGCTGGTGCGCGCGGGCACGATGAAGCGTTCGTCGTCTGAGGTGGGTTCGGTGTCGTAGTTGGAGCGGATCACCAGGCGCAGCACGGACTCGCCGAGCGTCGAGGGCGCGCGCGGGACGACCGCGGGGGACTGCACGGGCTCATGGCGCTGGAAGTCGATCGCCGCGACCAGGTTGGGGTCGGTCGGGGGGCGCGGCGAGCGCGAGCGGGACGCTGTTGCCGGCGAGGTCGGCGGCGCGCATGCGCACGCGGTATTCCTCGCCGAAGCGCAGGCGCGGCAGCGAGCCGGGCGCCGCTTTGTAGAGGAACTTCAGCGGGAACGGCGGCGGCGATTCGGGCGGTTCGCCGGCGGTGTCGTCGATCAGGATCTGGTTACCGGGCTGCGCCGCACTGAGGCTCCAGCCCTTCCAGAAGAACAGCGACTCCTGCAGGTACATGTCCTTGGGCTGGGTGGGGTCGGCCGACTGCGTGGGCAGCGGAGTGACCGGGGCTTCGTCGGTGGGCGGCACGGGGACTTCTTCGTTCAGCGAGATGAACGTCATCGCGCCGGTGCGCTGGGAGAGCGAGTGCCACTTGCCGCTCTTGGCGTCCCACACGTCCACGTACCAGCCGCGCGTGATTTCCTCGAGACTGAGGAACGGGTGCGGGCCGGCGCTGGTGGCCGACTGCACTTCTTTGTTGAGCGTGCCCGCGCCGGCCAGGGCCTGAGCGAACTGCAGGCCGCGGTCCACGCGCGCGACCGACAGGCCGGCGCCGCGCAGCGCGGGGACGGTGTAGGCGGTGGGCGTGTCCTCGCTCTGCTTGATGCGCGACTGCTTGAGGTTCCCGGCGAAGCCCAGCAGCTTGATGCCGGTGCCGTCGGGATCGATCTGCACGAGGTTGAAACGGGTCGAATCGGCCAGGCGCAACTGCCCGCGACTGTACTCGCCGGGGTCGGCGGGGGTGGCGACGAACAGGTCTTCTTCGAGCAGGCAGCGCGTGCGCGGGGTGACGTTGACGTTGCCCGCGCCGAGGCTCGAAGTCCAGGTGGGGATCACGCGGATGTCGGTGGACAGCGGCGAACTGAACGTGAAGCCGTCGACCTCCAGGTCGACGACGAGCCCGAGCATGCGCAGCAGGAGGGGATGGCCGTTGGCGGCGGCGAGCATCTGGTGGAAGTCGATCGTGGGCGCGACCGGCGTGACGAGCTCGCCCCTGGTGGGGCGATCGTGAAAGCGTTCGAGCGCGACCATGTCGATCGGGCCTGGTTCGGTGCCGTTGGCAAACGTGTAGGCGTGCTTGGGACCGTGGACGGCTTCTTCGAGTTCTCGCACGTAGCGCGGGTGTTCCTTGTTGGGTTCGGGCCCGATGAAGCCGATCTGGCCGAACAGGCTGTCGAGCTCGTCGAAGGAGGCGGGGTTGGTGGGCGAGCTCTTCAGAATCTGCGTGTAGCGTTCGCGCATGAACTCGAGCGTGCGCGCCACGGGATAGGAGTGGGTCGGCTCGACCGGTTGGGAGACCGATTCGCGCCCGCGCACGAATGTGGTCTTGGCGAACAGCGCCTGCCAGTACTTGGAGCTCGCCGGAGGTTCGCTGACCGCTTTCGCGGCCATCGGCGCGCCACCGCCGAAGGAGACCTGAAAGCTCTTGGCCACTGCGGGCCAGTTCAGCCAGTCGGGGAATTCTTCGAGCGTGCCTCCGCTCGCGCCCGCGGCCAGGCGCGGGGCGATGTGCACGGAGATCACGACCCGTTTGGCGGCGGGGCTGGACGTCTTGGGCAGCGCCGTCCAGATGATCTTCTGCGTCTTGGCCATCTCAGCTCACCGTGTGCCTGGGATCGCGTGGATCTGTGTGTGTGGTCATGATCAAACCGGGGCGAACGCGGCGCAGTATTCATTCCAGGCCGCGGAGTGTTCGGGTTCTTTGGGGTTGGGCGGCATCAGTTCGGCGAAGGTGGGATCTTCGGAGGAGTTGCTGAAGCTGCGTTCGATTGTGGTTTCGATGGTGGCGCTGAAGATGAACACGTGCACCTCGAGCTTGAGTGTGGCCTGGCCGATGACCTTTTCTTCTGAGCCGATCTTCTCGTAGGTGAACGCCATGTACAGTTCGATCGACAGCGAGATGATGTCGAGCACTTCGACTTCGCCGCCCATGCGCAGGAAGCCGGTGAGTATGCAGGTTTCGAGCTCTTTGCCTTCGTGTTCTTCTTTGCCGAACTTGAAGTAGATGCCGGCCATGATGTGGACGCCGCCGCTGGCGACACCGATGTTGAACGAGACGGACGCGCCGAATTCGAGTGCGGCTTCGAGCAGCTCGACGCCGTCGGCGCCGACGGCGAGCTCGAAAAAACCTCCTCCGGCGAACATCGCGATCTGCAGTTGGAACGGGTTGGCGCGGTCGGAGAAGCCGAAGCGCGTGCGCACAGGGGCGCCGGAGAACGGGATCGTGACGCCGGCGTTGAAGGAGATGTTGGAGATCGCGAAGATGCCGACGGCCAGCGTGGGAATCGGCACCGAGAACTGGGCGGTGATGCCGGTCGGTTCCAGTTCGATGCCCGGCCCCTGTTCGCCGAGCTTCATGATTTCCTCGAGTTCCTTGATGAACGCGAGGACGCCGCCGTATTCGACGTTGCCGATGTTGACGCTGACGTTGCTCTTTTCGTTCTTGCCGGAGGTGAACTTCAGTTCGTTGAACTGCAGCGCCAGGAAGAACGCGTCGCCCTTGCCGACCAGGTTGATCGTGAAGTGCTTGAGTACGCCCTGCACGGTGAAGGTCGACTGGGCGGGGTGCGCGAGCATCGTCACGACCTTGACTTCGAGCGTGAACGACGCTTCTTTTTCGTCGGGCGCGAAGATTTCTTCGGGCGAGGGCTTGAGCGTCGGCGGCTTGGCTTCCCAGTTCATTGTGACGGTGACGCTTTCGTCCGTCGTGCTCTGCTTGAGCTTGAGCGCTTCCTTGCCTTCGCCGCCGGTGAGCAGTTCGATGACCTCAAAGATTTCCTTCAGCAAGATGCCGCCGAGCAGCTTGGCGCCTTCGCCGAGGTACTTGCTCGGTTCGAATTTGCCCCCGGCGACACCGGCCAGATCGCCGACCGGCCCGAGCTGGCGGGAGAGGCCGCCGATTGCAAAGTTGGGCGTGGCGACGCCGCCGGACTTGTTGGCTTCGAAGTTCAGGGGCACGGCTTTGCCGGCGATCTGCGCGAACACGTCGCCGCCGTGGAAGTTTTTGGCGATGAAGCCGGGGTAGTATTCGATCGTCGGATTGAGCGAGGCGCCGGAGACCTGCTCTGCGGCTGACAGGCGCACGCCGGCCTGGGCCATCGTCGGGTAGAAGGCGGGCTGGTCGAGCGTGGAGGGCTGGGCGGTGCTGGGGATGACCGACCCCCACAGCATCGTCTTGACCTCGACTGTGGTATCGCCGGCCTTCAGGCTCTTGGCGAGGGCGATCGAGCGCCCCTGCAGATCGGCGGTGCGCTGCGCGGCGGCCGCCGTCGCATAGACGCCGCCGACCTGTTTCATGCTGCTGGGCTCAAGCGCGATGGTTTCGTTGACGAACACGACGGGCGTGGTGAACGACGCCTGCGCGCCCACCCAGTCGGTGCCGATCATGTGGAACAGGAAGGGCGTAGCCGGGTCGACCATCGGTATGAACAGGCCAGTGCCGCTCGGTTCGACTTCGTTGTCGAAGGACACCGGTTCCTGCAGGCTGGGCGTGACGAGCGTCTTGATCAGAACGTTCGTGAACGGGAACGCGCGGCCCCCATCGGGCTGCCCGGGGGCGGCGCCGCCGAACGCCTTTTCGGGTTCGCGGACGATGATGAAGAAGCGCTGGCGCAGGTAGGCGCCGCGGGGCTGGGAGATGCCGTTGCCGGGAATCGGGTTGAACTTGCGCTCGGTGACCTTCACGAGCACGGCGCGGTGGCCGAACGGGAACAGGTAGCCGCGGCGGACGATGCGCACGTAGTGGTCGCGCGCGAGCGTGCCTTCGTGACGCCACTCCTCGAGTGAGATCAGCCCACCCCCGCCGGCGGCGTTGGGCCCCGGCGGTTCCCAGTGCCCGCGCAGGTCGACGAATCCGCCGAGCGCTGAGAGCATCAGCCGGTTGATCTGCGCCGCCTCGGGCTTGTATTTGGGGATCGTGTAGTCGGAGGTGAGCCGCACGATGTCGTAGCGGTCGCGTTCGGTCAGCGACATGCGGAAGGGGGTGGGCGTGTCCGGCACTTCGGTCTCGGGGGCGTTTTTGGCGAGATATTCCGGGAAGTTGGGGTCGCGCGACCAGACCGCGCGCACGGTGCGGTTGACAGCGGTCTCCTCGTTGACGACGCCGGCGGACAGGACGCCCAGACGGGTGTGCCACAACTCGGTGCGCTTGGAGTGGGTTACGGGAGTGAGCGCGTGCGCCCAGCCTGACTTCTGGTTGGGCGAGAGGATCAGCCGCCAGGGGAGCTCGAGTGCGGTCTCGTACGGGTTGGGCGCGCGGATCTGCTGCCCGGGGGGCGGCGGGGTGGTGGGCGCGACCGGGACGAGCAGCGGGGAGAGACCGGTCCAGGCGAGCAGGCTGGCGATGTCGTAGGGGAGCGTGCCGCCCGTGGGCAGCTTGAAGCACAGCCGGCTTTCCCGGGCTGCCAGCAGCGAGAGCTGGCCGGGCGGCTTGAGCGCTTCTTCTTCGCTTGAGCCGAACTCGGGCGCGGTTTCGAGGAACGCTTCCTCGGCGATGTTCTGCGGCGCGAACACGATCCCGATCGCCGCCGGCTGGGCGGAGTTGGCGAACACGAGCTTGGGCATGCCCGCGACCGAGGTGTCGAGCTTGAGGTTGAAGAAGTCGAAGCGCAGGTACAGGAAGTCCTCGCGACGCGTGACGAGCGTGGAGAAGCTGAGCGGATAGGACGGCGTGCCTTTGATCAGCGAGGCCGCAAGGGCAGCCGGCGCGCGGTGGGAGAGCGTGTACGCGGACACCCCGGCCGCGCCGGTGGTCGCGAGGAAGGCGCGCCGGGTGAGCTCTGCGCTCAGCGACCCCTCTGGGGGCTGGGTGTCGCCGGGGGGTGTTGCCGGGTCGGACACAACGAGGTGAGCACAACGAGGTGAACTCAAACGCTGGAGCAGGGGCACGATAACCCCTCACGACCCCTGCGGGCGAGCAATCACCGGATGTTCACGCCCAAAAAGCCGCTATTTGCGGGATTTGTGAGGTGGGTACTGGACGGATGTACGGCCTGACCGTATGAGCTTGGGTCTGACCGTATGAGTCTTCCGCGTCGTCTTCCATCTTCTTCCGCGTCGTCTTCCATTATCACGCGCATCGCGGTACCCTCCCTCCACGAGCGAAGCTCCCACTCCGGAGCGAAGCGCTCACTCCCAGCGAAAACGGAGGAACGACATGGGCCTCGAGAATCCCCTGCATATCGCGATCCTGGTCGTGCTGCTGCTGCTGATCTTCGGCGCGAAACGCCTCCCCGAACTGGGACGATCGCTGGGGACGGGGATGCGGGAGTTCAAGGAGGGCATCATCGGATCCAGCGAGCCGCCGCCCAGCATCGAGAGCACGCCGGATGTCGCGCCCGTGCAAGCCCGCGCAAGCGAGGACACCACCGCAACCTCCGCGTAACCCGATCGAGCAGACATCCGGCGGAGTGACGTGTGTCCCCCCTCACCGCCAGGTCAAGCGCACGTCCACGCCATATCGCCGGCACTCGGCGCCTGAGGCGGCTTCTACCTCGACCGCGGCCTTGACCGGATGGCCCTGCTCGAGGGCGTGGTGGACCGCGCTCGGGTTCGCGTGCGATAGGAGCGCGATCCGCGTCGCGTGACCGGGCTCCAGGGTCGTGAGCACGGAGCGCAGGCCCAGGTGGTAGCCCATCGCAGCTGGGCGTTGCAAGGAGATCCAGGAACGGAACGAGCAGCCCCCGCACCGTCATCGAGCTCGACCACGCACTTGACTAGATTGACCAACTAGTCTAATCTGTGCTCATGGCTACTGTCGCTCTTCCCACCCGCGGTCTGTCCGAGGCCAAGGCTGCGCTTTCGGACGTGATGTCCGGGGTGGTGCACGATCATCGGCCGATGGTGATCGAGCGCCATGGTGGCAAGGAGGCGATGTTGTTGCTGGGGCTCTCCGACATTGGGCCGCTGCTCGATCACTTCTCCTTTCATACCCTCTCGAGCGTGTCTGATGGGGAGTTCGTGTTGCGCCAGACCGAGCTGAACCTGGTTGCCGGTGGCGATACGTTCGAGCAGGCCGCCGCGGAGCTCGAGGACCTGGCCCTTGCCTACGCCGAGCGTTATTTCGAGCGGTTGAGCTTCTACGCGCAGACCGATCGGGCCGAGCAGATGCCGTGGCTGTTGCGGCTGATCCTCACGCCCGAGGCCGAGCGTCGCGCGCTGCTGATCGGCGCGCCCGAGCATCCCGCCGGGGCATGACGGCGGACGCCCCGACGTGGGGCGAGATGGAGAAGTTCCTGCAGGCCGACCGTTGGACCAGGCTGCCCCCGTCCAGTCGTGGCGGATCCGGGCAGCGTCACATCTTCTTCGAGAAGCTCTTGGACAGCGGCGAGCTGCTGCAGACGCACATCTCCCACTCGCGTCGCGGCGGGCCCTCACCCGGGCGGTTCGGCGTGATCTTGCGTGAGCAGCTCGAGGTCTCCCGAGCAGAGTTCTGGGCGGCGCTGTCCTCCGGCAAGCCCGTCGCGCGGCCCGCGCCCATCGAAACCGAGCAGCACGTCGAGCACGAGGCGTGGGTGATCGCGGTCCTCACCGGCGAGCTGCACATGACCGCGGAGCAGATAGAAGAGCTCGACGTCGAGGAGGCAGGGCAACTGATTCTGGAGCACTGGTCCCGGCCCACGGCCTGATCAGCGGATGGAGCGAACCCCGCATACTCCGGCACACAGGCCGGTGGCAGGCCCCGCGCCGGCGACAAGCACGCCGACGAGGATGTTCCAGAGGCCGTTCGCTGTCGTGGCCTGCACATCCGCTGCGCAGGGGGGCGGGGGGGGTCGCGCAGCTGCTACAGGGCCGCGGCCCAGCCGCTGACGTAGGTGATCTCGTCGAAGAACCAGTAGCGCCGCTCAGGCTCGTCGTACAGCTCGTGCTCGCCTCCGGAATCGGCTTGCACCTCGATCGATATTTGACTGATCGATGCCCGCTTATATGTACGTGAAGCGATCTGCGCTGCTCGTCGCGCTTTTCCCACCGGCTGTGGTCACGGTCACGTTCACCGCCCCGGCGGAGCCGGCGGGGGATTCGGCGGTGATCGACGTCGCCGAGACGACCGTGAAGCTTTTCGCCGCGGCCGAGCCGAATTTGACCGCTTTGGCGCCTGTGAAGCTCGTGCCCGTGATCGTCACCGTCGTACCGCCGGCTTCCGGCCCGGTATTTGGTTCGACCTTCGTGACTGTCGGGGCCGCGACGTAGGTGAAGTCGTCGGCGCTGCTCGTTGCGCTCGTGCCGGCGGGTGTGATCACGGTCACGTTCACCGTACCCGCCGACCCCGCGGGAGATTCGGCGGTGATCGACGTCGCTGAGACGACGGTGACGTTTTTCGCCGCGACCGACCCGAACTTGACTTCCGTGGCGCCCGTGAAGCTCGTGCCCGTGATCGTGACTTTGGTGGAACCCGTCACCGGGCCTTCGTGCGGCGCCACTTTCTTGACGGTCGGCGGTTCGACCGGAACGCCATTCGGGGTGCCCAGTCCGGTCGGGCCGTCATAGCCCACCTCGGCGTTGCAGAGATATTCGTTGGGAGCGCATTCGCTGGTTCCGCTTGCGTCGTACGGGTCCCAGCTGAACCCTTCCGTGACGTCGAACAGAGAGCTCGGGTCCTCGTAGAACGCGTGGGCGCCCAGCGAGCGCTCGTGCGAGCTCTCGTGCGCCTCGATTCCGGCGACGAGCGGCGAGGCGACGCTCGTGCCTCCGACGAGTTCCCAGGTGCCGTCTATGCGCACCGACACTGGACTGACAACTGCCGCGACCGCAGCGACGTCGTTGTCGGTCCTCTCGGCGCAGCCCGTGTCGGTCTGCCACGTGGGCTTGGTCTCGAGCTCCGTGCACCCGCCGCCGGTGCCGGCGCTGAGAGCCGGTTCGTTCCAGACTTCCTCGAACCACCCGCGCGGGTCGCCCGCGTTTTTGAACAGGGCGGTGCCGCCCACCGCGACCACGCCCGGCGACGCCGCGGGGAAATCGGGCGAGTCGAGGCCCTCGTAGACATCGTCGTAGCCGGAATCGCCCGCCGACGCCGTGATCAGCACGCCCGCGTGTTTGTAGTCGCTGTTGTATTTCGTGCAGCCCGTCGTCCCGCACCAGGGTTCGTAGTCCTGCGGGTAGCCATAGCTGTTGCTGATCGCCGTCGCGCCCAGTTTGACGGCCGTGTTGACGGACGCGCCAAGATCGGCCGGTTCTTCGGTGGACCCCTCGACGAGCATGATGTGGCACTGCGGGCACGCCGCCGAGACCATGTCCTCGTCCAGGGCCGCCTCGACGTCCCACCCCGATTCTTCCGCGGGATAGTTGGCTTCTTCGCCTTTCTCATTGACCTTTTTGAAGCAGCCGCTCGCCTTGGTGCAGGCCGGCAGGCCATACCGTTCACGATATTTGGCGAGGTCCGATTCGGCGTCCGGGTAGCCGTACGCGTTGACGACCGCCACGGTCTGGGGCGAGCTCAGCGTCGAAGGGATGCTGTACGCCGACTGCAGATCCTGCGGATCCAACCCCCGCCGTTCGCCGCTGCCCAGCGTCGCTTTTTTGACCGACTGCGGCACGACGATCGCCTCGCAAGCACCTTCGGGGCAGGCCCACCGAGGCGGCGCCGTGGACTCCGCCGGCGTCTTCAGCGCGGGCTTGTGCAGGTGGAGCTTGCCGGGCACAGCGCCGGCCCCCGAAGACGCAGACGCGGTCCCATTCGCCGCGGCGAGCGCCGGTACGGCCAGGACAACGACGCAGGCGAGCGCCAACGCCATCGGGCAACCGCGCCTGAATGCGCCACCGAGCGCCGACGAGACGACGGCTCGTGCCATGAACACCCGCGAAAAGCCAGCTGGACCGCGCATGATGAGAGACCTCCCCTTCTGTAGCTTCGTAGTTTGAACCCCGAACGCCCCCCACGCCGTGACACGCGCATGCGTGTCGCGCACGCGGACAGGCTCTCAGGTTACTCTCAGGTCACAGTCAACGACGTCCCGCCACTGCTCGACGCGTGGGTCGTGTCCCCACCGTATTCGCCGGTGATCGTTGGGGCGCCCGTTGCCGACTGGGTGTAGGTGACCGAGCACGACGCGACGCCGGCCGATACTTTCGCGAGCGTGCAGCTGGTCGCGGGCGAGAACGAGCCCGCTTCATTCGAGGAGAATTTGACGCTCCCGGTCGGTGTGGTCACCGTGCCCGCGTTCGTGTCGGTGACCGTCGCCGTGCAGGTGCTCGAGACGCCCGTCGCGACGCTCGCCGGGTTGCATTCCATGGTCGTGCTCGTCGTGCGCGTGGTCACGGTCAGAGGGCTGCTGGCGCCCGAGCTTTTGACGTAGTTGCCGTCGCCCGGGTAGCTCGCGACGATCGTGTTGCCGGTTTCGACCGCCGTGGGCGTGTACGTCACGGAGCATTCCGATACGCCGGGGGTGGCGGTCGCCGTCAGCGCGCATTTGGCGGTGGACGAGAACGTGCCCGAGCCGCTCGTGGAGAAGGCGATCGTGCCCGTCGGATTGCCCGGCGCTTCGGGCCCCGTGACCTTCGCGGTCACGGTCACCGCGTTGCCGACCTGGGTGCCGGCGGAGGAGAGCCCGACGGTGGTGGTCGTGCTGTCGAGGGCGCTCAGCGTCACGTCGGTAGGGTCGTATTTGACGCTGTAGGTGTGCCCGTTGAACACGTTCGAGGCGAATTTCCCGGTCTCGGAGGTGAACGTCATGAACAGGAACTTCGTGGCATGGGGCGGCGTGTAGCCGGAGGCGGTGTCGAGCGTCAGCTTACCGGCGAGCGAATCGGTTCCGCTCGGGTTGTGGAGCTTGCCGAAGCTGCTCGCGCTCGCGATGTTCTCGACCAGGTTCCCGCCCGATTCCTGCGTGAACGTCCCACTCGACAGCGACAGCGTCCTGCCGGCGCCGAGCGTGAGGGTGCCGTCGTTGGTCAGCGAGCCGGACCCGAGGGACGTGCCGACATTGACGTTCATCGAACCTTTGTTGGTGAGTTCGCCGTTCAGCGCCCGGGAGCCGCCCGCCGATCCGAAGCTGGACGTGAGCGCGCCGGTGTTCGTGATCGTCCCCGACCATTCCAGCCGCGTGGGCTCGGATTCGGCGCAGGTGCCCCTGACGTTCGTCAGTTCGATCGAACCGGCGTTCGTGAACCCGGCCGGCGCGGTCACATAGGCGCCGCCCACGCAGCCGACGCCTTGAACCACGATCGACTGGCCCGCCGCGATCGTCCCCGCCGGCACGTTGAGCGTGTCGCTGCCGTGGAACACGAACGTGCCGGCGGCGCTGCCGTTCAGGTTCAACGTCGAGCTGTTCGCCAGCAGCACCGACGCCGAGCCGGGAGAGCCCGCGCCGACGTCGAAAACGCTGTCCTGGAAGGACAGCGTCCCGGAGGTCGTGGACACCGACCCGCCGGTGTCGTTGTCGAACGTCTGCCCGCCCGTCGTCGAGAGGGTAGCTTTTGCAATGGCGACGGTTTTCTTGTTGTCGAACAGCGCGCTGGACCCGTCGAAGGACGTGTTTGTGTCGATGTTCACGGCGCCGCTGTTCGTGAGGTTGCCGTTCAGCGTCCGGGTGCCGCCCGCCACACCGAAGTTGGACGTGAGCGTGCCGCTGTTCGTGATCGTTCCCGACCATTTCAGTTCCGCGGGTTGGGAGTCGGCGCAGGTGCCCCTGACGTTCGTCAGTTCGATCGAGCCGGCGTTCGTGAACCCGGCCGGCGCGGTCACATAGGCGCCACCCACGCAGCCGACGCCTTGCAGCACGACCGACTGGGCCGCCGCGACGTTCCCCGTCATCGTGTCACTGCCACGGAGCACAAACGTCCCGGCGGCCGTCGCGCCCGCCAAGTTCAGCTTCGAGCCTTCTTCCAGCAGTACCGGCGCCGAGCCGGGAGAGCCGGCGCCGACGTTGAAGGTCGTGTCATAGAAGTCCAACGAGCCCCCGGATGCCGTCGTCACGGAACCGCCGGTGGACTCGGTGAACGTCTGTCCGCTGGTGGTCGACAGCGTCGCCCCATCGGCGACCATCACGGCGTTTTTGTTGGTGAACACCGCGCCCGACCCGCCGAATGACGTGTCGCTGTCGATGTTCACCGTACCGCTGTTGGTGAGGGTGCCGTCCAGCGCCCGGGTGCCGCCCGCTGACCCGAAATTGGACGTGAGCGTGCCGCTGTTCGTCAGCGTCCCGGACCAGCTGAGCGAAGCGGGCTCCGATTCCGCGCAGGTCCCTTCGACGTTCGTGAGTTCGATCGAACCGGCGTTCGTGAACGCGGCGGGCGTGGTCACGTAGGCGCCGCCCACGCAGCCGACGCCTTGCAGCACGACCGACTGGGCCGCCGCGACGTTCCCCGTCATCGTGTCACTGCCACGGAACTCGAACGTCCCGGCCGTCGAGCCCGCCAGATTCAGGGTCGAGCTGGTTTCGAGCAGCACCGGCGCCGAGCCCGGGGAACCCGCGCCGACGTTGAAGGTCGTGTCATAGAAGTCCAACGAGCCCCCGGATGCCGTCGTCACGGAACCGCCGGTGGCGTCGGTGAACGTCTGAGAACCGGTAGTGTAGAAAATCGCTTCATCGGCGACCGTCACGGCTTTCTTGTTGGTGAACAACGCGTTGGTCCCGCCGAACGACGTTTCGCTTTCGATGTTCACCGTACCGCTGTTCGTGAGATTGCCGTCCAGCGCCCGGGTGCCGCCCGCCACTCCGAAGCTCGAGGTGATTTTGCCGGTGTTCGTGAGCGTCCCGGACCATTCCAGCCGCGCGGGCTCCGATTCCGCACAGACCTCTTCGACGTTCGTGAGTTCGATCGAACCGGCGTTCGTGAACCCGGCGGACGCGGTCACGTAGGCGCCGGTGACGCAGCCGGCGCCCTGAATCGCCAGAGACTGAGCCGCCGATACGTTGCCCGAGAGGCTGTCGCTGCCTTCGAAGGCAAACGTGCCGGCGCCCGCGCCGAGTAGATTCAGCGTCAACTCGTACACGTACACTTTGCCCGCGGCTCCAGCCCCCTGGTTGAAGGTTCCACTATAGATTTCCAGCGCACCGGTGCCGGTGTCGGTCACCGAGCCGCCCGTGCCGTTCGTGATCGTGCTGCTCGACGACAACAGGATCGCTTCGTTGGCGACGGTGATCGAGCCCTTGTTTTCGATGAGCGCGTCGGACGACGTGCTGACACCGATGGAGATTTTGCCGGTGTTCGTCAGGGTGCCGTCGAGCTCGCGCGTGCCGCCGGCGGTCCCGGCGGCGACCGTGATCTTGCCCGCGTTCGCGAACGTCCCGCCCCAGGTTAGGTCGACGTCCTCCCCTTGGATGCAGGCGCCTTTGGCGTTCGTGAGCTGGATCGTGCCGAGCGTGCCGGTCGTGATGTTGGCGGACGCGTCGAAGTACGTGCTGGTCGTGCAGCCGAGTCCGAGCAGCGACAGAGTCGCCGAGCCGCTTGCCGGTTCGACCGTCAACGACTTCACTTCCAGCGAGCCTTCGGCCGTGACCGTGTACGTCCCGGCCACCGTGATGCACACTTCATCCGTCGAGGTCGGGACGGCGCCGGTGCTCCACTTCGCCGCTTCGCTCCACTTGCCGTTGACCGCCGTCTTCCATGAATCGGTGCACGTCCCGGCCGCCCGGGCGATGCCCGTGCCCGCGACGGCAATCGCGAGCGTCGCGGCCGCCGTGACCAGCGCGACCCCCAAGACAGCTCCCAGCACCGACCTTGGTGCGCGCCCATACAAATCCATGCGATCCTCCCGATCCTTGGTGGTGGCACTCAGCGGCTATCGCGCCACGGCGGGCCCAACGGTCCGAGCCCACTGGCCCCAGACCGGCACGCGCGAACCTATTGCAACTGGCGGCTGATGAATGTAACCAACTTGTGATCTTTCTTATCATCCGCTTCCTACTGATTTTTCTTATCGCTCGATCCCGTGGCTTCTTATCGCTCGATTCCCGTGGCGACTCGCTCCGCAGAACACGCAAAGCGGCGAATCGTTGCGCCGCGCCCGGGGCCCTACGACGTTTTGAACGTCACGTCCCCGCCTTTGCTCGTCCCGCTCGAGTTGGTCGCCGAGATCCGGTAGTGGTAGGTGGTGTTGGCGGCCAGCCCGGAGGCGATCGACGCGTCCACGACCACGGGGCTCGACCCGGACCCCGGCAGCGATGCGCAGGAGGCGCTCGACCCGTACCCGGTCGTCGTGCCGTATTCGAACTTGCACGTGCTGACCGACCCGCCGCGTGGGTTGACGCTCGCATAGACCGTCGCCGAGCTCGCCCCGACGCCGCCAGAGCCTTTCGTTTCGACCGAGGGCGCGGTGACGCTCAGCGTCCTGAAGGTCACGTCGGGGCCGTCGATCGTGCCGCTGGAGCTCTTCGTCACGACCCGGAAGTGGTAGCCGGTGCTCGGGGCGAGACCGGCGATGTTCGCGGACACCGCGACCGGGCTGGTGCCGGACCCGGGCAGCGATTTGCACGCCACCGAGGTGCCGTAGCCGGTGCCCGTGCCGTATTCGAACTTGCATTCGGTGACGTTCTGCCCGTCGGGGTTGACCCTGGCGTTGAGCGTCGCCGAGGTCTGCGTGAGGAGGGTGAGGGCGTTGCTCTTGAAGCCGCCCAGTCCTTTCGGCGTGCCAACGCCCGAGGGGCCGTCGAAGCCGACTCTCGCGTCGCACGCGCTGGTGCCTTCGCAGTCGACCTTCTCACCGTATTTGGCGTTTGGTTTGCCGCAGCTGGATTCCGGTTCGCCGTCGCAGTAGCCGTTGCCGCCTTCGGTGACGTCGAAGAACGACGTCGGGCCGAGATGGCTGTAGAGCGTCGCCGCCGGGTAGCTGACGCCGCCACCGCCGCCGGCGAGGCCATACATCGCGGAGATGATCGGCGCCGAGAGCGACGTGCCGCCCCATGTTTCCCAGCCTCTGCCGCCGCCGTGTTCTTCGCAGTTTTTGCCGCAGTCATAGCTGTCGTAGATGTCAAAGCCGGTGTACGGGTCGCCGACCGCCGCGATGTCGTTGTCGAGTCTTTTCGTGCCGCACCCGGTGGCCGGGAAGCCCGGTACGTTCTGCTGCCACGGCTTCGCGGTGAACAGGGTGCTGCAGCCTCCGCCGCTCGCGCCCTCGGCCGCTTTGTTTTTGAGACCGAGTGCGTCATCCAGGCCATTGTGGTTCCACACGGTCTCGCGGTTGCGGGTGCCGTTTTCGTTGAGATAGAGCGAGGTGCCGCCCACCGCCACCACGGTCGGCAGCGCCGCGGGGACGCTCGGCTTTTCCTGCAGCGCCGGCGGTTTTGCTTTGTTTACTTCGTCCCATTCGTAGTAGCCGTTATCGCCGGCCGAGGCCACGATTGGAACCCCGGGCTGTTCATATGCTTCTTGCTTTTCATATTCTCCCTCTTCGGAACCGTAGGAGTTCGAGACCTCGGTCGCTCCCTGCTTGATCGCCTCTTCTACACCGGTCGAGTGCGGGGTGCTGCCGGACCCTTCCACCTCGACGAGCACGATCCTGCAGTTCCTGCAGACCGCGTGGACGGTCTCGACGTCGAGCGTGATCTCCACCGACCAGCCGCTCGTGTCCGCCTTGGGCAGCGCGGTCGTGCTCCCGGTTTCGCCCACCTTCTTGAAGCAGCCGTTGGCCGTCGTGCAGGCCGCGAGCCCGTAGTTGGCGTCGAATGTGGCGAGGTCTTTTTCAATGTTCGGGTCATCGAAGGAGTTGACGATCCCGACGGTCTGCCCGTATCCGCCTTCGGTGGGGTCGTATTCGTATGCGCTTGCCAGCTGCGCGGGCGTCAGGCCGCCGTTGGGCCCCGATTCGGTGGCCCCGTCGTTGACCACGAACGGCTTCGCGCCGGGGCTGCCCGCGGGAACCTGAACGCGGCCCAGCGCATAGCATTCTTGGTGCCCTGGCGTGGACGGCGGGCAGGCCCGCACGATCCGCGCGTAGCTGGTCTGCGGGTTTGCGGCGGGGTGGTCCCCGCCTGCCGCCAAAGCGCCCGCTGCGCCGGCGGGCGGCGCAGCGGCGAGGAGCGCCGCCGCGACCGCCGCCCCCCGCCTCCTGAACAGCGCCGCCGCGCTCACGGCGTGACCCCGAATTCTTCTTCGGTCACGTTCTCCAACCCACCGAGGACCGTCGAGGCAAAGTAGGAGGCTTTGTCGAGACGGCCACCTGTCACGGAGGCCATTTCCCCGGTGGCTTCGCCGCCTCCACCGCCGCTGACCGCGGAGTACGGACCGCTGGCGATGTTCTGGTAGCCGCCGAGGACCGCGGCGTATTTGTTCGTGGCGTGGCCCTCGTAGCCGCCGAGCACGTCGCTCTGGATGCTGGTGGCTTTGCCCTCGTAGCCGCCGACGATCGACGCGGCCTGGCCCGAGGCCAGGTTTTCCCAGCCGCCGAGGATCGAGGCCTCTTCGCCTTCGGCGGTGCCGGCGAACCCGCCGCTCAATGACGAGTACTTGCCGCTCGCCGTGTTTTTCCTGCCGCCGCTGACCGTGGCGTCTTCGGCTTTGGCGGTGTTTTCGGAGCCGCCGAGGATCGCGGAGTAGCCGCCGGTGCTCGCCACTTTGTTGTCGTAGCCCCCGAACAGCGAGGACAGTTCGGCTTCGGCGCTGCCCAGCTTGCCGCCGCCGATCGACGAGTAGAGGCCTTTGGCCTTGTTTTCCAGCCCGCCTGCGATCGAGGTGTATTCGCCTTCGGCGGCGCCGGTAAACCCGCCGCTGGCCGATGCGAACTTGCCGCTGGCTTTGTTCGCGCGCCCGCCGGAGGCCGCGGCGTAGGACCCGCCGGCGACGTTCCCGTAACCGCCGAGGACCGAGCTCTGGTATTCGCCGGTTGCTTTGCTCTCGTAGCCGCCGCTGACCGAGTCGGCTTCTTTGCCTTCGGCCTTGGCTTCGAAGCCGCCGCTGACGGAGTCGGCCTTCGCGGTCGCATCGCCATAGATGCCGCCGCTGATCCCGGCGGCTTCGCCGCCGGCTTTGTTCGACTCGCCGCCGGTCACGGACGAGCCGAGTCCGGACGCGGTGTTTTTGACGCCGCCGGTCACAGCCGCGTCTTCGCCCGAGGAGACGCCTTCCTCACCGCCGCCGATCGTCGCGTTGGTGGCGCTGACGGTTCCTTTGTAGCCGCCGAGCAGGGCGGAGTGGGCGCCGCTGGCTATGCCGTACTCGCCGCTGCCGATCCAGCTCTGACCCGTCCCGGTCGCTTCGTTGAAGGCGCCGCCGCTGATCGAGTTGGCGCCGTGGAATTCGTTGCTTTCTTCGGTGATTCCGGCGATGTTTTCATAGCCTCCGGTGACGGAGTCCCAGCGACCCGTGGCCCTGTTGCCATAGCCGCCGCTGACGGAGGTGTCGATCGCGCTTGCGGTATTTTTCTCGCCTCCGGAGACGGTGGCGTTCTCCGCGCCGGCCTGGTTGCCCGTCCCACCGAGGACCGACGGGAAATACCCCGCATGAGCCACTTCTGTGCAGAAAACGCTCGTGACCGGTGTGCCGGCGCCCGCGAGGTTCGAACAGCCGCCGCCGATGGTTGAATAGTTGGCGCTGGCTTTGTTGGAGTAGCCGCCGCCGATCGTGCTTGCGTGTCCCGAGGCGGTGTTTCCTCCGCCGCCGAGGATCGAGGCATAAGGGCCGGAGATCTTGTCGCTAAAACCCCCGACAATCCCGCCATAGCTCGAATAGGAATTGGCGCTCCCACCAAGCAAGAGGTCGTGCGACCCCGTCTGCGTCCCGGGTTTTTCGTCATACCCAAGAATCAGGTTCCCCGTCCCATTCAGGGTGCTCTCAGTTCCCGAGCCGTCGATCACCTGCAGGTTGGCTCCGGAGAACTGGATCGTCGGCTTTTTGTCGATGCCTTCGGCGACGAATTTGATGTAGGGAACGATCTCGTCGAGCGTTTTAATTTCTTCTTCGGAGAGCCCCGACAGTTTGCCTTCTTTGCCTTCTTTTCCTTCTTTGCCTTCTTTGCCTTCGGCGCCGAGTTCGGTCAGCGTAAAGCCCGTCTTGCAGGCCCCCGCCGTCGGCGTCACGATCGCCGTGTTTTCCGCGGTCGGCACGCACACCTTCGTCCCACCGGCGGCCATCGCGCCGCCCGCCATCGACAGCGGCAGGCCCATCGTCAGGCCGGCCGCCAAACCAACGCCCCGCAGGGCCTTCAACATCCGCATCGCACAACCTCCGTGTCTCGGGGTGCGGGCAAACCCGGGCGTCGCCCGCGAAGACGCAGCTCAAGCCGGCAACTTACCGGACTGGAGTCCCCGGGTGCGTCGTGGGGCCGCGTCACTCGCCGAGCTCGCCGTTACGATCCCGGAAAGACCTCAATGAGGGCGGGGAGCGCGAGGTGACCGTGCCCCGGGGCTTCTTCACGGACATCCGGACGGGAATCGGGACGACCATCGGTCGCGGGGTTCAAACGCTGGCCTTCGAGAAAATCGTCCTCGATGAACTTCAGGTACGCATCGTGGGAGAGCTGCTGGTGGTCGGATTCCAGATCCCAGGGGTCTTGGCGTTCTGCGGCACCCCCGGACAGGTAACCGCTTCGTCGTCCTCGCAATCCGGCTCATCGCCTTCGAAGACGTAGTAGCGCCAGCTCACTTCGGGCTTGTGCTGGTGCAACAGGTAGGTGATGTCCGTCCACGGCAGCGAGTGTTCTTCGTATTTTGGGGGCGCATCCTCGCGTGTGAGTGAGACCTACAAGGCCGGTTGGTGCGGGGCATCCAGCCCCGCATACGAAGTGGAGGTGTGGCAACCGAGCGTCAGCGTCACCGGTCCGTGGCCACTTGCTGCTGCCGCGACTGAGGCCGGGAGCTGCAGTCCCGATCACCGGTAAACGGTCAGAGAAGCCGAACCGGCGGAACGCGCATCTAACGCGCCGTCGGCGCTGTAGCTGACAGCCACCCAGGCGTCCTCAGACGTGACGGGTGTCGAGTGGGTGAGGAGAACCATGTCATCGGCTCCAAAGCGGCTACGAGTGGTGGCATCGGCAATCTGGGCGCGCGAGGCGCGCTTGGCGCCGGACCGCAGGGAGGTCGCGAGCGGAAGCGATGTCAGGTGGATCTCCGGAACTCGTCTCAGCATGAGGTCGACCCCCTCATCCTCCTCGAATCGCGGCAGCGTACCCCCGGCGAGCTTCCACGGGCTGAGAACCCAGCAGCGCTCTCTGCCGTCGGACGGATGGGCGAGCAGTTCATCCTGTGCGGCCTTGGACCCGTGATGAGGGACCTTGAGCGCGTGATGGTCTCCGGGGTTCGCATGCGGCAAGTCCTTGACGATCTGTTGCCACTCGGTCGCCGGTAGATCCGCCCCGAGCACGATCCGTGTTCCGCACCAGTCAATCGCCAACGGCACGGAGAGCGTGTTGGCATCAACGCTCTTCCCTGCCCCCGCGCGCCTCAGGGCGCGCTTGCTGGGTCCGAGCACGGTGACGACCGCCTGGCCGAGGTCGATCGTAGAGCCTGGAAGGAGGTCCCATTTTCGATTGGGGAACCGCTCCCAGGTATCGAGGATCGCCGAGACGGCGTGCTCCGCGAGCCCACTACGAAGCGACTTCTCGAAGTCGGGAGCGGTCAGACGATCTCCGCTCGGCGACATATGCTCGCTCAGATAGCCGATCTTTGCGTTGGTCCATCGCTCGATGAAAGCGTCGAAACCGGCGGCATGATCCTCGTGCGGGTGCGTGAGAAGCAGGGCGGAAGGTTCGGCCTGATGCTCGTGGAGAAACCTGATGGCTGGATTGGTCGAGTTGGCCGGATCTACCGGGGACGAGGCGACTGGGTCCTCCAGGCTGTCAACGATCAGCCACTCCCCCGGAGGGGCGTGCACGACGATGCTCTCGCCGAATCCCGGACCGAAAACGACGACTGAGAGCTGGTCCGGGGGCAGTTCCGGTAGTTCGCTCACCCGGTACCGTACGAGCGCAGGTAGCGATCCTCCGCGCCGGTCTGTTGCGGCAAGGTGTCGTCGCTCCACTCGCGCTCGGCGTGGACGCGCAGCAGACGCTGCACCCGATCGCCGGCCTCGTCGGAGTAGAGACCCACCTCGATGAATCTGCCCGGCTGCAGCTCCGCGGCCGGCTCGTCGCGGCTGAGATGGTCGAAGGCGGCGATCGACATGCTCATGGAGGCAACGGGTGGGTCTGCTTGGCTGGCGAGGTTGACGTCGCGCACGCGCAACTCGATCTCGTGCTCGTCGATGTGCTCGATACGACCTGCCAGCCAGCGGCGGAGTGGCACGTCCCGCGGATCGCCGATCCTACGACCGAGCAAGAACGGTCCTTTCTTCCACCAGCCGGTGACGAGAAACTGCGAAGGAACGTAGGCGCCGTCGGCCTGGGCGAGCTCTAGCGCGCGTAAGCGCCGGATGAGGGCGGTTATCTGAGCGCTCTCGGTGCGCACATTGGCAGGGACTTCGCCGAGCACGGCGTCTGCAAACGAGAGCTGGCCACGACGCAGCGCCATGTCGGCGACCCAGCCGTGGAGGGTTTCGTAGAAGGTGATGTTGCCGGTACGGTCGCCACCGCCGAGCTCATCGAGCGCTCGATCCCACTCGTCGCGAGCGGCCGCAGTGCGCCCACGAGTGAGCAGGAACTGAATGAGCCTCGCCCGCCACCATGGATGCGTGCGATTGAGCTCGATCGCTCCGCGGTAATGGCGCTCGACCCGCTCAGGGTCTTTTCCTAGGCGATCCAGGTTGTAGGCCAGGTAGTGATGGGCGTAGTCGTCGCCATCGTCCAACTGGAGGGCTCTCTCGAAGACTTCGGCCGCCTGCCCGTAGCGATGGAGCTCGTAGGAGAGCGTCTTTCCCAGCATGTCCAGCTGATCGGCGAAATATGGGTCACGATCCAGGAGCTTGGGATCGCCGGTACGAGCGGCGTAGTAGAAGCCGTCCAGAGCCGTGGGCAGAGCTTCGCCTCTGTCCCGTTGCTCAGCTTCGTCTCGGAGGTCACGGTAGTACTCGGAGAGCCGGCGATACTCCCTGTAGTCATCTTTGGGCTTCCTTGGTATCGCGGCAGCGTCCCGCCTAAGCGTCTCGTGCATCAAGAAGGCTCCATCGACCTCGTAGAGCAGGCAGTTGCGCAGGAGCGTCTCCGAGCGCTTGGACAGTCTGCCCGCGATCACCCCAAGAAGCTCCTCGGCGAATGGCCGCCGGATGTGCGCGAGCCTCCTCCAGGCGCGCAAGAGATCGTCGTATTTGCCGGCCTCCGTGAGCGCCTCGAGCAGGCGTCGCGAAAGGGCACGTCGCGATCTGGCCGGGAGGGCGAGGACGGTTCGAACCTCATCGATCGATGTGACGTTGACCAGCGCAACCAGCAGTCGCAGCTGCAAGGGCGAGAGCTCCCTCAACCGCTCGCCGGCGCTCACCTGCAGGTCGTCAGCGGCCTGAGCAAGCTCTCCCCACCCGTGTGGGTCGGTCAGGAAGGCTCGTGGCTCGCTCGATTCGCCGACTGTTTCCCTGTCAAGGAATCCCATCCCCTCCGGCGCGTCGCCGGTGAGAACCCGCCGGCACGGAATGTCACGTACCAGCTCCGCCACCACAAGCCGGGCATGATCGGCGAAGTGCTGGGTTTGCTCGAAGCGGTCCGGCCAAGCGCTCGGCTCATCCAGCAACAGCACGATGCTCTCCCGGCTGGCGATGACCCACTCCCGGACGCGCTTGATCTTCTCCGCGAGCGGGACGGTGCCATCCCGAAGGATCTCGGTCTGGCCGTTGACGCAATCCGCGTCCTTGAGCCCGGCGGCGAGCTCCGCCAGAGCCATCGGCCCAGCGTCGAGAGCGTGCGCCGGCGGAGCGCAGAGCACCGCGATCTCGCCGCGATCCCGCAACGCATCGCCGAGCATCCGCAGCGTGGTCGACTTGCCGGCCGTGGCCACACCCCCGACGAGCCATGCGGCATCCGACTGCGGATCCTGGCTGGATATCGAGTCGGCGAGTCGCTCTACGAGCGCCTCGACCTGGGGAAGGCGTGGTGCTGTCACAGCGATGTCCGTTCCGACGTTGGTGGCCCTAAGCTTGTGTGCCGCAGGACAAGACTATCGCCTGACGCCGGGAGGATGGGCAATAGTTGTTGCGGACTGAAACCCGTGGCAGTGGGCGTACAGATGTTGCGATCTCTCCACGAACACACGTTCGCACACGCCCCGGACGGAACCGTAGAGCACCCGGCGAGCAGCCCAGCCGGCGCGGGCGTCCAGCGCCCGAGCAGCTGCGCGCCCGGACCGGGCAAGCGCCCAATGCCAACACAGCAGCCCGCACCCGAAGGCACGGGCCGCCAATCCCGCTGCTTCGACGGACCGACGCCGATCAGTCGTCCACTTCGAATGCGGAGGTCGTTTCGTGTTTTTCCCCTCCGAGGATCGCCGAGCTCCATGCGGGCGCGGAGGTTATGTTGTGGGCGCCCCCGCCGATCCAGGAATACTTGGCCTTGGCGATGTTGTTGTAACCACCGCTGACCGTGGACGATTCTTCCCACGCGCCGCTGCCCGAGCCACCGGTTATCGGTATCGCCGTCAGCGGATAGAGCAAGTCCATAACCGAAGCCCGTGTAGGCCAGTTCCTTTTCGGCGATGTTTTCGAACCCTGCGCCCACGAACGAGTACAGATCACCGGATCCCGACCCTGATCACCTGCAAATTCATCCCAGAAAACTGGATCGTCGACCTGCCCGTCGATGCCTTTTCCTCGAAGTTGATGTAGGGGAGAATTTTTTCGATTTGCCTGGCCGACCGGTCATGAGCCAGCGGTTGGCGCGAGCGGTCAAGCGGAGCGTCGCAGGAAGTCGTCGAACATCGGTACGGTGAACGCGGTGTCGCCGTGAGCGGGGCTGTACACCATTCCCTTCTGGATCAGCGCCGAACGGCGGGGGGCCACGCTCTCGACCTTAACGCCCAATCGGGCCGCTATATCGCCGGAGCGATGTGGCCCCGGACCGAGCTCGGCCATGGCGCCAAGGTAGTGCTTCTCCGCGGGCGTGAGCCGGTCCATGCGGACGAGGAAGAAGTTCTCGTCGAGCTGGCGCTGCACATCCGGAGCGGCCAGGCGCACATCGTCGAGCGTAATTGGAGACCTGGGAGCGGCGTTCCAGACGTGATAACCCCACTCCTGCAGGAAATAGGGATAGCCCTGGGTGACGTCGAGCAGCAGCTCGAGCGCCTCATCGGTCAGCGTCACACCTTGCGCTTCCGCGGGCAGGACCAGGACCGCGCGAGCATCCGCGTTGTCGAGTGAGCCGACATGGGGAAACTCGAAGAGCCTCTCGGCGTATGACTTCGCGTTGCCCGCCAGTCCGGGAAGCTGCGGCAGGCCGGCGCCCACGAGGATGACCGGCAGGCTGAGCTGAACCGTGCGATGGATGGCGCTGATCAGCGCCCCAAGCTCTTCGGCGGCGAGATACTGAACCTCGTCGATGGCGAGCAGCAATCCGGTTTCGCGATCCTTGGCCGCCTCCCCAACGGCGACGAGTAAGTCTGTCGTGTCCTCCGCCAGAACCCCGGAATCGGCGCTGCCGGCGAGCGCATCCACGCCCAGTGAGATCGTGGTCCCATCCGGCAGGTTGCACGTAAACGACTTGAGCGTGCCGAGAGCGCGCTTGACGGCGCGCGATACCGGCCCTTCGTCCAATTCCAGCAGAGTCGAGCGCAGCCGTGCGGCCAACAGGCGCGTGAAATCACCGGACTCGGGAGCCTCGATGAATCCGACCGTCAGGCCCTCCTCCTGCGCCATCTTGTGGAAGCGATTCAGCAACACGGTCTTGCCTACGCCGCGAAGGCCAACGGGCATGACGCTCTTGCCGGGACGGCCCGCCAGCGTCCTGCGCAGGGCGACGCTGTACCTGTCGATCAGCTCGTCGCGTCCAACAAGCGCCGGCGGTGACGTGCCGGCCCCGGGACGAAACGGATTCTCGAAGGCATCCATCTCAATGAAGCTTATCAAGCCTTATCGTTCTTATCGCACTAGACCATAAGATCTGTATAACTGCTGGCGCAGCCTACGCACGTGGGTTCAACGCCACCCCGACCGACGCCGCGAGGTCGTGCTGCAGTCCGACCCGTTCCCCTACCTCGCCGGGTTCAAGAGCACGGGCAGCCCTGAGCTGACCAACGCGACCGGCGGCGGCTCAGGTCTTCGCCGTCGGTACAGCCTCCCCCTCGGCCGCCGGCCCTCCAGCCGACGTAGCACCGTTGGGCGAGGCGCCGCCCGCAGCCGGCGACGGCGGCGGCTGCTGCTGATCCGGGGTATACGAGTAGTCGTACGCGTACGCGTATGCAGCGTTCCGCCTGGCCTTGAAACCGTTTGCGATCACCCCCAGCAACGGAGCGCCCGCTCCGGCGAGGGTTTCGTGCAGACGCTGCGCGACATCACGGCGGTTATCCTGGACCTCTTTAAGTATTTGGTTGTATGGACTGACCAAATACAACCTTATAAAGACGTATACTGCTCGACGTGGATGACGTCTTGAACCCCTATGCGCCCGGTGCCGGCACCCCTCCTCCCGAGCTCGCCGGACGCGAACCCGGCGAGCAGCCCAGGCGTCCAGCGCCCGAGCAGCTGCGGCCCCCCTCACCGCCAGGTCAAGCGCACGCTGACCTGGTAGGTCCGGCGCTCGGCGCCCGAGGCGGCTTCTACCTCCACTGCGGCCTTGACCGGATCGCCTCGCTGTAGGGCGCGGTGGACCGCGGAGAGGTTTGCGTGCGAGAGGGAGAGCGCGATCCGCGTTGCGTGACCGGGTTCTAGCGTCGTCAGCACGCTCTGCAGGCCCAGATGGCGGCGACCGCGCATCAGGCTCAGGTGGCCGTGGGCGTAGAGCGAGCATTCCATGTCGCAACCCAACGTCAGGTAGACACGACCGTCGTGCAGACGCATGTCCTGGATCAACGGCGACCTCGGCGCCTGGTCGAAATCGCAATCGCTTTCCAGGTTCCCCAACCCCGGGGCTTCTTCGCGGACGTCCGGACGGGAATCCGGACGACCATCGGTCGCGGGACTGCAATCCGGTTCGGTGCTGGCGCATTTGCTGCCTTTCTCGGCCTCTCCGATGAAGACCGTCCATCTTGCCCCGGTCGAGTTCACTTACGAGGCGAGTATTTTGGGCCGCATCCTCGCAGTGAGTGAGACCCACAAGGCTGGTACCGATCGGAGATCCAAAGCGATCTCCGATCGGCCAGCGGGGCATCCGGCCCCGCATACGAGCGACGCACGCCCCCTCAGCGCCAGGTCAACACCACGGTGACGCTGTAATCCTGCCGGCTGCCGCCGGCCCCATGGCGTCGACCTCGATCGCCGCCTTTCGTCAGTGTTTCACCCCTCGATCACCCTCCGCATGTAGACCGTTGCCTCGCCATAAAGCAATCCACCGACGGCATTTACATCTGTGTGCTCGATGTCAACGTGGTCGCCGAGCTTGCTCGTCCAAGCACCTGACGGAAGCTGCCTTGCCGCGTGACGAGGGTCTCCCGCAGTGTCTGAGAAGATCGCGATCTTCTCAACCCCGGGCTCGAGCTCTCCGGACTCGCATACCTCGTAACCGCTTTGCAGATATGCATCGATCACACCGGACATGCTCGCCAGCGCTGGTATGCCGGGTGGCCAGTGTACGCCGCTTCCGAGCATCGTGGGCGACCAAACGTGGCCGGTATCGCCCGCTGCCCATGCGAAGCAGTTGTAGTTTGGATCGCGTGGACTTGTGATCTGGTACTCGGCGTCTGCGAGTCCCGGGATCTGAGCCTCGATGGTGCTCTTATCAGTCAACTACGAGTCCGCGCTCGCGGCCCCAACGGAGCCACGCCTCACTCGCTCCGGCCAGGGTTGTTTCACCATGGGCGGGATCCTCGCCGGTAATCGCCGTGAGCGCCCAGAACCACTGTCGCGGTTCGCGTCCTAGCCGGCGAAGAATTAGAGGTACCGCAACGCTGCCCATTCCGATGATTCGTTGATACGTGGGATGCATGGCTTTCTTGACGACTATCGACTCCAGCGCGGTCTCCGTCTCCCATCGGTCCGCGAGATCTTCGAAGATCGTCTCAGGCGTTGAGTATCGGTTCGCTCTGTTAGGAGATGGGAGGACCGTGTGATGGTTTGCATCCAGCCACAAGTGTCGACTTAATTTCGCATGCTGCGGCACCCCGTGGGGTCTCCACACAATCGACTTGCGGCGACTTACAAAGCAAGCCTTCCTCTCCCAGGCCACTCGATCCTCATCCTGTGGGGCCAGCTCAATCCGCTGAGGCATCGCGAACCTCCTTGTACTCCCAGTATGGGAGGTCGGTCGTCTCAATCAGCTTTTGCAGGCTCTCGTGCTTAGCGAGGGCTCGCTGAATCACGTCACGCAGGCGAAGAAGATCTCCGTGGTCGAGGGCAAAGAACTGTGAGTCGATGGGGCCTCTATCGGGATGAAAGTCCAGCTTGAGCGTCGACATCACCAGGGCTGCCTTTGGCCCTTGAGAGACATCTGGTCCAAAAACGGGACGCATATCTGTGAAAATGCGTGCGTCGTGGAAAACACGATCGTGCTCGGTACTGATATCCATTGCCCGCGCCGCCAGCAAGAGGCATTCCAGGTTCAGTAACGTCGAGAGGCGCTCGGCAAACGGGGTGCGCTCGGCTTTTGCGAGGTCTAGGTCCTCTGAGTAAGCGACGTCTCGCGAAAGCTGAGCGGAGCCCTCTCCGTCTTCGGGTAGGAGCGCAATCAGCGAGATGAGCGCGTCTAGGACGTCGAACGCGTCGTCGGCCAGCTCCGGTACGGCGTCAGCCATGTACTCGACCAGACGGGCGGTTGTGAGACTACGGGGAACCTCTGCCAACGCCGCTTCGAGCTTTCCGACCGCCTCGACCGGAAGTTGGGCGATCGCCTTGAGCCCCGACAGGTAGGGCGGCGGTATTCTCAATCCTGATGGCATCTGAGATGTAGCGATAGCTCTGGAGCTGGGATCGAAGATCTGTACGGCGGACTGCGAAGCGAGACTATCGCACAGAGAGGCCGGACGATCATCTTCCGATGCTCCCCGCAGTGATCGACCCCTGTATTTCCGGGCTGCGCCTCCTGAAAGTTGGCGCGAAAACGCTCGCGCCGATGGAGCGAGGGCGACCTTACGGGCACCTCTGAGCGAAGGGACTCCCGTAACCGCACCCCCCCTCACCGCCAGGTCAAGCGCACGTCCACGCTGTAGGTCTGGCGCTCGGCGCCCGAGGCGGCTTGGACCTCCACCGTGACCTTGACCGGATAGCCCCGCTCGAGCGCGCGGTGCACGGCGCTCAGGTTCTCGTGCGAGAGGGACAGCGCAATCCGCGTCGCGTGACCGGGTTCTAGCGTCGTCAGCACGCTCTGCAGGCCCAGGTGCCGGCGACCGCGCAACAGGTTCAGGTGACCGTGCGCGTAGAGCGAGCATTCCATGTCGCAACCCAACGTCAGGTAGACACGACCGTCGTGCAGGCGCATGTCCTGATCAACGGTGACCTCGGCGCCTGGTCGAAATCGAAGTCGCTTTCCAGGTTCCCCAACCCCGGGGCTTCTTCACGTACGTCCGGACGGGAATCCGGACGGCCATCGGTCGACTGATCACCAGGCCGGGAACACGAAACCCATACCCATTTTCATCGATGTCGGGCGGGACGACATTGTCGTAGAACCCGCCCCAATCGTCCCAGGAGAGAAAGATCGCGGTGCTGTCCCAGCACGGGCTGCGCATGATCGAGTTGATCAACGTCGTCACATACGCCTGACCCTTCGAGATCAGCGAAGGAGGATATTCAGAGGAAGTGTTTTTGGGCCGCATCCTCGCGTGTGAGTGAGACCTACAAGGCCCGGCTGGTGCGGGGCGTCCGGCCCCGCTTACGAGCGAGATATCGGATTCCGCTCGAACTCGACGGCGGGGTCGGGTAGTCAGTGCGCACGCCGCTCAGCCTCGCTGTCGGCGATCTCCGACCTACGACGCGCGACACGGTCGATCAGTCTTGCGCGTACCTCGTTGAGCTCTGCGAGATCCTCGGGTACGTCATCGGTGACTTCGACGGGTGGTAGCTGCGGTGCGGGAGTTCCCTTTTGCCACGTCGATACGGCGATCGGTGCGTATACGCGATGCAACGCAAGCTTCGCGGTGGCCTCGTCACGTTCGGCGCAGAGGATGATGCCGACGCTCTCGCGGTCATCGCCGGTCCGGAGTTGCTCATCGAGGGCGTTCAGATAGAAGTTCATCTTGCTGACGTACTCCGGCTGGAAGGCGCCGACCTTCAACTCGATCACAATGAAGCGGCGCAAAGTGTGGTGATAGAAGAGGAGGTCAAGGAAGAACTCCCGGTCACCGACGAGTAGTGCTCGCTGGCGGCCGTAGAACGCGAAGCCGCTCCCGAGCTCGATCAGGAAGCTCTGGATGTCGTCGATCAGCGCCTGCTCGAGCTGACGCTCCTTGGCCTCCTCAGAAAGCTCGAGGAAATCGAAGACATAGGGGTCCTTCGTCGCTTGCAGAGCACGCTCCGCATCAGCCCCATCGAGCGCGATCTCGAAGTTCGTCAGCGCGGCACCCTGGCGCTCATGCAAGCGCAGATTGACCTGACCCTGGAGCTGCCGGACTGACCAGTGGTTCCCAGCCGTCTTCGCCGCATACCAGGTGTAGAGTCGCGGGTCTTCGCTGAAGCGGTCCATCAGGACACGGTGCGCCGTCCAGGTGATTTGTGCCATCACTGATGGCACTTTCTCCCGCTCCGGCCAGATCGCCGCGAAACGGCGCATGTAGAACAGGTTCCGCCGCGAAAAGCCGCGTGGAGAGCCGATGTCGGCGGCGAGATCCTGAGCGATCCTCCCGACGATGTCATCACCCCACCCGCTGGTCTGCTGCTCCTCCACGATCTCACGCCCGATCGACCAGTACAGCATCACGAGCTCGGTGTTGACCGCTCTGGCCGCGCGAGCCTGAGACTCGCGGATGCGCTGCTTCAAGCGCTCGATCAGCTCGCGATAGGTCGCGCTCGCGACAACAGCGTCGACCTCGGATGCGCCCTGTCGTACGGGATGCCGACTCATGGGGCACCCACCAGCCCGTCCCAAACCAGACAGCGCGAAACCCGGCGCTGAGCGCCGACGAACCGGGAACGACCTGGAGGCTTCGAAAAGACCATACGAACACACGTTCGCACAAGCCCCGGACGGAACCGTAGAGCACCCCCTCACCGCCAGGTCAAGCGCACGTCCACGCTATATCTCCGGCGCTCGGCGCCTGAGGCGGCTTCTACCTCCACCGCGGCCTTGACCGGATCGCCTCGCTGCAGGGCGCGGTGGACCGCGCTCAGGTTCGCGTGCGAGAGGGAGAGCGCGATCCGCGTCGCGTGACCGGGTTCGAGCGTGCTCAGGACGCTCTGCAGGCCCAGATGGCGGCGACCGCGCATCAGGCTCAGGTGGCCGTGGGCGTAGAGCGAGCATTCCATGTCGCAACCCAACGTCAGATACACGCACCGTCGTGCAGACGCATGTCCTGATCAACGGTGACCTCGGCGCCTGGTCGAAGTCGAAATCGCTTTCCAGGTTCCCCAACCCCGGGGCTTCTTCACGTACGTCCGGACGGGAATCCGGACGGCCATCGGTCGACTGATCACCAGGCCGGGAACACGAAAGCCATAACCATTTTCGTCGATATCGGGCGGGACGACGTTGTCGTAGAACCCGCCCCAATCGTCCCAGGAGAGAAAGATCGCGGTGCTGCCCCAGCAGGGACTGCGCATGATCGAATTGATCAACGTCGTCACATACGCCTGACCCTTCGAGACCAACGCGCGGGGATGTTCGGAGACCTTGGCATTGGGGACGATCCAGGAGACGTTCGGCAGCTCGCAATCGGATCGCTCCAGTCCGAGCACATCGCCGACCACGCCGAGACTTCGAACAGGTGCTCGGGCCAGCTCCACGAGGAGCTCGGCTCGAACATGTCGTCCTGCAGCACGAAGCTCTGCGCGTAGGACCAGTAGTTGGGGATCTCCCGCGCGTCGTGATAGCCCGTCACGTCGATGCATTTCGCGCTCGAACCTTCGGTGCAGGGACTGCAATCCGGTTCGGTGCTGCTGCATTTGCTGCCATGCTCGGCCTGCCCGATGAAGCCGTCCATCTTGCCCCCGTCGAGATCCGCCGTGAACGAGCCGTGCCCGTGCGGCCCACCATAGTTTTCGTCGCTCGAATCGTGAAACGGCGCCACGCACCCGCCATTGACCGGGTCCGGCTCGCACACCCCCGCGGGAATCCCATTCGCACCTGGATACGTCCCGAAGTAGGAGTCGAACGACCGGTTCTCCTGCATGATCACGATCACGTGCTGGATCTTGTGGATGCCTTCGACCGGCGCCGCCAACGCGCCCGAGGCTCCCACAAGCCCCAGCCCGACGAGCACAACGAACGCCGCTGCCACTGCCCTGCGCACTGCTCCAGCCCTCCTACTCGTGACCCCCGAACAGAGGCCGTCCGTGGCGCTACCGCTCCGCCCCATAATAAACACGCCGAGCGGACAGGGGTTGCGCCCGCGGGTTGGTCACGCTTGAAGCCCACCCTCGCCGGTCGTCGCGACGTGCGGCTTGGGTTCTGTCCCAGCTGCGGTCCCGGGAGAGCGAGGGTCCGGAGGCTCTGTTTTGCTCACGGTGTGGTGTAGCTGCTCCCAGTCGGCGAATGCAAGGGGCACACCGAAGTGCTTGCGAAACCACCTGACGAACGGCGCTGCCTGTACCCACATTCGATCAGCGAGGATCGAGATCGATTTGTCGGCGGTTGCCTGATCGACCAGGTTCTCCTCGGTGTCGTTGTACTCTCCAGCGAAGATCTCGTAAAAGTTCATAACGGCGAGGATCCGGGCCTTTTCCTCGTCGCCCTTCTGTTCCCATAGTGCTTGCCAAGCCATGTCGTCGAGCGTCTTGCCCGCTTTGAAGAGCCGTTGCGCCTCGGCGGTCATTTTGATGAAGTCGCTGTCGAACAGCTGCGCGAGGTGCGCGTGCACGCGGCGTCGGCGCTCCGCGATGAGCTGGTCTTCGCGCTCCTGCCGTAGTCCGCGAAGCTGTTGATTTGCTATATGACCTCCGATCCACGCGGCTATGAGCAGCCCGACGGTCGCGGCGGCAGCGACGCTTGCCGCAATATCACCGGCCGTAGACGCTCCTGTAGCCAGCATCACACCTCCCGGCAAGCCAGCCGAGCCGCACCGTAGCTACGTCCTGGCCATGCTAGTCTGTAGTGGATGATTCCTGTGGAATCCATAGAACCCGCTGAAGAATAAGGCAAGCCTGCGGCTGCGGTACGGAAGTTCGTGGTCGCGCCAGCGCTCGTGCGTTCGTGATAGGACGCCACGCCAGTGAGGTCGCCCACCGACGGCGAGCACACTCCGGCCACCCGAGCAGCGGCTCAGGTCTTCGCCGTCGGTACAGCCTCCCCCTCGGCCGCCGGCCCTCCAGCCGAAGTAGCGCCGTTGGGCGAGGCGCCGCCGGCAGCCGGCGCCCCCGCCGGCTGCTTATCCGGGGTATACGAGTAGTCGTAGGCGTAGCCGTACCCGCCATAGGAGCCACGCCTGCCCGACTTGAAACCGTTCGCGATCACCCCCAGCAACGGAGCGCCCGCTCCGGCGAGCGTTTCGTGCAGACGCTGCGCGACGTCGCGACGGTTGCGTCCCACACGACCCACGATCACGACACCGTCGAGCACGTCGAGCGTCCGCCCCTGCGCGCCCTCGCCCGACGACGGCGCCTCCAGGTCGATCGTCTGGATCGCCTCGTTCAGCGACACCGCGCCGATCAGAACATCCGCCAAGCCCGGCCCGGGCTGCGCGTCGAGCTGCTGGGCGAGTACCGGACGGCGCAGATCGGCCTCCAGCAACAACACCCGCGAACCCACTTTCGCCGCCGCGCCCGCCAGGTGACGCGCGATCGTCGTCTTGCCATCGCCCGGAGCAGCCGAGGCGATGAGCAGCGTGCGCAGATCCCGATCGACGTTGAAGTAGCGCAGATGCGCACGGATCAGCTGGAAGGACTCCGACTCGCCCGGATGGTCTTCTTTGTCTGTGTTTTGGGCCGCGTCCTCGCGTGTGAGTGAGACCTACAAGGCCCGGTTGGTGCGGGGCGTCCAGCCCCGCTTACGAAGCGGAGTGGGGCAACCGAGGCGTCAGAGGCGTGGCGTTCCTCAGATACCGATGTTCAGTCGTTGAGCGGCGGCGCGTAGCGCGGGGTGCTCGCGTGTGACCTTCTCGACGACGAGTTGGCTCGTGAGCAGCGGGCTGGGTTTCCAGATCGCCCAGCACTCCCAGTCGGGCGCGAGGCGACTGATGTAGCGCAGTCCGCGCCAGGAAGCGTGGTCCGGTGTCTGTGCGAGCCAGTGATAGCGGCTGGCGATCGTTCGCGTGACACGCCGATCGGATGAGAGGAACGCGCCGCGGTCGATCCTCTTCACGCCGTACTCACGTAGCGCTCGGCGCAGCGTGACATCGACCGCGGTGTGCGTCGCGGGATCGTTGACATCGACGAACCGGACCGCACTGTCAACGGTGACGTGCCCGATCCAGCGCCCGTCGAAGAACTCCGTTGGCACCACGCCGGGGCTGAGCAGCGGATCGTACTCCGGGTCCGGCGACTGGGTGAGAAAGTCATTTATCCGCTGAAGCAGCCCGGGCCGTTCGCGGTAGCGGGCTATCACCTCGCCGAACGCGGCCTCAGCGCGCGACGCGCAGTACACGGTCGCGAACTTCCCCTCCGCGTCATCCCAGCGGTTGCCGTCCTCGATCGGGTCAGGAGCCGGCCTGGGCAGCGGCTGTGGGGTGTGGAACGCGAACACGTCGATGCTGCGAGAGACGCGGTGAACCCCAGCATCGGGGGCACTCAACACACGGGAGACCGCCATCAGCCGTCGGTTGTGAACGCTTCCGCGGCGCGCCTGACCTGATCGAACGCGCCCTCGTGGAAGACCTCGATCGGCGCACGATCCTCCAGCTGCGGATCAGAGCCGATCAGCCATGCCCGCACAGTGCCCGCGCTCTCACCAGACTCGACCAGCAGCGACACGATCCGGAACAGCTCACGCAGCCTACGCTCGTGCTCCTGGCGCGGCTCGTGCTCGCCCCGCGCCCACCGCCCCACGAGCTTTGGGTTGCGCACACCGACCCCAAACGCCACCAGACGCTGACCGATCGTCTGCTGCAGCGAACCGGCAATCGTGCTCGCCGACTGCCGCAACGCCGTTCGATAAATCTGCTCAGCAAGAGTCATTCGCCGCTCCACATGATTGCCGATGGACTCAGCTCATGATACCACGAATGATCCCCTATACTGGTCCTACTTTTGGTCCATGGACTACCGCTACGCATCGAGCACCTAAGCCCCCCCCCTCACCGCCAGCTCAAGCGCACCTCCACGCTGTAGGTCCGGCGCTCGGCGCCTGAGGCGGCTTCTACCTCCACCGCGGCCTTGACCGAATGGTCCTGCTCGAGCGCGCGATGCACCGCGCTCAGGTTCGCGTGCGAGAGGGACAGCGCGATCCGTGTCGCGTGACCGGGTTCGAGCGTTGTCAGTACGCTGCGCAGGCCCAGGTGCCGGCGGCCGCGCGTCAGGTTCAGGTGGCCGTGGGCGTAGAGCGAGCATTCCATGTTGCAACCCAACGTCAGATACACACGGCCGTCGTGCAGGCGCATGTCCTGATCAACGGCGTGCGCGGGGCCTGGCAGAAATCGAAGTCGCTTTCCAAATTCCCCAGCCCCGGGCTTCTTCACGTACGTCCGGACGGGAATCCGGACGGCCATCGGTCGACTGATCACCAGGCCGGGAACACGAAACCCATACCCATTTTCATCGATGTCGGGCGGGACGACATTGTCGTAAAACCCACCCCAATCGTCCCAAGAGAGAAACATCGCGGTGCTGCCCCAGCAGGGGCTGCGCATGATTGAGTTGATCAACGTCGTCACGTACGCCTGGCCCGTCGAGACGAGCGCCTGCGGGTGTTCGGAAACCTTGGCGTTGGGAACAATCCAGGAGACGTTCGGCAGCTCGCAATCGGATCGCTCCAGTTCGAGCACGTCGCCGACCACGCCGAGACTTCAAACAGGTGCTCGGGCCAGCTCCACGAGGAGCTCGGCTCGAACATGTCGTCCTGCAGCACGAAGTCCTGCGCGTAGGACCAGTAGTTGGGGATCTCCCGCGCGTCGTGATAGCCCATCACGTTGACGCATCTCGTGCTCGATTCCTGTTCGGTGCAGGGACTGCAGCCCGGTTCGGTGCTGGAGCATTGATGGACGGAGGTTGCTAAAGAGCTGATGGTTTCCCGCAGAGGTAATGTCTTGGAGTCATGGAGATCGGGTTCGAGGAATACGACCGGGCGCTCGCACACTACCTTTGGCCGCCGACGTGGGTCGGAGAGGCACCCTACTGGGAAGAGACTGGGCCGCAGCCCCTGCCGAACCCGGCGCTACTCGGCGAAGTGGTTACCACGGTGGAGCTGCCAGGCGATGTCCGCGCTCGCGTCTTCCGCGATGGAATGATCGCGTTCGACACGACGGAGCCAAGGTTGACAGTTGACGACGCGGATACATTCATCGCGTGGCACGAGCAGGTTGTGCGTCTCGCAAACGCTCACTTGGCCTGCCTAGCAGCGGTTGTGCATCAGTTCACGGCGCCATCTGCGGTGGTGACGCTTTGGTCGCTGATGCAAGTGGAGTTTGAGACCGGGAAGTTCCGCGCGTCAAGCGACCACACAGGCGGTGGCACCCGCGTAGCCCTTCATTTTGCGCGCCAATCGTTTGCCGACGACTGGCGCTTTTATCGTGGGAGAGGGCCTATCAGTGCCGAGCACATGGAGCACTCGTTTGAGCTGGTGGCCGCGCTGCTCGACAGGCCATCGCCGGATATGACGCTACTTCGGGCTGAGATGCTGTTCAGGGCGAGAAGCGGGCTCGTGCACAGGGACTGGAGCGGTGCCCTGACAACTGCCTGGGGGGCAATGGAGGGACTACTGGGTGATCTCCTGAGCCGGTTCCTCGACGAGAACGAGGATAGAACCGCAGGCAGCGATGCTGATGGCAACAAGCTGAAGTTCATCAACGGTGACCGGCGCAGCTTCTTCCAAGGCCGCGAGATGACCGCGCGCCATACCGTGGAGCTCCTCTCCTTGCTCGACGTTCTCCCTTTCAAGCTGTACCGGGCATCAATTCTTTGCGCGAAGGCGCGCAACGCATGGCTTCACAAGCAGGAGGAGCCATCGCCTAAGACTGCAAGCATGGCCGTCGAAGCGCTTGGAGAACTCTTCGAGCTGGTCGAAGACGTCCCACTTCGCGTGATGTCAGAGGAGGCGGGATAGGGGGCGACTACACTGCGCAAGGATGCCCGACAAGGCCACCGAAGAGACCCAGTCTACATGGCGGGCTGCTCGGAGGACGAGTACCAGATTGAGGTACTGTATGGTCCCCGGAGCTGGTACTCTTAGGGGGTGTCTGTCAGCCCATTCACGTATGAGTAGGCGAGCGCCAACGCCATCGGGCAACTGCGCCTGAAAGCGCCACCGAGCGCGGATGAGACGACGGCTCGTGCCATGAACACCCGCGAAAAGCCAGCTGGACCGCGCATGATGAGAGATTCCCCCTTCGTAGCTTCGTAGTCTGGAGCCACGGTATTCCGTACAACGGGAAAAAGTCAAGTGGGTGAACAAAAACGTAACAAATAGACGTACGAGTGCGATATAGCTCTGGGCGCACCCGAGCGCCCCGCGCCCACTGAACGCCTCAGGGAGGGGCGACGTCTATGGGTTGGTGACTCAGCCCTGCGCGCCCGGCACGGACGCCTCGGTCGGCGCTGGCTCGCCCCCGGCCGAGACCGCGCCGTTGGGCGACGCGCCGGCGTCGCCGGCGGGTGGTCCCGACCGGTACGAGTAGTTGTAGGCGTAGGCGTAGGAACCGCCCCTGCCCGACTTCAAACCATTCGCGATCACACCAAGCAACGGGGCGCCCGCGCCGCTGAGCGTCTCGCGCAGCTGCTGCGCGACATCGCGCCGGTTGCGCCCCACACGACCCACGATCACGACACCATCGACCTTACCCAGCAGCGGGAACGCGTCCGAGACCGCGGTCAACGGCGGCGTGTCGATCACGACCAGGTCATACGTCGACCCCGCCCGCTCGAGCAACGTCTCCATCGCGCTGGCCGATCTCCGATCAGCTGGAAGGACTCAGACTCGCCCGGATGGTCTTCTTTGTCTGTATTTTGGGGTCGCGTCCTCGCGTGCGAGTGAGACCACAAGGCCGGGTTGGTGCGGGGCGTCCGGCCCCGCGTCAGAGCGGACACCCGAGAACCCCGCGCTCGTTGCCCGGCTCAGCGAGAAGGGCTCTGGACCGGGCGGCTTTCGCGCCGGAGGCGCTTGACGCCATCCCGAAAACGATCGACCAACTCGCCATCCACCGGAGGCTCATCATTCTCCGCATCGCAGCACGGTGGCTTCGTGCGCTCCTCGGGTGGCGGTTGCAGATCCAAGGCCCGATAAAGCCGTGCGTACACGTCCAGGGCGGGGCTGCGGACGTGACGCCCCACCAGCAGAATGCTCACCTCCTGATCGCTGGGGAAAGCGACGAGCATCCTGTAGTCGTAGGGCAGGTGCACGACGCAGATGTGCTCGAGGATCTCGCCGGTCAGCCTGTAGCTCGCCACGGCACAGCCAACCCGTTCGAGCTCCGATTCAACACGATCCACCGCGTCGGCGATGGGCTTGTCCAGCTTCTTGGCGGACGCCGCACCCGCAGGGGTCCACCAGACGTCGAAGCTCACGCCGGTTGCCGACGCCGATACACCTTCCGACCTTGGCGCATCTGCTTCAACGACGCCTGCAACCCTCGATCGCTCAGCGTGGCTTCGTCCTCAACCTGAGCGAGGACGGCAGCGAGCAGGTCCCGGCTCTGCCCCATCTCCTTCAGCTCCCTCACGATCGGGCTTACACGAAGCACGCTGTCCAGGCTCACTCGCCGCGGCGAGCCATCACGCCACTCGAGCACCCCCTCATCCGCCCACGCCCTCACCGTCGGCAGCGAGACACCCAGCAGATCGGCCGCGATCGCCAGCCTGACCGGACGAGCGTGGCCGATACGACGAGCCCGCAGATCCCTCAACTCCCGGCGCGCCACACCACGACGCCCAGTCTCCACAGCCTCCCCCAACGCGTCGAGTCGCCGCACCTCATCAAGGATCTCATCGACCTGCCGACGCTCCGTCTCAATCACCATCATCACATGACTCCAAATGTCAAAGAACAGCCCACAGTCCTGCAGAATATCACACTTTATTGAAAGACCTGGACCCCAGGCGCGGTCAGGCTCGGGCGCTCGACACAGGCCTTACAGCACGGCGCCGAGCCCAGCCAGCTCACCCCTGCGGGTCGACACAGGCTGCTCGGCAGACCCCGCGCCGTTGGGCGACGCCGCCGACGCCGCGGCAGCCCCGTCGGGGGATGCCGGCTGCTCGCCACCACCATCCGTGGGCGGCTCGGGCTTGGCCTGCGCGTAGTTGTAGGTGTAACCGTATTTGCCGTAGTAGCCCAGGCGGCTCGACTTGAAACCGTTCGCGATCACTCCAAGCAACGGAGCGCCCGCTCCGGCAAGCGTTTCGTGCAGACGCTGCGCGACATCGCGACGGTTGCGACCCACACGACCCACGATCACGACCCCATCGACCTTGCCCAGCAGCGGGAACGCGTCCGAAACCGCCGTCAACGGCGGCGTGTCTACCACGACCAGGTTATACGTTGACCCCACCCGCTCGAGCAACGTCTCCATCGCGCTGGCCGATCTCGGATCAGCTGGAAGGACTCGGGCTCGCCCGGGTGGTCTTCTTTGTCTGTATTTTTTGGGCCGCGTCCTCGCGGGTGAGTGAGACCTACAGGCCGGGTTGGTGCGGAGCGTCCGGCCCCGCTCACGAGCGAGATGAGACGACTGAGCGCCGATCTCGCCGGTGGACACTCGACACGAGGGACACCGGGCGCGCGGTGTCGGGCCTGGGCGCTCGACACAGGCCCAACAGCGGTGGATCGCACCCACGATGGTCGCGTTCCGCGCAGGCGTCAGCGAACGCCCGATACGGCAGGAGCAAAGACCGGATCGCCGACCGGCATTCCATCATCGTCGTAGACGAACAGAGCGACATGCTCGGCTGCCTCGGGCTCGGCATCAATGATGCGATCGAGAGCCTCGCGCGCGGACTGCTCGTCCGCAAAGGACTCGACCAGGTTGCCGGTGCTGTCAAAGATTGCGTATCGCACGGTTCACGCCTCCACATGAACGATATCGGCAATTGAGTCGAGCAGCTGCAGGGGACGGCCCCACAGAGTCCAATGCCCCCGCTGGCCAGTGTCAGCGAGGCAGAAACCATGCTCGGGCTCCAGGTTCAACTCGGCGATGAATGTCCCGATCATCGGCCACTTCAAGGCCATCGCCCCCGCCGCCGCCGGCGTGGAGAAGACAGACAGGCCCATATGGATGACCGCCAAGCGCCGCTCGTAGCCGCGAGGCGGCGCTCCCCGCTCATAGTGGGAGCGCAAGGAGTCCAGAACCGCCGGAGCACCGCGATCAGCCCCCCGGACGATCCGATACACGATCGCGACCTCACGCACGGGAGCCACAACAAGATCGCCAGCCACCATCAGCGCGACCTCCGCCAGAACTCACGACTCCGTGACGGCGAGCACGCCGAGACCAGGCAGCACGAAACCCGGCGCCGAGCGCCGACGAACCGGGAACGACCTGCATGCCTCGATGGGATCATACGAACACACGTTCCCACACGCCCCGGACGGAACCCGCGATAGCGGCACGCGCACCGGGCCACTGAGGACCCGGCAGCTCTACGTCTTGACCGTAGGAACAGGCTCCTCGGCCGCGACAGCGCCGTTGGGCGAGGCATCGGCCGCGGGCGTCGCCGGTTGCTTACCCGAGACGTAGGAGTAGTTGTAAGCGTACCCGCCATAGGAGCCACGCCTGCCCGACTTCAAGCCATTCGCGATCACCCCCAGCAACGGAGCGCCCGCTCCGGCGAGCGTCTCGTGCAGACGCTGCGCGACATCGCGGCGGTTGCGCCCCACACGACCCACCACGATCACACCATCGACCTTGCTCAACAACGGGACCGCTGTGAACTGAGTCGGCCGACCGGGTTCATTGACTCCATAGTCCGCTGAGTGGAACGGCCGCGAGGCGCTCGCCGAACGGAAGCGTGTCGGAGCCTGCATAGAGCACTACTCCACCCTTGAATCTGCTGCCGAGCTTCTCCCGCAGGTAGCGCAGCCCGGCGAAATCCCTTTCACCGACGGTCGCGGATGCCTTGACCTCGACTCCCGCGACCTCGCCGCTGTGGCGTTCGACGATCACGTTGACCTCGCGTTGCTCCTTGTCGCGGTAGTGGTAGAGCGACACTGGCTCCTGCGCCCAGTCGCTCTGGCGCAGGAGCTCCATCGCTACGAAGCTCTCGAGCGCCATTCCCACGATCGCGCCGTCGCCGGCGATGCGCTGCTCGTTGGCACCGATCAGGAAGGCGAGCAAGCCGCTGTCGAGGACGTGGAGCTTCGCCGTCTTGACCTGGCGCGCGCCCAGATTCGTATACCAGGGCTTGAGCCGGCGAATCAAGAAGAGATCTTCGAGGATCTTCGCATGACCACGGACAGTGTTTGCGTCGACTCCGAGCTCCTTGCTCATGCCGTGGAAGCTCGCCAACGCCGCCGAACGCGCCGCGGCGACATGCAGGAGCTGCCCAACGGTCTCGATGCTGCGAATGTTCGCGATGTCCGGCACATCGCGATCGAGGATCGTGGCGAGATAGCTGGCGAAGAAGCCGCCACGATTGCGCGGGCTGCGTCCCTGGAGCTCCGGGTAGCCGCCGGTCGCGAGCAGCTTTGCGACGGCGCGGCGCCCGACGGGTGCGTCTGACACTTTCGGGAACGTGCCGTCCAGCAGCGTATCGATGAACCGCTCGCGGACACCGTGAATCTCACCCTGCGAGAACGGCCACAGGTTGACGTACTCGACGCGCCCTGGCAGCGCATCCGCGATCGTGGGAAGCGTCAGGATGTTCGCCGATCCTGTCAGCAGAAACTGCCCGCGAGCCTGGTTGAGGTCGAGTCGCTCCTTGATCGCCAGGAGCAGACCGGGCGCCCGCTGCACCTCGTCGATTACGGTCGGCCCGTCGACTTCCGCGATGAAGCCCCGCGGATCGCTCCGCGCCCTGTCGGCGGCCACCTCATCATCCAGCGAGATATAACGGGCCGGGAACTCGTTCACCGCAAGATCCCGCGCCAGCGTGCTCTTCCCCACCTGGCGTGCACCGAGCAGCGCCACCGCGCGGCTCTCAGCCAACGCTTCGAGCACATGCGGACGAGCGTGACGCGATACGAGCCCGGTAGACACCAGCTAAGTATAGCCTTCCCACCCGGCAGATTAGGAGTTTACCGTCCGGCAGATTAGGAGTTTGATGCCCGGCAGATCAGGAGCTCCGGCCATCGCGAGCTCGCTCCCTAGCCGGTCCTCCCGTTATCCGAGGCTCTTGCCGATATGCCCGACGGCAGCGCAGCTACGACGCGCTGCGCCGGCGCGCCGGTGAAGCGAGGGCGACCCTCTTACGGGCACCTCAGAGTGCCGGGGCGTCCGGCCCCGCATACGAGCGAAGCTGCGCCTCAGCGCCAGGTCAACACCACGGTGACCTGGTACACCTCCCGGCGGCCGCCGGCGCCGGTGGCTTCGACCACGATCGCCGCCTTCACCGACCGATGCCTCTGCAGCGCGCGGTGGACAGCGCTGAGGTTGCCATGCGAGAGCGACAGGGCGATCCGCACCGACCGATCCGCCGCGAGCTTCGCGCGCACGCCGCGCAGCCCGAGATGACGGCGACCACGCCGCAGGTTCAGGTGCCCGTGCGCGTAGATCGAACACGCTTCGTTACAGCCGACGGTCAGGTAGACCCGGCCGTCGTGAAGACGCATGTCCTGACGCCTCGCGACCGAGGCCGTGAGCTGCAGAACCGGCGCGGAGGAGAGGACGGCTGGGGCTGGTTGACGGCGGAGAGCTCGGCGGCGCGGCGCATGGGGACGGCGCGGGCTCGGGTCCTCCGGGCAGCACCGAGCCCGGCGGCTCGACGCCGGCCCCGGCGCGGGGTGCGTCGGCAGGATCAGCGGCGGGCGCGGCGACTGACAGAAATCGAAATCGCTTTCCAGATTCCCCAGCCCCGGGGCTTCTTCACGCACATCCGGGCGTGAATCCGGGCGACCATCCGTCGCCGGATTCAAACGCAGCCCACCCATGAAGTCATCCTCGATGAACTTCAAATACGCATCGTGGCTCAACTGCTGATGATCGACATAGCCCGCCTTCGCATACGGGCTGATCACCAAACCCGGAACACGAAAGCCATACCCGTTCCCATCAATCACCGGCAGAACAACATGATCGTAAAATCCTCCCCAATCATCCCACGAGAGAAAGATCGCGGTGCTGTCCCAGCAGGGGCTGCGCATGATCGAGTTGACCAACGTCGTCACATACGCCTGACCGGTCGAGACCAGTGCAGGAGGATGTTCTGAGACCTTGGAGTTGGGAGTGATCCAGGAAACGTTCGGCAACCCACATTCGCTCGTGTTCTGCACCGCCGAGTAGAAGTTGCTCAGCGACTGGATGTCTTCCAGGCCCTTGTAGGGATTTTCTAGTTCTTCGCCGTCTTTCTTTTCATTCGTTTCGGTCTCGGCGGCCCTTCAATCGCGCTACACACGACAACGGGTTCTCGCTACATTTTCATCTTCCCCTGCACGTCCACCAGCCACCTAGATGCTCGGGAGCGCAACAAGCGTCGATTTCCGGGGGACGACATTGTGCAGGAGAACCAATTTTTGGCGTAGGTCCAGTAATTGGGGATCTCGCGCGCGTCGTGATAGCCCATCACATCGATGAGCCTGCCATCGTGCACGACCCCCAGCAGCGCAGATCTATCTCTCCTACTTTCCATAGCGGCGCGAGCGCAGACCCTTGTCCTCCCAGGCCGCATCCTCGCAGGTGAGTGAGACCTACAAGGCCGGTGGGCGCGGGGCGTCCAGCCCCGCATACGAGCGGACTGGGAGCGCGTCGCCCGTCGCGGCTTCAACTCGCACCTGTCCACGGAGCGCGGGCGCCCGGTGTCTCGGAGGCGTCCATCGCGCTGACACGCGAGCACCGCGCTCAGTCCTCGCCGTGCGACTCCTGAGACCACCGCGTGCCCTGTGCCTCTCAGAGCACCTTCACCCGTGCAACTCCGGGCGGCAGCCCTCACTCTTTGAGCGCGCCAGTAGCCCCTCCATCCGCTCAGCGTTTACTCGTGCCGCACACCCTTACATACATGTATCTCCTCTGTTCGTAACGCTAACATACACCCAGCACCCTACTCTGGCCCCTTTCCCTCGGAACAACTGGGCGGCACGCGCTTCACCGGCGTGCCGGCCGATGCAGACTGTGCCATCCCACAGCGAGGGGTACGTTTCCGTGGAGGTGTTTATCCCGGCCGTCCTCGAAGCTGGGGCATCTGACACCCGCACCGTCCATTGTGACGGCGCCCGATTTTTTTATCACCGGCGGCCGGCGAACTGTGATGAGCGTTCAAAGCTCTCTCTTTTTTTTTTTTTTGGCTGTGCCACCCAGCGAGGGGTATATTATTATATATATAATTATATATATAATTATTATATATATAATTATATATATAATAATATATATAATAATAAATATAATAATAAATAAATATAATAAATAATTTTTTTTTTTTTTTTTTTTTTTTTTTTTTTTTTTTTTTTTTTTTTTTTTTTTTTTTTTTTTTTTTTTTTTTTTTTTTTTTTTTTTTTTTTTTTTTTTTTTTTTTTTTTTTTTTTTTTTTTTTTTTTTTTTTTTTTTTTTTTTTTTTTTTTTTTTTTTTTTTTTTTTTTTTTTTTTTTTTTTTTTTTTTTTTTTTTTTTTTTTTTTTTTTTTTTTTTTTTTTTTTTTTTTTTTTTTTTTTTTTTTTTTTTTTTTTTTTTTTTTTTTTTTTTTTTTTTTTTTTTTTTTTTTTTTTTTTTTTTTTTTTTTTTTTTTTTTTTTTTTTTTTTTTTTTTTTTTTTTTTTTTTTTTTTTTTTTTTTTTTTTTTTTTTTTTTTTTTTTTTTTTTTTTTTTTTTTTTTTTTTTTTTTTTTTTTTTTTTTTTTTTTTTTTTTTTTTTTTTTTTTTTTTTTTTTTTTTTTTTTTTTTTTTTTTTTTTTTTTTTTTTTTTTTTTTTTTTTTTTTTTTTTTTTTTTTTTTTTTTTTTTTTTTTTTTTTTTTTTTTTTTTTTTTTTTTTTTTTTTTTTTTTTTTTTTTTTTTTTTTTTTTTTTTTTTTTTTTTTTTTTTTTTTTTTTTTTTTTTTTTTTTTTTTTTTTTTTTTTTTTTTTTTTTTTTTTTTTTTTTTTTTTTTTTTTTTTTTTTTTTTTTTTTTTTTTTTTTTTTTCGCAACAAGCGTCGATTTTCCGGGGGGACGACATTGTGCAGAGAACCAATTTTTGGGCCGCATCCTCGCAGGTGAGTGAGACCTACATTTAGGCCGGTGGGCGCGGGGCGTCCAGTTCCCCGCATACGCTTTTTTTTTTTTTTTTTTTTTTTTTTTTTTTTTTTTTTTTTTTTTTTTTTTTTTTTTTTTTTTTTTTTTTTTTTTTTTTTTTTTTTTTTTTTTTTTTTTTTTTTTTTTTTTTTTTTTTTTTTTTTTTTTTTTTTTTTTTTTTTTTTTTTTTTTTTTTTTTTTTTTTTTTTTTTTTTTTTTTTTTCAGCCTTCCGCATACGAGCGGACTGGGAACTTTTTTTAACTGGCGGCCGTCACCGGCGTGCCGGCCGAGGTGTTGCCACCAAGCGAGGACTGGTACAAGCTTACTGCGGGAGCGGTGTTTTCAATCCCGCGGCCGGTCTCCGTTAAGCACGGGCCTCATCCCGAAGTGAGACCCGCACCGTTCCATTTGTGTTACGGCGCCTCTTTGAGAATTTCTGTGTTGAGCGTTTCAAAGCCTGTCTAATTTTTTTTTTTTTTTTTTTTTTTTTACGTTTCTTCGTGGAGGTGTTTATCCCGGCCGTCTCGAAGCTGGGGCTTTTTATTTCTGACACCTCGCACCGTCCATTGTGTCTGCGCCGTCTGCGAACGTCTTCGCCGATGAGTTCATAAGCCTTGCTCTTCTGGCCCAGCAGCGCCGGGATCGCGATCGCGGCGAGGATGCCGATGATCAAGATCACGACCTAAGTTCTATCAGGTAAAGCCACCGTCATCGTCGAGCCAGCCCTTCAGTCCATGCATGAGCCCGATGTCGGCGCGTGCTCATCGCCACGAGAGCCGATGGTCAGATCTCTGACTCTGGAGGTGTCCCGGCTGTCTGGCCGCTCCTGGCGTCCTCCAGGCGTGCATGGTAGGCGCCAGCAGCGTCGTGTGTGAGCTAACCAATCGCATTGTCCGCTGGGGCAGCGGTCATCGACCTGCATGGCTATCGCCCTCGGCTCCTCGAGCGGTTGATCGATGACGCAGCTCGGCGAAATCGCGCTGCGCGCTCGCCGGCCTGGCCTCTACGGCGACCGGGTGTCCTGCTCGATGTCGGGCTGTGACGACGCCGAGCAGCGTGCCGTCGGCGTCGAGCACCGGCAGGGCGTCGGTGCGCTCTTGGTGAAGCGCTCGAGCACATCTCGCAGGGGTTGCTCAGGTGTCAGCGGTCCGGGCAGCTTGCCCATCGCGTCGCTGACGGAGATCTGCGCCATCAGCGTCTCGGGCGGCCGTTCGATGTCGATCCCGCGGCGGCGCAGCTTCAGCGTGTAGATCGTGTCGCTGGTGATCGAGTTTGCGAGCGCGGTCGCGACGATGATCGCGACCATCAACGGCAGGATGATGCGGTAGTCGCCGGTGAGCTCGAAGATGATCAGCACGGCCGTGATCGGGGCGCGTGCCGAGGAGGCGAACACAGCGCCCATCCCGACCAGGCCGTAGGCGCCGGCGGCAACCGCCACGCCCGGGCACGGCATCATGCGCGATCGCGCCATAGGCCGAGCCGAGCATCGCGCCCATGAACAGCGAAGGGGCGAATACGCCGCCCGAGCCGCCGATCCACATCGTCAGGCTCGTCGCGAGGATCTTCGCCGCGAACAGCCCGAGCAGCGCGAGCACGATGTAGTGGCCGGCGATCGCGAGCGCCAGCACCGGGTAGCCGACCCCGTACGTCTCCGGGACCGCGAGCAGTAGTAGCCCGAGCAGCACCCAGCCGGCTGCGGGTCGCAGCCATTCCGGGCGGCTATTCCACATCCGGTCGGAGATGTCCTCCTCGGCGTAGATCAACGGAGAAGCGAGCCCGACCCGGATGCGAGCACCCCGAGGCCGGCGTGGACCAACGCTCCAGCCGCGAGCTGAACATTCAGCCGCCAGCGATAGGACGCGGCGGCCGAACGCGGCGCGGCCGATGCATCCGCCTCCGAGCTGACATAACCAGGCCCAAGAGCGCGTCTCGAAGTTCGCAGGATAACTCCAGGCGAAGATCACCCCTTCGATCGGCGCTTTGAACGTCGCCGAGATGCCGCCCGCGGCCCGCACGCGACGAGCAGCCGCAGCTGCGACTCCGACACCCGCATCAGCTGCCCCGTGACCGATCCGAGCGCCGAGCCGATCTGCACGATCGGCCCCTCCCGCCCGACCGAGCCACCGGAGCCGATGCACACCGCCGAGGCCAGCGACTTCACGACCGGCACCTGCGGGCGCATCCGCCCACCGAGCCGGTTGACCGCATACATCACCTCCGGCACACCATGCCCCCGCGCCTCCGGCGCGAAGCGACTCACCAGCGGGCCGTAGATCAAACCGCCCACCACCTGCACGACGACGACGAACTAGACTACCGAGACCGGCAAATGCGGGTTGACCGTCCGGCCCGTCGCGCCGTACTCACTGTGCCCCGTGAACAGTTCGGTGAAGCCGAGGATCATGTAGCGAAACGCGACCGCGCCGAGACCTGCGCCGGCGCCCGTCAACAGCGCCAGCGCCGTCAGCCCCCCGCTACCGCGCGCGACCGAGCGGCGCAGCCGTGCGAGCCACTCCCGGGTGAGAGGCTCTTTGCTTCCCACGACCACGAGCTACGAGCGTACGCGACGCTCCGCGATATCCTGCCCACCGCCGAACAGATAGCAGGACGCGGGTCAGAAATCTGACCAAAGCAATCCGTCACGGGCTCGACGCTCTCTGCGACAGTGCATTCATGAGCCCCACAGCCAGCACCAGATCAGACGTTTGCTGCGTACTCGACGAGGATCGTGCCCTGGCCGAGGCCGTCCCGGCCGAACACAGGGAGCGAGCCGTGGAGGAGTGCATCGCCAGGACGGTCTCGATCCCCGAAGGCCTGTGGAGCGGCGCAGATACCCCGGCGCCCGGCGATGGCATTGGCCTGCTCGTGCTCGGCGGGCTGCTGATCCGCCGCGTCGGCATCGATCGGGGATTCGGCGCCGAGCTGCTCGGCGAGGGCGACCTGCTGCGGCCCTGGCAAGGAGCAGACGAGCCGCCGATGCTGCCCCAGACAACCGGCTGGCGCGTGCTACAGCAAACACGAATGGCCATGCTCGACGAACCATTCGCGCGGCGGCTGGCGCGCTACCCGCACTCACCGGCCGGCTCGTCGGCCTCGCGCTTAAGCGCTCCCGCAACCTCGCCGTGAACATGGCATCGTCCATCAGCCACGGTCGAGACGTGACTACACATGCTCCTCTGGCACCTAGCGGGCCGCTGGGGCATCGGGCGCAGCGAGGGCGGCATGGCCGCGTCTCCCCCATAGCGTCTCGACGCCTACCAACGCCGGCCGCACGACCGACATAGCCACATCACCGAGCTCGCCAAACGTGAGCTCGTACGACCCGTCCAGGACGGCTGGCTGCTCTGCGGAAAACCACCCGGAGAGCTGCTGGAGCTCGCACCCCTCCCCACGGCCCTCGCCCCGTCACCCCCCCCCCCCCCCCCCCCCCCCCCCCCCCCCCCCCCCCCCCCCCCCCCCCCCCCCCCCCCCCCCCCTTGGACGACGCGCGCCGCCAATGCGAACCCCCCTCGCAAGCTGCACTCAAGAGATCGAGGACACCCCCCCCCCCCCCCCCCCCCCCCCCCCCCCCCCCCCCCCCCCCCCCCCCCCCCCCCCCCCCCCCCCCCCCCCCCCCCCCCCCCCCCCCCCCCCCCCCCCCCGCGCCGAACATGGCCTCGACCATCCGCGCCCCCCCCCCCCCCCCCCCCCCCCCCCCCCCCCCCCCCCCCCCCCCCCCCCCCCCCCCCCCCCCCCCCCCCCCCCCCCCCCCCCCCCCCCCCCCCCCCCCCCCCCCCCCCCCCCCCCCCCCCCCCCCCCCCCCCCCCCCCCCCCCCCCCCCCCCCCCCCCCCCCAAGCCGCGGGCAAGCTGGCAGTCATCCCACCCCCGCAGCGAGCGAGGCAGCGCGTCTCCCGCATACCTCCGCCCAACGCCGGCGCACGACGACATGGCCACATCCCCCCCCCCCCCCAGCGCCACAGACCCCCTCCCTCCCGACATTGCCTCCGGAGCAGCACATCGAGCTGGCTGAGCTGCAAGCCGTGTTCTCTCTCTTTTCTCCGCTGTCGATCTATGTTCTGTCCCCGTCAGCTCCTTCAGCTCACTCCCCAGCTTCATCGTCGCACCCACCGTCTCTGTACACGCGCTCACGTGCTGTCGCCACCCCCATTGTCTCCAGATGCTCACGTGGCCATGGTCGATGATGGATCCACCTCTCGAGCATCTCCCTGATCACTCTCCCGATGGGGCTTATGGAGACTTATAGGTGTAGTCGTCACCTGGTTGGCGGGGCTGGTTGCACCCGAGTCGATAACGAACAGGTTGAAGGTGCCGGCTTTGGCCGGACCGCCGGTCGTTGCTGTGATTTCGGTCGGAGAGACCACAACCACGTTGGAGGCCGGGATCGCCGTCGGCCCGGCGCCTTGACCCTGTGCGATCTCCACAGTCGCACCAGCGACGAAGTCGGTGCCGGTGATCGTGATCGAAGTCCCCCCATTCACCGATCCCGACGCCGGACTCACCGAAGAAACCGTGGGATTGGGGTAGTTATAGGTGTAGTCGTCACCGGTGTTGCCGAGACTGGTTCCCCCCGAGTCAATGACGAACAGGTTCCAGGTACCCGCTTTGGGCCAGCCGCCAGTCGTGGCCGTGATTTCGTCGAAGAGACCACAACCACTTTGGACGCCGGGATCGCCGTCGGCCCGGCGCCACTACCCTGTCCGATCTCCACAGTCGCACCAGCGACGAAGCCGGTGCCAGTGATCTTGATATCAGTCCCCCCACTCACCGTCCCCGACGCCGGGCTCACCGAAGAGACCGTCGGCTTGGTCGAGACCGCCGCCAGGGCTTGAACGCGGCGATCCCGTCGGGCGTCCCGACCCCGGTCGGCCCGTCGTAGCCAGTCCCCGCCACGCAGATCGCTTTGGAGGCGCAGCTTTTGGCCTCTTCGGCAGTCGTGCAGCCCGAGAGACCCGTTTCAGAGAAGGGCTTCGTGCATTCCCCGTTTGAACCAGTGGTGACGTCGTGCAGCGATCCGGGCGATTTCACCTCGTTTTCATACAGCGTCTTGGCGGGATATTCCACGCCGTTGGCTCCCCCGGCGAGCGCGAACACCGAGGCGATCAGCGGAGAGGCGACGCTCGTGCCGCCGATCGTGCACCAGTAGAGCACATGTTTCACTTTGGCTTCTTCGTACCGGTATTCGCATTCCGGGCTCGTGTCATGGACGGCGACGCCGGTGTAGGGGTCCGCGTCCGCGGAGACGTCGGCGACGGCGCGTTTGGTTCCGCAGCCGACCCCCGACCAGTCCGAGAGGCTCTGCTGCCAGGGCTGCGCGGTGAACACCACGCTGCAGCCGCCGCCCGTCGCGCCATCGCCGTTCCACACGGTCTCGCCCGCCCACGCGCTGCCGGTACCCAGACTGAGGCGGGTGCCGCCCACCGCGACCACGTGCGGAGAGGACGCGGGAAACCCGACATAACCCCGTTCACTTGCTGCTTCGGCACCCCAGTCGAGATAGCCTTCGTCGCCGGCGGCCGCCGTGATCACGATGCCCTTGTGGTTGAACGGGCTCGCGCTCTCCAGTTCAGGAGTCTCACCCAGCTCGGGGCCGGCCCAGGAGTTCGAGACCTCGCCCGCGCCGAGCGCCGCCGCGCTCTTCTCGGCCGTTTCGAGGTCTTCATAGCTCGGCGACGCCGGCCTCGACGAGCAGGATCTCGCAGCTCTCACAGGTCGCGTGCGCGACCTCGATGTCGAGCGAGATCTCGAGGCCCCAGCCGGTCGCTTCTGCGGCCTCTTCGCGTGCCGCCCGCGAGCCTCTGCGCGCCGCTTCCAGTTCTGTTGTCGTCTTCGGGAACGGCAGGTTCCCCGCTTCGCCGTTCTGGTTGACCTGCTTGAAGCAACCATTACCCGCGGTACACGCGGGCAGCGAGAATTCTTCGTCGTAGGCTTTCAGATCCGCTTCGGCAGTCGGATCGTTGTACGCATCGACCAGCGCCACCGTCTGCGCGGACGACGCGCTCGCCGGCAGGTCATAGGCGGTATGCAGATCCTGCGGTCGCAAGCCAAACGCGCCCGCGCCAGGCGAAGGCGCCGTCAACGGCGCGCTGCGCGTCAACCCCAGCGGGTGCCTGCGGGCACGAGCCGCAGCGGTCCTGGGCACGAGCTGCAACGCCAGGCACCCGCCGCGCCCACGAGCAGCCCTCGCGCAGACCGCACGGACGGTGTAATCCGAGCTCGGCAACGGCGACACGCTGCCCGCAGCCACGCCCGGAACGCAAAGCAGAGCAAGCACCGCCGCGATCACAACCGGACGAAGGCGACCGATCCGGGGCGCCCCCTGGCGAATGCTCACAACCGCTGTCCGTGCCGTCATCAGATCCTCCGTGTGTTCACGCCCATTGTGCACTGGTGACGCCGCGCAAGAATAACGGACCTGGAAAGGCTCGAGCCGAGAGGGCCACCTTCGGTAGCTGGACAGGCGAGCACATTGCCCTGACCGCCTTCCGCTCACCGTGTTCGGCTCCGGCGCGCGCGGATAGAGGTTTTCGGTCTCATCGGCGCTGTCCCAGACCTGGCTGTTCTGTTGACAGCTCAAGTTGCCCGAGATGTGGTTGGCGAGGATCTCGATCGCATCGGGGTCGGCGAGCTGGTCTTTAATCATGCTCAGATTCCCGCTGACACGGACGCGCGCCACCCCCAGCCAGCAGGAGCTCAGACCGGTCACGCTGAGGTTGCCGTGGACCGTGGTGTCCTCGTAATCGCTGTACACGGGACTTCCGAAGGCCGCGAAGACCCCCGTCGGTTCGCAGCTCGCGCCGCCACCCCCACCCGTCTCCTGGACGTTCCCGTCGATGATGCTGTTGTGCACCACCACCCCCAGCGGTTCCTGCTCGATCAGGTTGCCGGACACCTGCCCCTGGCTGGACAGAGTCGGATCTTCGGGTGCGGGGTCATCGAGGCAGGTGAAGTGCCCGGGCTCGCAACCGAGCAGCAAGCTCGCACCGCTCTGGACCTCGAGATTGCCGCGGACGCTCAGGCTGGAGCTACCACGTCCGGTGTGGTCATCGAGCGCGAAGCAGCAAAGGACAGCGCCCGGACCCACAGAACGACTCGAAAACCACGCAAGACAATCCACGCTTCACGCTAGTCCCAACGGTCTGTCAATCCAGCCGTCACCCCGCGACACCGTGCTGCTGCGCAGCCAAGAGCCACACGGGCAAAGCTCCACATAAGTCGCCATACCGTAGCCCATAGAAGCTCACAGCACCCTGCCACTCTAGTCTGTCATCAGCAGCCCCCCTTAGCTACCCTGTTTTCACCTATCTATACGCGAGATCCCGACCGTCTGTGCGCGGCTCCTCCCTCTCCCTCAGGGGCGGGCGGCGAGGTAGCTTCGTAGGAGGGGCTCGGGGATGACCCAGTCACCGCGGCCGTGGTGTTCGGCGATTCCGGCGCGCTCCATCATGTTCAGCGCTCGTCTGGCGCCGGAGGACGGGGTGCCGCTGTAGGGGCGCTGGCCGCGCGCGACACGTAAAGCGATCGGGTAGGCGTGCGCGGTGGAGCGCAGCCGTTCGACGATCTCCTCGTGGCGTAAACGGTCGGCCTGCATCGCCAGTTCCTGTCCGCCGCGGACGTCGCCGAGCTCGATCCTGCGGCCGTCGCGGCGAGCAAGGGTGACAGTAAGGGTCTCGCGGGCAATCAGCATCGTGGTGCGCGGATGTCCCTCTCCGAGAGCGACAATCTCAGGGAGCGTGTCCTTGGCTGCCTGTACGTCGAGCTCGTTGTAGCGTGCCGCGATCCCGGCCTCCCACTCGTGTGGGGAGATTGGTGTGAGCTCATGGAAGTTGCCGAACTGGCTCAGCGCTCTGCGTGTAGGGCCGAACAGCTCACGCATCAGGTGCTCCATGCTGCCCGCGAATAGAACGCTGATCAGCGGCGAGCGCTGCAACTCTGAGCGCAACTGCTTGGTCAGCACGTCCGGATCACCGAAGCGATGCGATGAGGACGCGATATCTTGAAACTCATCCAGGAACAACACGATCCGCTTCTCGTCCTGCTCAGCGATCCGCTGCGCCAGACGTATCGCGGCGCCAAGGCTCACCGCCGGCGCCCGACCCGGGGACGGTGCAGTCCACGCCAACTCAACATCCTCGCCACTGATCGAAAGCCGCCGTAGCCGACCGGCTGGACTCGCGGAGCTCGCGCCCACTCTCACGGGCTCGCCCAGCGTCTCCGCGACCACGGTTGGCGATATCAGCTGCGCTAGAGCCCGGGTCAACGAGGGAAGGTCCTCGTGATCCCACAAGTCGACCTGCGCCGTATAAACCTTGGATGAGCGAACCCGCTGCAGCGCCGCCAAGCCAACCGTCGACTTGCCGGTGCGCCTGGGTCCCGCCATCACCACATGCGTGCCCTCCCCCAAGCGCGAGGCGAGGTCGCGCACATCCTCCGCACGGCCGATCAGCAAATCTGGCTTGACCGGATCATCGGTCGGGAACAACTCTCGAATATCGCGCATCCCGACCCATTATAGGTCATGCTGCGACCTATCCAGGTTCTGGACGATCATGCTCACTTCGAAGAAACCGCTTGAGCAAGAACCATATTTACCCCCTCGCTCAGCGGATCAGGATCGGCTCGCTGTAGTTCGAGACGTGCCCGCCGTCGTTTGAGACCTTGATCAGCGCGCGGTACAGGCCGCGATGACGCAAACGCACGACTGCCCTGAAACGCGACACGGACGACGTGCCGGCCGTGACGGCCGTGCCGCCCTCGTTGACCGACCGGCCCGGCCTTAGCAGCTGGAAGCCGACGAGCGCGCCGCCCTGCGCCGGAGCGACCGTGCCAAACAAGCGCACAAACCCACGACGGTGGGCGCGGCGCACGTGGAAGGAGACGCGCACCGCAACGTTCTCGACCACCACCGGACTGGAGACTACGGGCTTGCCAACCGTCACGACACGCAACTGGGCGTTTTCCGACAGACCGAGAAACGGGAACGAGAAACTCCCGGCGCTGTTCGTGACCTCAGGGTTACCCACCGTCTTGAAGCCCCCCAGGTACGGGAGTGGATTGGCCTGCAACACAACCTCACGCGTGGACGCGTCCGTCCCCGACAAAGTGCCCTCCAGGAAGAACGGGCTGCCGAACACGACCGGGTTGGGCGTGCCGACAATCTGGACAGAGAGTGGGATCTTGGGCGTCGTAAAGGAGTGGCCTATCCCATCCGTCGTGCCCACGGGGCTGATCGCCACCACCCGGTAGTGATAGGTGGTGTTTGGCTGCAGGCCGGCAACGGCCTGACCCACCTTGATCCCGATAGTCCCGTTGCCCGCCGGGGCGAGCGGCGTCTGCGCGCCGTAGGCGCTGGTCGTACCGTACTGGAAGACATAATTGGTGACCTGACCCCGCGCGTCAACCCAGCCGTAGAGGATCGCCGAGGAATAAGTCACGTTCGAAACGCCACTAGGGGTGACGACCGGCGGTCTCGCGGTCTCAGACCAGGCAAACCCAAATCCACAGACTGGATCGCCTCCCCCAACGAGACCGCACCAATCAACACATCAGCCACCCCCGGACCCGAAGCGACATCCAACTGCTGAGCGATCGTCGGACGCCGCAAATCGGCCTCCAACAACAGCACCCGCGAACCCATCCTCGCCGCCGCAGCCGCCAAATGACGCGCAACCGTCGTCTTCCCATCACCCGGGGCAGCCGACGCGACCATCAACGCACGCAACTCTTTGTCAACGTTGAAATACCGCAGATGCGCACGGATCAGATGAAAAGCCTCCGCCTCGCTCGCCGGCAACGCCTCCCCGGCGTCCTTCTTGCCCTTCCCAGAGCGCGACAGCGCGGAGCTCTCGGGGACAACCCCGAGCAGAGGCAGGCCGTAGAGCTCCTCCAAGATCCTTTGTATGTTACACTGTCATACATGGCTACAGCCCGTCAATTCTCCGCTCGCATGGATGCATCCGTACTCGACCGTCTGGAGCGTCGCGGGGCGCGCAAGGGCCTGAACAAGTCTCGTCTCGCGGAGCGATACATCGACGAGGGAATCCGGATCGAGGACCATCCAGGGATCGTGTTCCGCGACGGCCCCGCAGGCCGCCGGCCCGGACTCGCGGCCGGCCCGGACGTGTGGGAGGTCATCGGCGTGCTCAATGGAGCTCCCAAGCGCGGCGAGGCAGCGATCCTCTATACAGCCGACTACCTGAATCTCACACCCACCCAGGTGCGCTCAGCCATCAGCTATTACGCCGCCTACCCAGCCGAGATCGACGAGTGGATCGCTCGCAACGACGAGGAAGCCGAGGTTGCAGAGGCCGCGTGGCGACGTGAACAGGCAGCGCTTGCTTGAAGCTGCTGCTCGACGAGATGTATACGGCGGCGGTCGCTGAGCAGCTGCGCCAGCGCGAACACGACGTGATCGCCGTCGCAGAGCGCGCCGAGGAGCGCGGCACTCCCGACGAAGATCTCCTCGCCTGGGCGCGAACCGAGGATCGCGCACTCGTCACCGACAACCAACGCGACTTCATCCCGATCCACCACCGCTACATCGCCGACGGCCACGACCACAAGGGCCTAATCCTGACGACCAACCGGCGCTTCCCGCGCGGCCAACCATCGACCACCGGCAAGCTCGTCATGGCGCTCGACACGTTCCTCCACACCATAGCGCCCCTCATTTCACGCAACCCCAGCTTCATCCACTGGCTCCAGTAACAGTGGCAGCCCTGCTGGTGGGCTCGCCCTCAAGCCTGCGAGGTAGGCACCGGGGCGTCGGACGCTGTGGCGCCGTTCGGGGATGCTCCGGCCGCGCCGCCAACGGGCGGGCCGCCCTCCGCCGGCGCGCCCTTGACGCCGGACGCGTAATCGTAGGAGTAGCCGTAGCCATACCCCCCGCGACGACCAGACTTGAGGCCGTTCGCGACGACCCCGAGCAGCGGGGCGCCCGCGCCCGTCAAGGTCTCATGCAAACGCTGCGCGACGTCGCGGCGGTTACGGCCCACACGGCCGACGATGATCACACCATCGACCTTCCCGAGCACGGGAACGCATCGGAGACCGCCGTCAGCGGCGGCGTGTCGATCACAACCAGGTCATACAGCGGACCCCGCCCGCTTCAGCAGAGTCTCCATCGCACAGCTCTCGATCAAAAAAAAAAAAAAAAAAAAAAAAAAAAAAAAAAAAAAAAAAAAAAAAAAAAAAAAAAAAAAAAAAAAAAAAAAAAAAAAAAAAAAAAAAAAAAAAAAAAAAAAAAAAAAAAA
>CAWEOK010000005.1:0-140000 GCA_963810645.1 uncultured Solirubrobacterales bacterium | reverse complement strand
CTAATAGATCTTCTTTCATCTCTATTCCATCCTTCTCTACTTAGTATACTAAGTAGACTAAGTCTACAAAAGATGCTATGCTCTTGACCATGCAGAGCTCCTACCTCATCTTCCCCCTAGTCTTCTCTTATCTCGACATCATCATCTACTTCTTCTACTATCTCATCTAATGAGTTAATCAGTCCGTCATCCGTCGCAGCTATCTACATGCGTGTCTCTCGAATATCTTTTTACTCTTATCTTCGCCGATTGCTCTACTACTATTTCTTATTGATATTGTCTTTTTTGAGTCGTACATTTAGGCATATGAACTGCAAGCCGAGTTCTAAATCTACACTGTTCTCTCATCTCTCTATTGTGAACTCCTTTGTTAGGCTGTAGAGATCGAGTACAGCGCCGAGAACATGCGCCTGACCATCCGCTCGCTGACACTGCACCTCTCCTAGCTACATGTGTCGCCTGCTCGCAAGAGAACTATACTCAAGTCCCGCAAAGCAATGCACGCCCGTTAGCCGTCTCCCTCACCGCTCCGAGAGCGCGTTGCCGATCAGGAACCTCACCCGGTGTCAACTAGCTGCAGCTCACGCTCACTGACAGCTTCTGCAGCGTAGAGCACAGCCTCTCGAATGTCCTCTGCCTCTAGACCGGGTAGGCCGCTATGATCTCCTGATCGCTCATGCCCTCTGCTACCATGCCGACCACGGTGGAGACCTGTATACGCAGATCACGGATGCATGTAGCACCACCCATCTGATCTGCTCGCACCGTGATCCGCGTGAAGCTCATCTACCACAGTTTACCGCGAGTATGGCTCCGGGTCTCGCCTTACTACTCCCAGTTACCCGCTTTCCTGGACTATGCAGTAGCCCTCACGTCTCAGCCGCCAGTTCCGTAAGTCTTCCAGAGCGATAGTGTAGTCTCGTGTTCCCTTGACTCTCTCTTAGTCTCCTAAGAGATCACATACAAGTCTCTAACTCATCAGCCTAAGCGATAGCGCTACCATCCCCTAGACCCTTCTCTCGTCAGCGAAACTGCAGTGTCTCGAGGCGCGGCTGTTCGCGCATGACCAGCTCAGGCGAGAATCTTGAGGCGAGCAGCGAGCTTGCGGATCGCGGGCTTGAAGTAATGATCGAGGTGTGTGAAGCGATCCTCCCCTACGCGCTGCGCACATGCTGTGTCGCTCTCGTCGTCTCCGACGTACCAGACGCTTCCGTGCCCCTGATGTATCCCGTTCCAAATATGTAGGTCCTCTGAGACATACCTCGCTCCTATCACAACAACTACGTCTGCCGCGCTGTCCCATTGCTCCCATCGCTCTCTAAGCGCTATCATGAGCTCCGGAGCCGTAGGCGAGTGCTTGCCGTGGGCGTAGAGGCTCATCGCTGTGGGAATGTTGTACTGGCCCTCGTAGATCGACGCGACTTGTGCTGTCGGTACCGCTACCAGTCTCACCCCCGAACCAGCGACGTAATAGTTGTTGTCCACCATCGTCATGTTGCGCATGTTTCCGTTGTCGACCCCGTCAACCAATAGGTTGCAGTCTCCGTGCTGCCTCCAAGCGCAAAGAGGCCCTTTCTCGGATGGTTCGGATTGAGGTCTAATGTGACGCCGCGAGCCGAGAGCGCAAGCTCTATCAGTCACTCGTAATTTAGCGTCTCTACGCCAAGCCGCTGTCCGACGAGCCCTTATCGCGCTAAGAGGTCTATGAGAGCGCCTTAGCAGTTCTGCACCCCCACCGTAAGCTGAAACGCAGCGAAGTAGAGACCGAGGTCTGTGAGTAGCGTCTGCACTGTGATGTGCTACTTACCCGATCTCGCCCGTGAGAACTCGCCTTCCCAGAGTGACAGCATTCCACGCTCAAACGCAGGTCTGGAATCCTGTCCGACGAAGAAAGAGCGCTGCTCGTCGTCTAGACTCCCCCAAGTGTTTGTAAAGTGAGCAACGAGGTGGTCGAAGAGACGGTCTCCAAGAGGCGGAGTCGAGCTGGGATCATCCCAAGCCCGTAACTCGCTCCGGCGCCAAGAAGTGCTGCAAAGCGTCGCCGGTGCATGGGCGAATCCTAGACCGCATCGCGACTGGTGGCGCCTTGAGGTGGGCATTCTAAGTCGGACTCACTCCGCGGCAAGCGAAGCGGACCTTTGGCGTTGCCTAGATTTCGCCGCGTGGAGCATGCACAGCGTTCGCCGGCAAAGCGCGACGAGTGCTTCCGCCCTTTGGGATCGACAATGAAGGCGGAGTTGACGCCAGCGAAGCCGACTTCGAGTGATGTGCTACTCGATCTTGGTGTCAGGGCCGTCGAAGGTGCCCCCGTTATCAACACCTGTCCGATTGTGATCTACGCGTAGATCATTGGCTTGGTGGTGCCCATTCGGTGGGATTACGAGGGCACGATCGAATCCGGTGATTGTTAGCCCGTTGCTTCGTCCGTCTGCCGCAAGCACGGCGTCGAATCCTGGAATGTTCGGCCCTTCCAGAGTGATGTTCTTGAACTCAAGAGTAACCATTGGGCTCATGCTCGCGATCATGAATGTGCCCAGATCCCGATCAGTTCTTTTACCGCTCGGGATCTGCTCGCTGGTGAGCGTAGATCGTAGAACGGTGCCCTTAGCTTTTCGAGCGTCTGGGGAGCGCGTTGCTTCTGTGCGGCGGCTTCTGCGCCTGATCGCACCCCAGTTCTTCGTGTTCTTGGCTCGCTTCCTGCTCATACAACAAGAGTAGTCCGAGCGGCAGACGAACAGACGTTCGTAGTTCCGCGGTTCGTTTCGCCGGAGTCTCCTAGGGGCCCCACCCTACCCGAGCGGAGTGGCACGACAACGGGCGTCAGTGGCGCCGGAGTACCAGCGCCGGAGCGCCAGGCGCGGCTCAACCCTTCGCTGTCGACACGGGCTCCCCGGCCGCCACGGCGCCGTTGGGCGACGCGCCGGCGTCGCCAGAGGGTGGTTCCGACCGGTACGAGTAGTTGTAGGCGTAGGCGTACGGGGCGTTCCGCCGCGCCTTGAAACCGTTCGCGATCACACCCAACAACGGAGCGCCCGCGCCGCTGAGCGTCTCGTGCAGACGCTCAGCGACATCACGACTGTTGCGCCCCACCCAGCCAACGATGATCACGCCATCCACCTTGCTCAACAACGGGAACGCATCGGAGACCGCCGTCAGCGGCGGCGTGTCGATCACAACCAGGTCATACGCGGACCCCGCCCGCTCGAGCAGGGTCTCCATCGCACGGCTCTCGATCAGCTCCCCCGGATTCGGCGGCAGCGTGGCGCCGGCCACGAGCACATCGAGCGTTCGTACCGTGGCGCCCTCGCCCGACGGCGCCTCCAGATCGATCGTCTGGATCGCCTCGGCCAGCGGCACCGCGCCGATCAGCACGTCCGCCAAGCCCGGCCCGGGCTGTGCATCGAGCTGCTGAGCAAGCCCCGGGCGGCGCAAGTCCGCCTCCAGCAAAAGCACCCGCGAACCCACCCTCGCCGCCGCGCCCGCCAAGTGACGCGCGATCGTCGTCTTGCCATCGCCCGGAGCGGCCGAGGCGACCAGCAGCGTGCGCAGATCCCGATCGACGTTGAAGTAGCGCAGATGCGCGCGGATCAGCTGGAAGGACTCCGACTCGCCCGGATGGTCTTCTTTGTCTGTGTTTTGGGCCGCGTCCTCGCGTGTGAGTGAGACCTACAAGGCCGGTTGGTGCGGGGCGTCCGGCCCCGCATATGAGCGCGCGGGTCCTCACCGATCGATGCTCTCCTGCCGTCTCAGGCGGAGGGTACATTCCCATGAAGGCGTTTATTTCGGCCGCCTCGAAGCTGGGTAGTAACCCGGCGCCCTCCAGCATGACAATACCCGGAATCACGATGTGGTTGCCCGGACCAGACCCGGATGGTCTGAGATTGGAAGCCGAGGGCTGCTACATGCAGGGGAGCTCATGGAATGCTCAGATCGACGGTGAGCGGCCCGAGGATGCCGATGCGCAAGCCCCGCAAAGCAGTCCACGCCCGTTAGCCCCCCTCGCCGCCAACTCAACCGCACGTCCATCCTCGCAGGTGAGTGGGACCTACAAGGCCGTGGGAGCGGGGCGTCCGGCCCCGCTTACGACCGATACGAGATGACTGAGCGACGGTGTCGCCCGGTTGACACGGCAGCGGCCGGGCTCTTGCGAGCGCGCGGCAAGCGAAGCACGGCTACCTCGTCAGGATGCCGAGGCCGCCGCGCGTCTCCGGGTTTCCCAAGTCGGGAGGCGGAGGCGGAGGCGGAGGCGGAGGGGCTGGGTGACTCGTGTTTGGCATCTCAAGAGATTGTAGCCGCCAGTGCCAACGACCAGAAGACGAGCTGGAGCATGAGGGCGACCGCGGCACCCAGGTAGTAACGACCGAGACTGTCGATCTTGTCCTGATTGTCCTTGCGGAAGTCCTCTAGCCAATAGACGAGTCGCCGACGGACCTCCTCGTCATCGTCCCTGCAGTCGAAGAGGCTCTCGTACATCTTCGGAGCGCTGACACTGAACACAAAGCCGCTCTTGGGCAGCAGGACGTATACGCAGAGACCGATCGAGCTCGCAAGGGAGACGAGCGCAATCGCGCCGAGCGTACCGAGCCCATCAGTGTGCTGGATGGTCTGGGCACCAAGAAACGAAGCGGTCAAAGAAGACGCCGCGAGCAGCGTCCCCGTCCTGGCACGCAACTGTTCCACGGAACGCTCCTGTAGATCCAAGGCGCGTACCGCGGCGTCATAACTCAGCTCGGCTAGGACTCCTGAGGACATATCAACTGTGGCGGCAACTGAGGACAGCTCGGGACCAAGCAACGACCCTCCCGCCGGGCTCACCCCAAACCAGGCAGCACAGAACACGGCGCTGAGCGCCGACGAACCGGAGACGACCTGAATGTCTCGATGGGACCATATCGAACACACGTTCGCACATGCTCCGGACGGAACCCGCGGTAGCGGCACGTGCACGGGCCACCAAGGCCCGATGGACCTCACGTCTTGACCGTAGGAACAGGCTCCCCGGCCGAGACGGCTCCGTTGGGCGACGCGCCGGCGTCGCCGGAGGGTGGCTCCGACCGGTAGGAGTAGTTGTAGGCGTACGCGTACGGGGCGTTCCGCCTGGCCTTGAAACCGTTGGCGATCACCCCCAGCAACGGGGCACCCGCACCACTGAGCGTCTCGTGCAGACGTTCCGCGACATCGCGACGGTTACGGCCCACACACCCACGATCACGACCCCGTCCACCTTGCCCAGCAGCGGAAACGCGTCAGAGACCGCAGTCAACGGCGGGGTATCGATCACAACCAGATCATACTCCGACTTGGCCCGCTCAAGCAAGGTCTCCATCGCGCTGGCCGATCTCCGATCGGTCTCGACCAGCTCCCCGGGGTTCGGCGGCAATCCCGCGCCGGCGACAAGCACATCGAGCGTCCGTACCTTCGCACCCTCGCCCGACGGTTCATCCACGTCGATCGCCTGAGTCGCCTCGCTCCACGGAACCGCGCCGATCAGCACGTCCGCCAAGCCCGGCCCGGGCTGCGCATCGAGCTGCTGGGCAAGCACCGGACGGCGCAGATCCGCCTCCAGCAAAAGCACCCGCGAACCCACCCTCGCCGCCGCGCGCCGCCAGGTGACGCGCGATCGTCGTCTTGCCATCACCCGGAGCAGCCGAGGCGACCAGCAGCGTGCGCACATCGCGATCGACGTTGAAGTAGCGCAGATGCGCGCGCCGACGATCAGGGCCACCGCCCAACCGTCCGACGGCGCCGCCACCAACGACCGCCGTGAACAGGTCAAGCTGCGTGGGACGTACCCTCGGGAACGGGCGCCACGAACCGCGCGATCCTGCTGCACCACTGACCGTGGCCGGCACGATCGTCAAGCCCGCCACCACGAGCACATCGCGCTACAGCCGCGTCGTGCGCATCCGCCACCCAGGGTTGTACTGCGCATTCGTGCTGGTCAACAACGGCCCGCGGATCTCCGGACACAGCCGAACCATCCTGACCGGCTGAGCGGAAGCGAAGAGCAAGACGGAACGTCCGTCGGACCTCCATCATCTATCCGCCCAGCGGATATAAATCTATCCGCTGAGGGGATATACTTGCGCGATGCTCTTGAACCCTTTTGTGTGGTCAGACGCCGTCGACCCGGCAGACGCCGTTTCGCGAGGAGCGTTCACGACCAGCGCAGCGGGAACGTTGAAGGCCGGAACGCACGTGGCGCTGTTCGGGCCGCGCGGCACGGGCAAGACGACTTTCATCGGACAGCTCGCCTCCGAGCTCGCCATCGCCCACAGCAACGACGCCCCGCCATGGGATCTGATCCGCATCGACCTGCGCCGCGTGATCAGTCCCGCCGCATTCATCGGAGCTGTGGTTGACGCCGCGCGCGACCACGCCTCCCTGGGTCGTCGCGCGCTCAGCGAGTTCCGTCGCCTGGAGAAGGAAATCGGCGTCAATCTCGGAGTGGTGAAGGCCGGCGCGCGGCAACGCGGCGTCCAGATCAACGACACCGAGATCCTTCACGCCCAGCTCTCCGCCCTCTCACGCCTATCGCCACGCCTGGTAATCGCATTCGACGAGTTCCAACGCCTCGCGCACTGCCCCGGGGAGCCGCTCAGCATCATCCGCTCCGCTCTGATGGGCCCCGGTCGCGCCGGCCACCTCACGCTTCTGCTGACCGGCAGTCTGCGCGACAAGCTGCGTCTCATGCTGCACACCAGCACCGAGCCGATCTGGGACCAGACACACGACCTCGAACTGCCCGACCTCGACCCGGCCGCACTCGCCGACTACCTCGAGCTCCGCTTCGCCGCAAGCGGAAAGCCCATCTCGAGCGAAGCGACAGAGCATCTCCTCACGCTCACCGACTGCCACCCCAAGCGCACCCAGCACGTCGCGTTCCACGTCTGGCAGGCCATCCCCGAGGGCACGACGATCGACCAGTCGGCAGTCCAAGGCGCATTCGAAGCGCTCCTGGCCAACGGCCGCGACAACACCGACTTCGCGCAGATCATCGACACGCTGCTCTCCAGCGACGACACCGACGTCAACGACGCCAAGGCCCTGTTCCTGCTCGCCGGGGGCGCCTCCCCCGGCAGCGAGAAGGACGCTCACCACTACGGCCTGCCCGACAACAGAGCAACCACACGCGCACTGGAGCGCCTGCGCGATCGCGGCTACGTCACCCGCACCAACCGGACTTGGCGAATCGTCGATCCACTACTCGCCGCATGGCTTCAAGCCCAGGACCCCCTGAGCGGCGACTGACCCCAGCTCCACTCTGCGAAGCCAACTCACCGCCAGGTCAAGCGCACATCCACGCTGTATCGCCGGCGCTCGGCGCCTGAGGCGGCTTCTACCTCCACCGCGGCCTTGACCGGATAGCCCCGCTCGAGCGCGTGGTGCACGGCGCTCAGGTTCTCGTGCGAAAGCGAGAGCGCTATCCGCGTCGCGTGACCTGGTTCCAGCGTGCTCAGGACGCTCTGCAGGCCCAGATGGCGGCGGCCGCGCAACAGGTTCAGGTGGCCGTGGGCGTAGAGCGAGCATTCCATGTCGCAACCCAACGTCAGGTAGACACGACCGTCGTGCAGGCGCATGTCCTGATCAACGGTGACCTCGGCGCCTGGTCGAAATCGAAGTCGCTTTCCAGGTTCCCCAACCCCGGGGCTTCTTCACGTACGTCCGGACGGGAATCCGGACGGCCATCGGTTGACTGATCACCAGGCCGGGAACACGAAAGCCATAACCGTTTTCGTCGATGTCGGGTGGGACGACGCTGTCGTAGAACCCGCCCCAATCGTCCCAAGAGAGGAAGATCGCCGTGCTGTCCCAACACGGGCTGCGCATGATCGAGTTGATCAACGTCGTCACGTACGCCTGACCCTTCGAGACGAGCGCCTGCGGATGTTCGGAAACCTTGGCGTTGGGAACGATCCAGGAGACGTTCGGCAGCTCGCAATCGGATCGCTCCAGTTCGAGCACGTCGCCGACCACGCCGAGACTTCGAACAGGTGCTCGGGCCAGCTCCACGACGAGTTCGGCTCAAACATGTCGTCCTGCAGCACGAAATCCTGCGCGTACGTCCAGTAGTTGGGGATCTCACGCGCGTCGTGATAGCCCATCACGTCGATGCACTTCGCGCTCGCACCTTCGGTGCAGGGACTGCAATCCGGTTCGGTGCTGCTGCATTTGCTGCCTTTCTCAGCCTCTCCGATAAAGCCGTCCATCTTGCCCCCGTCGAGATCCTTCGTGAACGCGCCGTGGCCGTGAGGCCCGCCGTAGTTTTCGTTGCTCGAATCGTGAAACGGCGCCACGCAGCCGACCGTTGACCGGGTCGGGCTCGCACACGCCCGCAGGAATCCCGTTCGCCCCCGGATACGTCCCGAAGTATGGTCGAAGGAGCGGTTCTCCTGCATGATCACGACGACGTGCTGGATCTTGTGGATGCCTTCCAGCGGCGCCGCCAACACGACCGGGGCGGCGATCGAGCCCAGTCCGATCGCCATCGACGCGACTGCCAATGCCCTGCGCACAGCTCTCCCCCAAGCTCGCTCGCGATCACAAGCCGTCCGTGGCACACCCGCTCCGTCCTATGAACACGCCGCGCGGACACGGGTTGCGCCCGCGCGGACCGGTCGCGCTCGCAGCCTACCCAGGTCTCGCCCTGACGAAACGCCCGGGTGGGGACCCTCAACAGGCCAACCGGGACCCGGCGGCCCTACGTCTCGACCGTAGGGACCGGCTGCTGCAGTCAGTGGGCAGCCGCGGTCAGCAGCGGCGGGGCGACGCCGGCGAAGCGGCGGTGCAGCTCGAGAGCCCTGGCCTCGGTGAGGCGGGCTACATAGTCGACGACGACGCGAGCCATGGCTGCGTCGGTGCTGGCCTCGCGCAAGGCCGTGCGCTCAAGCGGGGGGAAAAGCTCGAACGACTGCTCTATGGCAGCTTCGCAGAAACGTTTGGCGAGCCCACTGATGATCTGGCGCTGGCCCGCTTGGACTGTGGCGAGCTCCTGGCGGTCGATGACGTAGAACCACATCAGCTCCTTGAGCACCGCCACCTCTGCTCCTGACGCGGGATCGATCTTGGCCTTGCCTCTCTGCACATCAAACGCGTGCATATAGTCGCGGATCAGGAGCGACGTTCGTTCGCGCAGGACCTGGCGCTGGGTGCGATCTCCGGTGTAGGGCTCGGTGACACCGATCAAGTCAAACAGGTGCTCGGCGGTGTCGTCGAGCACAGCGAGGTCGTGCTTGGCCAGGCGCTTGTTCTGCCCGCCCTTCTCGTCTCGAAACGACTCCCTGAAGCGGTCGCGCTCATCGACGCTCGTGCAGAGCCGGTCGAGTGGAACGAGCCCGGCTCGAAAGAAGTCCTCCATGTCATGCACCGCGTAGGTAACGTCGTCGGCCCAGTCCATCACCTCGGCGGCAAGCGATCGCTGGTCTTTCCGTCGGCGCTTCCTGACCCATTTGAACGCTTCACCGTCGGCATCGTAGGCGCCCCACTTGGCGCTCTTGTGAGGATCGTCGCGATTCCTCGGCCACGGGTACTTGAGCAGCCCGTCGAGCGTTCGCCGCGTGAGATTCAGGCCGAAGTCCTCACCGTCCGATGAGGGCCATCGCTGTGAGAGGCGGGTAACCAGGCGGAACGACTGGGCGTTGCCCTCGAATCCGTCGCACCCGGAGTCGATCGCGAACTGCTTGAGCTCTTCCTCTGCGATGTGCCCGAAGGGCGGGTGTCCCAGGTCGTGGGCGAGCGCCGCCGCCTCGACCGAGTCCGGGTCGAGCTCGACGCTGAGATCGGGGTCGTGATCCACTATGCGCTGCGCGAGTCGGTGAGCGACCTGCGCGACCTTCAGCGAGTGTGTGAGGCGACTGTGAACGGCCTGTCCGGCGCCTGCTGGCGCGACCTGCGTGATTCCGGCCAAGCGTTGGAATGCCGAGCAATAGAGCACCCGGTCGCGGTCGCGCTCTCCGTGGGTTCGTGTGCGTGATCGCTGCCCACCGGGGGTGCCCGGTGCAGGCTCCAGATACCGTCGTTCGTCCCACCAGCTAGTCGACATGCTCGGCTTACGGGTATGTCAGTCAGCGATTGGTCGTCGGTCGGTGCACCCGGCGCTTCTCGTCCATCTGGAGGGCGCCACGCGTGAGCAGGCGCCAGAAGGCCAGCGAAACGACTTCTCGGGGAAGGCCGTTATGGCCGTTGCGGCTGTTGCGTGCCGCCTGCCGCAACTCCTTCGGCGACCAGTCCGGCTGCTGCTTCGAAACCTCCAAGAGCTTGTTTTCCGCGCTCTCGACCTCCGCGATAGTCGTCATGTCTGCAGCTCCGCTGGTGATAAGCATGGTTCGATCATAGTGAATTGCGAGCGTGACAGGCCGATCGGACGGATCCTTTGCCGCAGCCTCCTCGATCACCGAATCGTCGAACACGCGACCACCGTAGCGCGCCACAGACAGGCACTTGCCGGCTCATCGCCCTCAACCCTGGCTCGTCGGCACAGGAGCATCAGCCGACCCCGCACCGTTGGGCGACGCCCCGGCAGCAGCCGTGTCAGCCGGCGGCGACGCCGGCTGCTTATCCGAGGTATACGAGTAGTCGTACGCGTACGCGTACGGAGCGTTCCGCCTGGCCTTGAACCCGTTGGCGATCACCCCCAGCAACGGAGCGCCCGCTCCCGCGAGCGTCTCGTGCAGACGCTGCGCGACATCGCGACGGTTGCGACCCACACGACCCACGATCACGACACCATCGACCCTGGACAGCAACGGGAACGCGTCAGAGACCGCAGTCAACGGCGGCGTATCGATCACAACCAGATCATACTCCGACTTGGCCCGCTCGAGCAAGGTCTCCATCGCGCTGGCCGATCTCCGATCGGTCTCGATCAGCTCCCCGGGGTTCGGCGGCAGCCCCGCGCCGGCGACAAGCACATCGAGCGTTCGTACCCTCGCGTCCCCGCCCGACGTGTCACCCAAGTCGATCGCCTGAGTCGCCTCGCTCCACGGGACAGCGCCGATCAACACGTCCGCCAGACCCGGTCCGGACTGGGCATCGAGTTGCTGGGCAAGCCCCGGACGGCGCAGGTCCGCCTCCAGGAGCAGCACCCGCGAACCGATCCTCGCCGCCGCGGCCGCCAGATGGCGCGCGATCGTCGTCTTGCCATCCCCCGGAGCAGCCGAGGCGACCAGCAGCGTGCGCAGATCCCGATCGACGTTGAAATAGCGCAGATGCGCGCGAATCAGCCGGAAAGACTCGGACTCGCCGGGGCAGGAGAAACCGAAGCGGGTGGTTTGGATCGAGCGGGTATTTTTGGGCCGCGTCCTCGCGTGTGAGTGAGACCTACAAGGCCGGTTGGTGCGGGGCGTCCGGCCCCGCATATGAGCGCGCGGGTCCTCACCGATCGATGCTCTCCTGCCGTCTCAGGCGGAGGGTACATTCCCATGAAGGCGTTTATTTCGGCCGCCTCGAAGCTGGGTAGTAACCCGGCGCCCTCCAGCATGACAATACCCGGAATCACGATGTGGTTGCCCGGACCAGACCCGGATGGTCTGAGATTGGAAGCCGAGGGCTGCTACATGCAGGGGAGCTCATGGAATGCTCAGATCGACGGCACGACCGGCCTGCTGGCCCCTCCCGGAGAGCCCGCCGCCTGGAGCGAGGCGATCCGCCGCATCCTCGAGCACCCCGACTGGGCACGCGAGATGGGACGCCGCGCCGGCGAACTCGCCCACCGGCGCTTCGCGATCGAGCGCCATGTCGCGGCGATGATGGAGGTCTATAGATCGGTGGACCCTGCTCGCGGATCGGTGTGATCAGCGGTCAGCGAGGCACGCTCATCGGTCCCAGTCCGACGGGACGGGGTTTGGTGCAGCGTTGGTCAATGCGCTTGGATCTGTGCGAAAGCACGAGCGCGCCAGGACTCGTGCGATGGTCCCGGATGCGATAGGCGCTCGTGGTCCTCAACTATCTCGGCCAATGCTTGTCCTCGCTTGATTTGTCGGATTATCCAGCTAGAATGTCGTGATAATCGACAAGGAGGCCGCATGGCTACGTCAGCATCTCGTGCGACCGGTGAGCTGGTTCGCCGCCGGAAAGGCATGTACTCGAAGGAGACCGACCGGACGAGTACCGGCGGCGTGATGGATCTCGCGCAGAGGCTGCGCGACCAGCGGACCTTCCTCAACATCTCCCAACAGTTCGTGGCTGACCAGACCGGGATTCGGCGCTCGGCTGTCTCGGATATCGAGCGCGGAGCTCGACGCGTTGACAGTTTCGAGCTCAAGGCGCTTTCTGACCTTTACCGGATGCCGGTTAACTATTTCCTGGGCGACGACCCAGAGGGCGCGGATCCCACGGTGCAGGCATTGGCCCGCGCGGCGGGCAAGATGGGCGACGAGGAGAAGGAGCAGCTTCTCCGTTTCGCCGCATTCTTGCAGAACTACGACCGTGCGAAGGTCGACGACCGGTGATCGACTGGGCCGAGGCCGATACGCGCGCGGCTCCGCTTGCCGCCCGGCTCCACGAGGATCTCGGCATCGCGCTGGACCGCCCAGTCGACGTCTTCTCGGCCGTGCGCCAGCTCGGAGTCGTGCTTGCGTTTTCCTCCCTCGGGCCGGTGTGGGGGATGTACATGCCGCGCGATGCCTCAAGCGGCATCCTCCTGAACGAGAAACATCCCCAAACGCGACAGCGCTATACGGCCGGGCACGAGCTCGGCCATCACGTCTTCGGCCATGCTGCCGCAGTCGACTTCGACCTAGAGGCGTCTTTTCAGCCGGCCCACACCGACCAATCGCCAGACTATGAGAAGGAGGCCGAGGCCTTCGGTGACTGGTTTCTCATGCCGAAAGAGCTCCTGCTCAATGGCCTGGACGCGCTTGGGATCGACAGGCCTTCAAATCCCTACGAGGTGTATGCGCTGTCACAGTGGCTGGGCACCTCCTACACGGCAACGGCTCGTCATCTCGCAGCGACGCAGTTGGTGAGCTCGGCGACGGCGAGGGCCTGGGCGAGCGTTGCGACACACACAATCAAGCGGGCCGTGGCCGGCGACCTTGCGCCCGACGACCTCAGAAACGACATGTGGTGGCTTGACGGCCGTCACCGTGTCTCGCCGGTTGAGGCGAGGCCCGGCGATCGGCTGGTGGTGATACTCGACGAGAATCCATCGACCGGATATTCGTGGGAGTTCGCGAAGAGATCCGACGCAATACGCCTGCTCAAGGACTCCTACGAGGACGACTGGGAGCCGCAGCCAGTGAGCGAAACCACGAGTGAGGATATCGATCTCGACGGCGCACCTCACCCTCGGTGCTTCCTGTTGGAGATCGCCTCCGACGCCGAGCGTGGCATCCACAGAATCGCGATCGTCAAGGAACCTCCGTGGGGCGGCGAGGCTGTCGATGAGTTCAAGCTGCAGGTATCGGTCAAGCCGTCACCGCATGGCGCCCAGCTGTCGCAGGGCGACCTGGCGCTGACCGCGTAGAGCAATGATCGATCACCGCTCCGTCCAGAGTGCCGTACGACACCAGGGCCGACGAGAGACCTGTGTCGGTTTCGCTGTGAGCGCCGCTCACGAGTGGATGGCCGGCGCAACAGTGGTGCTTTCGCCCGAGGACGTCATGTGGGCGGCCCACAGGGAGGGCGGTCCACCACGACGTGAGGCGACGCTCATTCCGCTCGCGCTCGCTGGGCTCCGCACTCATCGCCACGCACTGGAGGCGGCGTGGCCCTATGGCTCTCCACCTTGGCCCAGCGCCCGACCGCCAGGGGCCTCTGTCGTGAGCATGCAGCGGGACCTGCCGGCTTGGCGGGAGTTGCATCCGGCGACCCTCGCCACCGTCGAGGCCGAGTTGCAAGCCGGACTGGCCGTCCTACTGTCACTTCGCGCGGTGCATGCGGCATGGAAATGTGCCGATGGGCTGGTCGACGCGCCTGCTGGTAAGGTCGCCCGTGAGGGCCACGCAGTCTTGGCCGTGGGTGTAAGCGATAGCCCGTCCGGCGAACCTCTCACCATCATCAAGAACTCCTGGAGCACAAGATGGGGCAATGACGGCTACGGGTTCATCACCGAGCGATATCTCAATGCTTACTTGAAGGGGGCCTTCGTTCTGGAAAGAGCATTACAAGCAGCCCACAAGTGAGCACCGGTTCGCCGACGCCGCCACCCGCCTCGACAACCGCGGCTACCTGGCTGAGCTGCACCGGCTCGTGCGCGATCTCGGGCTCGAAGAGGCGGTCGAGCTCGTGGGCGAGCGGGAGGACATCCCCCAGATCATGGCCCGCGCCGACGTGGTTCTCGCAGCTCGGTGTGATCACATTCCGTGGGCCCAAAGGTCGCCCGACGATCCGAAACCCCTCCGGCCGGTATCCTCCGCGCACAGGCCCCGGCGCGCCGCATCGATCGGCCACCGAGCGGGTTGAGTTGAACAAGGCGCACAGGCGCGAAAAACTGCGAAAGTAGAGGTTATCGGAGATGACGACTCTCACGACCAACCGGCGGATCGTGCTGGCCGGCGCACTGCTGATGAGCGCGGCGCTGGCGCGGCCATTCGGCTCGCAAGCGGCCACGGCGACGCCCGCCCCCAAAGCGCCCTCCGTGAATACGGGAGGCTTCGTGGTGGTGAACCCCTCCTCCGTTGCGCTCGAAGGGAGCGTCAACCCGCGCGGCCTCGCGACGGTGTACTACTTCCAGTTCGGCACGACCACGCGCTATGGCGCCCGGACGTCGCCCGCATCGGCAGGCAGCGGCGTCGAAGCAGTCAAGGTCAGCCAGACGATCGCCGGGCTGTCGCCCGGCGCCACCTACCACTATCGCCTGATCGCGAGGAACGCTGCGGGCACGACGAAGGGCGAAGACGAAACGTTCACGACCAAGAAGATGCCGTTCACGTTCAAGCTCGCCGCGACGCCCCACCCCGCGGTGTTCGGAAGCTCAATCTCGGTGCGCGGCGTCATGTCGGGTACGGGCGCCGCCAACCACGAGGTCGTGCTGCAATCCGACCCGTTCCCCTACCGCGCCGGGTTCAAGAGCACGGGCCGCGCCGAGCTGACCAGCGCGACCGGAAGGTTCTCGTTCTCGGTCGCGGACCTCAAGGAGAACACCAAGTTCCGGGTCGCCACGGTGGGCGTGCCGGCGGCCAGCAGCCACGTGGTGCGCGAGCGCGTCGCGGTGCGCGTGAGCCTGCACCTGGGTTCGGCCGGTCGCCCCGGGTTCGTGCGCCTGTACGGCACGGTCGCCCCAGCGGAGACCGGCGCGCTCGTCGCATTCCAGCTGCTGCAACCCGGACTCCCGCTCCGCGGCGTCGGCAGAACCGTGGTCCAGCGCGCAACCGCCGGCACGTCGCGCTTCAGCCATGTCGTGCGCATCCGCAGCGGAGGTTTATACCGCGCAGTCGTGCTTGTGAACAACAACAGGCAGGTGCCAGGCCACAGCCAAGCCATCATGATTGGCTGAGACGCGTCGGCTCAGGTCTTCGCCGCGGGCACGGACTCCTCGCCCGCAGGCTTCCCAGCCGCGGCGGCGCCGTTGGACGACGCGTCGGCGGCAGGCGTAGCCGCTGCTCGACATCGCCGTTGCGCAGTTCGGCGAGAACCCCCAACGACTGGGCGCGGCCCGCCAGCGCGATCCCGGACGGGCTGAGCTTCTGCTTCGGCGAGAGCGCCGCAGGCTGGCAGGCGGGCGGATCGTCTTGAGAATCGCGGCCTGAAGCTCACGTGGCTTCTTCTCGAGACGTTTCTTGAACTTCTTGTCAGCTTCCCACTCTACGGCTCAGTCCTCGGGCGTCAGCAACCAGCGTATGAGCTCGCCAGAGGACGCGAACCGCTCCGCGCGCCCCGCAGCCCGCTCCGCCGCCGACTCGACCTCGCCCTCCTGCCAGATCCGCTCCCAGTAGTAGACCTGCGAGGCCGGGATCATCAGGGGCACCACGCGCCCATAGCGACGAGGATCGCTCAACGCGGCGGGCTCGAAGTTGAGCCGGTGCGTGTTGCTGGCGGTCATGTTCGGGCTGAGATTGAAAGTGGCGACGGTCATGGTTCAATTGCCTTTCGTGCCTGCTGGCACTTCTCTTGATTCTGAAGCGTATTCTGCAAAACGTCAACCAGCTCCCGTATGCGGGCCGTGGAGAGCGAGACTCGGGCGATCGGCTCGCTCATCTGGCTCCCATCGTCATCCTTGCACCCCGTCCTTAGCCGCAGATAAGAACGGCGAGCGGTTCTTGCGCCTTGGGGTCAATCCAGGCACGACGCGCAGCGAGCCAGCCGGAGGGCGGACATCCTGGCTACGAACGGGCACTGAACCAGCCCTCAGGACTGCGGGCTCGACACAGGCTGCTCTGCTGACCCCGCACCGTTGGGCGACGCCCCGGCAGCAGCCGTGTCAGCCGGCGGGGACGCCGGCTGCTTATCCGGGGTATACGAGTAGTCGTAGGCGTAGCCGTACCCGCCATAGGAGCCACGCCTGCCCGACTTGAAACCGTTGGCGATCACGCCCAGCAACGGAGCGCCCGCTCCGGCGAGGGTTTCGTGCAGACGCTGCGCGACATCGCGGCGGTTGCGCCCGACGCGACCCACGATCACGACCCCATCGACCTTGCGCAGCAACGGGAAGGCGTCGGAGACCGCCGTCAACGGCGGCGTGTCGATCACGATCAGGTCGTACGAAGACTGCGCTCGCTCGAGCAAGCGTCTCCATCGCACGGCTCTCGAGCAGCTCCCCCGGGTTCGGCGGCAGCGTCGGCACCGGCAACGAGCACGTCGAAGCGTGCGACCCTTCAGCTCCATCGTCCCGATGGCGCATCCAGGTCGATCAGCCTGAGTCGCCTCGCCCAGCATGACAGCGCCGATCAGCACATCGGCCAAACCCGGCCCGGACTGCACGTCGAGCTGCTGCGCGAGCGTCGGACGGCGCAGATCGGCCTCCACGCAGCAGCACCCGCGAACCCACCCTCGCCGCCGCCCCGCCAGATGACGCGCGATCGTCGTCTTGCCGTCGCCCGGAGCGGCGGAGGCGACCAGCAGCGTGCGCACTCTGCCGATCGACGTTGAAGTAGCGCAGATGCGCGCGGATCAGCTGGAAGGACTCGGCCTCGCCCGGCGGCAGGATCGCCCGCGCGCTACCCCCCGCACGCCGCGCTGAGCGCGATAGCGCCTTGCTCTCAGGAACGACGCCGAGAAGAGGGAGGCCGTAGATCGCCTCCAGGTCCTTTGGCTCCCTGATCCGACGATCGAAGCGCTCCAGCAGGAAGGCGAAGCCCAAGCCGAGCAGCAGACCCAACAGCCCACCGAGAACCGTGTTCCTCGACATCTTCGGCGAGGACGGGGATGTCGGGACCGTCGCTGCCTGCGCGACTTCGACGTTGCCGTTCTTCAGTTCGGCGAGAACCCCCAGCGACTGGGCACGGTCCTGCAAGGCAACTCCAGCGGTGCTGAGCTTTTCCTTTGTTTCTTTCGACTTGGTGCTGCGCCTTTCCTCCGCCACGAGCGCCCCCAGCTGTTTGTTCACGAGCTTCAGCGCCGAGGCGTAGTAGGCATGGTTGCTGTTCTGCTGCTCCTTGACGAACACGCTGCTGTAGGTGTTCGCGATTTCCGCGGCGAGCACCGGGGACGTCGCCGTAGCGGTGACGTTGACGATGTTCGATTCCCCCTGCGCGCTCACGCTCAGGCTTTCGTTGACCTTGTCCTTGGTCAGGTCGCGCGCGAGCGGGGTTGCCGCCTTTGCTCCCGCGAGCGAGCTCGCGGTCTTTTCCGCCATATCGCCCAGCTGAACGAGCTTGAGGTTGGTGTTCTGCTGGGCCTGTTGATTGCTGCTGTTGTTGAGCGCTTGCAGCCCGGCGACCTGCTGGCTGAGCTGGTTGTTGTTGAAGACAAGCGATGCGGTCGCGGTGTACTTCTTCGTCTGGTGCTTGGAGAAGCCGTATACGGCGCCCGCCGCCAACACGAAGCAGATCGCTATCCAAGGCGCGCGGCGACGTATAACGCCCAGCGCCCGCTCAAGATTGAGTCCTTCGGAGCCTTGCTGCACCTGGATGGTATCCTGTTTTGGTTGGACCGTTTTGGGTGTATCGTTGGGTTTCAAGGCGCTTCGCCGCACCTCAAGCTCGCGCCATTGTAGACTACTTGGACTTGCGCATGGTCGGCGATGACAGCACTGCCACGGATGGCCCGTCATGAGGCGCGGCGCGCTCTCGATCGGCGAGCCCCTGACCGGTCTGGTTGTGGTCGGCTTCGCCGGCTTGCTCATCGCAAGTGGCTGGGTGATCGCAGACGAACACGCCAAGGCGTTGCTCATCGCCCTTGCCATCGCGGGACTCTGCGTGCTGGCGTTTACTCAGCGCGGCGCGTTTATTGGCATTCTCGTGCTTGCGACGATGAATGGCCTGCCATTCGTCGACACCTCTACTGTCGTGACGAGCAAGATAACGGCGGAAGATGTGGCCGTCATCGTCCTTGTGCTCACCGCCGGGGCATGGATTTTGTTCGACAGCGACTCCCAAAGCCTGAGCCGGACCGGCCGCGCGGTCTCTCGTGCTGGGGTCCTCCTGCTCCTCTGGTGGCTGTTCACAATGGCACGCACCGTGGTTGGAGAGCACATCTCCGTTCTGCATGCGGCGTCCTTCGGTCGAGACTTCGTCTTCTTCGCGTTGCTGCTCATCCTGCTGCCACGCGTCCGACTCACAAGCCGCGACATCGGCGTGCTGCTCGGAATCCTCGTCGCGGGTGTGTGCTTGTTCGCGTTGGGACAGATCATGATCGCCACAGGCCTTGGACAACTGGAAGCCCTAGTCCACTACCATAAAACATTGGAGCAGTCGGGGCTGACGCGCCTCTATGCGCATATGACCGATCTGGTCACCGCGGCGCTGGCCGTAAGCGTCGCGGCCAGTCTGCTCGCTCGTCAGCGGATGGTACGACTCGTGGCGTCTCCGGTGGCGCTTTTGTTGACGATAAGCATCGTCGTCCAGCTGACCCGGGCACGATGGATTGGGCTCGTGGCCGGCGTTATCTTCGTGAGCCTCTGGCTGATGATCAACGGTGAGGCGCGTAACAGATCACTCCTGCGCAGACGGTTGGCCCTTTTCGTCGGCGCACTCGGCCTTGCAGGCATGGTGGCGATTCTAGCCGCACCCGCCATCATCTCGGGCGGGACGGTCATACAACGCTTGGTGTCGATCTTCTCGGATCTCGAGAACAGTGGCGGAACGGTCGCGATACGCGAGACTGTGACTAGGACGATGACTGCATATCTGGGGGAAAAATGGCCGCTTGGACTAGGGTTCATACCGCCTTCCGCGCACTACTTCTCCGGACTGCCAGAAGGGTCGATTCGCGACGCAGATCTCGGCGTCCTCAACGCGGTGATGACAATGGGAGTCATTGGTGCAGCGCTCATTTATGTCCCTGTCCTCCTCACGCTTATGCACTGCCTGCGCCGTTGCTCAGCAGGGCGGGACGACCAACACGCTTGGCTGTACTATGGCGGCGCAGTTTGGATCGCGGCCACGCTCGTGTCATCGGTTACTTTGGTCACCCTCTACAGTACGTCCGGCTTGGCAATGACCGCAGTCGCAATAACGATCCTGACCAATCCGAGCGTCTCGGAAGAGCCGGTATTAGCACAGGCTCGCACTCGCGCATCGACCCCGGTCTCTTCGCCGGCGACATTGCCCAATCCCATCACTGTAGTACCTGGACACGCATGACTCTTCCAACTTTCTTTGTTATCGGCGCCCCGAAGGCGGGAACCTCCAGCCTGCACTACTACTTGAACCGACATCCGCAGATCCAGATGTCGGCAGTCAAGGAGCCCCACTTCTTTGCCGGCCCCGATAACGAGTTTCCCTATCCGGGAGGAAGGATCGACAACCTCGAGGCGTACAAGCAACTCTTCGACCCAGCATTCATCGCACGTGGCGAGGCTTCACCTAGCTACACAGTCTATCCTCGCCGCAGAGGTGTTCCCGAAAGGATAGCTAAGTTGGTCCCCGAGGCAAGGTTTATCTACCTAGTGCGCGATCCGATCGCCCGTACTCTGTCGCAGTACCAACATCAAGTCGCTATCGAGGGCGAGCGTAGGTCGTTGCGAGAGGCACTTGGTGATCTCTCTGATCCCTACTCAATGTACACATGTCCCAGCCTTTACGCATTACAACTCGATCACTACCTGACCCACTTCGCGCAGGACAGAATCTTGGTAATTGACCAGGCTGATCTCCTAACCGATCGAAGCACGACACTGCGCGAGATATTTGCCTTTTTATCAGTCGACAGTCGATTTGAATCGTCACAATTCGACGACGAGCTTGGCACAAGCCGAGAGCGTCGTGTTTATTCCCCCGGCTACGCACACTTTGCCATGCAGGGAAGAGCATCTCCTCTGCGCTGGATTCCAAGCGGAATCCGCCACTCCCTGCGTCGCTCTGTGGAGCGAATTCTTTGGCGTCCACTTGAGGCTCCAGCGCTAGACAATGAGTTGCGCTCGCAGCTCGAGGAGTTCTACACCGCTGAGACGAAGCGCCTTCGCGCGCTGACAGGCAAGGCCTTTCCGAGCTGGAGCATCTGAGTATCGCCTGAGGCGATGGACCAGTTCGCTGTCTATAAAGATTAGGAGTTTCAAAGTCTCTGACGTCGCCTTCCGATATCCTCCGCGACTTGGTCACAGTCGCCAGGACGTAACATAGTGTGTCGGGAGACGGCCAAGCCGCGAAAGGCAGTGACATTGACGCCGACGCGCTTACGTGCGAGTACCAGTAGAACGGTATTCCACAGAACCAAGCTCGACCCAGATGCGATAGCGCCTCCAGTGACCCCCAGCGACGGGACGAGCGCTACCCCAAGCACCAAGTTGGCTACCATTCCAGCACCGATTCCCCCTACGGCGGCACGCTCATGACCAGTCATTATTAGGACGTTACCTGCCGGACCAGCCGCCGCATTCACCAGCTGAGAGAGGGCTAATATCGTGAGCGCCGTAGTACCTATGTAAAAGCTCGCGCCAAAAATACCGAGATATAAGCCAGGGAAGACTGCGAATCCAACTGCGAGCGGTGCCGAGGCCAACAGAGTTGCCCGAGCCACATATTCCGTCGTATGCTGAAGGCCGACCCTGTCCCCACGCGCATGCATGCGTGCGATTGCGGGAGCCAGTGGCATGTTGGCTGCAACCAGCACCAGTACGATCAATTCCGCCCCTTTCTCCACGACGCTGTAGACGCCGGCTGCACGGGGACCGTCGAGTGTACCAACCACCAAGGTTGTGAGGTAGTTGTTTGCTAACCATACACCGCTAATCAGCATCATCGGTAAGGATGCACGTATCCACGCACGTGTTTCATATTGCGCCGTTACCGATCGTACAACTGTTGGCAGAGCACTACGCAGCATGATTGCGCCGACAGTAAATGCCACTCCAACCCCGGCGACGTTTATAGCAAGCGCAGTAGTTGCAGTAAGAATGCCGTGCCCAATAAGCTCGAGGGCGCCGATTCCTGCGAGAATCAGCGCCGGTCGAATTATGTACTCAGGTAGCTGACCGGAAACAACACGACCGATCGCTTGCATTGCGCCTTGGCGTAGGATCGTAAGGGCAGTTAGTGGTATGAGTAGCATCGCGATACAGAACGACCAGCGGAGCGCTCCGTTGAGAAATACCATTGCGATCACCCATCCGCTGGCCACAATCACAATCGACGACACGAGCACGAGTTCGTTGGTGCGCTTGAGCAGTCCTTTCATTAGCTGCCACTCTTCCTTGACCTCATATTGAGCCATACCCCTGACAAGAAAGCGATCAAGGCCTAGGATTGCGGGAGTCGTCAATAGACCAGCCCATGCGAGCGCATAGACATAGCGTCCGTAGCCGACTCCTCCCAAGAAATGCGCTAGCAGTACAGACGTCGCGAAGCCCATCAACAGAGAGGCCCCTTGTAATATCACGGTGGCCGAGGTGCTCATCAGCATCCGCCGCATGTTTGGACGCGACAAAACCACCCCTGGATCGAGTTCGCCGACCGCGTCGGCCTTTACCCTCTCGTCCCTCTCCTCTGTTGTTGTCATACCGCTCACGCCGACCTCGCCAAAACCCGCTGGCCACCTCTGAGCGATGCGGCCACACTCTTCGAGCTTCTTCAATCACGCTCTCATCGAGAGGCGACTGGAAAAGCTTCACGTTCCTACGTAGCACCTCATCTGGCCACTCCCACCACAGCAGCGCACTAAGACGTGAAGCTAGCTGTTCGCTATAGCGCAGACGGACGGTCTTTGCCGGAACACCTGCAACAACCGCGTAGGCGGAGACATCGCTGGTAACCACCGCGCCTGCCGCGATCACAGCACCGTGACCAACTGTTAGCCCTGACAAAACCACTGCGTTACATCCAATCCAGACGTCATGTCCGACGTGTAGAGGCTCTACTGAGATGCCTGGACGGTCTACAAATCCGCCGTCGATCGGAAGCCAGGGAAATGTATGCGTTGTTGCTCGATCAAGGTGGTGGGCACTGGCTCCAAGCGTGACACCCCAAGCGCTAGAGCAGAACCTTCCGACATGAGCCGCGAGCAAAGTCGAGCCTTCACCGATGTACGTATAACGACCGATGTGGCTTTCACGGATGCGTGTGTGACGTTCTATGCGAACTGGCGGATCGAGCACAGTTTCTGCATCGACGTCCACTCCGGCAAAAAAACTGGCGCTGTTGCCCTCTCGCCGTAGATGCCAAAGTCGTGAGAACGCAGCAAGTCGCGAGGCACCCCACATACTAGGACTGGCTCCTGTCAACATGATGACTCAGCTGTCGCATGACCCGTTGATCTCCTTAGTCGATTCGCGTTGGAGTCAACCATGGAGGGGTTACCTGGAGAATCTCGGATAGCTGAGCGGCATCTTGGACAAAGTGCTCATACAGCCGGTTACGCGTATAGTCACTTGTATCTACGATGCTTTGTCCGTTGCGCCTATTCCAAAGGTCAACGAGATATGCAGTGTGTCTAAATATGTGGTCGATTCGGCGTCTACCGTCCTTGGGTAGCAAATGCCACAAACCCCGTGTGACTGAACTTTGCGCGACCGCGCGCTGCATCGCATCAGGACTCATCCATGGAAATCTGCGCTCGGTTCCACCCATACGATATCTCTTCCCGAGATTGTCTGGAAGTGAATCAGGATTGACGCCTATAAATCCCTGCACACGACGCATGAGCTGGTCGGGTGAACCTTCAAGTTCGTTGGTGAACACCACAAGGATCTGCTCACGCGGAAATACATCGAAGTAGCCCGCTAGAATCCGCCCATACTCGCCCCATGCCACATAGCCAGTGGCCTCGTCTGGAAGCTGGCGTGAGGACTCTATCGACTCCGGACGCAGGAGGTCGTCAATAGCTTCATCAAACGAACGCCTGTCGAGTCCCATCATAGACGCCATGCGGTGATGAGAGCGAGCACGCTCGACGGGATCACGCAGGATAGCCACCATACGTACGTCGGGCAACGCGTCGCGTATCCGAAGCGGAACGGTGCGCTCGTCGTGAGAATAAGCACTTTCCACGGAAGAAAGCGCAGTGTTGTAGACCCCACCGACCATATATGACGGCGTTACGGTGCCCCACTTACGGGCTGGATCACCAAAAGCGAAGGCTTTCTCCATGTAATCTTGCCAGCCCCGCTCGATCACCGCATCGTGGCTAAAATATGGTGCCTCCTTGCCCGGAGGCAGCCAGAGTTCGGGGTGTGGTCTGAGGTACTCAAAAAGCGATGTCGTGCCCGCCTTCTGCGCCCCAATGATGATGAAGTCTAGTGTTTCCTTCATGGCTTCCGTGGAGTCAAGCTAATGCGCCATCCTTGTTGGCATCTCCACCAGTCTGTGGGCATGATAGAGCATCGTCGCAACCATGCCTGTCGTGTCTTCGAACGCGCCGTGAGCCCACCAGCGCCTTGACCACAGGGTAGTGAGAGGAAGAGCCCTCAAGAAGCACCGTGATCGCGAGCTCCGTGCAACGAAGCTCGCCCAACTTCCGTACACTGCGACTCGAGAGAGGACCCTTGGAGTTGAGCCAAGCAATTGCAATGGCACAGCGTTGCAGGCATCGATACAGCCACCATGCGTAACGAGCAACGTGAGGACCATGTGTGATACCCACAAGCTCAATGCTACTCATCGCGCTCGCTCCCCTTGGGATGGCGCGTGAAGCTCCTTTTCCGCCGGTTGATCCGCCGCCTATGTGATGACCAGCTATCGCATCGGTGACTGAAAGTGGCAGCCCGTATCGCGTATAGCGCCTACTCAACTCCTGATCCTCGTAGTACAGGAAGATGCTCTCATCAAAACCTCCTATTTTCAGAAATTCGATTCGCTCACAAATGAGTAATGCCCCTGATAACCACGAGCGCTTGCCTGGACTATTAATGGCAGCGTGTAGCCGGAGGGTGACCTCACGCGGAAGAACAGGTCCCAGCGCCTCACGCGCAACATTGCAAGGCCATGGGAGTATTCGCCGCATACACAACTCCCGATTCCTGGCGTCCTCGGCGAGCAATGCTCGCGGCGCGAGCAAGCCGAATGGACGGCTGGCCGCAAGCTCATTCAACCTAGCAGCGTCAACTGCCGTTATGCAGACATCAGGATTCACGAACATCAGCATGTCATTCCGGGCGGACCGCGCGCCTAGGTTGCAGGCCGCCCCAAATCCCGCATTGACGTGACTGGTGATGACCTCCGCACCGAGGGCACGCGCAGTCGCAGCGGATGCGTCAGAGGAAGCATTGTCAACTACAAGTAACTGATCCGGTGCAAGATGCTCCTGGATGGCATCTATACACGGCGGCAGCACAGCTACGCTGTTGTATGACACTATGATCGCCGTGATAGGCAGTGTCACGTCAACTCTCCCGTGGCCATGGCTGAGATGATAGCTTTTTGGCCGTGAACTCGACGACACGCTTTCTTGACATTTGCGCAGGCACACATGTGATATGCGGGCACACAGGCTCCGCAAGTCCGTGTGCTCACCAACCGTGGCGAGAATGATCGCCGGCGCCCCGCACAACTCGTCGTCAGGCTCCTCGCAGTCGGCTGTGCCGTTCGCGGTGCCACTCCATCTGGCGTTTGATACCCTCAGGAACAGTAGTCTTTGGATCAAAGTCGATCATCTTCCGAGCCCGGCTGATGTCGGCTCCGGTATCGCGGGCGTCACCCCGGCCGGTGTCCAAACGCTCAACCTTCAGGTCAGGGAACTCCCCGCGAACCAGATCTATAACCTCGTTCATCGAGATCCGTGCTCCCCCGCCGAGGTTCAGCACGCTGCCGGACTCGGCCTTGTCCACCGATGCGAGCGTGCCGTCCACGATGTCGTCAACATAGGTGAAGTCACGCGTCTGCCCACCGTCACCATAGAGCGGAAACGAGGACCCAGACAAACCAGCCTCGATCAGGCGATGGAATCCCATGTCGGGACGTTGCCGCGGCCCGTAGACGCTGAAGAAACGCAGTGCTGCGGTTGGAAGGCCAAATGAGCGATGATACAAATAGCAGAGGTGCTCGCCCAAAGCCTTGGTCGCGCCATAGGGCGAGATCGGGCGAAGGATCTGGTCCTCGGGCGTAGGCAATGCCTCGGCATCGCCGTACACCGACGACGACGAGGCGAACACGAACTTCTCCAGCTCCTCCGCGTGGCGTGCCACCTCCAAGAGCCGCTGCATCGCGGTTACATTCAGCTGAATATAGGCATCGAAGCCCTGGCCCCAGCTTGCCCGTACCCCTGCCTGTCCGGCTAGATGAAAGACGACCTGCACATCGCGCATCAGGAGATCTAGATCGACGTCGAGCAGATCCTGCTCGAGATAGAGACAGTTCTGGTGGTGCGAGAACCGCTCCGCGTTGCGCACCTTGTCGGTCGGCGAGTAGTATGTGGTCAACGAATCGATGGCCGTGACCTTCCATCCGCGCTTGAGGCAGGCTTCGGTCAGGTGCGAGCCGATGAAGCCGGCGGCTCCGGTGATGAGAACGTGCATTGCCCCGAACGCTAATCGATCGCGTCTTTGGCCGTCTTCCGGTACAGGCGCGGTGTCTGAGATCATCGACGCAACGACCAATGTGCTACCGTGGCGTTCCTCGCTGGTACGCTACGTAGATTGATTCAACCCACCACTCTGGGACCGCACCGCGCTGAGCATGGAAGCTCCAATCGTAGACCGGCGCACCCCTACCGGCCGTCAGGATGCGGTCCCGAGCCACGACGGTACACGGCAGCTGTTCGTCGTGGGCTCGCCTCGAAGCGGAACTACGCTGCTGCGAAATCTGCTCCACGGTCACCATGGCATTGCTCTGACCGCCTATGAGAGTCACTTCGTACCTGCGGCCCTGCGACGATATGGAGCGCACCCTCACATAAGCCACCCACATGAGATCAACGCGTTCCTAGGCCGATTCAAGCGCGGTCTGCTGTATCAGAAGGGACGCGAACGCGGCATATTCTGCCCGACTGATACCGAATTGACATCTGCAGTCGATGGCGACTCGTGGGCCATCGTCCTGCGCAATCTTTTTAATCTGTACTGCGACAAGGATATGACGCAAGCACAGATCTGGGGCGACAAGACCCCGGCCTATGTCGTCCATATCGATCTCATCGATATGGCACTGCCCAATGCTCGCTTCGTACATATCGTTCGAGATCCTCGCGATCAGGCGCTGTCCGAGCGCGCGATCTGGGGAAAGAGCCTACGGCGAAGCGCCGAGACGTGGCGACAACGCATCACGGAGGCTCGATCTTCGCGAGCGGCCGCCGAAGGTCGCTACATCGAGCTCACCTACGAGGATCTGGTCCACGACCCCGAACAAGAGATGCGGCGGCTGTCTGCTTGGCTCGAGATCGACTTCGAGCCCTCGATGCTGAGCTCATCCGCCGGAAGCGACGAGCTCGGTCAGATGGTCGGCGCCGAAGAGATCAGCGAGGCGGCGGTCGGTGGGAGACGACAGCGTCTGTCGGCTAGCCAGGCGATCGTGATTGCATCCTTGGCGGGCGACATCGCAGGATCGCTGGCATACGACCTCCCGCCCGCGACACCACGACAGCTCCGCCGGGTGGAACTCTCGACCCTTGCTGTACACGACCGGCTCGCCCTCATAGCGTACTTCCTGCGACGCAAGGGGCTGACTGACGGCGTGAGGTTCGCGATCGGCTCGCTCGTTGATGCCAGGAAGCCTTGAGCACTGGACCAACCTTGCGCCGATCCAATGCCTGCGCACGTTATCGTTCACGCTCATGTGCGGCATAGTGGGAAAGATATCGGCAAGCGGCGTGGTCGATCGCGAGCTGCTTGAAACAATGTGCGGGCTGATAGAGCATCGCGGTCCTGACTCGCGTGGCACGTTCCTCGAGAATGGTGTGAGCCTGGGCATCCAACGCCTGGCGATCCAACTCGAGTTGAAACTGCGGACCTACGTTGACCGCATCGCGGTCGCGAACCCTCTGTCGCTTGCGCTGAACTCTGCATGACACGAGCACGGCCAGTGTTAGCGGTGTCGGAGCCTGGCAACGGTCAGCGGCTGGCGCTGGTCCTCTGGAACGGCCAGGTTGGTGGCGCAGAGGTCCTGACTGGAGCGCTCACCGCGCACCTGCGTCAGCTTGGTGCCAACGCCACAATTGTCTTCATCGGATCACCCTGGCCGCTGGCAGGGCGTCTCGCCAACCGGGATATCCCCTACCGCACTCTCGGCTTCGCGCGGGGGCGTGATGTGCTCTGGCACCCACGTCACTACGCGGCCGAGGTCGCGCGCGCCGGCCCAGACGGCGCATTACTGGCTGAGCGCGGCCTGATGGGCACAGCCCTGCGGGCTGGTGGCTATCGCAGCCCGATCGTCGCGGTCGAACACGGAGCGCTCCTGCTCGACCAGCGAGATCCCTCGGGCACCCGCAGACTGCTGCGACGCTTGAACCGCTTTGCGGGGGCGCGCGCTGTCGACGCCGAGGTCGCGGTATCCGATTTCATGCTCGCGCAGATGCGCCAAGCGGCGCATGCCAACCGAACCGGGCGCATCTACAACGGCATCGACACGGATGCCCAACAGCCGAGGTCTGGTCCAGAGGCCGAACGCGGACACGAGCTGGTAGTGGGGTTCGCCGGCCGCTTGGTTGAGGGCAAGGGCATCGACCATTTGATCGTGGCGATCAGCGAGGCGAGCAGGCAGCTGCCAGCCAAGCTCCTGGTCGCAGGCGATGGTCCCGAGCGTCAGCGCCTGGAAGCGCTTACCGCCGACCTAGGAGTTGACTCCCAGGTCGATTTCCTGGGCATCGTGGATGACATGCCCGCCTTCTGGCAGCGCTGTGACATAGCCGCGATCCCCTCCGATACGTTCGTGGAGTCGTTCTCAATGGTCACCTTGGAGGCGATGGCCTGCGGCAAGCCGGTCATCGCTGCCCGCAACGGCGCCATCCCTGAGCTCATGCACGACGGTGTCACCGGCACCCTGGTGCCCCGTGGCGACGTGCAGGCGCTGACGCGGTCGATGCTTACCTATGCCGCACAGCCCGAGCTGCGACACTCCCATGGACTCGCCGCCCATGCGCGAGCGGTCGAGCGCTTTTGTATTCAGGACTGCGCGAGAGCGTATCTCGACCTGTTCGATGAGCTTGCTAGAGACAGTCCGCGCGGGACGAGACATCGCCATGCGGCGCAAGGGGCTGACTGACGGCGTGAGGTTCGCGATCGGCTCGCTCGTTGATGCCAGGAAGCCTTGAGCACTGGACCAACCTTGCGCCGATCCAATGCCTGCGCACGTTATCGTTCACGCTCATGTGCGGCATAGTGGGAAAGATATCGGCAAGCGGCGTGGTCGATCGCGAGCTGCTTGAAACAATGTGCGGGCTGATAGAGCATCGCGGTCCTGACTCGCGTGGCACGTTCCTCGAGAATGGTGTCGGACTGGGCATCCAACGACTGGCGATCATCGATCTCGATGCCGGCAATCAGCCCATCTTCAACGAGGATGAGTCGATCGTGGTGGTCCTCAACGGCGAGATCTACAACTACGTCGAGCTGCGCGAGGAGCTGCAGCGTCGAGGTCACCGGTTGGCTACGCACTCAGATACAGAGGTCATCGTTCACCTCTACGAGGACCACGGTCCCGACTGTGTGAACTTCCTCCGCGGCATGTTCGCCTTCGCGGTCTGGGACCGCCCACGTTAACGACTGCTGCTCGCCCGTGACCGGATCGGCAAGAAGCCTCTGTTCTACAGTCAGCGCGACGATACGATCTGGTTTGCGTCCGAACCGCGCGCGATCCTCGCCGATCCGGAGATCCCACGTGACGTCAACTTCGGCGCCATCGACAGCTTTCTCCAGCTATCCTACGTGCCGCATCCCGAGAGCGCGTTTGCGGCACTACACAAGTTGCCGCCCGCTCATACGCTCACCTGGGCCGACGGCCGCGTCCAGCTGCGTCGGTATTGGAAGCTCTCCTATGCTTCGGGCCCCATCGTCAACTCCAAGGCGGAGCGCGAGCAGTTGCTGCGTGAGCAGCTGTTGGAGGCCACACGGCTGCGGCTGCGCAGCGACGTACCGCTGGGGGCGTTCCTGTCGGGCGGGGTCGATTCCAGCGCGATCGTCGCCGCAATGGCACGCGAGGCTTCGGGACAGGTCAAGACTTTTTCGATCGGCTTCGACGCCGACGAGTTCGACGAGACGCCCTATGCGCGTGAGATCGCTGAACTGTTCGATACCGACCATCACGAGTTGCGGGTGGAGCCCAACGCGATGGAGATCCTGCCCCGCCTCGTCTGGCACTATGGAGAGCCCTTCGCCGATGGATCAGCAATTCCGAGCTTCTATCTCGCCGAGCTCACTCGTCGTCACGTGACCGTCGCACTCAACGGTGACGGCGGCGACGAGAGCTTTGCGGGCTACCGGCGCTATGTCGCCTACCAGATGATGCAGCGCCTGGGGCACCTACCGAGGCCGCTGTGGAGACTTGCGGCGGCCTTGTCCGGGAGGATGCCCGATCGACGTGGGGGGCTGGAGCGAGCGAGAGAGCGAGAGAGCCGTCTCATGCAGACCATGCCGATGCGTCCAGTGGATCGCCATCGCGTGTGGATGACCCACCTGAGTCGCAGCGAACTCGACCAGCTGTACACGCCAGAGTTTGCCGACAGCCTCGACACCAGCGTCGCTGCCCGTGCGCTGGGCGAGGCATATGCGGACTCCGATGCTGACAATCGAGCTCGAGCGCCTGATCGACACCGATGTCAACACCTACCTTCCTGGACAACTCCTCGTGAAGGCGGACATCGCCACCATGGCCAGCTCGCTCGAGGTTCGCTCGCCGCTGCTCGACCATCGCCTGATGGAAACCGCCGCCGCACTCCCCGTCTCGGACAAGGTGCACGGCTTTACAACCAAGCGGATTTTTAAGGACGCGCTACGACCCTGGCTGCCAGATCACATTCTCGATCGTGAGAAGGCTGGCTTTGGCGTCCCCTTGGCGGCATGGTTGCGCAACGAGCTGCGAGACCTTCCGCGCGACGTCCTGCTCGACGAGCGCTCGATAGACCGGGGCATCTTTCGCACCAAAGCACTCACCACGCTCATCGATGACCACCTCACCGGTCGCCGGGACCAATCCAAGCGACTCTGGGCCCTGATTCAGTTAGAGCTCTGGCTGCGAACCTACGTCGATCGCACCGCGATGGCAGAGCCACTGTCGCTCGCTCTGAGCACTCGGTGAGCGAGAAGACCCTGATGTTCGAGCATGTAACTTTGATGGGACTAAGGTTCGCGAAGCTCACCGAAACCCAGACCAACAGGTTTGTGGTCAACACGTTAAGCGAACATCGCGGCGGCTGGATCTGCCCGGTCAATCTCGATGTTCTGCGACAAGTTACAAGCAGCAAGGAACTCAAAGAGCTGGTCAGCAGCGCCGATCTTGTCGTCGCGGACGGGATGCCGCTATTGTGGGCCTCCCGTCTCCAAGGGACTCCGCTGCCCGAGCGTGTCACCGGGTCTTCGCTCATCTCGACATTGAGTGCAGAGCTTGGAAGCCGGGGTCGCTCGGTGTATCTTCTTGGGGGCAACGAAGGCGCTGCTGAGGCTGCCGGAGCAAGGTTGCAAGCCGCATTTCCCGGTCTCGTCCTTTCGGGATGGCATTGTCCGCCTTTTGGCTTTGAGCGCTCGCCCGAGGAGATAGAGCGAATTGTGAAAATGTTGATATCGGCCGAGCCAGACGTAGTCTTTGTCGGCCTGGGATTCCCCAAGCAAGACCGTCTGATTGCTCAGATCAGGCCAACCTTGCCCGCCGCGTGGTTCGTCAGCTGCGGAATCAGCTTCAGCTTCCTTGCCGGCGAGGTGCACCGGGCGCCGCGCGTACTGCAAGTGCTCGGACTCGAGTGGGTTCATCGCCTCACGCAAGAGCCACAGCGGCTCGCCAAGCGCTACCTCGTTCACGGACTGCCGTTCGCGGCACGACTGTTCGTATGGAGCCTGCATAGGAGGTTCAGCAGCGCCATACCTCCTGAGCCTAGGCGCAGCAGCGGCTGAAGGCCACTGCCGTCGATTGCCAAATCCCTCTGGTATCTTGTCGCTCAACATGGATGTTAAGGACGGGCAGACGATGACGCTCTCGCGAGAGAGAGCACAGCGGGCGGCATCCGTTCAGCCTCTCTTCCGGGCAAAGGCGCCGCTGCGTGTAAGCTTTGCCGGCGGCGGCACAGACGTACCGCCCTTCCCGGAACGTGAGGGCGGTCTCGTTCTCAGCGCGACGATCAATCGATATGCGCACGGCACACTGCGACCTCGCACGGACGGGCGAATCAAGGTGGAGTCGCTCGACCTGGGCATGGCGCTCGAGTACGGCGCCGAGGACAGCGTTGCCTACGACGGCAAGCTCGATCTTGTCAAGGCAGCGATCCGGCGTGTGGCGCAGCTCGAGGAGCCGCGTGGGATCGACCTGTTCCTGCACACGGCCGCACCGCCAGGCTCGGGGCTGGGCGCCTCCTCAGCGCTCATCGTCAGCCTCACGGGTCTGCTCCAAGACTTTCACAAGCTTTCCCTGAGCGACTACGAGATCGCTCACTTAGCGTGGCAGGTAGAGAGGGAAGACCTTGGTTTGCTGGGAGGGCTCCAAGATCAGTATGCCGCCACCTTCGGCGGCTTCAATTTCATCGAATTCCATGCCGATCGCGTGATCGTCAATCCTCTCCGCATCCACCCCACGACGGTACTCGAGCTCGAGTCCAATCTGCTCCTGTGCTTCACGGGCGCGACGCGCGCCGGAGACCACATCATCGAGGACCAGACCTCGCGATACGAAGCCTCCGACGAGGACGCAATCGCCGGCCTACGGATGCAGAAGGAGCTGGCGCAGGCCATGAAAGAGGCGCTCTTACGAGGTCGACTTTCGGAGTTCGGCGAACTGTTGGGGACCGCCTGGGAACACAAGAAGAAGATGTCTCCACGGATCTCCACCCCGATGATCGACGAGGCATACCACGAGGCCCGCGCCAGCGGCGCGATCGGCGGGAAGGTGACCGGCGCCGGAGGCGGTGGATTCATGCTGTTCTACTGTCCTCCGGGCACGCGCCACCGAGTGCTCGCACGGCTGCGCGAGATCGGTCTCGAGGAGGCAGAGTTCAGCTTCGACCAGCAGGGCCTGCGGACGTGGTCCTATGTCGAGGGTTAAGCTCTCCACGACACGCGAGCTGCTGCGCCAGAGCGTCGAGGACGCCGTGGCGGTGTGCAACAGTCTGCTCGACGATCAGGTCATGGCCGCGGTTGAGGCTTCCACTGGGGAGATCATCCAATCGCTGCGTTCCGGCGGCAAGGTGCTCCTATGCGGCAACGGCGGCAGTGCAGCCGACGCGCAGCACCTCGCTGCCGAGCTGATCGGGCGCTTTTGTATGGAGCGGCCATCTCTGCCCGCTATCGCGCTCGCCGACAATGTCGCCGCGATCACCGCGATCGGCAATGACTACGCTTATGAGGACGTGTTCGTGCGGAGCGTACGTGGCCTGGGGCGCCCAGGAGACGTGCTGATTGGACTGTCCACAAGTGGGTCCTCACGTAACGTCGTGGCTGCCATTACGGCAGCCAATGAGATGGGTCTGACAACCGTTGCACTCGTCGGTAGACCCGATTGTCCGATGGCGGAGATAGCCACCCATGTAATCTGCGTACCAGGGCCCGGCACCGCACGCATCCAAGAGGGACACATGCTGGTCGGGCACACGATCTTCGAGCTCGTCGAGAGCGAACTCTGCCCGGCGTCTTGAAATATCCCGGAGCCGCCTTCCTGGATCGCGACGGCACGATCAACGTCAAGGCTCCGGGCAAGGGGCAATACATAGAGAGCCCCGGCGAGCTGCGTCTCCTCGACGGCGTCGCACCGGCGATCCGCCGGCTCAACGACGCCGGCCTCAGGGTCCTCGTCATCACCAATCAGCGCGGCATAGCGCTCGGCCGGCTGACACACGAGGACCTGACGGCGATTCACACCCACTTGAACCACCTGCTCGAGCTCGAGGCCGGAGCCCACGTCGACGACTTCTTTTACTGTCCTCACCACATCGGCGCGTGCGACTGCCGGAAGCCCGATGTCGGTCTGTTCCTGCAAGCCAGGGAGCGCTGGCCCGACCTCGATCTCCCCGCATCGGCGATGGTCGGCGACTCGGCCAACGACGTGATCGCCGGTCAGAAGATGGGTATGACCTCGCTGCAGCTGGGCTTGGACGTGCCCGACCTGGCGGGGGCGGTCGATGCCCTGCTGGGAGCTGATTGACCTGTTATGAACTTCGTCTACTTTCATCGCTCACAGGTACAAGTGCCCTGGCTGCGCGTTCTGTTTATAACGAGCATGTGGCCAGACTCCGCCCGACCCCACTACGGCACATTTATTCATACACAGGCACAATCGCTCGAGGATCTTGGCGTCGCGATCGACGTGCTATCGATTCGCGGTTACGCCTCCTCTCGCGCGTACACCATCGCCATGCGTCGCATCCAGTCGCTGCGCGCTCGCGAGCGCTACGATCTGTTCCACATTCACACCGGGCATGCAGCGGCTGCCTCTGTCGGCCTGTTGAGGACACGGGCACCTTCGATCATCTCATACGTCGGCGGCGATCTCCTTGGCAACCCCGACGAGGACGGTAAGACAACCGCAAAGAGTCACACCGAGGCAACTGTCTTCCGTCAACTCGCCCGGATGAGCACTCGTACGATCACCAAGTCTCGCGAGATGGAGGAAGCTCTGCCACCAACTCTCCGTGCGCGCAACCAGGTGATACCCAATGGGGTCAACCTCGATCGGTTTGCGCCACAGCCACGCACCGAGACCCGAGACGCCCTGGGTTGGGATCAAGATGAGTCGGTCGTGCTGTTCTTGGGCGATCCGGACGACCCGAGAAAGAATGTATCCCTTGCCCAGGCGGCTGTACAGCAGATTAAGGAGCAGCAGCCAAAAGTGCGTCTGCACGTCGGTTGGGGCTCACGTCCGGAGGAGATCCCCGGACTGATGTGGGCCGCCGACGCGCTTGCCTTCACGTCACGCTCGGAGGGCTCGCCGAACGTCGTCAAGGAGGCGATGGCCGCCACGTTGCCGATTGTCGCCACCCCGGTCGGCGATGTCCCAGAGCGGCTAGCCGGGATTCCGGGCTGCTTCGTGGTGTCGCCCGATCCCACTCGTTTTGCTGATGCGCTTGCCAAGGCGCTCTCGTTCGGTCGCGCTCCCGCTGCCAGGAAGGCCGTGCAAGCTCTCAGTCTTCCTAACATCGCCCGTCAGGTGGCCGCGGTGTATGAAAGCGCTACGGGAATCACCCGGCCGGGGTAACCCGACAGCTTGTTATTTGCGCTTTGGACGCAGAGTTACGATGACGGCGCTGGCCGGTGGTACGACAACTCGAACGGCATGGCGTGTATAGGACAGCCTCGTGGATTTGGGCCACCACTGCCCTCCACCGAGCACCGAAGCGCCACCAAGGGCGATGTTGCTTCTCGCTTCGTCCGAAGGACCCACAAGCGGCTCCTCGGCGGCAGTGTATCCGGACATGTGGATAGATACCGGTTGCGCCAAGCCTTCAGTGGCAAGGTTGTCGATCGCGATCCTTACCGTGCCACCGGGAGCGATAGTGGCCCAGGTCGTGAGGTTTGGCAACGGGTCGGGCGCGGTCAGACTAGTCGGCACAAACCGGCCACCCTCGAGCCGGCTGGCGGCGAGCAGCCCATAGTACTCGGGTTGCGGCGTGACATCTCCAGCACTGGCAGCTTCAGCACTTGGAGCACAGATCGGGTTCTGCCTGTCGAAACCACATGTAACAAAGCGGCTGTGGAAATTTATACCCTGCACACCGCTGCTCGCGGCACGTAGCGCCCAGTCCAGCGACCACAGAGCGCTGGCGAACACTGGAGACGCAGAAGACTCCCCGCGACAAGCGCCAGTTCCGGTCTCCCCGATCCGCGTCGGGCGCCCCGCGATCACTCCCGCCTTGGCAAGCGTGTTGAGGGCTTCGTCCTCCCGCTGGCGAGCTGCCGGTGAGAGCAATTCAGAAACAGTCGGCTGCGGTACGCCGGTAGATGGCACTATGCTCGAGCATCCGTTGGTTGGATAGTAGTGTTGGGTGAGCTCGGTGAACATGTCTGCGGCGGCTCCCATCTCTGTTAACCATCGGGACCCACTCGTGGCCGGCCCATATACGGCCACGCCCGGCGTGACCGCGCTCAACGCCTGTCGGTAAGCTTCCGCTTCGTGTAGGTATTCGTTGACATCGTAGGTTGACAGACGCAAGTAGGCCTTTTTACCATAACTGTTAGGCTCGTTGCCGATCTCGATGCCCATCAGACCCTTGCCGAGAATCTCTTTTGCGTAGCGAGCCTCGTCCCCTGCGCGCGCCGGTTCGAAATGACCGAGATCGACACTGAGCAACACCCGCCATCCGGTGGCCGTCAACAGCTCCTGCAGGGCGGAGAGGTCGGCCGGAGTGACGGTGCTCGTCGCCCATGGGGGAGACGATTCGCCACTGCTGGTCCACCACGAGAAGTCCACGCTGCCTCCTCCGATACGCAGTACCGATGGCCCCAGCAACCTCATGAGGTGTACGAGGCTGGGGTGGCTGATACTAAGACGACCGGTGCTTAGTTCTGAAGCCTCCGTCGAAAGTCCCACGGCACCAGGGGCAAACTCGTTTCCGGGCCGGCTCGTGTCCACCCTCAGAGTCGCGGCTGGCGCGAGAGGCACACTGGCGGCCGATCGAGCCCATGTCCACGCGCCCGCCGCCACCAGCACGACGATGAGCACGGCCAGCACCCTACGGCCAGGCGGCATCTTGACAGCCATCCCAGTCACTGCAAGCTCTGCGCTTCCCGAGGCACAGACCGGATAGTACCCGAGGGAACCACAACCGTGAGCCGGTTCCTGCAACAGATCTCCGTGAAGGCTTGTCCGATTCCTAACCCAGCACGACAAACGGGCCGCCCCCTCCTTGGGGCGGCCCGTCGTCTGCTTCCTTACATTCGGCTCTATGCCGTGCGAACTATACCGTTAGTCGCATGTTATGAACTACTACTCAGCCTGCGTTTGCGAATCCGAGTTCCTTGACGCCGCTTTCGGATTTTTTGATAATTTCCGACGGCAGTTTTTCGTAGTCGGATTTGGTTATGAAAGAGCCGCCACCTTCCGTTTTGGTGTTCAGGGCCCAAAGTAGGAAATCCCTGACAGTCGTGGCCTCTTCCTTGGTCGTTCCGGGGTAGTATTTGTACTGTCTGAGCGCTAGGTCGTACGACAACCCGCAGATAGCATACCTTGCCTGGAACAGTTCCGCCTTGGCTCCACTCCACGTTTCACGCGTGTTAGCCGGCGGGAATTTCGCGCCCTTTTCGTTGGTGTACACAGTGCCGGAGCAGTTGGATTGGGCTGCTGCTTCGATGTCTCCATTGGTGGCTGGTTCGGCGAACCCAACCACTTCGGGTGTTTCGCTGTCCTGGACCTCAGCCCAGAACTTGGTGCTCTGTGTACCGACTTTCGTTTCGGTGCCTCTTGTGTTTTCACCGCCACATGCGGTGGGATGAACGGCGCATTTCGCCGAGAAGTAGTCTTCCGCGCGCGCGACCGCAAGGTCGGCGTAGCCGATGCTGCTTTCGGTGTTGTTGACCTGCTTGACGACGCCCGGGTTGCCCGATTCGGTGCCCCGCTCGATTTCCGCCGCCTTTGGCCAACGCTGGTTCTGGCAGGCTTCCGACACCTGGCTCCATTTCTCTGCTTCTTCACCTTTCGGCCCACCGCAGCCAGTGTTCTTGCCGCCAACGATTTCAGGATATTCTTCCATCTCGATTTCTTCGTTGGGGTTGACCTGCTCCAAGAACGACTTGAAGATGTGCGTCGTGCCCGAGTGGTCGAGACGCACTACGGGAACGATCCGCTCTTCTTCTTCGGATGCATTTTTGCAAGTCAGCTTATCGCTGCCAGCGCCGCCTTCGGCTACCTGGTTTGCGAGAAGTTCCTTCCAGGTCTTGATCGTGCCGGCATAGACATCCTCGATCGATGTGTCGTCGAGCACGAGGCGACCGAGCTTTGTTTTAACACCGCTTTTTTCGACTACGCTTTCCGCTTTGCAGCCTGCGGGCAGATGGACGAGGATCGCTACCGCTCCCTGTACAACGGGAATCTCCTCAAGCGATTTTTCTTTGACACCTTTCGTCGCGTGCGATTCGATTTCGGCTTTCTGCGTTGCATTCGGAGCTTCGTCCGTACCGCAAAACGGGAATTCTCCGTATTTTACGGGTTCGGTCGATTCGGCACCCCAGCCATGCAGGCAGGCGCCGCTTCCTCCGCTCACATATTCGACTTTGGGTTCTTTTTTTGCGCCCTGGGTTCCACCGCAGGCGAGTGCGTTTTTGTTGGGTATGCCCGCGATCGCGTTGAAATCGACCTGCCATATTTTCAGAATCGGCGCCTGGAACGACGAGCCGTTGGCCTTGATGGTTGACGCGCCCGAGCACTGTTCGCCCAGGTCAGATGCGGCGCTCGCCGTGCCCGGTGCAGCCACGGCGACCACTGCGGCCGCCGAGACCGTACACGCCAGGATCAGGCGCCGTAGGGAGAAAGACGTCATTACGTGACTACCTCCTGTTAGCTATTCCATTGCTAAGTGCAGCCAGTTGCCACACCGGCGGGAGCTTTCCCGCATGGCACACCCTTTCACCCGCCGCCCCCAACGGGGTTACGATCCTGTGCCCCTGCGCGCGACTTCACCGCTTCTTAACACAAAGAAGCGGATTTGTTCACCGCTTGTTAACATGCTTGCCGAGACGCAGCGTGACAACCGCCTGTGTCATATGGGTCGCTCCCGCCGGATCGTGCGCGTCGATCGTCGCCTGCACCCGCAGCACGCGCGAGCGGGCCAGCAGCGCGCGCGCCTCGGCGGAGAGACGCAGCGTGACGGCCTCTACTCGTCCGCCCACGACCGTGAACGAGCCGGCGGCGAGCGTGAGCACGCGCTTTCTGCCGTGCGCGCTCGCCTTCACCGCTCCCAGGGTCCGCAGCGTCACCGTGCCGTGGCAGCTCGCCTCCCCCGCCGGGCACGCCAGCTTCAGCGTCACCCCTCCGGACCCGCTCACGGCCAGCGACGTCGTTCCGGCCAGCGTGGCGTTGGGGACATGGCTGCTGCTCACAGCCGGCGCAACGCCGCTTGCGGCGTCTGTACCGCCACCGCCATTGCCGCCGCCGGCGACGCCCACGCTCGATATGCTCGCCAGGGTCCGCGGGGCGTTCACTTGGACCACGTGTGTCTCGTCGGTGGTCCGACCCGCTTCGTCGGTGACCGTGAGCTTGACGTCATAGCGCCCTTCGATCGCGTAGACGTGTTCGGCCCTGAGTTCCCGACCCCCGCTGCCTTCCGCCGTGGCGCCGTCGCCGAACTCCCAGACGTATTTGTACTGCGCGTGCGGTGATGCTTTGTTGTTCGGGTCGGTGACTTTGGCGGCGAACTTCGCGGGCTGACTGACCGTCGCGGGACTCGTATAGCTGAATTCGGCGCCGATCGGGGCTCCGTCGCTCCGTTCTTCTTCCTGCTTGGCTTCTTCTTCTCGCTGCTGCTTGGCTTCTTCTTCCTTTTTGGCTTCTTCTTCGCGTTTTTTCTTGGCTTCTTCGTTGTGCTTGCCTTCTTCTTCTTCCTTTTTGGCTTCTTCTTCGCGCTGCTTCTTGGCTTCTTCTTCCTTTTTGGCTTCTTCTTCGCGCTGCTTCTTGGCTTCTTCTTCCTGCTTGGTTTCTTCTCCGCCTTCCACGGTCACGTTCGAGTGCACTTCGATCTTTGGGCCGAAGTCGTCGGGTTCCACGATCGCGATGATTTCGTAGTTCCCTCCGTGTTTGAATTCATGAGTCAGCGTCGGGACCTGTGTCGGGAATGGGTAGCTTTCGATCACGGGGGTTCGCCGGCCTCCGCTTTGCCGTTGTCCTCGAACCGCCATTCGACGCTCAGGGCGTCGGCGGCGAACACGTTCAGCGAAAGCGACGCCGTCTTGCCCTTCGGCAGCTTGGTGACCGGAACGCCTGAGACGGACACGCTGGGCGGCGTCGCGCGGGCGTGCCCGCATTCTTCGCCCGCCCGCCCCGAACTGCAGCACGTTCACGGTGGCCGGATGTCGGAGGGGCGCAGGTGTCACGTCGAACAGCAGCAGCCGCCCGGTCCCGTCAGCGCCCAGCAGGAGCTGCCAGTTCCCCAGCGGCAAGAGGCACTTTTCGTTTTCGCCGGTCCCGTTCTGCCCAGCCGTCCAGCCGAGCTCCTTCGCGCTCGGCGTTCCACCGTCTTCGCGTAGTCGAGCACGGCCGCGCCCTTGTTCTTGCTGACGGTGCCGCCTCCTTCTTCGGCGGTGATTTCCGCGTCGAGATAGATCCTGCCTTCGACGCGGGGCCGGTGGGCACGAACGCCAGCGCGCCCCCCTGTTCGCTTTCGATGAGGGGTTCGACGATGCCTTCTTCCCCTCCTATACCCTGTCCCCGGCCGATCGCAAAGAGGCGCTTGGGCTTCGTCCACGTATGCCTTTGGCGCGACGCGAACGCTTCGGCGGCGCCTTCGCTCGCGGGTATTTCCCACAGTTCCCCCGCGCGCATCGCCATACACCCTGCCGCCGGGCGAGACGAACGGCGACGTCGGTTGGGCGGACCCTTCCGCGCAGGCCGGTTCGGAGGCGATCGCCGCGCCTTCGTCAAGCAGTTTTCGCTGTCGACGTAGCGCGGCCCCAGCTCGCCCTCCGCGGCGCCTTCGGTGTGCACGCGCTGCACGGCGGCGCGCAGTCTCTTCTTCGCCCTTCTTCTTCGATTCGTCCTGCTGGCCGAGGATCAGCACGTCATGGGTCACCGGATCCACGGCGATCCCGTGGGGGTCGAGCAGCGGCACGCCGGCTTCTTCGGAGAGCGGGCCGAGCGCCTTTTCTCCCGCCAGCAGGCCGTGCTGTCGTGGTTCCCGGGGGCCGGTTCGAGCGTCGTCGTCGAAAACGCGTAGAGCTCGACCGCCACCGGCGCTTCGGGATCGAACACGAGCGCTTCTTCTTCGAGCTTCTTGATCTTGCCTTCGAGCGTTTTTATTTCTTTTTCCAGCGGTTCCGTCGGTTCGCTTTTTTCCCGCTTGTGTTCCAGGGATTCCCTTTCGGTTCGAGCTTTTCTTCGTCTTCGGAGATTTTTTCGAGTATTTCTTCGTGGTCGCCTTCGCGCGTGGTGACCACGAGCAGGTAGACCCGTTCCTTCGCGCCGTCGACCGCGACACCCTCCAGGTAGAACGCTTCGCGGGCCATTTCCACCCGCGTTCGGCCAGGAATTCGCCCTTCGCGCCCAGCTTCTGGATCCTGAAGTAGTGCTTGCCCGCGACTTCGATTTCTCGGCGATGTAGGAGTCTGCCGTCGGCCGGATCGACGCCGAACGCGCGATTGCCTCAGGGCTTGACTTCCAAGTGCCCCCCGTTGGCGCCGGGCGTGAACGCACCCAGCGGACCCAGCCCGCCGTATTCGTCGGCGCGCGCCGTGGCGGCGAGCGCGCCGAGCAGCAGCAGAAGGCAGCCCGTCAGCGCCGGAAGCAGGTGTCGGCGGAGGGAGGGGGATCGGGACATCGGGGCTCCGACCCAGACTGCCGACCGGGGGAGGCGATCTTGTTGCCAAGCGGTGAACGGGGGGTGGGGGCGCGAGGGCGCTGCCGGGAAAGCTTTGGGGGCAAGGTGTCCCGTTTCGGGAGTCTCGTCGGGATAGGGGGTGCAGATGTCCACGATCGCCACCATCCATGTCCTCTGCGAGGCCAATCCCTCGCTGGGGACCGCCGTGGTCAACGGCCTGCTCGCGTGGGCCGGCGTCCTCGGGGGCTGCACCGTCTTCTGCTCGGGACTGCCGGCGGCCGTCGCCGTGTTCATCCCCGGCAGGCCGCAGGCCCTGTCGCGACGAATCAACCGCTGGCTGGGAATCGGGTTTCTCGTGGGGATGCTCATCGGCCCCTTGGTGTTCTTCGCCTTCGTTGCTAGGATCGTGTCGTGACCGGGTTCGACATCTTCGACCGTTACGATGCCGTCATGTCCCTGCTGGTCGGCGGCCTGATGGTGGGCGCCCTCGCCCTCGGCGCGCCCCTGTGGGCGGCGGTGGCGATCATGTTCGTCGGCTGCGTCGTGATATCCATCCGTCACTTCGACGAGCTCATGGAGCCGTAGAGGCCGAACTACGTGATCGTCGTGGTTTCAACGACCCGGTAGAGCGTAATTCGTCACAACCGCCGGCGTCTCGGGTCCATCCGCCGCTGCGCACGCATGCTCGAGAGCGTGGCCGGCGCGACGTGCACAGCGCGCCGGCCGCGACGGGGACGTCGGCGAACCGTCGAGGCCCCCGCGAGGCTGCCGACGTGTAGCGAGGTTGTTACCAGCCTGTGACGGGCTGGTCCTTCATTCCTACTCCGACACGAAGTCCCGGTCGAGGACCACGGCAAGATCGCTCCAGCTCGCCGGCTGTGGATACAGGTCAAGCCAGCGCTCGATCCCGCGAATGATGAGCTCGAACTCGCTGTGGTCGATGCCGTAGACGAGGATCGCACCGGCATGACTGCGCTGTGCCGCGGCCCACTCGCGCAAGATCGCAGGGAAATCGCGGATGTTGTGCGTCACGAGGATGCGCTCCTGCTCAGACGCCAGCGCCAGCACCTCCTCGTCGTCGAGCCCCTCCAGCGCCGGCTCCTGGTCGAGCGCGCGAACGTCGTGCCCCTTCTCTTCCAGCCGGCGCCCAACCCTGGGACCGGAAACGTGAGCGTCAAGTAGCAACCGCACCGGCGTACGGCTATCGCGAGGAGCCGACCTGCACGAAGGGATAGAGCGCACGCAGCTCAGACAGCGGCCGCCGGTTCTCCTCGATCAAACCCTCGATCTCTTCGGAGAAGCGCTCCGCGTAAGCGCGCGCCGTACGCAGAGCCCGGGCGCCCAGAAGCGGATGATCGACCAGCAGCGACCCTTCGTCGCCGCGATAGGAACGCAGCAGTTCCACGATCTCCCACACGTCGAGACCGCTGCCGATCACCCAGGCACGCCGCGGCCTGCCCCGAAACGAGATCCCGGGAAACAATCGTGTCTTGGCGGCCTCCTCAGCCAGCTCCTCGACGACCACGCTTCGCGAACGCCCGGAACGGCGCACCTCATCGCAGACAAGCGTATTCGCCTGAGCGCCAAGACGGATCGAAAAAGGCTGGGTCTTAGCGGGCTGAGCACTCATTCACTACAGTGTAGCGGATGTCGTGGGCAACACATGCTACAAACGGCCCGGGAAACCCGGTGTCTACAGTTGACGCTTCGGGTCCATTCGCCGCTGCGCGCGCATGCTCGAGAGCGTCGCCGGCGCCACGCGCAGCTCGCGCCGACCGCGACGGGGACGCCGGCGAACCGTCGAGGCGCCCGCGAACGCCGCCAGCAACACGATCCCCAGGACGTACACGGGCGAGGGCTCGTGTTCGCCCGCGCGGTAGGCCAGCGCCTGGTTTGAGACCGACTCGGTGGCGCTCTCCTCCTCCTCTTCGTGTTCGGCCATCTCGACCGGCGAAGTCACCGCCGAGGTCCCGCTCGGAGGTGTCGGACGCGCGGGCGTGGGGACGGGCGGAGGAACGAACGCGAGCAGCGGGGCGATGGGAGCCGGCGGCAGGAAGAACGGCGGCGGCGGAGCGGGAAGCGGACGGGCGGGCGGAACGGGCGCGGCCACCACCGGCGGAGGGGGCGGCACGGGCACGACCGGTGGGGCGCCCGCGGGCGATGGCCCAACCGGAGCCGGGGCCGGCGCGGGCGGAGGCACGGGCGCGGTCGCGCTCGCCGTGGCGGCGGCCAGATGGTGCTGCGGCACCGTCCCGCACGGCTCGCGCACGCTGCCCGCCTGCACGGTCACCGGCAGGGAGGACTTCAACCCGCCGGCTTCGATCGTGACCGTGGTCGTGCCCTGGAAATAAGGACAGAACAGGCCCGACTGTTCACGGGGGATCGCTTCGTGTTTTTCGTTGATCGGCTCCCCGTTTTCTTCGCCGACCGGTTCGTCGGGGATCGCTTCGCCCCTGGCGTTCTGCTCCACCGCCAGCGGATTGTTCGCCGCCGCGCGGTTGCGCACCACGAACTGACCGACTTCTTTGTCCGAGGAGCTGAGCTCATATTCGGGGAACATCCCCACCGCACATTCCCGCCCGACACATTCCTCGGGAATCGGGATATACGGATCGACATCCGTTTCCTGGCTCGAGTTGATCGCCTGCCCGCCCGCGCGAGGGCGGCGCGCGAGCGCGTCGAAGAAGCCCGGCTCGCTGCGGCGCAACAGGATCCCGTCGACCGCTTCCAGGGCCAGTTCGCCGATGTCTGGGATCAGCCGGGCACTGACACGGGCGATGTTGGTCGCGGGGTCATACGTGGCGAATTCGACCTGCGCGAGCATGAACCCGCTCGCGCCGTGGAAATCGCCGAAGCGTTCACCCGCCACGTTCACATACCCGAGCGTGCCCGAACCGAACGAGGGCACCTGGGTACCGACGAGCGGGCGCTGCACGTTTGCTTCGGGCGCGTCGTAAAAATAGGCCGAGGCGCCGCCGCCCGCGAGCACCTGGGCGACCGCGGTCGCGGCCGTGTCGCCGTTCTGGATCCGCGTGTTCAGATCGGCGTCGCCGACGACGATCGCCGGTGTTTCGTGCGCCTTGGCGTAGGCGAGCTGGCCCGCGAGCCAGTCCAGCTGGACCGAGTCCACATCGGAGCTGTCGTCGAGCACGATCACGCGCACCGTGCCCCCTTCGCCCGGCTGTTCGAACGCGTAGTAGGCGGTCTGGCAGCCGACCGTCCCGCTGCACCCCTGTTCTTTGCCGTCCCCGGCGGACAGAGCGGTCTGCGGGAAGCCGGCGAACGCCGCCTGGAACGTCGCCTCTGAGCCGTCGCTTTCCGGGCGCGCGTTCAGTTCGTACGGCGAGACCGCCGCGTAGGCGGGGATCGGGCTGCCGGCGAGAATCTGCGCGTAGCGTTCGAGCTCCTGCGCGAACGGGATCGGCTGGGTTTTCGGTCCCTGGGTTTCGGCCGTCGTCACGCGCGGACCGGTGTACAGGAACGCCCGCGCCCCGGTGTTCCCCGCTTGTCTGAGCGCTTCTTTGAGCCACACATCTGGGCCGATTCGCGCGTCCGCGCGCGCCGCGCACGGGGCCGAGCACTGCGCGCCGCCGCCGATCGCGAACGTCACGTCCCTGCGTTCGCCGGCGCGGTCGTGGGCGGGCACTTCGGGCGCCACCGGCGCCGTGCCTTCGCCCAGCGGAGTCGTGCCTTCGTTCGGATAGCGCTCCAGATCGCCGGTCTCGAGCTTTTCGTCGGTGTCGACCTGGCCGCCGACCGCCCAGCCTTCGCCGCCGACGGGCGAGACCAGCACCGCGAGGATCGGGTCCAGGCGGTAGGGCAGGTCGTGGTAGGTGTAGCCGCCCTGGGGTTCGCTCGCGGGATTCAGTTCGTGGGTCTCATCGCTCCAGCCGGTCGCGGTCTGGCGCAGGATCCCGCCGCTTTCCGGCCCACCGGCGATCGGCGGGAACGGTTCGAGATAGCTCGGCGGGAACCCGGGCGCGGGCGCCAGCGGTTCGCTTTCGTTGCTGATCCCCCCGGCGGAGACGATCGCCCGCAGCGCTCCCCCTTCGCGGAAGACCGCGAGCTGGCCCGCGGTCGAGCCGGGCAGCGGCGTGGGGCTGGCTTCCCAGGGCGAGCTCGCCGATGCGCGCTCGAACACCCGCGGCCCGTCCGGCCCGCCGACGGTCGTGTACGCCGCGCCGCCGTCGGGCAGGCCCGCGACCGCGACCGGGACTTCGTTGCCGGGCTGTTCCTGTTCTTCCCAGCCAGATTTTTCGGTCTGTTTGATCAACAGACCCCCGGTCTGGTTGTCCGTGGAGACGCTCGGGCGCCGGCGGTAGACGACGATCGCCTCTTCGCCCGCGAACGCAATCGAGATGAAGCTCGCGTCGCGCACCTTTTCGGGCAGCGCTTCCTGCGTCCAGGTCTTGCCGTAGCGCAGCAGCGGGCCCGGTTCCCCGGTTTCCCCCGAACCGCCCGGTTCGGGGCCGACGGTCGGCGAACCCACCGCGAACCCGTAGGAGGGTTTTTCCGGGTCGAACGCGACGCCGAGCAGGTTGCCGCGGAAGTTCAGCGGCGTCGCCGGGTCTTTTTCCCACAGGTCCGTTTCCCCGCGCCACAGCCACATCTGACCGTGGTCGCCGACGGCGAAGATGCGATTGGGCGTGGGCCAGGCGACCGCGCGCAGGCGCGGGTGTTCGACCCGCTCGCCGGGGCCGAACAGGCTTTCCGGCAGCCAGCCGGCCCCGGGCTTGAAGCGCCCGACCGCGCCCTGATCGCCGACCGCGACCGCTTCGCTGGAGAGCGCGCCCACCGGCGCGCCGGGCTGGGGCGCGATCGCCAGCAGGGGATGGCGAAACGGCGCCGGCCAGGGCTTCAGGCGAGACGCCACGGGTTCGGTCGTCAGGTGCACGGGCATCCCGTCCGCCCCCAGCCAGCCCTCGCGCGGCGCGCTGAACGCCGCCCCGAGCTGGGCGCCGGGGAACTGGCTTTCGCTGGATCCCGCGCCGAGCGCCAGCACGCGCGTAAACGATTCGCCTTCCAGGCGCAGGCTGACGCCTTCGGCCAGGCCTGTGATCACGCGCGCGCCGAACCGCCCGCCCGCTTCCGACCCGCTCCAGGCGATCGAGCGGTCGTACCCGCCGGGCAGCGCTTCGGGCAGTTCGTACTGGCACCGCGGCGCCGTCGCGCCCGCGGGCAGCAGGCACCAGCTCGCTTCCACGTGGCCGCCGGCTTCGCCGCCGGGCTTGAAATAGATCGTCGTCGTGGCCCGCGTGTGCGTACTGACGTCGCCGCGCTCGCCGTCGACCCACACGCCTTCGCTCGTCACGGTCAGCGCCTGGGAGATCGCCGTCGGCGGCTCGCCCAGACCGGCGAGCGTGAACGGCTCGGGCGTCCCGCCTTCCTGCACCGGGACCGTCAGCGGTTCCGCTTCTTCGGCTTTGCCGGTGGCCGTGACCGGCTTCCACACCCACTTCGCCTTTTCCCCTTCGCCTTCGCGCACGCGCCGGAACAGCGCGACGGCTCCGGCTGGGTAGGACGCTTTAGAGGAGAGCTGGGCCAGCAGCCAGGCGTTCGTGGGGCCCGTGGCGGCGATCCCCAGCACGCGAAATTCTTCTTTGCTGGCCGTGGGTATCTCGATCGGCTCGGACGTCCACTCGTGCCCATCGAAGTGCAGGACCTGGTCCTCGACCCCGGCACCTTCCCGGACCGGCGCCAGCAGCGCGCCGGCTTCGCCGCCTGCTTCTTCCAGGGGCGCGATCAGCGGCGCGCGCTTGGCGCCGAACAGCGTTTCGCCTTTGTGCAGCAGCGGTTCTTCGCCGGGCTGTGGCGTTTCGCTTTCGACCGTGACGGCCGGAGCGGTTGCGAAGGCGCCGCCCGGCGTACGCACGAGGATGGCCTGCCGCGAGCCGCCGCCTTCCTTGGGGAGGGTCCCGGCGAGCACACCGTCGCCGTGCGGGGTCATCTGCCCGGCGAGCGGACTGGACTGGAATTCGAATCCGGTGAGCGACCCTTCGTCGAGCCTCTGCGCGATCGTCCAGCCGGACCCACCGGCGTAGCGCACGATCACCGCGATCGTCTTGGTTTCGGCGCCAGTGCCGGATTTCTCGGTCCCGATCCCCCACGTCTCGTTCGGCCCGGAGGCGCCGGGTTCATCCGGAGTGGCGCCGATCATCGTCACGTCGCGCGCCGGCACCGAGGCGTCGGTCTGCGGCGTGGTTTCCGGCTGCGGGGACTGAGCGCTCGCGCGGGTGGTCACACCCGGCCCCGGCAGCGCGCCGGCCAGCGCGAGGGCGCCGATGAGCGCGAGCAGACCCGCGAGCGCGCCCGCGCCCACGCGCGAGGGTCGCACGGACACCGTGCCGCGATCTCTGTCCCGCAATCTCAAGGCCGCGATTCCAGTTGTGCGAAGGTGGGCACTTCGGGCAGCACGCGCAGTCCGGTCGAGACCGTGTTCGACCCCGAGCCGCCGTGTTCGGGACCGCCGACCGCTTCTTTGGTGGTCGTGGTCGGCAGCGGCGCCAGCGGGTGGGTCTGCAGCGAGAGCTTGGTCGGCCACCGCTTGCGGTTGAGCGCGAGCAGCAGCTTGCGATTGCCGGCCGCAAGCGTGCGCATCGGCGTGCTCGCGACGACCTGCTTGTGGCGGGTGGCGAGCAGGCGGACACGCGCCTTGACCGCCAGGTGAAAGCTCAGTTCGAGCGTCGTCCCGCGCACGATCCGGCTGTGCAGATGGTGAGCAGCGGCGCCTGCACGGTCGATTCGATCGGTATCCCTTTGGCTTCGGCGAACGTGCCGCCGTAGTCGGGCGGTTCTTCGACCTGGCCCGAGGTGTCGGGGGGCGGGGCGTCGGCCAGCACCTGCGGCAGGCCCTGGTCGGGCGGGCGGTAGGTGATCAGGTTGACCTTGCCGCCGCTTTCAAAGCCGGGCATTTCGCTCGCCGGCAGTGTGCGTTCGCCCGCGGGGGCGAGGTGGTAGAGGAAGCCCTGCGCGGTAGCCAGCCAGCAGTCGTTCGCTGCCGGGCAGACGAGCCTTGGACGCCGCGCCCTTGGACCCTGTCCCCTGTTCCTGTTCGGAGCTGGAGGGCAGCGCCCGGGCTTCGCTGACCTGCCCGGCGCCGGAGATGTGGGCGAGCACCGCACGCTCGGTCAGCGCGCCTTTGTTTTCCGGGGGCGCCAGCGCGATCCAGGCGCCCGCGCCGCCGGGTTCGGCCGCGATTCCGCTGACGGTCGCTTCGCGGGCGACGACCTCCTCCGGTTTGGTTTTACGACCCAGCAGCGCTTCTTCTTCGGACAGGTCGGAGAACAGCGGTTCCAGGGGGTGTTCGGGGCCGACGAGCTGGCTCCAGAACGATTCGACGCGGCGCACGACCGTCACCTGTCCGGGCGTGCCGCCTTCGGTTCGTTTGGGCCCGGTCGCCCCCCAGAGCGTGCCGTCGGCGCTCGAGAGCTGGAGGGCTTGCAGCGCTTCGGGTCGCTCTTCGCCCGTGTACAGCGGCACTTCGGTTTCCGGTTCGAACACCGGCTCAAAGCCCGCCGGGTTGATGCGGTGGATGACCGGGGGTTCGGGGTTGGGCGTGGAGTCGCGATCGCCCGGCGCGATGCGCGCCCCCTCGTACAGGATCCCTTCGAGCAGGCTCATGCTCTCGATCGCGTGCCCTTCTTCGGGATACGGTTCGGCTTCCAGCGCGCTGCCGTTCAAGTGCAGCTGAAACGCGCCGAGCTGCGGTTCTTCCAGCGGTTCGCCCGCGAACCAGCAGTCCGCCGGTTCGAAGCAGCCCGCGGCATGCATCTGCAGGTAGGAGTCGGCCTGAAACGCCGGGTGCGCGTAGGAGGCGACGATCTGCCCATCGGCGAAGTGGCACAGCGTGTTGTCTTCCAGCGGCGGCAGGTTGATGTTTTCCTTGGATTCGCTGGTCTGTCCCGGGCGCCCGTCGGAGACAGTCCAGAATTCGTCCGGGCCCGCCCAGGCGATGCGCCCGTCGGTGGCGCCGCATTCGGTCGCGAGCTCGCGCCATTCGACGCCGTTGTAGGTCCAGACGCCCGCGGGGACCGTGGGCGGGTCGCCGGCGGTGATCAGCAGCCCCCGGTTGGGCGCCCAGAACTCGACGTCGCCGATTTTGCCGAGGCCGACCGGGATCTGCCTGTCGTGTTCTTCGTTCGATTCTCCCGGACGCTGGGGCGGCAGGACCTTTTCCAGGCGCCAGGCCGGAGCTTCTCCGGCTCCCTGGGCATGGGCGCTGGAGGGCGCCACCGCAAGGGGCAGCACGAGCGCAAGGACCGTCAGGGCGAGAGCGACACCCGGGCCGGGGGATACCGCGCGCGCTCGCACGGCCGAGTGGGCCAGGGTCGATCGAGCGGGCCGCGACGACGGGATCATCCGCGTCCGCCCGCTTTCGACGAGGAGCCCCCGTCGCTGTGCCGTTTGCTCTTGCCTTTGTCCTTGGCAGAGCGCTTCTTGGGGCTCTTCTTCTTCGCGCGCACGAACGTCACCGGGATCGTGTCCGTCAGCGTCGCGCGTCCCGGCGCGGAGAACGTGACCGTGACCGTCGCCGAGAACCCGCTCCGTTCGCGCGCCAGCGAGGCGTAGCGGGGAGCGAGCGCGAGCGTCAGCGGCGTCAGTTCCGCCCCATGTGTGTCCTCCGTCCGCGTCGCGACCGTGCTGGCGATGACCGTCTTGGCGATCGCCCTCGCCTTCGATTTGCGCTTCCCCGCCCTGGCCGCCCGAGCCCCCGGGTCACCGGCTCCAGCCGCGTGAACGAACGCGGCCACGACCGCGCCACGCGCGCCGGCGTGCACGGTCCCCGCCCCCGGCGCCTGCACGTACAAGAGCACGCTCCCGTTCGCCTGCGAGCTCGCGGTCACGCCGATGTTCCACGCCGGTTCGAGCGCCGGTTCGGGCGCGGGCGAGGCTTCGTTGGCCGTGGGCGCCGGGCTGAAGATCGTGCGCGTGACCGTGAACGCGTCGCTGCCGTCGAACGAGCCGGCCTGCGGCAGTTCCAGCGGGGGCGCGTTGGCATCGCCGAAGGCGAGGTTGGAGGCGGTCGAGGAGAACGCAAGCACGTCGCCGTCTTCCGTGAACGATGGGGAGAGCGCGCCGTCGCCCGGCTGCGCTTTGTAGGGGTCTTCGCCGGCGGGCGCGGTCCGATGAGCGTGTTCGCCGGCTTCGTCTTCACCCCGATAGCCGTGAGTTACGCGGGTGAGCGTGCCGTCGCCGAGATCGGCGTCATACAGTTCGTTCATTCCCGGTTCGCCGGCGGGGGTGCTGACGAACGCGGGGAAGCCCAGCGGGAAGCGGGTGCGCACGGTCGCAGAACGCGACCTGGAGACCGTCGGGGGAGATGTCGAAGTCGAAGATCGGCGCGGTGTCCGCCAGGCCCGCGCCTTCGCCGCCGGCGAGCTCGGTCACCTGGGTGAGCGCCCGATCGCGGGTGAGCCCGGGGGCCATGTTCGCGACGTACAGATCGCTCTCCTGGCCATCCTTGGAGCGACCGAAGTCTTCTTCGCCGGCCGCAACCAGCGGCGCCTGGGAAACGAACGCGACCATGTCGCCGTCGGCGCTCAAGCGCGGGACGAAGTCGCCGGTCTGCCCCCCGTTTTCGTTGACGATCCCCGCTGGGAATACCCTGTTCTTCGATAACGAATGGACCCTGGCACGGATCGGGCTGGTACGCGTTTGCCGGCAGTTTGCGCTCGCCGCTTGCGATACAGGCCGGGTTGCCGGGATCCGAGCCGCCGGTCACACGCTCGGTTGACGTTTCCGAGCCGGGTCGCGATCCGGCGCCACAGCGGCTCGGTGTAGTCGGCCGGTCCTTTCTTCTTCAGGCAGCAGCGCCGCCTGCTGGCTCGATGTCCTCTCCCATCCATGCGACGGTCGAGCCGTCAGCGCTGAGCGAAGCCCCGGGTGGAGCTGCTCGGCCGTATTCCCCATACGCCGGAGGAGGTTCGAATGCGTCAGAGCGACCGGGATACGCCGCGCCATAGGCTTCGCTGCTTTCAACCTTCCCCACCGCCGGTTCCGCGCCTTCTTCGCAGCGCACGTAGCAGCGACTGACGAGCACCGTCTTCTGCTGCCGCACATAGCGCACCGCGACCTGCAGCGTCGGCGTGTATGGCTTGGGCGTTTCCCCTTTCTGTTCTTCTTCTTCGTCCTTGGGGTAGCGAACGAGATTTGACACGGCGGTCGTCACGAACGCCACCTCGTCGCCTTCGGCGCTCGATCGCCGAGCGCCCGGTCGCCGTGGAGCCCCGGGTCGTGCTGGCGCCGCTGTAAGTCAATGGTTCTTCAGACCCGTCCACGGCCGAGACGACCGTGAACGCCCGTTCGCCCGCCGGACGAGCGGCTTCTTCGGCCTTGGTGGCCGCCGGCTGGACGGCCATGTCGCGCACGTACACGTTGACCGGTTCCTGATGCGGACTCGCGTCCGGCTTGCCTTGGCTGACTTCCGGCAGGCTGAGGCCTTCGTTGGTCGTGAAACTGACGTACTGCCCGCCGGCGCTGATCGAGGGCAGCTCGGCGTCCCCGCCCGCGACCTGTTCGAGCGCGCCGGTTTGCAGATCCCGCCGCCACACGCCGGTGACCCCCCCGATCGAGCCGTCGAAGGCGACGTACCGGCCGTTGCCCGAGATTGCCGGGTCGTGCGCGTATTCGGCCTGCTGGGTTTCACCGCCGAACGGTCCCTCCGAGACGAGCGAGATCGGCCCGAAGACATCGGCCCCGGCGGGCGCCGGGAGGACGCAGAGCGCGACGACCATCGACGTGGAGACGAGGACGAGTCGCCTCATCGCACCTTCACCCAGCGGCTGACGACAGCCGCTTCGCCGAGCTTGTCGCGGACGCGCACGACCACCCGGTAGACCCCACCGTGGGCGTAGCGATGCTCGAAGCGCCTGTGCCCGCGGGCGCTGTGGCCGTCGCCGAAGCTGACAATCACGTCGTGGGCGTCGACCGCGGAATAGGCGTCGCTGACCCGCACGCTGACCCCGTGGCCGCCGCGCGCGCGGGCGATGCTCACGCTCGGCGGGCCGGCGATATCGAGCGGCGAGGGCGAGGAGAGCGTGGACTGGCCGTTGATGTCGGTCGCCAGCAGCTGCACGCGATGACGCCCCGCGCCCAGCCCGAGCGGGTCGAGACGCAGGCTCGAAGCCCCCGCGGGAGCGGGCAGCGCACGGCCGTCGAGCACGACGCTGTAGCGCAGCGGTCCGTCGGCGCTCACGGCGGGCTGCCAGGTGATCGTCGCCCGGGAGGGCTTGATCCAGCCCTTGGGCACGCTCATCACCAGTTCGGTCGGTGGCGCGGTGACCTGGGCGGCGACGATCGCGGCGTCGCCGAACGGGCCCTGGCGGAAGGCGACCAGCCCGTCGCCGAGACCCGAGCGCCCCACCGCGAGTTCGCCGACTTCCCCGCCGGCGCCACCGCTGACGAGGCCCGTCTGCGCCGCTCCGCTGGGGAAGTCCTCGCGCACCGCGACCGCCGGGGCGCCCTGCGCGTCTTGGCTCGGCCACGCCGAGACGCCGCCGCCCTGCTTGTTCATGACGCTCACCGAGATCTGTTCTGAGCCCACGAACCCCGGTCCCAGCGACAATGCAGCAGTCAGCCCTTTGTCGTCGCCCTCGATCACGCGCGGGGTGCCATTGGCGTCATACAGCAGCCGCAGGTCTTCCTTTTCGTCGATGTCGATGCTCGGCGGCCCGACCGAGGCCGACTGGCCGCCCGGCACCGCGTCATCCGCGACGATCGGCCCTTCGAACTCCCCGCCGCTCTTGGATTCGCCGTTGGGCAGGATGTTCAGGAAGATCCGCGGCCCCGGCAGCGGCGATCCCGGGCCGGCGTTCTGGCGGTAGGCGACGTCGGCCTGCCCCAGCCATGACACGGCCACGCTGGGCGCGTCGGCGTCGGTCGAGATCGGCGCCCCGATGAAGGTTTCGGCACTGACCGGCAGCACGTAGTCCAGCGTTGAGCCAAACAACCGCCTGGCCCAGATCCGTGCCACGCCTTCGATGTCGGGCTCCTGCCAGACGACCACCCCGTTGCCGGTTGGGCCGATCGCGATCTTCGGCGCGTTGGCTTCGGTGGGCGGGCGCATCGAGACGCCCGGGTCGCGGTCGATCGCGCCCAGGTTCGACCAGCGCTGGCCGTCGAAGTGCGCCACCCGCACCTGCTCGACGACGTCGCCGGGACGCAACAGCGGCACCGTCGGCGAGGAGGTTTCCACGACCCGGTAGACGACGTCCGCCTGACCGGTGGAGCTGACCGCCAGATCGGGGCTCGTGCCGGTCGCTTCTTCGATGTTCGAGTCCACGATGATCGCCGGCCCGAATTCCTGCCCGCCGGGACCGAGCTCAGACGCCAGCAGCTCGTACACCGGCTTTTCACGGCGCGTGGCGAACGGCGTCGCCCACACGACGATCAGCTCCCCCCCGTTCGCCGCCCCGATCCGCGGCCAGCCGGCGGCGTACTTCTCGCCCGTGTCAACCTGGATCGGCGCCATCCAACGACCTTCCGCGTAGCGCGAGACGAACACGTGCGGCACCCCTTCCACGCGCTTGAGATAGACGATCCCCCCCGTCCCGTCTTCGGCCATCGCCACCCCTCCGAACCCGACGATGTCAGGGCTCGGCCCGTCGATCGTGGTGGCCGGGAGGATCACCGCCCGCGCGGACTGTGGGTTGGCGGCGAGGAGGATTGCGGCGAGGGCGAGCAGGGGCACGGCTAGGCGCAGGGGCGCGCGCACGCGCCACCGGCGCGCCCGCATCAGGTGAGTCGGCCCGGCTGCGACGTTCATCGACCCGGCCAAGATAACCGCCCCAACCCCCCTCGGAGCCGGTCAGAGGCCCGGTTTCACAGGATGATCACGAGTTGGTTACAGACCGTCCCGTCAGCACCCCGCGCCCATGTCGCGGAGCACGGACGCTCCGCCCCAACCCGACCCGGTCGCACACCGCGGCGCGAGGATGCGCCCCCCCCACAACCCCTCCCGGTCACGCCCACGCCCCGCCCCGGTCGCCATCCACGTCCCGGTCCCTGACGAGGACGAGATACGGATTCCGTCCGGGATCTATGGGAACGTGTGTTCGATGATCGAGAGGTCGGACAAATGAGCACAAGCTCCACTGAGCCGCCCGAGGCGGGCTATGCGCTTGCCTACGGGGAGGCCCAACGGGGATTGGAGGACCAGGAGCGAACCGCTGGAGATCCACCTGATCCAGCGTGATCTGGCCCTGCACATGGGTCGCAGTGCGGAGCTCAACCGTCGGCAGCTACGGATCTTGATGATGGTCTTTCGCCTTGGAGCGCTGTTATTGATGGCGGAGGTGCTGGCATGGGTCCTCGCTCTGGTGATTCGGGGGTAGACTGATGCGCATGGCTCGCCGACCACCCCCTCCAGCTCCCCCCCAGCCATCGCCTCCTCAGCCGATGCGCCCCAGCCCGATGGTGGGCGAGACACGCGGCCTCGCCGGATCCGCCACTCGCCGGCGCCATGCCGTCGCCCGCTGAATATTTGGCAGCTGCCCGGTGGCGAGCGGCGAGTAAGCGCACTCCAAGCGGCTCATGACGGCAGCCATCAGTTCGCGATCCTGGCCCGCCTCGCGCAGCTCGCGCACGATCTCACGCGTCCGGGCGAGGCTCTCCAGCCCGACCCCGCTGGGGCGAGCCCGCGAAGTCCTCCAGGATGCCCGCCCGCACCCAATCGCGGACCGTAGGGTTCGAGACGCCAAGCACCCGCTCGGCGTAACGCAGGGTTACGGGATCGCCGGCGCGAACCACTCTCCACGCGAAGTCCTCGAGCTCCGTCGCGGTCTCTGAGTCCCCGCGGCCCGCGGCGCGCGGATGCGCCCCAACACACACCCCCACACACAACCCGTCCCGGTCACGCCCACGTCCTTGCCGGGAGTCGGTCGCAGATGTCCTTGCGCAGGCACTCGCGGGTCTGGCGATGGGCCAAGGTGAGGATGTGAGAGCGCACGCGCGCGCCGTCGAACTTCTCGAGGACCGCATCGGCGCACGCGCGGATCTCCTCGGGAGAGCGGGTGTCGGCGAACTCCTCGTCGAGCTTCGGCAGCAGCCGCACGAGGCGCAACTGATGCGCGGTACGGTCGCTGCGGATCGCCTCGATACGCTCTCCTATCAGCTCGCGGATGCGCGCCTCGATGCCATCGCGAATCGCGCGCACGTCCTCGATCGGCCTGCCCGCAGGGTCGGGAATGTCCCACGCCTCGACCATTGTTGCCACGTAGGGGCAGGCATCGCCGCAGCCCATCGTGATCGCCCAATCGGCGTGCAGCTGCATCTCGACCGTGAGCTTCTTGGGACGCCGGCCCGCGATGTCGATCCCAACCTCACCCATCGCCTCGACCACGGGCGGCCAAATCTCCCGTGCGGGTTCGGTCCCGGCGGACTCCGCGCGCACGTCCTCGGGGCCGTAACGCTCGAAGAACGCCTGCGCCATCTGCGAGCGCCCGGCGTTGTGGTTGCAGACAAACAGCACATACCGGATCGGTCGCTCGCCCGGCCGCTGCTCGGCGGCGGGGTCGTCGCTGGTGCTCATGACGTGGATCGTATTACATCGACAGACGTGAGTGTTATTGACATAAGTAGATAGATACCTGTCGATCTGGAGCTGGCCCTGAGCCTACTACTACGTCATCCCGACGCACTGAAGGAGCTGTCCGCATGGCTGAGCTGACCGATGAGAACACCGAGATGACGCAAGCCACCCCGATCGGACACCTCGCCCCACACGCGACGCCCGTTCGCACCCCCACCCGTTTCGCGGAGCACGGACGCTCCGCCCCGGCACGACCCGGTCCATCACTACGGCGCGAGGACGCGGCCCACACCCACCACCTCACTCACCGCTCCCACCGCCCGCCGACCGAGCGCGAGCAGCTTCCGTCCGGCCGCCGGTCTACTCTCGTTGTGTGACCAATAGTCCACTCTGCTGTTCGGGGCGGTTGCCGGCTGACTACCCGTTGCTCTCCTTGGTGACCCATGCGGCCCGGCGGAATTGGCCGCCGTTGTGATCCCGCTACGGTCACGCCACGATGGCACGCAACCTTCGCTCAGAGGTCATGGGGTTCCTCGCGTACCTGGCCGGGCATTCGCCCCGGCGGATGCACTGGAACGACGACGATGGAAGCCGCAGTGACGGGACGCCGGCAACAGTCCTCGAACTGGAGGACTCGTTCTCGAAGACGACGCCCATTCGAAGGAGACCGAGCTCAGCCGGGTGCTTGCGGGCGTGCTTCTCTGCTACCTCGCCATTGCCGCCGAGAAGCAAGGCTTGCCGTCCCGGCTCGGATTCGCTCCACCCTCGGCCGAAACCGCGCTTGCCGATCGTCTCGGCTTCCGTTCAGCGGCGCCGCCAAGCGCCTATCGTGCCGCCGGTGCTCGATACATGCAATGGAGTCCACCGCGCTGATGTGAGGCTAATCCCCCTCGGGAGCCCATCCGACGGTGCTGTGCCCCGGCTCGGAATCGCGCTTGCACGTAGCCTCGACCTGTGCGGCCAGCCCTTTCGGCAACCGCCTGCGTGCCTCGACGATGAAAGCACCGACGTCAGGACTCGCCGAGACCACAGGAACCTGCTCCAGCGCACGGTCAACCTCGGCGCCGACGAGCTGCTGCGCCTCAGCGCCCGCACTGGCCGCACGCTCCACAAGCGCCGCGGCGACGCGACTCACCCGCGCTCGCCGATATATCGCCGCCAAGCGAACGACCTCGCCCGCCGGGATGCGCTCCTGGTTAGCCGCGGAAACCCGCACCACGTCACCCCGACGCGAAAGCGTGCTCGGGCTGACGCCGATGAGCTTCGCAGCGGTACGCAAGGAGGGATAGGCCTCCACGGGAAGCTCGGACTCCCGCTCCTCGCGCATAGCTCGCCCGACGCATGGAACGCGAGCCCGAGGCGATCTCACGACTCTTAGAATGTGTTTTGAAAAGCCCGACTGATTACTATAGTATATGCCCGGAGACTTGGGGGATGGTTCTCAAACGACGTAATAGTCGATACCATAGTTATCAATTTTGAAAAACGATAGACCCCAACACCCTCCTTTACAAAACCTTCACACAGAGCAGGCGAGCCACAAACGAAAACAAAACACGTTCTTACGCGGCGAGGGAGCCAACCCGACCCTGAAGACAAGCCCAGGACGCTCGCAAGAGTCGGCGCAGGCGCACGACCTGATGAATATGCAGTATTCCTCATACTCTGCCCGCCCACGCGCTTGAGATACACGAGCGCGCCCGCATCAGGTGAACCGGCCCGGCGGCCGCGACGCTCATCGACCCGGCCAAGATACCCGCCCCGTGACCCATCCGAGCCGGTCAACGGCCCGGTCTCACAGAAGACCCACGAGTTGATTACAGCCCGCCCCGTCAGCACCCCGGGCCCATGTCGCGGAGCAGGGACGCTCCGCCCCGGCCCGACCTGGTCGCACACCGCGGCGCGCGGATGCGGCCCAACACACTCAGGAGACGGGTCAACAGCGAGCTGATCCGGCTCTACTGGGAGATTATGCTGTTTTCGCTATATTAGTTTTCATGCGTAGCTCTGATCTGCTTTTGGCCGGGCGCAGACGTGCTGGACTCTCCCAAGAGCAGCTCGGGGAGCGGCTCGGGCGGCCGCAGTCGACTATCGCTCGCTGGGAGACGGGGCAGCAGCACCCGCCGCTCGAGAGCGTCATCGATGCGCTCCACGCCTGCGATCTCGAGCTCACGGTGGGCCTCGCGCGCTATGACGACTCCTACCAGTCGCTGATCGCCCAGCAGCTTTTGCTCGAGCCCGTCGAGCGTGTGAGGCATCTCGCGCCGCCGTGGGCGGCGGAGGGTCTCGACCCGATCGGAATTCTCAGCGAGCTGGCGGGGCAGGCGCGGTTCGTCGTGATCGGCGACGTCGCCGGTGCCTTTCACGGCTGGCCGATCATGCTGGGAGGCCGAACGTTGCATGTCGTGCCGGCGGACGCCTCGATGCGTCGCGTCGAGCACGCCGCTCGGCGCCTCCGTGGCGAACCGGCCGAGAAGGGAAGCGACGGGTCGCGGCGCTGGGTGCTGCCCAAGGGGGCGGAGCTGCACGCGACGCTCCTGCCGTCCGGCACGCGTGGCTATCGCGACCTCGCTCGCGATGCGCAGAGCGTGCAGATCGCTCCCGGCGTTTCCGTGAGGGTGGCGTCGCTGATCGACCTGATTCGTATCGCCGAGTCCTCCCGCGATCCGGACGCGCGTGTGCACGTCCCGGCGTTATGGGCCACCCTCGAGGCGGGTCAACGCTTGCAGGACATGGAGCGGGCCGCATGACCGATGGTCCCCCGATCGATCCGGGTCGCGCGGCGATCATCCAGGCGCTGGAGCGACACCGCGTGCGCTACGTAGTCATCGGTGGTGCCGCGGCTCAAGCCCGTGGCTGGCTCGAGACGACAGACGACATCGACGTGACCCCCGAGCGCTCAGAGGAGAACCTCGAACGACTCGCAGCAGCTGTGGAAGAGCTCGACGCAGGCCTTCGCGTGGACCCCGCTCGCTACCCCGACGGCTTCCGCCCACCCGATGGCATCGACGCACGCACCTTCCGCAACCAAGTGTCGATTACATTCACCACACGCCACGGCGACTTCGATGTCGTCCTGATCCCTGACGGAACCACTGGCTTTGAGGAGATCGTCGCGACCGCGACGCCCGAGACCGTGCCCGGAACGGGAATCGTGGTACCGGTCGCCTCCGCGGAGATGATCCTGCACTCCAAGACCGTCGCCGACCGGCCGAAGGACCGCGCAGCGCTTGAGCGCATGCGCGAAGCGCTCAAACCCGCTGACCCACGCACGAGCAGCAGTCCACCGAGTCACTGACCGACCCGGCGCAATGACCCCACTCACGCGCTCGAGATAGACGAGCGCGCCCGCATCAGGTGAGTCGGCCCGGCTGCGACGTTCATCGACCCGGCCAAGATAACCGCCGCAACCCCCCTCGGAGCCGGTCAGAGGCCCGGTTTCACAGGATGATCACGAGTTGGTTACAGACCGTCCCGTCAGCACCCCGCGCCCCATGTCGCGGAGCAGGGACGCTCCGCCCCAACCCGACCCGGTCGCACACCGCGGCGCGAGGATGCGGCCCCCCCCCTCCCACACAACCCGCACTGGTCACGCCCACAAGCCCCGCCCCGATCGCCATCCACGGTCCGGTCCTTGACGAGAGTCTGCGCTTGCTTGCCGCGAGCCACGCCCGGGGAGACGGATTCCGTCCGGAGCGTATGGGAACGTGTGTTCGTATGAGCAAGCCAACCAACCACTCGCCCGCGCGCCGCGGCGACACGCTGCCGGTCGGCTACCACGCATTCCTGGCCGAGGTCAAGGCCCGGATCGTGGGCGCACGCACCCGTGCCCTACTCGCGGTCAACAGCGAGCTGATCCAGCTCTACTGGGAGATCGGGCACGAGATTCTCGAGCGTCAAGGCCGAGAGGGATGGGGCGCCAAGATCATCGACCGGTTGGCCTCCGATCTCCGTCGGGAGTTCCCTGACATGACAGGTCTCTCGCGGTCGAATCTCAAGTACATGCGGGCTTTTGCCGAGGCTTGGCCACCGGAGGAGGACGGTCGAGCAATTGGCCAACGGCCTGTTGGCCAATTACCCTGGGGACAGAACATCGCACTGCTGACGAAGCTCGATGACCGCGATGCGCGGCTTTGGTACGCGCACGAAGCAATTAAGCACGGCTGGTCGCGCAACGTTCTGCAGGCTCAGATCATGAGTGATCTCCGTGGGCGCCAAGGCGGCGCGCTCACCAGCTTCGAGCACGCGCTGCCGGAGTCCGACTCCGAGCTCGTTCGCGACGCGATAAAGGACCCCTACAACTTCGAGTTCCTCGGCCTGGCTGAGCGGGCGAAGGAGCGGGAGCTTCGAGCAGGCTCTGCTCAACGACGTCCAATCGTTCCTGATGGAGATGGGCCGCGGTTTCGCGCTGGTCGGGCGGCAGTTCCCGCTGCGAATCATCGACGAGGAGACAGGCAAGACGGAGGAGTTCTTCGTCGACCTCCTGTTCTACAACTATCTTCTGCGGCGCTTCGTCGTGATCGACCTGAAGGTCGAGGACTTCAAGCCCGAGTTCACCGGCAAGATGAGCTTCTACCTCACCGCCGTTGACGAGCTGGAGCGCCAGCCTGGCGACGAACCATCGATCGGACTGGTGCTCTGTCCCGGGCGCAGCAAGACGGTGACCGAATGGGCACTCCGAGGCATCGACAGCCCGGTGGCGATTGCCCGTTACACAACCGGCGAGGTCACCCTGACTCAGACACCACCCCCGGAGATGAAGCCGGCGCTCCCGGATCTACCCGCGCTGGCCAGCGAGCTGTCCGACATCGTCGAGGCAGCCAACGCGATCTACGACGAGGAGTCGACGGAGGATCGTGTCAAGGCCGATTGAAGAATTGACCCCGTAGCGCTTGGTATCAAATATTTGTCCAACGGGATCTTTCGCCCGGTACGCGCTCAACATCCGAGTGAGGCAGCACGCGACTCGGTGTCACGCTGACAACCGGCCCTTCCCGATACGCACACCACCCTTTGACGCGGAGCAGGACGCCCCGCACCAACCACGACTGTACCCCCACCCACACGCGAGGATGCGACCCAAAAAAACCCGCCCCTTCTAAGACGCTAACCCTCGCCGCCCATGTCAGCTGTGGGCACGGAGGTCGATGCCGCAAGCCGATGGTACCGAGATATGCCTGTCCGAGAGGTGAGTCAAGATGCTCGCGCCCGCCCGCTTGTTACATCTGCCTCAACGATGCTGCTCGTCGCCCTCGCCATCTGGATCGCCCCGGTCCCCCTCTCCGTGCCCCCCTCTGCCGCGAATCGGCATCCGCTGGACCGACAACCGCGGCACCGCTCCCACCGCCCGCCGACCTGATCCTCGACCCGCCCGTTTTGTGGGCGAACTGTCCGTGCCCGGTTCCGTCCGGAGCATAGGCGAACATATGTTCGTCATGACATTGCTCGCCACCCGACCCAGGTGAAGATCGATCCGCAGGTCACGGCCGTTAGGACGGTGGGAGTGCACCACGCTCAGACGGAGGGCAAGCGCCACCTTTTTGGATTTTTTGGTGCAGATAAGGGGTTGGTTATGTGTGGCGATGTGCAGAAAAGGCATGGGATTTCTGCATTAGTGCTAGGCTGGCGGCCATGAACGAAGGCCAGCTGACGCGCGCCCTGGCGGCCGGCAACGCATGGTGGCGCGACTCTCAGTGGGAGCGCGATGACCGCGATCTGCGTCCTTTGCAGGCGACGACTCTCGACTACGAGCCCTCCCCGCTGTCTGACATCGTGCCCGACGGTCTATATGTGTTGCGTGGTCCGCGCAGGGTCGGCAAGAGCCTCGAGACGAAGCGAGCGATCTCGCAGCTGATCCAGCATGGAGTGGAGCCTCGCAGAATCATCCACTTTGCTTGCGATGAGCTTGGCCGTGGAGATCTGCAGCGCTTGGTGGGCGCGGGACGCGAGGTGCTCACACGAGGGTTGGAGGGGCCGCGTTACTGGTTCCTGGACGAGATCACAAGCGTCCCCGCATGGCCCGAGGCGATCAAGTGGTTGCGCGACAACACCGCCTTCGGAGAAGACTGCGTGGTCCTGACCGGATCATCGGCACGTGACCTGTCCGATTCCCAAAAGCAGTTGGCGGGCCGACTCGGGAACGCCGGTGAGTCAGACCGTCTGCTGCTGCCGATGGGCTTTCGCCGATTCGCGCGGGCAATGGGCCTGGACGGGTTGCCCCAGCCAGATCCGGTAAGGGCTCGCGACTTCATGTCGCCCGAGGTTGACGCGGCCTTCATCGAGATGCTCCCCTGGCTTGACAGGATGCTGTCCACCTGGGAGCTCTACCTGCGGGTCGGCGGCTTCCCCCGCGCGGTCACCGACCAGTTGGCAAATGGGGATGTCCAGGACGACTTCATTCGCGCGCTATGGGACGTAGCGGCCGGTGAGGCAATCCGGGGCGCCGGCACCACACCCGCCCAAGTACAAGCCATGCTCGGACGACTGACCCGCAGCCTGACCAGTCCGCTGGCAGTCGAGTCCCTACGTAAGGACTTGGGCGTCGAGAGCCCCCATACCGCCAAGGCGCGGCTCCAGGACCTCCTCTTCGCCTACCTGGCATGGCCCTGCCACCAGCGCAACGGCAACGCGCCGAAGCTCTCGGCGCAGTCCAAGTATTACTTCATCGATCCCCTGCTGGCGCGCCTCGCGCCGCTACGCAGCTCGGGCATGCTCGCCGAAGCCGACGCCTCGGCTCTCACCGAGCAGCAACTTGGCATCGAGCTGCTCAGAAACATCGAGCGCGAGCAGCCCGGCTCCTATGTGCACTTCAGCGACGTCATGTACCAGAAGACCGCCAGTAAGGAGGTGGACTTCTGTGGCCCACGCCTCGGGAAGCTGGGCTTCGAGGGCAAGTACGTTGACTCCGGCTGGAAACGAGAGGCGCTGACCGTCCGATCCGCCTTCGGCGCCGGCGTACTGGCCACCCGGGGCCTACTCGACACCAGCGGTGACGTGTGGGCCGTCCCGGCGCCCTTCATCGCCTGGATGCTCAACGACTGAAACCTTGTCGTGCGCGATCGAAAGAGGATGACACCACGCTCAGACGCGGGGCACGGAGGCCCCGCGCCCAACCACAACGGGAACACCAGGTACCTGCGCGGATGCTGGCCGATCTTTGATCGGTCAACAACACCCCGATCACGTCACCCGGGCGCAGCAGCGGGATTTCACGCAGCGCTTTGTTCGTGGCCGCTTCGTTTCGCACGACCCGATAGACAAGATCGGCCTGGCCCTCCACGTAGCGCGAGACGAACACGTGCGGCACCCCGCCCACGCGCTTGAGATACACGAGCGCGCCCGCATCAGGTGAACCGGCCCGGCCGCGACGCTCATCGACCCGGCCGAGATAACCGCCCCGTGCCCCCTCCGAGCCGGTCAGAGGCCCGGGCTCACAGGATGACATCGCGGCTTGAGGCGTGCTTCCCGAGCGGCTATCCTTGCGGTATGGCCACGGTGGTGCTCGACCCTTACGCCTACGAGCTGGACGCTCTCAAGGAGCGTCGGCGGGTCTCCGGTCTTGATCGTCTCGACGAGGTCTGGGAGGGTGTTCTGCACATGGTTCCCGCTCCCAACTACGGGCACGCACGATTGACTCAGCAGCTGGCCGAGATCCTCGGCTCTCCCGCGCGCGACGCCAATCTCGAGGCGGCGATGGGTGAGTTCAACCTTGGCGACTCCATCGACGACTTCCGCGTCCCCGACGGCGGCCTGCACCGCCCCGGCGCCGAGGGTGTCTGGCTGCACACCGCCGCGCTCGTGGTCGAGATCGTCTCGCCCGGCGATGAGACCTGGGAGAAGCTCCCCTTCTACGCCGCCCACGAGGTCGACGAGGTCCTGATCGTCGATCCAGAGGAGCGCGCCGTTCACTGGCTCGGGCTCGACGCCGGCGAGTATCGCCCGATCGAGCGCAGCGGCCTGATCGACCTCGGCTCCGATCAGCTGGCCGAGCGGATCGACTGGCCGTAATCCCACTCGCGAGCTGCGCAGCCTGCTCAGACTGCGCGGATTCAGCTGGTTTCGGGCAGTCGTGCCGACAACTTCCAGATCACTCGCCGGTGTAGAGCCGGTCGAGGTCGACGAGCTCCACGTCGTCTCGGTCATCCGCAGTGGCGAGGAGGGCCGGGTCGAATCCGCTGGCTGAGAACACGATGAGCTTCACATCGTCCTGCACTGTCGCGCGCTTGGTCAGCAGGTCTCGTGCATGCTCCAGGTGGGCGAGCACACCGATACTCGCCGGTTCGGTCCGGAACTTGGCCTCGCCGAGCAGTCCCACCTTCGTGGAGTCACCCACGCGGATGCCGACGACGTTGACCTCGGCCTGGGAGCGGCCGGCCGGGTCGTTCACCTGTGTCGCCCCCACTCGGGCCAGGCGACCGCCCGTGGTCTGCTCGGAGGCGTAGCGGATGCTCCAGTGACGAGCGAGATCCTCGAAGTGAGGGCCCAGCACATGCGTGGCGAAGCGTGCCTGAGCGTCGGTCCACGCCTCCAGGGCGCGCCGTTCCTCAAAGCGGGCCAGATCGCGCCTGGTGACGACGTGGTGGAAGCGCACGATCGGCTCGGCGATCCGGTAGGCGGGGCGGCGCCGGCGCAGCGCGTCGTCATCACGCACCACGAAACCAGCGTCGAGGAGTACGCGCAGCGGCCAGCCCAGAGCCTGGCGGTCGCGTCCGAGCACGGCGGCGATCTTGGTCTCGGTGTGATTGCCGGCCGCGATCGCCGACAGCACGGAGTGGTACAGCGCCCTGTCGGTGAGGCCGCGCTCCTCGGCCAGGAGGTAGTCGTCCTCCCGGAAGAGCGCCGACGCGGGGTTGCACACGCCGGCGGCAAGCCATGGCCCGATGCCCGCCAGATCACGGGGCGGATCGAGCCCGAGCAGATCGCGATAACCCGGGGTACCGCCCACGATCGCGTGCAGCCTGATCGCGACCGGCCAGTTTCCCGCCAGGCCCCAATAGGAGGCCGCCTCACGGTAGTCGAACGGATCGACCCTCACCGTGGTGGCGACGCGGCCGCGCAGCGCGCGCTGGCCGGATAGCAGTCCCGTCATCACCGACAGCGCCGAGCCGCACAGCACGAGACGGACCGGTGTTCCCGCTCCGTCGCGCGAAGCATCGACGGCACGCTGCAGCACCGACGAGAGCTCCGGTACCCGGTCGAGCAGATACGGCAGCTCGTCGATCACTCCCACCGCGGGAGCATCGTCGTCGCGACGCAATCCGGCCAGCGCGTCGACGGCGGCGGACCAATCCGCGAACGCCAACCTGCCGCCCGGGACCCCCAGCCAGCCGCCCAGCGCGTCACCCAGATGCTCGAGCGCCGGTGTCGCCTCCTCCTCGAGCGCCTGATGGTAGAAACCGCCCGTCGCGGCCGCGAGACGCCGCAGCAGATATGACTTGCCCTGCCGGCGCCGCCCGTGCACCACGGCGACGCGCAAGCCATCCCCGCCCGCGGTCACAAACTCCGAGAGATCCTCCCACTCGACGATCCGGTCGAAAACGTCTCCTGGACGGGCAAGCGCCACGACGGTCATTGTATCAAGCAAAGCCGACTTAGGCAAAGTGCATTTTGCTATACCGCGGCCAGGCGGCCCCGCCAAGCGGGTCAGCGACGGTGCAACGCTCTCCCGAGACGCAGCGTCACGATCGCCTGCGTCGTGTGGGTCGCGCCCGCCGGATCGTGCGCCACGATCACGGCCTGGACGCGCAACACGTGCATGCGGGCCAGCAGCGCGCGCGCCCTGGCCGACAGACGCAGGGTCACGGCCGCGATCTTCCCGCCCACGACCGTGAACGAGCCGGCGGCGAGGGTCAGGACGCGCTTCCTGGCGTGCGCCGTCGCGGGGATCGCGCCCAGCGTCCGCAGCGTGACCGTGCCGGAGCAGCTCGCCTCCCCGGCCGGGCACGCCAGCTTCAGCGTCACCCCCCGGACCCGCTCACCGCGAGCGACGTCCCGGCCAGCGTCGCGTCGGGGACATGCGTGCTCGTCGCGCCCGACACCCCCCTGCCAGCGCCGCCTCCGCCGCTGCCGCCACCACCGCCGCCGCCACTGTTGCCGGCGCCCAGGCTCGCGATGCTCGCCAGGACCGGCGGGGCGTTGACCTGGACCACGTGCGTCTGCACCGCCGTCCGTTTGCCTTCGTCGATCACGGTGAGCTTGACTTCGTAGCGTCCTTCGATCGCGTAGGCGTGTTCGGCCCGGAATTCCCGCGTCCCGCTGCCTTCCACCGTAACCCCGTCGCCGAACTCCCACACGTATTTGTACTGCGCGTGCGGCGATGATTTGTTATTTGGGTCGGTGACTTTGGCGGCGTCGCGCGCGCGTGCCCACATTCTTCGCCCCCCGCCCCGAACTGCAGCACGTTCACGGTGGCGGGAGAGGTGGTCACGTCGAACAGCAGCAGCCGCCCGGTCCCGTCGGCGCCCAGCAGGAGCTGCCCGTTCCCCAGCGGCAAGAGGCACTTTTCGTCTTCGCTGGTCCCGTTCTGTCCAGCCGTCCAGCCGAGCTCCCTCGCGCTCGGCGTTCCACCGTCTTCGTCGTAGCCGAGCACGGCCGCGCCCTTGTTCTTGCTGACGGTGCCGCCTCCTTCTTCGGCGGTGATTTCCGCGTCGAGATAGATCCTGCCCGACGCGGGGCCGGTGGGCACGAACGCCAGCGCACCCCCCTGTTCGCTTTCGACGAGGGGTTCGACGATGCCTTCTTCCCCCGCGATACCCTGCCCCCGGCCGATCGTAAAGAGCCGTTTGGACTTCGCCTCGTATGCCTTCGGGTGCGACGCGAACGCTTCGGCGGCGCCTTCGCTCGCCGGTATTTCCCACAGTTCCCCCGCGCGCATGCCATACACCCTGCCGCCGGGCGAGACGAACGGCGACGTCGGTTGGCCGGACCCTTCCGCGCAGGCCGGTTCCGCTTCGATCGCCTCGCCTTCGTCGAGACAGTTCTCGGTATCGACGTAGCGCGGCCCCAGCTCGCCCTCCGCGGCGCCTTCGGTGTGCACGCGCTGCACGGCGGCGCGCGGTTCTTCTTCTCCCTTCTTCTTCGATTCGTCCTGCTGGCCGAGGATCAGCACGTCGTGGGTAGTGGGGTCCACCGCGATCCCGTGCGGGTCGAGCAGCGGCACGCCCGCTTCTTCGGACAGGGCGCCAAGGGTCGTCTCGCCCGCCAGCAGGCCGGCGTCCGTCCCGGTGGCCGGTTCGAGCGCCGTGGTCGAGAACGCGTAGAGCTCGGCCGCCACAGGCGCTTCGGGATCGAACACGGGCTGTGCTCCTTCACCCTTGCGTTCGCCCACCGCCAGCACGTAAAGCCGCTGCTTTTCGGCGTCGATCGCAACGCCGTCCAACTGATACGGCTGGGTGGCCAGCTTGACTCGAGCTTCAGCGAGGTATTCGCCTTTCGAACCCAACTTTTGGATGCGAAAGTAGGGCTTACCTGCGATTTCGATTGTTTCAGCGATGTACGAGCTGCCGTCGGGAGCAACGCCGAACGCACGATGGCTCCTGGGGTTGACTTCCAGAGGCCCCCCATTTTTACCGGGCTTGAACACGGCCAGCCCGCCCAGCCCGCCGTATTCGTCGGCGCGCGCCGTGGCGGCGAGCGCGCCGAGCAGCAGCAGAAGACAGCCCGTCAGCGCCGGAAGCAGGTGTCGGCGGAGGGAGGAGACCAGGGACATCGGGTTCCGTGCCCAGACTGCCGACCGGGGGAGGCGATCTTGTGCCAAGCGGTGAACGGGGGGGCGAGGGCGCTGCCGGGAAAGCTTTGGGGGCAAGGTGTCCCGTTTCGGGAGTCTCGTCGGGATAGGGGGTGCAGATGTCCACGATCGCCACCATCCATGTCCTCTGCGAGGCCAATCCCTCGCTGGGGACCGCCGTGGTCAACGGCCTGCTCGCGTGGGCCGGCGTCCTCGGGGGCTGCACCGTCTTCTGCTCGGGACTGCCGGCGGCCGTCGCCGTGTTCATCCCCGGCAGGCCGCAGGCCCTGTCGCGACGAATCAACCGCTGGCTGGGAATCGGGTTTCTCGTGGGGATGCTCATCGGCCCCTTGGTGTTCTTCGCCTTCGTTGCTAGGATCGTGTCGTGACCGGGTTCGACATCTTCGACCGTTACGATGCCGTCATGTCCCTGCTGGTCGGCGGCCTGATGGTGGGCGCCCTCGCCCTCGGCGCGCCCCTGTGGGCGGCGGTGGCGATCATGTTCGTCGGCTGCGTCGTGATATCCATCCGTCACTTCGACGAGCTCATGGAGCCGTAGAGGCCGAACTACGTGATCGTCGTGGTTTCAACGACCCGGTAGAGCGTAATTCGTCACAACCGCCGGCGTCTCGGGTCCATCCGCCGCTGCGCACGCATGCTCGAGAGCGTGGCCGGCGCAACACGCACCTCGCGCCGGCCGCGCCCGACCAAGCGGGATCGCCGCTGCGACCCTTACTCCGAGAGGAGATAGGCGACGAAGGACGACGGGACGAACAGGACATCGCCGCGGCTCGCCCGTCCGATCAGCGTGCGACTGGCCATCACGCCCTGCTCGTTGCAGACCGAGCGCAGGGTGGCGCTTGCCTTCTCGAGACCCCTGTCGGAGTACTTGCCCTCGAAGCCGAGACCGCCGAGCGCCGGTCCGACGAAGTCGACCTCCTCATAGTCGAGACGGGACTCTCGAACGCGCCGCAGGTCGGGGTCGAGAGCGTCATTAAAAACTGGTCCAAAGCGCTTGCCAATGATGGTCCAAAGCGCTACTATGGCTTTGTGCCTGCTCCCAGCTACACCACTCGGCTGATCGACGGATGGCTGCGCGAGCTTTTCGATGAACTGCCCGCGCTCCTGATAACCGGCCCCCGCGCCGCCGGGAAGACGACGACGGCCGGGCGCCTGGCCGCGACTGTTGTGCATCTCGATCAGCCGGCGGAAGCTGGGCCGTTTCGCGACGATCCGGACGCCGCGCTGCGCTCGCTACCGGAGCCCGTGCTGCTCGACGAGTGGCAAGCGGTCCCACAGGTGCTCGGCGCGGTCAAGCGGGCCGTCGATCGAGGATCGGGAGCCGGGCGCTTTCTCGTCACCGGCAGCGTGCATGGTCGTCTCGACGCTCCCACCTGGCCCGGAACCGGGAGGCTCGTGCACCTGAAGATGTGGGGGCTCACCGCGCGCGAGATCCTTGGCTCGTCTCCCAAACCGCCCTTCCTGCAGACTCTCTCTCGCGCCGATCTGACCGCGTTTCACACGCCGGCCAACGCTCCCGATCTGCTCGGCTACGTCGAGCTTGCGCTTGCCGGCGGCTATCCCGAACCCGTTCTGCGCCTGCGAGGGGGTGCACGCGAACGCTGGCTGGAGAGCTATCTGGGCGAGCTGTTCACCCGCGACGCGGTGAGTCTCGACGGCCCCCGTGACCCAGAGCTGCTGCGACGCTATTTCGAGGCGCTGGCCGTCAACAGCGCAGGCATCGCGCGAGATAAGACCGTCTACGACGCCGCCGGCATCAGTCGCTCGACGGCCGCCGCCTATGAGCGGCTGCTGGCCAACATGTTCGTGCTCGACCATCTCCCCGCTTGGAGCACAAACAGGCTTTCGCGTCTCGTCAAGGCTCCCAAGCGCTACTTGACAGACACCTCGCTGCTGAGCGCCGCCCTGCACCTGGACGAGCTCGCCGTGATGCGCGATGGAAACCTGCTGGGGCGTCTGATCGAGACCCACGTGCTGGCGCAGATCCGCCCGGAGCTGGAGCTGGCCGGCTTCACGCCCCGCCTGTATCACCTGCGCGAGAAGAACGGCCGTCACGAGATCGACCTGATCGCCGAGCTGTCGGCCGGCAATGTCGTCGCGATCGAGATCAAGTCCTCCGCGGCGCCCACGCGCGGCGACGCCAGGCACCTGGAGTGGCTGCGCGAGCAACTCGGCGAGCGCTTCCTCGCCGGCGCGGTGCTCCACACCGGCCCGCGACCATTCCAACTCGCCGAGCGGATCTTCGCGCTGCCGATCTGCACGCTATGGGGGTGAGAGTCCGACAACCGCGCTCATTGATGAGTATCGATCAAAAACCCGCCCACCCCTTGACGCGGAGCAGGACGCTCCGCACCACCACCCTGCCGCGATGCCCACAATTTGCGGGATTTTGCGGGTGGCAGAGCGCACCAAGTCACGGCGCTGACCGAACTCGGGGCCGAAGGCAAAGAAGGGAAAGCCGGCAAAGAAGGCGTGCCCGGGAAAGAAGGCAAAGAAGGAAAACTGTCGGGGCTCTCCGAAGCGGAAATCAAAACGCTCGACGAGATTGTTCCCTACATCAAGTTCGTCGCCGAAGGCGTCGACAAAAAGCCAACGATCCAGTTCTCCGGAGCCAACCTGCAGGTGATCGACGGATCGGGATCTGAGACTACCCTCAACGGGACGGGGAACCGCTGCATCGAAGTGTAACACAGACGCTACAGTAGATCGCCGGGGCGTTGATCGAGACGTTCGTGTGATGGAGATCGTGCGTCAGTCGAGCGTCACCCCGGATCCGCCGCGAGCCTTTCACTTCCGTGACCGCGATGGGCACGAGGTTGACATGGTCCTCGAACGCCGCGACGGCACGATCACGACAAGCGCCGGCGTCTCGGGTCCATCCGCCGCTCAGTGTCCCAGCAGCCAGGCGAGGATGCCGGCGGGGATCGCCCAGATCGGCTCCTTGGGGCCGATCAGCAGGGGCGAGCGGGTGACCATCACGCCGCGGCCGTGGCGGGCTTTCATCGTAAGCGCCTCCTTGCGCCAGCTGCCGTCGGTGTACTTGCACTCGAACGGGATCTCCAGGTCCGGCCCGACGAAGTCGATCTCCGCGCCGGTGTCGGTGCGCTCGTACATGACCCTGTCGGTCTGCACGAACGCGGCGGGCGCGTGCAGCGATACGGCTCGGGCCAGCGCGAGGCCGATCTGCTGCTGGGTGAGCTTGGAAGCGTCCGGGGCGGGGAAGCTCGGGTTGCGACGGTGAGCGAGCTGAGCGATGAGCGGATCCACGAAGTACAGCTTGCGCTGCGCGGCGGTGTTCGGTCTTGAGTCGCGGATACGGTGGCAGCGCCACGCGAGGAACGCGCGGACGAGGTCCTCGATGCGGTTCATGGCGGCCTGGTGTCCGGACAGTCCCACGTCCCGGGCGATGCGCGAGGCGTTGATCGGGCTGCACAGGTTCGCTGTCAGGCGGTCCAGCAGCGCCGTTACCTCGGCTTCAGACATCGGCGCCGCACGGATGGCGTCGCCGAGCACGACATCCCACAGACCCTGTATGAAGCCGTCGCTGACTGCGCCAGCGCCCACATACTCGCCGACAGCGCGCGGGAAGCCGCCGACATCCAGGAACAGCTCCCATGTGTCCGCGAGCGCATCGCTCCACGGCTCCAGGGCTGATATCGCGCGTTCGGCTTGGGAGGTCAGGAGGTCTCTGGGGTCGATGATCGGCGGCGGCAGCTCATCGAGACCTCCCAGCGCCCGGCAGAACGCGCGGAAGCCCATCGGCAGCAGCAGCCTGTCGGAGTCGGCGATGCCCCCGCGGCGGTCGGCCAGGTCCTTGCGCGCCTGCTCCAGATCGCGGGCGGAGGATCCCGTCAGGACTACGCAGGCCTCGCGGAATCTCGTGTCCTGGTCGCGCAGCTCCTTGATTGTTTGCGACCAGCCCGGCACGGCGCTCACCTCGTCGAGCAGCCAGTAGCGGGGGCCGGGCAGGGTGCGGGTGACGCTGTGCCCCTGCGCCACCAGACGCCGCAGGTCCTGCTTTGAGAGCCCGTCGCAGGAGCAGTAGAAGACGGTCTTCTCCTCGACGCCCGCGGCGAGCAGTCGTGCGACGGCGCGCTTGAGCTCCAGGCTCTTGCCCACGCGCCGAGGGCCCCGGAGGACGTACAGCCCCGGCGCGTGAATGTCCGCGAGCGGCTCGGGCTCGTAGTCCAGCGGCAGCAGTCCGGCGGCCCGCAGGTCCGGGTCCTCAGCCTCCCAGCCAGCCCGCGCCCGCCAGGGGCTACGCTCGGCCAGTAGGCGCCTGAGCTGGGAGTCGTTCATGAGAAGATGATAGCGAAAAGCTATACCTTTCTGTGCGACTCATAGCGAAAAGCTATAGATTTTTTGCGCTCATTCCGGAACGCATCACCACAAGCGCCGGCGCCTGGTTGGAGACCGACTCGGTGGCGCTCTCCTCCTCCTCTTCGTGTTCGGCCATCTCGACCGGCGAGGTGACGGCCGAGGTCCCGGACGGGGGAGTCGGCCGGGCGGGTGTAGGAACCGGTGGCGGCACAAACGCGAGCAGCGGCGCGATGGGCGCCAGCGGCAGGAAGAAGGGCGGCGGCGGCGCGGGAAGCGGACGAGCCCCCCCCCTCCCGCACAACCCGCACCGGTCATGCCCACAACCCCGCCCCGGTCTGACGGTCGCCATCCACGTCCCGGTCCCTGACGAGAAGCTCCGGGTTCCGTCCGGGGCATGTGGGAACGTGTGTTCGTATGCGCAAGACAGCCAACCACCCACCTGCACGCCCCGGCGGCACGTCGCCGGCTGGCTACCTCGAGCTCTTGGCCGAGGTCAAGGCGCGGATCGCGGCTACCTGCATACCAGTGATCGGTGCTGCTCATAACACGACATTTTGGGGTATATTGAGCAGGTGCCCACGCCACGGTTCATCGAGCTCGCCGAGACCGCGGCCGACCAGTTTGGCCTGGTCACACTCCAAGACGCCAAGCAGATCGGCTATGAGCCCAAGACGATCGTCAAGCTCGCCGAACGAGGCCAGCTGGAACGGGTCAGCAGAGGCGTCTACCGCGTGCCGTTCGTTCCCGGCGGACAGATGCAGGCCTACATGGCCGCCACGCTGTGGCCACAGGGCGTACGCGGCGTGCTCACCCATGAGACGGCGCTGGACCTGTGGGACGTGAGCGACGTCAACCCCACCAAGGTCCATATCACCGTCCCACGCACACACCGCCCCCAGCGAGATATCCCCAAGGCTTATGCGATCCACCGCGAGGACCTCGATCCCACCGATGTGACCGCGATCGAAAGCATACCGGTAATCACACTCGCACGCGCGATACGCCAATGCGCCGAGACACACCTCGGCCGCGACCTGCTCGAGCAAGCCACACGCCACGGCCGCGCTCGTGGACTGATCAGTGCCCACGAGCACCAACAGCTCACACGCGAGCTCGGACTGGAGCACGCCGGTGGTCGCGCATGACCGTCCAGCCGAAGCGACCGAAGACCGTCAATCGCCTACAGCGGCTTATCACAGACTGGGAGCGAGACTCCGGCCTGCCGGTCAGACGCCTGAACCTCCGCGTAGCGTCGATGATGCTCGCCGGCGCCCTCCCATCAAGGACGCCTGCATACGCACATTCGCCGCACGCTCACAGCAAGCATGGCCCCCACAGATCACGATCTACCCGGACTGGCCTGATCGCTACACGACGATGGCAACAAGCCTCGGCATGCCGATTACTGACATCAACGAGGCCGTCGATGTGGTGCATGAGCTCATCCACCGGATTGACGTCGCCGGACTCCGGTGAGCGATCACGATCCAGCGATCGCTCACCCCGACTTTCAAGAGCCCGACCCACACCCGCTTCCGGCGGGGCGCTCACACCGCACGGCTGGCGCACACTGCCGGGCTGGACGGTCGCAGGCAGAGACGACTTCAACCCGCCGGCTTCGATCGAAACGATCGTGGTGTCAGGGTGTAGGCGCAGAACAGTTCTTTCTTCGGCCATCGCGACCCCCCCGAACCCGACGATGTCAGGGCTCGGCCCGTCGATCGTGGTGGCCGGGAGGATCACCGCCCGCGCGGGCTGGACATGGACCTGGACCGCGAGCACGAGCGTGGCGAGCGCGAGCAGGGGCGCGGACAGACGCAGGGGCGTGCGAGGCGCGGACAGGGGCACGCGCACGCGCCACCGGCGCGCCCGCATCAGGTGAGTCGGCCCGGCTGCGACGTTCATCGACCCGGCCAAGATAACCGCCGCAACCCCCCTCGGAGCCGGTCAGAGGCCCGGTTTCACAGGATGATCACGAGTTGGTTACAGACCGTCCCGTCAGCACCCCGCGCCCCATGTCGCGGAGCAGGGACGCTCCGCCCCAACCCGACCCGGTCGCACACCGCGGCGCGAGGATGCGGCCCCCCCCTCCCACACAACCCGCACTGGTCACGCCCACAACCCCGCCCCGATCGCCATCCACGTCCCGGTCCTTGACGAGAGTCTGCGCTTGCTTGCCGCGAGCCACGCCCGGGGAGACGGATTCCGTCCGGAGCGTATGGGAACGTGTGTTCGTATGAGCAAGCCAACCAACCACTCGCCCGCGCGCCGCGGCGACACGCTGCCGGTCGGCTACCACGCATTCCTGGCCGAGGTCAAGGCCCGGATCGTGGGCGCACGCACCCGTGCCCTACTCGCGGTCAACAGCGAGCTGATCCAGCTCTACTGGGAGATCGGGCACGAGATCCTCGCTCGCGAGCAACGCGAAGGATGGGGCGCCAAGGTCATCGACCATCTCGCTGCCGATCTACGCCGAGAGTTCTCTGACATGACCGGACTCTCGCCGCGGAACCTCAAGTACATGCGCGCGTTCGCCCAAGCATGGCCCGCCAAGAGCCGAGCATCATTTGTGCAACAGCCTGTTGCACAATTGCCCTGGGGGCACAACATCGCCCTGCTCACCAAGCTCAAGGACCCCGAGATCCGGCTCTGGTATGCAACGCAAGCCATCGAAAACGGCTGGTCCCGAAGCGTCCTCGAGGCCCAGATCGCGACCAACCTCCGTGGCCGCCAAGGCGCCGCGCTCACGAGCTTCGACCACGCCCTCCCGGCACCCGACTCCGAGCTCGTTCGCGACGCGATCAAGGACCCCTACAACTTCGAGTTCCTCACCCTCTCCCAAGAGGCCCGGGAGCAGGAGCTCGAGACCGCGCTGCTCAATGATGTTCAGTCATTCCTCATGGAGATGGGCCGCGGCTTCGCGCTCGCCGGCAGACAGTTCCCGCTCAGGATCATCGACGAGGAGACAGGCCAGGAAGACGAGTTCTTCGTCGACCTCCTGTTCTACAACTATCTTCTGCGGCGCTTCGTCGTGATCGACCTGAAGGTCGAGGACTTCAAGCCCGAGTTCACCGGCAAGATGAGCTTCTACCTCACGGCCGTCGACGAACTGGAGCGCCAACCTGGCGACGAACCATCGATCGGACTGGTGCTCTGTCCCGGGCGCAGCAAGACGGTGACCGAATGGGCACTCCGAGGCATCGACAGCCCGGTGGCGATTGCCCGTTACACAACCGGCGAGGTCACCCTGACTCAGACACCACCCCCGGAGATGAAGCCGGCGCTCCCGGATCTACCCGCGCTGGCCAGCGAGCTGTCCGACATCGTCGAGGCAGCCAACGCGATCTACGACGAGGAGTTGACGGAGGATCGTGTCAAGGCCGATTGAAGAATTGACCCCGTAGCGCTTGGTATCAAATATTTGTCCAACGGGATCTTTCGCCCGGTACGCGCTCAACATCCGAGTGAGGCAGCACGCGACTCGGTGTCACGCTGACAACCGGCCCTTCCCGATACGCACACCACCCTTTGACGCGGAGCAGGACGCCCGCACCAACCACGACTGTACCCCCACCCACACGCGAGGATGCGACCCAAAAAAACCCGCCCCTTCTAAGACGCTAACCCTCGCCGCCCATGTCAGCTGTGGGCACGGAGGTCGATGCCGCAAGCCGATGGTATCGAGATATGCCTGTCCGAGAGGTGAGTCAAGATGCTCGCGCCCGCCCGCTTGTTACATCTGCCTCAACGATGCTGCTCGTCGCCCTCGCCATCTGGATCGCCCCGGTCCCCCTCTCCGTGCCCCCCTCTGCCGCGAATCGGCATCCGCTGGACCGACAACCGCGGCACCGCTCCCACCGCCCGCCGACCGAGCTCGAGCGCCTTCCATCCGCCCACCGGTCTAACCTCGTTGTGTGACCTATAGTCCACCCTATCGTTCGGAGCGGCTGCCGGCCGACTACCCGCGATTCCTGGCCGAGATCAAGGCCCGGATCGCGGCGGAGCGGACTCGTGCCGTGCTGGCGGTCCTCCAACAACATCACCTGCCTGACCAGGTCAACCGGCACGCCACGGCAGCCATCCCGGCCTGCTCAGATATGACAAAACAAAACCCCGGCGACATGCACTAGGTGCAGAGGCGCATCCGGGGTCTTCCTGACCAACTATAGCGCACCCGCCAGACCCGACTACGATTCCCGTGCACTTCTCCTCGCTCACCCTCTCACCCACCCAACTCGTTGCCATACGCACCGCGATCGGCGCCGACCGACTCGCCGCGTACGACACAGCAGTCGGCGGAGACCGTGCACGAGCAGTCGACCTCTACGGCTGGAACGCCGCCGTCAGCGCCGCCCTCTTCGAAGATCTCAGCGTACTCGAGGTGACCCTGCGCAACGCCTGCCACCGCGAGCTGCGCGCCTGGAACGCCGCGCAGAGCCAGGCCAGCCCCTGGTATCACCATCCCGTGCTCACGCCTGGCGGCATGGAGGACGTCGGTAGAGCCCGCCGGCGCGTGGTCCAGGGCGGGAAGCCCGAGACAGAAGGCCGTGTGGTCGCGGAGCTGATGTTCGGATTCTGGCGCCTGCTGCACAGCAAGACCTACGAGGCGACACTATGGACGCCATGCCTGCGACACGCCTACCCAAACCAGCAACCGAACGACCGATCAGCCGTCTACGACCGACTCGATCGGCTCAACACACTGCGCAACCGAATCGCTCACCACGAGCCAATCCACAGCGGGACGATCGCCAAGACCGGGCTCGACATCGCCGGCATGCACCAGGCACTGCTCGACCTCCTGGACTGGATCGACCGTGACGTACAACACTGGGCCACCACATACAGCCGCGTCCCGGCGCTCCTGCAAAATCGACCGTGACCACCGTCTGGAGCATCGCCGTCATCGACGATCTACGACCCCGGACCGAGCTCACCCCAGCACCGAGGCGCCAGCACCCGAGACTTGACAGCCGCCTCAGAATGATCGATAATACTCGTGGAGGCTTTGCGGGCTCTGCCCGCATTGCCTTTTCTTTTTCCCTCGCCGCCCAGAAAGAGAGCCTCGTAGCTCGGCTTGCCCATGGGCTCACCGTGACGGGTCAGCTTTGGCGAGCCGCCGGCAACCGGCCCTTCCCGGTACGCACACCACCCTTTGACGCGGGGCAGGACGGCCCGCACCAACCACGACTGTGCCCCTCACCCACACGCGCGGACGCAACCCCAAAAACCCGCCCGTTCTAAGACGCTGACCCTCGCCGCCCATGTCAGTTGCGGGCACGGGAGGTCGATGCCGCAAGCCGATGGTACCGAGATGCACCGTGACGGTGGCCGACCCAGGTCCCGCTCCGGCGACGCCGAGCTCGGCAGGCGCTCGGCCAACGCGCTCAGACGCCGCATAGCCGCGGGGAGCCCGATCGCCCGTGCTTCGCCGGACTTACGATCGTCGCCCCCCAGATGAGCACGACGGGCCGCCGGCGAGGTGAGCTTCCCGCGCAGCGTCGCGTCCCGCGGACGAAACCCGGGGCACACCAGGGCCTCCGTCAAACTCGGCCTGGCTCACAAAGCCCAATCGGCACTCCCGTCGCCGAGGACATCCACGCGTCGCTCGAGGATGGCGAGATCCGCACTGAGCACGAACGCCTCGCTCCATTCGAAGGCCCTGGCTATAAAGCGCTCGGTCGACTGGCTCGGGCTACACGAGGGCGAGTACCGCCCGATCGAGCGCAGCGGACTGATCGAGCTCGGCGCAGACGTGCCGGGCAAGCGGATCGACTGGCCGTAATCCGCGCTCGCGAGCTGCGCAGTCTGCTCTGGCGGGCGAAGCGAGCACCCCTCCTGCTGCGAATATGTCCTGTAGATATCCGCGTAATTGTATAGCAGAGTGGCGCGAAGTGGTATAGTAGTAGTGTAAATGATCGACCCTGTGGAGCATCCCCCCGAACCGGATACTGGCGATGTGGCTGCCTCGCCCTACAGGCGGCGCATCGTCGATGACGAGCTCGACGAGCTGTTCTCCGGCCTGCCCGCGATAGCGCTCGAGGGACCCAAGGCGGTCGGCAAGACCGCCACGGCGCTGCGACGCGCGGCGACGATCTATCGCCTCGACGATGAGGCCGAACGGTCGATAGTCCAGGCCGACCCGTCACAGCTGCTCGAGGGCAGGCGCCCGGTCCTGATCGATGAGTGGCAGAGACTCCCGGAGTCCTTCGATCGCGTGCGCCGCGCCGTTGACGATGGCGCCGGTCCCGGCAGCTTTCTGCTTACCGGCTCGGCGTCTCCGACAAACCCGCCGACACATTCGGGAGCGGGCAGGATCGTGCAGGTGCGCCTGCGACCGATGACGCTCGCCGAGCGCAACATCGGCCACCCGACCGTGAGCCTCAAAGAGCTTCTGCACGACGGACGAGACCAGGGCGTGCGGACCGGGGACGAGCGGGACTCGGGCGGCCAGGCCTCATCGGATGGGCGAGCTCCGATCACCGGCCGCACCGACGTCGGCCTGAAGCACTATGTGCAGGAGATCCTCGCCCCTGGGCTCCCCGGCCTCCACGACCTGCCAGACCGGCTCGCGCGAGCGCAGCTCGACGGTTATATCGATCGCATCGTCGACCGCGACTTCGAGGATCTCGGCCACCGGGTACGACGGCCGGGCACCCTCCGCCGGTGGATGCAGGCCTATGCCGCGGCAACCTCGACAACGGCCTCCTACGAGAAGATCCGTGACGCCGCGACCAGCGATCGGGGCGAGAAGCCGGCCCGGGCGACGACACAGCCTTACCGAGACGTGCTCGAGCGACTTTGGATACTCGACCCGGTGCCGGCATGGCTGCCCACCCGCAACCGACTCGCACGCCTCGCCCTACCACCCAAGCACCACCTCGCGGACCCGGCGCTCGCGGCTCGCCTGCTCGACGTCGACGAGACGACGCTGTTGCGAGTACAGCCGGCCGGTCCGGCGATGACCCGCGAGGGCACACTGCTCGGGGCGCTGTTCGAGTCGCTGGTAACGCTCTGCGTACGCGTATACGCCCAGGCCGCCGAGGCCCGCACAGCGCACCTGCGCACCTGGAGCGGCGATCGCGAGATCGACCTGATCGTCGAGCGTGGACGAGCGATTCTTGCCATCGAGGTGAAGCTGGGCCAGACACCGGACGAGCGGGACGTGCGCCATCTGCGCTGGCTGCAGAACGAGCTCGGCGACGAATTGACAGATGCCATCGTCATCACCACCGGACAGGCCGCCTACCGGCGCCCCGACGGAATCGCGGTCATCCCCGCAGCGCTGCTGGGGCCATGAGGCGCCCTCAACCGGCGCCGGGGCTGAAGACCCGGCTTACAACCCCCGCCGTCCGATGACGTGGGGCACGGTTCGCAGCAGAATCTTGACGTCGGTCCAGAGCGGAGATGCCACGAATCGCTTAAGAAAAGCGGCTCGGATTGCGTGAGAAAACTGTCTCGAATCGCGGAGAAAAACAGCCTCGGATTGCGGAAATAGCTGTAGCATATGGGTATGCCACCGATCCTTGCCGAGCTCGTCGAGCGCCGTCTCGGCGAGGTCATGCATCGTCGCCTGGACGACGAGCCCGTAGTTGTGCTTCAGGGCCCTCGTGCCGTGGGCAAGTTGACGCTGCTACGGACGCTGGCGAGCGCACGGGGCCGAGAGGTCATCGACCTCGACGACTTGGATACTCGCGACGCGGTGCGGGCCGATCCGGCGCTGTTCGTGCGCGGCCCGCCGATCGCGCACGCTGGTTCGACGACTACCTCGATCTCGTCATCGAGCGAGACGTGTTGGAGCTCACGCGCGTGCGCCAGCGCCGGCAGCTGCCGCTGCTGCTGGCAGCGCTCGCGAGTCAGACCGCGCAGGTGCTCAACATCGCCAAGGCCGCGACGACGATCGGCATGGACAAGTCGACGGCGGAGAGCTACACCAAGCTGCTGGAGACCGTCTTTCTCGTCCAACAGCTGCCGGCGTGGGGTACGACGTTGGGGTCGCGCGTCGGCGTGGCGCCCAAGGTCCATGTCGTCAACAGCGGGCTGGCCGCGCGGTTGCTGCACTTGACCGAGCGCAAGCTCGGGGCGGCCACGGCCCCCGCGCTCACCGAGTTCGGACACCTGTTGGAGACGTTCGTCGTGGGCGAGGTGTGCAAGCAGCTCGACTGGCTCGACGAGCCGGTCGCGCGCGGACACTGGCGGACACACGACGGCGACGAGGTCGACCTCGTTACCGAACGCGAAGACGGCAGGATCGTCGCACTCGAGGTCAAGGCCGCCTCGCGTGTCACCGCTCGCGAGCTGCGCAGCCTGCGCAGACTGCGCGGCAAGCTTGGAGGCCAGTTCCTGGGGGGCGTCGTGCTGTATACCGGCGCGCGGGCATACACCCACGACGGAATCCAGATCGTGCCGATCAGCCGACTCTGGCGGGCAGAGCGAGCACGTCGCTGAAGACCCCGCCACAACAACGGTCGGACCGCCCCATCCCTGGAGCGGCCCGACCGGTTCGACTCTCCTGCGCCCTGCTGCCAGACCGACTGTCGCGACTGTTGCCGCGGCAGTCTGGGTCTGCGCCTAGAAGTCGATCTTCTTGGCGCCTTCCTGCGCGATTTTCAGCACGTTCTTTTTCGGTGCGGTGTTGGTCGGAAGGCCCAGATAGTCCTGGCCCGTTCCGATCAGCGCCTGGCCGCCTTCGGGTTCGCTGTTGAGCACGAATTCCAGGAAGTCGCCTGCCGTCGTTGCCTCTCCCTCATCCGCTCCGTGGTTTGCAAACGGGGCATAGTGGGTGAGCGACAGGTCGTACGTGAAGCCGCACAGCGAGTAGTTCTTCTGTTTAGCTTCGGCCGACACCAGGTTCCAGGCGCCTTCGGTTGACGGCGGCGGGAACTTTCCTGCCGCCGCTTTGCCCGTTTCGGGGTCGATCGAGACGTAGTCGGTTTCTCCGCAGTTGGAGTTGGCTTTTTCCGCCACGTCCCCGTTCGTCGCCGGGTCGGCGTAGAGTTTGTAGGTTATTCCTTCTATGTCCGTCGTCTCCTTGTTTTCGAGCTCGGCCCAGAACTCTTCCTTGCCTTCGCCGCCTTCCGGCGGGACGAGCTTGGGGCCTTTCCTGGCGTTGGTGAGATCCACGTAGCCGATCGAGCCCGCGGTTTTTTCGACTTCGGCGACGACGCCGCTGTTGCCTTTGCCGCGGATCAGTTTCGTCGTTTCTTCCGGCCATTCCGTGTTCGCCGGCGGTTCTTCGCCCGATTCCAGCCACGTCTTGCCGTTGACGACCGCTTCGGCTTTGCCGTTGACGAGCTCGAGCCACTTCTTGAGCTGGGCCGTCGTCCCGGCGCCTTCCAGGCGCACGACGCGGGTGATTTCGGTTGCCTTTTTGCATTTAGCGCCTGCGAACACATTATTTTTGCCCGTAGTGAGCTGGCTGAACTTGGTCACTTTCCGCCGGAAGATTTCTTCGACCTTCTTCTGGCTGAGCACGAGCCGCCCAACCGTGAGACCGGGCTGCGATTCGGATGAGACGGTGCAGCCCGCCGGCAGATGCACGATCAGCGCCACAGCGGCCTGCAGCGTCGGGATCGTGAGCACCTTTGCGGCGCTACCTCACCGACCTCTCCCGATTCGACTAATGCCGCATCTCGGCGCATCATGCGCCGAGAATGGCGCATGGCCGTGAGCCTCGCCACCTCCCCCGTGGCGCCAGCGGCAGAGCCCTCAGGATTCGGATTTGTTCACAGCGCCGGGCGTCTTGTCATAGGCGCAGCGGAAGTTCTCGGGGCCAAGATACCTGCGCAAACAGCGCTCGGAGCCGATCGGAGGCCCGGCTTCACAGAAGACCACGAGCTGGTTACAGCCCACCCCCTCAGCACCCCGCGCCCATGTCGCGGAGCAGGGACGCTCCGCCCCAACCCGACCCGGTCGCACACCGCGACGCGAGGATGCGACCCCCCTCCCACACAACCCGCACCGGTCACGCCCACAAGCCACCCCGATCGCCATCCACGGTCCGGTCCTTGACGAGAAGCTCCGGATTCCGTCCTGGGCGCGCGCGAACATATGTTCGATGACTGACTTCGAGACCCCGACGGGCACCGTGCTGATGCCCGTATAGCGACCTCATGATCCCCACCCTGACAGCCCTCATCGCGCTGCTGTTGTTCGTGCTGCCCGGATTCGTGCTCGTCCAGTTGCAGGAGGCCCAGCGCGCCCGACGACCATCCAGCGGGGACCTGGAGACCGTGCTCCGAGCCCTCTTCTACGCAGTGGTCATCCAAGCGCTCCTCGCACTGACCGGCTGGACCGGCCGCATCTACGACGATGCCCGCCACACGGGAGCCTGGACACACCACGCGGGAGCGATCGCGCTCTATGTACTCGTCTCCGCTGTAGCCATCCCGACCATCGCCGGTCTGCTGCTCGGCTGGCTGATCAAGCGCTCAGAACGCAGTGGCGAACTGAAGTGGTGGGCGCTCGCCCTGGGCGCCAGGGACGCACGCCACGGCTGGGACAGGGCATTCGAGCAGCAAGTGAAGACCGGCGCCGTCCTCGTAATCCACCCGAAGACTCCGGTCTCTGAGGGCGACTTCTCGTCAGAGCCCGCGCAGGCAGAGTCGTGGCGAACCCTGATCGGGGTGTTCGGTGAGCAATCTTGGGCATCGAGAACGCCGGCCCAGGAGGGACACGACCTATGGCTCGATCGAGTTGATCTAGGGGACGCCGCGGGTCGTCGGATCGGCGAATTCGAGCCTCCTCGCGGTCTTTGGATCTCGCGCGAGGAGATCGCGCAGTTGTACATCGTTCATCCCACCGGTGTTGATGGCGAGCAAGAGCTTGCGAAGCCAGTGGGCAAAGACCGCACGGTGAGCTAAACTGATTGCGATGCTCGGCAGAACACCTTCAAGGAGAAAAAAGCAAGCTGCCACCCGGTACGTGCAGACCAGGGAGGGTGGCTACCGAGCCGCCCAGACCCCCTCGATCCCCGCATCGATGGACGGGCCGCAGATCCGCCCGATCGTCTCCACCCAGAACGGACGGCCCGCCACCGGAACGCCCGGTCCAGCCAACTCGCAAACCTAGCCTTCCCGCCTAGGAAACAGGTCCCGCTCCGACGACGCCGAGCTCGGCAGGCGTTCGGCCAACGCGCTCAGATGAGCCCGACGGGCGGCCGGCGAGGCGAGCCTCCCGCGCAGCGTCGCGCAGCCGCGGACGAATCATCTTCCGTCCGGCCACCGGTCTACCCTCGTTATGTGACCAATAGTCCACTATCCCGTTCGGAGCGGTTGCCGAGTGGCTACCCGCGGTTCCCGGCCGAGATCAAGGCGCGGATCGCGGCTACCTGCATACCAGTGATCGGTGCTGCTCATAACACGACATTTTGGGGTATATTGAGCAGATGCCCACGCCACGGTTCATCGAGCTCGCCGAGACCGCGGCCGACCAGTTTGGCCTGGTCACACTCCAAGACGCCAAGCAGATCGGCTATGAGCCCAAGACGATCGTCAAGCTCGCCGAACGAGGCCAGCTGGAACGGGTCAGCAGAGGCGTCTACCGCGTGCCGTTCGTTCCCGGCGGACAGATGCAGGCCTACATGGCCGCCACGCTGTGGCCACAGGGCGTACGCGGCGTGCTCACCCATGAGACGGCGCTGGACCTGTGGGACGTGAGCGACGTCAACCCCACCAAGGTCCATATCACCGTCCCACGCACACACCGCCCCCAGCGAGATATCCCCAAGGCTTATGCGATCCACCGCGAGGACCTCGATCCCACCGATGTGACCGCGATCGAAAGCATACCGGTAATCACACTCGCACGCGCGATACGCCAATGCGCCGAGACACACCTCGGCCGCGACCTGCTCGAGCAAGCCACACGCCACGGCCGCGCTCGTGGACTGATCAGTGCCCACGAGCACCAACAGCTCACACGCGAGCTCGGACTGGAGCACGCCGGTGGTCGCGCATGACCGTCCAGCCGAAGCGACCGAAGACCGTCAATCGCCTACAGCGGCTTATCACAGACTGGGAGCGAGACTCCGGCCTGCCGGTCAGACGCCTGAACCTCCGCGTAGCGTCGATGATGCTCGCCGGCGCCCTCGCCCGCTCGATCGACGAGCAGGGAGACCCGGTCTTTCTCACCCGAGGCGGCGTGGCGATAGAGCTGCGGGCAGGCAAGAAAGCGCGTGGGACGCGCGACGTCAACTTCGTGCTGCGCGGCGATCCGGAATCACTTGTCGCACACCTCGACGCGGCCTTCACCGAGGACTACGAGGAGTTCTCCTTCGAACGCGACGAACCGCAGCCGCTCGAACTGCGGCCACACGTCCGGCGCGTCCGGGTGAAGGTCATGTTCCGCACGAAGCCATTCATGACGATCGTCGTCGAGGTCGCGCCCGTCGAGGCCGGCGAGGAGGTTGAACGACTGTCCGCCCACGACCTCAGCGCAGTTGGCCTTGACGGCCCCGACATCATCCCCGTCCTCGCCCTGCCATGGCAGATCGCGCAGAAGCTGCACGCAGTCACCGAGCCACCGCTGCGACCAGGCAAAGAGAACCCCCGCTACTGGGACCTGATCGATCTACAGATCCTCGAAGCCATGACCGACAACGACCTCGCACCCATCAAGGACGCCTGCATACGCACATTCGCCGCACGCTCACAGCAAGCATGGCCCCCACAGATCACGATCTACCCGGACTGGCCTGATCGCTACACGACGATGGCAACAAGCCTCGGCATGCCGATTACTGACATCAACGAGGCCGTCGATGTGGTGCATGAGCTCATCCACCGGATTGACGTCGCCGGACTCCGGTGAGCGATCACGATCCAGCGATCGCACTGGGGATCACCGGCCAGCTTCCTGCTCCAACCACAATCTGGCGCCCCTCCCACTCACAATCCGTCCGATTACAACCCCCGCCGTGCGGTGACGTGGGGCACTGTCCGCAACAGAATCATCTTCACGTCGCTCCACAGCGACCAGTTGGCGACGTACCAGGTAGTCGATCGCCACCATCTCCTCGAGCGGCACCCGCACGGGACCGGGGATCCGCCACGGCCCGGTCATCCCCGCCCGTCAACACCAACGTCCCGCTCGACGTCTTCACCGACCGTCGCGGCTTGAGGCGTGCTTCCCGAGCGGCTATCCTTGCGTCATGGCCACGTTGGTGCTCGACCCGTATGCCTACGAGCTGGATGCCCTCAAGGAGCGTCGGCGGATCTCCGGTCTTGATCGCTTCGACGAGGTCTGGGAGGGTGTTCTGCACATGGTTCCCGCACCGACCGACGGGCACGGCGACATCGAAAGCCAGCTGCACGCGATTCTCAGGCCGCTCGCCAAGCAGGCGGGCCTGCGCATGATCGGCCAGTCCAACCTCGGCGAGGACAAACACGACTACCGCGTCCCGGACAGCGCCCTGCACCGCCCCGGCGCCGCCGGCGTCTGGCACCCCACCGCCGCGCTCGTGATCGAGATCGTCTCCCCCGGCGATGAGACCTGGCAGAAGCTCCCCTTCTACGCCGCCCACGAGGTCGACGAGGTCCTGATCGTCGATCCAGAGGAGCGCGCCGTTCACTGGCTCGGGCTATCCGGACCCTCCGGGAGGTGCGCCGGCGAGTATCGCGCGATCGAGCGCAGCGGCCTGATCGACCTCGGCTCCGATCAGCTGGCCGAGCGGATCGACTGGCCGTAATCCGCGCCCGTCAACACCAACATCCCGCTCGACGTCTTCGCCGACAACGCCGCCCTGGTGATTCGGGGGTAGCGGTGAACGGGGCGGGGGTGGGGGCTTGGGGGTTGTGCCAGCCGACTACCCGCAGGGATCATCTCCGTCTGAGCCACTCGGCGAGGAGGGGGTCGAGTAGAAACGGTCTGCCCTCGTCATCGCGCTGGACATGACGTTCGTCTGCCAGCAGTCGCTCGAGCGCCTCGCGCAGAGTCGAGCGCGCCACCCGGTGCTCATCGGCGACGGTGCTGCCAGTCACTGCCTGTCCGTCAGCGAGCGCCATGAGCACGATCCGCTCGACGCGTCCCAGGCCGTCCCACAGCGCCTGCTGCGCGTCACGGGTCTCGGCCAGCGCAAGGTCGATCGCCGCGGCCGCGAGGTCATCGGGAGGATCCTGGGTCTCGAGCAGGTTGTACAGGTGGTGCGCCAGCAGCACCGTCCGTTGCGGATGTCCCTGTGTGAACGACAGCAGTTCGTCCACCGCGCCCGCGGCGTCCAATCCATCGGCGCTCAGCAACGCCTCGATGTCACCAGTCGCCTCCGCCACCGGCAGCCGCGGGAGCTCCAGCGGTCGTGCCTGGCCGTAGAACGGTCGCTCGTGATCCGCGAACAACGCACGCATCAACGACGGCTGGCTGCCGGCGAACACGTATGCCGCGGCGTCGCCGTGGTGCTGGATCACGGATCGAACCAGCCCGTCGAGCGCGTCATCGGCGACCAGCAGGTCCTGAAACTCGTCCATGCACACAATCGTCAGTCCGCCACCGGCCTCATGCAACCGTAGCGGGACGTCCAACAGCTCGAGCAGAGCGACGCGCGCTTCGTCGGAGACAGGCCTGTCGGCGCTCGGAGCGAGCCGCACCCGCAGACCGGGCACACCGGCGCTCACGCTCAACCGCTCCATCCAGCGCCGCACACTGCGACGGGGATCCGCGGGCAGCGCGCTGAACGCCTCGGCGACCCGTGCCGCCACGTCGCCAACCGTCGCCACCTTCGACAGATCCACCCGCACGGCCCTGTGACCGACCGCGCGCATCGCCGCGATGTGCGCATCGAGCACGCTCGTCTTACCGAAGCGCCTTGGAGCAGCCAACCTGATCGCCACTCGATCGCCCGCGGCGCTCTGCAAACCATCGAGCTCCGCCCGGCGGTCGATCAGACGGTTGGGCTCGGCTGGCCCCTGATAGCTGAACGGATTCATCGTACATCAGTGTACGTCATTCCCGTACAAAACACGGGGCGCACATCGAACGAAGTCAACCTCCTTGCGTGCGGCCCTGCGAGCGCACATGACGCTGGAGAACGCGGCGTATGCGCCGGGATCTCCTTGGATGGCCCCACGAATGAGATGCAGTCCGATCTGCTGCTCGCTTATGGCGGAGGTATCCGGCTCGGGGAGATGATCGACACGGAGGTGGGCAAGTCGCGCGAGCAGAGGGTCGATGAAGAAAGTCCTTCGTGCGGCCGGTGGTGATGACGATCGCGTCCGGCAGCGTGTCGCCGATCTGCCTCTGAAGCCACGTGAGGCGCGCTTCCCGAGCCGCTATCCTTACCCCATGCCCACGCTGGTGATGGACCCCGCTCCGGCCGAGATCGACGCGCTGATCGAGCGCCGGCGGCGCCTCGGGCTCGACCACCGCGACGAGATATGGGATGGTGTCTACCGGATGAATCCGCCGCCCTCGCACGAGCACCAGGTCATTCTGCAACAGCTCGCGTTGCTGCTGGACGGACTGGCGCGAGACGCCGGCCTGGAGGCCCTCATCCAAGAGTTCGGACTGGGCACGTCCGACGAGTTCCGCGTGCCCGACGGAGGCCTGCACCGCCCCGGCGCCAGCGGCGTCTGGCACCCCACCGCCGCGCTCGTGATCGAGATCGTCTCCCCCCGTGACGACACGTGGAAGAAGCTCCCCTTCTACGCCGCCCATGAGGTTGACGAGGTGTTGATCATCGACCCCGAGAAACGAACCGTCGATTGGCTCGGGTTGACAGATGGAGAGTACAAGCCAATCGAGCGCAGTGGCCTGATCGACCTCGGCCCCGAGGAACTGGCCGAGCAGATCGACTGGCCGTAATCCCGCTCGCGGATCAGCGACGGCGCATCGGCCTCCCGAGACGCAGCGGCACCGTCGGCGAATACGTTTCCACCACCCGGTAGACCACGTCGGCGTACCCGGTTGGGCTGACCGCCAGATCGGGGCTCGTGCCGGTCGCTTCTTCGATGTTCGAGTCCACGATCACCGGCGGGCTGAACCGCGTGCTGCCGGGCGCGAGCTCTGACGCCAGCAGCTCGTACACCGGCTTTTCACGGCGTGGCGAACGGCGTCGCCCACACGACGATCAGCTCCCCCCCCCCACACACACACACACAACCCGCACCGGTCATGCCCACAACCCCGCCCCGGTCGCCATCCCACATCCCGGTCCCTGGCAAGGACGAGGAGATATGGATTCCGTCCGGAGGCGATGGGAACGTGTGTTCGTATGCGCAAGACAGCCAACCACCCACCCGCACGCCCGGGCGGCACGCTGCCCGCCGGCTATGCCGAGCTCCTGGCCGATGTCAAGGCCCGGATCGCGGCCGCCCGCGTCCGTGCCGTGCTTGCGGTCAAAACGGCAAGACGATCCGACGTTATTGGAATTATGCTGTTTTCGCTATATTAGTTTTCATGCGTAGCTCTGATCTGCTTTTGGCCGGGCGCAGACGTGCTGGACTCTCCCAAGAGCAGCTCGGGGAGCGGCTCGGGCGGCCGCAGTCGACTATCGCTCGCTGGGAGACGGGGCAGCAGCACCCGCCGCTGGAGAGCGTCATCGATGCGCTCCACGCCTGCGATCTCGAGCTCACGGTGGGCCTCGCGCGCTATGACGACTCCTACCAGTCGCTGATCGCCCAGCAGCTTTTGCTCGAGCCCGTCGAGCGTGTGAGGCATCTCGCGCCGCCGTGGGCGGCGGAGGGTTTTGACCCGATCGGAATTCTCAGCGAGCTGGCGGGGCAGGCGCGGTTCGTCGTGATCGGCGACGTCGCCGGTGCCTTTCACGGCTGGCCGATCATGCTGGGAGGCCGAACGTTGCATGTCGTGCCGGCGGACGCCTCGATGCGTCGCGTCGAGCACGCCGCTCGGCGCCTCCGTGGCGAACCGGCCGAGAAGGGAAGCGACGGGTCGCGGCGCTGGGTGCTGCCCAAGGGGGCGGAGCTGCACGCGACGCTCCTGCCGTCCGGCACGCGTGGCTATCGCGACCTCGCTCGCGATGCGCAGAGCGTGCAGATCGCTCCCGGCGTTTCCGTGAGGGTGGCGTCGCTGATCGACCTGATTCGTATCGCCGAGTCCTCCCGCGATCCGGACGCGCGTGTGCACGTCCCGGCGTTATGGGCCACCCTCGAGGCGGGTTGACGCTTGCAGGACATGGAGCGGGCCGCATGACCGATGGTCCCCCGATCGATCCGGGTCGCGCGGCGATCATCCAGGCGCTGGAGCGACACCGCGTGCGCTACGTAGTCATCGGCGGTGCCGCGGCCCAAGCCCGTGGCTGGCTCGAGACGACAGACGACATCGACGTGACCCCCGAGCGCTCAGAGGAGAACCTCGAACGACTCGCAGCAGTTGTGGAAGAGCTCGACGCAGGCCTTCGCGTGGACCCCGCTCGCTACCCCGACGGCTTCCGCCCACCCGATGGCATCGACGCACGCACCTTCCGATGTCTTTGCTCGGCCCGTCGATCGTCGTGGCGGGGAGAATCACAGCCCGCGCCGGCTGGACGTGAACGGCACGGGACACGAGCGCACACGCGACGAGCGCGAGCAGGGACGCGCGCACGCGCCACCGGCGCGCCCGCATCAGGTGAGCCGGCCCGGCCGCTGCGACGTTCATCGACCCGGCCGAGATAACCGCCCCGACCCCCCTCCGAGCCGGTCAGAGGCCCGGGCCCACAGGATGATCGCGAGTTGGTTACAGACCGCCAGACAGCCCGTCAGCGCCGGAAGCAGGTGTCGGCGGAGGGAGGGGACCAGGGACATCGGGCTCCGACCCAGACCGCCGACCGGGGGAGGCGATCTTGTGCCAAGCGGTGAACGGGCCGATGTTCCGGCGAGTCTCAGAGCCAGTGGCGCATACTGGTTGGTGTCTCTTCAGGGTGCTCGCCCAGCAGCCGGTCCAGGGCGGTGACCATACGTCCGATCGTTCCCGGGCTTGCGCGGGGGTAGCGGCCACGGTCGAGGAGCACGAGACCGTAATGGACTTGGCCGCGCTGGTCGTAATCAGTGGCGATGTCGCTGAAGTCGCGAATGTTCTCCGTGACGACCGCGCGCTGCTCGGTTTGGGCCAGGGAGAAGATCTCCGTGTCTGCGAGCCCGCGGAGCTCAGCGCGCTCGACCACCGCATCGGCATCGTGCCCGCGAGCGCGGAGCTGCTCGGCGATCCCGTGCGAGTACATCTCGTCGAGGACGAGCTTCACGGCTCAGGCGAACGCTTGCTGTGTGCGCTTCCAGGCGGCGTATTGCCGTGCGGTCTCCTCGTCGTTCAAGGCGATCCGCTCGTCGATCTCCTCACGGAAGTCGCCGTAGTAGCGCAGGGCCACGTTGACCTGCGCGTGCGAGAGGCTGCCCCATTCGGCGGCGCCCGCAATCGCCCGCTCGCCGTCAGATCCAAATTCCTGGAATGTCTGCACAACCTCCCACACGTCGGGCCCGCCGGCGAGCCCCGCGCGGCGTCCCGTCGGGCCGTCTCTGAACACGATCCCCGGGTGGTCCTCCATCCGCAGGCCCTCGTCGATCAGCCGCTCGGCCGTCCTCGACTTGGCCTCGCCGCGGCGCCGTGCGCCCAAATCGAGACGGGCGTGCGTCCGCGGACTCATACGGATCGAGAACGGCCTCTGGGTTGCCTGACCACTCATTGGAGTTGAGTGTAGTCTAGCACACTACAACGATAGGACGCCGCGTGGGCATCAAGCGCCTACCCCACGCGACGGCGGGCGTCGGCCGTGACACCCACGTCGATGTCTCCGTAGCTCGCCTCGTGAGCGTCCACCGAAGTGCCCGGGAGCCGGGCGGAGTAGATCGAGCGCGCGCGCAGCAGCCGTGAGACGACCGTCGCCTCCACGACCGCGAGCAGCATCGGAACCATCAGACCGTCGACCTTGTGGGTCAGCTCGAGCAGCAGCACGACCGCCGCGAGCGGGGCCTGCATGCTGGCGGCGAGAACGGCAGCGCCACCGATGACCGCATAGCTTCCCAGCGGCGTACCCGGCCAGATCTGCAACCACCCGTCGCCGAGCACGCCGCCCAGCACCACGCCGAGGGTCAGCGTCGGGGTGAACAGGCCGCCGGGCGCGCCACTGCCCAGACACCCGGCCGTCGCGAGCGGCTTGAGCACGACCAGGACGGCCATCACGCCGACCGCGAGACCGCCCACGAGCGCGAGCTGCACGACCCCCCTGCCGTTGCCGAGGACCTGCGGATAGGCGATCGCGACCACCCCCAGCGCGGTGAACACCGCGATCGGCGCCGCGACCCTGCGCCAGCCGGCCGGGCGCAGCGCGTGCGCGCCACTGATCAGGCGGACGTACACCACCGAGACGAGCCCCGCGATCGGACCGGCAATCAGCGCCCAGACAATCTGCGAGGCGTGCGCGTCATAGGTGGGGACGAGATAGGTCGGTCGCGAACCGAGCTCGACCCACGCGACCGCTGTTGCGATCAGGCTCGTCGCCAAGGCCGGCAGCACGAGCGGCAGGCTGAGCGTGCCGAGCAGCACCTCGAGCGCGAACAGCGCACCGCCCAGCGGCACGTTATACACCGCCGCCATCCCGGCGCCCGCCCCCGAAGCCACCAGCAGCCTTCGCTGCCAGACCGGTAGGCGCGCCCAGTCGCTCAGCCAAGCCGCGACCGCCGCCCCGACCTGCTGCGGCGCGGCCTCGCGGCCGAGCGAGGCGCCGAGACCGACGATCACGATCGACTCGACCGCGCGCGCGAAGCTGCCCAGCAGCGGCATCCGTCCCGCCCGCAACCACAGCGCCTCCGAAACCTCTCCCCCGCCGAGCCGCGCGAGCCCGATCGCACCGACACCGGCGATCACACCACCGCAGGCCAGCACGAGCACCCGGCGAACGTCCGAGCTGCGCTGCACACCTTCCAGGAAATGACCATGCTCATACGACCACGCCAGATGCTGAACGGCGCGCAACAGCTCGATCAGCGCCGCGCCGCCCACCCCGGCCGCCACCCCGACCAGCACCACCAGCATCCAGAAGCGCGGGCTGTAGCTCGCCACGATCCCGCGGCCGGGCACATTGGGCTGAGCGGAGGAGGAGACCGAGGCCATCTCCGCGCAGTCTGACGAGCGAGCCGGGCGCCTACCGGCGCCGGGGCTTGCGCTTGTGCACGACCTCGCCGAGCACGACCGGCTCCTGAATCGCCGACCCGCCCGTCACGGACACCGACACGTCGGCGGACAACCGGTCGTGTCTCGCCGCGGCGAGCGCGTGCTTGCCCGTGCGCGTCAGGCCGACGACGATCGTGGCGCCGTGGCCGGCGCTCAGCGCGTATGAGCCCCTGCCCAGCAGCAGCCTCTCGCCATGGATGACCACCGTGGAGCCGTGGCGGTGCTCGGTATAGATCTGCTCGGTCAGTTCGATCGTTCCCGTGCAGCTCGCCTTCGCGCAGACGATCGGCACGCGGGCGGATGTCCCGGACACGACGATCCTGGCGCTCGACAGCTTGACTTCGGGCTTGGGGGCGGGAGCGGTGGTGACGATGGTCGTAGTGGTACTGGGCGACAGGAACGGCACCGTCAGCGTGTTGCTCGTAGCGGTGGTATGACCGTATTCGTTCGTGGCGGTGACGGCACAGGACAGGCCGGTTCCCTGATCGGCGGACTGGACGACATACGTGTTTGCGCTCGCCCCGGCGATCGGGCTGCCGTTGCGCAGCCATTCGTAGGCGAACGCCGGTGTCGGACCGCCCGTCCACGACCCTTTCGTGCACGTCAGCGTGCTGCCCACCGCGGGCGTTCCCCCCGCGACCGGCGCTCCGGTGTTGACCGGTTCCTCGCGCACCAGCGCGGCGTCGATCCCGGGTGTCGTGCCTGCTTGTTTGGCCGGCACCGGAGTGGCGTCCACAGGATTGGACTGATCGTTGTAGAACTGCCCAATGTAGGAGGGGGAGCCGCCCACAAGATCGATGAACTCGATCACATATTCGCCGGTCGCCAACCCCCGCAACGTGTATTCGCCCTTCGCGTTGGTCAGCGCCGCCTCGACCGGAGTCCCGCCGCTCGTATTGTACGCGAACACGTTGATGACCTTCGACACCGGCCCATGCGTGGAGGCGTCGGTCACCGTCCCGGAGATCTCACCGCCAACCTGCAGTTCCGCGTTGATTTTTTCTTTCGTTTTCCCGTCGAGGACTTTGACCTTTTCGGCGGTGGCAAGCGATAACGAGTTTTTGTAGTACTGGGTGACGAAGTTCAGACCACTTTCGAATTTGGGAAAGAATTCGACCTTGTAATCACCTTCTGCCAACCCTTCGACGATGTATTCACCTTTTGCATTGGTGATGGCAACCCCCACCTGAGATTCTTTCCCTTTCCCTTCCGCTTCATACACCGTCACTTCGATGTTCTTCAGGGGGTTGAAGTCTTCGCACGCACACGCCGAGATCACCGTCCCCGAGATCTTGCCTGTGCCTGCGGCGAGGGCAGTCGGCGTAAGGACGGCGGCGAGCAGAACAACCGCGCAGCCCAGCGCGACCGCGATCGCCCACGGTCTCCCCGCGTTCCAGTGTCTCCCACCCTCTTGTCGCACTTTCCGCACATCCATGTGTCCCATGTCGAGCGATCCTAACAGACATATGATCACCCTCGCGCCACTTCTCCTAACAGACACACAATCACCCTCGCGCCACTTCTCCACGTCAGCCGGTGCTGTTGAGGCCGTGTCTCAGGATTCGGATTTGTTGACCGCGCCGGGCGTCTTGTTGTAGGCGCAGCGGAAGTTCTCAGGGTCGATCACCGGCTCGGAGCCCGCGAAGCCGCCCTTCTGGCCGTCGCTGTAGACGGTCACGTACTGCAGCGATTCCGGCAGCGGGTTGGCGGGCAGCGGGATCGGGTTGGCCTGGCCCTGGCGGGGATCGCCGGTCGCGCCTTCGCTCACGCCCTCGAACCCGGCGGCGGCCGACCCCGCTTCGGTCGTGACCAGCGTCGAGCTCATCTCGCGTTCGTCTTTCAAGCCCCGGGTCGGGTCCTCGTTGACGGTAGCGGTCAGCAGCGAATCGTGGATCGTCGACTCCAGTCGCACGCGCGCCGCCGCGCCGAGCAGTTCCGAAGCCGAGGGCAGCCAGCCGCCCACTTCCTCGCACTTCTTACTGGCCCAGATGTAATTGTTCTTGCCGACATCGGCGTTCGTCAGTGGATAGGGCGCGGTTTCCATACACCAGCTGCCGAGGGAGACGGTGTCGGGCGGACAGGTTCCTTCCAGCTGTTCGGCGGTCTTGCCGCCGACCCTGCTCGAATCCTTCACCGTCGGGATCACCGAGGCGGGGAATTTCCGGTTCTTGCCGAGCACCAGAATCCCCCCGGCATGGGGCCTGGTGCTGATCGGATGCCCGGCGATCGCGGCGAGGACCGCGTGCCGGGCGGCGTCGGCCAGCCCGGTCGTCGAGAGCACGAGCGCCACCAGCGCAACGACCATCGCCGGCGAGGGCAGGCGCGGCCTCATGAGGCCTGGTTCGGGTCGCGGCGTGCGGGCGGGGTGCGGCGAATGTCGTGCAGATCCTCGAGCGTCACCTCCTGGACCGTCGACAGCACCGCATCGAGCGCCATTCCGGACAGAGTCTCGTGCTCGAGCAACGCCGCGGCGGTCTCCTCGACCGTGCTCCAGTTGCGATCGAGGATCGCAGCGGCCCGCGCCTCGGCGTCGCCGACCAGGCGCTCGACCTCGTTGTCGATCAGGTTCAGCGTCTCCGGCCCGACCGACCCGAGGTCCTGCAGCGAGGCGCCGAGGAAGACCTCGCCGCCCTTCTCGCCGATCGTGACCAGGCCGAGGGTCTCGGACATGCCGAAGGAGGTGACCATGCTGCGCGCCAGCGCGGTCGCGGCGTGCAGGTCGTCGTTGACGCTGGTCGAGGTGTACCCGAACGCGATCCGCTCGCCCGCCAGGCCCGCGGTGATCACGACCAGCTGGCTCTGCAGGTCGGGCTTGCTCATGATCGTCTGGTCACGGTCGGAGAGCATGTGCGCGGCGATGCCGAGCTGGCGCCCGCGCGCGACGATCGACAGCTTGCGTGTCGAGGTCGTGTGCCCCAGCGCGTCGGTCACGACCGCGTGGGAGGACTCGTGAATCGCGATCAGCCAGCGCTCCTGCTCTGAGAGGATATGGTGCTTGGCCGGGCCGGCGACGACCCGGTCGATCGCCTCGTCGAGGGTGGCCGCGTCGATCAGCCCGCGCCCGTCGCGCACGCTCAGCAGGGCGGCCTCGTTGATCACGTTCGCCAGCTCGGCGCCGCTGAAGCCCGGCGTCTGGCGCGCCACCTCCTCCAGCGAGGCGTCCGGGGCCAGCGGGCGCTTGCCGCCGTGCAACCGCAATATCTCCAGGCGCCCGTGCACGTCCGGCACGTCGATCACGACCTGGCGGTCGAACCGTCCCGGGCGCAGCAGCGCGGGGTCGAGGATGTCGGGACGGTTGGTCGCGCCCATCACGACCAGCCCGCCATCGCCCGCGAACCCGTCCATCTCGACGAGGATCTGGTTGAGCGTCTGCTCGCGCTCGTCGTTGCCCTGGCCGATACCCGCGCCGCGCTTGCGCCCGGCGGCGTCGAGCTCGTCGATGAAGATAATCGCCGGCGACGCCTTACGCGCCTTGCGGAAGAGGTCACGCACGCGCGCCGCCCCGACGCCGACGAGCGACTCGACGAAGTCCGAGCCCGACACGGTGAAGAAGGACGCGTCCGCTTCGCCGGCCACGGCCTTGGCCAGCAGCGTCTTGCCGGTGCCCGGCGGACCGACCAGCAGCACACCCTTGGGCGCGGCCGCGCCCACGGCCAGGTACTTCGACGGGTCGGCCAGGTAGTCGCGGATCTCCTTGAGCTCGGCCAGCGCTTCACCCGCGCCGGCGACGTCGGCGAACGTGATCTTGTCGCTCGTTCCCTTGCCCTTCTTACGGCCCTTGCCCGTGAACTGCGAGAACCCGGCGATACCCCCCGCCGCGCCGCCTTCTCCGCCCAGGCGCATGAACAGCGAGAACAGGCACACCAGCAGCAGGATCGGGATCAGGAACTGGACGATGATCGTCTTCGTGCCCTTGCCCGGCTGCTGATCGACCGCGACGTTCGCGCCGCTTTCGTCGAGTTCGCGCAGCAGCTGCTGGGTGATTGCGCCGGAGGCCGGGTATGAGGCCCACAGCAGGCGCGGCACTGGGACGGTGATGCCGGCAACGGCCCCCCCGGTGGCGGCCCCCCCGGTGGCGGCCCCCCCGGTGGCGGTCCCGGTCCCGGAGGCGCCGGTGTTCCCGGGGACGGAGATCGTCGCCCCCGCCCGCGTCGTGATCTCGACGCGGTTGTCGTGGTCGAGCACGAGCGCGTTTGAGATCTCGTGGCGTTTGGCCAGCTTCTGCACGGTGCTGAGCGGCGCCTGCGTGCCGGCGCTGCTCGGTTTGATATCACCGAGCAGGGTGGCGAACGTGATCGCCAGCCCGATCGAGGCGAGCAGCAGAAACAGCGCGAGCGGATCGCGCAACGCCGTCCGCTTCGCGCCCTGGGCGAGCTCGCCGAGCGTCACGAGCGCCGGGTTGCGCCGGCGGGCCAGACCCGAACGCACGGCGGGGGCATTCGCTGCCCGGCCGTTGGGCGACGCGGGGTCGGACGAGCCGGGTTCGCCGGAGAAGTCAGGCTCGCCCGGGGGCTGGCCCGGGAAGTCGTCGTCGTCGTGTCCGTCGGGTGGGTTCAGGTCGTCTGGCATATGCGAGAGCTAGGGAGTGAGTGCAGTTGCGGGGAAGTGGCGGAGTGGCGTGCGGAGGCGGAGTGAGTGGCGGAGTGGAGTGCGGAGGCGAAGGAGTGGTGGTGGTGGGAGTGGTGAGGTTGGGGAGTTGGGGGGACAGATCTGGGGTGGCAGGCATGTCGGGTTGGAGCAGGCCAACGACACCGCCGACACGGGCAGCTGTCGATCGACCCGCGGTTGACCGACCCGCGCCAGCCTCACACGCCACGAGCGAAAAAGCAATGGACGTTCACAAAAACGACACATCGTGCCAACGGGCGATCGACAGTCTTGCGCTGGGGTGAGGTTCATCGCGCATACCGCATCGATCCACGCATCGAGTTGTTTCCGCCCCTGGCGTCCCGAGACGCCGAAGCCGTACTCAAGCCCGAACTTGACAAAGGAGCAATAACGTGCGCGCACACCGAACCCTCGTCGTCTCCCTGATCCTCGCGCTGATCCTCGCCGTGCCGGCCGGCGCGGCGGCCAGACGCCTGATCATCGGCGGCTCGACCTCCGTGCTGCCCCTGATGCAGAAACTCGCAGCCGCCTACCACCACGCCTATCCGCACATCCCCGCGCCGCAGGTCAGCGGGGGTCAGTCGGACATCGGCATCAGCGGCGCCGCCAACGGCAGCCTCGACATCGGCGACTCCTCGCGCGACCCGATCGTCGGCGTCGACCCCTCGGGCCTCGTGTTCACGAAGATCGCCCGCGACGGCGTCTGCGTGATCACCAACAGCAAAAACCCCATCTCCAACCTCTCCCAGCAGGAAGTCGAAGGCATCTTCACCGGCAAGATCCACGACTGGAGCGAAGTCCCGGGCGCGAAGGTCTCCGGCCCGATCGACCTGTTCCAGCGCGACGGCGCCTCCGGTACCGAGGACGCCTTCCAGCACATCTTCCTCGGCGAATACCTGAAGATCGCCCCGAGCGCGGTTGCCGAGTCCTCCAACGGACTGGAGCAACTGCACGTGGAAAAGGACGAACACGGGGTCGGGTTCGTGTCCTTCGCCTACACCGCCGGCGTCAACGCCGTCGGCTACCAGGGCGTCGCCTGCAACCTGCGCAACGCCCGCTCCGGTCAGTACGAGGGCGTGCGTAACTTCTGGATGGTCACCAAAGGCGCCCCCAAAGGCGAAGCCGCCAAGTTCATCTCCTGGGTGACGAGCGGCAAAAAGCAGGTTGACTCGATCATCAACTCGAGCTGGATCGCAGTCCACTAGCGCGGGATCCGGATGTCCTCCCGACCGCAAAAAACCGCTTCGCGGGGCGGTCGGGACGACATTCCGGACCCGCTTGGCTGAGACGATCGAGTGACGAGACGAGACGATTGACTTGGAATCGGATTCGTTAGGGACCATGCCCGCCGGGAGCGCACATCGCCCACTTCGTGCACGCCTCGGCGGGGCTTTCAGCGGGGGTTCTGGCCGGGGCGCCGCCGCCGATCGGCGCACCGAGCGCGTGCTTGGGACGCTCGCCGCCTTGACGCTCGTGCTGATCGCGGCGATGATCGTCACGGTGTTCATCAAGGCCTGGCCGTCGTTTCAGGCCAACGGCCTCGCGTGGTTCGGCTCGGGCGGCAACGTCGACACCCAGTTGCGGGCGATGGACGAAGGCACCGCTCTGCCCGGGCACTCGATCCTGTACCTGCGGGCGTGGCCGCTGATCTGGGGGACGATCATCACGGCTGTCCCGGCGGTGCTGATCGCGCTGGCGGTCTCCACGCTGGCGGCCGTCTTCCTGACCGAGTTCGCTCCGGCGCCGGTTCGGCGTGTGCTGGAACCGGTCGTCAGGCTGCTCGCGGGCGTGCCGTCGGTCGTCTACGGATTGGTCGGCATCCTCCTGCTTGCCCCGCTCATCAGCGACAACCTGATCAGCGAAGCACGCAAGAAGTCGGTCGCCTACGTGGTCCAGCTGGAAGGCGCCAACCTGATGCTCGCGATCGTGATCCTCGCGGTGATGGTCACCCCGATCATGATCGCGCTGATCGCCGGCGCGCTGACATCGGTGCCACCCTCCTGGAAGGAGGGCTCGGCCGCGCTCGGCGTCAACCGCTGGCGCACGATCGTGCGCGTATCCCTGCGCACCGCCCGCCCGGCGATCGTCGCGGCGACCGTGCTCGCCACCGCCCGCGCGCTGGGCGAGGCGATCATGCTCTCGATGGTCTCGGGCTCGCGCGGCTTTGACGCCAACCCGCTCGACGGCCTGACGTTCCTGTTCGAGCCGGTCAGACCGCTGGCGGCGACGATCGTGCAGGAATCCGCGGGGTTGACGATCGGCCCGATGAGCCACACGCTGTACGCGATGGCCGCCGTCCTGCTGGTCTCGGCGGCGCTGCTGTCGTTCGCCGGTTGGGCGGCCAAGCAGCCGTTGAAGCGGTATGGGATCAGGGCATGAGCCCTGCCAGCCCATACGAAGGAAGTGTCCGATGAGCACCGCCGCTCCAGAGCTGACATCACCGCCCGCGGGCCTGCGCGTGGTGCGCCCGCCGCGCCAGAGCACCTCCTCGTGGCCACTGCTCGACCGTGCCGGCTACCTGCTCTGCTGGGCGACCGGGATCGCGCTGTGCCTGATCGCGATCGGGATCGTCGTGTACATGTTCGTCCAGGGGATCTCCTACCTGCGCCCGAGCCTGCTGCTGGAATCGCCCGCCCCCTCGCTGCAGCAGGCCAAGGCCGGCGGGTTCCTGGATCCGATCGAGGGCACGTTCATCCTCACGGCGGTCGGCATCGCGATCGCCGGTCCGATCGGCGTGGCGCTGGCGGTGTGGCTGAACGAGTATGGGCGGCCCGTCCGCCTGGCGCGCGCGGTGGAGTCGGCTGTCGAGATCATCGCCGGCACGCCCAGCGTCGTGCTGGCGATCTTCGGGCTGCTCGTGTTCAGCCAGAGCGTGCTCGGCTTCCTCTCCCAGAACACCGCCGGCGGGGCGGTCACCGGGCAGTCGTTCCTCACGGCCGGCGCGATGATGGCGCTGCTCGCGCTGCCGCTGATCGTGGGCGCCACACGGGAGGGGCTGGCCCAGGTTCCCGATCGCATGCGCGAGGCCTCCCACGGACTCGGCAAGACGCGCGCGACGACAATCCGCCACGTGCTGCTGCCCTCGATTCGTCCGCACATCGCCGAAGGGGTCGTGCTCGGCATGGGCCGGATCATCGGCGACACCGCGATCGTGATCATCCTGCTCGGGGGAACGCTGAAAACCGAATCCCAGGGCGGCGCACCGATCGTCGGGCTGCTGCGCGGCACCGGCTCGACGTTGACCAACTACGTCTACTACAACTCGCCCGCCGGCGAGGGCAACGCCCACCAGAAGGCCTACGCCGCCGCGTTCGTGCTGCTGATGATCGTGCTGGCGCTCAACTTCCTCGTCACTCGCATCAGTGGTGCGCGCAACCGGGTCGATCGCATCGGCGGCAGCTGGTGGCGGCTGGCGGGAGAGCAGGGGCTCATCCGCAGATTGCGGCCCGCGCGGGAGCCGGGATCATGACGACGATCGGGTCGGAGTCCTGATGGCGCCGCGCACCACGCCACCCCCCGTGCGGCGGATCGCCGTCGGGCGCGAGCCGCGAGTCGTCGCGCCCACCGCGAGCCCCAATGGTATGGACACGAGCGCGGCCCCGGCCCCGGCACACCCCTCGGCCTCCTCGCGCCTGCGTGCCGCGCGCCCCCCGGTCGGCGCCGTGCGCGAGCGGATGCGCGTGGAATCGGTGTGGCTGGCATACGGCGACAATTGGGTGGTGCGCGACGTCAGCCTGCCCGTGCGCCAGGGCGAGGTGCTCGCGCTGATCGGCGCGTCGGGCTCGGGCAAGACGACGCTGCTGCGCTCGCTGAACCGCCTCACCGAGATCACCGCCGGAGCGGCACGCGCGGGACGGATCACGCTCGACGGCACCGACATCCACGAGCTGGAGGTCAACGCCCTGCGCCGGCACGTGTCGATGGTGTTTCAACAACCAAATCCGTTTCCGATGAGCATCTTCGACAACGTCGCCTACGCGCTGGCCGAGCAGAGCCCTGCGCGCGGGCGCCGGCGGCGGCGGCGCAATGCCGAGCTCGAACGGGCAGTCAACGACGCGCTGAGCCGGGCCGGGCTGTACGACGAGGTCGCCGGCGACCTCGGCCGCTCGGCGCTGAGGCTCTCGGGCGGCCAGCAGCAGCGACTGTGCATCGCGCGCGCGCTCGCCGCCCAGCCCGAGGTGCTGCTGCTGGACGAGCCGTGCTCGGCGCTCGATCCGATCTCCACGGCGACGATCGAGGATCTGATCGTGGGCCTGCGCTCCGACGTGGCGATCGTGATCGTCACGCACAACCTGCAGCAGGCGTTTCGCGTCGCCGACCACGTCGCGTTCATGCACCTCGGCGAGCTCGTCGAGTACGGACCCGCCGAGCAGGTGTTCGACCGCCCCGCCCAGCAGCGCACGCGCGAGTACATCGGCGGAGCGTTCGGGTGAGCCATGGCGGACGGGCTCTCCCCGCGCGGGGTGCGCGAGCGGGGCGGGCATGCCGGTCGTTCGCCGGGCGGGCTCAGGCGGCAGGCGTCGCGCTTGTGCTCGTTGCGCTGACACTGGCGCTGAGCGGGTGTGAGACGACCCAGGAACAGAGCGCGCGCCTCGAAAAGACCGCCAAGCACTTCGCGCTGGCGCACCGGGGATTGACGATCACGCACGTGAGCACCGAGGTGCAGGTGTTGAGCGCCACCGTGGTGCACAGCACCGAAGGCGCCGCGGCGGCGGTCACCGTCCGCAACTCCAGCTCGCACACGCTGAGCGCTGTGCCGATCGCGGTTACGGTCAAGAGCACGGGCGGCCAGACGCTCTATCAGAACAACACCCCCGGACTGGAAGCGGGGCTCACGTCGATCTCCTCGCTCCCGGCCCACGGTACGGTGACGTGGGTCGACGATCAGGTCCCCACCGCCGGTCAGCCGGCGAGCGTGCGCGCCGTTGTCGGCGAAGCTCCCGTCGCGAGCGGGCCCGAACCAAAGATCGAAGTCGCCGGCACACACCTGGCCGAAGCCTCCACCGGCGAAGTCGCGGGCACGGTCCACAACGGGTTGACCGTCACCCAGCAGAAGCTCGTCGTCTACGTCCTCGCGCGCCGCTCGGGCACGATCGTCGCGGCCGGCAGGGCGGTCCTGCCCGAAGTAGCGGCGGGCGCGTCGGCGCCGTTCCAGGCGTTCCTGGTGGGCGCGCCGGCCGGGGCCCGGTTGGAAGCGAGCGCTCCGGCCAGCACGTTTGGTTGAGTCCCGGCTCAGCCGCGAAGCCATGCGGCGAAGAAGGGGTCGGCCACTACGAGGGTTGCTCCTCGGCGGGCGACGAGCTCGGCTTCTTCGAGGACATCCAGAGCTTTCCTGACCGAGGAGGGGTTGGCCAGAGCGGTTTGGGCGAGGAAGGCGGCGCTTGCCGGATGTTCGGTTGGCGCCTCGGCGAGGGCGGACAGGACGCGGCGCTGTCCGGGAGACAGGATCTCGTAGCGTTCGGCGTAGGTCGCCGCGTCGTGAGCGGCGGCCGCGGTCAGGCCGGCGTGGACAGCGGGCTCGTCGATGGTGGCGCCGGCTGTGTCGTAGGTCTCGTAAGCCAGGCGCTGAATGTCGTTGGGGACGGGCCCCGCGAGCGCGACGATCAGGCGGGCGACAGTATCGCTCATCGACTTGCGCCCGGTTCTCGCACGGGAGCGCAGGTGCGCGGCCATCACGTCCTCCGGTAGCGGGCCGAGCGTGATCGGCTCGGCCATGCCGTACAGCGCCGCGCTTTCGGCGGAGACGAGCTGTTCCATCAAGTGCCGGCGAGAGCCGGCCAGCATCAGCGACACCTCCGGATGCGCGTCGGCCAGCGCCTTGAGCAGTCCCGGCAGATGCGCTCCGAGTCCGACAATGGCCTGGAACTCGTCGAGCACCAGCGCGGCGGGGCGGCGGCCGGCGACCTCGGCCAGCACGCCGTAGATATCGGCAAGCACGTCGTCGGCATCCGGTGCGCTCAGCCCAGCGTCGAACCCGAACTTCGGATGCTCGCCCTCGAAGGTCACGACCGGTCTGGCTCGCAGCCGCCTGAGGAACTCGGGCACCGCCTGGCGAGCGCGATGCCAGCGGCCGCCCGGAGCACGAAAGGCCTGCGTGGCGAGGCCTGAGGCGAGCGATGCGAGGTCGCGACTGCGCAGCACATTGGCGTGTATCACCGCCGCGCCATCCTGCTCGAGCTCGTGCTCGGCGCGCAACAGCAACGACGTCTTGCCATACCGGCGAGGCGAGACAACGACCACGTTGATGCCGGCGCTCAGACGGCTCAGGATGGCCGCAAGCTCGGTCTCACGACCCGCGAAGTGCTCCCCCTCCGCGGGGGTTCCGTAGTGAAACGGGTTCCTTGCCATCTTCATTTGATACACCAGCTCGCATTATACTAAACATGATGATGCTAGTTAGCATACTCTACGCGGCAGCGTCCTGTGTCACCTGCGTCGTGACGATCCGCTCCTCGAAGGTGAAGCCGGCTTCGAGGGCGCGGCGTACGGGACAGGTCTCGGCGACGCGCTGGAGCCTGCGCCGCTGATCGGGCGTGATGTCGTCGGGAAGGTGTATGTCGATTGCAAAGCGCCGCGGCGAGCTGTCTGGGTCGTAGTTGACGTCCACCGAAGTCTCCCCGATGTCCCACTCGCGGTTCTGCGCGTACATGGCGATCATCGTCGCGACGCACGAGGCGAGCGTCGCGGCCAGCAGCTCGTGTGGCGCGGGCCCCTCGTCTGTGCCGCCGATGCGCTCGGGCTCGTCGGTGAGGATCGTGTGGCGGCCGTTGACGTCCACCTCCTGTCGCAGGCAACCGCCGGTGCTGCGGGCTGTCGCGGTCATGCTCATCACCGACCACCATGCCGTACGCCGCCTGCGACTTCATCCGGCGCGACTACCCGATCCGATGCGTAGGAAGTATCCATACAAGTACAGTAGCATACAACGATGCAGTTGTGGTATGGTGGGCGACATGAGCACTACCACGGAGATTCCCCACCCGCTTCCGGCGCCGCTCGTCGAGTTGATCGCCGAGCGCTTTCGCGTCCTCGGCGAGCCGATGCGTATCCGTCTCCTGGACGCGCTGCGCGAGGCTCCGGCCACCGTCCAGGAGCTCCAGCGGGCGACGGGCGCATCCCAGCAAAGCGTTTCCAAGCATCTCGGCCTGCTGCTTCGCAGCGGGCTGGTTAGCCGCAGCAAGGAGGGCAACTTCTCGCTCTACGCGATCGCCGACGAGGGCGTGTTCGAGCTGTGCGAGCAGGTCTGCGGTGGACTGCGCCGTCAGCTGGACGAGCTCGACGCGGTGCTGCCGGCGGGAGCGGGCCGATGAGCGTCACGGTCGCGCCACGGGCCGCCCATGTCTCCAGCGCGCCGATCGGGCAGGGGTTGCGGGTCGGACCGATCGGCCGCCTCGGGCGCTACACCGCGACGCATTTCCGCACGGTCCTCATCGGGTGGGCAGTGGTGGCTGTAGCGCTCGGCTTCTTCGCACCGAAAGTAGAGACGGCTCTGTCCGGCGCGGGCTGGGAAGCGAGCGGCTCGCAGTCGGTGCAGGCGCGCAAGCTGGTCGAACGAGATTTCGCGGGCCTCGGCAGCTACGGGCTGATGACCGTCGTGTACTCGCCGACCGAAACGTCCAGCTCTCCCGCCTTCAGGTCGGTCGTCGCGCACGTCGAACAGACGCTCCGCGCCAACGGCGCCGTTCGCACGGTGGTTGCGCCTGCGCCTGGACTATCGATCTCCCGGGACGGTCATACGGCCATCGTCCAAGCGGGCGCCGCGAAGAACCCCGACGAAATGGTGGCCGCGGCCGACAAGCTCAAGGGAACCCTGCACGGGCTATCGACCGGCACGGTGGTCGTGAACCTCACCGGCGCCGCCGGGATGTGGTCTGACTTCAACGCCGCCAACCGCTCGGCGATGCTCAAATCGGAGGTCATCTCCTGGCCCGTGACGCTCGGCATCATGCTGCTCGCGTTCGGCTCGCTGGTGGCCGCAGGTCTGCCGCTGATGCTGACAATGGTCGGGCTGCTCTCGGCGGCCGGGATGCTCTATCTCGGGACCAAGATCACCCCGATCTCGATCTGGGCTATGAACTTCGCGCTGATGTTCGCGCTCGCGCTCGGGATCGACTACGCCCTGTTCATAGTGATGCGCTTCCGCGGCGCGCTTTTCGGGTCCAAGATGGACGCCGAGGAAGCAACCGCCGTGACGATGGACACGGCCGGCAAGGCCGTCCTGTTCAGCGGCGCGACCGTGCTGATCTCCCTGACGGCCGTGATGCTCGTCCCCAGCCCGGCGTTCCGCAGCATGAGCCTCGGCATCATGCTCGCCGTCATCTTCGTGCTCGCCGCGACGCTCACGCTGCTGCCGGCGATGCTGGGCAAGCTCGGCCCGAAAGTCGACAACCTCGCCCTGCCGTGGGCGCACTCCGGGGAGCACCGCTCCGTGCGGTTTGCGGCATGGGGCGAACGGCTGTGGAGTCATCCCTGGCGCTACGGCGTACCCGCGCTGGTGGTACTGCTCGCGCTCATCTTCCCGGTGACGCGGCTGAAGACCTCGATGCCCTCGATCAAGGTTGTCCCGGCCTCGGACTCCTCACGGATCGGCTATTACCAGGTACAGGCCGCGATGGGACCGGGGGCCACCGGACCGCTGCAGCTCATCACACCCGCGGCCGATGCCACGAAGGTCACCGCGATCGCGAAGGCGGACCCGGGCATCGCACAGGTTATGCCGTCCCAGCCGGGGAGCAACGGCCTTGTCCTGGTGACAGCCATCCCGCGCCAAGACCCCTCAAACCCCGCAGTCGGCACAGCGATCAACCGGCTCCGCGGCGAGGTGCCCGCCGGCACAGTGCTCGGCGGCGCCGTCGCCGAAAACCACGACCTGCAGAGCCTGCTCTCGGCGAAGACCCCTCTGGTCATCGGCGTTGTGCTGGCGCTCGGGTTCCTGCTGCTGCTGTTCGCGCTGCAGGCGCCGCTGCTCGCCGCGGCGGGTGTGCTCACCAACCTGCTGGCCACGGGCGCCGCGTTTGGAGTGGCCAAGTGGATCTTCCAGGACGGCGACCTTCACTCGCTGCTCGGCTTTCAGCCGCAGGGATTCCTCGACGCGTGGGGACCGGTCTTCTTCTTCGCGATGATCTTCGCGATCTCGATGGACTACACGATGTTCCTGCTGTCCTCCGCCAAGGAGCACTGGGACCGCACCGGCAGCGCCAGGGACGCGATGGTCAACGGCATGGCGCACTCGGGACGCGTGATCTTCGCTGCCGCCGCCGTGATGGTCGCTGTGTTCTTCACGTTCGCGCTCTCCGGGCCGCTGCCGCCGAAGGAGATGGGCATCATCCTCGGCGTAGCGGTGCTGCTCGATGCGGCCCTCGTCAGACTGCTCCTACTCCCGGTCTTGCTCCGGCTCATGGGCGCCCGCGCCTGGTATCTGCCCCGCTGGGCGCGGCATGTGCTGCCTGACGTGCGTTTCGGGCACTCCTGAGCATCGGTGCGGTTCGTGTCGAGCCGGAACCCGCCGAGCCGTGTGGTGGCGGCTGGGGCCGCCGGCTCCGCAGTTTCCCGCAGCCACTCGGTGGCTTGACCCTCTTGGCGCTACGAGCGTCACCGGCCAGGATGGGGCGGTGGCACACAGGATCGTCATCCTCGGCGGCGGCACCGGGGGAACGCTGCTCGCCAACCGCTTGGCGCGGCGCTTTGGCGATGAGGCGCAGATCACGGTCATCGACCGCGACGACTCCCACATCTACCAGCCCGGTCTGCTGTTCGTTCCGTTCGGGCTCGCCGAGCCCGAGGAGATCGTCCGGCCTCGCCACGCCCAGCTTCGCGCCAGCATCGACTTCCGCCTCGCCGAGGTCGAGAGCGTCGATCTCGCCGAGAACACCGTCCATCTCGTTGACGGCCCGGATATGCAATACGACGTCCTGGTGATCGCCACCGGCGCAACGCTTGCGCCGCAGGAGACCGACGGGTTGCAGGGACCCGAGTGGGGCCGCTCGATCCACACCTTCTACACGCTGGATGGCGCGAGCGCCCTGCGACGGGCGCTGGCCGACTTCACCGGCGGGCGTCTCGTGGTCAACGTGATCGACATGCCGATCAAGTGCCCGGTGGCACCGCTGGAGCTCTGCTTCCTCGCCGACTGGCAACTACGCGAGCGCGGCCTGCGCGACGACGTGGAGCTCACGTTCGTCACGCCACTCGACGGAGCCTTTACGAAGCCGGTCGCCTCCGCGCGCCTGGGCTCGCTGCTGGCCGAGCGCGGCATCCGGGTCGAGTCCGAGTTCGCGACGGGCCGCGTCGACGCCGCCGCACGGCGGCTGTACAGCTGGGACGAGCGTGAGCTCGAGTACGACCTGCTGGTCACGATCCCCGTGCACGGCGGCCCCGAGTACATCGCCCGCTCGGAGGGCTTGGGCGACGCGCTCGGCTTCGTGCCGGCCGACCGCCACACGCTGCAATCCAAGGCCGCCCCCAACGTGTTCGCGATCGGCGACTCCGCCGACGTGCCGACCTCGAAGGCCGGGTCGGTCACCCATTTCGAGGGCGAGACCGTGGCGGAAAACATCGAGCGATTTCTCGCGGGCGATGAACTGACCGGCTCATACGACGGTCACGCGAACTGTTTCATCGAGACGGGCTTTCACCGGGCGCTCTTGATCGACTTCGACTACGAGACCGAGCCGCTGCCCGGGCGCTACCCCGAGCCACACCTCGGCCCGCTGCCGCTGCTGGCCGAGTCCCGCCTCAACCACCTGGCCAAGCTCGCGTTCCAGCCGCTGTACTGGCACGTGCTGCTGCCGGGCCACGACATCCCGGGCGTGAGCGCCGAGTTCCACGCCCCCGCGGGGGCGCCCGCAACCGCGATGCAGGGATCTGGAGGTTCACGATGAGCACCGTCACGCTGGCCGGCTCGGCGGTCGAGGTGGACCCGGAGGGGTTCCTGCTCGACGCAGCGCAGTGGAACGAGCAGATCGCGCAGGAGATCGCTCGCGAGAGCGGCATCGAACAACTCACCGACCGGCACTGGCAGGTCGTCAACTTCATGCGCAACACCTACCTGCAGACCGGCTCGGCGCCATCGATCCGCAGCCTCGGTAAGACCTCCGGAGTGCCGATCAAGGAGCTGTATCAGCTGTTCCCCAAAGGCCCCGCCAAGCTCGCCGCGAAGATCGGCGGCATCCCCAAGCCACGTGGCTGCATCTAGGCCCCCCAAAAAAGATTCCCAATCCATCTACCCCAAAAATCTCTCTTCCAAAAATCGAGGAGCACATGAGCGACACCATCGAGAAGGTCTCCATCATCATCTCCAAGGGCTCGCTCGAGGGGATCTACCCGGGGCTGATCATGGCCAACGGAGCCCGCATGGAGGGCATCGAGGCCAACATCTTCTTCACTTTCTTCGGCCTGGACGCGATCAACCAGGCCAAGCACGAGCACGTCAAGGTGGCGACAGTGGGCAATCCCGGTCTGCACCTCGCGACCTGGGCCGGCGGCTTTCCAGGAATGTCTGCGCTCGTCACCCACCAGCTCGCGGGGGAGATGGAGAAGCTCGACATCCCACCGATCCCCGAGTTCGTCGAGATGATCGCCGACTCCGGGGCCGGACTGTACGCCTGCAAGGCGTCGGTTGACCTGTTCAAGCTCAGCCGCGAGGACTTCATTCCCCAGGTCAAGGACATCATCACCGTCGGAGAGTTCTACGGCCTGGCCGGCGGCGGACAGATCATCTTCACCTGAGCCGGCGTGTCCCCACCGAGAACGACACGCTGCTGGCATGGCGCTGAAGTGCTTCGCCGCGATGGAGCTGACCAAGCAGCCGCCCCTCAGCGCCGCCCCCGCTTGAGCGTGATCCCCTCGAGCACGTGCGCGACCGTCTCGCATGCGTCCACCGCGGCCTCGAGCGACTCGAAGATGTCCTTCCAGCGGATCACGACCATCGGATCGATCCCGCCCGCGAACAGCGAGGTCACGGCGTCGCGCTGCAGACGATCGCCGTCGTTCTCCAAGCGATGGATCTCGACCAGGTGCGCGCTCAGATCGCCGCCACCGCCGTGCAGGCAGCGCAGCGCCCCCCGGATCTCCCCGCCGGCGGCGACCAGCACATCGGCGAACTCTCCGGCCTGCTCCATCGGCGCTTCGACCCCATACAGGTCGAGCTGAGCTGCGGCCTGCTCGGTGTAGTCGACGACGTCGTCCAGCGCGGTCGCCAGCGCGTAGCCGTCGCCGGCATCGAACGGCGCACGCACCCGCCGGACGCCGCCCATGCGGTAGATGATGTCGTGGGTGATGCGATCGCCCTCGCGCTCGCACGCGGCGAGATCCTGCGCGAGCTTGGCGTGTTCGGGAAACGCGGCCAGCAGCTCGCGCAACAGCAGCGCCGAGCGCTCGACGTTGCGCCCGGCGTCCTCCAGCAGCGCCGCCAGTGTCGCGTCCACCGGACGGCCAAACAGGGTCATCCGCGAACCCCGCAACCGAGGGTCCGTGCCGGCATCGCGGCAGAGGCAATCGTGTCGAGTGGGCGCCGGCGCAAGCTCATCGACGGAGATTATGGACATCGGCCGCGCCGGCGCGGCCTCAGCGCACCCTCTTCACGAGTTCTTCACGACTCGATCACGACTTCGCAACTCCGACGGACGGTGGCGAGGCGAGGCTATGTGCCGGTGGCGACCACAGCTGAGAACGCGAGCACCCTGTATGCCGGCGAACTGGAGATCCGGCTCGGCGAGGGTCTCGTGCTGGCCACGGGACGGGCGCTGACGCTGTCGGTGCGTGAGTTCGAGCTGCTCGCCGCGCTGGCCAAGCGGGCTGGCGCGATCGTCGCGCGCGATGAGCTCTACGCCGAGGTCTGGGGCGGGGAGCTGCGGTCCGGCGACCGTTCCGTTGACGTATACGTGAGCAAGCTGCGCGGCAAGCTCGAGACGGCGATGCCCGACCGGCGCTTCATCCACACCCATCCCGGGTTTGGATATCGCTTCCAGCCACAGCCCTCGCGCGATGCGATCGTCGGCGGGTCCTCGGCAGTGATCGTCGGCGGATCCTCGGCAGGCCCGGCGAGCCCGATGAGCGCCCTTGAAAGCACCGTCGATCCCAACGGCGATCGCGACGGGCTTTCACGAAATGTTCACATCGAAGCGGTCGGCGATTCATGAGACTGGATGGACCGCAGCCAACACCGACCGGCAGGGGGTCACGCGTCCTGATCGGCGTCCTGATCGAGCACCCGTGGGCCGGCGACAAGCACACAATCCAGCCAGAGGGAGATTCGTAGTGATCTATAACAAGATTGGCGCGCTCGCAGGCGTCGTGACGCTCGCGCTCGGCCTCGCCGCGTGCGGCTCCAGTTCCTCAAGCAGCACGTCGAGCACGTCCTCGAGCAGCTCATCCGCGACCACGATCTCCGGCGCCGGTTCGACGTTCGCAGCGCCGGTCTACGAACAGTGGGCCTCGGCGCAGTCCGGTCTGACGGTCAACTACCAGGCCGTCGGCTCGGGCGCGGGCATCACCGCTATCGAGAGCAAGACCGTCAACTTCGGGGCGAGCGACCCACCGCTGAAGCCCGCCGATGAAGAAGCGATCGCCAAGAACGGCAGCCCGGCCGTGCAGATCCCGATGTTCCTGGGCGCGATCACCGTCTCCTACAACCTGCCGGGCGTCAAGTCCGGCCTGAAGCTCGACGGCACGACGATCGCCGACATGTACCTCGGCACGATCAAGACCTGGAACGACCCGGCGATCAAGGCGCTGAACCCGGGCGTGTCGCTGCCGAGCACGCCGATCACCGTGATCCACCGCTCGGACTCCTCGGGCACGACCTCCGGCTTCACGAGCTTCCTGTCCGAGGTCGATCCCGAATGGAAGAGCAAGATCGGCGAAGGCAAGACCGTGCAGTGGCCGACGGGCACCGGTGGGAAGGGCAACGCGGGCGTGGCCGGCGCGGTCCAGCAGACGACCGGAGCGGTCGGGTATGTCGAGCAGTCATACGCACTCGAGCACAACTTCACCTACGCCGCGGTCAAGAACAAAGCCGGCAACTACGTGGAGCCGACCCTCGCCTCGACGAGCGTGTCGGGCGAAGGCGTGACGGTGCCCGCGAACCTGGGCATCAAAGTCATCAACTCGCCGGCGGCGAACGCCTACCCGATCACCTCGCAGACGTTCGTCGTCGTCAACAAGGACCTCTGCAAGGCCGGCATCCCCGGCGGCGAAGCGGCCGCCAAGGGCGTGGTCAAGTTCCTCGACTACGGGCTCGGAGAAGGACAGGCGATCCTCGCCAAGGCCGACTACGGCGCGCTGCCCTCCGCGATCCTGGCCAAGTCCAAGGAAGCGGTCGCGGGCCTGCAGTGCAACGGTTCGGCGATCGGCTGACCGTGACACCACGGCCTCGGATCGGGTAGAGCAGAGGTCGTGGAGGCAGCATCCATACCCGGCGGTGAGCGCTCGATTCTTGGGCGCTCACCGCTCGCGCGCCTGCCCGACCGCGCGCTGAAGTACGGCCTGACGGCGCTGGCCGCCCTGATCCTCGCGCTGATCGCCTTCTTCTTTGTCCGCCTGTTCGGCGAAGCCCGCCCCGCGTTCGCCAAGGAAGGCGTGCTCGGGTTCGTGTTCGGCAACGACTGGAACGTCTCAGCCGAACACTTCGGTGGGCTGCCGCTGCTCGCGGGAACGCTGATCACCTCCGTGCTGGCGCTGCTGATCGGCGTGCCCGTGGCCGTGGCCACCGCCGTCTACGCGACCGAGCTGTGCCCGCTGCGCCTGCGCGGACCGCTGACCGTGCTGGTCGAGCTGCTGGCGGCCGTGCCGTCGGTCGTGTACGGCCTGTGGGGGATCTTCTTCCTCGCTCCCAAGCTGCAGCCCGCCGAGCAGTGGGTGGCCGACCGCCTGTCGTTCATCCCGTTCATCGGCGGCGGCCTGGTGACGATCCCCAACATCTTCATCGCCGGCCTGATCCTCGCGATCATGATCCTGCCGATCGTCTCAGCGATCTCGCGCGAGGTCATGACCACCGTGCCCGCAGACCACAAGGAGGCGGCGCTGGGGCTGGGCGCCACGCGCTGGGAGATGATTCGCATCGCCGTGCTGCCCTACTGCCGCTCGGGCATCGTCGGCGGGGCAATGCTCGGGCTCGGCCGGGCGATCGGCGAGACGATCGCCGTGACGATCCTGATCGGCGACGCTCCCACCATGCCGACCCATCTGTTCGGCCAGGGCTACAGTCTCGCGGCGGTGATCGCCAACGAGTTCGGCGAGGCTCAGGGCCTGCACCGCTCGGCGCTGTTCGCCGCGGGCCTCGTGCTGTTCGTGCTGACGCTGCTGGTCAACGGCATCGCGCGCCTGCTGGTGCTGCGCGCCGCGCACCCGGGCGGCGGCGGCAAGGGCCTGACCCCGGCCGGGCGACCGCTGACTGACGTGGCCGAGGCAGCTGAGGGCGCATGAGGAGCTTCGGTCGAGTCCAATCCCGGTGGACGCGAGGCCGGACGCCTCGCGTAGGTGAGGTTCGCTGCCAACCCACATCCGCGGATGGGACCCAACAAATCAGCCAACCGTCCCTCCCCGACCGCGCTCGTCAGTCACGAGCAGGTGCTTGAATGAGTACGGAACCCCCGACCTCGCGGCAGTTGACGCGCTTCAACGTCAGTCCCGCGCGCAGGCGCAGGGACACGATCGCCCGCGCGAGCATCCTGGGCGCCACCGTGCTCGCGCTGATCCCGCTGGCGCTGATCGTCTACTACCTGCTGAGCAAGGGTCTCGGCTCGTGGAGCATCAGCTTCTTCACGACCGATCCGACCGGCAACACGTTCTTCGGAGGCTCGAACATCGGCGGGATCAAGAGCGCGATCCTCGGCACGATCGAGATGGTGGCGCTCGCCTCGGCGATCGCGATCCCGATCGGCGTCGGCGTGGCGATCTGGCTGGTGGAGTACGGCCGCGCCAGCTGGTTCGCCAACACCGTGCGATTCTTCGTCAACGTCCTCACCGGCGTCCCGTCGATCATCTTCGGACTGTTCATCTACATCGTGCTGATCGTCGGCACCGGCAGCTCCTACGCCGGCTACAAGGGCTCGCTCGCGCTGTCGCTGCTGATGCTCCCAGTGGTCATCCGCTCGGCTGAGGTGATTCTGCTGCTGATCCCCGGCGCGCTGCGTGAGTCGGCGCTGGCACTCGGCGCTCCGCGCTGGCGCGTGATCTTCAGCATCGTCCTGCCGACCGCGCTACCGGGCATGGTCACCGGCCTGCTGCTGGCGGTCGCCCGCGCCGCGGGGGAGACCGCGCCGCTGCTGTTCACCGCGGCCTACACGCACAACACGAACTTCAACCTGGGCCAGTTCATGAACTCGCTGCCCGTACAGATCTACACCGACGTCACATCGCCGACCACGGCGGTGGTAAGCCGTGCATGGGGCGCGGCGCTGACCCTGGTCGCGATGATCCTCGTGCTCAACCTGATCGCCCGCCTCGCCTCGCGCAGGAGTCGCCTAGCATGACGCTTCCACCCAACACCGACCTATCGACCACACCGACCCCGAGGACCACCGCGATGGAGCCCGACGAGACCGCCGAGCAAAGCCAGGCCGACGCGCCGGCGCCGGCGACGACGCATCCGGAGCCCACCACCAGGACGGCGGCCACGCTGAGCAAGCCCGGACTCGCCGTCGAGCTGGAGGGCCTGCGCGCGTTCTACGGCGAGGCCGAGCAGGTCAAGGGAGTGGACCTGCAGTTCAACGCCAACGAGGTGACCGCGATCATCGGACCCTCGGGCTGCGGCAAGTTGACGATGGTGCGCTGCATCAACCGCATGCACGAGGAGATCCCCGGCGCGCGCGCCGAGGGGCGGGTGCTGCTCGACGACTTCGATGTGTATGACCCGGCGGTCGACGTCGTCGCGGTGCGCCGGGCGATCGGGATGGTGTTTCAGAAGCCCAACCCGTTCCCGACGATGTCCGTGTTCGACAACGTCGCCGCCGGCCTGCGCCTGACCTCGCGCGGGCGCGGAGACCTGCACCACAAGGTCGAGTCGGCGCTGCGAGATGCGGGATTGTGGGAGGAGGTCAAGGATCGCCTCTCAGAGCCGGGCGCGGGCCTGTCTGGCGGGCAGCAGCAGCGTCTGTGCATCGCGCGCTCGCTGGCGGTCGATCCCGAGGTGATTCTGATGGACGAGCCCTGCTCGGCCCTGGATCCGATCGCAACGCTCAAGATCGAGGAGCTGATCGACGAGCTCAAGACGCGGGTGACGATCGTGATCGTCACGCACAACATGCAGCAGGCCGCGCGCGTGGCCGACCGGACAGCGTTCATGCTCGGCGGCAAGCTCGTCGAGGTCGGCCCGACCGATGAAATCTTCACCACCCCGGCGGATTCGCGGACGGAGGAATATGTCACCGGAAAGTTCGGCTGACATACCGGCTCGACAGTCCGCGCTCGGCGGCCCGGACGACGGCGCCGCGCAGGCGCAGGCGGGCACCGCCGCAGATGGCGGTGGTCTGGGACGAGCCCACTTCCAGCAGCAATTGCACGAGCTCCAGGAACGCGCACTCGGCGGGCTGGACCTCGTCGTCGAGCAGCTCGACCGCGTACTGGAGGCGCTCAACCACCAGGACGTCGAGCTCGCGCAGATGGTGATCGCCGACGACGACCGTCTCGACGGCCGCTACCTGGAGGTCCACCAGGGCATCCTCTCGCTGCTCGCCCTGCAGGCGCCCGTCGCGGGCGACCTGCGCCTGGTGGCGGCGCTGCTGCATGTGATCATGCGGGTAGAGCGGATGGGCGATCAGTGCGTGAACATCGCCAAGCTGATCCCCCTATCCGGCCACGAGCCGCCGGTGCGCCGGGAGGTTCTGGACGCGCTGCTGAAGATGGGCGCCCAGGCGCGCTCGGAGGTCGTCCAGTCGCGCGCCGCGTTCTCCGGGCGCGATGTCGAACTGGCCGAGGACCTGGTCCGCCAGGACCACGAGATCAACCGCCTGAACCGCGAGATCTTCCGGATGGCGATCGAGATCGGCGAGGACCCCGACACGCGCGAGTGGGCGATGCACATGATCCTCGTCGCCCGTGCCCTGGAGCGGATCGGCGACAACGCCGTGGACGTCGGCGAGCAGGTCGCGTTCGTCGTCACCGGCCTGTTCCGGGAGTTCTCCGACTCCTCGCACGCGGCCGGCGTTCCGTTGGATGCGGCGCCGGACTCCGGTCCAGAGACGTTCTGAGCGCTGCGTTCTGAGCGCGACGGACTGAGCGCGACGGCCCGAGCGCGGCCGCCGCCACTACTCGAGGTCTGGTTGCGGCGCGATATCCGTCGCGGCCAGATCCGTGAGCCCGTCCGCGCTCTGCCACGGGCGCTTGGAGATCAGCCAGGCGAGGGCGACGACGAGCAGGGTTGCGCACAGGATCCAGCCCAGGGCGGTCGTGCCGACACCGACGTACTTCAGACCCGAGGCCGCCACCACGAACGTGATCGCGGGCCGGATGTAGCGGTCGGGCGCGCTCGCCGACAGCAGTGAGCCAATGATCACGGCCGGCACGCTGCCGATGATCAGCGAAGCCGTGACGCCAAACTCGACATGCCCGAACGCCAGCGCGCCGAGCGCCGCGGCGAGCGTCAACGGCACCGCCTGGGTCAGATCGGTGCCGACCAGCTGGTTGGCCCCCAGCATCGGATACAGGAACAGCAACATGACGATCATCAGCGAGCCCGAGCCGACCGAGGTCATGCCGACGATCAACCCGCCGATCATCCCGATCGCCACGGTGCGCAGCGGTCGAACGTCCACGTCGTGGACCACCCCCGTGCGGGTCTGCCCGTCGCGGCGGTCGAGGACATAGCGCAGCACCATCGCAGCCGCGCCCAGCAGCAGCGCAGCCCCGAGCGCCATCTCGATGTTTTCCTGGGCGGCCTTCGCGTGCGTCATCAGGTGCAGCAGATAAGCGCCGAGAAACGCGGCCGGCACCGAGCCCAGGACCATCCAGCCGACCAGCCGGTGGTTGACCGTGCCCTTGCGCAGATGTACCGCCGCCCCGAACGGGCGCATCACGACCGCCGCCACCAGATCGCTGGAGATCGCCGCCGACGGCGTCACGCCGAACAGCAAAATCAGCATCGGCGTCATCAGCGCGCCCCCGCCGGCGCCAGTCAGGCCGACCAGGAACCCGATGATCCCGGCACCGAGAACTATGTAGGGATCGATATGCACGATCCGCCGATCATAGACTAATTCCTCATGTTGTAGGTGTGATCAGTCTGTGAAGTGGAATAAGTGCGCGAACAGCGGGTCCGAACAGCGGGCCTCCTCCCTCTCTCTGCCTTCTCCTCGCCCCCCGGTGATCAGCCCGACTGGCGGGCCGAGAGCAGCGACGGTGCAAACGAGCTGACCTTCGACAGCCCGGCATAGCCGAGATGGGGCAGTCCGAACAGATCCTCGATCGTGCGCAGCAGCGAGAAGTGGTTGTACTGTTCCTGGCTGACGCCCTGCTTGATGAACGGCGAGAGCAGCAGCGCGCCGACCTGCCCTCCGCCTTCCGGACTGAGACCCGAGGTCGAGGCCGGCAGGTTCGGGAACCGCGGCTGACCGCAGCACGAGCTGGAGTCGGCGAATTCGCCGGTCGAGGGAGCCTGATCGACGGTGATCACCAGCAGTCCCGATTCGCGGTACGCGCGCGAGCCCGTGATCTCCGGCACGACCTTCTTCAAGAACCCTTCAGCGGCCGGCAGTCCGGCGGGCGCACCGGGCGCACAGGGTGTGGGGCTGGCGTCGTGGCACAGGTCGGGCGCGATGTAGGCGAAGCTGGGCGTGCGGCTGGGGGTCGCGAGATCCGCGGAGAGCTGATTGATCCCGACGTCGTCGGCTTCACACGCCGGAGCGCCGATCAGCGAGCTGAAGTAGACGAACGGGTTGCGATACGTAGCGTATGTCTGTCCCGCCGGAGGAGTCGCCGCCGAGGTGGGATCGGCTGAGCCGAGCGCCGGGTGCCCGCAGTCCCCGTCGGCGCCGCCGGATTCCGCGCCCGGACGTTCGCCCATCCCTTCCACGTAGGCCCGCCAGGGCATGTGCTTGGCGGCGAGCTGGCCGGCGAGCGTCCTGGTCGAGCTCGGATACACGCAGCCGCTGCCGGTGACCTGTTCGTCGGCGCCGACCGTGCCGGGTGCGATGTCGCTGTAAGTCGGACAATTGGCGGCCGTTTCCACCGTCGGCCCCTGGCCGCTGATCAGCGCGATCGCGTCGGCGAGCCCCTGGTGTGCCACGGCGTAGTAGCGCACGAGCAGCTCGCCCTTGTGCTCCAGAGTCTGGGACAGATACGGCGACTGCGAGGAGGGCCCGAACACCGACGCGTATGGCTGATCGGACAGCATGATCACGAACACGTGCTTGATCGGCGGCAGCTTCGAGCTTCGAGCCACCCGGCGCGGGGGCCGACGACCCGCTGTTCCCGCCGCCGCCCGAGCTCGACGGCGATGGCGAGGAGGATTTGCCCGAGCCGGATTTGTTGCCCGACGAGGTCGGGGTCGGGGAGGCGCCCGCGGACGGAGTCGATTCGGACCCCGCCGAGGGAGTCGGTTCTGACGCCGCGGATGGCGGTTCGCCGCTCCCCGACGAGGAGGATTCGGGCGTGGAGGTCGCGGCGACGGGCGCCGCCGCCGGCAGGACGAGCTTCACGTGCCGAGCGGAGGATGCCGCGGATGTACCCCGCGCCGAAGAGCCGGCCACGTCGCCGACGATCACGCCAAACCCGAGGAACATCATCACGAGCACCGCCGAAACCCGGGAGGAGGGCAGGGAGGGCAGCATCAGGCGCGGCCGGCGCGCCGCGCGCCGCGCGCCGGCGGCCGGGGCGGTCCCGGAGGAGCCAGCACCGTCCGCGATCCCGGCGTCCCCGATGCTCGCGGATCCGCCGTCCTGTCCTTGCGCGCGCACGCGCCCCAGCAGCTGTTCGAGCTGAGGACTGCGCGAACCGATGCGCCCGCCACAGCCGAGGCAGTAGCGCTGACCGCGCTGGCGGGGGGAGCCGCAGTCCTCGCACAGCCCGGCCCGATCGACGCTCGCCGGCACCGCCTACTCGCCCGGGAGGCTCCCGAACACCCCACCGGCCTCGGATGCACCACCGTCCTGCGTGGTGGTGGTGGTGGTGGTGGTGGACGAGCGCTCCATCAGGGTCGCGCCGCACTGCCAGCAGAACAGTGCCCCACGACTGTGCGGCGCCGAGCAGTGCGGGCAGGCGCCGGCGCTGGCGCTCTCCTCCAAGCGCAGCAATCGCTCGACCTCGGCCAGCTCGGCATCGCGCTCCTGGAGCACCGCGGCGCGCCGCACGAGCACGTCGAGGCGGAAGTGATCGCGGATCGCCATCTCATAGGCCAAGCCCCCGAGGTCCCAGTGCAGCTCGGTCACCTGCTCGGCCAGCGCATCGCGCCGGCGGGCCAGCTCAGAGCGTCCCCCACTCTCAGGCGTGGACTGCGCCGGCGGTGGGATCGTCGGGCTCGTGGCGGTCACAGGTTCGGGGGAAGTGGGGGTGGAAGTCGGAGCGGGAGTGGGCAACCTACCGCTGTCCCTGCCGATCGCCTCACCGAGAACGCCCATCGCTCATCGCTCCAATCACCCGGTGGAGACCACGTTCGGGAGGTTCTTGGATTTTTCCTCATAGCTCTTGCCGCTGCCCGGCGAGCTGGACTTGGGAGTTGCAGGCGTAGAGCTTTTCCCGCCGGCGCCACCGCCTTTGGAGGCTCCCGCACCGGAGGTCCCCGCCTTTGCGCCATTCTTGGACGCGGGAGAGCCACCCTTGGAAGAAGCTTCAGGTGTTGCAGACGGGGTCGTCGCCGGAGTCGTCGCGGCGCCTGTCGCCGCTCCCGGCTGGGTCACGGTGATCACCTGCGCCGGAGTGGCGCTCGACTTGGATGGCGCGCTCGAACGGCCGATCAGCACGCCCACGCCCATCGCCAGCAGCAACACACCCACACCGGCGATCACCGTCACGGCGCTCCCGCGCGTCGCGCCGTCCGCGGGCGCCCAGCCGGGCGGGGCAGGCGGTGTCGCCCCCGCCTGTGTCTGCGAGGACGCCCCCGACGGAGGCCCACCGAGTAGGACGCTGCTCATCGGCGCGCGGCGCTCGCCGCACTCCAGGCAGTAGCGCTGGTCATCGGCCAGGGGCGCGCCGCAGGCCGGGCAGGTCTCCGCGACGTCGGTTGACGGCACTGACGGGCGGGCGATTGATTCGGTGGACAGGGCGGATACCTCGTTGAAGATGCTGCGGGTTACTGGACGAGCGTGACGAACGCATACATCGGACACGCGCCGCCGCGACGCTGTATGCGCCTGAGTATACGGTCGCCGCGCGCGCCCTTGCAGACGTGACGATTTGGTGAAGTCGCCGCCTCATGGCCTGTCATCGATGCTCACCCGTTCAACGTAGGCTTACATGCACGCATGATCGACCTGCACTGCCACATCCTACCGGGCATCGACGACGGTCCCGAGACGATCGAGGGCTCGCTCGAGCTCGCCCGGGCCGCGAGCGCGGCCGGCATGCGCACGATCGTGGCGACACCGCACGTGAACGCCCGCTACCCCAACAACGCCGTCACGATCGCGCGGCTGGTCGATGAGGTCAACGCGCGCCTGCGCGCAGAGGCTATCGCGATCGAGGTGCTTCCCGGTGCGGAGATCGCGCTGACGAGCGCCGTCGACATGACCCCCGAGCAGCTCGCCCAACTCAGTCTCGGCGGCCCCGGCGGCTGGCTTTTGATCGAGCCCCCGTTCACGCCCGCCGCCGCGGGAATCGACGCGATCGTGTTTGACATCGTGCGCGGCGGATGCCGTGTCGTGCTGGCCCACCCCGAGCGCTGCCCCGCGTTTCACCGCGATCGCGCCGTGCTCGAGTCGCTCGTGCGCGCGGGGATCCTCACCTCGATCACCGCAGGCTCGCTCGTCGGGCGCTTCGGCGGCGAGGTGCGCCGCTTCGCGCTCGGGCTGGTAGGAGACGGGCTCGTCCACAACGTCGCCTCCGACGCTCACGACCATCTGGGGCGTCCGCCGGGGATCGCCGCCGAGCTCGACGAGGCGCATCTGGGAGCGCTCACCGGCTGGTTCACCGAGCAGGTGCCCGCCGCGATCCTCTCGGGCGATCAGATCCCGCCGGCCCCGGTGGGCGCGATCGAAGAACTGCGGTCGCAATCGTCCCGACGAGCCTGGTGGCGAGGACGCCGCGGATGATTTCCACGGCCGTCGGATAGGGTTGCGCCGTGTCGGCTGGAGCAACTGCTGGGGTTGGAGTTGGCTTGCCGGAGGAGCTTGCGGGCGAGTCGCAGACGCGCGAGCCGCTGGAGTGGATCGGCTGGATCGCCCTGCTCGGGCTGGCCCCGGCGGCGCTCGTGTACCTGTCCTTCAACGCGGGCGGCTACTTTCCCAGCGCGTCCGGATACACGGCGATCGTGCTCACCGGGGCGCTCGTGCTGCGCACGACCCTCGCGGAGCGACCGTTCGAGGGCTTGAGCCGGACGCTGGCCGTACCGCTCGTCGCGCTCACCCTCTACGCCGCCTGGGAGCTGATCTCGGCGCTGTGGGCGCACGCCACCGCGCGCGTCCTCGACAGCTATGACCTGACGCTGCTGTATGTGCTTGCCCTCTGCCTGTTCGGATCGGTCCGCTGCACGCGCGAGCGCCTGAGCTGGCTGGTCAGGACGGTGTTCGCCGGGATGGTCCTCGTCTGCCTGATCGGCCTCATCTCACGCGTGCTGCCCCACGCGTGGCCGACGGCGAGCAGCTTCTACGACAGCCGGCTCAACTATCCGCTGACCTACTGGAACGCGGAGGGCATGCTCGCCGCGATCGCCTTGATCCTCGGCTTCCATCTGACCGCCGACCGCGCCGAGCACTGGAGCGTGCGCGTGCTATCCGCCGCCGTGCTGCCGGGGATCGCCGCGACGCTGCTGCTGACGTTCTCGCGCGGGGCATTGGGCGCAGCGATCGTCGGCCTGCTCGCCTACTGCGTGCTGACGCGCCTGAGCACCCTGCCGACCGCGCTGATCGCCGTCGTTCCCGCGTGCGCGATCGCGTTGCGCTCGGCCTGGGATGCAACGCTGCTGGCGACCAACCGCGCGACCGGCCCAGCCGCGGTCGCTCAGGGCCATCACGTAGCAGTGGTCGTGGGCGCGTGCATGCTGGGCGCGGGAGTGCTGCGCGGCGCGCTGGTGCTGGTGGACCGACAGATCGCGAACCTGCCGGTGGTGCGAACCCCTCCGCGTCGCTCCGTGCGTATCGGTTTTGGTGCGGCGACGGCGATTCTCGTGGTTGCCGTCGTGCTCGCGCTCGGGGGATACGGGTTCGCCCATCGCCAGTACGACCGGTTTGTCCACAGCACCCATGAAACCCACGCCACCCAGACCCGCGAACGGCTCTCCGACGTGACCAACGACGGGCGGCTGCCGCTGTGGGAAGTCGCTGTGCGCATCTATGACACCCAGAGACTGCGTGGCACGGGCGCCGGCACCTACCAGCTGTACTACCCCCTGTACCGCACGGGACGGGGCTATGTCGTCGACGCCCACTCGCTGTACCTGCAGAGCCTGGCCGAGCTCGGGATCGTCGGGTTCGTGCTGATCCTCGTCGTGGTCCTCGGCATGCTCGGCGGGCTGGCGGCGCGCATCCGCGGCCCCGGTCGCGGGCTGTACGCGGCGCTGTTCGCCGTGACGCTGGCGTGGGCGATCCACCAGGCGGCTGACTGGGACTGGCAGATGCCGGCGGTCACGCTCCCCGTGTTCATGCTCGCCGGACTGGCCCTCGCCCGGCCCCGCGACGGCAAGGTTGGCTTCACCGGCCTGCCGGCCGGGCGCACGTTCGTCGCGATCGGATGGCTCGTGCTCGCCGTCGCACCGTTGCTCGTGAGCACCTCCTACGCGCGCCTGCATCGCAGCGCGCAGGAGCTCGTCCATGGCGAATGCACGGCCGCCAAGCATGAGGCGCTCTCGTCGCTGTCGCTGTCGGCCAAACGACCCGAGCCGTACGTGATCGTCGGCGTCTGCGATCTGGAGCAGGGCTTCGCCCAGGCCGCCGTTCCCGCGATGGCCGAAGCCACGAGGCTCGAGCCCCAGAGCTGGGAAAGCGCTTTCTGGCTGGCGGTTGCGCAAGCCGCGGCCGGGGTCGATCCACACGCGGCGATCGACCGCGCGATCGCGCTGAACCCGCTCGAGCACGGCCTGCGCAACGCGGCTATGCGGCTGAGCTCCAGTAACCCGCGCGCGTGGGAACTGGCCGCACCGCGCCTGCGCCGGGAAGCGCTGAGCTCGGGCAAGTTCGCGCTCACGAACCTCTGAGCCGCTCCGATCGTGTCGGAAAACGTCCCGCTCGTTCGTATCGGTGGTCAAAGGCTAATTTTGCCAACCCATTCAGGAGGCCAGGAGACAGATATGAGGCGTAAGCACGACGCAAACATGGATGAGATGCAGGGCGTCGCCAAGCGCCTGCGCAACGAGCGCCCCGAGGCGAGCCCGCTGGAGCTCGATCGGATCAAGACAACCGCGATGTCGCGCGCCAAGTCCGGAGCACGCGGACGGGTCGGCAGTCGCCGTCTCGCCGTCGCCGGCCTGACCGCGGGCCTGCTGATCGCCACCACGGGCGGCGTTCTCGCCGGCGAGGGCGGGGGTCACTCCGGCAACGCCGCGATCGCCCAGTACGGCAACAACTGCATCGCCGGCAACGGCAACACCGGCAACGGTGGCGAAGGGAACGGCAACGGCAATGGCAACGGTAATGGGAACGGCAACGGCAACGGTGGCAGCTTCAACGGCAACGGCAGCGGCGACTTCAACTGCAACAACAACAGCTTCAACACCAACATCACCAACATCACCGAAGTCACCACCATCACCACCACCAACGACAGCTCCGGTGGCACGATCAACAACAACTACACGACGGTCAGCGCCACCCCGAGCAGTGGTGTCCAGGCGGCGAAAACGATCAAGCCGGCGACCAGCGGCCGCCACATCAAAATCCACGTCTACGTCCCGCACGGCCTGAAGCTGCGCAAGGTCACGGTCAGCGTCAACGGCAAGCCCCTCAAGACGCTCAAGGGCAAGAAGGCCTCGAACGTCGAACTGACCAACCTGCCGTGCTCCACGGGCGCGACGACGGTCACGATCACGGTCAAGCTGAGCAACGGCAAGACCGTCACGTCAAGCCACAAATACGAGCTGTGCACAACGTCCTGACGGCATCCTGAGGGACTGGCAAGGAAGCCGTAACACGGAAGCATGACCACGACGCTCCGGGGTAGCAGCGCCCCGGAGCGTCGTTCGTTTATCCAGAGCTGACCTGAACCGCAGAGAGCTGACGGGAGAGAGATGGCCCACGAGCCGACACCCGCATCGACCGCCGTGACCCAGTTCGCATCGCGCTCGAGCACTCGTCGCGAGAACGCTCCAGCCGCCAGAATGTCGAGGCACATGCGCACAGACACGTTCGAGCGGCTGTTCGAGGAGCATTCCGGGCGGCTGTTCTCGTTCCTGGCCTACCGCACCGGCAACCGGGCGCTGGCCGAGGACCTGACCTCGGAGACGTTCGAGCGCGTGCTGCGCTCGCGTCAGCCATTCGATCCGCGGCGAGGCTCAGAGCGCCGCTGGCTGTACACGATCGCGCTGAACCTGCTGCGCGACAACGCCCGTCGCCAGACACACGAGGATCGGGTGCTACGCCATGTCGGGGCGGGCACCGCGGCGGAGGAGGCCGACCCGGGGCTGGCGGCGGTCGAGCACCGCGACGAGCTGCATCGCGCGCTCGCCACGCTGAACGAGGATGAGCGCGAGGCGCTCGCCCTGCGCTTCGGCGCCGACCTGAAGCTACGTGACGTCGCCAAGATCGTGGGCGACGGAGAGAGCGCTGTCGAGGGACGGATCTATCGCGCGCTGCGCAAGCTGCGCGACGAGCTGGACTGAGCTACGGAGCGTTCACGCAGCAACCCTTGACGGTCAGCGGTGTGGCGTATCGCACCGCGCCCTCGGGGCGGCCGGTCCCGTAGATCGAGCGGTCGGCACGGACCGTTACGCGATAGCCGATCCGCGGCAGCCGCGGGTAGCGCACCAGACATGTCCACGGATTGCCCAGAGCGGATGCGGACGCCGTCGTGCAGCGCGCGTCGAGGGCCCGGCCACCACCGTATCCGGGACGGGGATCGCTCGTCGTGAGAATCAGACGTTCCAGGGCGCCGGCGCTCACAGGCAGCAGGCCCTGCTGCTGGGCGGCGAACTGTGTATTGCCTTCGTGACTTGCGAGCGCGATCGCGGTTCCGGCGATCCCCACCGCCAGAACCAGCGCGACCAGCAGCCACGGGCGCCTCAGCGGTCCCCTCATGTGCGGTTGTCCTCCATCTGTTGCGCAGGATACGCCGGGAGCCGGCTGCGGGTGTGCTGGCGTTTGCATACGACCGCCGCTCCCGGCGGCCCAGATAAAGGAGCGGTCCAACGAGATATACCCGCGACGCTCGATGACGTGGCTTACGTGGCTACAAGCTACAGTCCGCGACGCCCGAAGACGTGCGAGACGGTGCGCAGCATGATCTTGACGTCGCTCCACAGCGACCAGTTGGCCACGTACAGATAGTCCATCACCGCCATCTCCCGCAGCGGTGAGCGCGCCGGGCCGAGGATCTGCCACGGTCCGGTCATCCCCGGCGTCAGCTCCAGCCGGCGGCGGTGCCAGCCCTCGATCTGCCGATCCTCCTCGATCACCAGCGGGCGCGGGCCGACGAGACCCATCTCGCCTCTGGCGATGTTCAGCAGCTGAGGCAGCTCGTCCAGAGCGCTCTTGCGCAGGAACCTGCCGACACGGGTCACGCGCGGATCGTCGACGATCTTGAACAGGCCATCCTGCGCCTCGTTGCGATCGCGCAGCGACTCCTTCAACTGCTCGGCGTTCGGGACCATCGTGCGGAACTTGAGCATGTAAAAGCGCCGGCCGTGCCGGCCGACGCGCAACTGACCGAAGAACACGGGGCCGCGACTGTCGAGCTTAATCGCGATCGCGATCGCGATCATCATCGGCGCCACCGCCAGCAGCATCAGCGAGGCGCCGAGCAGGTCGAACGCGCGCTTGAGCGCCGCCGAGGAGCGGCTGAGCTCAAAGCGCCTGACGCCCATCAGGGTCACGCCGTGCAGGTCGTCGAACTCGACCGAGGACCCGACCACCTCGAGCATCCGTGGCAGCACGCTCACCCGCACCCCGATCGCCTTGAGCGTGCGCATCAGGTCGAGCATCTCGCCCGCATCGGCGCTGCGCGGCGCCACGATCGCGCGGTGGATGTCCTGCCGGCGGGCCAGCTCGCGAATCTCCTCCAGCCTGTGCGTCGAGCACGCATCGGTTGACCATGAGCCGATGTCGGCCAGATCCAGGTGCGAGACCATTTCCGCCTTCACGCCGCCATGGGTCGTGAGCTTCGGGCGGATCGCCTCGGCCAGCTCGGCGTCGCCGATGAACAGACAACGCTCGGTCGGCGCCACGCGCAGGGCGAAGGCGCGAGCGATCGTGCGGGCCAGGACCAGCAGAGCCGCCAGCGTCAGCCACAAAAACAGCGCCTCGCGACGGCTCAACGTGCCCTGCACGATCAGCCCACCGGCGAGCCAGGACACGAGCGTGCACAGCGTCGCGAGCTCGAGCAGCTTCGGCGCCTCATCCAGTGTCGTCTTGCGCAGCAGCGTCTCGTCGCGGTCGTACAGCCCGAGCATCTTCGCTCCCAGCAGCAGGATCGGCACGCCGAGAACGCTCAGCCAGGTGAGCCGCAGCGCGCGCGAGGACAGCTCGACGGTCAGCGCGAACGCGAGCACAATCGCCACCACGTCCGCGACCAGCAGCGAGCGGCGGAACAGCCATTCTCGGCGCATGGTCGCATTCGGACGGGGCGCCGCCTCGGCTACCTCCCGAACCGACGGACGGCGCCTGATCCCCAGACCGACGAAACCGCGATCGTCGATCGCACGATCGCCACTTGCGAGCCTGCGCTCCTCGCCACTCAGGAACCTGCGCTCACGCTCGCGATCCTCGAGTGTCGAACCACCCACAGCAGCACGGCTCTCAGCCTCGCTGCTCGCTCTCAGCTCGCCTCGCACAGCGTCTCCCCGCTTCCTTGCTCTCGACCGATCAGTATCGATCCATGACAGCTACCCATATGTCGTGCAACCTACCTCGACCACCGACGACGACGTGTGAACTTTTCGCCATTAGTCGATGCCGCAAAAGTCTGACCCAAACGCGCGCAATTTGCAAGGCCCTGAGCCAAATGTCAGTGACCCGAAATTACGTGATTGGCTCATCGGTCGGAGCGTGGCGATAGTCTGCCTGGCGATGAGCATGCACCGTCAGGCAACCGCCCGATGACCGAGCAGGTCGCCATCGTCACGGGCGCGGCGAGCGGCTTCGGCCGGGCGCTCACGCAGGAGCTCGCCGGTCGCGGGGTGCGGGTGCTGGCCTGCGATGTGGACGAGCCCGGTGGCCGCGCGGTGGCCGAGGACGCCGGCGCGCTGTTCGTGCGCTGCGACGTCAGCGACCCAGAGCAGAGCTCGGCGGCAGTGGCGATCGCGGTGGCGGAGTACGGCGGCCTGGACATGGCGTTCCTGAACGCCGGCGTAGCGACCGGGACATGGCCCGGAGAGAGCTTCGACCTGGCCGCCTACCGGCGCGCGATGGGCGTGAATCTGGACGGGGTCGTGTTCGGCATCAACGCTGTGCTCCCGGCGATGAAAGCCCGGGGCGCAGGCTCGATCGTGGCCACCGCCTCGCTCGCCGGACTGGCGGCCGTGCCGATGGATCCGATCTACGCGGCCAACAAGCACGCCGTCGTCGGCCTCGTGCGCTCGCTGGGCCCGGCGCTCGTGCATGACGGGATCCGTATCAACGCCGTCTGCCCGGGCTACTCCGACACGGAGATCATCACGCCAATCCGGGAGTTGCTCACCGATCAGGGACTGCCGATCATTCCGGTGCAGCGGGTCACCGACGCTGTGATCGGGCTGTTCGACGGCGATATGACCGGCGAGTGCTGGTTCGTACAGGCCGGCCGGGAGAGCCAGGCGTTCCGGTTCGGAGGCATCCCGGGACCGCGACCCTGACGCGGAGTGGAGCGGGGCGAGGCGGGGTGAGTTGGACGGGAGGGGTGAGATGGACGAGCGGGGTGAGATGGACGAGCGGGGCGAGCTGGACGAGCGGGGCGAGCTGGACGAGCGGGGCGAGATGAACGGCTGTCACAAACCTGCAGACAGCTGCCGCAAAATGATCGCCTTGCAGACCAAGCGTCGAGTTCGAGCCCGTCCATGAGTGATCGTCCACGGTCGTGATCGGGACATATCCGCCGATTGCCCGGGCGGACTACCTCACTGTGTCCAAACAGGCTGATTTTGCTCACATAGGCGCCTGGAGCGTCCGATACCGGCGGCGTGAGCCACCTACGAACCCTGCTGATATCGACGACCGCGATCCTCGCCTGCGCTTGTGCCGGCGCCACTCTGGACACCGCTGCTGCACAGGATGCAGGCACCGTCCACGCGATTGAACCGATCGCGCGGATCGCGACTCGCTCCGGCGCGAAGACCGGACGCAAATCGCACAGCGCCTGCGGCGCCTCTGGAGCCTCACATCGCGGGCGCAAGCACGGCTCGCGCAAGGTCGGTAAGCGCAAGGGTAAGGCGCTGAAGGGCAACGCTGCCGCCTGCCGCTCCCACGCGGCGCGCGCCCGCTCCACCGCCCGCACGCACGAGCGCCGGCGGCAACACGCCGTCGCACCAAAAGCCCCGGCGCCATCCACGCCCACGGGTCCATCGCCCGCCGGCACGATCGCGAGCGTGCTGGCAACGCCATGCGAAAACACCGAACTGACGCCGGAACCGGGCAACCTGCAGACGATCGATGCGGCCACCCTGTGCCTGGTCAACCAGGAGCGCGCCCGCAACGGCGAGCCGCCGTTGACACCCAACGCCCAGCTCGAGCAGGCCGCGCAGAGTCACAGCGAAGAAATGGTCAGCGACGACTACTTCGCGCACGTCTCCCCGAGCGGATTGACGCCCGTGGGGCGCGTGCAGGAAACCGGCTACATCCCCAGCGCCGAAGCCGGGTACACGCTCGGCGAAAACATCGCCTGGGGCACGCTGCAGCTGAGCACGCCCAGCGCGATCGTCGCCGCCTGGATCGCCTCGCCCGAGCACCTCGCGAACATCCTGTATGCCCCCTACCGCGATACCGCCGTCGGCGTCGTGGCGGCCGCGCCCGCCTCGCTGGGCGAAGGTCAGCCCGGAGCCGTGTACTCACAGGAGTTCGGCGTGATCGTCGAATGAGCGTTGCGGGCGCCGGGTGGTGCGGGCCGCAGGAGTGCGAGCGTGCAGAGGCGCAACTAGAGGGCCTGGACGCGTGTTCGAAAGTCTGGACGTTTGTTCGAGCCCGGCCGCCAGCTCCTAAGAGATTGAAGGAAAGCGCCCGAGAGAAGGATTCAGACATGAGAGCCCGCAAATAAACCCGTTCGCATGCTGTTGTTCGCTCTGATAGCAATCGCCTGGCTGGCCGTGACCGTGCTGTGCGTGGCGGTCTGCATGATGGCCCGGCGCGGGGACGCCGGCGACGGCGCCGAGCTCTCATTGAACGCGTCACGTCTCCGCGCCGACAGACGCCGATCGGCTACCGGCGATGGGCTGGTCGTATGGGACGGCCTACCCGGGCTGTCGGTGCAGGTGCGCGACGCGAGGCTCACAGCCCACAGCGCCCGCTGACCCGACCCGCCGCATACAGCGCCCGGCCTAACCGATTCCAGGCCGGGCGCGGCAACGCCCGCGCGCTCCGCCGCCACGCGCGACATCGCGCCGCCGGGAACCCGCTCAGCTGGGACGCGCCAGGTCGACCGGCGGCAGGGCTCGCACTTCGTCCTTGGAGAGCCTCAGCCGCACACCGTCCGCGGACACATCGGTGACGGCGCCGATCGGAATCGCGATCTCGTGCTTGCCCCATAGATGTCCCTCCTGGAGCAGCACATGCGTCACGTGGTGATCGGCGGGGTCAACGACGAGACCCTGGACCCGCCCAATCGAGCCGTCGCCGGCATGGACGTGTTCGCCGCGGCGAACCTCCACCTCGCCCGCCGGCACGCGATCCTCGATGCTGACGATCGGCACGTCGGCCATGCCCATGTCCATGCCGCCCATGCCAACGCCACCGATGCCACCGCCGAGCCCGTAGTACGGCCACGCGTAAGCCTGCCCGGCCCCGTAGCCCGTCGCCTGTTCGTCCAGTTCGGGCAGAAAGTGGGTCTCCTCGGCGTCCTCGAGCGCGGCGAACTCCGCCGCGCCGCAGCGCAGGCGAATCCGCCCAGCCGGGGCGTCGGCGCCGGCCGCCTCGTTGACCAGCTCGATCGGGACCAACCGAGCCTGGCCATGCATGTGCTCGGGCTCGACGACCAGGTGCGTGAGCGCGCGAGCGACCGGATCGATGACCACGCGGGTCAGATTCCCGCAGACCCCGTCGTCACACATGACCTCGGCGCCGATCGTGTACTGGGCCATGTCATTCACGAGCCGCTCGCAAACGGTTGCTCCGGCACGATCGTGTCTGGTCCGGACAGTTCGAACGCGTCATGCAGAGCGCGCACCACCGATTCGACGCGGTCGCGGGGGATGACGCAGGAGATCTTGATCGGCGAGGTCGAGATCATCTCGATGTTGACGCCCTCCCCGGCCAGCACGCCGAACACCTTCGCGGCGACGCCCGGATGCGAGCGCATGCCGGCGCCGACGATCGAAACCTTGCCCATCTCCTCGTTGGCGATCAGGTCGGCATAGGACTCGCCGGCCAGCGGTTGAAGGGCAGTGCGAGCGGCGGCCAGATCCTCGCGCGGCACGGTGAACGAGATCTCCGCATGCCCGCCTGCGGAGGTGGGCTCGTTCTGGACGATCATGTCGACGTTGACGCCGGCATCGGCCAGGGCCCCGAAGATGCGCGCGGCAGCGCCGAGCTCGTCGGGGACGCCCACAAGCGTGACCTGCGCTTCGGAGGTCGAGTGGGTGACGGCGGTGATCAGGGGCTGCTCCACGGTATCTGCCTCGCTGAGTACAACCGTACCGGACCCGTCCTCGAACGATGAGCGGCAGTGGATGCGCACACCGTGGTTGCGCGCATACTCGACCGAGCGCAGCTGCAGCACGCCCGCGCCCGAGGCAGCCATCTCGAGCATCTCCTCGAACGACACGACCGGCAGCAGGCGCGCGTCCGGGACGATCCGCGGGTCGGCGGTGAACACGCCCGGAACGTCGGTGTAGATTTCGCAGACCTCCGCGCCAACGGCCGCCGCGAGCGCGACAGCGGTCGTGTCAGAGCCTCCGCGTCCCAGCGTCGTCACGTCGGATGAGGCGGTCGAGACGCCCTGAAACCCAGCGACGAGCACGATCCGGTCCTCGTCCAGGGCGGAGACGATCCGCTCGGCGCGCACGTTAACGATGCGCGCGCGGGTGTGTGAGGCGTCCGTGACGATCCCTGCCTGCGAGCCCGTCAGCGAGATCGCACGGTGACCGAGATCGTTGATCGCCATCGCGCACAGCGCGCACGAGATGCGCTCGCCCGTGGACAGCAGCATGTCCATCTCGCGCGGATCGGGCGTGTCGGAGACCTCGGCGGCCATCGCGATCAGCTCATCGGTCGTGGAGCCGCGCGCGGACAGCACCGCCACGACCCGGCAGCCGGAGTCGCGCTTGTCGACGATCCGCCGCGCCGCGCGCTTGATGCGGGTCGCGTCGGCGACGGACGTTCCGCCGAACTTCATTACGACGATGTCGGTCACGGTTCGTGAGGCTACAGCGAGCGCCGTCCCGCGAACGCCTTGCCGAGGGTCACCTCGTCGGCGTACTCCAGGTCCGAGCCGACCGGCAACCCGCTGGCCAGGCGCGTGACCGTCACCTCCGGCGCGCGGGCGCGCAGCTCGTGGGCGATGTGCAGCGCCGTGGCCTCGCCGGTGGTCGTCGGGTTGGTCGCGAGCACGATCTCCCTGACCGGTGGTTGCCCAGCGGCCGGGTCCGGGTTCGTTACGCGCGCATACAGCTCGGAGATGCGGAGATCCTCCGGGTCGATCCCGTCGATCGGCGACAGCGCTCCCCCGAGGACGTGATACACGCCCGAGTACTCGTGCGTACGCTCCATCGGGATCACATCGCCCGGTTCCTCGACGACGCAGATCAGGCCGTGATCGCGACGCGTGTCCTCGCAGATGCGACAGCGCGGCTGGTCGGTCAGGTTGAAGCAGACCTCGCACAGCCCGATCCGCTCCTTGACCTCACGGATCGAGTCGGCCAGCGCAAGCGCGTCCTCGTCGGAGGCGCGCAGGACGTGAAACGCCAGACGCTGGGCGGTGCGCGTGCCGATGCCCGGCAGCTTGGACAGCTCGGTCACGAGCCGCTGGACGGGGGGCGCATAGCTGCTCATCGATGCAGGTTGCTCATGGACGCGGGTCCTGCCTACAGACCCGGCAGGCCGAGTCCGGGCGGGAGGGGTCCCAATCCACCGAGGTCGCCGAGATCGAGCTCGCCGGTCGCGCCCCCGAGCTTGCTCGAAGCCAGCTCCTGGGCGGCGCGCAGTCCCTCGTTGACGGCTGCGGTGACCATGTCGGCGAGCATGTCCACGTCCTGCGGATCGACCGCCTCGGGGTCGATAGTCACCGCGCGCACCCGCAGATCGCCGGTCACCTCCACGGTCACCATGCCCCCACCGGCAGAGGCCGAGACGGTCTCGTGCTTGAGCTGCTCCTGGGCCGCCTCCATGTCCTGCTGCATCTGCTGGACCTGGGCCATCATCTGCTGCACGTTCGGCATGCCGCCCTGCTGCTTCTGCCGTCCGGGCGCGCCCCCCTTGCGGGCGCCCGGCATCGGTCGGGTGGATCGTTTGGACACGATCAGGCCTCCTGACGTTCGCTGTTGACCGGCGTGGAATCGCCGCCGGCCGCCGGGACACCGGCAGCTGGATCGCCGAACTCGGACTCGACAGGGATCTCCTCCGCGTCGAGCTCTGACTTGAACCGCTCGATCCACTCCTCCTCGGTGTACGTCCGCGGCGTCCCGTTGCCACTGGACTCGTCGAGGTCCTCGCGCAACTCGTAGCCGATCCGCCAGCGCCCGGGCGCGAGCTGGCGCAGCGCGTCGGTCACGATCTGGCGGTTGGACGGGTCTTCGGCCTTCTTCTTCAGGAACGCCGCGCTCGTGGGAAACCCCACGGTCAGATCGTCCCCGGCGAGCGCCACCGGCCGGGTGTCGGCGATCACCGCGCCACACAGCGCATGCCCGGCCACGACCAGCTCGATCACCGCGGGCCACACCTCGACGATCGCCTCCATGTCATCAACTGCGGGCGCTGCCGGGATGGGGGGGGACTCCTCGTCGGACAGGTTGACCACAGGAGCTACGGGAGAGGCGGGGGAGGCAGCATCGGCCATGGGCGCCGCGTGAGGAGCCGGCTCGGCTGTTACAGGAGCCGGGACCGTGGGGATCTCGCTCACACCGTCGCTCTCCGGCGCTCCGTTCGCGCGCGGGGGTGCCACGCTCACGTCGGATGCGGGGGCCGGTGCATTCACCGCGGAGGCCGACACGACCGGGACTGGCTGTGCCGGGATACGGCCGCCCTCCAACCGCTCGATCCGCGCCAGCAGCGCACGGGTCGAAGCGTCGACCTCGGGCCGGGAGGCAACGACCAGCGCGAGCTCCAGGCTGGTGCGTGCGTCCGCGCCCGCACGCACGGACTCAAGGGCCGAGCCGATCAGCTCGAGCAGCCGGACGACGGTCGCGTGCGGCACCCGCTCGGCCTGGGCCAGCAGCCGTGCGTCGGCCTCCGGTGTGAGCGCAAGCTCGGACGGGAGCTCGCCCAGGGTCTGCACGATCATCAGCTCGCGAGCCCTGGCCTCCAGGTCGGTCGCAAACGAGCTGGCGTCCCGTCCCGAGTCAGCGCACTCCGCGAGCGCGAGCAGTGCCCCGCGCGCATCACCGGCGGCGATCGCATCGACGGTCCGCTCCAACAGCTGGGAGTCGGCGATGCCGAGCACCGCGAGCACGTCCTCCAGGGCGATCTCTGCTCCGCTGTAGGCAAGCAGCTGCTCGAGGGTGCCGAGCGCGTCGCGGAAGCTGCCGGTGGCCGAGCGCGCGAGCGCGGCGATCGCCTCTGGCGGGATCGCAATCGACTCTTGCTCGGCGGTGCGGCGCAGGACCTGCGCGATCTGCTCGACGGTGGGACGCTGGAAGTCAAAGCGATGGCAGCGATCGACGACGGTCGCGGGAACCTTGCCAGCCTCGGTCGTGGCCAGCACGAACACGGTGTCCGGGGGCGGCTCCTCGAGCGTCTTCAGGAACGCGTTCCAGGCTGCTGTGGAGAGCATGTGGGCCTCGTCGAGGATGTACACCTTGCGCCGGCCCGACACGGGCGCGAACGCGACCGACTCACGCAGCTCGCGGATGTCGTTGACCGAGTTGTTCGAGGCGGCGTCCATCTCGATCACGTCCAGTGAGCTCGCGCGCGCGATCGCCGTGCACGAGTCGCACGTGCCGCAGGGCGCGATCGTCGGGCCGTGCTCGCAGTTCAGACAGGCCGCCAGGATCTTCGCCATCGAGGTCTTGCCCGTCCCGCGCGAGCCGACGAACAGATAGGCGTGATGGACCTGCCCACGCTGGACCGCGTTGCGCAGCGTGCGGACGACCGTCTCCTGACCGACGACATCGTCGAACGTACGCGGCCGGTGCCTGCGATACAGAGATGACTGCTGCTCCTGGGGCTGGTCTGGCACCGTGAGCTGAGTCTACCCACGGGCGGCCTCCCCGCCGGCTCCCCGCGCCCGGTAGCGTCCGCGCGCGTGAGTGTCTGGATCAAACGGCTGACCGTGCCCGCGGGAATCGTGCTCGGGGCGGTCGTGCTGCGGGTGGTCGCGGGCGTGGGGTTCGTCAACTACGACACCCTGTACGCGCTCGCCTGGGGCGGACAGCTCTCGCGCGGCTCGATGCCCGCCTACGGGGTCCCGATCGCTCCCACGCCCCATCCGCTGGTCGAGATCCTCGGCGTCGTGCTCGCGCCACTCGGTCCCGCGGGGGTTCTGCACGTGACCGTCGCGCTGGCGTTCCTGGCGCTGTCGACGTGCGCCTGGCTGATCTATGCGCTGGCCGCACGCTGGTTCGGGCGGGCCGCCGGCGCACTGGCGGCACTGCTGCTGATCACGCGCGTGCCGGTGCTGTCGTACGGCGTGCGCGCGTACATCGACGTTCCCTACCTGCTGCTCGTGCTCGGAGCGCTGCTCGTGGAGTCCCGCCGATCCCGGGCGGGCTGGCCGGTGCTCGCGCTGCTGGCGCTCGCCGGGCTGCTGCGCCCGGAGGCGTGGGTGTTCTCCGGGCTGTACTGGCTGTATCTGCTCGGCTTCACGCCCAAGTGGGCATACAGCTCAGTGGGAGAGCGCTCGCTTCACACGCGAGAGGTCGCGGGTTCGAAACTGCACACCCGTCGCGAGCTCGCCGGCCTGACCCTGCTCGCGCTGGGGGCGCCGCTGGTGTGGGTGCTCAGCGACTTATTGATCACCGGCGACCCGGTGTGGTCGCTGACGAACACCCAGCACACCGCGGAAGTGCTGGACCGCGTGACCGGGATCGCAAACGTGCCCGAGTACATACCGCGGCGGATCGGCGAAATCCTCAGTCCGCCCGTGCTCGTGGGAGCGGCCCTGGGCGGGGTGCTGTCGCTGTGGTGGCTGCCTGTGCGAGCGCGGCTGGGTGCGGTCGTGGGCGTCGTGGCGGTGGTCGTGCTCGCGGCGTTCGCCACGGTCGGGCTGCCGATCAACTCGCGCTACGCGTTCCTGGCCGCAGCGATCCTGTGCGTGTTCTGCGGCGCGGGCGTGTTCGGCTGGACCCAGCTCGCCCGGGAGGACCCGCGGCGACGCTGGTGGATGGCGGGCGGACTGATCGTGGTCGTCGGATTGGTCGCGTACATCCCGACCCAGTACCACTCGGTGCACCGCCAACTGAGCAAACTGGCTGTGCAGCAGCGCATCGAAGGCGATCTGGTCGCGCTGGTGCGTGATCACGCGATCGGCCTGGAGTGCGGACCGGTCGAGGTGCCCAACCACGCGCCGATCCCGCTGCTGTCGCTGTACCTGAAGACGAGTCCCGCGAACGTGGTCAGCGCCCAGGTGCACCAGATCGAATACGGAACCTACGTCGACCCGGCGAGCCGGGAAGTCGAAGAAGACTACGTCCTGGACCCGAAGGATCCGCATCTGCCCGTGAGCGTGCCGCCGGGCTTCAGCGAGTCGAAGACGAACCGCTCGTGGCTGATATTCACGCGCTGCTCGTAGGCGGATATGGACCGTGCACCCCTCGTCGTTGCTCCGCATCCGAACGCCTGATCGTCGCCACAGACTCCGGTCCGGGAAGCTCCCGCTGCGCCTGACGGTGATCGCTTAAGGCTGCTTCCTTCCGGACCTGACCTGGTTCGCGAGCCGGCACCGCGCGGGACCCGAACCATCGACGCCCACGGCGGCGGGGCGACCGGGACGGATACCCCTCGGAGGGGAGTTCAGCCCCGCTAGAGCGGATTGCGGATTCAGGGCGCCGCTACATCCCCGCCTAGCACGGTCCACGGTCGATCGTAGCGCGCCGGCGTCAGTTGCGTTAGGCTGCCCGACCGTGACCTACTTCAGCGCTGTATCTAAAAGCCTTCTACGTGTTCGTCCCCGTGTCGGCGTCAGCCTCGCGGCTCTCGGCGCGACCGCACTGATCGCCGGCTGCGGCAGCTCCGGCGGGTCGAGCACGATCACCGTCGGCAACGAGAACAAAGCCGACGAATCACTGATCACGGCCACCTCGACGACCAGCTCGACCAGCACAAGCCCGACGAGCACGACCGCGGCGGTGAAAACACCGCCCAGCGGACCGCTGTCCAAAGAACCGCACGTGACCCCCCCGAGCGGTCCCGCGCCGACCAAGCTCGTGACCAAGGAAATCGTCACGGGCACCGGCACCGAAGCGAAGTCCGGCGACGCGGTGACGGTCAACTACGTGGGCGTGCTGTACAAAACCGGCAAGGTGTTCGACGCGTCGTGGAAACGGAACGAAACGTTCCCGTTCACGCTCGGCAAGGGTCAGGTCATCCCCGGCTGGGAACAGGGCGTTGAGGGCATGAAGGTGGGCGGACGGCGTGAGCTGATCATCCCGGCCTCGCTCGCGTACGGCGCCAAAGGCTCGCCTCCGACGATCCCGCCGAACGAACCGCTCGTGTTCGTGGTCGACCTGCTGAGCGCGTAGACGTTCTCGGGCCGAGCAAGTCGGTGCGCGTCGCAGCGACGCTGCTGCTCCTACTGGGTAGCGTCGCCGTCATGGGCATGCTGGCCGGCTGTGGCGGTCCGGACCGGAGCGCGGCCGAACTGAGGCTCGAGCGCGAGGACCTGGTGGCAGTCAGCCGGGAGCTCAAACGCGTCGAGGGTCCTGTCGCGATCCAGCTGCGAGAATCCGAGCGAGCCTGGCCGCTGGTGGTCAACGGGCTGCCCGCGAGCGCCCGGGGGCTCGAGAGCGCCCGCGCGCCGGTGGCGGTCGCGGCAGCGAGTGCCGCGAAAGTCCCAATCCCACCATTGATGAGCGAAGCGCAGTCGCCCTCACTGACCGGTCCGGGCTCTCCGCTGGCGGGCATGTTCCGGACCTACACCAACCTGGTCACACGGGGATGGACACTGATCGCCGCGGCGATCGATCAGATCCAGCACGGCACGCCGGCGAGCGCACAGTTCGCGCGGGCGAACGTGGCACTGTACATCGACAGCGTCTATGACGGTCAGTTCGACCTCGCCCAGATCGACAAGCGCCTGCACGAGGGGTATCGCGAACTGGGCGGGCAGCCGGAGCTCGGTAGCGCGCTCACGCAGGCTGAAGTCGATGCGCTGGGAGCGGCTTACTCCGAAGCCACCGCACAGCTGCACCCACATGTGGGTGTGAAGCTGGGGTCGTAGACGTCCGCGTGGCTCCCCGCGAGACCCGCGTCGGGCAGTGTCGATAGGTCACGCCGATCGTGCCGCTCGACGATCAGAAAGAGCAGGGACGTGAGCGTCGGTCCATGCCCACCTCGGTAATCCCGCCGGATGTGATCTTGATCCGGGTCGGCACGTTGCCCCGCTCCAGCAGCTTGCAGATCACCGACTCGCCCTTGGATTCGATCCCCGAACGCAGCGGCTCCTCGACCGCCTCGGGTCGCAGCGCGTCGGCGATCTGCACATACACGTGCTGCTCGGCGGGGCCGTTCTGGACCTTCCAGCGATACAACTCGCCGGGCGCACGACGTACGGGGATGAACGTGGGGCCACCGACGATCCTGAGACTGCCAGCCATGATCGCAGGATGACGGCGTGCGCTCGGGGTTGGAACGGACCGGTGACCAGGGTTTGCGGGCCGGATTTGGACAGATTGCCAAGGGGACGAAGGGTCAACGATTGCCGGTGGTGCCAACGGCACGGGTCATGACGGTGCGGGGTCGGTCACGGGCAGGCCGTCCAACGAGTCCGGCCCCCGAACAGGCACGCCCAATAGAATCAGCCGTCCAGGGCGCGTAGCTCAGTGGGAGAGCGCTCGCTTCACACGCGAGAGGTCGCAGGTTCGAAACCCGCCGCGCCCATTAGGTATTTTGCCAAGGCCAGGGGTCTCAGGACCACGCTTTCCCCACTTCCTCCCCCACAATAGCGCCAGCGCGCTGCGGCTTTGACCCCCCGTCGTTATCGTGCCAGACGCACGCTAGACGCTAGACAAGGAGCAGGGCGGGGTGAGCACAAAGAGCGACTTGGTTGGCTCGCAAGGGCTGTATGCCGCAGCCTACGAGCTGGCGCGTCTGCAATGGCTCGTCTCCCCCACGTTCGGCAACGCCGCTCGCACCGACCTCCTGGCCCAGCACGCCGACGAGCCGACCCGCCAGACCGTAGCCATCCAGGTCAAGACGCGGACGAGCGGAGACTTCCACTTGGATATCTCAGACGGCTCGCCGCCCGGAGCTAATGAGTGGGTCGTCCTTGTCAGTCTCCCCAGCGCGCGAGAAGCGCGTCCGGGCTTCTGCGTCGTCCCGCGAAACCACGTCTGCACGCTAGTCGGCGTCCTCGGAGCGATACTCGAAAGCCAACATAAGCCTTGGCCCCGCAAGCTAATCGGCAAGCACGAGTTCGAGGACTACGAGGACAAGTGGGAGCTGATGAACGCCCCGGCGTCGGACGCGCCGTGGTGGCTTCCCCAGTGGGTCTTTGACGGCCTGCCTCTCGCCGGAGACTCGCTCGACGCACTGTCTCCGCCCTCGGCTCGTAGCTCGGGACCATGAGGACGTTTCTGTGGGCGAGCTTTGTCATCGCCATCGGCCTAGCAGGATGCGGCAGTTCGTCGAACGGCCCCAGCATGGGGACAACCATTCACAACGTCCTCTACGAAGCCGTGGAGCAGAGCCGGGAAGGTGATGCTGTAAAAGTCTCAAAGATTGAATGCCTGCAACAGAAGCAAGGCACGGAAGCTCTATCCGCACACCTTGAAACACTGACCAAGAGCGAAGTTGAAAAGGAAGGAAGCGCCACCTTTCACTGCGCTATCGCGCGAGAAAACGAACTTGGGTCGGAGAGCGCTCTTTGGGAACTGAAGATAGAAGCGAACGGAGACTGGAAGGCAACGTCCAGTCTCCCTCCGCAGGTGGAGACCTTTCTGTCGGAATCATTCCGTGAAGAACTGCAAAAGCTGCAAAAAGAAAACTGTCCTGGTCAAGGCTGCGGCAACGCCGACGGCCCAACGGGCGGGCCGAGCGAATACACCGGCAACCTCTCTACATGGCACGCCAATACCACCGGCGGCAAATCTCCGGCCGAAGAACCCTCCACTACCTCTACCCAGCAAACTACGCCGGGCTCCACTGAAGAAAGCAATACGACATCTTCAACGCCCGAAGGTAGCGGCTCCTCCCCAGGCGCATCCGGGAGCGAAACCACGTCCGGCTGTATGCCGGGTACGGGTCCGGGCGAGCCTGACCCTCAATGCCAGCCCCGCCCTGGCTCTCCGGACTACCAGCCACCGAGCGGCTCCGGTTGATATAGCGCCGAGCGCCGAGAGCGCCAGAGCGCCACCAGCGCTATGCGAGGGAGCACAACAAAATAGGTCGGAATGTCGTGCGCACCTTACCTTCGTTTGTAACCATCAAACGAAAGGATAGATATCATGCTCATCGCGCACTTCAAGCTTCTAAGTGTTTCACAGCTCCCAGCCAAAGACCCTTACCCACCGTCTGCCTTGGTTAGTTTGTACGACCCCGACAGTAGCGATACTCTCACCCTCATCGCCGACCAGGCGACCTATGCTCGCCTGGAAGAGTTAGAACAATTCTCCGACGTTGCTCTTAGATTGCGCTGGCGTCGCCTTGACCTCAGCTCCCTAAATGCCGGGAAGGGCAAAGCGTACCGACTTTCCGTTGTGGGCTTTGCCGACGAGGAAGCGTCGTGATGGACGCCGCCCCGCGCGCACGCTGGTCGGACATAGTACCGCCGTACTTCAACGTCGCGGCCTTCATAGCGGGCGCCTACATCCTGCCCGACCGTCTGGCTCCGGCGGGGTACAACGACGAGCGCCTTCGCCTGTTTGGGCGCTTCTTCAAGCGCAAGACGATACCGACGGCGGATGAGTTCGATGCGGCGATGGAGAAGCTGTATCAACTACTCGATGACGCGGGGTTCCCAGGCGGCGTGTGGGTCGGCGGCGAGCATGGCGACGTGCTCATGAACGCCAAGCTCACGCTTGACAAAGCTTTCCGAGAGGCGACCGCGTGCGGTCTAACGGAGACGCGCATAGCCGACGAGCCGAGGGCGGAGCGGAGCGACAGCGGAGCGACGACCGAGCGAGGAGGTGTGGGCGCGTTCTGGGTTGGCCCTGCGCGGTGACTTTATGGCGTCAGACCTTTTCAACGTTTCCTTGAATGCGACCGCAGGGAGCATCACGAACAAGTGCAGAAGACGGCCCCTTCTCGCCTGCTCCAATCCGTTCAGTCTTACGTGCGTCGAGCATGGCGAAACCATCGCAGTGCGCTGTAAGCGGTGGAGGACTTGCCCCGGCTGCGCGCGGTGGAAAGAATGGAGCTTGAAACAGCGCTTCCTCGCGGGCATCGAGGCAGAGAGCCCCGGCAAACTGCCGATGTTCTTTACACTGACGTTCCCGCAAGCTGTCGCTCCTGACGAGGACGGCGCTCATGCTAGCTGGCGAAAGCTGGTAGGCCGTCTTGATTATCGGCAGATGTTGGGCCCATATGGATGGGTGCTGCAACGGCAGCAAAACGCGACCCTTCATTACCACGGCATCGCTTTCTTACCGTTCCAAACTGACGGACTGGCATTGTGGCGCGAACTGCTTACGAAGTCCGGCTTCGGAATACAGAACAAGCTCGTCATTGCCGACGCCCACCACGCAGGCTATATCGCCAGATACATCGCCCGCCGCAAGGGGCTTGCCGACCTAGCCCCCCTGCGCAGAGCGTATGGTTTTTCAGCAGACTTCCCGCAGGCTAGAGCGCTCACAGACCGTGTGATACTCGCCGAGGACTATGGCGTTGTGCCTGATAGTGACTGTACTTGGGTTCCTTCGTATGAGTTGCGCTTCTAAACGATGACCGCACCCTTGCTGTTTAGAGCGTAGCTCTCCGCGTCCCC
>CAWEOK010000004.1:0-169516 GCA_963810645.1 uncultured Solirubrobacterales bacterium | reverse complement strand
GTGCTCGGCATCGGGCTGAACGTGGCCGTACGGATGGACGATCTGCCGGCGGAGCTGCGCGAGACCGCCGCCACGCTCGGCGAACCGCCCAGCGCGATCGAGCCCACGCTCATGCGCCTGCTGGCGGCGCTGCAGCGATGGCTGGACGTACCGACCAAGCAGCTGCTCGCGGCCTATCGCACACGCGACGCCCTACGCGGACGCGAGATCGCCTGGTCCGGTGGCAGCGGTCGCGCCGAGGGCATCGATGGCGAAGGCCGGCTCGTGGTGGCGCTGGCGAGGGGCGGACAAACATCGCTGGACGCGGGCGAGGTGCATCTGCACACCTGACTACTCCTACGCGTGATCCAGCGCCTCGGCGACGTTGCGATCGAGCGCGCCCTCTTCCGCCGACGCGAGGCCGCTGCCGTTCTTGCTCGCGGGCGAGGAGTCGCTCGTCATCGCCTCGTCGAGGACCGCGTCGCTCGGCGCCTGGACCCGCCTGCCACGCCTGCCGCCCCCGCCACGGCGCCTGCCCAAAGATCTCGGCGCGGCCCCGTCCGTGGCGCCATCCCGGGACCCATTCGGTCCATCGCGACGATCTGCGTCCGTCTCGGCGGTCGTAGTTGTGGCCCTCGCTCCGTCCACATTGCTCGTACCGACCGCGCCGGCCGCGTCCCCATTTACACCGAGTCCCTTCGCCGCACCCTTGCGCCGGCGCCGGTTGCCCCGCGCGCGGCGCTTGGGGAAGTTGCGCAACAGCTCGCGCGCCAGCGCCGGTGGCTTGCGAGCCATGCGCGTACGGGCTCCCCGCAGCGCCTCCTCCGCCTCGGGCGTATGCGCGAGCGCCGCCGCCAGCAGCGCTGCGGCCAGGCGCCGGTCCTGCTTGCGGGCCGCATGGATCAGCCGTCGCGCATTGCGCGCGTGGGCGCCGCCGGATGAGTTGACCAGCAGCCCCAACAGGCGCTTGGTCTCGGGCCAGCGCTGGACCGCGTACTCCTCGTGCACCTCGCGCGTGTACTCGGCCAGCCGCCAGATCCAGGCGTTGGCCTGGTCGCGGCGGCCGATCCGCCGCTCGACCATCGCGCGCAGCATGATCTTCGACGCCTCCCGGCGCTCGTCCCGCGGCCAGCCGCCGATGATGTCGATTGCAGTGTCGAACGCGTCCGGGTCACGCAGCGCGGCGATGTCCGCCAACGCGCGCAGTCGCAGTTGAGGATTCTTGTTGCGCTGCACGGCCGTGATCAGAAAGCGGCTCTTCAGCTCGCCGCCACGGTCGAAGTGCAGCATCGCCCTAGCCCTGCGCCAACCCGCCGGCGCCACGCGGGCACCGGCCAGTGCCGCCCACACGTGCTGCTCGCCGTAGTCGAGGTTCTCGACGGCGATCCGCCACAGCTCGCGCTCGAACACCGCGAACCGCCGCTCCTCCTCCGCGCACACCGGCAGCACCCGGCGCTCCACGCGCATCCGCCGCCCGCGCCCACGCCTGACCGGTCCGACCACGATCGCCCCACCGCGGTAGACGTCACGATCGAGCAGCGAGTGCAACGTCACGACCGGATCGTCGTTCTTGGTCGCGGGGTGCACGAAGTCCACGACAAGCCCCGCCTCCTTGCCGGGGTGGCGACGGGTCACGCGCCCGACGCGCTGCTGATAGATGCGTTTGGAGGCCGTCGGCGCGAGGTGCACGCACACGGTCGCCCGCGGGCTGTTCCAGCCCTCGGCCAGCAACTGCGCGTTGATCAGCACGTCGATGTCCCCGCGCTCGTAGCGAGCGAGAACCTCCGCGAGCTCGCGCTTGGGCGTTTCGCCCGAGACCCCCTGCGCCTTGATCCCTTCGGCGCGGAACGCCTCCGCGAGGTTGTAGGCGTGCTGCACACCCGCCGCATACACGACGCCGGGCACGCCGTTGAACCGCGTCTTGTACAGGTTCGCCGCCGCCATGTTGAACGGCTGCTGGTCGAGCAGCGCAGCCAGCTCCTCCTGGTCGAACTCGGTATCCACCTCGCCGCGACGCAGTGGCACCTTCGCGATCGTCCGGACCCCCACGCCGGGTGAGATGCGCACGCACCGCAGCGGCGCGATCACCCCGCGCCGGGCCGCCTGGGCGAGATCGAAGCGCGAGGTCTGCGTCGGGAACAGGTCGGTCACGTGCCGGGCGATCAGCGCGCCCGTGGCGGTCATGCCGATGAAGATCGGACCCGTCCACTCGCGGATCGCTGCGCTGGTCTTCTCGCCCAGCGCGGTGTGCGCCTCATCGCAGATCACGATCGTGTAGGCACTGGAGATCTTGCCCGCGTTACGCACGAACCACTGGTAGGTCTCGACCGTCACCGGTCCCTTGACCGAGTCCTCGCCGAGCAACAGCGGCCGTGAGATACGCGTCGAGTACCCGCGCTCGCGCAGCTCGCCGTGGAACTGGTTGACGAGGTTGCGCCGGTGCGTGAGGATCAGGATGCCGCCCGTGCGAGAGGCCTCCACGAACCCGAGCGCCGCCACCGTCTTGCCCGCGCCGGTGGCGTGCTCGAACCAGAACCGCTTGGCCGCGTTCGGGTCCTCCGGCTGCTCGGCCAGCGACTCCTCGGCGTCCTCGGTGTCATCGACCCAGTCTCTGGGCTCTTCCTCCTCTGCGTCCCCTTCCGCCTCCAGTTCCTGCGCCTCCTCCTCGTCATCGTCGGCGAGGATCTCCTCGTCGTCCTCGTCCTCGTCCTCGTCTTCGTCGTCCTCGTCTTCGTCGGGGGCGGCGCGCTGGACCGGGCCAAGCTCGTCGTCCTCCTCGTCCTCGTCGTCCTCGTCCTCGGCGCCCGCGTCCTCGCGCCCGCGTCGGGCTCGTCGTCTTCGTATCCCTCCTCCAGCGCCTCTGCGGTGGTCGTGCTCGTGCCGGCACCGGTGCCGGTGCCGGTGCCGTGCGCCGGGGTTGAATCGTCGGGGCCGAGGATCGCGGCGCAGGACAGCAGCTCCGGCGAGGCGGCCGCCCTGCCGTTGCCGTTCCCGTTGGTCCGCTGCGCCTCCGCCAGCAGCGCCGTCAGAGTGCCCGAGAGCGCGTTGACCTGATGAGCCGAGAGGACGGTTCCGTCCGCCAGCTTCGGCTCCTCCTCGGACAGCACCCGCTCCAGCCCCAGCAGCAGCGAGTAGTCGCGCCGCCACTGGGTCGAGGGGTGCTTGGCGCCCTCGTCCAGCTCCACGAGCGCCTGATCGAGTGCGCGCCTGCGCGGGGTGCCTGCCGCCAGGGCCAGCGCCGCGTCCTCACCCTCGTGCAGAAAACGATCGCGCACGAAGTCCTCCGCGCGAGCGATATCGGCGGAACTAGGCGTTGGCGCGGCCGCGAGGGCCACTGAAGTGGACTCGGCCATCTAGGGCTCTGGACTTCGAGACGGTCGCCGCGGACAGTGGTACCGCAGGACTCAGAACTGCCGGCGCCTGGCCGGCGACGTCGCCGGATGCTCACAGCGAACCGGCCTGACGTACGTCCAGCTTATAGCACGTCGCGGGGGAATTGCCGGGGATCGTGCCTTCCATCTGCGACCATCAGCCGCGATGATCGGGATCGCCCCCGCCCGCCTGCTCGCGACACTTGCCATCCTCGCCCTCGTTGCCCTGCTGATCGTCGGGCTGATCCAGCTCGCATCCTCCTCGTCCTCGGGCTCCTCGGCCGCCCCGTTGACGCTCGCGCAGGTGCGCACGCGACTGGCGGGCTCGCCCGCGCCGCTGGCCGCGCTGCATGCCCAGGCCGGCCAGATCCTGCTCGGCGGCGCCTCCGCGCTGGGAGCCCGGATCGCCTCGTTGCACGGATATCCACTGGTGATCGACAAGTGGGCCTCGTGGTGCGTCCCCTGCCAGGACGAGCGCGACGCGTTCCAGCACGCGTCCGTCACGTACGGGCGCACGGTCGCGTTCATCGGCATCGACTCCCGCGACACGAGCCTCGCCGACGGACGCGCGTTCCTGGGCTCCTACCAAGTCGGGTATCCGAGCTACTACGATCAGAGTGGCCGATTGGGGGCCGCGATCACCGACTCCCCGTTCACGCCCGTGACCGTGTTCTACGACCGCGCCGGTCATCAGTTCATCTGGCAGGGTCCCTATCCGAGCGCCGCCCGCCTGGAAGCCGACATCCGCCGCTACGCGCTGGACGAGTGAGCCCCCGGCCCGGCCCGACCCTGAACCCGCACCCATGCCCGAGATCCGCATAGACCCGCTCAGCGGCCATCGCACGATCGTCGCCGGCGAGCGCTCACGGCGACCGGGCGGAGAGCCGCGCTGTGAGCCACCCGAGCCGATCGACGTAGAGCGCGACCCGTTCGCCGAGGGCCACGAGTCCCGTACGCCGCCCGAGCTATATGCGGTGCGCCCCGGTGGCGGTCCCGCGGACTCGCCCGGGTGGACGGTGCGGGTAGTGCCGAATCTGTATCCGGCGCTCACGCCCGACGCGGCGCTCACGCGCGAGACCAACTCCGAGCTGTTCATCGCCCGGCCGGCACGCGGCGCGCACGAGGTGATCGTCAACGGACCCCAATCGGTGCTGTCCCTGGCGGACCTGCCCGCCGAGCAGATCTCCGCGGCGGTCGAGGTGTGGCGCGCGCGTATGCGCGCGCACGAGCAGGCCGCGTATGTGCAGCTGATCGTCAACGAGCGCCGTGAGGCCGGCGCGTCGCTGCCGCACACCCACGCCCAGCTGTATGCACTGGACTTCGTTCCCGCCGACGTGGCCCGCGAGCGCGAGCGCGCAGGGGCGTACACGACGCGCACGATGGGCCATTCGCTGCTGGAGGACGTGATCGCCGAGGAGGTCCGGCTGCGCGAGCGTGTTGTTGCGATCGACGATCAGTGTGTGCTGCTGGCGCCGTACGCCTCGCGGCTGCCGTTTCAGTTGATGCTCGCACCGCGCCGGCCGGCGGCGCGGTTCGAGACCGACGACGTGGGGGCATGGTTGCTGCACGACGGACTGTCCCGGCTCGCGGGCCTGCTCGGCTCCAGCCCGCCGCTGAACCTGTGGGTCCGCACCGCGCCGCGCGGGGTGCAGCAGTTCTGCTGGCGCATCGACATCGCTCCGCGCCTGACCCATCTCGCGGGGTTGGAGCTCTCGACCGGGTTGAACCTGAACATCGTCTCGCCGGAGCACGCCGCGTCGCTGCTGCGGGATGCGTAGGTAGGCTGCGCGGTGTGCCGCCCGAGGAACGCGTCCTACCCCGCTTCGCCGCCGAGCCCCCGCAGGAGCTGTTGCCCTACGGGCGCTGGGCCGAGCGGCTGAGCGCCGAGTTCCTGGGGGCGTGCCTGGCGCTGGAGGCGGACGCCGAGGGTGAGGATTTGGGCGAGCCCGGCGAGATCGCGTGGTATCCGGATCGCACCTGGCACGGACGCACCTACGTTCCGGCGAGCACGATCACCTCCAGCGGGTATGAGCTGTTCGGCTATGTCCGCTTCGTGCCGGCGACCGATGAGGATGACCCGAGCGAGTTCTACGCCTACGCCGACTTCACCGACGAGACCGCCGAGCGCAATCCCGACTGGACGCTCGACCTGTGCGAGGAGACGATCGGCTCCTGGCGTGGGCACTCCGGCGCAGTCGCCACGATGACGCTCGTCTGGGGACGGCCGTTGCGCGCGGGCGGGCGCGTTGCCACGGCCGAGCTCGTCGATCTCGCGGTTGACCAGTGCGAGTTGATCGAGGAGCGTTTTACTTTGATCGCGCCCGACGACTACCGGGGTGATCTGCTGGAGATCGTGCTGTTCGGGGGGCGCGGACAGGAGCTGGCGCGGGAGTCGTTGTATGAGGGTGAGGGTGAGGGTGGAGGTGAGGGTGACGATGAGGATGGGGAGGGAGAGGATGAGGCGGCCGAGGATGACGTCCTGACGAACGGGGATCATGGGGGTGAATCGGACCAGAACGGTGGCGAGGAGGATCGATGACAGAACCCGATACGGCAAAGATTCAGCATCGTCCTCGTGGCCCGGTAAAGACCGAGCACCATCTCGCCAAGGCACTGCACCCCACACCGCGCGTTCTCAAAGAGGCGATGGGCGAGGCCGAAGGGTTCAACGCGAAGTTCGCCGTGCTCATCACCCGCCTGGTTGGCACGATGTGGTGCGCCTACCTGTTCGCCGTCATCGCCCTGCTCGGCCTGGGACCGGCGCTGAAGCCCGGCGGCGAGGGAATCATCGCGTGGATCGCCCAGACGTTCCTGCAGCTCGTGTTGCTGTCGGTGATCATGGTTGGGCAGACCGTTCAGAGCCTCGCCGCCGACGCTCGCGCGACAAACACGTTCAAAGACGCCGAGACGATCCTCGACCGTCTGGACCTGCACACGCAGGGCGGGCTGCGGGCGATCATGGACCGGCTGGATGAACTCGCCCCGGTTGCTACCGATCCCGAGGCTCAGGCAGGACCGCCAGCTTCTTCCCCGGGTTGAGCAATCCCTTCGGGTCGAACACCCGCTTGATCTGCCCGTGCAGCTCGACTGCGCGGGCGTCCCACTGTGAGCCCAGCCGGCCGCGCTTGAGCCAGCCCACCCCGTGCTCGGCGGCGATCGACCCGCCGAGCGTCGTGACGAGCGCGAACAGCTCCTCACCGACTGCCTGCGCCGCGTCCAGCTCCTGCTCGTTGACAGGGTTGACCAGCACGGTCGCGTGCACGTTCCCCTCGCCTCCGTGCCCCCATGCGCATGAGCGCAACCCGTGCCGGGCGGCGATCTCGGCGAACTGCTGCAGCCCCTCGGCCAGATGCTCGACAGGCAGCGCCACGTCCTCGGAGACCTTTCCGCCCCGTACCGCCGTGACCACCCCGTTGAACCCGTCGCGCCAGCGCCACAGTGCGTGGGCGTCGTCCGGCTCGTGGATCGCGACCGTCGCGTCTGTCGTACCCGCGAGCACCTCCAGGAGCACCTGCCGCTGGGCCTCGGCCTCTGCGCATGTGCCGTTGACCTCGACGATCAGAGCGAACCTCGCATCCGCCGGCACCTCCCCGGGATACCCGGCCGCGACGTGAGCGAGCGTGTCGCCGTCCAGGAACTCGAGCGCCGAGGGCTGGATGCCAGCGGCCGGTATGTCGAGCATCGCCGCGCACCCGTGCGCGCGCGTGCTGAAGAACACGACGAGTGGGATCGCCGACTCGGGCGCCGGCAGCAACCGCAGCCGCACCGCGGTGATCACGCCGAGCGTGCCCTCGGAGCCGACCAGCAGGCTCTTGAGGTCATACCCCGCCACGTCCTTGCGCGCCCAGCCGCCGAGCTGCACCAGCTCCCCGGGGGCGAGCACCGCCTCCAGGCCCGTGACCCACGCGCCGGTCACGCCGTACTTCAGCGCGTGCGGCCCACCGGCGTTGGTGGCCACGTTGCCGCCGATCTGCGACTGCTCGGACGCGCCGGGATCTGGCGCAAACATCAGACCGTTCTCGCGCGCGAGCCGCTGCACGTGGCGGGTGCTCACGCCCGCCTCCGGGTGAATCCGCCACAGCGCGGGCTCGAAGCTCGCGTACGGCGCGCAACCGCTCCAGCGAGCACACCACGCCACCTTCGATCGGGACCGCTCCCCCGGTCAAGCCCGTGCCGCCGCCGCGCGCCACGATCGGCACGTCGTGTGCGTAGCACCACCGCACGATGGCCGCGACCTCCTCGGCACTGCCCGGACACACCACCGCCTCGGCGCGACCCTCGACTCCGCGGCGGCGCGATGCGTCGTGGTTATAGGAAGAGTCTTGTGGCGGGGCTGTGAGCACGTGCTCTGCGCCGACTATCCGGCTGAGCTCGCGGTGGGATTGCATGAGCTACATGCTTGCAACTGGCGGGTTGACCGGTAGTCGATGGGTCCCCTGTCCCAGCGCGTATTGACTGTATGGTCTGCCCGTGGTGGCGTCAGATCTAGAGCACGCGACGCGTGTTGACGGACACGACGGCCGGTATGTCGCACAGCTGTCCGAGGACTGGGAGATCTGGGGTCCGAACGGCGGCTACCTCGCGGCGATCGCGCTGCGCGCCGCGGGCATGGTCGCTCAGATCCAGCGGCCGGCGAGCTTCTACTGCCACTTTCTCAGCTCACCGGCCTTTGATGCCGTCCAGCTCGACGTACACGTCCTCAAGCGGGGGCGCCGCGCCGAGTCGTTCGAGGTGGAGATGACTCAGGATCGCAAGCCGATCCTGCACGCGCTGGTGAGAACCGCCGCCGACGCGCCCGGGTACAGCCACCAACACCTGCAGGCGCCCGACGTTCCGTCTCCGGCGGACTTGAGCACCTACAAGCGGGTGGGCGATCCACAACACCCAACATTCAGCTTCTGGGACAATGTCGAGCGCCGGCCGGTCGATCGGAGCGCGACCGAGGAGCCGATCGAGGAGTCCTCAGCGCCGGTTATTCGCGAGTGGGCGCGCTTTCGGCCGACGGCGTGCTTCGAGGACCCCTTTGTCGACACGGCACGTGTACTGATCCTGCTCGATACCTACGGTTTCCCAGCCGCCTACCAGCGGTATCACAGCTGGGACTACCTGGCGCCGAACCTCGACACGAGCGTCTGGTTTCACCGCTTCAATCCCAGCTGTGACTGGTTGCTGATCGACCACGAGTGCACCCTTGCCGACCGCGGTCTCATGGCCGTCAACGGACGGGTCTGGTACACCGGCGGCAGACTGCTAGCGACAGGGTCTGCGCAGTTGTGCTGCGTTCCCGGCTCTCAGTAGGGGGGGCGCCACTTGATTACATGCCCCCGCCGGGAGTCGAACCTGGATCTACTGAGCGGACCGGATTGGGCGCGATTCGGGTGGGGTTTGGTAGCGGAATGGAGCTGCTGCCCAAACGATTTCCTTATCGAAGCTCGACGCCGTGGCGGCGCAGCCAGGTGCGCGTGCTCTCGATCAACCCCGGAAGTGCTTGGCGGAGTCGCTCGACTGCTGCGCGGACCTCCTCGGCATCGACGTCCGGTGAGGCGTGCTCCAGCCGGCCCTCAAGAACATAGAGATCCTTCAGCAGCGTCGCCTGTGCCTCCGTCAACCCATCGTCGGCGACGACCGCCTCGAAAACCTGGCTGGCGTGTGGGCGGCGGTATGGGAGCAGACCGATCAGGCGGGCGCCGGCACTGGCCTTGAGGATCTCGACATAGGCGTTGAGCACAGCCGAGTGATCGCCGGTCACGACCATCGTGCGGTTGGCGTCACGGGGCTCGATGGAGTCAAAGGCGGCTCTCCATTCCGCGGGATCGAGTTCGCCACCGAAGCTCTCTTCGATCGCAAGGTCGAGGGCCTTGCGATGCTTGTTGATCGTCTCGAAGAAGCGCCCCAGCCGGGCCTGCTCGGCCGCGAACACACGGGGGTCGATCGTTTCAGAAGGTAACTATTTAGGTCCTGCTGGTTTCGTTCGTCAGGGGTGAGCGCAGGTTCGGGTGTGGGGTGTGCAGCGTGGGGAGGTTGTTGTGGGCAGGATTCCGCCTGGTTGCAGGGAATCTTGCGGGCATGGCCGATGCAGGGCAGCTCAGTCGTGAGGAGCTTGAAGCCCGGATCACCGATCAGGATGCGGTGATCGCGGCGCTGCGGGGGCAGAGCGTCGAGCAGCAGGCGATGATCGCCGAGTTGAGGGCCGAGATCGTCGAGTTGCGGGGCAGGCTGGATGAGAACTCTAGGAACTCGAGCAAGCCGCCGTCCTCCGATGGTTACTCAAAACCGTCGCCGAAGAAGCGCAGCCTGCGGGAGCGCTCGGGGCGCAAACCGGGCGGCCAGCATGGTCATGAGGGTGCCCACTTGGAGCGGGTGGAGGTCCCCGACCGTGTGATTATCCATGAGCCCGACGTTTGCGAGGACTGCGGGCGCGATTTGGCTGACGGGGAAGAGCTTGAGGGCGGGGAGTCTCGTCAGGTTTTCGATATCCCCGAGAAGCTCGCGCTGGAAGTGATAGAGCATCTCGCGAAAGCCCGGCGCTGCAATGCTTGTGGGCTCGTGAATGAGGGTCGTTTCCCCGGCGGCGTGGCCGCTGACACACAGTACGGGGCCAACCTGCACGCCTTCGGTGTCTACCTCATCGTCTTCCAGCACATCCCCTATGAGCGCGCCCGCAACCTGATCTGCGACCTGATCGGCCCGCAACTCTCCACAGCCACGTTGAAGGCCTGGGTGGACAAGGCCGCGCAGGGCCTGACCGATTTCGATGAGCAGTTGCGAGCACTGCTCGGTGATCAGCCGGTAGCCCACTTCGACGAGACGGGCCTGCGCATCGCAGAGCGCCTTTCCTGGGTGCACTGTGCCTCCACGCAGACGTTGACGCGCTACACGGTCCACGCCAAGCGCGGAGGGCAGGCGATGGATGACGCCGGCGTGCTGCCCGGCTTCACCGGCGTGGCCGTGCACGACGGCTTCTCCCCATATCGCGCCTACACCGACGCGGCCCACGCGCTCTGCGGCGCTCACCACCTCAGGGAGCTGATCGCCGCCACCGAAGCAGGGCAGCTCTGGGCCTCGGGCATGAGTTGTTTTCTGCTGGACACCAAGGATCTGGTCGATCAGGCCAAGACGGCCGGCCGCCAGGCGCTGGACGCCCCGGCCCTGGCAGAACTTCACCGCAACTACCGCGACCTGATCGCCTCGGGCTACGAGCAGAACCCCGGCCTCGCACAAAACCACGGCAGGCGAATCAAGCGCACCAAGGCGCAGAACCTGCTGCTCAGACTCGATAAGCGCGAGCGCGAAACGACCCTCTTCGCCCACGACTTCGCCGTCCCCTTCTCGAACAACCTCTGCGAGTCCGACCTCCGCATGGTCAAGCTACAACAGAAGATATCCGGGTGCTTCCGCACGATGGACGGCGCCGAGCGCTACCTGACAGTGCGCTCCTACATCTCCACCGCCAAAAAGCAGGGCCAAGACACCCTCGGTGTGCTCAGCGCGCTGGCACGGGGCACACCCTGGCTGCCAGCCGCCGGGGAAACTTGACCTGGGGCCCGTCCGCCGCGGCGGCGATAATCGCAGGCCAATCATGGGCAAGCGATCCCGACGCGACAGGCCCCAACGCCAGCTGCCGGCAGCCGCGGCGGGCGCCAGCTCCCCGCCACCGCGTGAGGATAACCAGCAGACACCGGGCCGGCCCGAGCGGCTGCTGCTCGACCAGATCGCGGCCGGAGCGCTCGATCAGCACCTGACAGCGATCGCCGACGCGATCCACGCGCGTCTTGACCTGCTGGAGACGGTCAACTCCGCCAAGGCACTGGCGATGCTCTCCCTCGGCGACCGCGTCCGCTTCAGCGAGCGCACCAAACCCCAATATCTGCGCGGCGTGCACGGCGTCGTGACCGACCTCGATGAGCACACCGCCACCGTCTGCGTGCACCAGCCCGTCGGCCGGTTCCAAAGCGGCGAGATCCGCCAATGCCCACCACTGCTATTGGAGCGCCTGCACCCAGCCGCCTGAGAGGAGCCCGATGAGCCCAGCCCGCCAAGACGACCCCGACCTCGACAGCCTGATCGAGGAAATCACCGTTGACGCACACGACGAGGACGAGCAGCTGATGGGCTTTGAGAACGCCTTCGACGAAGCGAACTTCCCCTGCCCAGGCACCGTCATCGGCGAGACCGTCAACGTGCTCTCTGTCACCACCACAGGCAACCGCCGCGAGCTGATCGCCATCTGCCAACGCAACAGCAAACGCTACGAGATCGCCCTACTCGATATCGACATCCACGCCGATCCCACCACCTCACGCCTCCTCGCCGCCTACCAACGCTGGATCGGCACCTGAATAGTTACTTCAGAAGAGGGATCGCTCACCGAAGGGTCAGCTCTTCGATCGCGCGATTCGCGCCGACCATCTGGCGGCGGTGGTCACGGCGGGCACGCGATCGGATCGTGGAGCGGCGCCCCAGCAGCATGCGCCACTGCCCCTCCCGGTTGACCAGGACACGTCCCTCGTCAAGGACCCTGTCCAGAAGGAGCGGGGCCCGAGCCTCTACTCGTTCTAGGTCGGCGATGTCAACCCGGCGGTCGTTGACCCTTTCCAATCGGACAGCCAGCTCGACGCCCGCCAAGGGACGAGCATCAACAAACGAGATCAGCAGGTCGAGATCCGAGTCGGCGTCCTCGTCGCCGCGCGCCAGCGAGCCATAGAGCACGGCCAGGCGAACGCCGTGCTCGGTGCGCAGAGCCCGGCGAAGCCGGGAGAGAAGCGGCCAATGAACGCGAAGGTACTCGCGCTCACCCGATGCAAGCCGCAGCCGCCGCGGTCCGATCCGGGTGGCGCGCAGAGTGCCCTGGGAGGCAGCCCGGCGCAACGTGCGCTCCTCGACATCAAGATCAGCCGCCAGCTCCTGGAGCACTCCCATGCTGAAGAGGCTACTACGCCGTATGTCCGTTACGCAAGGCCTGTTCGGTGGATATGCCCCCGCCAGGAGTCGAACCTGGATCTACCGCTTAGGAGGAGAAGCCAGCGGACGCCGGAAAAGCCGAGAATCCCCGTGTTTATTGGGGTTTCTGCCTTTGGCGACGAGGCCATATCGTCACATATCGGCACTTTTGGGTGGATTTAGGCAGCAGAATCGGCTTGCTGCCTAAACGCTCCAGCCAAGAAGCTGGTCCAACGCTCTTGACGATTTCTCGTATCGCGTTACAATCATACTATGGGCCAGGTGATTGACCGGAAGGGCAGTGTCGCGCAGCAGGTGCGCGGTCGGGTGCTGCGCTCTGGCGAGCGGCTGTGGCAGATCGAGGATTTCGAGGGATCGCCGTCGGCCGTCAACAATGAGCTCCGTCGTCTGATCTCCCGGGGGGAGCTGATGCGTGTCCGTCGGGGTGTTTACTGGCGCGGCAAGAAGAGCCGCTTCGGCATGATCGGCGCCTCGCAGGGTGAGGCTGTGCAGAAGGTGCTGGGAGCGCAGGAGGCCGTTGGAGCCACGGGCTGGAACGCCACCAATCTCCTCGGCCTGTCAACCCAGGTGTCCCCCGTCGAAGCGCTGGCGGTAACTCATCGCCGGCCGGAGGGTCTGCACAACGTCAAGGTCTCAAGCAGGGCGGCGCGCTCGGGGCGGCGCGAGGCCAAGCTCAACGGGATGGAGGTGACTTTTCTGGAGGCGCTGGAGGGCTGGGACCGCTACGTGGAGGCCGACGGCGCCACCGCCCTGGAGCGCTTCGGTGAGCTGCTCGATCGGGAGGACGTACGCGTCGGGCACCTTGTGAGGGCGAGCCGCACCGAGCCGCCGGTTGTCCGGGAGCGCCTGCGCGCGGTGCTGCGCCACGGAGATTACGAGGAGCAGGCCGAGCGCGTCCCGGCTGCTCGTGACCCGCGCACCCGCGTCCGTGCCTTGCGTGTGCTCGGGGGCACGGCGGCGTGAGTCGTCTACGCGACAATGAGGCCGACTTCGAGGGCGCCGTTGTCAGCGCCGCCGAGCGTCTTGGTCTCGCGCCATTGTTCGTGGAGAAGGACTACTGGGTGACCCAGGTGCTGCGCGCTCTGCACGACCAGCACGCCGGTGCGTTTGTCTTGAAGGGCGGCACCAGCCTGTCCAAGGGCTATGAGCTGATCGAGCGCTTCTCAGAGGACGTCGACATCCTCATCCAGCCCGCGAAGGGCGACTCGGCGAAAAGCCGGGAGCGCCTGCTGAAGACCATCGCCGAGCACGTCGCCCACACGCTCGACGTCGAGTGGCTCCCGGCGCGTGAGCCCGGACGCGGCAAGACGCCACACCGCGCCGACGTGCTGAGCTACCCCCGCCTCGTTCGCTCCGCCGTCGCGATCCCCGTGGAGGACCGAGGAGTGCTGCTGGAGACCGGGTATGCCGGCGGCGAGTGGCCCTCAGAGATGGTGACCCTGACACCGATGCTCTGTGAGCCACTCGGCCTCGACCCCAGCGACTACGAGGACACCATGCCGTTCGACGTGCGGGCCCTCTTGCCGATGCGAACGCTGCTGGAGAAGATCTCTCTCCTGCATCACGTCGCCACGCACTACGTACAGGACGCCACGGTCGCCGACCAACGCTGCGGACGCCACTACTACGACATCTACCGTCTGCTCGACCACACGCCGACACGCGCCGCGCTCGAGGACCGCGGGCAATTCGAGCGCGTCCTCTCCGAGATGCAGGTCATCTCCGCCACCCACTACGCCGGCTGGACCGAGCGACCCCCCGACGGCTATGCAAGTAGCCCCGCGTTCGAGCCGCCCATCGACTCGGAGCTACGCGCGTGGCTGCAGGCGCGCTACGGCGACGCCGCCACGCTCATGCCCGCCAGGACCTCCGGCCAGTGGCCAAGCTTCGGTCAGGTGCTCAAGCGCATCAGCGAGCACTCGCGCCTGCTGTAACAGGCGACGAGCGGCACTCCGACGCCTACTGCGGCCTAACCGGAACGCCACCCGCCGCGAAACGAGGCACGCGCAGCTAGCAATGCCGCGTCTAAAGACACGAACCACAGCGCCATCTCGCGGCCGGTCAGGCGTAGAATCCGTCGGGTGGCTGAGGCCGTGGAGAAGTCGCCCGACTGGCGGCGCGACGTTTTGGGGAATGGGGTCTAGCTCGTGGGATATATGCGTGCCCGTCGCAGTATCAAACTGGGGTCGGGCGTGAAGCTCAATCTGAATAAGCGCAGCGTCGGTTTGACTGTGGGCGGACGCGGTGCGCACTACACGGTCAATAGCCGTGGTCAGCGCACCACGACAGTCGGCATCCCTGGTTCGGGTGTCAGCTACTCCAGCCGCTCATCGACGCGCAAACCCGCTGCGCGGGCTTCGAGCCCGCGCGCAAGCCGTTGACCACCTCAAGCCGCAGCCGCGATTCCAGCTCCGCCGGCTCATCCGGGTGTCTTTGCCCGCCATTACGAGCGTGCTTTCTATCTCGGCACGACGAAGCTCGCGGCTGGTGATGACAAGGCCGCGCTGGAGGCCTTTCGAGACGCTGATACGAGCGACGACAAGCATCGGGCGATCTCGCCCGCGCTATTCGCTGGGACGCTTGCGTTTCAGCTCGGCGATCACGCGGCTGCCGTGCCCTACCTGGAGCGGGTCACGAACTCCGCGCAGTCGCTGCCTGACAGCCTCATGAGCAAATACGCGCCGAGCCTCCACTTGAGCATCGAGGTCAATCGGATCTCCCTCCCGGTCCCGATGGGCTCGGTGGCGGCGGCGATGCTTCTCGCGGAGTGCTACTGCGAGACCGGGCGTTTGCAAGAGGCGATCGGGCTCGCGCAGAAGCTCCACGAACACTCTCCGTCGTCGTCAGGGATGCTGCTCTTTCTGTGCAGCATGTATCTGAGAGCCGAGGATTGGGATGAGATCGTCCACGCGACCGCCGGGATCAGCAACGAGGACGACATCACGCTGATGCTGCGGCTATGGCAGGCCCAGGGGATGGAAAAGCAAGGACTGCCCGACGCGGCACTTGAGGCCTACCGGGACGCCCTCAAGAGCAAGAAGCGCGACGAGAAACTGCTCAAGGAGGCTCGATACCTCAGAGCCAAGCTCTATATCCAGCTCGGGAAGCGTGCGATGGCAAAGCGAGACCTCGGGCGACTCTATGGCGAAGACCCCAGCTTCGAGGACGTACGCACCCTGCTCGCATCGCTCGGCTGATTCGCGCCAGCCAGGGTCCAGCTCACCCCGGGCGCGCTGCTCGCCTTTCGTCCTGTAGCCGCTGTTCCAGTCGGCCAAGCCGCGCGGCGATCTCCCGTAGCTCGATCAGGACGTCATCCTCCGCGCTTTCGACGTGCTCGACGCTGGGTGTCAGGAAGCGTTGCGCTACGGCACCGATCACGAGCGTGGCCGTGCCGATACCCACCAACATCACGATGACCGCGAGGATCTTGCCTTCGGTGCTCTTCGGCGTGATGTCGCCGTAGCCGACAGTCGTCATCGTAGTGATGGCCCAGTAGACGCCATTCCCAAAGGAGATGCCTTCCTCGGTCGCGAAGCCGGCGCCACCGGCGACGGCCGTCAGCAAGGCCAATGACGCCGCGGCTCTCGCACCGTCAAGCGAGAACACGCGTCGCGCGAGCGGCTCAAGCCGCAGCAAACGGAGCAGCCGCAGCAAACGCAGCAGCCGGACGCTCTGCACCGCACTCGTGAAGAACGGCGGGGTCAGTACGACAATCGCGACATCGAGCGGATGTTCCAGTAGGTAACGGCCCTTCCTGGGCGCGACTGCAAGCGACACCACCAGCTCTGCCAGGAAAGCAAGCCAGATCGCCCAGTTGAGCGTCGTGCCGAGCGTATGGAGCGGCCCGCTCACCTGGCTGAACTCGAGGATCGTTGACGGGATAGTCAGGACCGCCCCGACGATCAGCGGCTTCTCGAAATAGCCCTGAACAGTCGCGGTCCGCGTATCTACCGCTTCGACATCCACCCCGCCTACTTCAACGACGACCCTTTGCTGCCCTTCTACGGAGAAGGACGCAACATGAAAGCTGAGTGCATCCTCTTACGAAGTCGCCTTACTCTCGGCGATCCTCCCAGGTCTGCATGAGGAACACCGCGACGGACCCGGCAAGATTCACAGCGAGCCCGGCGTGCCGTCCGCTCGGCTTGTAGCTCTTACGACCGCGTCCGTGTGCGTCGCCCTCGCTGTTGCGAAGGCTGCCCAGCCCCTCCACCACAGTTGTAGCACCACCCAGGATGCGTCTAAGCTGCTCGTCTGTGTAGTCAGCCGGTGCCAACTTGAGCGCTTTGGACACTACGCGATAGAGCTTCGGGAGATCATCGCCTGAGCCGTAGCTTTCACCCAGATCGTCCAAGATCGTCTTGCAGACCGACTCTAGAAGCGTCCGCGCGGCTGTGATCGCGCCCTCGGGATCCCCACTCCTACGCTCAACTGCCTTGCCCCACGCGGCAAGCACGGATGCAGAGTCCAGTGCCTCAGCCTCGGCCGATACGAGATCGTCCAGTGGGGCGGACGCGAACCGCTCCAAGGCTGTCAGCAGCGGCTCGAACTCACGCTGAAAGAACTCACGCCGCGACTGGTAGGTGTCAAGCATGAACTGGCCCTTGACGTACGTCCAGACCTCATCCGGTGAGCGGCAGATGCGTACGCACTCTGGCGCGAGCTTTGCGGCAGCGGGATCGCCTACGACCGAATCACGCGCAGCCTTATAGGCGTGGGAATCGACCTTTGGCGCACCTGTCACGCGCGCGACCATCAACTGCTTGATCTCGCTGGCGGCGTCGAGTATCGGCGATTGCATTGCGTCTATATCCATTCCTAAAAGGGCGTGCCTAGAGTCCGATGATGCGAAGGATTGGCGCGTGGAAGGCTGCGGTGGTCGAGACGACCAAGAGCCATCCAATGCACCTAACGTTGGCGCGCAACCGTTTATCCCTGATCGTCCGCCTTTGCTCTGCGATATAGCCGACGTACTCCTGCCTCATTGCGTCGTCGAACCATCGGCGCCCGCGCGCATGCGCACCTGCCGGGCTGGTCTGCCGATGACTTGGGCTGTTGGGCTCGCGACTTCGCATTGGGATCTCCGCGCGACCGCGCGTCTATTAGCCGGCGGCTCCCACGAGCCTGCGGATCTGCACGAGAATCTCGCGGGTGTCGTCGCTCCCGAGCTCGCGCAGAACCTCGTCGCCCCTATCGGATGGCTCTAGTACTGCCTCGATAGCACGAGCGACCGTCCCAGGGCCCTTCCGATAAATGCGGATCTGTTGATGCTGGCGCGGTTCTTCATTCTCGTCCAGCAGATCCTTCGGGAAGTAGCCGAGCCCTGTCGCCGCCAATTCCTCACGTATGTTCTCCAGAACCCAGCGGCCGAGCTTGCCGGCACTAACGGCCTCTCGCAGGTCTCCTAGCGTCACGGAGATGACGCCGCCCTCTTCATCGCATTCTGAGGCTATATTTTTTATGGACATATCTTTGGCTCCTGATCAACTACAGAACAATTGTAGATCATTATACAGTTCCTCAGATAGATCGTCACCCATTGTCCGTGCCGCTTGTGCAGCGCGGCCGTGCAGAGGATGGCGCGGGTGCCCGCCAACCAACCAGATCCCAGGTCCCGGACCCAACCCGAACTGATGCCCCCTGCCCCGACTGGTCACATCATCCGAAGGCCGAGCGGCACATGGGCCCTTCGGTTTCGTGCGTACGGGCAGAGGCGGTACGTAACCCTCGGCACCAGCTCCGAGGGTTGGACGCGGAGGACAGCGCACACCGAACTTCAGAACATCCTTGCTGATGTCCGTCGTGGGATCTGGTGTCCGGTCGAGCCCGAACCAGCTCGCCCACGGCAGATCGATCGGGTCTTCGGGGAGTTCGCGGCCAAGTGGTTTGAGGCGAGCAGGTATGAGTGGCAGCCGAGCACCGTGTGCGACTATGAGTGGCAGCTTCGCGGCCATCTGCTGCCGTTCTTCGGGAACCATCGTCTGTCTCAGATCACGATCGCCGAGGTGGATCGCTATCGGGGGGAGAAGGTCCGAGAGTCCGCTAGTCGCGCTGAGGCGCTGGCGGAGTGGCACACGCGCGTCGAGGAGACGCAGGACCCAGCCAGGCGACGCGAAGTGGCTCGCGAGCGACCACTAAGGCCGCTGGGCGCCGTCTCGATCAACAAGACGATCACTCGCCTAGGGCAGATCCTCGAGGTCGCCCTCGAGTACGGCCTGATCGACCGGAACACGGCTCGCGGCAAGCGCCGGCGACTGAAGGTGAGCAAGCCCTGTCCTGTTTGGCTGGACCGTGCCGAGCACGTCGAGGCGCTGTTGGACGCCGCGAGCGAGCTGGACCAGCACGCCAGGGTCAAAGGTGGTCACGATCAGAAGGGCGGGCTCGTCTACCGTCGGGCTCTGCTGGCGACATTCGTGCTCGCCGGCCTCCGAATCGGAGAGATGACAGCCCTCCTGTGGCGAGACGTTGACCTCTCCGAGAACCGGATCACGGTGCGCGAATCCAAGACCGATGCGGGGAGCCGGCAGATCGACCTGCTGCCAGCGCTCCGCGACGAGCTGACCGCCTACAAGGCGCAAGCACCGGACATCGCCCACGGCGCCTTTGTTTTCCCGAGCGCAAAGGGCACCCGAATGACCCAGGAGAACATCCGCAGCCGCGTCCTACGCAAGGCCGTGGAGCAGGCCAACGAGAAGCTCATCGGGGCCGGGGACGTGCCACTGCCTGAGGGGCTCACACCACACAAGCTGCGCCATACATTCGCGTCGATCCTCGTCGCCCTCGGGGTCGATCCGGGCAGCGTCATGGACCAGCTCGGCCACACCGATCCCGGCTTCACACTCCGCGTCTACCGCCACGGAATGCGTCGGCACCTCGCCGCCAGACAACACCTGCGGACCCTCATCGGGGACCCACCCCGTCCGGTCTGCTCGTCGTGCCCACACCTCGATCTACCGCTTCCTCGGCGGTAAATTCCGCCTCCTACACGAGCAAAAAGCGCCAAATAGCAGGTGATTTAGCTCGTGGATGCGGACCTGGATCTACTGCTTCTTTCGCGACAGGGCCTGCGTACAAAAAGGGCTTAGGAAAGCCAATAATCGTTTGGGCACTAGCTGTACACCGATATTCATGTCCGCGACGAACTACCCTATAAAAATGCCTATTTGCAGGACTTTTGTAATGCCCCCGCCAAGAGTCGAACTTGGATTTACCGCTTAGGAGGCGGTCGTCTTATCCATTGGACTACGAGGGCTCGTCGTCGTCCGCGATGCGGACTGCGCCTGACAGGCTACAGACGGCCTGGACCGGTCCGGCGCTCAGGCACCGACCGGCGCGGCGAGGGCCTGCTCACCCACAGCCTCGTCTCCGCACAGCTCGTCGGCCACTCGACGTGCGCTCTCGTTCGCCCGGCCGGTCGTGCTGATCCACCCGAGCGCCAGTGCCGCGGCGCCGCAGCCGGCGATGATCCACCAGCACGTGTGGCTGGCCGCGACGAACCCCGGTCCGACGGCGAACGCTCCGCCCGCCGCGATCGCGCCGAGCACCGCCACCCCCAGCGTCTGGCCGACCTGACGTGAGGTCGAGGCCACCGCGGCGGCCACCCCGGCCTGCTCGGGGGGCATGCCGAGCACCGCGGTGTTGGTGATCGGCGGGTTGACCATGCCGAACCCGATCCCGAATATGAGGTATGCGAGCAGCAGCGTCGCGGTCGAGGTGTGCGGGGCGAGCCCGGTCATCAGCAGCCCGCCGACCATGAGCCCACCACCACCGGCGAGCAGGCTGATGCGCGGTCCACGACGTCCGACCAGGCGCCCCGACAGCGGCGCGAACACGAGCGTCATCAGCGCGATCGGCAGCGTATACAGACCGGCCCTCAGCGCCGAATACCCGCGGATCTCCTGCAGATACAGCGTGTTCAGGAACAGGAACCCGCCCAGTGCGGCGAACGTGCAGACCGCGATCGCGCTGGCGCTGGAGAACGGGACGCTGCGGAAAAACCTCAGTTCCAGCAGCGGCTCTCTGCGCCTGGACTCATACCTGAGCAACGCCACCAGCGCCACGGCGGCCACCGCGAACGTGACGATGCTCTGAGCCGACGTGGCCGAGGGCGCCTCGATGATCGAGTACGTCAGCGAGCCCAGCAGCACGATCACGAGTGCCTGCCCGACCGGATCCAGACGTCGTGGGTGCGGCGCGCGTGACTCCGGCACGAACCTGATCGTCAATCCCAATGCGGCCAGACCGACGGGGACGTTGATCCAAAATATCGACCGCCACCCCGCCGACTGCACGAGCGCTCCGCCCACGACCGGACCGAGCGCCAGACTGATCCCCACGGTCGCTCCCCACATCCCGATCGCCTGCGCGCGCTCGCGCGCGTCGGTGAACACGTTGCGGATGATCGACATCGCGACCGGGTTCAGCATCGAGCCGCCGATCGCCTGCAGCATGCGGAACACAATCAACCACCCCTGGCTCGGCGCGAGGCTGCACAGCAGCGAACCGAGCGTGAACAGCACGAGCCCGAGCTCGAACACCCGGCGCCGGCCGAACCGGTCGGCCATCGACCCCGACAGCATCAGCAGGCTGGCGAGCACGAGCGTGTACGCGTCCACCGTCCACTGCAACCCCGAGACGGATGTGTGCAGCTCGCGTCCGATCGACGGCAGCGCGACATTGACGATCGTATTGTCCAGCCCGACGATCAGCAGGCTCATGCAGCAGATCGCCAGCACCAGCCTGCGCCGGGCGCGCGACAGCTCAGAGCGCGCGGCCACCGGCCGTATGGACGATGCATTCACCGTTCGATGTTAGGCCCGATTGTTCGATGCTAGGCCCGATTGCCGGCCACGCGCTCACCCCGTCCCGGCCGTGTCAGCCGCGGTCCGGGTACGCGCCCGTGCTTGGCAGACGGTCCGGACGATCGGGATAGATCTCGTCGATCGTGCTCAGTGCCGTGTACTTGGCATCCTCGCCGAGCTCGGCCTGGATCGCCTCGCCGCCGCCCGCCAGCCGGTCGAGCACGCTCACGACGCCTGCGACCGTCAGCCCCTCCTCACGCACCCGTCTCACGGCCTCGATCGTCGAACCTCCGGTCGTGACCACATCCTCGACGATCAGACACCGCTCTCCGGGGTCCAGGGGCGGGCCCTCGATCCAGCGCTGCAGACCGTGCTGCTTGCGCTCTTTGCGCACGATAAACCCCTTTTCCGGCGCCTGGGGCGCGGCCAGCGCGGCGCACGCGACCGGGATCGCGCTGACCGGCACACCCCCGACCGCGCTTGCGTCCATCGCCCGCGCCTGCTCGGCCACCAGCACGCCGAGCGCCACATACGCCTCGGGCAGCAGGATCGCGCGCTTGGCGTCAACGTAGTACTGCGCCACCTCTCCGCTCGTCAACGTCACCTCGCCAATTACGAGCGCGTGCTCGCGCAGCAGTTCCACCAGCCGTTTGCGCGCCTCCGCCGCCTTCGGTGGGTCGCTCCTGTGTTCGGCCAAGCCGTCCATGTCCGGGTCTAATCTAGCCTCTCGTGACCTCGAGCCCCTCCTCTTCGCTGGCCGGCCTGCTGCTGCTCGCAAGCCGCATCGTCTGCCTGATCGTGCTCGCCGCATTCGTCGTGTTCGTCGTCAACCAGACCTCCACCGCCTCGACCCATCAGCAGAACGAGGTGCTCGAAGGCTCCTCCTCGGCGCAGAGCACCTCCAAGCCCAAGCCCGAGAGCACCGTGCACCGCACGCTCGACGAAGCCGCGGAAGCGCTCACCTCGCCGTTCGCCGGTGCCGTCTCCGGATCGCACAGTCAGTGGACGATCCAGATCGTCCGCACCGCCCTCGCGCTGCTCGTCTACGGACTCGGTGTCGCCTTCCTAGTGCGCTTTATCCGGGTTCGTGTGTAGGGGTCCTGTGTTGCTGAAGTCCCGAGTTGAAGCGGGCCCATCTGCGTTGCGACCTATTCGTTGTACACGTCCACGCGCGTCCCGACCCGCACCCACGCGTATATCGCCGACGCGTCGGGAATCGGCACGCGCAGACAACCGTGGCTGGCGGCGTAGGTCGGCACTTCCGCATACCCGTGGATCGCGTATCCGCGGGTGAAGTAATTCGATTCGAACATACCCTCAGAGTTGAACCCCGGAGTCTTCAGATACACCTGGAACCGCCCAATCACGGTCGGTGTCGAGGGCTTGCCCGAGCTTATCGTGTATATCGTCCTCACACGCCCGCCCGGTTCGATCTCGGCCAGCACCTGTTTGGTCAGATTCGCCTCGACGTGGCGACCATCGCCGGGATAGCGCACGTGGAATTTGCCCGCCCGGCGCTCGAGCAAGCGCCATACCTGCGCGCCCGCGTACGGGACGCGTCCCAGCCCGGTCATCTTGCGGTAGGCGATCAGCGCGCGACCGGTTCCTTCTTCGAACACACCAGTCAACGGCACCGCGTAGTGCAGCACGTCCAGCTCCGACTGCAGCAGCCTCACCGACTGGCCTCTGTCGCCGGGTCCAACATTCACCGACACGTACCTCACGTCCGGCGATCGTCCGCTGAACGCGCCCTGCTGTGCGCTCGCCACGTGTGTAGCCCGAACTTCGATCAGTCCGCCATACGCACTCACGTAGTTGACCCGCACCCGTCCCGTCCCGTTCCCCACGGCCTGCACACCAACTGTCTGTGCCTGCACCGGCCGCCCGTCGCGGTACACGCTCACCCGCACGGTCTGCCCACCGACATACGGCGTAACGATCCCGCGCACCACAATCCGCTGCCCCTCCAGCGCAAACGGCGGGCTGCCGCCGACGTTTTGGGTCACCAGCCTGATCTGGCCCGCGACCGGTGCAGGAGCCGGTGTTGGTGCGGGCGCCGGGGCGAGCACAGGCGATCGATCCTACGCGCTCGGGGTGACGGCGAACGTTGCAGCTTGACCCGTACCCGGTGGCGCCTCGGGCGTGATCAACCCGATGCGCTTGCCCAGCAGCACGAGCGCACCGATCCCCGCGAACGAACCGGCGATCAGCACGAGCGCCTGCCAGCCCCAGCCCTCCAGCGCGGCGAACGCGATCGAGTTGTTCAGCGAGTGCGCCGCCATACATGGATACAGCGAGCCGGAATACCGGTACAGCACGCACAGTCCAAACCCCAGCCCCGCCAGCGGCACCAAATCAAGCGCGGGCGCCGAGCCGGCGTGAACCCCACCGAACACCAGCCCGACGATCACCGCAGCCGGCCAGGTTCCGCGCCAGCTGCGCAGCGCCGTGAACATATAGCCCCTGAACAGCATCTCCTCGCATATAGGCGCCACCACGCACGTCAGCCCGGCGCTGAGCAGCAGCAACGCCGCGCCTTCGTTGGTCCCGAGCGTTTCCAGCAGCTTCTCTTTTTCCGGGTTCACGGCCGCCGACCAGATCGCGCTCAACACGATAAACGCGATCAGCAGCAGCACGACCAGACCACCCGCCCGGCGCCAACCGGCGCCCGGTGGGCGCAGCCCGAACTGCCATGCGCGCACGACCCGCCCGCCGATGTGCGCGCAGTACACCGCCGCCAGCACGAACCCGATGTCCTGCACGACCGTATCGACGATCTCGATCCCCGGAGGCGTGTGCGAGCTCGTGACCTTCACGCCGAACACGAGCGTCGCCGGCAGATCCACGATCAGCGCGCCCACCGCCGCAAGTACGATCCCGCCGATCAGTGCCAGCGCCGCCGTCCACGGCCTCCAGTCCATGTCCGGCGAGCGTCTCGGGTTGCTCGGACTCGGCACGACCGCCAGACCAGGCTGGATCGCGATCTCGTCCATCACCTACTACGCCACCCAGTGCCAGGTGGCGAACTGGGCGACGAACACCGCCATCAGCAGCGCGGATGCCGTGAGCACAGGTACCCGCGCGCGCGGGCGCGCGGCCAGCCATGCGGCCAGCGCGATGCTCAGCGGGAACAGCACGACCAGAAACCGGGGCAGCGACATCAACGGCTGCGCCGCCACCGGGTATGACAGCGGCAGCGCGAGCGCTACGAGCACATACACGCCGTAGGCGAGCGGCAGCACGCGCAGCGCGATCACGAGCAGCGCCACGGCCACAAACAGGAACGCGAGCAGCATCAGGTTGTGCTCCGCGGCGATCCCCGGGCTGCCCCCGGCGGCCGGGAAGTACACGTGCGTGCTCTGTCCCGACAGCAGCTGGCGGGCACCCTCGAATGCGGCCTTGACCCCGTCCCACACGCCGAGATACGGCCCGGCGAAGTGCCTACCCCACACACCCTGAGCTCCAAACGGCGCCAGCGGTTCGCCGCCGGCCAGTCCCAGGTAGGCCATATACGCACCCAGGCCGACCGGCAGGATGGCCAGCCACAGGACGTTCGCGCGCAGCTTGTAGCGAGGACGCAGCCGCCGGGCGAAGGCGAAGTCAGGCGCCCGGTCCTCACGCGGGCCATACAGGTAGAGCATCAGCGCCGGCAGCATCAGCACGATGCCCGTACTGCGCGTACTCGCGGCCAGCGCGCCAAGCACCCCCACCCACGCCCAGCGGCCCTGACGCGCGCACCAGAACAGCCCGACCGACAGCGCCAGGTACAACGACTCGGAGTAGACGGCCGAGAAGAAGAACGCCATCGGCGCGAACGCCGTCACGAGCACCGCCAGCCGGGCGACGTCCCTATTACCGCCGGCCCGCCTGCCCAGCCCCGATCCGCCCAGCTCCAGCGTGGTCAGGCGATGGATGCCGTACAGTGCGAGCGCGAACGCCGCCAGCGAGAACAGCACGCCCGCGAGCACCGGCTGCAGGCCGATGTCCGACAGCGCGCGCAGGCCGAGCGGATACAGCGGAAAGAACGCGTCCCGCGGGGATGTATACGCACCGAGCCCCGGGCGATACCCGTAGTGGGCGATCACCAGATACCACGCCGAGTCCCAGCGCGCCGCCGGCGCCGCCAGCAGGTTGCCGAGCCAGCCGAACCCGCGCGTCACGCCGGGGGGGTCGAACGCGCCCCGGACCGGCCCGAACCCGAGCGCCGCCACCGTGCCGGCGCCCGCGACCCAGACGAGCAGTCGCGAGACCCACAGCGCGCGCCATGTATCGCGCACGGCCGCCATCCGCGCCTGGTCAACCCGGAGCCTGGCCCACCAACCCGGCATGGCGATGCGCTTCGTGGCGGCACGAGGGGGAGCGGGTGTGCGTGCGGCGGATCCGATCGAGGCAGCCGGGGCAGCGCCGAACGCGCCCGACCGGTCGGGCGCTACGTTGACGATCGCCATCTCTGCCGTGTCCGGGCTCATCACTGAAGGAGCCTAGACGGCCGCTGCGATGCCAGGGGCAGATCGCCGCGCTCGGATCGTGTGGTTGCAGTGACCCGGCATCCCACCGCGGCACGGTACCCTCGGCTGCACGAGCGATGTCCAGGCAAGCACGGCAACGCCGGCGCAGGCACAACCGCGCCGGCCCAACACGCATCCTGCTCGTCGGCGGCGGCGTGCTCGCGACCACGCTCGTGCTCGGCGCGATCGCGGCGGTCGGCTATGTCCTGCACGTCGCCGGGACGGCGCCCTCGCTGGCGCAGCTGCACCCGATCCTGTCCTACGGCTCCTCGCAGGTGTTCGCCGCCGACGGCACGCGGCTGGGGTTCATCCAGTCCGACGACGTGCGCAGCCCGGTCGGCTGGAACGAAATCCCGGCCGACCTGAAGAACGCGACGGTCGCGATCGAGGACCAGCGGTTCTACAAAAACGATGGCGTCGATCTGACCGGGATCTTCCGCTCAGCCGTCAAGGACATCACCAACGGCGCAGCCTTGCAGGGCGGCTCGACGATCACGATGCAGCTGGTGCGCAACCTCTATCTCGGCGGCGATCAGCACACGCTGCGCCAGAAGATCATCGAGGCGAAGCTCGCGATCGACTACACCGAACACCACTCCAAGCGCTCGATCCTCACCAGCTATCTCAACAGCGTCCCCTACGGCACCGTCGGTGGACAGACCGCGACGGGCGTGCAGGCCGCGGCGCGCATCTTCTTCGACAAGCCCGCCTCCCAATTGGATCTCGAGCAGTCGGCGCTGCTCGCCGGCCTGCCGCAGGCGCCCTCGGAGTACAACCCGTTCCTGTATCCGGCCGCGGCTCGACAGCGGCGCAACGAGGTGCTCGCGAAGATGGCCGAACTGCACTACATCACCGCCGCGCAGGCGTCGGCGAGCGAGCGCGCGCCGCTGGAGCTCCACCTCGGCACGTTCTACTCCCAGCGCAGCGAACCGTTCTTCTTCGAATACGTACACGAACAGCTGGTCAAACGCTACGGCGCGCGCACCGTGGAACAGGGCGGGCTGCAGGTGTACACGACGATCGACCTGAACAAGCAGCGCCTCGCGCGCCAGGCGATCGCCGAAGTGCTCGACGAGCCCGAAGACCCCGCCTCGGCGATCGTCACGATCGACCCGCACAACGGCTACATCGAAGCGATGGCCGAGTCCGAGTCATACGAGCAGTCCCAGTACAACCTCGCCGCCGACGGTCACCGCCAACCCGGTTCGACGTTCAAGGCGATCGACCTGGCCGAGGCACTCACGCGAGGGATCGACCCCAACAGCACCTACTACTTCTCCCATACCCTCCAACCCGGCTGGCTCCCCACCTATCCGACCTATGAAGTCAAGACCTTCGAGGGCACCTCACTGAACAAGTCGATCAATCTCGTCCAGGCGACCCTCACCTCCGACAACACCGTCTACGCCCAACTCGCGGCCGACCTCGGCGAGAACACGATCACGGAAATGGCCCACAAGATGGGTGTCAAAACCCACCTCTCCAGCTACCCCGCGGAAGCGCTCGGCGGGCTCACCCTCGGCGTCACACCCCTGGAAATGGCCGACGTCTACGCGACCCTCGCCGACGGCGGCTATCGCAACTCGCCGATCGCGATCACCAAGGTCGTGTTCCCCGACGGCCACGTCGATTCGAGCTGGGGCGTCCCCCACCGCGTGAAAGCCCTCTCCGAAGGGGTCACCACCGAGGAGACCACGATCCTGCACGAGAACGTCGAGAGCGGCACCGCGACACGCTCGGCGATCGACTGCCCCACCGCCGCCAAGACGGGCACGACCTCAGAACTGGTTGACGCCTGGCTCGACGGCTACACCCCCCGTTACGCAACCGTCGTGTGGATGGGCTATCCGAACAAGCGCGTCTCGATGACCGACGTCCACGGCGAGCCACAGCAGGGCGGCTACCTGCCCGCGGAAATCTGGCACGACTACATGGCGTCCGTCACCGAAGGCCAGCCGTGCGTGCCGTTCCCCGAACCGCATGAACAGATCTCATATGAGCCGTTCTTCGGCAAGTACCAGAGCATGGGACACCCCTCCGGGAGCGAACAGCTTGGCGGCGAACCGCTCGCCCAGCCCAAACAGCCGGCTCAGCACCACACCACCCACCATACGGGCACGGGCGCCCCTGAACCAACCACTCCCCAGACCCGAACGCCGAGCGAACCGGCTGCGCCGGCGCCCGTCGAACACGAACCCGCGCCCGCGCCCGCGCCCGCCGAAAAACACGCTGCCGCGCCCGCCCCTGCCCCCGAACCGGCGCCGACCCCCGGTCCGACCGGCGGCGCCGAACCACACCCATGAGGCCGTCCGAACCTCACCCGTGAGCGCCGTCGAACGGCCCGCGCTGGTAGGTTAGACGTGTGGCCAAGGAAGACAAGGTCGAATTTGAGGGCGAGGTCATCGAGGCGCTGCCGAACGCGATGTTCCGCGTGAAGCTCGACAACGACCACGTCGTGCTCGGGCACGTCGCCGGCAAGATGCGCCGTTTCCGGATCAGGATCCTGCCGGGGGATCGCGTGCGTTGCGAGCTCTCCCCCTACGATCTCGACCGCGCCCGGATCGTCTACCGCCACAGGTAGCGGGTCGTTGGGCGCGGGCGGCGACCGGCCTCGAACATGGAGCGCTCGCTGATCGACTCGATTTCCGCCGCGCTTGGGTCATTGCCACCCGGCCATGACTCGCGGGTCGTGCGGGGGATCGGGGACGATGCGGCGGTGGTGCGCTCTGGCGGCGCAGTGTGCGTCACCTCGGTGGACGCGATGGTCGAGGGCGTGCACTTTCGCCTGGACGACGGCTCTTCCAGCCCGTTCGACGTCGGCTGGCGCGCGCTGGCGGGAGCACTGTCCGATCTGGCCGCGATGGGCGCACGACCAGGCGAGGCCTACGTCGCGCTCGGCGTCTCCTCCGCGGTCGGCGAGGCGCGAGCGCTCGAGCTGATGCGTGGCGTGCTCGAGCTGGCCACCGCGACCCACACCGTGCTCGCGGGGGGCGACGTCGTCTCCGCGCCGGTCCTCACGGTCTGGGTCACGGTCGTCGGCTGGACGGACTCCGAGCACGAATTGGCCGGCCGTGACGGCGCTCAGGTCGGGGACCTCATCGGTGTGACGGGCCGTCTCGGGGGCAGGCCCACCCGACCGGTTCCGCGCCTGTTCGAGGGCATCGCGCTCGCGCGCGCCGGCGCCCACGCGATGATCGACCTCTCCGACGGGCTGGCCACCGATGCGCACCACATCGGCGAGCGCAGCGGCGTCCTGCTCCAGATCGATCTCGCCGAGCTGCCGCTGGATCGGGGCGTACCTGACTGGGAGCAGGCGGCGACGGCCGGCGAAGACTATGAGCTGTGTGTGTGCGTGCCGCCCGAGCTGCGCGCGCGCGCGCAGGACGCCGTCGGCGAGGTCTCCGATGTCGGGCTCACCTGGATCGGCTCGGTCGTGGCCGCGGGCGCAGCGGACGGACCGAACCTGCCCGGCGTGTCGCTGCGGGACGAGCGGGGTGAGCCGGTGCAGTTGCGGGGATACGAGCACAGCTGGTAGCCCGTCCGGCTACCGGCGCAGAGCCGACTCCGTGCCGCCGAGAGACCCCGGGCCGGCGTAGGACAACGGGCCCCGGATCGAGACCTCCGGGCGCTCGTCGACCCCCAGGCCGAGTGTGTCAGCCGGAGGCGTAAGCGCGACCAGGGCGATCGCGACACCACAGCCGGCCGCGATGCTCCAGACCGCCGCCGCGCCCACCCCGATACGCCCGCCGGCGAGCAGCAACACGGCGGTCTGGGCGACCCCGCCGGGCCCGTAGCCGAGCTGGTGCGCGTAGAACCCGATCAGCAACCCCAGCGGCACCAGCGCGAGCACCACCAGTCCCAGACCAGCCAGCGGGCGCGGACGGCGCTCGGGCGCGGCGATTGGAAGCAGCACATGCAACCCCGGCACGACCAGCAGCGCCGCGTACGGATCGACCACCCAGACGGCGCAGGCGACGAGCAGCAACACGAGCAACACCACGATCCCGGCCGCGTCGGCGCCCGGGGTCAGTGGCGTAGGACGCACCGCCACACCCAGCCGCCGCACGAGCACAGGCCAGCCCAGCCAGGCGCATCCGAGCACGGCCGCGCACGCCAGCACCGCGGTGGCCGCTTCGCCGTCGAATGGCAGCGCGCTTGCCGGCACCGGCGCGCTCGGGGTGGCCACGATGCCGCCGAGACCGCCCAGCAGGATCGCGAACAGCGCGCACATCATGAACGGCAGCGCGCACGCGAACACCCACAGCCCCCAGCGCCCGAGCGGCTCCTTACGCCGTCGCGCGCGGGCGACACCGTCGAGCAGGACCGCCGCCGGGGGGATCAGCAGCGTGCCGATCAGCAGTCCCAGCGCCCACTCGGGCACGATCTGGCGGGCCAACACGAGGCCTGTCTGAGGCGCCGATTCGATGTCGGGCGCTACGTCGAGAGCATCGACCGCGCTGAGCGTGGCCTTGCCGACACCTTCCATCCGTGCTTCGCTCACCTCCGCCTGAGAGCTCGGACCACGTTCGCCCGAGACCTGCACGAGCACGGCCGGCAGTCCCCGCGTCATCAGCACACCCTGCTCGCCCGGGGCCAGCCCGAACACGAGGTGCGCGAGCTGGCCAATCGTGCTGGGAGTCTCCGGATCGATGCCTGTTTCATGCTGGATCGCGCTGTCCACCGTTCGCTGCAGCTCATCCGGCGCGCTGCCGTAACCGTCGGAGTACGGCACGACCACCGGCGGGCTCGTCCGTGTGGAGGCGACATCCCCGAGCACGATTGCCGCGTTGACCGGTCCGGACGCCGCCTGCGCGGCGGCGAACCGCGCGGCCCCCGCGTCGCCACCGGAGCCACCGCTGGTGGACACGAGCACGATCGTGCGCTTGGTCTCCCGGGAGGCGAACACCCGCGCGAGCTCGATCAGCGCGGCGGTCCCGGACAGCTGCGCCGGGGAATCATTCGTGGCGGAGTCGCGATGGGCGAGGATCACGATCGGGCTCTCGGCCGTGCTGCCAGGACGCTGCGCAATCACCGTCTGCAGGGTCTGCTCGTCATCGATCGTCTGCGCCCGCACCTGCCGCACACGCACCGAGAACCCGCCCCCGGCCATCCCCCCGAGCCCTTCGATCGTGTGCGCGACCCGCTGCGCCAAGCGTTCGTCGCCGGCGCTGCCCGGGCGGCGCTGGGGGAATTCGGCGGCCAGCTGCTTCGCTTCGGCCAGCGCCTGCTGGCCGTCGAACGCGTCCGGGGCGAGCGTTGAGCTCAGCGGCCCCGGGGGGGCCGTCAACGAGAACGCGGCGATCGCCAGCGCCAGCACGAACGGGGCGAATGCCGCACGGTATATGCGTCCGTTGAGCATGCTCCCAGACCATAGGGGCTACTCCGATCGCGTGTCCGATGTATCGTCCGCGCGTGCTCCAGCCCGTCGCCGTCGGACAGAAGACGCTCGCCGACTACACGCATATCTGCGGGCGCGAGCTGATCGAGGAGATCCGTGAGCTGGCGGAGCCGCTGAAGGGACAGCGGGTCGTGCACATCTCCGCGACCGCGTTCGGCGGGGGCGTCTCGGAGATCCTGTACACGCTCGTGCCGCTGATGCGCGACGTCGGGTTGGACTGCGAGTGGCAGGTCATCTACGGGCGCGAGGAGTTCTTCAACGCGACCAAGCTGATGCACAACGCGCTGCAGGGCGCCCCCCAGGATCTCGACCCCGAGCAGTGGGACACCTGGCGTCGTTACAACGAGATGAACGCGCGCGAGCTGTCCGGCGGCTGGGACGTGTGCCTGGTCCACGATCCTCAGCCCGCGGCGCTGTACAGCCTGGTTCCGGACAAGGCCGCCGGCTGGATCTGGCGCTGCCACATCGATCTCTCGACGCCCAACCCGCAGACGATCGCCCGGCTGCTGCCCTACATCTCCGCATATCCCGAGACGCTGTTCCACATGCGCGAGTACGTGCCCGAGGGGATGCGCGGCACGGTCAACGTCGTACCGCCCGCGATCGATCCGCTGACGCCGAAGAACATGGCGCTCTCGCCCGAGGACGCCTCGTTCGTGTGCGGCCAGTTCGGGATCGACGTCGACCGGCCGCTGATCTGCCAGGTCTCGCGCTTTGACCCGTGGAAGGACCCGCTCGGCGTGATCGACGCCTACCGCGTGGTCAAGCAGACGATGGCAGACGTACAACTGGCGCTCGTCGGCTCGATGGCCTCCGACGACCCCGAGGGGTGGGACTTCTTCAACGCGACGATCGCTCACGCCGATGGTGATCCCGACATCCACATCCTCAACAACTTCAACAACGTCGGCGCGATCGAGGTCAACGCGTTCCAGTCCCACGCCGATGTGGTCGTGCAGAAGTCCACGCGCGAGGGCTTCGGCCTGACGGTTTCCGAGGCGCTCTGGAAGGCCAAGCCGTTCATCGGCGGCGCCGTCGGCGGCATCCCGCTGCAGGTCGAGGATGACGTCACCGGATACCTGGTCTCGAGCGTCGAGCAGTGCGCCGCGCGCGCACTGGAGATCCTCTCCGACCCGGCACTCGGCAAGGCGCTCGGGCGGCGCGGCAAGGAATACGTGCGCACGCACTTCCTGACCCCGCGCTACCTGCGCGACTATTTGAAGATCTTCGGCGAGCTCGCCCAGTCATGAGCGGCGCACCGGCACAGCGCGGCCCGCTGGTGCTGGTGTCCAACCGCGGCCCCGTGACGTTCCACGCGGGCGGCGAGGTCCAGCGCGGGTCGGGTGGGCTGGTGACAGCACTGACGGGGCTGGCCTCCCACCGCGACGCGATCTGGATCGCCTCGGCGATGACCGAGCACGACGCCGAGGTCTCACGGGCCAACGGCGGGCGCGCGTTCCCGGTCGTCTCGCCGGCGGGCGGCGAATACCAGGTCCGGCTCGTCGTCTCCGATCCGGAGGCCTACGACCGCTTCTACAACGTGTTCGCCAACCCGATGCTGTGGTTCATCCAGCACTACCTGTGGGATCTCTCAAACGCGCCGGACATCCGCCGGGAGGAGATCGAGGCGTTCGAGTTCGGCTACAACGCCGTCAACGAGGACCTCGCCCGGGCGGTGGTGGAGGAGATAGAGGACGTGGCCGAGCCGGTCGTGATGGTCCACGACTACCACCTCTATACCCTCCCAGACCTGGTGCGCCGCGCCCGCCCGGACGCGTTTCTGCACCACTTCATCCACATCCCCTGGACCCAGTCAGACGCCTGGCGGGTGTTGCCGGCCCGGATCAGGGAGGAGATCTACAGCGGTCTCTTGGCCAACGACATCGTCGGCTTCCACACCCGCTCCTACCGGCGCAACTTCCTGCAGTGCTGCCGCGACCTGATGGATCTGGAGGTGGACTTCGAGCGGGGGGTCGTGGTGTACGGGGATCGGGAGGTGTGGGTACGGGCGTATCCGCTGCCGATCGACCATCAAGCGACGCGCCGGATCGCCCAGAGCCCGCGCGTATCGGAGTTCGAGTCAGAGCTGATGCGCCGCCGCCGCGACCATCTGATCCTGCGCGTGGACCGCGCCGACCTGTCGAAGAACGTGCTGCGCGGCTTCTCGGCGTTCGACCTGTTCCTGGAGCAGCATCCAGAGTTCTCAGAGCGCGTCACGTTCGTCGCCCAGTTGATGCCATCGCGGACCGACGTGCCGGAGTACGCCGAGTACCTCGAGCGGATCGAGGCGCTGGTGGCGGTCGTCAACCATCGCCACGGCACCCCCGACTGGATGCCGATCCAGCTGAAGCTGCGCGACGACCTCGACGAGGCGATGGCGGCCTACAAGCACTACGACGTATTGCTGGTCAACGCCATGTTCGACGGCATGAACCTGGTCGCCAAGGAGGGCCCGATCGTCAACGAGCGCGAGGGCGTGTCGATCCTCTCGGAGAACACCGGCGCGCACGAGGAGCTCAGTGAGTACGCGCTGTCGGTCAACCCGTTCGACATCCAGGAGACCGCCGATTCGATCTACGCGGCGCTGACGATGCCGGCGGACGAGCGCGCGCGGCGGGCACGGGGGCTGGCGGAGATCGTCACCTCGCGCGACCCCGGCGACTGGATCGACGAGCAGCTGGCGGACATCCGCGCGAAGGCCGGCTCCGGATAGGTCTTTGGCGCAGACCCGCTAACCTTCCCCGTCGCCGATCGCATGACCCTGCCCGCCCCCACATACGACCTCGTGCTGCTGCTCGACCGATCGAAGATCGGCCAGCAGGCCGAGTCCGACGCCCGCGCGAAGATCCTCGCCGACACGCGCGCCACGATCGCCGCGGCGGGCGAGCTGATGGGCGAGGACGATTGGGGCTCCCGGGCGCTGGCGTACCCGATCGAGCGCCACACCGACGCCGAGTACCACCTGCTGCAGTTCCACGCCGGCACGCCCGAGCTGCTGAGCGAGCTGGACCGGACGCTGCGGATCACCGACGGCGTCCTGCGCTTCCGGATCATCAAGCTCGCGCCGGGCACCCCGGCGGCGCCGGACATGCGCGCGAGCGCGGCGGCAGCCGCGCCGACGGCGGCGAGCAGGCACGCGGAGCCGCCCACTGGGGCCCTGGAGCCGGAGCCGGCCGAGACGCCAGTGGCCGAGCCGGCGTAGTCACCTCGATCGTCGGGTAATACACTCGGCACATGGCTTGGGCGCAGGACACCAGCGAGCGGACCGAGACAAGCAGGACGGACGTGCTGCGGGCGTCGCCGCCGATGTTCGAGTCGCGGCTGCTCGACGCCTGCTCGCGCGTGCATCCGCTGGTCCCGGTCCTGATCTTCGGACCGGCAATCCCCGTGCTGGTGGCGTGGAGCCTGGCGAATGAGAGCGTCGCAGTCACGATCGCGCTGGCGATCGGCGGGTACGGGCTATGGACGCTGTTCGAGTACTGGCTGCACCGGATCGTGTTCCACTTCGAGCCCGACCACGGGATCGGCGCGCGGCTGCACTGGATCATCCACGGCATCCATCACGAGCACCCGAACGATCCGCTGCGCCTGGTGATGCCGCCCGCCGTGAGCGTGCCGCTGGGGGCGATCGTGTTCGGGCTGCTGTATCTGGCGTTCGGCAGCTCTTACGCGCCCGGCCTGGGAGCCGGGTTCTTCGCCGGATATCTGGTGTACGACATGCTCCACTACTACCTGCACCACTTCACCCCGCGCGGGCGCCTGGGCCGGATGCTGCGCGAGCGTCACATGCGCCACCACTTTCAGGACGACACCCGCGGCTTCGGGATCAGCGCGCCGTACTGGGACGAGGTCTTCCGCACCTCCTCGCGCGCGAGCTCGCGCGAGCGCTAGCACCGTACCCGTCGCGTCCGGCGGCGACTGGCGGCGTTCCGGGCGTGTGCAGGCCGGTGCGGGCAGCAGCAGGCCGGTGCGAGCCGCAATAACCCGCAACTAGCGGGGTCAGGTTGGACCCGCGAAAAAGTCGGCCGGGGGCCAGCGTACACTCGCCGATGGCCCGATCGACGAACGCAGGTTCGTCCATCATCTCGGGCTGGCCTCGGGCTACACAAACAGATAGCCCATGGGACACGAACAGACAGAGCGAAAGGAAAGACCGTGGCCGCCACCAACATCAATCGAGTCGTAATGACCGGAAACCTGACCGCCGACCCCGAGCTGCGCTCGCTGCCGAGCGGCACGTCCGTGTGCAGTCTGCGGATCGCGTGCAACACGCGTCGCAAGGACGGCGCGAGCGGCGAATGGGCCGACAAGCCCAACTACTTCAACGTCACCGTATGGGGCGCGCAGGGCGAGAATGCCGCGCGCTACCTGTCCAAGGGACGCCCGGTCGCGATCGACGGGCGCCTGGAGTGGCGCGAGTGGGAGGCGCAGGACGGCACAAAACGCCAGGCAACCGATATCATTGCCGACTCGGTGCAGTTCCTGGGCTCGCGCGACGACGCCGCCGGTGGCGGATTCGCCGGGAATGGGATCCCACCCACCCAAGCCTCACAGGGCAGCGACGTCCCCGTTCACGAAGGGGATTTCCAGCCCGCGCCTGTCGCCGGATCCTCCGGTGGCGGCGACGACATTCCGTTCTGATCAGACCCACCCAACACACATAGCGAGGCATAGTTCAAGTGGCAAAGCGTGGTCGCGGCAAGCCGGTGCGCCGGCGAGACAAGAAGGGCGGTCCCGGCAGCGGCAGGCGCAAGCCATGCCAGCACTGTCGCGACCACATCGAGCAGGTCGACTACAAGGACGTCGGCACGCTGCGCAAGTTCGTCTCCGAGAAGGGCAAGATCCGCTCGCGCCGGATCACCGGCGCCTGCCGCCGCCACCAGAACCAGATCGCCAGGGCCGTCAAGCGCGCACGCGAGCTCGCGCTGCTGCCGTACGTGAACGAGGGTGGCCGCGACGACAGCCCTCGCCGCGAGCGGGGCGACCGCGACCGGGAACGTTAGGGACGAAGGCGAGGCGAGCGGCCATGCCCGAAGCGATTCTGTTGCAGGACGTCGAGCAGCTCGGCGAGCAGGGCGCCGTGATCGACGTCTCCAAGGGTTACCTGCGCAACTACCTGGTGCCGCGCCGCCTCGCCCAGCCGGCCACACGCGGAGCGATCGAAGCGATCACCAAGCGCCGTGAGGCGGCCGAACGGGCCGAGCTGGGCGCGATCGAACGGGCCCAGGAGAACGTCAACCTGCTGAACCGCACCGTGCTGACGATCCCCCAGCAGGCGGGCGCGGACGGGCGCCTGTTCGGGGCGGTCACCGCGCAGGACATCGCCACCGCGATCCGCGAAGCGCGCGGACTGAAAATCGACAAACGCGGCGTGCACATGCCCGAGCCAATCAAGAACGTCGGCACCTACATGGTCGTCGTCGACGTGGTCGAGGGCGTAACGGCCACGATCAAGACCATGGTCGTGGCGAAGAAGTAGCCAGGGCGATTTCCTGCGACACAGGGCGGGAGGGTTTGAGAGCCCACCCTCCTGGGCCTGCCCTCCCCCTGCTGAGATGGTCGTGGCGAGGAAGTAGACAGTCGTCCGCCGTCTCTGCGAACATTTGTTCGTGGGGGGAGCTCAGCGCAATTTAGTCCGAGATAGCGGGGAGTCCCCTGAGGTAGCGATCGGCTCCGATCTACACTCGCGCGAGTCCAGATCATGAGCGCCGTCGCTACGACCAACGGCGCGGGAAACGGAACCGCGCGCCGCCAAGGCGTTGATGGGGCCGCGATCGCGCCACCGCACAATCTCGATGCCGAGCAGTCGGTGCTCGGGGCGATCCTGCTGTCCGACAGGGCGCTGTACGCGCTGGTGATCGAAGAGGGGCTGCGCCCGGAGGACTTCTATCGCGAGCGTCACGGCGCGATCTACGGGGCGATGCTTGCGCTGTACAACGAATCCGAGCCGGTCGACGTGCTGACCGTCACCGACCGGCTGCGTCAGCTCGGCAAGCTCGACGACATCGGCGGGCCCGCGGCGATCGACGAGCTGACCGGCGTCGTGCCGGCCGCCGGACACGCCCGCCGCTACGCGCAGATCGTGCGCGAGAACGCGCTGCTGCGGCGCCTGCTGAGCGCGTCGTTCGAGATCCAGGAGAGCGTGCTCGGCCACTCGGCCGGTCCACGGGAGCTGGTCGAGCAGGCGGAGAAGGCAATGCTCGAGGTCGCGCGCGACGATCGCCAGCAGGACTTCAGGGCGATCGAGGAGGTGCTGCACGAGGAGCTGGACAAGCTGCACCGGCTGTCGATCGAAGGCACCTCGCTGACGGGCACGCCCTCGGGGTTCAAGGATCTGGACGAGATCACCGGCGGATTTCAGCCGGGCAACCTGATCATCATCGCCGCCCGCCCGGCGATGGGCAAGTCGGCGCTCGTGTGCAACATCGCCGAGAACGCGGCGGTCGAACACGGGCGTCCGGTGGCGCTGTTCTCGCTGGAGATGGCCGAGGCCGAGCTGGCCCAGCGGTTCGTCGCCTCCCAGGCGCGGATCAAGGGCGAGGAGTTGCGCAAGGGACGGGTCGCCGAGCAGCGCTGGCCGAAGATCCTCAAGGCATCCCAACGCCTGGCCGCCGCGCCGCTGTGGGTGGACGATTCAAGCGACGTCGGGCTGCTGGAGATCAGGGCCAAGGCGCGGCGCCTACACTCGCAGTGCGAGGGCGGGCTGGGACTGATCATCATCGACTACCTGCAGCTGATGCGCACCGACAGCCGCTATGACTCGCGCGTGACCGCCGTCGGTGAGCTGAGTCGCGGCCTGAAGATCCTTGCGCGCGAGCTGGGGGTGCCGGTGATCGCCCTGTCACAGCTCAGTCGCGCGGTGGAGCAACGCTCGCCAAAGGTGCCCCAGCTGTCGGACCTGCGCGAGTCCGGCAACCTCGAGCAGGACTCCGACCTCGTGATGTTCATCTACCGCGACGAGTACTACGACGAGGACTCCGAGCGCCCGGGCGAGGCGGACCTGATCATCTCAAAGCACCGCAACGGGGCGGTCGGCAAAGTGACCTTGACGTTCCAGAAGGAGTACCCGAAGTTCCTGAGCTACGCCGGGGAGCGCTACGCACAATGACCGATCGTGTGCATGGTCTCGACCCGTTCGAGCGAGATTCTGCCGGGGTTGCAGAGCCACTGAAGCTGGGCACCCGAGCGCTGACAGTGCGCCGGGGGGACGGCGAGGATAGCTCCGCCTGCCCGCTCGGCGTGTGCGACGGCAGCGGGTTTGTGATCGACGAGGCCACGAACACCGCCTCGGACTGCGCCTGCCGAGCCGGGCGGATCGCCACGGCGCGCACCAGGAACCTCGCCGGGCGCATACCGCGCAGATATCAGGGCGTCTCGTTCGATCGCCCGCCGGTGAGCGACATCGCGCGGGCAGCTCCGGATCAGATCCAGTCCGTGCGCCGGTATGTGCGAGCGATCGAGGAGAACCTCGACGCGGGCCGGGGACTGTGGATCCAGGGCGATGTCGGTACGGGCAAGACCACGCTGGCGATGCTGGTCTCCAAAGCGGCGCTCGACGCGGGGCGCTCGGTGGCGATCTACTCGTTGCCGCGCCTGCTCAACCTGCTGCGCGAATCGATGGACTCCGAGCTGGGGATGCTCGATTTCATGGACCGACTCACTGCGGTGGACCTGCTGCACCTCGATGACCTCGGGGCCGAGCACCAGACCGACTGGGTGCTCGAGCAGCTCTACTCGATCGTCAACGCCCGCTACGAGGCCGAGCGATCGATCGTGGCGAGCACCAACCTGATGCCAGACGAGCTCTCGGACCGGCTCGGTGCGCGCACAGTGTCGCGTCTGGTGGAGATCTGCGGCGATTTGATCCCCCTGTACGGAGCGGACAAGCGGCGCGAGTTCCGCATCCCGGCCGGCTCGGACTGACCAGGGCCTCCTACACTCCTACAGCCATGCCCGGAATCGTGATCGTCGGCGCCCAGTGGGGCGATGAGGGGAAGGGCAAGATCACCGACCTGCTCGCCGAGCAGGCGGACGCGGTCGTGCGCTTTCAAGGCGGCAACAACGCCGGGCACACGATCGTGCGCGACGGGGTGGAGTGGAAGCTGCACCTGATCCCGTCGGGCATTCTGTACCCGGGCAAGCGCTGCGTGATCGGCAACGGCGTGGTGATCGACCCGCGCGTGCTGATCGAGGAGCTGGACGCGCTGCGGGCGCGCAGGGTCGACGTCAGCGGGCTGAGGATCTCGGCCAACGCCCACCTGATCATGCCCTATCACCTGCTGCTGGACTCGGCCGGCGAGGCCAAGCTCGGCAGCCTGCAGATCGGCACGACCCGCCGGGGCATCGGCCCCTGTTATGCAGACAAGGCAGCGCGCCTGGGCATCCGCGTGCAAGACCTGCTCGACGAGAAGATCCTCAAGAAGAAGATCGTCGCGGCGATGGAGCCCAAGCGGCTGTCGCTGCGCCCGTTCGAAAAGGATCCGGCGCTCGACCTGCACGCGATGACCGAGCAGTACCTGACCTACGGACACCGCCTGGAGCAGCACATCGCGGACACCGCGCGACTGATGTGGGACCTGCTTGATGACGGCCAGCGGGTGATCTTCGAGGGCGCCCAGGGGGCGATGCTCGACATCGATCACGGAACCTACCCGTTCGTGACCTCCTCGAACCCGCTGTCCGGCGCCGCGGCCGTCGGCACAGGCGTCGGCCCCAAGAACCTCGACGAGATCTGGGGCATCTCCAAGGCATATACGACGCGCGTCGGCGCAGGGCCGTTCCCCTCAGAGCTACACGACGAGACCGGGGAGCTGATCAGACAGCGCGGCGGCGAGTTCGGCACCACGACCGGCCGGCCGCGGCGCACCGGCTGGCTGGACCTCGTCGCGCTGCGCTACGCCGCGCGGCTGAACACGATGACGGCCCTGGCCGTGACCAAGCTCGACGTGCTGTCCGGCTTCGATCGCGTCCAGGTGTGCACCAGCTATCGCGGCGCGGAGGGCGCCGAGTTCGACGACTTCCCCTATCACCAGTCGGTCCTGCACCACACCACGCCCGAGCTCACAGAGCTGCCCGGTTGGTCGGAGGACCTGGGCGAGTGTCGCACGTTCTCCGACCTGCCGACCGCCGCGCAGGACTACCTGAGGTTCGTCGCCGAGCGGGTCGGCGCGCCCGTCACGCTGGTCGGCGTCGGCCCGGGACGCGAGCAGACGATCTGGACCGAGGCCGGACGGGCGACGCTCATCGCGCGCAACGGCTGGCCGATCTTCGATCGGTCGCCGGACTGAGTGGGGCTGAGCCTTGGGAGAAACGATGGGCCGTGCAGGAATCGAACCTGCAACCTTGGGCTTAAGAGGCCCCTGCTCTGCCGGTTGAGCTAACGGCCCGTGAGGGCACCGGCGGCGGACGTGGCGGCCGGCTTCAGCGTTCGATTCTAGCCAAGCGCGCCCACAGCCCGCTCCGTGGATGGATCAATCGCGCCGCACGTGCTCAGGCACACCGTCGTTGCGCGTGCGCAATGCGCCGAAACCCGTCGAGGCGCCATCCTCGAACACCTCCGCCTGATTCCAGAGCACCGACTCCACAAACCAGAATCAGATCAACGACTCCACGAAAACAGAGACGGATCGCAGGGGGTATGTTGTCCATTTTAAACTTGGTACCACATTGGTATCGCGTATATGCATAAGAGCACAGTAGTAGGTGTATATCTTTCGTATATATCTTGTACTATAGTTATACACGGTCTAAAAAGTTAATACCCACACCAACACCCGAACCCCAAAACGACACACCTCAGAACACCACGGTCCGCCGGCCGTCCACAATCACACGGTCATCCAGGTGCAGACCAACGGCGCGGGCGAGCACCAGACGCTCGATGTCGCGGCCGACGCGCCGCAGGTCCTCGGCGGTCTGACGATGGTCAACGCGAACGACGTCCTGGTCGATAATCGGACCCTCGTCGAGCTCGGCCGTGACGTAATGGGCGGTCGCCCCGATCAGCTTGACGCCGCGCTCATGCGCACGCCGGTAGGGCTCAGCGCCGGCAAACGCCGGCAGGAACGAATGGTGGATGTTGATCGCCGGCGCCGCCAGGCGCTCCAGGAACTCGCCGCTCAGAATCTGCATGTACCGCGCGAGCACCAGCAGGTCGGTCCGGCCGCTCAGCAGCTCGAGCATCGCCGCCTCCGCGCGCGACCTGCCGTCCCCGTCCCGGCTCACGGGCACGTGGTGGAAGGCGACTCCGGCGGCCTCGGCGTCTGTTCGCAGATCCTCGTGGTTGGAGATCACGGCCACCACCTCCGCATCCAGCTCGCCCCGGCGCCAGCGCCACAGCAGATCGACGAGACAGTGATCGTGGCGAGACACGAGGATCGCGATCCGCCGGCGCTCGCCCCAGTAGCGGATCTCCCAATCCATCTCGAACCGGTCCGCGACCTCGGCCGCGAAGCGCTCCTCAAAGCGCTGGTGCCCCGTGCCGGCCAGTCCCTCCAGGAACAGCTCGGTGCGCATAAAGAAGCGCCCACCGGTCGGATCGGAGGAGTACTGATGTGAGGAGACGATGTTCGCGCCCTGCTCGAACAGCAGCCCCGACACCGCCGCCACGATCCCGGGTCGGTCAGCGCACCCGATCAGCAGCCGCGCGGTGTAACGCTCGGCCATCCCGGCCATCTATTTCGTCGTGGTCGCGCCACTCGAGCCGCTGGAGCCACCCGAACCGACTTTGATCGGGTAGGTCTTGCCGCCGATCGTGACGGTGCCGCTGGAGCCGTTCACAGCCCCCGAGCCGCCCGTCGATCCCGTCGTGGCCGTCGCCGAGCTGCTCCCGGCGGCGGAACCGGAACTGCCGGCCGAGCTCGAGCCCGTCGGGTTCTTCTTGATTTCGGCGAGCTCGGTCTTCAACTGCTTGCGCTGCGCGGGCGGCGCCAGCGCGACGGCCCTTTCGGAGGCGAGATCGCCGATGCGCGTGTTCTTGGCCTTGTAGGCGTACTCGGCGAGCGCCGCGTACAGCGAGGCGCTTTCGGGTCTGGCGGCGGTTACGATCTGCAGCACCTTGACGGCTTCGGCGGGTTCATCGAGGCCTTCTTCGCCAAACACCCGCACCATCTCCTGCGCGATTTCGACGTTCGGCTTGGGCGGGTTCAGAGCGAGGTACTTGTTCCACGACTGCCCGGTCTGCGCGAACAGTTCCTTGCCTTTGCTCGTCAGCTTGCCGCCGGCGAAGTAAGCTTCGCCGCCCGCTTCGTGCAGCTGCGCGAGCGTCAGCTGTTCCCACGCGTACACGTCGCTCGGCTGCTGCTCGGCGAGCTTCTTGTACTTGGTGACCTGCGCGGCGAAGCTGGCCGTGCCCTTTTCTTCGCTGCCGGTCAGCGAGCTCAGGATGCCGCCGCTGCCAAAGCCACCGCCGACGCCGAGCCCGATCAGACCAAAGCCGATCAGCAGGGCAAGACCGAGGTAGATCACCTGGACCGTGCGACGACGGCCACGTCCGCGCAGGTCGAACAGCATCAGCTGAGCTCTCGGTCGAAGTGGTCGATGATCTGCTGCACGCTTGGCTCCTCCGTTCCCTGCTGCTGTACGGGCCCACCGCCCTGCGACGACGATCCGGCCTCCGGGTTATGTCGCCGGCGTCTGAGCTCACGGCGCTCAGCGAGCGACGCGAGCAGGATACTCGCCTCGTAGAGCACGTACAGCGGAACGGTCTCCAGCAGCAGCGTAATCGCGTCTCCCGGCAGGAACGCGGCCACCGCCGCGCAGGCCACGATCGCATAGCGCCGGCCGTGGCGCAGCTGCCGCGGAGAAACCAGTCCGGCGCGGGTGGCACCAAGAATCGCCACGGGGACCTGGAACAGCAGGCCCATCGCCAGCAGCACGGTCGCGGCGAACTGATAGTACGGACCGGCCTGAACGAGGATGTTGAACTCGCTGCTGTTGAAGTTCACGAGAAAATGCAGCGCGGACGGAAGCACCACGAAGTAGCCGAACAGCACGCCGGTCACGAACAGAAACGGGACCGCGATCAGCAGCGGCGCCACCGCGCGTCTCTCACTCGGTCGCAGCGCGGGCAGCACAAAGCCGTATAACTCGAACAGGATCACCGGCAACGAGGCAATCAGGGCAAAGAGGAACACGACCGTGATCGTGGTCGTAAACGGCTCGCCGACCCCCAGTGTCACGAGCTTTTCGTTCTGCGCGCCGGGCGACAGCTTGGCCGTGTCGGCCCGCAGACGAGGGATCTCGGCGGCCAGCCGCGCACGCACCGAGGCCGGCAGACCGCTGTCGGGGGCACTCAGCAACGCTATGGCCGCCGCCGTTTGGGAGGCTACCTTGATGACCGCCTTCTGGGCCTCGGCCGCCTGGCCGAGCGACCCTTCGCCGCGCTGCACCTGGCCGTGCCTGACGCGTTCCAGCGGGCGACCGACCAGGTGCAGCAGCGCATGGTTCTGCCACAGGCATACGCCGAACGCGATCGCCAGCACGATCCCGCTGACGATCAGGCGCGTGCGCAGCTCTTCGAGATGATCGACGAGGCTGAGCCGGTCTTCGTGGCCGATCGTTCGAATCGCGGTGGCCATGCCCTAGTGAACGTAGCACCGCTCTGTGCGGATGCACCGCGGCCGGTGGACGGTACGGACAGGCCCATTGCCGCGCCCTTCGGGACCACCGCTCGCCGAGCACCATGGGCAGGGGCTAAAGACAAACGGCATGGGCGTCGATTACATCAGGGCAAGCCATGTCAGACTCAAGCCCCCACATCCGTCACCACGTGCGCATGCCTGACGGCAAGCACGTCGAGGTCGTATACCGCGATCACCGGCGCACGCCGGATCGGGAGGCTCGGGAGGCGGCGTCAGAGCCGGCCTACGCGGCGGAACCGGCCGACGGCCCCGATCCGTCCTACGCGACCGATCCCGCCCTCTACGCGCAGCCGAGCTGCGCGACCGATCCGCTGCACGTGTGCTTCAACTGCGCCGGCGAGCTCGTGTATCCGCTCGACTGGGCCGAGGAGGGCGCCAAGCACTGGCGTATCGTGCTGCGCTGCCCCGAGTGCGAGGCGCTGCGCGAGGGCGTATTCGAGCAGTCCGTGGTCGAGCAGCTCGACGATGAGCTGGACCGAGGCGCGGGCGCGCTGCTGAGCGATCTGAAGCGGATCACCCACGCGAACATGACCGACGAGGTCGAGTTCTTCGTGCGCGCGCTCGATGCCGACCTGATCTGTCCCAGCGACTTTTAGACGGGCTTCAGCGATAGCGCTCGACCACGGCGTCGGCCACGAGGTCGAGTAACGCCGCGCCGCGCTCGCTCGGCAGGCTCTGCGGAAGCTCCGACTTGGCCTGCGCCACCAGCGCCAGCGCCTGCTCGCGAGCCTCGTCGAGCGCGCCTGTGGCGGCGATCCGCTCACACAGCCGCTCCGCCTGCTCGGGTCCGCTCAGGGTGGCCAGGTCGAGCTCGGCGAGCTCCGGATCGCGCTCGCGCGCGAGGATGAACGGCAGGGTCACGGTGCCGTCGAGCAGGTCCGTTCCGCGAGCCTTGCCCGTGCGCTCGACGGGGCCTGAGACGTCGAGCACGTCGTCCAGCAGCTGAAACGCCAGACCGATGCGCCGGGCGAACGCGCCGAGCTCGTCGGCCAGCGCCCGCGAGCCTTCGGCGGACACGAGCGCACCCAGGCGGCAGGCCGCCTCGAACAGCGCCGCGGTCTTCAGTTCGCAGCGGCGCAGGTAGCGCGCGACCGGGACGTGTACGGCGTAGGCGTCCTCGCGCTGGAGCAGCTCGCCTTCGGCCAGCGCCGAGCTGGCATCGGACAGAGCCTGCAGCTGAACCTCCTCGCCGTTGCGCGCGAGCTCGGCGAACGCGCGCGAGAACAGCAGATCACCGGTGGCGATCGCCAGCTTGCGTCCGGCGGCCGCGGCGACCGATGGGTGCCCGCGTCGCAGCTGGGCGCCGTCGATCACGTCGTCGTGCACGAGCGTCGCCGAGTGCACGAGCTCGACCGCGACGGCCGCGCGCACGAGACGTTCCTCTCCGTCGCCGCAGTCATGTGGCTCGCCCACCCCGAGCTCGCCCACCCCAGGCTCACCAACCCCCGGTCCGCTCACCTCAGACTCGCTCACGTTAGGCCCACCGTCCACGCCACCCGTGGCCTCGGCGGCGAGCACGACCAGCAGCGGGCGCAACCGCTTCCCACCGGCCAGGACCGTGCCGGTCGCGTGCGAGGCGAGCGGATCGCCGGCCTCGGAGGTCACCCGCTCGAGGTGGAGCTCGGTCCGCGTCATCAGCTCGCGCAGCGCGCTCCCGCCGCGCTGCATGATCGTCGCCACGGCATCCACGTCCGTAGTGGCGGCGCTGCTCGCCGCCGTACCCCTCGTGTCCTCCGCGCCCTCCACCGGACTCATCAGGCGCCCTTGGGCGCGACCGTGCCGGCATGGATCGCGACGATCCCGCCCGCCGTGAGCAGATAGGAGATCTCGCTCAGTCCCGCCCGCTCCAGCTCGCTTGCAAGCGCGGCCGGCCCGGGAAAGCGCTTGACCGAGTTGGGCAGGTAGGTATAAGCGGCGGCGATCGTCCCGTCGGCAGTCGCGCCCCGCAGACGTGCGACCGTCGCCGCGATCGATCCGGCCAGCCGGCCGAGCACGGGCACGAGCCGGTCGAACCAGATGCCAAAGAAGATCGACAGCGGTGGTTTGGTGGGCGTCGTCATCTCCAGAACCACCACCCTGCCTCCGGGGCGGACGACCCGCGCCATCTCGGCCAGACCGCGTCCGAGATCGGAGAAGTTACGCGCGCCGAAGCCGACCGTGGCGGCGTCGAAGGAGTCATCCTCATACGGGAGCGCCAGGGCATCGCCCCACTCGAAGCGCAGCTCGGCGGGCGCACCTGAACACATGTCTCCCAAAGTGGCGCCCGTCGCCGTATCTACAGGATCGCCGGCGCCCGTTTCGGCGGCGTCCATCGACTCGCGGCTCCCGGTGGCGGAGGTCCGCCCGCCGGCCTTGGCTCGCGCGCGCGCGAGCATCCCCTCCGAGAAGTCGCTGCCGATAACCTCGCCGCCGGGCGCCACCCGCCGGGCCAGCTCGAGCGCGAGATCGCCGGTGCCGGTCGCCACGTCGAGCACCCTGCTGCCCGGGCCCACGCGGGCGAGGTCGGCAGCGCGCGCGCGCCAGTGGTGGTGCAGGCCGGCGGTCATGGCGGTGTTCAGGACGTCGTACACGACCGCGACACGGTCGAACATGTCGCGCACCTGCTCGGCCTCCAGTACACCTGGCGAGATCCCGCGCGCCTGCCCCTGCGCCTGCGCCGGGCGGCCGTTCACCGCAGACCCGTGCGCGCTGCTTGGTGCGGTGCTACCGGCGCCTGACTCGGCGGGCTCGGCGGGCATGGATGAGAGGCTACTTCAGCTCGGACAGGAATTCGACGGCCGCCTTGAACTTTTCCGGCGGCAGAGTCTTGAACGACGGCATCGGCGCGGTCGGGTTCACGAGCGTTCGCGCGATCCCCAGTCGCGGGATGCGCGAGCCGATATGCGTAAGGTTCGGCCCGGGTCCGGTGTTGCCGTTGTCGCCGATCGTATGGCACGCCTCACAGCCCGATTGGGCGATCACCAGGCGCCCTTCGTTCCAACGGGCGACGGCGGCCGGGCCGTTTTCGACGACCGCCTTCGGCGTGGCGATTTCCAGCGCGTCGGGCGTGCCGACGTGGGCGCCCTGGTAGGTGAGGTACGCCATCGCGCCGATCACAAATATCCCGGTCAGCGTCGCGACCGGCCGGCGCTCGGGACGGCGCTCGGGTTTGCGGTCATAGAACGGCAGCAGGAACAGCAGGATCATGCCGATCGTCGGCACACCGATCGTTGCCAGCGGGACAAGGCTCGGCGGCTTGATGATTCGCAGGACGTAGAACAGAAAGAAGAAGTACCACTCCGGACGCGCGTCGTAGCTCGTGCTCGCCGCGTTCACCCTGGAGCCGAGCTCGGTCCCCAGCACCAGCGACATCGTGATGATCACCGCCATCACCACACACGCCATCGTCGCGTCCTTGGCGACCGCGTACGGGAAGAACGGCTTGCCTTCGGACTTCAGGATGCCGTACTCGCGGAGGTACTCCTCCTTCTCGCGCTTGTTCATAGCTCGCCCCTGCGACCGCTCATGTCTCGGCCTTGCGCAGTTCGGGGTTGGTCTCGGCTTTCAGCCACGGCGGGGCGGTCGTGCCGAGCTTGGCCACGAGATACAGGTGCGCGCCGATCAGCGCGGCGATCAGTCCCGGTACGAGCAGCATGTGGATGGCGTAGAACCGCGACAGCGTGGTCGCCCCGAATTCGGGACCGCCGCGCAGGAAGTCGCTCAGGTAGGGCCCGATCAGGGGGCCGGTGCCGTTGATGTTCACGCCCACGATCGTCGCCCAGTAGGAGCGCTGGTCAAACGGGAGCAGGTAGCCGGTAAACGACATCACCATCGTCAGAATCAACAGCACCACGCCGATCACCCAGTTGAGCTCGCGCGGGTACTTGTAGGCGCCGAAGAAGAACGTGCGGCCCATGTGCAGAAACACGAGGATCACCATCACGCTCGAGCCCCACTTGTGCATGCCGCGGACGAACTGGCCGAGGAACACTTCGTTGGTCACGTGCCGGATCGATTCATACGCCCCGCCGGAGGCGTCGGGGCGGTAGTACATCGCCAGGAACACGCCCGTGACGGCCTGCGAGAGGAACGCGAACATCGTGGCGGAGCCGAGCGTGTAGAACCAGTTGGTGCCCTTGGGCACCTTGCGGAACATCAGCCAGCGCGCGCCACCGCTGAGCGAGGTGCGCTCGTCGACCCAATCGACGACGGTCGTGCCGGCGGTCGCGGCGTGGTCGAGCGGAGTCGCCCTACCGTTGTCCTCGCCCGGTCGCGGGGGCGGCGCCTGAAGCGAGGAGGGAACTGGGGGGGCGGGGAGCTTGGGCATGGTGATCGGGGATACGGTCCGGGTTAGATTTTCTGCGCACCGGGACGGGACGGATACATGTACTGGCCGATGCCGTCCAGCGGCTCGCCGGGATCGCGCGGGGAGAAGCGGCGCAGCTCGCTGTTGACGGAGAAGCGCGGGCCGAGTTCGACTTCGCCGGCCGCGTTGACGCGCGTATAGAAGCGATCGAGCGGACGCACCGGAGGACCGCTCACGCGCCGGCCCAACAGGTCGTAGACCCCGCCGTGGCACGGGCAGATGAAGCGCTCGGCCGCGTTGACCCAACGCACCGGACAGCCGAGGTGCACGCACTTGTCGGAGATCGCGATGTATGGAGTGCCGCGATCGTAGGGATCGGTGTCGATCGCCGGGTTGAACTTACGCACGTATGCGGTCGACTTACCGGCCTCGCCGATTTCGGGGCTGAGGGTGATGAGGACCGGGATGTAGTTGTAGTCGTTGAACAGATCCTCGGCGCCAACGCTTTCCCAGTGATGGGGCGTGCTTTTGAAGATCGGCCCGACCGCAAACCCGAGCGCGGGCAGTAGAAACGCGGCGGCGGCCACGCCTCCGGCCGCCTGCCCACCCACGACCATGAACCGCCGGCGGGTGACGGTCTCGCCCTCGAATGCTCCGGGCATGCCCCGGTCGAGGGTGTACTTGGACTTGTGTTTTGCGTGCGCGTCGGACACCGAGCCGGGAACAATATCGAGGCGCGAATCAGGGTGACGCCGGGACGCCAACAGCGCTTGTGCGCATCGCCTCGAACGCGTCCGGCGAGCCCGCGAACGCGAGCTCCTTCGCGCGCCTGTGAGCCGCGTTCGATCCCCACCCGACCGCCCGCGCACCGGCCTCCCACACGGCCCCGGCCAGCGCGTGATCGCCGGCGGCCTGCGCCAGCGCCGAGAGCGTGATCGTGTCCGCGAGCTCCGCAACCGCCTCGGTGTCGCCGAGCGCGACCAGCCTCGCCAGCCCGAGCGCGTACAACCGGTCGCCCGCCAGCAGGCCCAGGTCGGCCTCCGGCGGCGCGAGCACACGCGGCGCGCCGTAGTGCAGGAGATATCCCTCGTAGATCGTCTCGACCAGCAGCTCGTACTCATGGCGGCGCCCCTGCGCCCGTGGCCCCGAGGCAACCGTCTGGGCGGGCCCGTTCTCGCCGGATGTCCCTGAGTTGACGGGAGCCGCGACGGGGGCGATGGGAGCCCCCGAGTCAGAGCGCGTCCGACCGGCGTCCGGCGCCACGAGCGTCGCCATCAGCCCGCCCTGCTCGCGCAGCATCCGCGCCAGCCGCGCCAGGGCGCTCGTGGTTGTGTCGGCACTCATCGGGGGGCCCATGGGAATTGAGTGACGGCCGTCTGTCGTGGTTGGGTGGGGGCCGGATATGACGAATGATTCGTGACCGTAGGTGTAGGTGTGGCGGTCCGTGGGAGCCGAGTCGTGACCGTGATCATCCGACACTCCCGGCAGCGGCTGATCCGTCCAGCGCGGCAAACGCGGCCGCGGCGGCGTCCAGCGTGCGGTCGATCTGATCGGGTGTATGAGCAAGCGAGGGAAACCACGCCTCGAACTGGGATGGCGGCGGATAGACCCCGCGCGCGAGCAGCTCTCGGCACCAGGCGGCGTATGCGTCCAGATCGCACGCACGGGCGCCGGCGAAGTCGCGCACCGGACGCTCGCTGAAGAACGTCGTCACGAGCCCCGGAACGCTCACGACCTGCACCGGATACCCGCCGGCTCGCGCGCCCACCCCGGCAGCCGCCTCACGCAGGCCGGAGGCCAAGCGCTCGGTGATCGCCGCCAGGCGCGTGTAGGCGGATTCGTCGAGCAGCTGCAGCGTCGTCAGCCCGGCGGCGACCGCGAGCGGGTTGCCCGACAGCGTTCCCGCCTGGTAGACCTCGCCAGCCGGCGCGAGCATTCCGATCAGCTCGGCCCTGCCGCCGAGCGCGGCAGCGGGCAGGCCGCCACCGAGGACCTTACCCAGGATCGTCAGATCCGCGGTCACCCCGCTCAGCTCCTGGGCGCCGCCGCGAGCTACGCGAAAGCCCGAGATGACCTCATCCAGCACCAGCAGCGCGCCGGTCGCATCGGCACGCTCGCGCAGCAGCTCCAAGAACCCAGCCTGCGGTGGGACGAGACCCATGTTGGCCGGTAGCGGCTCGGCGATGATCGCCGCGAGCTCGTGGCGCTCGATCTGCGATCGGTCTATGGCAGCGAGCAGCGCGTCGGCATCGTTCCAGGGGATCACGATCGTCTGCGCGGCGACGCTCGCGGGCACACCGGGACTGGCGGGCAGCGCCTGGGTCGCAAGGCCCGAGCCGGCCTGTGCCAGCAGCCCGTCGACGTGCCCGTGGTAGGCGCCCTCGAACTTCAGCACCGTCTCGCGGCCGGTCGCGGCACGGGCGATGCGGATGGCGGTCATCGTGGCCTCGGTCCCGGAGGAGGTCATGCGCAGCATCTCCACGCCGTCCATCCGCCGGACGACCTCGGTCGCGAGCTCGACCTCGCCAGGGGTGGGGGCGCCGAAGCTCGTACCGCTCGCCGCGGCCTGCGCGATCGCGGCCAGCACGTCCGGATGGGCGTGCCCGACAATCAGCGGCCCCCAGGAGCAGACGTAGTCGATGTAGCGGTTGCCGTCGACGTCGATCACCTCGGCGCCCTCGCCACGCGCCAGGAACACGGGGTCGCGCCCGATCGCTCGCATCGCGCGCACGGGCGAGTTGACGCCGCCGGGCATCACCTCCAGGGCGCGCCGGTACAGGGCGGCCGAGCGGGTGTCGGTCAGCGCGGCGGACACTTCATACGCCGGCGTGCTCGCGCTCCCAGGCGCCAAACTCGCCGGTGAAGTAGAGCAGCCGGATCTTCTTGAACTCGGTTGACGAGTACAGGGTCGTGCGCTCACGGATACCAGTCTGCTCGGCGATCGAGTCGAGCACCGCGTCGCACTCCTCCTTGGAGCGGCCGTGGGCCATCGTGAACACGGAGTACGGCCAGTCCTCATACGTGGGGCGCTGGTAGCAGTGGGAGATGCCGCGCACCGCGGCCATGCGCCGGCCGATGTCGAGGATCTGCGCCTCGGGGACCTGCCATACGCCCATGCCGTTGGCGGAGAACCCGGCGCGGCGGTGATACAGGATCGCCGCGACCCGGCGCAGCAGCCCGCGCTCCTGCATGCCCTGCAGATGCTCGAGCAGCCGCTCCTGCGATATGCCCAGCTCGGCCGCGGCATCGGCGTACGGTTCGGAGATAACAGGCATGTCGCCCTGGAGCGCACGGATCACGGCAACGTCGAAGTCGTCGTAGGGCTGGCGCTCGAGCTCGACCGGCTCCTTGACCTCGGCGGCCTTGGCGAGCGCCTCGGTGTCGCCCTCCATCTCCAGGTCCATCCTGATCTTGAACAGCTTCAGCGTCGGCAGCTGGCGCACCGACTCCGCACCGGCCTCGCGCGCGAGCACCTCCAGCGTCCCCTCCAGCCCGAGCTGTGAGTCGGGCTCGGTGGCGATCGTGAACCACAGGTTGAATTCGTGGTTGCGCAGGTAGTTGTGCGAGACGCCCGGGTGTTCGTTGATGACCTGAGCCGCACGATGGGGGTGCTCGGGGTCGACCTTGGCCGCAACCAGCATCGAGGAGTAGCCCAGCGCGCGCGTGTCGAAGATCGGCGTGACCTGGCGGACGATGCGCTTGTCGAGCAGATGCCGCACGCGCGCCATCGCCTCCTCCTCGGCGATCCCGCCCAGCTCGGCCACGTGCGCATACGGACGCGGGGCGATCGGGAACGAGCCCTGCATCAGGTTCAGCAGCCGCCGATCGGTGTCGTCCAGGGGAATCGCCGCGCCGTCCTTGCGGCTACGCAGCTTTAGAGAAGCCATCGAGCTGTATCCATAGCGTGGTAGGTGATGATCATGTCAGCACCGGCGCGGCGCAGGGAGGTCAGGATCTCCAGGACCGCCTCGCGTTCGTCGAGCACCCCGGCGTCGGCGGCGGCGCGGACCATCGCATACTCGCCGCTGACGTTGTAGGCGGCCACTGGCAGGCGTGTCGCACGCTTGACCGCCCGGATCAGGTCGCCGTAGGCCAGGGCGGGCTTGACCATCACCACGTCCGCGCCCTCGGCCACGTCGAGCAGCGCCTCGCGCACCGCCTGGGCGCCGTTGGCCGGATCCAGCTGGTAGCCGCGGCGGTCACCGAAGGCAGGGGCAGAGCCGGCGGCGTCGCGGAACGGGCCGTAGAACGCGGAGGCGAACTTGGCGGAGTAGGCGAGGATCGGCGTGTCGGTGAACCCCTCCTCGTCGAGCGCGCCGCGAATCGCGCCCACGCGGCCGTCCATCATGTCCGACGGCGCCACGAGGTCGGCGCCGGCGCGCGCGTGACTGACGGCGACACGCCCGAGCAGCTCGACCGTGGTGTCGTTGTCGATAGACGGGCTGCCCGCCCCGCCGTCCAATGGAAGGCCCGCCCCGCCGTCCAATGAGTCCCCCGCCCCGCCGGGTGTGTGGGACTCCGAATTCCTCAGCACGCCGCAGTGGCCGTGATCGGTGTACTCGCACAGGCACACGTCGGTGATCACGAGCGGACCGTCGGGCAGCGCCTGCTTGATCGCGCGCACGGCCATCTGGACGACGCCCTCCTCGTCGTAGGCGCCCGAGCCGTCCGGATCCTTGTGGGCGGGCACGCCGAACAGCAGGACCCCGCCCAATCCGAGATCGGCGGCCTCGCGAGCACGATCGAGCGCCGCGGAGATCGACAGCCGCCCGAGACCCGGCAGCGCGAGGCCGGACTCGGGTGCGCTCGCAACGTCCGCCTCGGCGACGAACAGCGGCAGCACGAGCTGATCGGCACGCACGTCGGTCTCGCGCACGAGCCCACGCAGGCCGGCGGTGGCGCGCAGTCTGCGCATGCGCGTCTGCGGAAAGGACATCGTCCTCAGGATACCCCCGCTCAGTCCAGCCGGCGCAATCCGAGTCGCGCGAGCGCGCTGAACACGGCGGTCAGCCCGAACAGGTGCACCGCCGAGACGCCGAGTCCGGGGGACGCTCCGTTGACGGCGGCGTCGAGCGCCTGCAGGGCCGACTTGAACGGGAACACGAACGAGATCGTCCCGATCGCGTCGTACAGACCACGGGACACGGAGCCTGCTGGGACAAGCGCGAGGAACGCGAGCGGCAGCGACAGCAGGAACGCGAGCAGCGAGGCGGCGCGCACCTCGCGCGCGAGCGCGCCGATCGCGATGCCCAGCGCGCCGAACGCGACGGCGCCGCATGCGAGCGCGATCGCCCACAGTCCGATGCGCGACCAGTCGAGATGCACGAACGCGCCGATGCCGGCGAGCATCGCCAGGGCGAGCACGAACGCGCAGGCAGCGGCCAGCAGCAGCTTCTCGGCGAGCAGCCCCTCGCGTGTGGCCAGACCTCCGCGGGCGAGGCGGGCGAGTGTATTCTCCTCGCGCTCCAGCGCGACGCCACCGGCGGCCAGCAGCACACACACGAACATCAACGACACGCTCACCGCGACGACAACGGCGAACGTGTTCAGGGGCGTGCGCCGGCCCTGGATCGGCGTGCTGTGGACCTGGATCGGCTGGCCGATCGTGGACAGCACATTCCTGGATAGGCCGAGGTTCTGATCGGCGAATTCGGCGAATCGGTCGATTCGTTCCAGCTGCGTGCGCTGCGGGCTGCCGGCCGGCAGTCGCGCGATGATCGAGTGCAATTGCGACGGGATCTGTTCGAGGCCGATCATGTTCGGGGGGGCGCCGAGCACGCTGAGGTTGCCGCCGGACAGCAGCGCGCCGATCGCCTGCGCCGCAGCGCGCTGGATCTGTTTGGAGAAGGCGATGTTCGCCTGCGCCAGCGCCGCGTTCAGCTGGGACTGCACGAGCGACTGCTCCAGGGCGTTGCCGTTGTACAGGACTTCGATGCTGCCCTGGCTGACGCCAGAGGAGATCCGGGCGGCGATGTCGCGGGGAATCACGACGGCGGCCACCACGTCCCCGGATTTGATGTCCGCGATCGCCCGCTCACGCGAGGAAACCTGCACCGGGGTGACCTGACTGAACAGCTGATCGGCGTACTGGCTGACCGGCACCCGTTCGCTGCCGACGTGGATCGTCTGCCCGGGCGGCGTTTCGTCGACGATCGCCACCCGCGGCTTGCCGGGCGCGCGCGATATGGCCAACCCGATCAGCAGCGCGATCGCGATCGGGTAGACGACCAGCACGCCGACCAGCAACCGCGAGCGGCGCAGGATCAGCAGGTCCTTGCTCAGCAGCCATCTCATGCGTGCCCTCGCTCACGCAGGAACGCGACGAACGCCGCCTCGAAGTCCCGCTCCCCGCCGCCGCCCGCGGCGATCAGATCGGATGGGGCGCCGTCGAACAGCAGCTCACCGTCGGCCAGCACGATCGCGCGCGTGGCGTAGTCGCGCACCTCGCCGAGGTGGTGCGTCGAGAACAGCACGGCCGTGCCGGCCCGCGCAAGCTCGCCGACGAACTCCCACAGCCGCTGACGCTGACCGGGGTCGAGCGCCGAGGTGGGCTCGTCGAGCGCGAGCGCGGGGGGGTCGCCGATCAACCCGAGCGCTACGTTCACGCGCTGGCGGTTACCGCCAGACAGTCGTTCCACGCGCTCGTCCGCGCGCTCGCCCAGACCTGTCTGCTCGAGCATCCGCGCGACCACGGCGTCTGGGTCGGCGACGCCCTCCAGACGTGCGAACAGGCGCAGGTTCTCGGACACGGTCAGCTTCGAATACACGGCCGGAGATTGAGGTGCCCACCCAACCCGCCAACCGATCGCGGGACCTGCTGCGGGGCCGGACACCGTCCCCGAGCTGGCGGTCTGGACTCCGGCGAGGATCGACAGCAGCGTCGTCTTGCCGGCGCCGTTGGGCCCGACGATCGCGATCAGCTCGCCGGCGGCCGCGTCGAAGCTGACCGCGCGCAGCGCCTCGCGCTCGCCGTAGCGCATGGTGAGCTCGCGTGCGCTGAGGACGGCGCTCACAGCAGGCCGCGCGAGCGATCCCAGGGCTCGAGCTCGACGTGGCGGCTGAGATAGACGACCGTCTCGCGCAGGATCGCCAGCAGCGGCAGCGCGATCAGGGCGCCGATGATCCCGTGCAGCTGCAGTCCGAGCAGCAGCGCGAAGATCACGAGCAGCGGGTTGATCCGCAGCGTGTGCCCGAACACCTGCGGCGCGACCACGTGGCCCTCGAGCTGCTGCAGTCCGACGAACAGCAGCGCGACCCACAGCGCGACGATCGGGTCGGTGAACAGCGCCACGAGCACGGGCGGCACCGCCCCGAGGATCGGGCCGATGTAGGGGACCAGCTCCATCACGCCGTAGAACATCCCGAACGCGAGCGCGTACTTGCGCCCGTCGGGGAATATGCCGATCAGCCCGAACACGTACAGCGCCAGTCCGGCGGAGGCGCCCATCAACACGCTGAACAGCAGCTGGCCGCCGACATAGCGGGAGACCGCGCGCTGGACAAGCGTCGGATAGTCGTCGGCGGGGCTGCCGTCGCCGGCGGGCATCGCCCGGCGGATGAGCCTGCCGATGTGCTGACCGTAGACGAGCATGTACACGCTCAGCACGAGCACAAGCACGAGGTCGAACACGGCGCTGGCGGCTTCGGTCAGCAAACCGGCGCTGGAGGAGGCCAGTTTGCCGGCTTCTTTGGCGACTTTGTCCTCGATGCTCTGCAGCGCCGTTTTGCCCTGCTTGACGAGGTGTAGGTGGATGCCGTGGTGTTCCAGTTCGGTCTGAAACGCGGCGATCTGCCTGTTGGCTTCGTTGACGATGTGCGGCAGGTTGTCGGTGAATGTGCGCACCTGGGTGGCGATCGGGTTGGCCAGCAGGAAGCCGATCCCGACCAGGGTCAGGAAGAATGCGACATACACGATCAGCACCGCCATCCCGCGCGGCACCCGGGGGCGCTGCACAAATGCGACGGCTGGGTTGAGGATCAACGCGATGAGAGCGGCGATGACGAAGATCAAAAGCACTTTTCCCGCCGCTTTGGCGAGCGCCCACAGCGCCAGCAGCGCGATCGGCAGCAGCACGAGCTGCACCCACCTTGGCACGACCGTGCGCGGGGGCCGCGGCAGCCCGGCGGCGGACGAATCGGCCAGCTCGCGCTCCTCCTGCTTCGGAGGCGCCGCGGTCTGCCCCTCGACGCTCACATTCCTCCCGTCATGCGGCAAGTATGGCTGAGGCACAGGCCAGCATCCTGTTCGTCGGGGACCTCGTCGGCTCGATCGGCCGGCGCACGCTGCTGGAGTGCCTGCCGATCCTGCGCGAGCGCTTCCACCCCACGTTCGTGGTCGTCAACGCCGAGAACGTCGCGGGCGGTCTGGGGATCACGCCGAAGGCCGCGCGCGCGCTGTTCGCGGGCGGCGTGGACGCGATCACGCTCGGCAACCACACCTATCACCGTCGCGAGATCTACCCGTATCTCGACTCCGAGCCGCGGATCCTGCGCCCGGTCAACTTCCTGCGCATCCAGCCCGGTCATGGGACCTGCGTGATCGAGCGCGACGGGTTGCGCCTGGGCGTGGTCAACCTCAGCGGGAACCTGTATCTGAAGGCCGGGCGCAGCGCGTTTACGGAGATCGAGACGGCGCTGGGCGAGCTCGGGGATGTCGATCACATCCTCGTCGACATGCACGCCGAGGCGACCTCGGAGAAGGTGGCGCTGGGCTGGATGCTGGACGGTCGCGTGACCGCGGTCGTGGGCACGCACACGCACATCCCGACCGCCGACGCTCGCGTGTTGCCGGGCGGCACCGCGTACATCACCGACGTCGGCATGACCGGACCGCGCGGGGGGGTGATCGGGGTCAAGCGCGAGCAGGCGATCGAGTCGCTCGTGACGCAGATGCCCGTGCGCTTTGAGACCTCCGAGGACGATCCGTGGCTGATGGGCGTGCTCATCCGCTGCTCGGCCACGCCGCGCTCGGCAGCCGCAATCGAGCAGGTTCTGATGCCGCGCCCGGAGGCGCCGCCACGGGCCATTGCGTCGCTGCCGGACCGCTAGCCCGGGCTTCGGGATATGGATCGGGGCCGCCCGCGCGAGCGGGTGGGCGGGCGCCTAATAACGCGAGCATCACAAGTCCGAAGAACCAGGGGATGTACAGGTAGAACCAGTGTTCGATCCCGAGCTGAACCGCGATCACGATCGCCGCACACGCCGCCGCCAGGCCGATAACGTCGGGCCGCCGGGGGACCACGGCGAGCGCCAGGGCGAGCAGCACCGTGGCGGCCTCGACGACCGTCTCGGCGCCGTGCCAGCCGTACAGCCCCCAGACCGAGAATGGCGAGTCGCGGTTGGCCTGGTATTCGAGCGTGCGCTCGTAGATCGTGCGCAGCGAGTCGTGCGTGAGCGCGGGGATCGAGACGATCGCGGCGGTGAGGACAAACGCGAGTAAAAACGCCAGCAGTGCGCGCGGGCGTCGCCGGACCGGGAGCTCGCGCAGACCGTGGGTCGCCAGCACGGGCACGAGCGCCAGCGGGGCGAACTTGGTCAGGCCGGCGAGCGCCGCGAACGCGCCCCGACCCAGCCGTTCCGGCTGTGTGCCCGCCGATGAGGTTGCGAACAGCAGCGCCGCCAGGACGAACACCGCGACGAGCGTGTCGTTGGAGTTGGACTCCAGCGCGAACAGCGTGAACGGATAGGACACCCACGCGTAGGCCAGCACGACGCCGAGCGTCGGTCCGCGGATGCGCATGCCCAGCGCGAACATCAGCCCGGTGGCGAGCAGGTCGAACACGATCGCGGCGGCGTGCGCGGCGGGCAGGTCGTCCCAGGTGCCGCTCCAGCCGAAGATCTGCTCGAACGGGATGTAGGACTCATACGCGGCCGGGCCGTAGGTGTCGCCGTGTTCGTTATCCGCCGGCCAGTGTCCGTACAGCGCGTCGCCGTGCACGACCTTCTCGGCGCCGATCACGCCCGCGTAGCCGACGTCGATCACGTTGGAGTCGGTCACGTTCAGGGCGACTCGAAACCCGATCAGAAACACCACTCCGAGCGCCAGCCACGGCACGGGGACGAGCAGGCGCAAAGATTGGGTCCCCGCCCGCCCCGGCCGCATAGGACCAGCCCGCGGGGATTCTGTCCCCGCCCGCCCAGTCCCCGCCCGCCCGCGGCGCGCCAGCCACAGCATCCGCGCGAGCAGGTAGATCAACGGCGGGTATGCCAGCGGCACCGAGGCGTAGATGTGCGCATGGTTGAAGAACGCCAGCGAGACCGAGAACGACAGCAGCACGAGCAGGTCCAGGTGCAGCAGTGAGAATGGTCTGCGCGGGTCGATGAACGGCAGCAGGAACAGCACGCACAGCGCCAGCCAGATGTACAGCGCGTTCACGTGCCGGCCGAACGCCCCCGGATAGCCGCGCGCCATCGACCAGGCGACCTGCCATCCCGTCCACTGTTCGAGCACCTTCCCCGATGAGTCGGCGACGATCACCAGCCCAATCTCTTTCGCGCCTTTCTTGGAGAAGAAGCTCACCTGCCAGCGCAGCGGTCCTTTCAGGTAGGCGTCGGCGAACGAGCCCGGGTATTCGGCCTGCACCGCGCGCATCTTCGGGAGCTTCCGCGCGATCGCCAGCACCTGATCGGCCGACAGCCTGCGCCCGGGCGGGGGAGCGCTCGATTCGAGGACCGGGACCGGTTCTTCGGAGACCGTCGCCCGGGTGGTTGTTGTCTTGGTCAACGTATGTGCGCCGGTGCTCGCCGCGGCCGGGACGGCGAGGGTGAGGGCGAGGGTGAGGAGCGCGGCGAATACGGGGACCGAGAATCGCACCCGCCGAGAGTAACGACAGGCTCGCGTCAGCTCGGGTGCGGCTGGCCGGGCTAGGGCTCGTCTGCCTTGGATGGGCTTGGCGGCCCCGGGAAAAATCTTTTGCCGCTGAGTGTCCCGTTTGCGGGGTCGCGTCGGGATAGGGAGTACGGATGTCCAAGAAATCGCTCACACCGAGGCTCGCCGACAAGCTCTGCCTCCTGGCCGTGAGTCAACTGCAGACGCAGATGTCGCGCTCCGGCACGCTCGACACCAGCGCGCTCGGCGTCGTCAGCGCGTGTGCGGCCATCGCCGCGATCGTGGTGGGCGTACGCTCCACCCACCACCTTTGGATCGCCACGCTCATCCTGCTCGTCCTGGCCCTCGGCCTGGCATTGCGTGCCCTGCGCCTGCCAGGAGCCGCGCGAAACGGCCCGCTCGTGGCAGACATGCTCGACGCCCACGCCGGCAACGACGATGAGACCGTCGAAAGGGACATGCTCGAAGACCTCGCGGCGGAAACGCTCGCCAACGAACAGACCCTCGTCCGCAAGGACAGACTACTCGCCCGGGCGGTGGCGCTCCTCGTACTCGCAATCGCGCTGGAGCTGGCAGGGGTGGGTGTACAATGAGCCCAATGAAACCCTCTGCGGTCAGCCGGTCGCCCATAGCCGACCCAAACCGCTCGCGGACCGGCGCCAACGCCGACGAGCCGTATATCCCCCACTTCAGATCGCTCAACATGCCCGGCGTGGCATCGAGCCCACTCCTCCCCGAATGGCTGCGCAAACCCTTCCGTGAGCGCTTCCGCCGCCACAGCACACAGCGCTGAGCCCAGGGCTGGATAGACGGGACCCCGCCCGCAGCCAAACAGTCGGCGCCGCGGCCGTGGCGAAATGCAGTCCGAGCAGCTGCCACGCCCTCGAGAGGGGGCCCGACGGCAGGGACCCGGCGCGGAGAGGGACTGTGCGCCGTTGTTGGGTTCCTCTCGAGCGACGCCCCAAAGGGTCGGAGGGGGGTCGCGAACAGTGCTTCAGCGTCGGCGAGCAGGCTGCGCAACGTGGTGCCGTACTCCCGTGACGCTATTGCGACGGCGGCAATCGCGACGAGCGCCGAAACCGCGAGCACCACGACCGGCGCAAGCCACGGCGTGAGCACTACAAGCGTGCCGCCGAGGGCGAGGTCGGCGGTGAGCACGCCGAGCGCCTGCGCGTCGAGGCCGCCGGCGAGGGTCGCTTGGATCGTGAGCTGGCTTAGCCCGACCTCGCGAAGCGGGTCAAGCGCTGCTTGTCACATTTCGGAGCCGCCGCGCCTTCCCCGCCTACTACGTGCCCGTCGTGTGGTGAACGCGACACCCTGAAAGAGGCGCCGCGACCGTCGGGGACAGCCGCGGCGCCATGACGGGGACCCGGCGCGGAGAGGTAGTACGCCGTTTGTCGGTACCCCCCGAACACCGCCCGCGAGGGATGTGCGGGACGGCATTCGAGACTTGTGTGCTCAGCCGATCAGAATCGTTGTCGTGGTTTTCAACTTGCCGCCCTTCTTGGGGGTGAACCGCAGCTAGACCGTCGTCTTCAGCCTGCGGCCGTGGTGCTTGGCCAGGAACGCCATCTCGCCGGTAGTGAGGGTCAGCTTGACCGTCACCGTGCCCGCCCTGCTCGCCTTCCTGGTCGCCTTCGAGAGTCCCCCGCCCGTCGCGACCAGCCTGCCGGCCGCCGGGACGCTCGCCTCGATCGTCGCGGTGTTACCCTTGACGCTGCTCTTGATGACCCTGATCGCGGGCTTGCAGCCTTCGACCGATATCGGCGTCGAGGTGTGGATTTCCGCTCCGTTCTGTCCGACGAACGCGGTGGGCATCGCGAGCTTCTGGCCGCAGAGGCTGTATTTCGCGCTCGCGGGGAGATTGGTCCCGAGGATCGAGTAGGGACCGGTGGGGAGCTTCAGTTCGAAGCTCGTGATCGGCGCGTCCGGGACCGATCGGAAGATGCTCGACGTTATGCCCTTTTTGATGTCGGTGTTACCGTCGAGGATCAGCGTGACCCCTTCGCCCTGCAACACGATCTCCAGGTCGGGGAACGCCTGTCCGCCGTGGGAGACGAAATAGGCGGGACCGCTCAGCGGATGGGAGAAGATCGGCGTGATCGCGCTCGCGGCGCCGACGTCCGACGCCGCCGGACAGCCCGCCGGGTTCGCTTCGAACACAGGAGCCGGGCAGCCCCGCGGGTTCCCCATTCCCTGCGACCTACATTTTTCGATGCTTACCGATCGGCATTATTCACTGCCGATCGACACCGCCGGCCTGCGGGCCACCTTTGGAGGTGAGCTTCACCGTCAGGCTCGCGCCCGGTGTACGGGTTGACCTCGATCTTCGCACGCACGACGACCGGGTGGCCGTTTTCTTCGAGGTTGAACAGCCCCGCTTCGGGGTGCACCACGACCGCGAGCCCGAACGGCGCGCCTTCGTACGATCCGGTCAGATACACGGGGTCTTCCGGCCGTGGCGGGGCCGACGTGTTGGATTGGGTGGGCCGCATCCTGGCGGGGAGCGGTCCCGTCAGAGCGGGCTGGCGCGGGGCGTCCGGCCCCGCATAGGAAGCGAGCCTCACAGACCCCTGGGGCTTTCAGTCCGGGGCGTCGAGCAGCCACTCGACCGGCTGGCGCATGGCGGACACGCACACTGCCCTGCCTGGAAGGCGCGGGAGACGTGGACCAGGCCGTGCATCTTGCCGTCGGCCTGGTCGAAGCGTTTCCACAGGGGCTTGATCCAGCGCTCATCGGCAGTCCGTAGGCCGTAGTAGCGCCACAACGCCCAGGCGACGAAATCGGCCGCCTGCAGCAGTCTGCTCGCTTGCGAGTCGGCGAAGAACGGGACGTCGACCAGATGGGTCAGCACCCCGATCCTGCTTTCGATCAGCCGCCAGCGATCGGCCCAGTTCTGTACCCGGCGCTCGGTCGCGCTGCGATCGTGGATCACGATCCCGCGCTGGTGCTTGCCGCTTTCGTTTCCCTGACGAGTCAACATCTCATCGAAGCGGTGCAGAACCTCCTCCCAGGCGCGTTCCTCATAATCGGGATACGAGCGCTCAACGACCGCCCCGAAGTAAACGCATGGGTGCTGCGCATTCTTTGGTTTATAGCTCTTGAGCGCCCGAAAGCTTGCCCGTAGGATGTCGAACCGTACGGAGTCCGGAACGCACTGCCAAATGCTCGTTTCCTTCCGGGGACTCTTCATCTCGGTCGCGTGCAACTCGTAGTCCCGCGGATCGGGCCCGCCTGGCAGTTTGGCGAGCGGCGCCGCGAAGCGCTGCTGCAGGTGGTAGGCGTCCTGCTCATGCACAGCCAACCCCGCCAAGATGTAGACGGGACTCGCACCGTGAGTGCCAGAAGCATCGAGGTAGAGCGAGTACACGACGACCCGTTCTAGCAAAGGAAGCGGCCGGGTCCGTCAGAGCGAGCACCGCAAAGCAGTCTCTTCCGACGGAACGGGTACCGCAAAGCGGTCCTCCCGGCTGCCTGCAAAGCCTAGCACGGCACCAGCGCATCGGTCAAGCCCTCACCCAGGCCAGCTGAGGGAACCAGCGATTCGGGCGCGGTGCCGCTATGAAGTTGTCAAAGAACGTCTTCCGCGGCCTCCTGACTTCGTGCCCCACGAGCGCCGCCTCGTCGTCCTGAAGAGGGCGCCGCGGCCGTTGGGGCGACCGCGGCGCCTGGGAGGAGGGAGACCTGGCGGGAGAGGGGTCTGCCGCCACTTGGTGGTTCCCCCTTGAACGCTACCCGCGAGGGAGGCGGAACGGCGCTCAAGGCTTGTGTGCTCAGCCGATCGGGACCGATCAGCCGATCAGGACCGTTGTTGTAGTTTTCAGCCTGCTTCCCGTCTTCGGGGTGAACGTCAGCTGGATCTTCGCCTTCAGCCTGCGGCCGCGGTGTTTGGTCAGGAACGCCGCCTCGCCGTTGGTGAGGGTCAGCTTGACCGTGACCGTGCCGGCGCGCTTGACCTTTTTGCTCGCTTTGGACAGGCCTCTGCCGTTCGCCACGAGCCTGCCGGCCGCCGGGACGCTGACGAAGAGCGTCGCGGTTGCGCCCTTGACATGGTGGCGGAGGACCCTGATCGCGGGCTTGCAGCCTTCGACCGATATCGGCGTCGAGGTGTGGATTTCCGCTCCGTTCTGTCCGACGAACGCGGTGGGCATCGCGAGCTTCTGGCCGCAGAGGCTGTATTTCGCGCTCGCGGGGAGATTGGTCCCGAGGATCGAGTAGGGACCGGTGGGGAGCTTCAGTTCGAAGCTCGTGATCGGCGCGTCCGGGACCGATCGGAAGATGCTCGACGTTATGCCCTTTTTGATGTCGGTGTTACCGTCGAGGATCAGCGTGACCCCTTCGCCCTGCAACACGATCTCCAGGTCGGGGAACGCCTCTCCGCCGTGGCTGACGAAACCGGAGTGGGTTGTTGCATGGCGGCATGGCGCGCGGTAGAATCCGTGCATGGCACACGCCCTCAAAGTCCCACTCAAAGCTCCCAAGAAGTCCTCGGCCGCCAAGAAGTCCCCGGCCGAGCTCGCGGCGCAGCGACGCCGGGCGGCGGCCGAAAGGATGCGTGGGCTGTTCGCCGACCTCACGCCGGGCCACAGCATGGTCGATGAGCTGATCTCCGAGCGGCGCAGGGAAGCACGAGCCGAAGCGCGCGCCGAGGCCGCAGCCGCCCGGGCCAAACGGCGCAGTGCCCAGCGCTGAGCCCGCGACGGCAGCGCTGGACGCCTCAGCGCTGCTTGCCGTCGTTCGCAACGAGGAAGGCGCCGAGATTGTCGTTGACGCGATTGCGGACGGAGCAGCGATCAGCGTCGTCAACTGGACCGAGGTGCTATCGACGCTCGCGATGAGCGGGAAGGACCCAGCAGCGCGGAGTAGGGCTCCTGGGGAAGGGTCAGTTCGAAGGTTCCGACCGGGATGTCGGGAACGGCCTTCAACGTCGAGCTCGTGATCCCGGCTTTACTGATGAACGTCGTGCCGACGAGGTCCCCGGTGACGCCGTAGCCCTGCAGCACGAAGATCAGGCTCGGGAACGCTTCGCCGCCGTGGCTGACGAAGTAGGCGGGGCCTTCCAGCGGAACGGGGATGATCGGCGTGGTTGCCTTCGCGTGCCCGAGGCCCGATCGACCGTAAGACACGTAACTCCGTATTCTAAAGATACCCCTCCCAGCCATTATCCCGTACCAAAGTTACGAATGTAGTATGATTATGCCGTGTAGGCCCTCCAGTAAGCCGTCTTCCATGTACGATCTTGTGAGCGTGACCGACCGACAGGTGCTTCCCGAGGACTCTCGCGTGCTGCGCGAGGCGGCACTGCGCGGCAGCGTCTATGTCCACTGGCCAAATGACCGGCCTTGGTTGGAGCAGATCGAAGGCATCGGCGACCCACTTCGACGGCTGCAAGGCATGAAGAAGCGCGGCTCGCTCGCCCCGATCGCACGGGGACGCTGGATCGTGATGCCTCCCGGGGCATCGACCGTCTCACAGGCCGCCCCGCCGCCAATCCTGCTGGCCGCACTGCTCGATGGGCGCGCGGAGTGGTATCTGGGGTTCCTCAGCGCCCTGATCGACCACGGCCTGACCGACATCGACTCCGAAACGCTGTACGTCGCCGTTCGCGGTCGCAGCATCCCGAGCACCCTGACCGCGGGCGGGCGCACCGTCCGTGTAGTCCGGTTGGTTCGCGCTGACGATTGGGCCGGCGTTGAGCGACTGCGAGCCCAAGGCCGCATCTTCACCTATCGATCGGATATAGAGCGCACTCTGCTCGACACCCTCGACCATCCCAAGATGTGCGGCCCAGCAGAGGTATGGGTACGCGCCTGGGGACGCGCCGCCAGTGAAGAGCGTCTCGACGTCGGACGACTGTTCGACTACGTAGAGCAACGCAACGCCGCCGTCCAAGCGCGCTGTGCCTACTGGCTGCGCGAGCTTGGTCAGACGCGCTCCGCGCGGCGGATCATGCATGCCTTGGGCGGCCGAATGACCGGCGCCCGTCCGCTCGATGCGTCCCGGTCCTTCGGCGAAGGCCCGTGGCCCCGGGACCGCGAGACCGGACTAGTCCTCAACATGCCCCAAGAGACGATCGACGGATGGCTGGAGTACGGCAAGTGAGCTTCCAGGTCAGCCAGTGGCCGCGTCCGGACGACCTGGCCCGATATCACGAGCAGCTGGGGGTGCCCCCCGAGGCGATCATCCGTGACATCGTCCGCATCGTCTGCGTCGCTCAGCTCGTACACGACGGCGTACTCGACGAGGATTGGGTGCTGTCCGGTGGCATGGGCATGCGTCTGCGCGGCTCCAGCCGCTTCACGATGAGTGACACCGACACCTCCCGTCGCGGCGGCGCGCCTGACCGCGACGAGCTCGCGGAGGCGCTCACGGTCGACCAGGAAGAGCTACTCGTCACGCCCGTCGATGCCACGCTCTGGAAGCCGGGCAAGAAGCTCGTAAGCGCCCACCCAATCGACTACGAAGCATTCTTCGCCGACGTCGGCGGCGGTCCGATCGTCGACGCCTTCAAGTTCACCGTATCCTGGCGCGGCCTCTTCGAACCCCCAGACAAGCTGGCGATGCTCCACCCCTACCCCGAGCTCATCTTCCCACAAACCGTCGTGCCCGTCATGAACCTCACCGAGCAGGCGGCGGAGAAGATAGTCGCCTGGTGCGCGCACGGTCTCATCAAGCACTACGTAGACGTAGCCTGGATCTTCCACTCCCAGCCAGACCATGTCGACACCCTCACGCTGCCCGGTCTCATAGAACGCAAGCTGGGTATCGGCCGAGCGCTCTTCCCCGCCCAGTACGCCGCCTTCTCCGACCTGAAGTCGATCTTCGCCCCCCTGTACTACCCCGACCGCCATCACCCACCGCTGGGCGACAGTGACGATGGCGCCAAGCAGATCCAGTTCGCCGGCGCGGGACTCAACAAGCAGCAAGCCATCGCCCTCATCCGCGAGAAAGCCCTGCCCGCAATCTTCGGTTAACGACCGCGCCCGTATCACCTGGAGGCCGCGCTGCGGGCGCGCACGGCCCACGGTTCAGGGTAGAAATCCAGCTGGCTGGCCCAGAGCGCCCTACGGCGCCATCTCGAAAAGCACGAAGCGAAGCAGGCGCTCCGCAACAAGCCCTGAAGGGCGCCGCGGCCGTTGGGGACAGCCGCGGCGCCTGGGGGATGGGATTCCACCCGCCCGGGGACCAGGCGGGAGAGGTTGCTACCGCCTTCTGTCGGTACCCCTCAAGCGGCGCCCCAGAGGTATGGGGGACGACGCTCAAGATTCAATGCCTCAGCCGATCAGGACTGTCACGCTGGTCGTCAGCTTGCTCCCCTTCGTGGGGGTGAACCGCAGGTTGATCTTGGCCCTCAGCTTGCGGCCGTGGTGCTTGGCCCGCTTTACTGATGGACGTCGTGCCGACGAGATCCTCCGTGACGCCGTAGCCCTGCAGCACGAAGATCAGGCTCGGGAACGCTTCGCCGCCGTGGCTGACGAAGTACGCGGGGCCTTCCAGCGGGACGGGCAGGATCGGCGTGATCGCCATCTTGTCGCAGCTCGTCGGGTTGAACGTGAACTTTTAACACTTGGTGCTGCACTAGAATCGGCCGGAGGTGCGCTCACCGCCGTTCGAGCACGTGCTGCACGTGTCGCGGCGCGATCTGGTCGGCCTTCTCGGCGACGGCCAGCTGTGCGGCTTCATCGGCGCATTCGAGTACGCGCCGAAAGTCGTGGCTTATTGTAAAGTACACGCCTTGAAGCTCTGCCAGCGCTTGTGGGTGAATCAGGTCGTTGACCTTTGCGTCGATGTTTGCGTTGCGTAGCCGCCTTTCGAGTACGAGCGACAGTGCGAGCTCGTCTTTGTCGGCCGCCAAGGTCGCCGCGTGCACGATCTCAAAGTTGTATCGGCGCTCCACGTCGGTGACTGGCTTTACTTGCTGGAAGTGTGGTTGGATCGCGACGATTACGTCGAGCTCGTCGAAGTCGGCCAATGTGCGCACCCCGTGGTGGTAGAGGTTTGAGATTGCCTGTACGTCCAGCTTGCCATCGGGTCCCGATGCGGCGAAGTGGTCGGTGTCGTCGATGACGATGACGGCGCGGTAGTCCTTGGTCACCGCTCGAAGGACGTCTTGGAAGTCGTTGCGTACGTGTGCAGGGTTTACGCCGAACGTCTTTGTCGCAAAGGCTTTAGTCAGCGTCGCCTGATAGCTGAAGAACGGTGGTGTGATCCCAACTTGATGCGCCACCGTGACGGGCGTGTAGGTGGTCTGCTCTGCTGTGGCGTCGCGGAGTGCAACCGGGTCGACGGTCGCGAACGCGCTGCCATTGACCTGAATCAAGCCGAGGAGCATCTGCATGAAGTGTTGTGGGTCGGTGAGTTGGGATGGCGCATCGCCGGTGTTGACGAACATCGGGTGTACGGGCCGTTTCAGGGTCTCGCGGCGTGCGATGTCGGCGAGCGCCCGTAGGATCAAGCTGGTCTTGCCGGCTCCGGCCTCGCCATAGATGTGCAGGCGTTGTGGTGGCGCGGCGGTGGCGAGTGCGTTGACGATCTTGGCCTCGGGCCGCTCGGCGCCGCCGAGTCCGCTCAGTTCGTGCGAGGGAACGTAGTGGCGCACCAAGTCCTCCGCGTCGGTGACGGAGGCAAATACGTGGCGGTCGGCTACGTCGCGCAGGCTCATGTGGGTGGATGGGGATTGGGTTCGTATAGCTTGCGCGGACGTCCGGGGCGATCATCGCTCGTGTCGTTGAACCCCCGCAGCAAGCCCTCCCGCTCCATCATGGCAAGCGTTCGTGCCGCATGGGGACGGGTCCAGCCCATCCGCTCCAGGAAACCCGGATCGGCGGCCGCGACGGGCGCTCCGCGTGCTTCGATCTCAGCAAGCGCCATATGTGCCGGGCGTCCCAGGCTGGCTGCGATCGCCTCGCGGCGGCGCGCGGCGTTCTGCTCGCTCTCGAGCGTCCCGTCGAGCGTGCTCCGCGCGAAGCGCACGACATCACGTGGGTAGTCCATCAGTGGACGCTTTGGTTGCTGGAGCACGATGCGGGCCTCGTCCTCCCCGAGGCCGCGGCGGAGCAGCTGTTCGATCTCTTGTTCGCCGAGCGGCGGGATCTCGAATATGGCTGAGAAGAACGCGTCCGCGGGCGGTTGGCGGAGCGCGCCGCTCTGTTCGTTGCTGATCTCGACAACCCACTGATGTGGTAGCGCCCAAACCTCCTCGCGCAGGCGGCCGAACAGCTCGAAGAGGCCATTGCCATCGACCGGGTTGAGCAACATGATCACGCTTGCAGGTGCTGCCGCCAAATGACGTACTGCGCGCACGAGCGTGACGACCGGCGTAGCGAGGTTCGCGTCGGGCTCGATCTGTGGGAGACCGAGCCCGTCGGCGATCAGGGCGAGCAAGTCGCTGGTGCTCCGAGCGGCGCCGGCGTTGACCGGCGCGACCTTGCGGTCGTGCTCGCGCAAGTCGGCCGCGAGCCTACGAAGCGTCGTAGTCTTACCCGATCCTCGCGGACCCACGAGCAGGACGTTGCGGTCTCCTAGTACCTCGTCGAGCAGCCGCTGCTCTAGGTCCGGGCGCTCGACATAGAGGTCGGCATCGATGCCGTCGACAAGCAGTGGTCGATCTCGAAAGCGCATGCACTAATAGTACAGAACTTTTAGTGCATTGCGGGGAGGTGGGGCTGGAGGCACCGATCAGCTCCGCCCAACGACGGGTCACGCCGATTGAATAGCCACGGGAGCGGCCCGTGGCGCTACAAGCCCTGAAAGAGGCGCCGCGGCCGTCGGGGACAGCCGCGGCGCCCACGACGGGAACCCGGCGCGGAGAGGTTGTGCGCCGTTTGGTGGTACCCCTCGAACACCGCCCGCGAGGGATGGCGGACCGGTGCTCAAGACTTGTGTGCTCAGCCGATCAGGACTGTCACGCTGGTCGTCAGCCTGCTCCCCTTCCTCGGGGTGAACCGCAGGTTGATCTTGGCCCTCAGCTTGCGACCGTGGTGCTTGGCCAGAAAGGCCGCCTCGCCCTTCGTCAGAGTCAGTTTCACCGTCACCGTGCCGGCCTTGCTCGCTTTGCCGCTCGCCCGGGACAGCCCCGATCCGGTGGCAACCAGCCTGCCCGCCGCCGGGACGCTCACGACGATCGTCGCGGTCCCGCCTTTGACGCTGTGCTTGACCACCGTGATCGCGGGTTTGCAACCGCTAACGGAGAGCGGGGTCAACTCGTGGATTTCGGCGCCGTTCTGGGCGACGAACGCGGTCGGCAGCGCGAGCTTCTGACCGCAGAAGCTGCCACTGTCCGCGGCGGGGAGGTTCGCGGCCAGCGCGGAGTAGGGCTCCTGGGGAAGGGTCAGTTCGAAGGTTCCGATGGGGACATCGGGGACGGCCTTGAACGTCGAGCTCGTGATCCCGGCTTTGGAGATGAACGTCGTGCCGACGAGGTCCTCGGTGACGCCGTAGCCCTGCAGCACGAAGATCAGGCTGGGGAACGCTTCGCCGCCGTGGCTGACGAAGTAGGCGGGGCCTTCCAGCGGGACGGGGATGATCGGCGTGATCGCCCTCGCGTGCCCGACGATCGACGCCGCCGGGCAGCCCGCGGGGTTGGCGTCGAACACGGCGGCGGTGCACGCCTTCTGCAGCGTCGTCAGCCGCGATGGCAGCTGCTTGGGGAGGTCGACCTTGACCTTGGCCACGTTCGCCTCGGTGCCCTGCGGCGTGTTGGGGTAGGTGAGCTTCACCGTCAGGCTCGCGCCATTCGTTTTCGAGGTCTTGCCGGAGGTCGAGGCCGCGAATTTTGGCTTGAACGCGAGGGTGGCGCAGTTCGCGACCTGAAACGGCGTTGACACCCGCGCCGCGGCGCCTTGGCTGCTGGAGATCGTGCCCGTGATCGCCATCGAGGCGCAGTTGGTCGGGTTGAACGTGAACCCGGGCCGGTTGATGTTCACGTAGACGTGCTGGAGCTGCAGCGGGATCCCGTCGAGGATCGTCGGCAGCGGTTCGCTGAGCACCCGCAGCGCGGCGGTGTGCGGATCGACGAAGATCGCCGCGCGGACGACGATCGGGCGGCCTTCGTCGAGCACGAACGGCCCCGCGGACGCGGGGTTGACGATCGACAAACCGTAGTTACCCCCGCCGTAGGCGGTCGTGATGTAGACCTTGCCGCCCGTGACGGTGTAGGGGTCGTTACCCAGGCCCGCCGAAACGACCGTTTCGCCGATCTCGCTTTCCGGGCCGCAGGTGCCCTGCGCCGCCTGCGGTTCGCCGCAGAGCTTGACGTTGGACAGGGTGCCCGATAGCCCTGCGGGTATCTGCATTTCAATGCGACCCAGCGTCTGGTCGGCGTCGGGGCGGGTCATCGTCGTCGTGAACGGCGTGAACGCGCCCGCCTGCAGGTTGGTCGAACCGGCCTGAAAGCCCGGCGCAAACGGCCGCGGATCGGGGCACGGCGCGCCATTCGGACCGGAGGTGATGTCGAAGCTCGAGGACGGTTCCACCGCCGCGTTGCCCGACCACGGCGTGAACGACGCCTGGGTGGTATAGCTCCCACACGACGCCGGGGTGCTCAGCGGCGCGCGTTCGCCCCCGAAGAAGTGCAGTTCGAGGTCTTCAAACGGCAGCTGCGGTGTGTTTTCAAACGTTGTCACGAGCTGGCCCGTGACCGAGTTCGGCACGACCTTCCCGGGCAGCTTGACGAGCACGCCCGACACCGGGTCTTCGGCGACGAGATACATCGCGATCAGCGACCCGAACGGGTTTTCAAGGGGAGGCCCCGCGAAGTTCTGCGGCGCCGCCAGGTACACCGCGCCTTCGAGCGGGTTGGGCAAAAGCGGCGTCTTGATTTTCACGGTCGCGATCTTCGAGCCATTCGGGCAAGACGGCGCGCTCGGCGTGAATTCGTCCGTTTCGGTCTGCGGGTTTTCGCCCTTGAAACCGATCTGCGCGTCCGAGCACGCTTCCAGACCGTTACCGCCGGAGGGGCTGAGCTGCAGGCCGGCGGGCAGCGCGACCGTGGTGTCCTTCACGTCGACCTCGGCGACGCCTTCCGGGTTCAGACTAATTTCCTGGGGAACGTGCATACCGACCGTCAATCCCGTCGGTGTGCTCGCCGCTTCTCCGTCTGGCGCAACTTCGATCGACGGGCTAAACGACAGACGGTTACAGCCAGTGAGGGCTTCCGGCAACGTATACATTCGATCTTCGCGTACCGACGGCTTTGCCGGCGCCGGCCACGATTCGCCTTCCACGGTCGTTTCTAGCGGCCTCGCGCACGATGTCGGCAGCGTCAGGAACGGCGCCGGGTGCTGCTGCGCCTGCGGAGTACAACCGCCGCTAGTGAAGATGAACACGCAATTCCATCCGCGGGCGTTGTCATGACGCGGATCGCCAGGCACACCCCAGAACGTCGTCTGAACACGCATGAAGCTGCCCGCCTGGCTGATGTTGTTGGCGCTGAGCGTCACACCGTAATCCCCACCGGTGCGGACCGACGTATCGACCGTCGCCCGTACACCCAAGATGTCGAACCCGAAGCGCGCCGGCTCACCCACGCTCGCCACCAGGTTGAACAACGGTACCGACAATGTGATTGGTTCTCCTTTTCCAACGAAGGCTTCGGGGATGATCGCAGTTGGGGTCGCCACTCCAACCGCCGTGCTCGCCGGGCACCCATTAACCCCCGTGATGCCTCCTTCATCAAACTCGGCCGCGGTGCACTGCGGAAGTGCAGTTGGATTGCCGATCAGACCGGGAGGCAGCCGGAACCGCAGATCCTGCGTCAACCCCGCGGCTGCCGGGTGGCCTTCACGCTGTGTCTTGTTCACCGCCAAAGTCGTCGTCAGCTGGAACGGATGTGAGCCCGCCTGCATATCGAGCGAACCGTTTTCGTTCGTCGGTGACAGTTCATAGTCTTCGATGCCGAATCGCGTTGGTTCGGTGCTAACTCTAACCGGCTGCGTAGCCGACGCGCTCTTGGCCCCGCCGCCCGTGACTGACACTTCGTTCTCAGCCAAGACCGCACCCACCACTCGCACCGTGATCGTCATTTCCAAGAATTCATACGGCGGCAGCGGTCCAGCGTACGTGCAGGCTGGGAAGACTTGCACGCATTCGACACTGGCCCCAGAAAGCAGACTTCTGAAGTCTTCCGGGCCGGCGCTACCCGATATCGCGGTGGCTTCCAGGCCAGGCGGCAACTTGTCCGTTACGCTTACCGGAGTGTTCGGGCTCGCCCCGTTCGCTTCCGCGTCGCCGAGGTTCGTCGCGATCACCACGATCTGCCCTTCCCCACCGGGCCGTAGGTTCGTCGGCGCGAAACCCGCCGTCACCTGCCACAAAGGCATCGTCGCGGCCGCAGCGTGTGCCACACCGACAAACGCCAGCAGCAGCACGCCGGCCCCCACCACACCAAGCACACGTTTGACGCTCATGAGCTTGCCTCCCTCGCCTTTGACTTCGTCGACTTGAACTTCTTCCTCGCTTGCGATTCGCACGCGGCCCGCTTCTTCTTCGGCCTTTTCCTGCACGTCTTCAGCGCATTCGCGAGCCTCTGTGCTCGTGTCAATACCTTTGGAGTGACGGCCGGCTTGGAAGCGGGCGCTGGAAGGTCCCCCGCCCCGGAGAACGTCGCGCTGGACGGAGCGCCGAAGATTCCTGGCTGCGGCGACGGCGCCTGCCTACACGAGTCCGCCGTCGTACACGGCGGCGAAGACACGGTCGTGGTCGCGCACGCCACACCGTCAGCGCCGCACACATGGGCGTCGTACACGTGATACCCCGTGTCGGAATCCCCAGGCACAAGCTTGGCGGACGTCAGGAAGAACACATCATCACCGCTCATGCTCGCGTCGAGGAAGGCCGATTCTTCACCGGAGGTCCCCGAGGAGATCAACGCCACGCAGCCATCCGACTTGTCACTGAAGGTTTCGCTGGAGCCCTTACAGCCACCGATCCCTTCCGGCTCGTACTCGTACACATCCTCCTTGCCGTTCGTATCCTGCGGCACAAGCGCGTCAGAACTGTCGAAGAACAACCGGCCTTCGTCAGACAAGTAACGCGACTGATACAAAGCGATCCCTTCCACGCCTGCCATCGGTGTCCATCCGGGGATGCTCCCAGCCAACCACTGGCCGGCCGAAGCCTCAGAACGATCAACGAGCGGCTTTTCTGCAACATCAAGCATTCCCACCGGTCGCTCCCCGGTCGGATTACACGACGCGCAAATGAGGCGAGGCGTGCTTGCGTCGTAGAGGTACACCTCCGTGTCTGGTTCGTCGCTGTTCGCGTCGTGGTTGTCATACCCAGTCAGGCTCCCGTGCGACATAAATGCCAAGTAGCGGCCATTGGACGACACACGGGACGTCATATGGTTGAGGTTCGTCAATGCCCAGTCGCTTGCATCTTCGCTTTGGAGGGTCGAGATGAACGTCGTCCTCCACACACCACCTTCTTCGTGCGCGACATAGAGGTTGTCAGCTTCGTTGGTGGCACCGGCAGCGAGAACCCCTTCAGCCACGAAATACACGTATGAGCCTTCTTCGCTGACGCCGGGCGCCGTCCCTAAAACATGAGCGTTTTGACCAGGAACCGGATCAACCGTCAGGTCCTTTAGGTTGCATGCCGGCCTGCCGGCCACTTCAGTCACTTCGCACTCATAAAGATCTCCCTCATGACCTCCTTCGGTTGATTCTTCGGCGGCGGATCCTGCGGTTAGCTGCTGTGTATCGGTGAAGAAGATCTTCACCGTTGTGTCGTTGGCGGCCTGAAAGCGTGGGTGAACGAGACCGCTCCCGGCGCCAAGTTCCGGAGTGTCAAGCTGGATCGTTTCTTTACTCGTCATGTCACGCATGTAGAGATGACCTCCAGTATTAAAGGGCGCCTGCCAGACGACGCGCGACCCGTCGTCCGATACCGCATGCCTGACGTTCTCGTTCTGATCGCCGAGCTTTGTGGCGAAACTGGCTTCAGCTTCTCCGGCTTCGGGTTCGGTCGCCGGCCTGCCGTCGGGCAGCACACTGACAAGCTGCAACTGTCCCCCGATCCACTCGTAAAGGCTCTCGTTTTCGGGCCGGTAGACGTTCCTGATAGCGTTCGGCGTCAGCGCTTCTTCAGATCGAAAGATGACGTGACTTAGGTCGGGTGTCGCGTCTACGAATTCAAGGCCGAGGGTTATCGCGGAATGCGCTCCTAAATGCGTTCCCGGCGGCACGTTCCCTTCCGTCACCAACGGCAGGTAGCCCGGCGGAAACGCCCGTCCCTGGCCGGCTTCTTCGCTGACCCCATCGTACGTCGCCCGTTCAGACGCGTCGGGAGCGATAGGCGGATCGTCACGCAAATACAACGTTCGTTCTGACGCGAGTGACGAAAGCGGTGTTTCACCGAACGGTTCCACGAGCGCGAGCGACAAGGACGGCGAGGCAAACCGGTACTCTTGACCCTCTCCTATTCTCAGCCCGGACGCCACTTCGTGAGGCGTCGAGATGTCCTGCGACGCCCACGCGCCGTCCGCGCCGCGCGAGGAAAGAACCTGCGTGAACAGCGGGTTACCCACCGGATCCGCGCCAAGCGGCGCCTCCGCCAAGTAGGTGATCGCCCCACCATCTTCAGAAGCTTGCAGCACTCCCTGACTGATTGGTTCGATCACCGCGCCCTGCGTGTCCGGAGGAGAGACCAGTTCGTACTGACGCCCGTCAGGCAGCACAAACTCACCGCCTGCGGTCGCCAACGCGGGCACGCTCGAGAACAGAAGGGCGCCCGCTGCCACCCAGAGCGCACCCAGGGTCCTCAACGTCAGCCTACCAGCACTCATCAGCCCACCCATCTCTCATCAAGAACGCGATATGAGTGCGGGGCCCGCCCAAGGCGAGCCCCGCACGACTACACTAGTCACATACCTACTCGCTTACCGTACTGCGACCTAAGCTAAGTGCCCCTGGCATCAAAGGTTTCTTTTGCTTCTATTGTAGCTTTGCCAACCTGTTCAGCTGGTTTTCCTTTGAATTCGAGTCCTGCTTTACCTTCTGTGAGTGCACCCGCTTTCCAGAACCAGAATTTTGTTTGTTCTTTTTCAATACATTCGAGTTCATGTGTCAGTGCTTCTTTTTCAGCCGGTTCAACTATCTTACAAACGACGCCAGCAACACCTGCAATTCGTTCCGGTATTTCTGCAGCAGGTGTTGCTTCACCAGTAGCAGTCACTGGTCCGTTGTCGAGCGCGCAAATCCCTTCGAATTCCAATTCGACGAATGTTTTATTGCTGCTTTCCGTCGTCTTAAAGAGAACACCGAGGGGTGGTTTTTCTTCTTCACCTGCTTTTTTGGTGAAATACACCAGTTCGGTATTGACTTTCACTTCTATCGTACCGAAGACGCCACCCTTATTCTTTGCCTTGCACCCAATAGTTTCTACCGTGCATTCTTCGAACATTATTGTGGCTTTATCCGTTCCGGGCCAGCCACCAATGAGTTCGCCGGTACCTTTGTCTTTCTTACATTCAACAGAGAGGCCGGCCACCTTTAACTTTGTTACGCCACTTTTAAAAGTGATCGGCAATTTTTCTGTTTTGAGCGTGCGTTCTTTGTTACCCCACCACCAGTGAGGCCCGTTTTTTGCCGCCGACGCCGACGACGCCGCGACCGCGCTCATGGCGAACATCGCCACCAAACACAGCCCTACTATTCTAAATCGCTTCAACATACGACTCGACTTTCGCGCTTTTGGCGCGTTGACCTGATCCGTCATCTCTCGTTCCCCGTCAGTCTCTGTGGGCGCGTAGCGCCCCATCGGTAGCACCATAGCCCCCCCCCCCGAAAGTCAAGGGGGAAGCGGTTTGAAGCTTCCTGTGGTCGGCGTGTGCGGCGGCTGCGGGGCCGTAGGCATTGCGCGTGTGAGAGCGCGGCCCCTGCGCGGTGAGATGACCGCTGCCGGCCCCCCGCGAAGGGGGCCGGACGGCGGCCAGCGCCGGAGAGGTATGGGCGGCGCTCTGGTGGCCGCGCGGGTCAGGCGGCCAGGCAGGAGGGTAGGCGGCGACCCCGAACGGTGGGCGCACATATGACAACTGGCTGTGAGGCGCATGCGACGCGCCGCAGCCGCGCCACCGAGGAGGTCGCCGCCCATGTGCCAGGTTCCCAGTTCTCTCGCCGGTCTGCTTTCCCTGCTCGCGCCGTGCTTCACGACACCGAGCTTTCAAACATTCAGCATGCTCACCGTCGGGTTCATCGCCCGCATCCGCGAGAACACCGTCACAGGAATGCTGCAAGCCGCCGGGCTCGCCGGTGTGTGGCACCACAGCCGCGCGCACGCCTTCTTCGCCTACCGCCGCTGGAATCCCGACGAGCTCGGCATCAAGCTCATGGAGCTGCTTGTCTCGGTGCTGCTCTCGCCCGATGCGCCGATTCGCTTGGCTGTGGACGACAGCCTCTTCGGTCGCTCTGGCAAGCACGTATACGGCGCGCACTACCTGCACGACGGCGCCCAACCAGAGGGGTCGGGCAGACGCACCCGCTGGGGCAACTGCTGGGTTCAGGTCGTGCTCGTCGTGGCGCTGCCGTGCACCGGCGGAAGGATGATTGGGCTGCCGCTGCTCTTTCGCCTCTTCCAACCGAAGGACGATGAGCATCCCGATCGGCCCTCCCAACCCGAGCTCGCACGGACACTGATCGACATGGTCATAAAGCGCTTCCCCGGCCGCAAGATCGAGCTGGTGATGGACGGCGCATACGCCTCGAGGGCCTGGCGAGGGCTGCCCGAGCACGTCGGCCTGACAACCAGGATGCGCACCAACGCCGCGCTGCACGAGCTCCCACCAGCACACCGAAAAGGACAGCACGGCCGCAAACCGCTGAAGGGCAAAAGAATGAAAAGCCTCGCCGAGATCGCCGCCGCAGCCACCTTCAAACCGGTCAGCCTCACCGGGCGTGACGGCAAGACGCGCACCGCCCTCGTCCACGAGTTCACCTGCCTCTGGTACAAGCCGTTTCACACACGCCCGATCAAGGTGACCCTCGTACGCAACCCCAACAGCACCAAAGACTTCGACATCGCGATCGCCACCACCGACACCACCGCCACCCCCTCCCAGATCATCGAACGCTACGACGGGCGCTGGGTGATCGAGACCGTCCACCAAGAGGCCAAGGCCCACGGCGTCGGCGACGCCCGCAACCGCGTCCCCAAAGCCGTCAAGCGCACCGTCCCATTCGGATTCCTGACAATGACGATCACGATCGCGTGGTACCAGCTCTGCGGGGACCCCCAAGCCGACCTCAGCGAACGCCGCCGCCAGGCACCCTGGTATCGCCAAAAGACCAGCGTCAGCTACGCAGACATGCTCGCCGCGCTCCGGCGCGAGCTGATCCGAGAAGAGTTTCATGCACAAGGTCATTCGATAACCACACATCAACAAATCACAGAACCCCAATACCCATCAGCACTCGCGGCCGCCTAAAGCGCGAAAGTCGAGATACGAGGTACTCCCTTTTATCGTTGTTAATCTGACCTCCGCCCCCCGAGCGTCCATCCTTGTGGCGCTCGAGAACCGGTCCTGCATGATGGACAACGCCTGTCGGCGTCGCGGGGAATCGACGAGCCCCGCCACGGCGCGCAACTGCCGCATCCGAGCGAGACCTGGTCTCATCGGACACCGCACGTCGTCGCGGAACCGCCCCGGCGGGCGTCCAACCGGCACGCCCACCGTGGCCCTGCATGCGCGAGCGGCACTCGACCGAGCCACCGACCTCGTACGCATTGGTTCCCTCTATCCACCATCGTGAGCATGCTCCCCCAAGTCGAGCCGCGATGTAAGCCACGTTTAGAAGGTTCTAGATTTAGAACAGTTCCGTCGCGGTCCCCAGACGACCGGGCTCGCCGGGACTGCGCCCATGACACCGGGCAGGTTCGCCGCCGGGGCTCCGTTCACGCTCGGCGGCACCGAGGCAGCGCCGGCTGCCGAGGCGCTCATCCTCTGGTGTACGCACACGCCCCGGCTACCGGTTCAGGGTCCGCGCCCGAGGCGCGGGCTCGAGATTGCCCCGGCGAGATCGGTGCACGAGCGCCCGGCATCGAGGGGTTCGGGCGATCGGCGGACGACGCCGGAATGACGCATCATACACTATGGGCATAGAACCGAACTGTTCGCTGTTACGTGATGGACACATGTTGCACCCGCCGGCGGCCGCGAGGCTGCGCGTGGGGGCGCGCCCACGGAGACGCCGGCTGCCGGGGCGCCCGTCCCGATCCCCGATCTGCCCGCGGCGCCGGCCCGCAGACGCTTGTCGTGTAAACTGCTCGGTGCTCCTGCCGGCCCCTCGCGGGTCGGTTGGATCGTTGTTAGGCGGCGCCGGGGCGTCCATCCTAAGCAGTACGCAGGCACCCCGGCGTCGTTTTCATCGTGACCGCGCGGGCACGGACCGGACAGATCCGCGGGCGCTCCCCGGCGCACTGGCCGATCGGCCAGTCCTCAGAAACATTCTGTCTGACGTGGTACGCTGCGCTGACCAATGGGAGCAGGGGTCGCCACAGAGAGAGGCGCCCAGGCGATGCGATCGCCGCTCAACTGGGCGCTCCTGGGGCTCGTGATCCAGCGTCCGAGCTACGGGTACGAGCTCGTGCAGCGCTTCGAGCGCATCTACGAGGACGCGCTCGAGCTCTCCAGCCCCTCGCAGGTCTACACGGCCCTCGACGCGCTGCGGCGGCGCTCGCTGATCGAGGAGCTGCCCGCCGAGGAGGCTCCCGGCGTGGTGCGCCAGCCCAAGCCCCACTACCAGGCCACCACCGATGGCGTGCGCGGCTACCAGGAGTGGCTGATCGCTCATGTGTGCGAGGAGCGCCGCCGCTCGCGCCTGTTTGCGCGCCAGGTCGCGATGCTCGCGTCCGCTGACGCGCTCGTCGTGGTCGAGCGCTGCGAGCAAGCCTGCCTGCGGGAGGCGGCTCATACCAGGCCCGCCGATCCCCACGCGGAGGAGCCCACCGACCTCGCCACGCGTCTGGTGGACGAGGAGGAGCGTCTCGCCGTCGACGCCCGACTCGCCTGGGTCGCGTACGCGCGGCGCCAGCTCACGACGCCCGCCGCGCGAGCGACCCCGAGGCGACGACCATGACCCTGCTCGCGCTCGAGCACGTCGGCCGGCGCTACCGCCAGGGAGCACACGAGCGCGTCGTGCTGCGCGACGTGACGCTGGAGCTCGACGCCGGCGAACTGGTCGCCGTGTGGGGCCTGCGGCGCTCCGGTCGCTCAACGCTGCTGCGCGTCGCGGCCGGCATCGAGGCGCCCGACACGGGCGTGGTGCGCTTCGAGGGACGCAATCCGGCCGGCGGCGGCGCGCTCGGTGGCGGCATCGGCTACTGCGGGCGCGCCCTTGGCGGCGCGGAAGGACGCGACGTGCTCGACGAGCTGCTCCTTGCCCAGCTGGCGCGGGGGACCGTCCAATCGGCGGCGCGCTCCCACGCGTTCTCAGCGCTCGAGCGGGCCGGCGCCGAGCAATGCGCCGCGCGCATGCTGCGCGAGCTCGACACCGCCGAGACGGTGCGCGTGACGATCGCGCGCGCGCTCGTCCTGGGCCCGTCGCTGATCGTGCTCGACGAGCCCACCGCGGGCGTCGATCTGCTCGAGCGCGACGGGATCCTGTCGCTGCTGCGCTCGCTCGCCGACGAGGGCATCGCGGTGCTGATCGCCACCGGCGAGGCGACCGTGCTCTCCGGCGCCGATCGCGCGCTGTCGCTGGCCGAAGGCGAGCTTCGCGGGAGCTGCGCCCGGAGCTGGCGCCGGTGCTGCCTCTGCGCCGCCGGGCCAGCGCGTAAGGGGCCGGCGAGGATCTGCTGTTGTTTGAGACCGCCGGCCACGCCGACTACAACACCGGCGACGTCGTTCGCGTGCCAGCGTACCCCCTACAGTAGGCGTCGTGGCGATGCTTGAGCTCGAGCAGGTGGTCAAGCGCTACCGTCGCGGCGGGGAGCAGGTCAACGCGGTCGATGGCGTCAGCCTCACGCTCGGAGCCGGCGAAATGCTCGCCCTGCACGGACCGAGCGGATCGGGCAAGACGACCCTGCTGCTGCTGATCGCGACGCTGCTCTCGCCCGACGCGGGCACGATCCGCTTTGACGGACGCGAGCTGACGGATATGTCGGAGGGCCAGGCGTGCGACTACCTGCACTCCGACGTCGGATTCGTCTACCAAAACCCCGGGCTGATGCCTCGCGTCTCGGCGCTGGAGAACGCCTCGATCAAGCTGCTGCTCGGCGGGATGGGCACGCGCGAAGCCCAGGCGCACGCACTGCCGTGGCTGGCGCGCGTCGGACTCACAGACGCCGATCGGGCGCATCAGAGCACCGAGCAGCTCTCCGGTGGAGAGCGCCAGCGCGTGGCGATCGCGCGCGCGCTCGTGGGTGAGCCGCGGCTGATCCTCGCCGACGAGCCCACGGGGAACCTGGACAGCGCCCGCAGCCTCGAGATCGTGCAGCTGCTGCGCTCGATCGCCCATGAGCGCGGTGCCGCAGTGCTGCTCGTCACCCACGACCTGGAGGCGGCGAGCATCGCCGACCGCCACTGCACGCTGCGCGACGGACGGCTCGTAGACACTCCTTCCGGCGAGCGGACGGGTGAGCGGACGGGTGAATCCGTCACCTCCGAGCACCCGCACCCGGTTGCCGCGCGAGGGTGAGCGCTTCAGGAACCGAGGCCTCGCGGGCGCGGGCGCTGATGCGGCCCGGCGCGCTGCTCTACCTCTACCGGCGGCGACTGCGCGTGCACGTCGTGCAGGAGCTGCTCGCAGGCCTCGGCGTAGCGATCGCAGTGGCGCTCGTGTTCGCGACGATCCTCGTCAGCGGCGGCGTCGCCGGCTCGGCCGCCGAAGTGGTCCACGCGGTGACGGGTCCCGCCACCCTGCAATTGCGCGCGCGTGGCGCCGACGGCTTTGACGAACGGCTTCTGGGTCGCGTCGAACGCCTGCCCGGCGTCAGGCAGGCCGCACCGCTGCTCGAGCAGACCGCGACGCTCGAAGGTATGAACGGGCGCCGCCTGACGATCGACCTCGCCGGCGCCGACACGAGCCTGGTCGTGCTGGACGGGCTCGCGCACACGCTGCCGACCTCGACGCTCACCGCCGATGGGATCGGGCTCTCGCGAACGAGCGCACAGGCGATCGGCATACCCGCTGGCACAGGCGCGGGCGGGGCGGGACGTTCCGTATCGCTGCTGGTGCGCGGACGGGCATTGCGCCTGCGGGTCTCCGCCGTGCTCGGGCCCGAAACGTTCGGCGCGCTCTCCCAGGCGAATGTGGCGGTGATGCCGCTGGCGGACCTGCAGCAGCTCGCCGGCCTGCCCGAACACATCACACGCATCCTCGTGCAGGCGGCACCGGGGCGGGAAGCGGCCGTGCACCGGGAGTTGCTGACACTCGCAGCGGGGCGCCTGGAAGTGGCGGCGGCCAACCAGGACGTCGCGCTGCTGGGACAGGCACTGCGCCCGAGCGATCAGGCAAGCGCTCTGTTCGCGGCGATCAGCGTGCTGCTCGGCGTGCTGCTCGCATTCAACGCGCTGCTCCTGACGGTGCCCGAGCGCCGCCGGGCGATCGCCGAGCTGCGTCTGGTCGGCGCCAGGCGCTCGGCGATCGTGCAGATGATCTTCTTCCAGGCCCTGTGTCTCGGCCTCGCCGCCTCGCTCGTCGGGCTGCTGGGCGGTTACGCGCTCTCGCGCGGCGTCTTTCACCAATCGACCGGCTATCTCGCGGAGGCGTTCACGCTCGGCACGCGCACGGTGCTCACGGCCCAGCCGCTGCTGCTGGCCCTGATCGCGGGCGTGCTCGCCACCGTGCTGGCCTCGGCGGTCCCGCTGCTCGACCTGCGGCGCACAGGAGCGCTGGACGCGGTCTACCGCGAGGACGGCGTACCCGGCAACACGCTCTCCCGGGGCGCACGGCTGGGATCGGCGGTTGCCGCCGGGATCATGCTGATGGCCGCGACGGTGCTGTTCGTGAGGGCGCCCTCACTGGCGTTGAGCGCCTGCGTGCTGCTGGCGCTGGCGAGCGCGCTCACGGTCCCGCTGACGTTCGCCGGCGTGCTGGCCGCCGCCCACACGCTGGCGGACCGCTTTCAGGAGCTGACGATCCTGCCGGTGGCCCTTTCCTCGCTGCGCTCGACCACGATCCGCTCGCTGGCGCTTGCCGGCACCGGCGCGGTGGCGCTGTTCGGCAGCGTCGCGCTGGGCGGCGCGCGGGGAGATCTGCTGCACGGGATCGAAGGCTTCGCGCACAGCTACTCGGCCGACGCAAACATCTGGGTCGGGGCGCCGGGCGATAACCAGGCGACCGTCGACTTCCGCACGGACGGCGCGGCGCGGCGCATCGCCCGGCTCGACGGGGTCGCGGGCGTGCGCGCCTTCCAGGGGGGCTTTCTGACGCTCGACGGACGGAGAGTATGGGTGCTCGCGCGTCCGGCGGGCGCTGAGCGAGAAGTGCTGCGCAGCCAGATCTCCGGCGGGAACGCGGCGAGCGCCCTGACGCTGTTGGGCAGGGGTGGCTGGATCGCGGTCTCCAAGCAGATCGCCGAAGAACGCCATCTCGGGATCGGCGGCACGCTCGTGCTGCCCACTCCAAGCGGGCCGGCGCCGTTGCGGATCGCTGCCACCACGACCAACCTCGCCTGGAGCCCGGGTGTGATCTTCATGAGCACGGCCGACTACAGCCGCCTGTGGGGGACGAGCACACCGACCGCACTGGCGGTCGAGGTCGCGCCCGGGGCCGGCGTGGCGCGCGTGCGCCGTGAGATCGAGTCGGCGCTCGGGTCCGCGAGCGGCCTGGTGGCGGTGAGCTCGAGCGAACGCCAGGCGAGCATCGACGCACTGACCGGCGAAGGCCTCGGCCAGCTCGGGCAGATATCGACGCTGCTCCTGCTCGCGGCGATCCTGGCGATGGCGGCGGCGCTGACCTCGGCCATCTGGCAGCGGCGGACGGCACTCGCCACGCTGCGACTCTCGGGAGTCAAGCCCCGTCGTGTGCGCCTGATCCTGATCGTCGAATCGGCCCTGATGCTCGGCGCCGGCTGCGTCACGGGGGCGCTCGCCGGCGTCTACGGCCAGCTCGTGATCGATGGCTACCTGCAGCACGTCACGGGCTTTCCGGTCGCACGCCTGGGCGAGGGTCCGAGGCCGCTCGAGATATTCGCGCTGGTGATCGTCGTCGTGCTCGCGATCGTGGCCATCCCCGGCTGGCTCGCCTCCCGTGTCTCTCCGACCCTTGCCCTCAATGAGTAGGGGTGAGGGACGTCGTCGTGCCACGAATCCGGGGCGGGCGGGCTTTGTGCTGCTGCTCGCGAACGTCCGCTACTGGGGCACCGTGGCGCCGGTCGTGCGCGCGCAGCTGGAGCGCTGGGAGCTGCGCGCCCGCGCGATCGCCGACCCCGCGCTGCGTGCCCTGGCGCTGAGCAAGCTGGGCGAGGAGCGCTTCAACGTCGAGGTCGCCACAACGCTGGCGACACCGGTGACGCGCGCGTACCGCCGCCGTGCGGTCGAGGCGATCGTCGCCCTGCAGGTGGCTTATGACTACCTGGACGCGCTCGGCGAGCGGTTGACGCCCGAGCAGTTGGCCGACCTGCGGGACGGTGGCTACCTGCAGGAGCTGGTGGAGACGGTGAGACTTGCCTTCGCGCGACTGCCCGCGGCAGAGGAGACCGCCGAGGTCCTGATGGGCGCGGCCCAGCGCTGCGCCCAGGCGCAGGCCATGAGCCATACGGCGGCGCGCTCCGGGGACACCGCCGAGCTCGTGGACTGGGCCACGCGCGAGGCGACGGGGACAGGCCTGCAGTGGCAGGAGCACCTGGCCGGCGCCACCGCATCGGTGCTCGCCGCACATGCCTTGATCGCCGCCGCGGGCAACCCGCATACGACCCGCCACAACGCCGAGGCGATCGACGCCGCCTATCTGCCCATCTGCGCGCTGAGCATGCTCGACAGCCTGCTCGACCGCGAGCAGGACAGCACAACCGGCCAGCTGAACTACGTCGACCTCTACGACACTCCCGAGCAGATGGCCGGACGCCTGGCCGTCCTGGCCCGCGACGCGAGGAGCAGATCGCGCACCCTTCCGCACGCGGCACATCACCTGGTGACGCTCACCGGAGTCGTGGCCTATTACGCCTCCGCGCCGGGCGCACGCAGCCCGCAGGCAAAGCCGGTGATGGTCGCTGTCCGCGCCGAGCTGCGGCCGCTGATCGCGCCCACGCTTGCGCTCATGCGCACCTGGCGCCTGGCCAAGAGGTGGCGAAGCGCGGCGGCGAGGAGTGTATCGTCTCAGTGAACTCGCGCGAGCTGAGGAGAGCGTGATGTCGAGGCCGACGCAGTCGGGGATCACCGCGGCGATCGTCGCGGCGGCGCTGGGGATGCTCACGCTTGCGGGCGCGGCGATCGCGGCACGGGCGCTGAAGGCAAGCGACACCGCCCGTCTGCACTACATCTCGGCCTCGGGCTCGCTGCTGTATGAGGAGGGCGGGGCCTCCGGAACCATTCCCGGCAGCATGCGCGTGCACTTCGACGTCGGCGCCACGTTCACCGGCAGCTTTACGATCTACACCCGCGGCGGGACGATCGCGGGCCACGGGACGGCGACTCCGCACGGTTCCGGGATATACGAAAGCTTCGCCGGCACGCTCGTGGTCAGCGGCGGCAGCGGTCGCTATACACACGCGCGCGGGCGGGCCGGGCTGTACGGCACGTTCGACCGCGACAGCTACGGCCTGGTCGTGCAGACGACCGGCACGCTGCTCTACTGAGGGATCGCGGGTGAGTCCCACCACGACCGTGCGCCGGCCCGCGCTCGTGGCGGCGGTGCTGCTCGGCCTGTGCCTGCCGGCGGGCGCCCTGCCCGCCGGCGCCCGCGCGGCGCCCCCGGGGGCGAGCCTCAGCGCGGCGTTCACCCCCGAGCGACTAGGCCAGCGCAGCACGCTCGACTTCGGCTTCTCCTTCTCCACGCCCCCCGGACAGGTCCCGCCCCCGCTGACCCAGATCGAGCTGCGCTATCCCGACAACCTCGGGATCGCGCTGAGCGGCCTGGGGCTGACCACCTGCACGGGTCAGACGCTGGAAACCTCCGGGCCCGCGAGATGCCCGCCCAACTCGGTCATGGGCTACGGCGTGGCGCTCACGGGCGTGGTCCTCGGCTCCACGACCATCACCGAGAGCGCGCCAATCACGATCCTGCGCTCACCCGATCAGGAAGGGCATCTCGCGGTGCTGTTCTCCGCGGAAGGAACCACCCCCGTGGACACGCGCATCGTCTTCCCCGGCCTGCTGCTTCCCGCGCCGGCGCCGTTTGGAGGGCTGGTGAGCGTCGGCGTGCCGCTGGTGCCGACGCTGCCCGGCGCCCCCTACATATCGGTGATGCAGCTGCACGCCACGATCGGGCCGGAGAACGTCACCTACTACGAACAGGCGGGCGGCACGACGCTCGCATACCGGCCGAAGGGCATCCTGCTGCCCGCCGGCTGCCCGCCCGGCGGCTTTCCGTTCGCCGCCGAATTCAGCTTCTCAAACGGCAGCCACGCAAGCGCCCGGACGGCGGCGCCGTGCCCGCGGGCCGGGCGGCGGCATGGTGGATCTAGGCATTGATCCTGACACTCAGCCCAGCCCTACCCCGAAGTGGCCGTTGACCAGCGCTGCCACGTCGCGGATCGCCCACTGTCCCGGGGGATTGGTCGGTGGAGCGATGCCGGTCAGCACCAGCGGGGCGAGGGAGTCGGATGCGTGCAGCGAGCCGTGCGAGCCGCCGCCCACGTGCGCGGCGCCGCCCCAGTCGATGAACTCATACCCGGGGGCGGCGGACAGCAGCACCTCTCCGGAGGTGGGGCACGTCAGCGCCGACCACAGGCGGGCCAGCGCGTCTGGGTAGCTGGGGGTCGCGAATGCGTTATCGCCTCCGCGTACCGTCGCGTCCAGTACGGACAGCTCGCCGTCCACGTGCCAGCTCATGCCGCGCGCATCTCGCAGATCCCCGCCGGGAGCGAACCGCAGCTCGCCGCAATCGGGCCGGCACACGACCCCCTCCGAGGGCCGGTCGTGGGCGTCGCGGGCGAGCCAGGCGACCAGCTCGACGCCGTCGATCGCCAGCGCCCGGGTGAGCACCGAGGCGCGCATCGCGTCGCGCTCGTCGGGGTGCAGCGCGTAGACCATCGCCGCGCGCTGGGACGGGCACACCGCGATCCGGGTCTCCATGTCCCCGATATCCCGCGCGCGGGAGACGACCCGCTCGGATGGGACCTGTTCGGGCGAGCCCGTACCGCCCGTATCGGGATGACTCTGCCCGCGTAAGCCTCCGATCGCGCTCAGCGCGCCGAGGATGGGCGAGCCGCCGCTCGGCTGCAACACACCGAGGTCGGCCAGCTCGCCCTGGAGGTCGATCGTGCCGGTGACGAGCGCCTGCGAGTGGTCGGCCATCGCGATGAACGCGTGCTCGGCCAGGAACTCATCGACCCCGCCCGCCGCCTCCATCACACGCGCGAGCTGCAGGTCGGCCGCGGCGAGCGAGGTCAGCTGGCCGTCAGGGCCGTGCTTGTGCGAGTACCAGTCGTTGTCGGGCAACGACAGCAACAAAAAATCGAACAGGTCGTGCTCGACCATGTACTCCGACACGCACCCCGAGTGGCGATCCCTGACCCCGGGCATGCCGAGCGTCGAGCGACAGCCGGTCCGCCGGGAGGCGAACACGTCGGCGTAAAACAGCTCGCGCGGGCCCATCACCGGGTACCGCGCCAGCGTGCCGGCGAGCACACGGGCGAGCGTCGTGTCGCGCTGGGGCTCGTGCCGGTGGCGGCCGCGGTACATCAGGTACGTCGTCCCGGCCGTGCGCACGTCGGCGTCGTCTAGCGTCTCGAACACGGTCAGCGTCTCGGGCGAGAGGTGTGCGCGGTTCATGTTGTACACGGTGTCGGTCAGCTGCCTGGCGATCCCGAACCGCTGGGCGGCGCGCAGGCTCGAGCCGTACTCGACGTACCGCTCCTCCGCACGCAAGTACCAGTTCATTCCGGGGATGTGATGCTCGTCCTGGGCGGTCCCGGTCACGATCGAGGCGGCGCATACGGGTGTCACCGAGGGAAACGCCGCGACGCAGTCGGGGATGTACGTGCCCCGCTCGATCAACGTCTGCAGGACAGGCGCGGCGCCGGACTCGGCCGCGCGGACGAGCATCTCCGGCGCCATCGCGTCGATCACGCACAGCACCAGCTTGGGGGGCTTTGGAGGCTTGGGTGGCCTGGAGCTCATCGGCGGGCGCGGGCTCTGCTCACCGGCCGAGGATGCGCAACCCGGCGTAGCGCATCGTCACTCGCGCGCGCGCGACCGCGCCAGGCAAACCAGCCGAGCAGCGCGATCGCCACGTACCCGAGCGGGTGCAGCAACGCGACCAGTGCGGCGGTTACTACCGCGGCGGCGTCGAGGTACACGGTCAGGGCTTCGCGCGCGGCGCGATCGGGCAGGCGTGTACGAGCGCGTGCGATCACCGGTCCGGACGCGCGCTGAGCCAAGGCGGCGGCGAGAATGCCCCCGACGATGCCCGGCCAGACGATGTCGCCGTGAGCGGACAGCGTGCCCGCGAACAGCAGCGCCCCGGCGCCGAGACCGAGTCCCGCGATGGCCGCGGCCAGAGGGTCGGGCCGTGACGCCCGCCCGGTCTCGAGGGTGGGCGCCAGCCCGAGCACTAGTTGCAGCGCGTATGCGAGCACGAGCGTGACGGTCACTACCAGCAGCCACCAGCCGGCCTGCAGGAAGTGAAACGCCTGCCCGGCCGATCCGAACGTGACACCGAGCGCCCCGGCCGAGGCCAGCGCTCCAGCGAGCAGCAGCGGCAGGAACGGGCGCAGCCCGCAGGCGGCGGCCAGTCCGAGTCCCAGTCCGATGTAGAAGAACGTGCCGTTCATGTGCTGGATGCTTGCAATCGCGCATGTGGAGGCAGCAGTGCCGTGCGCTACCGTGCGGGCATGCCAGGGCCAGACGATAGACGACGCGGTCGGCCGGCAGCGCATGAGCTGGCGCGCTACGAGGCGCTGTTCTCCGCGCGCACGCGCGGGATGCGCTCCTCGGCGATGCGCGAGATGATGGCGCTGACCGAACGGCCCGACGTGATCTCACTCGCGGGCGGGCTGCCCGACACGAGCACGTTTGCGCCCGAGCTGTACGCCCGCTTGATGTCCCAGGTCGCGGCCGAGTCCACGGCCCGCGCGCTGCAGTACGGCCCGACCGAGGGGATGGCCGCGGCGGTCGAGTGCATCGTCGAGGTGATGGCCGCGGAGGACACGGTCGTCGATCCGGCCAGCGTGATCGTCACGACCGGCGGCCAGCAGGTGATCGACCTCGTCTGCAAGACCCTGATTGACCCGGGCGATGTGATCGTCGCCGAGGCGCCCACCTACCCGGGCGCGGTGCCGACGTTCGGCGCGTATGAGGCCGACGTCGTGCAGATCGAGATGGACTCCGACGGGATGCCGATCGATGAGCTGGAGTCGGTGCTCGACCGGCTGGCCGGCGAAGGACGCCGCCCGAAGTTCATCTACACGATCCCCAACTTTCAGAACCCGGGCGGCGTCACGATGTCATTGCCGCGCCGGCGGCGCCTGGTCGAGGTTGCGCGCGAGCGTGAGCTTTTGATCCTGGAGGACAACCCGTACGGGCTGTTGCGCTACGAGGGCACTCCGCTGCCGACGCTCTACTCACTGGACGCTTCGGTCGGTGCGAGCGGCACGGGTGGAGATGGATCAGCTTCAGACCTGGTCATCTACCTCGGCACGTTCTCGAAGATCCTCTCCCCGGGTCTGCGCCTCGGTTGGGCAGTGGCGCCGCGGGCGGTCCTGGAGAAGCTGAACCTCGGCAAACAGGGCGCCGATCTGTGCAGCTCGCCGATGACCCAGCTGTTCGTCTCCGCTTACTTCGCCGAGCGCACCCCCGCCGACGAGCCGGCCTGGATCGAGTACGTCGAGCGCCTGCGCGATCTGTATCGGCGCCGGCGCGATGTGATGCTCGACTCCCTGGCCGAGCACTTCGGCGACCGGGCGTCGTGGACGACGCCCGAGGGTGGACTGTTCATCTGGGCGACGCTCGATGGCGACATCGACACGACCGACCTCCTTGCGCGCGCGCTGCAGAGCGCGGGCGTCGCGTTCGTGCCGGGACGCGCCGCGTACGTGGACGGGCTCAGCGGCTCGAGCTCTATGCGGCTGAACTTCGCGGGCACACCGGACTCCGAGATACGAGAGGGAATCAGACGGATCGGCGGTGTCATACGCACACAGGCCAACCTGTTCGGCCCTACGACGGACTCGCCATCCCAAACGCCGCCGGGCGGCGCCGCCGGGACGGGGACCGATGGCGGTGTGCATCGGACCACGGGCACGCCGGCGGATACCGGTCATGACACGGATGAGGATGACCGGCGCCCGCACGTGGATAGACCGACGGACGCGCGCCGAGCGGGGGACGACGACCGGGGCGGCATGGCGGACGTGTTCGAGCTCCCGCGCCGCGATGGTGACCGCCTGCCCAGGCGCAGCCAGGGCCGATGAGCGACGCACCGACCGGGGCTCGCACCGCGCACACGGTCGCGGTCTTACAGGGCGGCTCCTCGCTGGAGCGCACCGTCTCGCTGCGCTCGGGTGCCCAGGTCCAGGATGCGCTGCGCCGTCTGGGACACGACGTACTGGCGATCGACGCGGGCGCGGAGCTGGTGGCCGAGCTGCGCGCGGCCGCGCCGGACGCGGTGTTCATCGCGATGCACGGCGGCGACGGCGAGGACGGAACCGTGCAGGGACTGCTGGAGACACTCTCCATCCCCTACACCGGCTCGGGTCCGGGCGCCTGCATGCGCTGCACCGACAAGTCCCTGTCCAAGCACCTGCTGCGCGAGGCCGGTATTCCCACGCCCGACTTCGCGGCGTTCTCCGAGAGCGCGATCCGGGACCTCGGTATTGCATCGGCCCTACCGGAGCTGGAGCACAGCATTGGCTTTCCGATGGTCGTCAAGCCCGTCAGCCAGGGCTCGGCGCTGGGCGTCAAGTTCGCGCGTTCGCACGATGACTTCCCGCGTGCGATCGTGGGCGCGCTGTCGTATGACCGCGCCGTTCTGCTCGAGCGCTACGTGCGCGGACGCGACCTGGCGGTGTCTGTGCTGGACGCGGCAGCGGGCAATCGGGCGGGCGAGGGGCCGGTGGCGCTGCCGGTCGTCGAGGCGATTCCCCGCGCCGATGACTTCTACGACTTCGAGTCGCGCTATGAGATCGGCATGACGACGTTCGTATGTCCGGCCGATCTCCCCGACGGCGTCACCGAGCGCGCGCAGGAGCTGGCGCTGGCGGTGTACCGACTGCTCGGTTGCCACGGCGTCGCGCGCGTGGACCTGATGCTGGCGCAGGACACCCGCGAACTGACCGTACTGGAGACCAACATTGTGCCCGGCCTGACCGAAACGAGCCTTTTGCCGCAAGCCGCCGACGCCGCGGGAGTTGGGTTCGACGACCTGATCGAGCGGATACTGTCGAGCGCGTTCACGCGCTAAGAATCTCCCGCGGCAAAATCCTCGGGGGTGACCTGGTCCAGGAACTCCTTGAACTTCTCGACCACGTCCTCGGACTCCTCGACGTCGTGCTCGAACTCGATCGCGGACTCGGCGATCACATCCTCGGAAGCGTAGATCGGAGCTCCGGAGCGCACGGCCAGGGCGATCGCGTCGCTGGGGCGGGAGTCGATCTCCAGCTCGCGGCCGTTGACCGACAGGGTGATCGAGGCGAAAAACGTGTTCTCGCGCAGCTCCGTCACCGACACCTGCGTGCACTTCGCGTCCAGCTCGCCGAGCACCTCCACGAGCAGATCGTGGGTCATCGGCCGCGGTGTTCCGGCCCCCTGGAGCTTCATCAGAATCGACGCCGCCTCGGGATGACCGATCCAGATCGGCAGGAACTTGTTGCCGTCGGCGGTCTTCAGCAGCACGATCGGCTGCTTGCCGACCATGTCGAAGCTGACGCCGTAGATGACCATCTCCTGCACGCGTACCTCCGTTGGGGGCTGCCCAGAGTATAGGTGCCCCCGAGCGCCGATCTGAGCGGCGCCTCAGCCCCGGTCGCTGAAGCTCCACAGCTTATTGCCTAGGAAATTGAGCGGTGTCTGACGCGGCCAGAGCCAGCACCTCGGCGAACACCTTGTCCATGCCGGCGCTCTCCACCAGCACCCGCAACACGAGCAGGTTGCACCCCAGCGCCACCAGCGTGACGACGAAGAACCGCGCCGCCTGAGCGTGCACCTGTCCAGCCGCCCGCCCTGAACGTCCAGTGGCGGTTCCACACGAAGTTGTTCGCGGCCGCGACCATCCAGGCCACGGTCTCGGCCACCAGATACTCGACCCCGAGCGCCTTCACGAGGAGCGCGTACAGGATCAGGTTGACCGCATACCCGCTCGCGCCGACGATCGAGAAGCGGATGAGCTGCAGCCAGTTGGCGGGCTTGCGCATCCCGTGCAGGAGCCGGATGTGCGGGCGAATCTCCACGGACGCCGGCCCGCTCGCGCGTGGGACGTCCACGACGGTGGCCTCGTCGTGCATGCGCTCAGGTTAGCGACACGGGTGGGCGGAGGAGACATGTGAGGCCGGCGAGGGTCGGGAGGACGCGAGACTGCTGCCACGAACAGAACCGCATGAGCGCTAGCCTTCGAACGATGCGTGCTTCGCGACTCGCCATGTTCGGCTGCCTGGTCGCGGTCGTCGTGATCGCCGGCTGTGGCGAAGCCGCGCCGGGCAGAGGACCCGTGACGACCGTTCATGCGTCGAATGTAGTCGCGGCAGTTGCCCCAACCGCGGGCACAAACGTGGGCGGCACGAACGGGACCGGAGTCGTACATGAGGTGGCCGATCCCGAAGAATCCCGCTCCTTCCCCGTTCCCGCGGCATCGGTCCATCACCAGTCCGCCAGCGCCCCGGCTGTGGCGGGCGAAGTCGCGGTGGCGGCGGGTGCCCCGTCCGACGCCGAAGTTCGTAAAGAGCTGGGCGAAGAGGAACGGGCCAAGGCCCACGAACGAGCGGCTCAGCAGCGCGTGCTCACGCCCGTGGCGGGAGGGTCCTCGGTCGGTGGCAACGGCACGATCCCGATCCCGACCGACGTCCCCGAAGTCGTCCAGCGCGTGATCGCCGGCGGCAACGCGATCGCCGACTACCCCTACATCTGGGGCGGCGGCCACGACCCGTCGTTCATCTCAAACGGCTATGACTGCTCGGGCTCGGTCAGCTACGCGCTGGCCGCCGGCGGGCTGCTCGGCGCGCCGCTCGTCTCCGGCGAACTGGCCAGCTGGGGCGACCCCGGCCCGGGCCGCTGGATCACGATCTACGCCAACGCCGGCCACACGTTCATGGACGTCAACGGCATCTGGTTCGACACTGCCGGGCGCTCCGGACCGTATGCGTCTCGGTGGCTGCTCGCGACGCCGCCGCTCGAAGGCTACGCGGTGCGGCATCCACCCGGGTTCTAGGGGTCATAGACCCGGACGACTCGGGAGGGGTGCTCGGCGCAGGGGACCGATAGGTCAGTGCAACGTGAACGTGCTGAGGACCGTGACGGTCCCGCCCGAGGCGTTGCGCACGTTCAACCGCAGCATCAGCGAGACCTTGCCCAGGCGGCGCAACCGCTTACCGGTGACCTTGCCGAACTGGATCTTGACCGCGCCACGCCCGCCCTTGGTCGTGATCAGGATCGCTTTGCCGATCACCACCTGCGCCGGAGTCCCGGCGGGCAGACCCGTTGCGAGCGGCAGGTGCAGGCCGATCCGCTGCGCGATCGACGCGGTCGAGCAGCACTTCGAAGTGGCCGGCGACCTGCTGATTGACCAGGTAGCTGACGACCAACCCCTTCTTCGTGGTCTTCGCCAGCGAGCTCGGCACGGCGGCGGCGCTGGCGACGGGCGCGGGGCCGGGGGTTTTGGTGGTCGATGCGCCGGGGGTAGATGACGTGCCCGAGCCGGAGGTTGAGCTCGTGCCGGAGGTGCTCGTGCCGGGGGAGCCTTTTTCGCCGGGAGAGCCTTTGCCTTCTTCGCCGGAGCCTTTGCCTCCGCCCGCTTCTTCGGGCCATGTTTCGCCTTCGACCACCGTGACCGAGCCCGTCGTGGTCGCTACGTTGCCGGCAACGTCTCTCACGGTGAGGGTCACATTATAGGTGCCGTTGTATTGATATTGGTGGAACACGCTCGCCGCACATCCGATCCACGTCCCGGCCGGTTTGAACGAGGTGGGAGGACCTTCGCTCAGCCACGGCGGTTCACACGCCTTGGCGCCTGGGGCATAGCCGGAGACTTCCGGGGTCTTGTCCCCGCGGCTTCCGTCCCCGAAGCTCCACGTGTACGTGGCGTAGTTGGGCTGTTGTTTGCCGGCCGCCGAGAAAGCAATCGCCGAGCTCAGTGAGATATCCGACTCCATCCCGTCAAACCCAACGACTTCATTACCTTTGACCGTGTTGGGAGCCGTGAATTTCGGTTCGAGTCGCACGCCGACCGGACACGGGTCCGCCGCCGGGTAGGGCAGTCCGGGATATTCCACGCCGGGGTGCTCTTTTGCTATGTCCGCGAGGCTGTAACCGGCGTTGAGGTAGTAGCTCCCGCCCCCCAGCGCGTTGTCGCTGAGCGTCCCGGCGAGGGTCTTTTCGTTGGCGCCGGCGCCTCCCGATCCGGGCACGAAGGTATTGCGACACTCGTCGGTCACCTCGTTGCCCGTGAGATCCTGCCAGGCGTTCAACAGTGGGTCGGTCACGATGTCCTGCTGCTCGACGGCGATCTGGTTGATGATCAGGTCGGCCAGGCCCACATCGTAGGAGCCGTCCGAGCTGCGGGTCGAGCCGAGCTGGTTGGGCTCCTGATCGACGGGTTTGGTGAGGTCCTGTTCTTTTTCTTCTTCCGCCGCTTCTCTTGCCCCTGTCGCCTGTTCTTCGAATTCAAATCTCGCTTTGGCCGTTTCCGTCGGTTCGCGCTCCTTCGACTCGAGTTCCGTTTCGCTCGGTTCGAAGCCGCCATCCTGACAGGCGAAGCCACCGGTCTCATCCCTGCTCGTCAAGTGATAGTCGCCATCGCCACCAGCAGTCCAGGGAATCGCGGCGTACAGGATCGCGCTGGTCCCGCTACCGATGACGGAGTGATAGCTGCAGAAGCTTTGCTTGTAAGTTTTGTAGCCTTCGGGTGTTTTCGGGTATACCGGTTTGAACGGGTGTTCGGGTTTGACCGGGGCGGTCGGTTCGACCGGCTTGACGGGTTCGGTCGGCCTGACGGGTTCGGTTTCGGTGTCGCGTTCTTTTTTTTCCTCGGCTTCTTTTCTCTTCTTCTTATATATCGCCAGTTCATCTTCGTACGCCACAACGGCTTCTTTATAATTCACGAGCGCTGCTTCGTACGTTTCTTTTTCTTCCCTATACTTCGTTTTTGCTTCGTTGTATTTCGTCAGTTCTTCGTTGTACTTTTCTATCGCCTTGTCGTAGGTCACCATTTCCGAGGCATATATTTCTTCCTCTTCGGGAAAGCGTTTCTGGCCTTCTTCATAGCGCGAGATTTCGATCGGGGTGCCTTTGAAGTCCGAGCAGTGCGCTCCGTTGGGGACGACTTCGCCTTCGTTCAGACATACCGTGACCCCGGGAGGCGTCAGCAGATAGAAGATCGTGCCCATGCCCTTGGGCAGCGCGTCGTGTTCTTCTTCGCGCTGCTTGATGAACCGTTCGAGCTCGGTCTGCACCTGCGCCGCGGTGACGCAGACCGGCGTCGTCGTTCCTTCGAGGAAGGGGATCCCGAATTCCAGCCTGCGCGGGTCGGCACAGCCGTTGGTCGCCGGATAGGGATGGGTGTCGGTGTATGCGCCGCGGAAGGTCGAGAAAGACGCGGCCGGTTTGTTCGTCTTGTCGGTGTACTGCGCGTCAACCGCGAACACGCTCGCGAGCTGGCTGCCGGCGGTACCCACATTCGCCAGGAACCCGTCGATCAGACTCTGCCAGTCGCCGTGGTAGTAGTCCTGCGGATCCCAGTAGATCGCGTACGTGTTGGCGGCGTGCACGACCGGATTGCCGCTCGTGTTGTCGAATTTTGCGGATTCGGGATTCGCGACGCCTTCGCCCTTGCCCAGCCCTGTGTACTTACCTGGGCCATACCAAAAGTATTCTGATTCGCGCGGCTGCAGCCCGACCTTGATCTTCGGGGCGCCGACTTTCGTGGTCGTCGGCACTTCTTCGACGTGCGCGTACGCGGGGGTGGACAGGGCCGCGAGGGAAAGCGACAGCACGGTCGCGGCGCACAGACCGAGTGTCAGCCGACGCGTGACGGCCGAGCGCAGACCGGCCAGCTGGGAGAGCAAGCGAGTAGAGATCACGAGCCCATCATCGGCAGCCCGCGGCCGATGCCTTAGCCCCGGGACGCAGGGTCCTCAGAAGGCGGACGGGGGCGCTACTCGCCGTGACCGGCGCCGCTGCCGGACTCGGGCGGATCGGTCATCAGCCGCATCATGAACAGCAGCGCGAGGGTTCCGACGATCAACATCGCGATAACCGCCAGCACCAGCACGGCCGTACTCCCGCTCATCGCCGCCACGGCGGCCAGCGTCACGGGGATCGAGATCCCGACGATCCCGATCATCAGCGGCGCCGACTCGTGAGTACCCGAGGGAGAGTTGGGATCTTCTTCGTGTCCAGACACTGGAGCCTCCTGGGCGCCGGTTGGTTGCGGTGGGGGGAGAATACCGATCGACGCGACGATGGTCGAGGGCAGGCGCGGCTATAGTCGGCTCGGCGATGAGGCGCAACCACATCACGCGGCGCATTGGACTCGCCGTTTTGGCGATGACAGCGCTGCTGGCGCTCAGCGGCATGGCCGGCTCAGCCAGCGCAGCCACGTCTTGCTCGCAGGTACCGACCGTTTACGGGATTCCCCCTTGGGGCTTTCATACGGGCCCGTACACGGGGGCGAGCAGCTTCGCCAAGGGCCATGGCGAAATCAACCTCGAAGCCAACACCGTCTCGGGGATCATCTGCCAGCAGGATCGGGCCGGCACGATCATCATGTCGGTTCAGCACCACCTCGTGTATCACTCGCACTACGCGACGATGTGGGGCTACCCGGGAAACATCATGAAGATCAAGGTCCGGGTCACGAGCAGCAACGATCCGGAATGTGAAGTCGGAACCGTCGGGCACGCGACCCTGTTCGCAAGCTACAACGGTGTGCGCAGCGACAGCGTCCAGTTCTTCTTCCCGGCCGCCTGCAAGGATCAGGACCACCTCTACCACGGAACGCAGGTCGATAACCAGGTCCCGCCGCTGTAGAGCGGTGGACAGGACGCGGCCATGTCTCGGGACAAGCCTTCGGCACCGCCAGTAGCATCGCGGCCATGGCGTCCAAGTCGCTTCAGGAGTGGCAGAGCAACGCCTCGGCCGCGTTCGACGAGATCGAGAATGCTCATCGCGCGGTGGGCGGGACGAAACCTGGTCGCCGGTTCCTGACCCAGCAGATCAACTATGCCTACGTCACACTGCTCGCGGCCCGCTTCCAGGGGTTCGCCCGTGCACTGCACAGCCAAACCGCGGACGCCATCGCAGCAGGCACCCACAGCATCGACTACCGCGTGATGTTGCGCGAGAGCCTCACGCACAACCGGGCGCTGGACGAACATCACTGGATAGAGTCGCGGCCGACCGGTGCGAGACGCTGGAACTGCCCCGGCCCTGGTGATACCGTTTGACTGAGCATGCCCCGGACAGCTTCGACATCCACTCCCAGCCAGCTCAAGGTGGGCGACAAGGTCATCCTGCGTGTCGCCGGCAGTGAGCGGCGCGGCATCGTGGTGGAGGATCGTGGCCCGCTCGGCGTAGGCGGCCGCCAGATCGTCGCGATTCGTGTCGGCCAAGACGGGGACGACGGGCAATTCGAGGTCCGCGCCGAAGAGCTCGAACGCATCGCGGCGTAACCCGCTCAGACACCTACCGTGACGTTGAGCCAGCCGCGCAGTTGCTTCCGTACGCTCCGTGTTGTGACACGCCGAATCACGCTGAGTATGGTCATGGTGATCGCAGGCGTCATGTCAGCGACGTGATCAGTCGCTACGGATAACGAGACCGTGCGACTGTTGCTCAACATCATCTGGTTCGTGCTGGCCGGCTTGTGGATGGCGATCGGGTACACCCTCGCCGCGCTGATCTGCTTCGTCCTGATCGTCACGATCCCGTTCGGCATCGCGTCCTTGCGCATCGCCGTCTTCGCCCTGTGGCCGTTCGGCAAAACAGTCGTCCGCCGCACCGACGCCGGTGTCGCGTCGAGCATCGGCAACGTGATCTGGTTCGTGCTCTGCGGATGGTGGCTGGCGATCGGGCATCTCGTCTCGGGTGTGCTGCTGTGCCTGACCATCATCGGCATCCCGCTCGGCCTGGCGAACTTCAAGCTCATCCCGGTCTCGCTGCTGCCGCTGGGCCGCGAGATCGTCAGCGTCGATCAGGCCCGCGCGCTCGGCGTCAAGCCGATGTTCGCGCCGAGCGACGGCACGTCGGGGGGCTGAATAGCGGCTGCTGCTCACGCCGGCAATGCGAGCGTCTCGACCGTTCGCGCGGCGGCTAGGACGCCGGGGCGGCATCGTACTCGTCGTCGGTGACATGTTCGCCCCAGGTGACGGCGTTGCCATGGTCGTCAACTTGTTGCATCGCGAGGTGAGTCATGAAGCGGTTGGGGTCGGCGCCGTGCCAGTGGTTCTCGCCGGGCTCGAAGAAGACGCGGTCGCCGGGGCGAATTTCTTGAACCGGCCCGCCCTCGCTCTGGCAGCGGCCGATGCCCTCGGTGACGAAAATGGTCTGGCCGAGTGGATGCGTGTGCCATGCGGTGCGCGCGCCGGGGGTGAAGTGAACGCTGGCTGCTGCGAGACGCGATAGCTCCGCGGGTACGGCGACGACGTCGATGTACACAGTGCCCGTGAACCAATCGCGCGGGCCGGCGTTGGTTTCAAGGGAGTTGCGGGTGAGCTGCATGGGTCTCCTTGGTGTTTGGGTGTGGTGTGTGGGTGGGTGGTACGCCTAGTGTCCCAGTGCGTCGGTAGCTCCGGCAAAGCGTGAAGGCATCCATTGGGACGGCGAATGGGACGGCCAGCCGAATCAGGCCCCAAGCGTGACCGCCAACCCGGGCGACCTCCGCCAAATCCCGCGATTTGCAGGCAGTTCCGCGATGGGCGATCCAGGACTCGAACCTGGGACCTCTTCCTTATCAGAGAAGCGCTCTAACCATCTGAGCTAATCGCCCGTGCGCGGTTGCGACAGGCAGCCAGACCCACTACGGGACCGTGCGCCACGTGGCAACCCGTGGTACATCTTATCGCCCGCGGTGTCACGGCATCGGCGGAGCTCGTCAGCGACTGGGCACAGCGGAGCTCCGCAGCCGGTCGGCCCGGCGACTGACCTGCTCCACCAACTCGGGGGGGACGAGGTCGGTCTCCTCGGCCGCCGTCGATATCGCCGCCGGCAGACGATCGAGAGAGTCGATCACGATCGACTCGGCCGTTTTCCTGCTCATCCCCCACCGTGCTGCCTCATTGACGATTCGATCCGATGTCACACGATCGGCCGTCTGGACACTGTTGACGTACATCGCGAGCTTGTCATCGACGGGATACAGCCTCGTTGACAGGAGGTCATAGAGCGGGGCCAAGCGGAGGATGCCCGACTCGGTGTGCAACAGCGAGTAGTTCTTACCGTGCGCGTCGCAGTTGCCGATCGCCACGTTGACAATCAGTGCCCGCAGCAGCGTACCGATCGAGGAAGGCTCGGCGACTTCCTGGAGGATGCGCGCGATGCGTGCCAGCGTGGGATCGCCCTCTTGCTCGTACTTCCTGTCCGGCGGCAGCCCGAGCGCCTGGCAGAAGTCCTCTTGGTGGACCCGCTGAACCGTCCCGCCGGGGCCAATGACGCGGTCGTATCGCTGCACGACCAGCACCGGGCGCTTATCGACGACCATCGTCTCGACGTTTGCGACCGGCAGCTCGAGATGCCTGGCGATGCGCATGCAAAACGCCTCGTTCTCGACCGTGTTGCGGAAGCGCTCGATCTCTGGCTTGAGGATGTGGGTCGATGGTGTTCCCGCGACGGGCCGGCCCCACCCTCCGTCCGACATCCGGGTGAGCAACAGCTTTTCCTGAACGCCTGCGAGCGACAGCCGCACCTTGCGGTCGATCCCGAGCGGGGCGCTCCGGAGGTTCGCAATAATCTCGCCGAGGTCGTCTGGGCCGAGCGGCTCGGCGCCCTCAACGGTAGACACCGACGGTGGCGGATCGTCAGGTGGCTGGATCACCAGCGCTCCCGCGCAGTCTTTGCCGAGCGCGCCAATCAGTCCAAAGACATCGCTCGCCGGCAGGTCGAGATCCGCCGCGATCGCTCTGCGCGGCTCACCCTCGGGTAGAAGACCGTCGAGAAACGCGCGCGTCACGCCGTTGGGGTAGCGATCACGGGTGAGCGGTAGAGCCAGCGATAGAAGCGGTGTACCGCCCTCATAAGCGGCCAACGCCTCCTCGGTGTAGTACAGACGCAGACGGCCCTTCCGCTCTGGCTCCACCACAGCGACCTGGCGGCCATAGAGCCAGATCGCCAGCGATCCTGCCACTACCAGTCCGCCTTGTGCAGGGTCGCTCGCACACCGAGCAGCTTGAGGACGCGCAGGATGCGACGTAGCTGCTCGGTTTCGGAGCCTCGCTCCAGTTCGGAGAGGTAGCTCCGGTGCAGTCCCGCCATGTCGGCGAGCTGTGCCTGGGTCAGGCCGGCTGCTTCGCGGTACTGACGAATCGCGGGTCCCACGGAGGCAGCCGAGTACAACCTAAACGGCTGACTGGAACCGGGCGTCTCCTCAGTGGAGCTCTCGCGGATAGATGTCTGCATATCTAGACATATTAGCACATTGGGCGGATGTCGGCTTTATCAGACATCTCTCAAATAGTGCTGGATGTCTGGATATATCGACACGCTCCAGTCCCGTGCGTCCTGGCTTAACCTAAGTCCCGCTCCGCCTACGCCACCGCCACCGCCACCGCCCGCAACCGCCGCGCCAGCTCGATCGCCTCCTCCTGCGTCGCAAACGACAGCTCCGCGCGATATCCCCCGTCGGGCGTCACGCTTACCCGCACCTCCGCCCCGAGCGCATCGCCGAGCGCGTCCGCGATCTTGCCGGCCGCCTGTTCCTGATCGGGATGCACCTTGCCCGTCGCCCGCCGGCGCTTGCCGGCACGGCCACCCCCCGTCCCAGCGCCGTCGTTGTCCTCGCGCGCGCGTGATTCCACGACCCTCACCGACCAGCCCTCCTGCACGGCGCTGCGCGCCAGCCTTGTGCGCGCACCGTGATCCTCAGCCAGCAACAGCGCCCGGCCGTGGCCCTCGCTCAGCGTCCCCTCCTGCAGGAGCTCGATCACCTCGTCGGGCAGGTCCAGCAGCCGCACCAGGTTGCTGACCGCGACGCGGCTGCGACCAACGCGCCGGCCGACCTCCTCGCGCGTGAGACCCAGCTCCTCGACCAGCGCCGCACAGGCGCGGGCCTCCTCGATTGGGCTGAGATCCTCGCGCGCCATGTTCTCGATCAGCGCCAGCTCGAGCGCTTCGGCGTCGTCGCGGGGGCGTATCAGCGCCGGAATCTCCTCCAGCCCGGCGATCTGAGCCGCACGCCAGCGGCGCTCGCCGGCGACGAGCTCATACGTACCGCCCGGCTTGGGTCGCACCAGCACGGGCTGCAGCACTCCGCGCTCGCCCAGCGACCCCGCGAGCGCCTGCAGCGAGTCCTCGTCGAACCGCCTGCGTGGCTGCGTCGGATTGGGCGCGATCAGCTCTACCGGCAGCTCGCGCAACTCGTCCTCGCGCGCTCGACTCCCCTCGGCGGACACCGACAGGATCGCCTCCAACCCCCGGCCCATCCCGGGCTTTGGCTTCGGCCTCGGCTTAGCCACGGGCCGCAACCTCCTTGGCCAGCTCGAAATACGCCTCGGCACCGGCGGAATGTGGGTCGTGATGGGTCACCGGCAACCCGTAGCTGGGCGCCTCGCCCACACGCACGTTGCGCGGGATCACCGTCTCGAACACCAGATCGGGGAAGTGCTCGCGCACTTCGCGCTCGACGTCTCGTCCCAGCCGTGTGCGCGAGTCGTGCATCGTCAACAGCATCCCCGCCACCGTCAGTCGCGGGTTCAGCTCGCGTTGCACCAGCGCCAGCGTGTCGAGCAGCCCAGCCAGTCCCTCCAGCGCGAAATACTCGGTCTGCACCGGCACGATCACCTGGTCGGCGGCCACCAGGGCGCTCACCGTCAGCGGCCCAAGCGACGGCGGGCAGTCCAGCAGGATGTACTGGAACTGATCCCTCAGCGGCTCCAGACGCTCACGCAGCCGCTGCTCAAACCCCTCGATGCGCGGCAGCTCAACGTTGGCTCCAGCCAGCCCGGCGCCCGCCGGCAGCACCTTCAGACCGGGCACGCTCGCATCGGTCAGCGCATCTGCGGCGCTCGCCTCGCCCGTCAGCACCTCGTACAGCCCGGGTGCCTGCGTGCGCTCGATCCCCAGCCCGACCGTCGCGTTCGCCTGCGGGTTGACGTCCACCAGCAGGGTCTCGTAGCCGGCCTCGGCGATGCACGCAGCCACGTTCACGGCCGTGGTCGTCTTACCGACCCCGCCCTTCTGGTTGGCGATCGCGTATACGGTGCCCATGGTGCTCGCCACGCTAGCGCCGATCGCGGTCGGAGCGCGGTTCGGCGGCGGGGGATCCTCGGAATGCCTCGATCTCGATCTCGACCTCATCGGGCAAGCGGCTTCTTGCGGGCCATTCCCCCACGTCGAGGGAACTTTGGCGGCGTATCTTCAACCTTCAGGTAGACGTGCAGGTGTCGATCTCTTGCCGTCGCAAACGGCTTGACGCTGCGCGCCTCCACACGTTCGAGCCCCAGCTGGTCCGCAGCCTCGAGCGCAGCCTTCTCCTGGGCCGCATCCCTGCGCCCGCGCCAGTCCACGAGAACACCTCCCCGCTCGAGCAGGGGCGCCGCATACTCCAGCACCACCGGGGAGGGCGCAAGCGCACGGGCGAGCACAGCGTCGTGGGCGCCCAGGCCCTCGGGCCATTCCTCCGCCCTGCCCTCCACCACGCGCGCGTTGTCCACTTCAGCAGCCGCAATCACCCGCCGCACGAACTGGCACTTCTTCGATTGGCTCTCCAGGAGCCGCATCTCGCATGCCGGCAGCGCGACGGCCAGCGCCAGCCCGGGGAAGCCGGCTCCCGTACCGATGTCGGCCATGCGCCGAGCGGATCGGACCCGGTCGATCTCGAGCGCCACCAGCGAGTCGGCGAGATGGATGTCCACTGCCTCACCGGGATCGCGCACAGTCGTCGGCGCGCGCTCATCCGCCGCCAAACCATCCAGCACCGCGTCCAACTGATCCAACTGACGATCGTCCAACCCATAACGCTCGCCGAGCGTGGACAGCGACGGTGGTCTCACGGGGGGAATCCTAACCCCGCCCCGGTGTGGCCGGGCAGTTGTTTCACCGGGAACACATGTTTCACGGGAAACGGGTCGGCCCTCCGCGGCTCCGGTCTGACGTCAATCCTCGAGCGGCGAGACCACCAACCGCCGCTCGGGTTCGTCGCCCTCGCTGTGGGTCTGCACATCCCCACGATCCCGCAGGTGTTCATGAACCACACGCCGCTCGGAGGCAGGCATCGGCTCGAGCTCGACCGGGCGACCCGTGCGCAGCGACTCCTCGGCCGCATCGTCGGCGTCTGTCCGAAGCGTCTCCGCGCGGCGCTCACGGTAGCCGTCGGCGTCGATCACGACCCGCACCTCCGACGGTCCGTCATGGAAGACGATCCGTTGCGCCAGATGCTGGACGGCGTCGATCGTCTGCCCACGGCGACCGATGAACAGACCGACATCCTCCCCGCGCAGGCAACCCCTCAACACGCCCTCGGATTCGTCGATCTCGATCTCGACGTCGAGGTCGAGCCCATCGGCAATCTCCGCGAGCAGGTCTTCGAGAATCACCGCGGGACTGTCCTCGACGGAGCCGTCATCGACGGGACTGTCCTCGACGGAGCCGTCATCGACGGGACTGTCCTCCCCCGCAAGGCTCGCTTCCTCATCACCACCAGCGAAGCTCACGTCCCCTCCGAGCTCGCCGGCATCCCCTCCCCCCTCGGCGTCGCTCATCGTCGCCTACCCGAACGCTTCTTCTTCCTGCGCGGGGGTGGTGGCGGAGCTGCGGCAATTCCACCTGCCACGCCCACGCCTGCCAGTGCCGGCTCGCCCTTCTTACCCCCACCTCGGAGGCCCGACTTGCCGTTGGGCGAATCGTCCCCACCGTCCCCGGACCCTTTCCCCGGCGTCACCGGAGCCGGCCCCATACGCTGCCGAATGAAGTACTGCTGGCCGATCGTCCACAGGTTCGTCGTGATCCAGTACACCAGCAGACCGGCCGGGTAGCGGAACAGGAACGCGACGATCACAAGCGGCAGCAACAGCATCATGCGCCGCTGGTTCGGATCGGCGGAGGCGGTCGCCATCAGCGTCGAGAAGATCTGCGAGGCGATGTACACGGCGATCAGGACGATCAGGACGATCCCCGTCGCCTTGGCGGTGATGTCGGGGATGAACAGGAACTTGGCCGACCCCGGGTAGACGGCGTTGCAGCCGGTTTCCGTCAGCCCCGCGACCGTGTGGCCCATGACCTTGACCGCGTGTTCGGGGATCTGGCTGTTCGAGGTGATCGGGCGGTGCAGTTCGCGCGTGTAGTGCTCGCGCAGCTGCGGACCGCAGATGTCGAACTTCAGATCGGTCCGGAGCATGTAGAAGAGCGAGATGAACACCGGCAGTTGCAGCAGGAACGGCAGGCAGGAGGCCAACGGATTGATTTTGTTGTCCTTGTAGAACTTCATGATCTCCTGCTGCTGGCGCTGCTTGTCGTCCTTGTACCTCTCTTTGAGCGCGTTCATCTGCGGAGCCATCCGCTGCATTTCCTGCATCGACTTCAGCTGCTTGAACGTCAGCGGCACCAGCACAGCCCGCGTGAGGACGGTGAGCCCCACGATCGCCAGCCCCCAGCTGCCACCGACCAGGTGGGCATGGATAAACACCATGATTTCTTCGAACACCTTGATCAGGGGCGAGAACGCTTCCTCGATGACGTTGGCGAAGATGGGCATGGCTAGGGTTGGATCGGGTCTGTCTGGGATGGGGGTTGAGTTTGAGGTGGGAAGGGCGGTGTTGTTTGAGGTGGGAAGGGCGGTGTTGTTTGAGGGGAAGGGCGGTGTTGTTTGAGGGAAGGGCGGTGTTGTTTGAGGGAAGGGCGGTGTTGTCTGAGGAGGCGGGCGGTGTTGGGGGGGGGCGGTGTCGCTGATTACTGGGGTGGGGTGCCGCCGCGCGGCGGCGGGACTGCTGAGCGTTGAGCGGCCCGCGTCCGTTCAGCCGCCGGGCCGCGCACGAACACCGAACACTCGCTGGCTCTCGACTGGATCGTACCCGCCGTCGCTCCACGGGTTGCACCTGAGCACGCGCCACACCGCGAGCACGACGCCCCTAAGTATGCCGTACGTACGGATAGCGTCGATCGCGTAGCGCGAGCACGTGGGCTCGTACTTGCAGCGTCTGGGCAGCGCCGGTGAGATCAACTTGCCGTACAGGACGATCGGAGCCGTGACGACCGCCCGGACAACGCGCGGCACGACAGGCACGACATGGTCGGATGGGGTAGGTGAGGACGTCGTGGTCACGACATTCACGAATCCGGCACCGTTGCATCGGCCTCGTCCCGCCGCGACTGCTCCCCTGCCTCAGGCGACGGTACGCCCTCGCGCAGACGGGCGCGATCGATCAGTTCCGTGAGCGCCGCGTCGATGCCCGTCAACCCCTCGCGCTCGGCCAGCTCGCGGGCATCGGGCCGCGCGACCAGCACGATGTCCTGACCGGGGCGCAGTTGCGACTCGGCACGCGCAAACGATTCGCGCAGCAGCCGCTTGACGCGGTTGCGCTCCACCGCGCCGCCGACCTTGCGCGACACCGACAATCCCAGCCGCGGGCTCAGCGTCGAAGGGTTGGGAAACGTATACAGCACCAGATGGCGATTGGCGGTTGAGCGGCCCTGGCGATAGACCCGCTCGAACTCGGCGCTGCGCGACAGACGCCGGCTGCCAGCGGGCGTACGGGCACCGGTGGACGTGGGCGGACTCATCGCTCGCTTGACGCGGCCCAACTTGGCGGGCTCGGCCGGGGCACGCTCGGCTCGGCCTCGAACTCGAATCCGATCGAGTCGGCCATCGCAGCCATCCTCAAGCCGACAGGCGTGCGCGGCCCTTGTCGCGCCGGCGCTTGAGCGTCAGCCGGCCCGCGCGGGTGCTCATGCGCGCACGAAACCCGTGTGTGCGGGCACGCTTGCGCTTCTTCGGTTGGTAGGTGCGCTTCATCTCTGGTTCTCCACTCTCGGCCATATCCCTTCGACACCGGCGCTTGGACGTGGCGCCGGCGAAGATGGGCGAGGGCCGAAGTATAGGACGACCGATCGCCACGGAAATTTCTCGCCAAATGCGGGCAGCCGATGTGTGGCTGCACGGGGGTCGGATATAGTCGCCCGACCGGGCCCCAGCGGGCCCTCCGTCCAGAGTTCGATCCACACTCTCCCGGGGAGGAGCAGGTTGACGCTGCCGTGAGCGCCGAGCTGGAGCACATATGGCCGCGGGTGCAGGCCGAGCTCGCCGCTGCCGTCGGCGAGGCCACGTATCGCCTCTGGCTCGAGCCCCTGACGGCCTGCGATCTCTCGCACGGGCGCCTGTCCGTGGAAGCGCCCGTGCAGGCGTGTGGATGGGTGCGCGATCGGTACGGGCGCGTCCTGCAAGCCTGTGTGACGAGCGTCATCGGGCCGGACGTGACGGTCGAGCTGTTGCCGTCTCGCGTTCCGGCCGGCGAGCCAATGGTGCACGCAGACGGTCGCCGTACCGCTGGTCACGCTGGTCACGTCTCGGTTGGCGGACGACGCGAGCACTTCGATCCGAATGACACAATCGAGACACCGGCGCTCCAACCGGCGATCGAGTCCCGCGCCGGCGCCCTGGCAAACCCCAAGCTGACGTTCGACCAGTTCGTGATCGGCGACTGCAACCGCCTGGCTCACGCCGCCGCTCTGACCGTCGCGGAGATGCCCGCGCAGGCCTACAACCCGCTGTTCATCTGCGGTCCCCCGGGGGTCGGCAAGACCCACCTGCTCGGCTCGATCGCCAGCCTGCTGCTCGCCCACAATCCGGGCCTGGCGGTGCGGTGCACGACCGGCGAGGCGTTCACGAACGAGTTCCTGCAGGCGCTGGCCGGACGGCAGACAGAGACGTTCAAGAACCGCCACCGCCAGATCGACGTGCTGCTCGTAGACGACGTTCAGTTCCTGGAGCGCAAGACGCGCACCGAGGAGGAGTTCTTCCACACGTTCAACGCCCTGTACGACGGTGGCCGCCAGATCGTGCTCAGCTCCGACCGGCCACCTCGCGACCTGCAGGCGCTGGAGGATCGGCTGCGCGAGCGATTCGAGTCCGGACTCGTGGCCGACATCCAGCCCCCCGACCCGGCGACGCGCATGACGATCCTGCGCAAGCGCGCCCAGCACGATCGTCTCAAGCTCAGCGACGACTCGGCATTGGAACTGATCGCCGAGCGAGTGACCGAGAACGTACGCGCGATCGAGGGCGCCCTGATCCGGGTCGTCGCGTTCAGCTCGCTCACCGGCCGGCCATTGACGGTCGAGCTGACCCGCGAGGTCCTCGACGGTCTCTACCCAACTGCACAATCTCAGGCAGGACACGGACACGTATCGATCGAGCAGATCCAGAACGCCGCGTGCGAGCACTTCGGGATCACGCCCGCCGAGCTCATCTCCAGTTCGCGTACCGCGCGGGTGGCATGGCCGCGCCAAGTGGCGATGTACCTGGCTCGTGAGCTAACCGACGCATCGCTGCCGGCGATCGGGCGTCAGTTCGGTGAACGCGACCACACCACGGTCATGCACGCTTGTCGCCGCGCGGCATCGCGAATAGCCGAGGACAACTCGTCACGTCGGGCTGTGGACAGCGTGATCGAGGATCTGCACAGCAAGACACGTACCAACTCATAGGCACAGCCCGACCGCCACGCCTGACAGACTTCCAACAGACATATCCACAACCGCCATACGTCAACCATCGGCACCACAGCAAGACACCGACCACAACACCACATATCCACAACCACTACTGATCCTGATCTCATACAAAGGTGCATCAGTGAAGCTATCTATCTCTACCGCCGAACTTCTGGCGCAACTGCAGACCGTCACCCGCGTCGCCTCGACCCGCAGCGCCGTGCAGGCGCTGTCAGGCGTGATGATCTCCGTTCCCGACGGCTCCACGCCCGAGCTGCTGGCGACAGACACCGAGATCGGCCTGCGCGTACCGCTCACGGCGGAGATCGAGCAGCCCGGCATGGTTGTGCTGCCCGCTCGCCTGTTTCAGGACGTGGTCCGGACCCTCCCGGCCGACAGGCTCACGCTCGAGCTGAGAACGACCGAGCAGGACGTCGAGCTGATCTGCGGCCCGGCCACGTTTCATCTGCGAACCCTGCGCTCCGAAGACTTCCCGCCGCTCCCCGCCCCTTCGCCCGACACGCGCATCACGCTCCCCGCCGCGGCGTTCGTCCAGACCGTCTCCCAGGTGGCCAGGTCGGCCTCGCGCGATGAGACCCGCCCGGTGCTGACCGGCATCCTGATGTCGGCTTCCGGGCAGCAGCTGCGGATGGTCGCGACGGACTCCTACCGGCTGTCGGTCAAGGAGTCGGCGCTGGAGGCTCCGCTGCAGAGCGAGCTGGAGGCCAACATACCCGCCCGCGCGCTGCAGGAGCTGGCACGGATCGCCCAGCAGGACTCGAGCGAGTCGCTCGCGGTCAGCGTCAACCAGAACCAGGTCGTGTTCGAGCTCGGCGACGTCGTCCTGTCGTCACGGCTGATCGACGGCCAGTTCCCGAACTATCGCCAGCTGCTGCCGGAGTCGGTCGAGCACGAGCTGCGGATCGCAAGCTCCGAGCTGACGGACGTCGTGCGGCGCATCAGCCTGCTGGCGCAGAAGAACACGCCGCTGCGCCTGGCGTTCAGTGAGGGCGAGCTGACGATCTCCGCACAGACCCCGGACGTGGGCGAGGCCTCGGAGACGATCCCGGTGCCGTTTGCCGGCGAGCCGCTGGAGATCGGGTTCAACCCAGAGTTCCTGCGCGACGGACTGGACAGCGTCGAGACCGACGAGCTCGTGCTGAAGCTGATCAGCCCGCTCCGCCCCGGCCTCATCGAATCGCCGGAGGCGGGGGACTTCGTATACCTGATCATGCCGATCCGTCTGAACGCCTGAGCTGGGGACGGCGTGCGCGTGGTCAGCGTGCAACTGCGCGACTTCCGCACCTATGCCCGCGCTGAGACGTCGCTCGGCGAGGGGTTGACCGTCGTATACGGACCGAACGGAGCCGGCAAGTCGAACCTGCTGGAGGCGGTGTACTTCGGTTGTTCGGGACACTCTCCACGAACGCGCAACGAGCGTGAGCTGGTGCGGTTCGGGCAGCCGGCGACCCGGGTCGCCGTCCAACTCAGCGATGGCGAGCACGAGCACGAGCTGAGCGTGGGGTTCGAGCCCGGCCGGCCCAAGCACATGAGCTCCGACGGAGCGCCCGTGGAGCGGCTACTCGATGTGGAGGATCGGCCGCTGCTGAGCGTGTTCATGCCCGAGCGCCTGGAGCTGCTCAAGGGCCCGCCCGGAGTCCGGCGCGCGCATCTGGACCAGGTCGTGGCTGCGTTCTGGCCCGCCCGTGCAGGCGACCGGCGTGAATACTCACGTGTGCTGGCGCAGCGCAACGCGCTGCTCGGGCGCATCCGCTCCGGTGGGGCCTCGCGTGAGAGCATCGATGTCTGGGATCGGCAACTGGTCCGCCACGCGCTGGTGTTACGGGAGAACCGCGCCCGCGCGGTCGAGCTCCTGGCCGAGCCGTTTGCGCAGCGCGCCGCTCAGCTCGGCCTCACCGGCGAGGCGCGCTTGGAGTATCGCCCCCGCATGCGCGGGATCGATGAGGAGGCGCTGCTGGTCGAGCTGCGCGAGCGTCTGGACAGCGACCTGGAGCGAGGGTTCTCCGGGCACGGACCGCACCGCGACGAGCTCGCGCTGCTGCGCGACGGACGCGAGCTGCGGGTGTACGGCTCGCAAGGCGAGCAGCGCCTGGCCCTGCTGGCTCTGCTGCTGGCCGAGCGGACAGCGCTCGCCACCGAACGCCACCGCATGCCGCTGATGCTGCTCGACGACGTGATGAGCGAGCTTGACGCCGACCGCCGCGAGCTGCTCATCCAGGAGCTGAGGCTCGGCGGACAGAGCGTGATCGCCACCACAGACCTCGCGCATGTACCCGGCGCCGATGACCAGGCCGTGACGCGGCTGCGGGTCTCACCCGGGGCGATCCTGCAGGAGGCGCTGGCAGCGTGAGCAGATACGAGCCCCGCCCACTGTCGAGCGCCCTCGCGGATCTCACCGCAACGCTGGCGCCGGCGAGCACGCTGGCACGCGTGCAGACTGTCTGGGATCGCGCGGTGGGTCCTGCGATCGCCGGGTCCGCCCGCCCCGCGGCTGAGCACGACGGCGTGCTGACGGTGATCTGCGCGGCAGCGGTCTGGGCCCAGGAGCTCACGTTGATGGAATCGACTCTGCTCGCCGGCTTGAACGACGCCCTGGGCTCCGGCACCCTCCGCGAGCTGCGTTGCCGGACCGGATAACTGCCCCGATCGAGTGCGTGGTCGAGGGTGCTCCCTACGCGAGCTCGTCCTGCGCAGCGGGCCATCCGTACCCAACCCAATCGACCCTGCGTGAGTCACGATCAGGGGTCATTGCGCGCCCCGTTCGCGAGGCCGTTCCCAAAGGTCGCCTGCACCCCTTGAATTACGATGATTTGCAGGGATTTTCTTGCCCCGTCGAGGGTCGGTACGGGGGCCGGATGTGCTATTGTTCTGTAAACACCATTTCGCCCCGGATCGTGGCCTCGGCGCCCCGGATTCCCGGGGCGTTCGCACGTCATCGAGGGACCATTGAGCGCAGGCAGCGACAACTCTGACAACGGTAGTCCAAGCAAGGGCGGCGCCACCAGGGGCGGCGTCAACGATCCGTCGATGACGGAGACGGACGCCGGCTACGATGCGCAGGACATCACGGTCTTGGAAGGCCTCGAGGCCGTCCGCAAGCGCCCGGGCATGTACATCGGCTCGACCGGCGTAATGGGTCTGCACCACCTCGTGTACGAGGTCGTGGACAACTCGGTGGACGAGGCCCTGGCCGGCTACTGCACTGAGGTCTCCGTCACGATCCACCCAGACAACTCGGTCACGGTCGTCGACAACGGGCGCGGGATCCCCGTCGCGATGCACGAGAAAGAGGGTCGCCCGGCGGTCGAGGTCGTGCTGACCGTGCTGCACTCCGGCGGCAAGTTCGGCGATGGCGGCGGCTACAAGGTTTCCGGAGGGCTGCACGGCGTCGGCGTGTCGGTCGTCAACGCGCTGTCCGAGCAGTTGCTCGTGGAGATCCGTCGCGACGGGTATGCGTGGTCGCAGGAGTACTCGCGTGGGGCGCCCCAGAACGAGCTGCAGCGGGGCGAGCCACTGCCCGGCGACGGCGTCACCGGGACTACCGTCACGTGGTTGCCCGACGCGGACATCTTCGAGTCGCTCGAGCTCGACTTCCACACGCTCGAAGAGCGCCTGCGCGAGACCGCCTTCCTCACCCGCGGCCTGCGCATCTCAATCGTTGACGAGCGCGGCGAGGGCCACTCCGCCGAGTTCCAGTACGAGGGCGGCATCGAGGACTTCGTCTCCTATCTCAACGAGAACAAGGAGACCGTCCACCGCAAGGTCATCTTCTTCGCCGGCGAGTCCGAGGAGGGGGCCGCTGAGATCGCGATGCAGTGGAACTCCTCCTATCAGGAGTCGATCCATTCGTTCGCCAACAACATCAACACCCGCGAGGGCGGCTCGCACATGTCGGGCTTCCGCTCCGCGCTCACGCGCACGCTCAACCGGTACGCGCGCGAGAAGGGATTGCTGAAGGACAAAGAGGACAATTTGTCAGGCGAGGACGTGCGCGAGGGACTGACCGCGGTGATCTCGGTCAAGCTGCGCGACCCGCAGTTCGAGGGCCAGACGAAGACCAAGCTCGGCAACCCGGGCATGGCCGGCTTCGTCGAGTCGATCGTCAACACCGGTCTCGGCGAGTTCCTGGAGGAGAACCCCTCGGAGGCCCGTGCGGTGATCATGAAGTCCGTCCAGGCCCAGCGCGCCCGTGAGGCCGCCCGCAAGGCCCGCGACCTGACGCGGCGCAAGTCGGCGCTGGAGAACTCGACCCTGCCCGGCAAGCTCGCCGACTGTTCGGTCAAGGATCCGTCGCTGGCCGAGCTGTTCGTGGTCGAGGGAGACTCCGCCGGCGGCTCGGCCAAGCAAGGGCGCGACCGCAACACCCAGGCGGTGCTGCCGCTGCGCGGCAAGATCCTCAACGTCGAGAAGTCGCGGATCGACAAGGTCCTCCAGAACACCGAGATCCAGGCGCTGATCACCGCGATCGGGACGGGCGTGCGCGACGAGTTCAACCTCGAGAACGCCCGCTACCACAAGATCGTCCTGATGACAGATGCAGACGTTGATGGAGCTCATATCAGGACGCTCGTGCTCACGCTGCTGTTCCGCGAGATGGAAGAGCTGATCAAGGCCGGCTACGTGTACATCGCCAAGCCGCCGCTGTATAAGCTCAAGCAGGGCTCGCGCGAGCGCTATATCGAGAAGGACTCCGAGCTCGAGGAGATCCTGCTGGCGGACAAGTGGGAGCGGATCGAGGTGTTCGATCGGTACGGCACCCAGTTCAAGCTCACCGAGGCCCGCTGGCAGCGGTTCACCCGCCTGCTCAAGCAGTACGAGGGCTGGTCCTCGTCCCTGCGCGCCGTGCACGGGCACGACATGGTTCAGTTCCTCGAGGAGTCGTCGCTGCTGGGCGAGCAGGCGATGAGCGCCGAGGCGGCGATCGAGCTGCTGAGACGTGCCGACGTCGTCGGGGAGACGCACGCGACCGAGCTGGTCGAAGAGGATCCGCTGGAGATCCGCGTGAAGGCCGTCGAGGCGAAGACCGGCTTCGCCCGCACCCACCACATCAAGCGCAGCCTGTTCGACTCCCAGGAGTATCGCTCGCTCGCGCGTGTGCACGCGCAGCTGATCGAGCTCGCCGGCACCCCGGCCTTCGATGTGCGCCTCGGCGACGCCCGCGAGTCGGCGCCCTCCTTCGAGGCGCTCCACCCTGCCGTGATGACCGTCGCGCAGAAGGGCATCAAACTGCAGCGGTTCAAGGGCCTCGGGGAGATGAACGCCGACCAGCTCGGCGAAACGACGATGGCGCCCGCCACGCGCACGCTCGCCCAGGTCACGCTCGAGGACGCGTTCGCGGCCGACCGCATCTTCTCGATGCTGATGGGCGACCAGGTCGAGCCGCGCCGCGCTTTCATCGAGGACAACGCACGGGCCGTCGCGAACCTTGATGTGTAAGGAGGTGATCCAGCATGGCGACGCCTGAGACACTCAGCGGCGGGTCAATCGAACCGCGCGCTCTCGAGGAGGAGATGCGCACCGCGTATCTCGACTACGCGATGTCGGTGATCGTCGGTCGCGCGCTGCCGGACGTACGCGACGGTCTGAAGCCCGTGCACCGCCGCGTGCTGTACGCGATGAACGAGCTCGGCCTCGGGCCGACCCGCTCCTACGCCAAGTGCGCCAAGATCGTCGGTGAGGTGATGGGCAACTATCACCCCCACGGCGACTCCGCGATCTACGACGCGCTCGTGCGCATGGCCCAGGACTTCTCGATGCGCAACGAGCTCGTCGACGGCCAGGGCAACTTTGGCTCGGTCGACGACGACCCGGCCGCCGCGATGAGGTATACGGAGGCGCGCCTGGCACGGATCGCCACCGAGATGCTGCGCGACCTCGACATGGACACGGTTGACTTCGCGCCGAACTACGACGGCTCGCGCCGCGAACCGCTGGTGCTGCCGGCGCGGTTTCCCAACCTGCTCGTCAACGGCTCCTCCGGCATCGCGGTGGGCATGGCGACGAACATCCCCCCGCACAACCTGCGCGAGGTGATCGCGGCGACGATCGCCTACATCGACGACCCGCAGGTCGAGGTCGACGGGCTGATGCGCCACATCTCAGGGCCCGATTTTCCGACCGGCGGGATCATCGTCGGGCGCGCGGGCATCCGCGACGCGTATGAGACCGGCCGCGGCCGTGTGCGGATCCAGGCGCGGGCGCACATCGAGCCGCTCAAGCAGGGCAAGGAGGCGATCGTCGTCACGCAGTTGCCGTTCATGGTCAAGAAGGGCGGCGACGGTGGGCTGATCCAGAAGATCGCCGATCTGGTCCACGAGAAGCGCATCCCCGAGATCTCCGACCTGCGCGACGAGTCTGACAAGCGCGGCATGCGCCTCGTGATCGAGCTCAAGCGCGACGCGATCCCGAAGGTCGTGCTGAACAAGCTCTACAAGCACACGCCGATGCAGTTGACGTTCGGCGTGAACATGGTCGCGCTCGTCGACAACGTCCCGCGCACGCTGAATCTGCGCGCGGTGATCCACAACTACGTCGCCCACCAGCGCGAGGTGATCGTCCGCCGCACCAAGCACGAGCTCTCCGAGAAGGAGGCTCGCGCCCACATCCTGCAGGGTCTGCTGATCGCGCTGGAGCACCTCGACGCGATCATCGAGCTGATCCGCGGCTCACGCGATCGCGAGGACGCCCGCGAGCAGCTCGTCGCCCGGTTCGAGCTGAGCACGATCCAGGCCTCGGCGATCCTCGACCTGCGCCTGTCCCAGCTCACGGCGCTGGAGGCCGACTCGATCCAGCAGGAGCACGCCGACGTGACCGAGCGCATCGCCGAGCTTCGCGCGATCCTCGGCGACGAGTCGCGCGTGCTGGCGGTCATCAAGGAGGAGCTGACCGAGATCTCCGATCGGTTCGGCGACGAGCGCAGGACTGAGATAAGCCACTCCGAGGACGAGATCGACATCGAGGACCTGATCGCCGACCAGCAGATGGTGATCACGATCACCCAGTCTGGCTACGTCAAGTCCCTGCCGCTGGCGACCTATCGCCAGCAGCAGCGCGGCGGGCGCGGCGTGACCGGGATGGATATGAAGGACGGCGACTTCATCGAGCACCTGTTCGTCTGCTCATCCCATGACTATCTGCTGTTCTTCTCCAACCGCGGCAAGGTCTATCGCTCCAAGGTGTATGAGCTGCCCGAGGCCTCGCGCACCGCCAAGGGACGGGCGCTGGTCAACGTGCTGCCGCTGCGCGAGGGCGAGCGCATCCAGGCCGTCGTGTCCACCCGTGACTTCACCGAGACGAAGTTCCTCGTGTTCGCCACCCGCAACGGCACCATCAAGAAGACCGAGCTGCTCGCCTACAACACGCCGATCAAGGCCGACGGCATCATCGCGATCAACATCCGCGACGACGACGAGCTGCTGGCCGTCCGTGCCGTCGACCCCGAGGATGAGATCATGATGGTCTCCCGCGCCGGCCTGGCAGTGCGCTTCGCCGAGTCCGACGCCCGCTCGATGGGCCGCGACACGACCGGCGTGCGCGGGATGGACGTGGGTTCGGACGGCCGGGTCATCGCGATGGACGTCGCGCGCGATGACATGGACCTGCTCGTCGTGACCGAGAACGGCTATGGCAAGCGCACCCAGATCAGCCAGTACCGCAAAACCCGCCGTGGCGCCAAAGGCGTCCTGACGATCAAGCTCACCGAGCGCAAGGGGGGCCTTGCGGGCGCGCTCGTCGTGCGCGAGCACCAGGAGCTCGTGTTCATCTCGGTCGGCGGCATGGTCCAGCGCACCCCCGCCGGCGGCATCTCCCAGCAGGGGCGTTCCGCTACGGGCGTGCGCGTGATGAACCTCAAGGAGGACGACCTCGTCAGCGCGATCGCGCTGGTCGTCGACACCGACGAGTTGACCACGGATGAGGGGACCGTCGAGGAGTCTGCCCCGGGTGTGGACGCGACCGCCGAGGAGTTGACCACGGACGCCCCGGTAAATGACGCCGCCCCGACCGGGGAACCCCAGGACGAGCAGTAGACCTGGCGCACGTCATCTCCGTTCGCTACTCTGCCCAGACCAGAGAAAGGAGGTGGTCCGTACGTTAGGTGACAGTTTTTGCGGGACCCTGGAGGTGACCGGCCGCTAGGTCGGAGGCTGGCCGACCGAACCGGTAGACACTCGCTTCGCGAGCGTCCCCGAACCGGTCAGCGGAATCCAACCCGGGACACCCCGAGATGACCGTCGGACCTGGTCCCTCCGGCAGCAGCATCGCCGTCTCGGTCTTTCCAGTCAGAGCCGTATGCGAGGGGCGCCCAGTCGAGGGCGCCCCTCGTTTCATTCAGGCGGCTTGCGGTAGGTACGCCAACCACGCTGCCGGGATCGTCGGCGATGCGACGTGGATGAAGATCTCCGCCCGCGGTATCCGCGGAGCGTGCTTGGGATGCATCCCGGCCTGGCGCGGCAGCCGGTCGCCCTTGCGCCGGTTGCACGGCGCGCACGAGGCGACGATGTTCTCCCAGCTGGAGGCGCCTCCCTTCGAGCGCGGGATCACGTGATCGACGGTCAGGTTCGAGTGCGACCCGCAGTACTGGCACATCCAGCCGTCGCGCGCGAACACCGCCCGGCGGGTGATCTTGCGCCGGTGCGCGTCCCGCGGCACGCGCACGTAGCTGACGAGGCGGATCACTACCGGCCGGGCCACCGTCGCGCTCTCGGAGTGCAGCTCCCAGCGCCCGCGCTCCAGCAGCTCGGCCTTGTCCTTCAGCAGCAGCACGACCGCGCGCCGCACTGAGCACACGTTGATTGGCTCATACGTGGCGTTCAACACGAGCACCCGGCCACTGTCACGTCCGCGCCGCTGATGCTCTGGTAGCGGCACGGACCTCAGTACTACAGGTGGAACGGTGCTATCCATCTGTAGCGCCGGAGTGTAGCGATGGCGCCGCGGAGTCGTGGCGATTGCTCGTGGCGTGTTTCTGAGCTCCGCCCGTATGTCCGGACTCCGTCGCCGCATCCCCGGGAGGGCCGCTCGCCAGCGCCGGCGCATCTCCTTGAGCACCGCTCGCACGGTAGGAGCCGAGCACGCGAGCCTGCTCGCAGATCCCCTTCAATCCACGTATCGCCTCAGCGACAGCGGCGTCGCTGCACCGGCCTTGCAGATCCACGAAGAACATATAACTGCCCATCCGCTCGCGCTTGGGGCGGGACTCGATCTTCGTCAGGTTGATCTCGCGCCGCCCGAACTCGTCCAGGCAGCGCACCAGCCAGCCGGGACTGTCCGCCCCCGGGCCCCAGAACACCAGCGAGGTCTTCCACCCGCTCTGCCTCGCGCCCGTGCGCAGGGGAGGATCCGTGTGAGTCCCGGCGTCCTCGACCGAGCGCGCACCCGCACCCGCGGCGCCATCGCCAGACCGGGCGAGCCACACGAACCGCGTTTCGTTGTCGTCCCGGTCCTGCACCCCCTCCCGGATCACCGTCCCGCCGTAGATCTCCGCCGCCAGTACCGTCCCGAGCGCCGCCTGTCCATGATCGCCTGCCGCGACCACGGTGCGCACCGCGTCTGCCGTGGAGCTGGCCGGCAGCACCGTCGCGTGTCCCAGCTCGTTGCGCAAGAATCGCTCACACTGCCCGGGCACCTGGGGATGAGTCAGCACCGTCTCGATCTCTCCCAGCTCCACGTCTGCGCAGGCGATCAGCGAGTGCCTTACCGACAGCTGAGCCTCACCGACGATCTCCAGCGTGCTGTCCTCTACAGCCAGCAGATCGAGCGTCACGCTCACCGACCCGTCCAGCGAGTTCTCGATCGGCACGACTGCCCACTCCACCTCGCCCCGTGTGAGCGCGAGGATCGTGTCGTAGATCGTCCTCAGCGCGACTGGCGTAACACCGTCCGGCTCGGCGCTTGCCAGCAGCGCCTCCTCGGTGAAGGTGCCTTCGGGACCGAGATACCCCACCCGTGGGTGCTCTGCGGGGCCGTTGCCCTCAGCCGGCGTGCTGCTCGGCGACATCGGCTCGCTCCCCGCTCCCGGCCGGACTCATAGCCAGGCGCACCGCCTCGGCCTCCTCGGGCGAGAGCTCCAGCTCGCCGCGACCGCCGTGGACCTGCTTGGCGTACACCCTCGCCTGGTCGCGATGATGGATACACGTCAGCACGATTCCCGACTGCGCGTCGTCGAGCAGCGCGATCGACATCGACTGCTGTCCCGACAGCTCGTTGTAGGCGTCGTAGCGAACCAGCGCCCTGTGTGCGATCGCCTCTCGCAGCGCCGCCTCTGCGCCCGCCAGCCGCCCGTCCAGCCGCACGGCAACCTCCTCGACGTAGTCGCGCAGAGCCTCGAAGGCGTCCTGCATCTCGGCTGCGTGGGCCACGACGTCGCGCTCGCCCCGCTCGCCGATCACCACCCGCTGCGAGCGTCTCAGCCTGCGCACCGACACGGCCAGCGCGCCGCTCGCGATCAGCGCGACCACTGCCACCGCCGCTGCGGCGATTGCGACGATGCCCTGAGTGTCGGTGATCGTAGCGATCATGCTGGCCACAACTTAGCGGTCGTCGCCGATCTTGTGGCCGACGTGCGGGCGCTGGCCTGAACGGCGGCGCGTGCGATCGCGATCGGTGCTGCCGCTAACTGCCAAAGATCGCCAGGAAAGTGTCCTTCGTGCCTTCGTGGTTGGTTTCGCCGGGCACCGGCTCGACCTGGACTTCGACCTTCGCGGCGACACCCAATGGGACGCCGGTCACCTGGATGTCGGCGTTGGCGGTCTTGCCGGGTTCGGTTTTTTCGATCGTGCCCGAGGCCGCGTACTGCTTGCCGCCGGCGGTGATGTTGACGTTGACCTTCACGTTGGACTCGTTGAATTCACCGGCGTTTTCGACCTGCGCGGTGAACGTCGGATTGCTTCCGCCGCTGATGTGGTTGAGCGCCGGTTCTCCTTCGAGCGCGGTCGTGCCGATGCTGACCCCCTTCAGCGCGCTGCCGTGATGACCGGTGAGGGTTTCGCCGCTCTGCGCCGAGCTCGTGGACTGACCGGTGATCCGTGACTGCACCGTGCTCGGTTCAAGCCAGCCGATGTTCGGCAGGAAATGCGAGCTGGCGACGGTCTGTCCTTCGATCCCCGCCGACTTCAGCGTCTGTTCGATCAGCGGCACGACCCGCTGGGAGTAGATCACGTCGGAGGCCAGGAAGTTCTCCATGTCCCCGGCGATCTGAGTGCTCGCCTGCTTGGCCTGTCCGCCCAGCGCGGTGCGCAGCAGGTTCGCCACCTTTTCGACGCCTTCGGCGCGCAGGTCCATCGCCAGCAGCAGATTCTGCTGGGACCCGTCCATTTCTCCGGGCACGCTCAATCCCTTCGCCCGGCTGGCCTGCTTCTGGGCTTCGAGGTGGAGCTGGTCGACCTGCTCCTCCACGTCGAGCGCCGACTTGGAGCTCGCGTTGGTCAGTGCCGCGAACAGCGGATGTGAGACCTGCTGGTTGGATTCGTTTGCGATCGCGCTGACGTTGTGGGCGTATTCCTTCAGCGCCTGCGCCTTCTGACTGTTCAGGCAGCCGTTCACGAGCAGCACGATCACGATCAGCAGCACCACGCCGGCGCCCGCCGCGATCCGGCGGCGCACCATCACGGTGTGCTCATCCCGTGAGTCCGCGCCGCGCGAGTGCTGCGGGCTGCGTGGTCGGGGCCGTTTCGGGGGCACGGCACCCGACCCGGCACCGGGCGCCGCTTGCCGTCGGGGACGCTGCGCTTTGGCTGCCGGGCGCGGCGCCGTCTCCTCGCCGTCGTCAAAAAACGACAAAAGCTATGTGCTCCTTTGCAGGGACTTGTTCAACAGAGGGCTCAGTATGACTGCCCGCCGGATCGCCTGTGAACCTGCAACTTCTCGGTCAGTCCGCATTTTCCTTTACTTTCGTGCAGGAAGCGGGCCCATGGGCGGCGAACGCGCCATCCGGTGGACTCCCTGCAAACCCTCGTCCTGACTGCGCCCGCCGCGGGCGAACAGCCTCGGGACGGCGCGCTGCTGCACGGCCGCTACCGCCTGCTGGAGCGTCTCGGCGCCGGCGGGTTCGGCGTGGTCTGGCGCGCGCAGGACGAGCAGTTGCACCGCGAGGTCGCGCTCAAGCGCATCCCGCTCCCGCCCGCTGCGTCGTCCTCGCCGGATGGCTGCGACGAGCTCCAGGCCGGTGAGCGCGCAAGCCGTGAGGCGCTCGCCGCCGCGCGACTGGCCCACCCCGCGATCGTGGCGCTGTACGAGGCGTATGTCGACGACGACGCGTTCTACCTCGTATCCGAGCTCGTCCATGGCGACACCCTGGCCGCGCTCATCGCCGCGAACGAGTGCTCCGACGAGGAGCTGCTCCAGATCGGCCTGGCTCTCGCTCAGGCCCTCCTCCACGCCCACGCACGTGGGGTCGTCCATCGCGATGTCAAGCCGCAGAACGTGCTCGTCCCCGACGATCGCGATGTACGCGAGGCGCCGGCCAAGCTGACCGACTTCGGCGGCGCCAGCCTGACCGGGGAAGACGCGCTCACGCGTACCGGCGAGACGCTGGGCACGCTCGCCTACATGGCTCCCGAGCAGAGCGAAGGCCGCGAGGTCGGCGAGCCCGCCGACCTGTACTCGTTGGCGCTCGTCCTGTACGAGGGACTGACGGGCGCCAACCCTGTGCGCGGACCCACGCCCGCCGCCACCGCCCGGCGTATCGGGCGTCAGCTGCCCCCGCTGGCCACGCGCCGCCCGGACCTGCCGCGCACACTCGTGAGCGCACTCGACACCGCCCTCGCGGTCGACCCCGATTGTCGCGGCACATTGGATGAGCTGTGCGTCATCCTCGAACAGGTCCTGGCGCAGGGTCTGACACGCAGGCGCGGCCTGTTCGGCGCGCGGACCGCGCGGGTGCGCTCCCAGCCGGATATGGCGGATTGGCCGGCAGCGACGGATGTGCCTGACGCGCACGCCGCGGTCCCAGCCGCGGCCGAGCACCGGACCGTCCTCGATCGCCGTGCTCTGGCGCCACGCCGGTCTGTGCCGGCGCATCGATCGGATCCCGCAGACCGTCTCGCCTGGGACGATGGGGTCGCGCCCCAGGACTCGGTGTATGCCCCATCGGACTCGACGATGCGCACGCAACGCAGGCGCTTCCCACTGCCGCGCGCCGTGTGGATCGGTTGTGTGCTCGCCGCGGCCGTCTGGCTGGTGGCTGGAGCTCGCCCGGGCGCCGCACTGCTGTTGCTGGCCGCCGCCGCGCCCCTGCTGTTGCTCGGCCCGCGTCCGGGGATCGGCTGGTTGACGGCCACGCTGGCGCCGCTGCTCGGTCTCGCGGGTCTCGCGGGCGCATATCCGGCGCTGGCCGGTCAGGCACCGTCGTGGTCACGGCGAGCGACGCTCGGCGCCCTCGGTTACTGGTGGCTGACCCTCGCCGAGCCGCTGCTCGCCGGTGCAGCGAGCGGGGGGCGCCTATGGCTCGGGCCGGCAGCCGGATTGCCCGCGCGCGCGGTCTGGGAGGGCTCGCTCGACAGCGCCGCCACTCACGTGATCGGTCCGGTGCTGAGCACCGGCGTGCTGTTCGGGATGCTCCTGTGGGCTTTAGGCGCCGCCGTGCTGCCGTGGCTGGTGCGCGGTTCCAGCGCCGTCCTGGACACGATCGCCGCCGTAGTCTGGTCGGCCGCGCTGATTGCTGCCGCGCCCTACTTCGATGCAGGCCTGTCTGCGGATACACCGCTCCCGCACCCGCGCGGCGCCGTGATCGGAGGGATACTCGCAGCCGCTATCGCGATCGCCGCCCGGGCGCTGCGCGGTCCCGTCGGACCCCGTCACCCTTAGAGTGCCAACGGCGGCCGGCGCGCCGGCCGCGGCCGACGACCACGCACCCTGCCATGAATCCGCTGAGAGCACTCGAGACCAGGATCGCCAATCTCGTCGAAGGCGCGTTCGGACGCGTGTTTCGCTCGGAGGTGCGGCCGATCGAACTGGCGCACAAGCTGGCGCGCGAGATGGACGAGCATCGCACCGTGTCGGTCTCGCGCACGTATGCGCCAAACGAGTACTCGGTCTGGCTCTCACCCGAGGACCGCGCTCGTTATGAGGGCGTCGAGCACGAGGTGATCGAGGAGTTGTGTGCGTACCTGCTCGAGCACGCGCGCCGCGAGAATTTGATCCTCGCCTCCCAGCCGCTGATCTCCTTCCACACCGACGAGGCGCTCTCGCTCGGTGAGTTCGGCATCCAGGCGCGGCTCGTCCGGGTATCCGATCACGCCGAGGAGCGAGCCGCGGCGCCTTCGGCGGAGCCGGTGGTGGGCGGCGCCGACCCAGCCGACCCGGCTGTGTACCCCGCTGCTCCCCTCATCGAGCCCCTCGACGAACATGGGCAGACGATGATCTACAGCACCTCGGCACGTGTGCGTGGACCGGTAGAGGAGGCGCAGGCGCTGCGTCCGGCCCGAGCGCTGCTTTCGGTCGGCGGCAGGCGCCTGGCGACACCCCCAGAGGGGGGCGTGATCGGGCGCAGCCGCGACTGTGACATCGTGCTGGACGACACCGGGGTCTCCCGCCGGCACGCCAAGCTTCGCCACGGTCCGGACGGCTGGACCGTGACCGATCTGGGCTCGACCAACGGCGTGCGCGTCAACGGTCAAGATATCCACGGAGCCCATCTGCTGCACGCGGGGGATCGCATCGAACTGGGCTCGACGGAGGTCGTGTTCGACATCTCATGACTACGCTTGCGCCCGTATCGGTTGCCCTCAAGTTCGGCTTTCTGGCCGTGCTCTATCTGTTCCTGCTGTGGGTCGCGCGCAGCGCGCTACGCGACCTTCGCGGCGCCTCCTCCGTGCGCGTCCAGGCCGGCGGTGCGCCACCACCGCCCGATGCCGGTGCGACCGGTCTGTACTCCGCCTCCTCGGCGGGCGTCGCCGACCTCACCGGGCGTGCCCCGCGGCTGGTGGTGGAGCGTGCGCCGGGACACGATCCCGGGATGATCTACGACCTCGATGGTGACGTGGTGCTCGGGCGCGGCGATCGCGCGGAGATACGCCTGGAGGATCCGTTTGCCTCCTCGCGTCACGCGCGCGTGTATCGGCAGGGCAACATCCTGGTGGTCGAGGATCTGCGCTCGACCAACGGCACCTACCTCAACGAGGAGTTGCTCGAGACGCCCAGGCCCCTGCATCCGAGCGATCGCGTCAGGATCGGCGACTCCGAATTCACGTTCGAGGTCGACTGATGCTGCGCGTCGCCGAGCAATACGCCACCACCGACACCGGTCGTCAGCGGCGCGCGAACGAGGACTCGCTGCTGGCCCGCTCGCCGCTGTTCGTCGTCGCCGACGGGATGGGTGGCGCGCAGGCGGGGGAGGTGGCCTCGAAGATTGCGGTCAACGCCTTCGAGCAGGGCCTCGGCGATACCGCCGCGCCTGAGGGCGATCTGGCGGAGCGTGCGAATGCGGCCAATGCCCGCATTCACGAGCTGTCGCACGCCAACGCCGAGCAGGCGGGGATGGGCACGACGCTCACGGCGGTGTATGTCGCGCCCGAGGAAGTCGCGATCGCTCATGTCGGCGACAGTCGCGCCTACCGTCTGCGCGCCGGCGAGCTGTCGCGGCTGACCGACGACCATTCGCTCGTCGACGAGCTGATGCGCCAGGGCAAGATCACCCCGGAGGAAGCGATCGATCATCCCCAGCGCTCGGTGATCACGCGCGCGCTCGGGCCCGAGCCGGCGGTCGAGATCGACACGCGCTCCTACGCCGCCCGTGCGGGCGATGTCTATCTGCTGTGCAGCGACGGTCTGACGACGATGCTCCCGGAGGAGCGCCTGTCCGAGATCCTGCGCTCGCACTCGAGCCTGCGTGACGCGGGCGAGGCGCTGATCGCAGCCGCCAACGAGGCCGGCGGGCGGGACAACATCACGGTCGTGCTGTTCCGGCTGGAGGACCCGGCCGCCCCGGCCGGCGGCACGGACCCGCCGACGGAGGAGCAGAGCGCGCCTGTCGACGCATCCGCCATCGCAGTGGCGCTCCAGCCCCCTCCTCAGCCCCAGCCCCAGCCCGTGCGACCCCGCAGCCCGCGCATGCCCACCCAGGCTGACCTCCCGGGTGCGGGCGGCGAGCGCCGGCGCATGCGCCGTCTCGTACCGCTCCTGGTCGTGTTGGTTGTGCTGGTCGTGATCGCATCGGCCGGCTATCTGGCGCTCGAATCGGTCTACTTCGTCGGCACCAACTCCCGCGGCCTGGTCACGCTCTATCGCGGCGTGCCGTACCAGCTGCCCGGCGGGATCGATCTGTACAGCCCCGAATACGTCACGGGTGTCAGCGTCTCGACGCTCTCGCCGGCGCGCCGGCGGACGTTGCTGAACCACTCGTTGCGCTCGGAAGGCGACGCGGCCGGCCTGCTGCGCTCACTGGAACTGGGGCAGCTCGGTGAATAGGCCGATCGTCCGCCTGTACGGGCTGGTCGTGGTGCTGTTCGCGCTGCTGATCGCGTTCACCTCGCGCTGGACGGTCTTCGAAGCCGCCTCACTGCGCCAGAACCCGCTGAACCGGCGCGCGCTGCTGGAGCAGGAACGCATCGAACGCGGGCCGATCCTCGCCGCCGACGGGACGGTGCTCGCCCGCAGCGTCCGTGGCCGCGAAGGCACGTTTCAACGGACCTACCCGACCGGCTCGCTGTTCGCCCAGGCGATCGGCTACTCCTACACCGATCTCGGTCAGGCGGGCCTGGAGCGCTACCGCAACCCCGCCCTGGATGGCGAAACGACCGCTTCAAATCTGCAGGCGATTCTCGACCAGCTGCAGGGCAAGCGCCCGCAGGGCGATGAAGTGCTCACCACGCTCGACCCGGGCGCCCAGCGCACGGCGGTCGCGGCCCTGGGCGAACACGAAGGGGCCGTCGTGGCGCTCGACCCGCGCACCGGCGCGGTCAGGGTGATGGCCTCGACGCCGAGCTATGACCCGAGCTCGCTACGCTCGGCGAGCGCCTACGAACGACTCGACCACGAATCCGATTCGCCGCTGCTCAACCGTGCCGTGCAGTACGGGTATGCGCCGGGGTCGACGTTCAAGATCGTCACCGCCACGGCCGCGATCGACACCGGACAGTTCACGCCATCGTCGACGCTGAGCGGGCGCAACAACATCCTCGTCTCTGGGGTGCCGCTGGCGAACGACTACAACGAAAGCTTTGGCCAGCTCACGCTCACCGAGGCACTGGCCAAATCGGTCAACACCGTTTGGGCGCAGGTGGCCGAACACGTCGGCAAGCCGGCGCTGGCCCGCTACATGAACCGGTTCGGGTTTGATGCCAAACCCCAGCTCGACTATCCCGCTGACGAGATGTCGGCCAGCGGGTCCTACGAGGGCGAACGATTGCTCTCGCCCGTCAGCCCGTTGATCGACGTGGGACGCACTGGCATCGGTCAGGACAAACTGCAGGTTACGCCGCTGCAGATGGCCGAGGTCGCGGCGGCCGTCGCCAACCACGGCAGGCTGATGGCACCGCACCTGACCGAACGCATCGTCGATCCCGAAGGCCGCACCGTGCAGCGGATCTCTCCACGCGTGCAGGCGGTCGTGATGAAACCCTCGACCGCCGCCGCCGTGACCTCGATGATGGAAGCGGTCGTCAATGAAGGCACCGGCACTCCCGCCCAGATACCGGGAGTGCAGGTCGCCGGCAAGACCGGCACCGCCGAAACCCAGGTCGGCAACGCCGACAACAACGTCTGGTTCATCGCTTTCGCCCCGGCGGCCGACCCGACGGTCGCGATCGCCGTGACGATCAAGGGCGTGCCCGGATATGGCGCCACCTACGCGGCGCCCGTCGCCAAGCAGGTCATGGAAGTGCTGCTCCATGGTTGACCCGGACACGATCATCGACGGCCGCTACCGCGTGCTCTCACGGTTGGGCTCGGGGGGCATGGCCGACGTGTACCTGGCCGAAGACCAGCTGCTCGGCCGCCGGCTCGCGGTCAAGGTCCTGCACCATCACTTCGCCGAGGACCAGGAGTTCGTCGAGCGCTTCCGCCGCGAGGCATCCAGCGCCGCTGGGCTGTCCCACCCGAACATCGTCGGGATATTCGACCGTGGCGAGTGGGACGGGACCTACTACATCGCGATGGAGTACGTGCCCGGCAGCTCGCTGAAGGCGCTCGTGCGCGAGCGGGGCGCGCTCGATCCGGTGGTCGCGATCGACATCGTCACACAGATCCTGCAGGCCGCGCGGTTCGCACACTCGCGCGGGGTGATTCACAGAGACCTGAAGCCACACAACGTGATCCTCGACGAGGAGGGCCGTGCGCGCGTGACCGACTTCGGCATCGCGCAGGCCGGCGCTTCGGACATGACGCTGACGGGCTCGATCATGGGCACCGCCCAATACCTCTCTCCCGAGCAGGCGCAGGGCCACGCGGTCAGCGCCGCGTCGGACCTGTATTCGGTCGGGGTGATCTTGTACGAGCTGCTGACCGGCGTCGTTCCGTTCGACGGCGACACGGCCGTGGCGATCGCGTTCAAGCAGGTCTCCGCCCAGCCGCGTCCGCCCAGCGCTGTGAACCCCGCGGTGCCCGCCGCTCTCGACCAGATCGTGCTGCGGGCGCTCGCGAAGGACCCGGCGGCGCGCTACGCCAATGCCGAGGAGTTCATCTCGGCGCTGCGATCGGTGCGCGGGCGCCTGCCCGCCTCGAGCGCGACAGCGATCTTCGCCACGCATCCGCCGGATACGGCGGCGCCCGGCGCCCCCGCGCACGGTGTCGTGCCGGCCGGCATGGCGCTGTCCACGGGAGTGTCACCCTCGGCGTTGCTGCTGCCCCCCGATAACGGACCCCCCGGCTCGTCACCGCCGCCGGATGACGAGGACGAGCAGGCTGCAAAACGGCGCCGTCATCTGCGCTGGGCTCTCGCAGCGACGGTGGTCGCGGCCCTGGTTGCGCTCGTGCTCGTGCTGGCGCTGACACGCCCGTCCTCTACCGGAACCGTGACGGTGCCGAGCGTTACAGGACAGAGCGAAGCCGCGGCCAGCGCGAATATGCGCCGAGCCGGCCTGGTTGCAGTGCCCGCACTGACCGCGAACGCCTCGGTCCCGAACGGGGTGGTGATCGGCGAGACGCCGCCGGCCGGCAGCACCGTGGGCAAGGGCACGCACGTGACGATCTCGGTGTCGACCGGTCCCGGCAGCTCCGCATTGCCGGATGTCGCCGGTCTCACCGCCGCGCAGGCCACGTCCAAGTTGAAGAGCGCCGGGTTCAAGCCGACCACCGAAGCTCAGCCCAGCACGACCGTTCCGGACGGGCGTGTGATCGCCACCGAACCGGCTGCCGAAACAGAGGTCAGGGCCGGCGGCTCGGTCAAGGTGCTCGTCTCCAGCGGTCCCCCGCCGATCAGCGTGCCCGACGTCGTCGGACAGTCGCGGGCCGCCGCCGAAGCGTCGCTCACCAACGCCAAGCTCACCGTCGGCACGGTCACGCAGAAGACGACGACCGAACAGTCGCCCGGCACGGTGCTCGAACAGTCCCCGGCCGCGGGCTCCTCGTTGACGGACGGCGCGAGCGTGAACCTGACGGTCGCGCAGGCTCCCAAGGAAGTCGCCATCCCGAACGTCGTCGGTGCGGCCAAGGCCGCTGCCGCGGCGGCGCTCGAACACGCCGGCTTCAAGGTCAAGCAGGCGCCGCGCACCACCACCGAACAGTCGCAGGTGGGGGTGGTGCTGGAACAGAGTCCGGCGGGCGGGACCCGCGCGCGTAAGGGGAGCACGGTCACGATCATGGTCGGCACGCTCGGGACGCCGACGACACCGACGACGACCACCACGACCACAACGACTCCCCCGACTCCGACTCCTCCGGCGGTGAGCGGGTGAGAGTCGCGGTACTGGCCGGGGGCCGGTCCTCCGAGCACGACGTATCGCTGGCCTCCGGCGCGGCAATCCGCGAGGGACTGCTCGCGGCGGGTCACGAGGTCGTGGTGGTCGAGATCGCTCGCGACGGCACGTGGCGAGCGGAGGGTGAGGGCGAGCCGGTGAGCGTGCGCCCGGGTGAGGGACTGCTCGGTGTGGATGTCGTGTTTCCGGCGCTGCACGGGCCGTTCGGGGAGGACGGGACGGTGCAGGGGCTGCTCGAGACGCTCGATGTGCCCTACGTCGGCGCGGGTGTGACCACGTCGGCGGTGTGCATGGACAAGGTCCTGTTCAAGCGCCTGCTGTCCGCAACGATCCCGGTCGTTCCGCAGGTCGATTACGTGGGTGTGCGCGAACCGCGCTGGCGCGCCGAGCCCGACCGGGTGCTGGAGGAGATCGCCGAGCTGGGGCTGCCGGTGTTCGTCAAGCCCGCCCATCTCGGCTCGTCGGTGGGGATCGTCAGGGTTGCCGAGCCGGGCCAGGTCGCGGATGCGCTCGAGCAGGCATATGCGCACGACGAGCTGGCGATCGTCGAGGCGATGGCGCCGGGCATCGAGGTGGAGTGCGGCGTGCTGGGACTGTCGCGTGCGCAGGGGGGAGGGGCTGCCGGCACGCAGGCGCAACCGCAGGCGCTGGCGTCCGAGCCCGGCGAGATCGTGTTCGCGGGCGAGTGGTACGACTATGCCGCCAAGTACACGCCTGGAGGGATGGAGCTCATCGTTCCGGCGCGTATCTCAGAGACCACACGCACGCGAGTGAGGGAGCTGGCCGTCGAGACGTTTGTACAGGTCGGCTGTGAGGGGTTGGCACGCGTCGATTTTTTTGTGGACGGCGAGTCGGTGCTCGTGAACGAGCTGAACACGATGCCGGGATTCACCCCGACGAGCGTGTACGCGAAGTTGATGGCCGCGTCGGGTATCGGTTACCCGGAGTTGCTGGACCGGTTGTGCCGGTTGGGGATTGAACGGTTCCAGGAGCGTCGCGAGCTGCGGAACTGAGGCGCGTGGGCAAACGCCGGCTGAGGGCACATCCTGAGATGCTCGTTTTCCGGAGTGTGCGGAAAAGCGCTCGGAGCTCTCGCCGGTTCCCTCAGCTTGTCGAGGCCAGGCCGAGGAACACGACGGTCGCTCGGTTGAGTCGGATCATGTCGATGCCCGCGAGCACGCCCATCTGCTCGCCGAGCTTGGATCGGGGAATGGTTGTGAGCTTGTTGACCATGAGCCTGCAGGATTCGTGCAGTCCGTTGTCGGGCGAGGGCTCGACCTGTAGCCGCAACAGAGGGGCATCGGTCGGGTCGGTGGTGAACGGGCAGATCGTCACCGAGTCGGTATCGAAGTGGTCGTCCTGGACGATGACCGCGGGTCGCGGCTTGCCGGCGTAGTCCGGACCACCCGCGACCGTCCAGGTCTCACCGCGCTTTACTGATTCGCCCACTCGGAGATCGAATCCACGAACGCCTGATCGTCGGCCGCGGCTCGGCTGGCGGCCACCGCACGGGATTGCCGATGCGCCTCCTGCGCAAATCGCGGAGCGCGAACATCGGGCACCCAGATTTGAATTGGCCGCAGGCCCTGCTTGCGCAAGCGTGCTCGATGCTCGCGCACTCGTGCTCTCGAGTTGGAATGACTGCGGGGCATGGCTATCTCCAGACCGTTACATGTAACGCAGGAAGTATAGCGCACAACCAGATCGGTCCAGGATTATGCTCCTGTAGCGTGGGCGAAGAAACTGGACGCGCAAGGATCGGCTGTGCATGCCTCACTGACGAGGGTAGATCGGTGGCGTGAGCCGCTGCCGTTGCGGTAGAGATCAGTTGCAGACGCCGCAGTGACCGCCGCCGCAGCGGCAGATGGGCGGAACGATGCCGGCGCTGCGCGGGCCCCAGCGGCGTACCCATTCGCGTGCCACGGCCTCCGTCCGGTCACCCATGCCACCCGGCCAGCAGCCGCGGAACATCGCCGACACCAGCCGGTCCGTATCGGATTCGGCCCTGCTCGAGACCGCCTCGATGTGTTCGGCGATTCCTGGATCGGGGCGATCGGGGTGGGCGGGTCCCATACCTCCCGCATCGACCCGCTGCCGTCGCGGCATTAGCCCTCAGCCAGGCCCCGGCGCCTCGCCAGCTCGCGGCGAGGCGCCGATCGGACCTGGTCACTGCTCAGGCGGTCTGCGGGACTCGCGCGATGCTTTCCTGGTAGAGCGCCATCTGCTGCGCCACCCCATCGTTGGTGAAGCCCTCGATGATGCGTATGTCCTCCACGATCAGGCTCGCGTCCACGAGGGTGCGCCGAAAGTCCTCGCTGGCGCGCGCGGCGGAGAGCTGCTCGGCGGAGCCGTGGAGCTCGATGTAGCCGGCGAGGTTTGCGTTCGGATCGAGCAGCACGACGTCAAACTTCTCGATGCGTCCCTCTTGCTGCATGCGCCCGTAGAGCCCGATCGACTCGTTGAACACCTCCAGGCCACGCTCCTCGCGCCCACGAACAGGGGTACCCCAGCCAATGAACAGCATTCGGTCGGCCATGCCGACCCCCTTCCTCTAACGGCCCGGCCCGTCGCTGGGCCTGTCGCGAGAACGTATCACTTGCGACAAATCGGGGCACGCGCCACACGCTATGTGGTCGAACCGCGAACCTTGGAGCCTGCGATGACGGCGCAGGAGGGCCTTGCCGGTCTTGTTGTACCTGACGGTGATCGTCTTCGTCGTGCCGCTCGGAATGTCGAACGAGGTTTTACCGATGACCACGGTCTTCGTCTTCGCCTTCGTTCCGTGTCGCTTCGCCGTAAAGGCCACCACCCTGCTGGCGACGAGCTTCTCCGTGATGGACAAGGTCACGGTTCCCGCGCATCCACCGGTGCCCGAGCTGCAGGAGATCACAACCTGCGCGCCATGGATCGTCGCGGTGAGGCGGGAGATGGAAGATTTTGCAGCCGGCGGGGGCGGAGGTGGGGGCGGAGGAGACGGCGCCGCCGCTGGAACGACGGGCGCTATCACCGTGCGGCTGTTGAACGGCGCGATCCCGTACTGGATGTCGCCCCCTGGTCGGTGATGACACACTCGGTCGTGGTGGGGCAGGAGATGCCGGTGATTCCGCCTTCGGGGTTCAGGCTGGACACGACCGTCCAGCCGCCCTGGGCGGTGGCAGATCGTATGGCTGGGAGGCGGCGTTCTGTTGACGGTTGCGCCTGGCGATCTGCCGCTGGGTCTGTGCTAGTCGCCATTTGCCGCTAAACTAATCGCCGTCTGCCGACATTGAAATCGTCATTGACCACGATTATAGTAGCCATCGGCCGGCCAGTTGCCCAATATCTGCAAGGCATCAAACCAATATCTTGCCAAAGCCGTACATGTCCACAGCCACCGATCCGATCCCCCGTAGCGCCAAGTCGCTAGTGCTGGATGCGCTCGCCGACACACGGGTCGTGTTCATCGCGGGCGCCAGGCAGGCGGGCAAGAGCACGCTCGCGCGCCAGATCGCCGGCAGGACGGGGCATGAGCTCACAGAGCTGAGCCTCGATCGCCGTCAAACGCGCGAGGCGGCGCTCGCCGACCCCGAGGGGTTCATCGCCGGCTTGGGCGGTCCCGCGTTCATCGACGAGGTCCAGCGGGCGCCCGATCTGCTGCTCGCGATCAAGGACGCTGTCGACAGAGATCCCACGCCCGGACGGTTTCTGCTGACCGGCTCGGCGAACATCCTGACGGCGCGTACCGTCAAGGACGCCCTCACCGGGCGCATGGAGACGATCCCCCTGTGGCCGCTGTCCCAGAGCGAGATCCGCGGTGGCAGTGGCGGCGGCCGCGGTGCGAACTTGGTTGACGCGCTGTTCGCCTCCCGTCCACCCCACATCACCGGCGCCACCGTCGGCCGCGAGGCGTTCGTCGAGATCGTCGCGGCGGGTGGCTACCCCGAGGCGCTTGCACGCACGGGGCGACGGCGCAGCCGCTGGTTTGCCAGCTACATCGACACGACGCTCGACCGGGACCTGCGCGAGCTCAGCGACGCCCGCAAGCTCGCCGAGATGCCCCGCCTGCTGCGGCTGCTGGCATCGCAGGCCGCGAACGTTCTTTCCTATCGCAGTATCGCCGCCAAGCTCGATCTCAGCCACGACACGGTTCGCGAGTACGTCGGGCTGCTGCAGACGATCTTTCTCATCCACCTGCTGCCCGCCTGGCGTCCCGGCATCGGCGCGCGCGAGACGCGGGCGCCCAAGGCCCACATGGTCGACTCCGGCCTGCTGGCCCACCTGCTCGGCGCCGGCGAACGCAGGATTGCCACAGATGACCAGGTGACCGGCAGAGCGCTCGAGAACTTCGTCGTCACCGAGGTGCTCAAGCACGCCGACTGGTCGCAGATCGACACCACCGCCTACCACTACCGCCAGCGCGAGGAGGAGATCGACCTCGTGCTCGAGAGCCGCGCCGGTGAGCTCGTCGCGATCGAGATCAAGGCCGCCGTCTCGGTCGCCCGCCGGGACATCAAGCCGATGGAACGACTGCGCGACGCGACCGGTGCACGCTTCAAGGCCGGTGCGCTCGTCTGCGCCTGCGCCCAAACGATCCCCCTCGGCGACCGTCTGTGGGCCGTGCCGATCAGCGGGCTGTGGGAGGGGTGAGGGCGCGGTCGCGTCTGCGGGCTCAGACGCAGGCTCCGGTTCCACACGAGGCTGTTTTCCAGACGTTCTTCTATAGATTGCCCGCCGGAAGGTGGGCACATTCCACACCTTGGGTGTCTAGGCGGGGGGGGGGTCGTGTCCGCTCAGGACGCTCGGCGATGGCCCTCGACCAATTCCACGAGGCAAGCTGGCGCCTCGCCATCCGAGCCGAACACACCCCCTCGGACTACGCGAGCCCATCACCAAGCGATACGACGACCTCACCTATGGGCTGTTTTCTTCGCAACCGTCCGAAAACTCTTCAGGCCGCTTGTAGGTGGTGGTGGCGTCGGCGGTACCAGATCAGTGCGCAGGCGAGTTGGATGAGTCCCTTGTAGTTGGCGGACTTCTTGTCGTAGCGGATGAGCAGCGCGCGGCAGCGTTGTAGCCAGGAGATCGTGCGCTCCACGACCCACCGGCGAGCGGGGTAGGTCTTCTTGCCCCAGCCGTCCTTCTTCTCCTCGCCGATACGCCGGATGTGCGGCACGTACCCGCCCTTGGCGGTGGCCGCCTCACCTGTGGGGTTGTCATAGCCCTTGTCCAGGCACAGGTGCTGGAGGATCTTCTCGGGGTCGGGCCTGGGGACCACGACCGCGTTGATCGTCTGTTCAAGCAGCTTGGTGTCGTGCACGTTCGCGCCGTCGATCTCGACCGCGAGCGGCCCGCCGTGCTGCTCGACCTGCACGCTCTTCTTGGTGCCCATCTTCGCTCTATCAGTGGGGTTCGGGCCGGTCTTGCCGCCGCCGAAGCGGCTCTTGCCCATCACCCCATCGACGGCCTGCCATTCCCAGTGGACCTCCCCGAGCTCATCGCACTCGCGCACCAGATACGCCCACAGCTCCTCGAGGAAGCCGTCGGCGGAGAACCGTTGAAACCAGCCATGAACGGTCGAGGAGGCCCCGAAGCGCTCGGGGAGCTGGCTCCACTGGCAGCCCGAGCGCAGCCGGAAGATAATCCCGTCCAGCACGCGACGCAGATCCGCCCGCGGACGCCCGGTCGGCGCGGGCGGATAAAAGCAATCAAGGATCGGTTCGATCTCCTCCCACAGATCGTCCGGGATCTCCCAGATCGTCGGCAGCGGGCGAGCGGGGGTAGGCTCAGCGGCAGGCAAGGCACGCTCCTTTTAGCGAGGGTTGGCGTGCCTTGCCGCTTCAATCAGCCACTACCAAATCCTGCCCCCAAAGAGTTTTCGGACGGTTTCTTAGCCTCTGCTCGCCTCACGATTCGGTGAACGTTGTTCCCTCGCCGGCGCCGGTGGATGGATGGCGGCGCACGGTGATGCAGGCGATCGCGGTGGCGGCCGCCACGATCGCCAGTGCGACGTAGGGGAACTCGTTGTAGGGCGCGGGCTGCCCGGGCTTGCACAGATAGACGAACGGGATGATGAGGGTCGCGGTGCCCAGCGCCGGGATGGCCACGTGCCGCAGAACCGAGAACGACTGGCGGTGGCGGCGCCACATGAACACCGGAAGCGAGAGCGTCGTCAGGAAGTACACGAACAGGATCACGATCGTGCCCATCGTCGAGCACTCGGCATACAGGCCGACGGGGTTCGTCGATCCCGTGTCCACGCCGGTGAGGTGGGCTGCCCACCAGACCGCGATGATCGCGAGCCCACCGCCGGCCATCACCAGCAGCGCGTTCACGGGCGTGTCCACCGGGGGGCGGACGTGACCGAGCCGCGCCGGCAGCAGCCCGGATCGGCCGCCGTCGAAGAGCATGCGCGCTTGGGAGCTCACGCCGGAGACGAGGGTGGCGAGCACGGAGACGATTCCGGCGAGCCAGGCCAGGATGGCCGCCACACCGAGATAGTGGTCGGCCACGGTCAGGAACGGGACCGACGAGCGACCGATGGAGGAGACGTCGTAGTTGAAGCCGGTGACGGTCGCGTAGGCGAAGAACACGAAGAGAGCGGTGCCGATCGCGATCGACGTGTAGAGGGCTCTCGGTACGGTGCGTTTCGGGTCACGACACTCCTCTGCGAGCGCCGGGCCGTTTTCCCATCCGATGAACATGTAAAGGGCGAGCGGGAAGCCGGCTGAGAGGCCGGCCAGGCCACCGGTGAGGTGCGCCCAGGAGAACGGTATGCCCGAGAGACGGGCTCGCTGGTCGACGAGGGTGATGACGCAGACCATGAGCATGATCGCGACCTGTACAAGCACGGCCAAGCCCACCGCCGTGGTCGAAAGCCTGACGCCGCGCGTCGTCAGCGCAATCGCACCGACCGTCAGCACGAGCGCCAGTGGCTCCCACGGGAGGTGCCAGGACGTGTAGTGGGCAAGGGTTAGCGTCACCATGCCACCCGACATCGTGAACACCCCCGCGATGGCCACCGTGAACCCCACCGCGACCAGTAGGGCTGTGACGACGCCCGCCCTCGGTCCCAGTGAGGTCTCAACGTAAGTGATGAAGCTTCCCGCCGAAGGCTCCGCCTTGGTGAACTCGGCCACAGTGAAGGCGAGGAAGAGGACGGCCACGCCCGCGGCGAGAATCGTCAACGGGGCGGCGACGCCCGCTGTGACGGCGATCACCCCGAAGGCGAAGTAGAAGTCGATCCCCGGCCCGATGTTGGCGACCGTCGAGGCCGTCACATCGGCCGTGCCCAGCTGGCCGGCCTTGAGGTGATCTGGGCTCTGGCTCACCGCGCGCCCTGACGCCGGCGGTTCTCGGGGATCCACACGCTGGAGAGTACGGTGATCGTCAGCGTGCCCCATCCACCTGCTCTATAGACCATATGGTGTTCTCGGCAAGTGCGACGGGACGGGTGGGGGATCGGTACAGTCCGGTGGTCTTGCCGTCCGCGGTCCGAGTCCTGGGGTCGCGGCATCGGCGCACATCTCAACCCACACGGCCGTCATCACACCGCAAAGGAGGAATACGTACATGCGTCGCCACACCGGAATCCCCACGACCGGCATCGTCGCCGGACTGATCGCGCTGTGCGGCATGTCGCTGCCGGCGGTGGCTGGCGCGACGCCTCCGACGGGGATCACGGGGACGGTGACCAACGCCAGCTCGGCCACGCATGAACCCATTGCGAACCTCAACGTCTGCGTCTCGGCGAAATCAGGCGGCTCGGAGTGCATACTCACCCAGACCGAAGGCAAGTACACGCTCGGTGAACTCACAGCCGGCGAAGAATATACGGTCGAATTCACGGGGAGAGTTTGTATGAATGGCTGTGAACGCTACGAACAGGAGTTTGTCAAACAGGTTAGGACTTCAGTCCAGGTCACCTCGGGCAACCTCACCGAAGTCAATGGGCCGTTGCTCGAAATAGACGGCAAGATCAGCGGCAGGATTACCTCCGGTGGGGTTCCGTTGGAAAACATCGAAGTCTGTGCCTCCGAATCCGTGTCGAAGGTCGTCTTCGGTTGTCAGACGACGAACCCGGGCGGGGAATACACGATCACGGACCTTCCCCCAGGCTCCTACAACGTCGAATTCAGTCCTCTGGCTCCGCCCTCGTGCAAAGGACTCACCTGCCAGCCCGCCAACTACATCACCGGGTATTGGAACAACGCACTCACGCTCGAAGCGGCGGGCGAAGTGACCGTTCACGAAAGCGAAACCAAAACGGGCATCAACGCCGAACTGCAACCCGGCGGTCACATCTCGGGGAAGGTCACCACCGCTTCGATCTACCCCCAGCCGATCGTCGGCGTCCACGTCTGCTCCAGATCGACCCGGACCAACAAAGAAGGGGAACGCGAAGGCGTACGGGAATGCGCGTATACAAACGCCGGCGGCGAATACTCGATCCAGACGCTCGCGAGCGGCGGCTACGAAGTCGAATTCACCGGCAAAGTCTGCACCGAATCCAGCGGCGGCGCCATCAAATGCACCCACCCCTACATCGCCCAGTTCTACCAGTCGATCGTCTCGGTCACCGCTCCCGGCACGACCTCGGGCATCGACGCCAGCCTGCTGGAAGTCTCCCCCACCAAACCCGCCCTCACCGCCGCCCCGACCGTCACCGGCACAGCGGCGGTCGGCAAAACCCTCAGCTGCTCCCAGGGCACATGGGCGAACAACCCAACCAACCTCGCCTACCGCTGGCTGCGTAACGGCGTCGCGATCGCGGGCCAGACATCCAACACGTACACACTCCAGCGCGCCGACGCCGGTAACGGCATCGTCTGCGAAGTGATCGCCACCAACGCCGCCGGCGCCACAGTCTCGACGAGCAACACCGTGCAGATCCCCGCGCTGATTCCCGGGCTCGCCGTGCTCCAGGGCGTGAGCGTCAGGGGCGCCACGATCTCGGTCACGCTGCGCTGCACCGGCACGAATCCCTGCTCGGGCGCGATGAGGATTCGCACCCGCCTGACCACCGACCGCGGCAGGCACAGGCGGACACGCACCGTCACGATCGGCCTCGCGAGCTTCTCGATCGGGCTGGGCCACAGCGCGACGTTCCGCGTCTACCTGACCGGCCAGGGTCGCCAGTTGCTCCGCCGCGCCGGACGTGGGGGGCTGAGGGTGCAGATCGCCGGCATCGGTATCCGAGCGAGCACCGTGGTGCTGAGGCAGCCCCGCCGAGGCGTCACGTAAACAGCGCCGCTTCGGAGATTTCGGCCACTTCGCTTGCCGGCGGCAGCTTGACGATCCAGATCAGGTAGTACCGATACCGGACGTCCCCCGGGTCGCTCAGCGGGATCGTCGTGCTCGCGCCGATCGTTCGCGCCGGCGCGAGCAGTGTCCAGCCGCGCTGGGTCAACGGGGTCGTGTTGCCGTACGGCAGGCCTTCGCGGAACGTGTTGGCCGCATAGATCGAGGCCGTGAGCCCGGGTGTCGGAGTCTGGATCGCCAGCGCCCGTGCCCGCACGCCCGGGCTGGCGTCGAGATATACGCCGAGTCCCGGCTTGCCGCCGAGCGAGTCTTCGATGTAGTGCTCGGTGCTCCAGGTCGTGTTCGGGTCGCCGTCGACGATGTTCGAGACCTGTGTTGGGTGTTCCGGTTCGGTGCCGAACGGGTTGTAGTCGTGCGCGGCCGTCTGCGCGAGACGGACCGGTTGCAGCCCGGGGCTGGCCGGCACGTCGGGGGCCAGCCCGCCGTGGGTGTGACCGGCGGCCAGCACCAGCACGATTGCGACGATCCCGCCGAGCAGCGCCAGCGACCCGGCCCAGCGCCAGGGATGGCGCATCCGCCAGGGCAGACGCCGGCGCGAGCGGCGGGGCAGCGTGCGTAACACGCTCGTGACCTCACCGGTCGCCTGCCCGGAACGCGAGGTCTCGATCGCGAGCGCTTCCTCGAGGTCGGCCACCATGCTCGCGGCGTTTGGGTATCGCTGAGACAAATCGGCGGCGGTTGAACGTTCCACGACAACGGCGGTTGCGGCGGACACCTCGGGCCGGCGCGCCTGCACGTCGGGCACCTGCTCGCGAACGTGACGCATCGCCACGGCGACCGGCGTCTGGGCGCTGAACGGGACCGCGCCGGTCAGCATCTCGTACAGCACGACCCCCAGCGAGTACAGGTCAGACTGCCCGGTGACCGGCTGGCCGAGGGCCTGCTCGGGGGAGACGTAGTCCGTCGTGCCGAGCACGCGCCCGTCCATCGTCAACCCCTCCTCGGTGAGCGTGCGCGCGATCCCGAAGTCCGTGATCTTGGCCGAGCCTTCGCTCGAGATCAGCACGTTCTGCGGCTTGACGTCGCGATGCACGATCAGGTGCTCATGGGCGGCGCCGAGCGCGCGCGCGATCTCGATCGTGTAGGCGAGGGCCTCGGTGATCTGCAGCGGCCCCTCACGGCGGATCAGCTGCTTGAGCGTCTCGCCTTCCACGTACTCCAGGACGATGTATGGAGTTCCAACCTCCGGCTCGTGCGTGTGCTGGCCGATCGCTGATCGGTCGTGCCCGTGCGCGCCCGGCGTCGAACTGCCGTCACCGTGCCCCGAGGGCTCCTCGCCGGCGTCGATCACCGTCACGATGTGCGGGTGATTCAGCTGCGCCACGGCGCGCGCCTCGCGCCGGAACCGCTCGAGCTGATCGGAGTCGGTGGCGATCTCGCGGTGCATCAGCTTGATCGCCACCGGCCGTTCGAGCACGGTGTCGAATGCGCGGTACACGGTTGACATGCCCCCGCGCCCGATCTCCGCATCGAGGCGGTAGCGCCCGCCGAGCAGGGTTCCGATCGGGTTTCGCGTCACGAGGGATATTGGGCCGAGATGGTCAGGTGGGCCGAGGTGGTCAGGTGGGCCGAGGTGGTCGGCTGGGCCGAGGTGGTCGGTTGGGCCGAGGTAGTCGGGATGTACGCCCTCATCTATTTCTATTTTGCGCATCCCGCACCCGCGCGAGCGCAATGGCCGCGATCGTGCAGCGGTACACGGCGTATGGCAACAGTCCCCGCCCGTTCACCCGCGCGCGACGCATCAGCCTGGCGCTCGCGGTGGTCGAGACGAACGCGCTCCCCGCCCCCGCCGCGAGCACCGGCCAGATATTGCCCGGAATCCCCCGTTGCCACATACGCCAACCCTTCAGCGCGCTCGCGCCGAGGATCACCGGCAGCGCGGCGTGCCAGGACAGCGCCTGTGCATCCGCGCGTCTGAACCCGCGCGCGCGGGCGGCTGTCAGGGTTGCGCCGTTGCGCGATACGCCCGGGATCAGCGCCGCGGCCTGGGCCAGCCCGAGCGCCAGCCCGTCACGCGGTCCGGCCTGCGCCGCTTCTCGCCCCCCCGGTCCGGGACGCAGGTCGGCTGCGGTCATCGCGACCGCTCCGGCGATCAGACCCGCGGCGATCGAGCACGGCCCGCCGAGACGCCGCTCGATCGGTTCCTCGAGCACGTACCCCGCGATCGCGGCGGGCAGTAGCGACAGCGCGACCACAGCGATCCGCCGCCGATCGAGCGTTCGCGTCGCCTCGATCAGCTCCGCGCGCATATCGATCGCCAGCGCCACGCCCGCGCCGGTGTGCAGCGCGACCTCGAACGCCTTGCGCAACTCGGGGTCGAGCTCGGCGTAGGACCACCCGGCGAGCCACGGGACCAGGGTCGTGTGCCCCGAGGAGGAGACCGGCAGCAACTCGGTCGGCCCCTGCAGCACGCCCAGCGCCACGGCTTCCCAGAGCGACGGCTCTGCAGCAGATGCCGATTTGTGGCGAGGGTTGCGCGGGCGGTGCGGTGAGAGTCGCCGGCGAGACGGCATGCCCCGATCAGCCCGCGTCGGTTACGGGCGGTGTGTCCGTGCCCCCGTCAACCGGACCCCGACCCCGCCCCCGCCGCCGGCGCACGATCGCGTAGACGATCCCGACCACGACGATCGCGAGGATTGCGTAGTCGATGTACTCGAACACCTTGCGCACGCTCGTCCAGTCGCTGCCGAGCGTGTGACCGGCGAACGCAAGCGCGACCACCCACGGGATCGCGCCGATCAGCGACAGTACGGTGAATCGCCCCAGCGGCATCTTCGCCACGCCCGCCGGCAGCGACACGAACGCCCTGACGAGCGGGATCAGCCGCCCGAACAGGACCGTCGGCTCGCCGTAGCGCTGAAACCAGCGGTCGGCTCGGTCGATCTGCGCCGGTCCCATATGGAGTTTGCCGCCGTGGCGTTCGAGCAGCTCCAGGCGCCCGCCGCGCCCGACCCCGTAGGCGAACCACGAGCCGACCATCGTCCCGAGCAGGCCCGCCAGGATCACCCCGACCATCGTCATGTGGTGCTGCGCCGCGCTCTGCCCCGGGTCGGCGACGGCGAAGCCGGCGAACAGCATCACCACCTCGGAGGGGATCGGAATGCAGGCGCTGGAGATCGCCATCAGCGCGAATATCCCGACCAGCCCGCCGTCGCGCACGAAGTGCGACGTTTCGTTGACCAGCGTTTCCGAGATCGAGGCGAGCACCAGCATCGGCAGGCCAACGATACCGGCGAGCCCGGCGCTGGCGCCCCGGGGCGTTACCGTCTCGCGTGCGATGCGCATCTGGATCGACCTGACCAACAGCCCGCACGTGCTCGTCATGCGCCCGGTGATCGAGCATCTGCGCGCCGACGGCCACGACGTGCGCGTGACCGCACGCGACTTCGCCCAGACGATCGAGCTGTGCGAACGACTGGGGATCGACCACACCCAGATCGGCCGCCACCGTGGTGAGCGGCTGGCGGCCAAGGCCGGCGGTCTGGCCTCGCGCTCGACCGCGCTCATTCGCTGGGCGCTGGCCGATACACGGGGTGCCCGCCCGCCCGGAACGAACCCCGCGGCAAAGTTCGACATCGCCCTCGGGCACGGCTCCAACGACATCTCGCTCGCGGCCGCCGCGCTGCGGATCCCGTCGGCGACGATGTTCGACTACGAGTGGGCCGCGGTCCAGCACCACGTCAACTGCCGCCTCGCCCGCGCGATCGTCGTTCCCGACGCGATCCCGCCCGAGCGCCTGCGCCCCTACGGCGCCGACGGCAAGATCCGCTCATATCCGGGCCTGAAGGAGGAGTACTACCTCGCCGACTTCGTGCCCGATCCGGCGGTTCTGGCCGAGCTGGCGCTCGATCCCGCCCGACCGCTGGCGGTGATCCGCACGCCGCCCGAGGTCTCGCTGTATCACCGCTTCGCCAACGACCTGTTCGCCAATTTAATTACACGCGCGCGCGTAGCAGCCGAAGCGGATGGCGTCCAGATCGTGCTGCTGCCCCGCACCGCCGAGCAGCGCGCCGAGCTGAGCTCGGTCCCCGGATTCGTCGTCCCGCCCCATGCGATCGACGCCCAGTCGCTGATCGCCCACGCCGACCTGGTGATCTCCGCCGGGGGCACGATGAACCGCGAGGCGGTCGCGCTGGGAACCCCCGTGTATACGACGTTCGAGGGCCGCCTCGGGGCGGTGGACGAGCGCCTGATGGCAGAACGCCGTCTGCGCAAGCTCACCGACCCCGCCGAGCTGAGCTTCGCCAAGCGCGACCCCGCGGCCGCACCCCCCCGTACGCGCCGTGACCCGGGCGTGCTCGTGGATTTGCTGCTCTCTCCGCTTACGGCCGTAGAATCCCAGTAATGCGCCGAAGGCTCAGATCGGCCGTCCTGCCGCTGCACCGCCGCTCGATTCCCCAGCTCGCCGTGGACGGGGCACTGGTCGCGCTCGCCTACTACATGGCGTTTCAACTGCGCTTCGACAACGGCCCGACCGGTCATTACGCGGAGCTGCGCGAGCGCACGATCTGGTGGGTGCTCGGCGGCAGCCTGCTCGTGCTCGTGCTCTCGCGCGTGTATCAGCGGCGCTGGCGCTACTCCAGCCAGCGCGATTACGAGGCGGTCGCACGGGCAATCGTCGCGATCGTGCTGCTCACCGTCGTGGGCATCGAGGCGCTGCGCCCGGTTCAGAGCTACTCCATACGCCCCACCGTCCACGGGGCCAGGGAGGTGGCGACCGCGACCGTCGGATTGCCCAACGGCGTGATCGTGCTGTTCGGTCTGTTGTGCCTGCTGTTCTTGATCGGCGTGCGCGTGCTCGCGCGGATGGTCTACGAGCGCCGCCCGCTGGCGGCGCTGCGCGGGGTGCGCGAGGGCGAGCGCAGCGTGCTGATCGTCGGCGCGGGCGACGGTGGGCGGCTCGTGTTGCGCGAGATCGCCCGCAACCGCGGACTGGGACTGCAGCCGGTCGGCTTTCTCGACGACGATCCCGGCAAGCGCGGATTGCGCATCGACGGGGTGCGCGTGCGCGGTAACACGCAGGCCGATCTGCCGCGCATCCTCGACTTGACCGAGCCCGACGAAGTCCTGATCGCGATCCCCTCCGCGCCGGGTACCACGCGCGCGCGCGTGGTACGGGAGTGCCGGGCGCGCGGGATCACGGTGCGCACGCTGCCGACGGTGTTCGAGCTGCTCAAGGAGCAGAGCCCCTCCACACCGATCGCGCGCCAGATGCGCGAGGTGCGCGTCGAGGACGTGCTCGGCCGCGAGCCGGTGCACATGGAGCTCGATCGCGTCGGCTCCTACCTCGCCGAGGAGACGGTCCTCGTGACCGGCGCGGGCGGCTCGATCGGCGCCGAGCTGTGTCGCCAGATCGCGCGGGTCGGACCGCGCAAGATCGTGCTGCTCGACCACGCCGAGGACAACCTGTTCCAGATCCAGCGCGAGCTGCTCGACGAGCGCCACATCCAGCCGTCGGTGCTCGTCGCGGTGCTGGCCGACTGCAAGGAAGAGGAGCGCATCCGCGAGATCTTCTCCGAGCACCGCCCGACGGTCGTGTTCCACGCCGCCGCCTACAAGCACGTCGGCCTGATGGAGTCAAACCCGGTCGAGGCGGTGCGCAACAACGCGATCGCCACCCGCGTCGTCGCGCACATCGCGGGCCAGCACGACGCACGGCGGTTTGTGCTCGTCTCCACCGACAAGGCGGTTGCCCCGGCCACCGTGATGGGCGCGTCCAAGGCGCTCGCCGAGTTCGCCCTCGATGCGGCCGCCGCGCGTCACTCGGGGACTCGCTACAAAGCTGTGCGCTTCGGCAACGTGCTCGGCTCCTCCGGCAGCGTGGTGCCGATCTTCGAGCGCCAGATCGCGCGCGGCGGGCCGGTGACCGTGACCGACGAGCGGATGACCCGCTATTTCATGACGATCCCCGAGGCGGTCCAGCTGATCATCCGCTCCGGCGCGCTGGTCTGCAGCGCCACGGAGGGCGCCGAGGTGTTCGTGCTCGACATGGGCGAGCCCGTGCGCATCGTCGAGCTCGCCCGCGCGATGATTGAGCTCTCGGGCCTCGACCCCGCGCGCGACATCGACATCGAGATCGTCGGGCGGCGCGCCGGCGAGAAGCTGAGCGAGGAGCTGTTCAACGACTACGAGCGCTCCCGTCCGACCCCCGCGGAGAAGATCATGCTCGCCGAGCGCCCCCCACTGAGCGCGGAGGCGGTCGAGTCGATGTTCGCCGAGATCGGTCTGCTCGTGCTCGAGGGCGACGCCGCCGGGCTGGCCGCGAAGGTGTCGGCGCTGTCGGCTGCCACCGCCGGCGGTGTCCCGCGTCCCCGTACGCAGCGCGGGACGCCTCAGCCGCTCGTACACTCCCAGGATTCATGACCCCCGCAGTCCTGCCGCTGGCCCTATCGCTGTCGAGCTCGTTCGAGAAGATCGGGGCGATCGCCGCATTCGCCGCGCTCGTGGGGATCGCGCTCATGTCGCTGCTGGCGTTCGCCCAGGCGCGCGAGCTCAAGCGCCTGCGCGAGTGGGCGGGACGGGCGCCCGAGCGTGCCGCCGAACAGGAGCAGCGTGTCGGCGCGCAGGCGGCGGCGGCACGGCTGCAACAGCCCATCCCCGGCGCGGTTGCGCCCGTACGCCAGGTCCCGCGCACGACGCCGCTGAACGTGCGTCCCGTGGCCGCCCCCGGACAGCCGGGAAGCTAGACCGGCACGGCTCAATCCGGGACAGTCCAACCGGGGACGGCCCAACCTGGGACAGCCCAGCCCGGGACGGTCCAGCCCGGGACGGCTCAGACGGTTACGCCGTCCCCGGCGCAGATCGCCGCTGCCGCTGGGGTTGCCGCCACCACCGGCGCCACTCCCGCCGCGGGGGGTGCCCCGGTGCAGCCCGGGACGGGCGCTCCCCAGCCGGGCGCGAGTCCCCCCCAACCCGGCGGTGCGGTTCCCACGCCCGCCACGCCCGTCGCAGCGCCGCAGGCGACACCTGGCGTGACACCGAGCGCAGCTCCGCTGAGCGCCGGTACAAACGCCGCTCAGACAGCTGCCGGCGCAGCCACGACGAGTGTCCCGACCGCGGGCGCCGCTCCCAGCGCGGCGGCCTCATCCACCGTGGCCCCCGCACCCGGCTCACCCGCGCCGGCCACCGCCGCGGGCGCCGCAAAGGCCGTCCCTCGCGCCCCCGTGCCGCCGCCCCCTCCCGCACCGGCGGTTCCCCAACGCCGTGTCGCCGCGGCCGCCATGACCCCGGCGGCGAGCGCCGCCGTGAGGACGGCATCGCGGGACTCCGGAGCTGAGCCGGGCGCAGCGGCGCGAGGGTCCGCCACGGCGTCCTCCCAGGCTCGGCGCACAGACGCTCCGCCACTGACCTCGGCACGCAAGACATACAAAGCCGGGCCGGACGGTCGCCGCTCTCCGGCGCGGGTGACCGCGCTGATCGTGGGGGCCGTGATCGTCGCGGTGGTCGTGATCGCGCTGGTCGTCAGCTCGCTCGGGAGCTCCTCCGGCAAGGGCGCGGCCAGTACGTCCGCCTCGACCAAACCGGCGGCCTCGCATCACGCGCACGCGAGCACACCGCCCAGCGAATCCTCGACCCCGGCGGTCAGTCCTGCGGAAACGCAGGTCGCCGTGCTCAACGGCACCACCGCTGAAGGACTGGCGCACAGGCTGGCGGCGAGCCTGCAGCAGAGCGGGTATTCGCAGGCGACCGCGCTGGACGGAACCCCGCCCGGCAGCCATCCGACGTCGGTCGTCGAGTACACCTCCGGGCATCACGCCGAAGCCGCACAGGTCGCCCAGGCGCTCAGCATCTCCCAGGTGCAGCCGATGGAAGGGTCCGTGTCCCCGCTCGCCGGCAGCTCGACCGTGGTCGTGATCGCCGGTCTGGACAAGGCCGGCTCCACCGGCGAATCCTCGTCTTCGCCCTCCTCCTCCTCCTCCTCCTCCTCCTCCTCCGGCACCGGCGAATCCTCCTCGTCCGGTGGGTCGGCCGAAGAACCGGCTCAGTGAGCGTGGCCGGAGCGGTCCGATAGCAAGCTTCCTCGACATCCCCGAGCGCTCGGTCAAGCCGCGCGAGCACGGGATTACGCACGTGATCGATCGTGGGCTGTCGCTCGCCGAGGTGGACGGCCTGCTCGAAGTCGCGGGCGCGTGCGTGGACATCGTCAAGCTCGGCTGGGGCACGGCGCTGGTGAGCGAGAATCTGAAACCCAAGTTGGAGCTCTATGCGGCGCGTGAAATACCGGTCGTGCTGGGCGGGACGCTCACCGAGCTGGCGATCAGGCAGGGTCGCGTGGAGGGTCTGATCGCGTGGCTCAAAGAGCTCGGGCTGCGCCACGTGGAGGTCTCCGACGGCACGATCGCGCTGGAGCCGGAGGTCAAGACCCATCTGATCCGCACGCTCGCGGCATCGGAGTTCACCGTCCTGTCGGAGGTGGGCAGCAAGGACACCGACTTCATCATGGCTCCGTACGTGTGGGTCGAGCAGATCGAACGCGATCTGCAGGCGGGGGCGTGGAAGGTGATCGCCGAGGCGCGCGAGTCGGGCACGGCCGGGATCTACCGGGCCGACGGCGAGGTGCGGACGGGGTTGATCGACGAGATCGTGCACGCGATCGACGCGGAGGAGCTGATATTTGAGGCGCCCAGACGCGAGCAGCAGGTATGGCTGCTGAATAAGTTCGGCACCGAGTGCAACCTCGGCAACATCGCGCCCGACGATGTGCTCTCGCTGGAGACGCTGCGCCTCGGGCTGCGTTCGGACACGGTCGAGCGGTTTGGCCCACCACCGGCTTCGCCAGCGGTGCCGCCGATCGGCGGGGGCGATTGAGCGCCACCTCACCGACGCCTGCCGCGGATGGCCGCTCCGCCGCTGACGGGCCGGCCGTGGACAGGCTCGCACGGGTCGTGTTCGCGCTGCTGGTGCTCGCCTGTCTGGCCGCGTTCATCATCACGCAGCGGCTCAAGCACACGCCCACCGCGGTGCAGAGCTTCGAGCTGACCCCGCGCTTCTCGCCGACCCCGATCGGGCACATCAAAGCCGAGCAGATCTCGTTCAAGCTCGCCAACGCCGAACCGGTGACGGTGACGATCGTGGGGTCCGCGGAAAACACGGTCGCCACGCTCGTGCGCGAGTATCCGGTGGTTCGCTACAAACAGTTCTCGCTGCGCTGGAACGGTCGTACCGGATCGGCGCGCAGCTACACGGTCGCCGCCGGTCCGGAGGGCACCACGATCGTGATGCCCGTCAACACCGGTCGGCCCGCGCCCGCCGGCGAATACCACGTGCGCGTGTACCTGCACGACCAGAAGCGGTCCGTGATCTCGCCGACCGGGTTCACGCTGGTGCGCCCATGATCTATGCGTTGGCGGGTGTTGCGGCGCTGGTAATGATCGGTGCGCTCGTGCTGGTGATGCGCCGCTGGCCGGACGCACTGCCACTGCTGGCGGTACTGGCGATTCCGTTCAGATTGCCGATCTCCACCGACGGGAGAACCGTCAACCTGCTGATCCCTCTGTATCTGGTGATCGCCGCCGGAACGTTGTCTCATCTACTGCCGCGCTGGCTGCACCGCGACACGTCGGACGGACCGCGTCGCCATCCGATCGCACTGGAATGGCTGCTGCTAGGCGCCGTCGTGCTGTATGCGCTGCAGGCGACGTATTCGGCCGATCACACCAAGGCCGCCGAGAACATCGCGTTCTTCTACATCCCGTTCGGGCTGTTGTTCATGCTCCTGCGCGACGTGCGCTGGAGGAGAGAGCTGGTGCTGCAATGCCTCGGCGTGGCGGTCGCGCTGGCGGTTGTGTTCGCAGGGATCGGGTTCGTCGAGTACTACCGCAAGGCGCTGTTCCTGAACCCGAAGGTGATCGCCGCCGATCAGTACGGGAACTACTTCCGCGTCAACTCCCTGTTCTTCGACCCCAACATCTACGGCCGGTTCCTGGCGATCGTGATGGTCGCCGTGACCACGATCGTGCTGTGGACGCGCAGCCGGCGCGAGGTGCTGATTGCCGCGGGCGTGCTGGCGTGGCTGCTGGCGGGGCTGGTTACGAGCTTCTCGCAGTCGAGCATCGCGGCGCTGCTGCTGGGCATGGCGGTGCTTGCGGCCTACCGCTGGGACGTGCGGGCGACGATATACGTGACGGGTGCGCTGGTCGCGATCGCCGTGGTGGTCGTGCTCGCCGCGCCGCCGAGCCTGCACTTCGGCGTGAACGGCTCGAACGGGTCGACCAGCAACGCGACGAGCGGGCGCACGAAGCTGATCTCGGGCGGGCTGGAACTGTTCGCCGGCCGCCCGCTGTACGGATACGGCTCGGGCTCGTTCGAAACCGAGTACAGACGCCACGGGAACGCAAGCGCCGCGAACGCGACGTCGGCCTCGCACACGATCCCGATCACGGTCGCCGCCGAGCAGGGGATCATCGGGTTGGGTGTGTACGTCGCGCTGCTGATCGGTGCATTCGCCGTCCTGTTCCGCGGCGCCGGCCGCTCGCCTCCCAGGATCGCTCTGGCCGCGTGCTTCGCCGCTCTGGTGCTGCACACCTGGACGTATGCCGACTTCCTCGAGGACCCGATCACGTGGACCCTGCTGGGGATCGGCGTCGGGTTGGCCCGTGTCGGAGATGGAGATGGAGATGGAGATGGAAGGGGTGAGGGGGCTGGCGCGCAGCTCGTGGGCTGAGCCGTCTCGCCGCGAGCCGCTGGCCGCGCGTGGGGTGCTGCGCGGGTGGGGGAAGGTCGCGTGGCGAGCGCACGTGGTTAGGTTGCGCGCGTGCTCTCCTACCTGAGACGACTGGTCACCACGGGCGCGGCCTATCAGGCCGCGGAAATCATCGCCAAGGGCATCGCGGTGTTCACGCTGCCGCTGTACACGCGCCACGTGTCGACGGCCGGGTACGGCACGTACAACTCGCTGCTGACGGCGGTGATCCTGTTCAGCATCGTGTTGCGGCTCGGCGTGGGCGAAGCGTTCGTGCGGTTCTACTTCACCGACTCCGACCAGGAGCGTCGTACGCGGATCGCGCGCACCGCCATGGCGACGGTGGCGTGGACGACGACCGTGACCTCGCTCGTCGCGGTCGTGTTCGCGGGCGAGCTGTCGCGGCTGATCCTCGGCTACAGCGATGCGACGCTGATGGACTGCGCGATCCTCGGGCTGTGGGCGTTCACGAACATCGAGATGGCATATGCGCAGCTGCGCGTGGACGAGCGCGCGCGCGCGTACATGTATGCGTCCGGCGCGAACGTGGCGATGACCGTCGTGTTCACGATCGCGCTGGTCGTGTTCGCCGGCGAGGGCGCGCGCGGGTTGCTGCTGGGTAACTTCGGCGCCTCGGCGATCGTCGTGCTGGGGCTGTGGTACGTGTTGCGCGCGCGGTTCTCGCTGCGCGTGCAGGTCGCCGATCTGCGCGCGATGCTCGGATTCGGGCTCCCGACCGTGCCGGCCGACGCGAGCGTGTATGCGCTGCAGGTGGCCGATCGGTTCTACCTGCTGCGTGGCGTCAGCGCCGGGGCGGCGGGCGAGTACGCGATCGCGGTACAGCTCGCGGGGGTCGTGTTCATCCTCGTGCGCGGGTTCCAGTACGCATGGCCGCCGCTGGCGTATTCGATCGACAGCGATGTCGACGCCTCGCGGCTGTACGCGCTCGTCACGACCTACTTCGTGCTGGCGACCGGCGTCGTGGTCGTGGCCGTGGCGCTGCTCGGCCGCTGGCTGGTGCGGCTGCTGGCGGCGCCCGAGTACTACGGCGCCTACCGCGCCCTGCCGTGGCTGGCGCTCGGCTGGACGCTGTACGGGCTGTATCTCCTGATGATCGTGATCACCGGCCGCGCGCGGGTCACCCAGCGCAACCTGCCCGCCGCGGCAGTCGGGTTGGCCGTGAACATCGCGTTGCTGTTCCTGCTCATCCCCAGCAGCGGTCTCGGCCTCGGTCTCGCCGGCGCGGGGATCGCGCTGTGTGGGGCGTACGCGGTGATGGTCGCAATCATGCACCTGCTCACGCGCGGCGTGTTCGCGGTCGAGTTCCAGTGGCGCCGCCTGGCCCAGCTGACGGCGATCTTCGCCGCGGTAGCCGTCTCCGGAGATCTGCTGCTGCCCACCAGCGGGATCGCCGGTCTGGCGCTGCGCATCGCCTGGCTGGGGCTCGTCCCGGCGCTGCTGCTGATCACGCGCTTTATCGCCCCCCACGAGCGCGCCCAGGCCAGAGCGCTCATAGCCGACGGCCGGCGGCGCGTCGCCGCGTTCCGGGCTGGGCACGGCGAGGTCGAGGCATACGCCGAGGACCCCTTGAAAGATCTCTGACCGCCGGCCGGCGCCCCAGATCATTCGGCAGGCTCGATGCCGTCGAGCTGTCGAGTGGACCCTCCGATGCCTAAAGGCCCGCCGCCGCTCCGCCGATCACGGAGCGGATGCCCGAGTTGTCTGTCACCTCGCCACGCCCTGCCGGGGTTCACGAGCGCCGCCGTCGCGCGGAGGCGCTGCAACGTCATCGTGCGGACGCGCGAGTGCAGAGCATGGCCGAGGCCGGCGAGCTCGCCTATCTGCGCGCCCAGCTGACGCTCGCGGCGCGCCTGACGGGGCGGCTGTCGGCGATACGCTCGGTGCAGGAGATGGCCGGGCTCGTGGTCGAGGAGCTGCACGATACGTTCGCGTTCTATCTGGCGGCGATCCAGCGCCTGGACTCCGACGATGTGCTGCGCCTCATCGCCGGTCGCGGCGCGCTGGCCGAAGTGATGACTGAGTTCCTGCTGCTCGAGCAGTCCGTCAGCCACGGCATCAACGGGCGCGTAGCGCGCACGGGTGCGACCGCGCTGGTCACGGACACCCGCGCCGACACCGACTACATCGTGCGCGACCCGAGCACCGACCCGCGTTCGGAGCTGAGCGTGCCGATCGTCGTGGACGGGTCGGTCTGGGGCGTGTTGAACATCGAGGCGGCCGAGCCCAGCGCGTTCAGCGAGGTCGACGCGGTGCTCGTGGAGACGATCGCCGCGAGCCTCGGCTCGGCGATCCACCGTGCGGGGTTGGTCGCCGACCTGGAGCGCACGTTCACGACGACCCTGACCGCGCTGATGAGCACGGTCGAGGCGAAGGACGACTACACGGCATCCCATGAGGAGGACGTCGCCGGACTGTCCGAGCGCGTGGCGCTGCGCATGGGCCTGTCGGTCACGCACGCACGCGATGTTCGTTACGCGGCGCTATTGCACGACGTCGGCAAGGTCGCCGTGCCGAGCGAGATCCTGCTCAAGCCAGGCCCCCTGACCGACGCCGAGTGGGTCGCGATGCGCCGGCACACGGTTGTCGGCGGCGATCTGGTCGCACGAATCGAGGCGTTCGCCCACCTCGCTCCGGCAGTCCGCGCCAGTCACGAGCGCTGGGACGGGGACGGCTACCCCGACGGCATCGCCGGCGAGGACATCCCGCTGCCCGCGCGAATCATCGCCGCCTGCGACACCTATGACGCGATCGTCACCGACCGGCCGTATCGCCGGGCACGAACGGCCGCGGATGCCCGGGCCGAGCTGTGTCGCGTGGCCGGAATTCAGCTCGACGCGCGCGTGGTCGAGGCGTTGCTCGAAGAGCTGGGCCCGCAAGAGCTCTCCTCGCGGTAGGGGCCGTCACCTCAGGACGAGCGGTTGTAGGCGTCGGCCGCCTCACGCAGTCCCTCGCCCCGGTCCGGCCTGAGGGTTGCCGTGACATGGCGCCAGTATCGCCGCGGCGAATGTCCCGGCAGCACGAGCGCGGCAAGTGCGCGCAGCGCATAGGGCCAAGCGGTCAGCCAGCGCACCGCCCGCGCGGATGCCGCCGAGTGGTGAATGCGCATGTACAGGTCGCGGTTGCGCGCCAGCTCGACGATTCGCCGCTCGGGTATGTCGCTCGTGGACAGCTGCTCGTGATGGATCGCGCGCGCTGAGGGCACGTACAGGCTGCGCCAGCCCGCGTCGCGCAGGCGCCGGGCGAAGTTGACCTCGTCGGAGTAGACGAAGAACCGCGGGTCCATATACCCGACCTGCTCCGCCGCCGCGCGGCGCACCAGCAACGCGGCCGACTGACACCAGTCCACCTGGCGTGTGTGCCGACCGCGGCTCTGGACCGTGTACGTGCGGTGCAGGAACAGCGCGCCGGCGAGCGCCGTGATAACCGTCGGAAACCGCCACGCGCACGCCTGCTCCGTACCGTCGGGTCGCAGCAGACGTGCTCCCGCGCAGGCCGCGTCTGGATGTGCCTCGAGCGCCTGCCACAGCGCGAGCGTCGCGCCCGGCTGTAGCTCGGAGTCCTCGTTCAGCAGCAGCGCATACTGCCCGCGCGCACGCGCCATCAGCGCCGAGTCGTTCAGCGCCTTGCCTTGGCGTCGGTCCAGCACGATCACCTCGTCCACCGCCGGGTGTGCGCGCGCCGCCTGCGCAGAGCCGTCGCGCGAGCCGTTATCGAGCACGAGCACCTCGGTCGTGAGCTCCACCGTGGCGCGCTCGCGCGCGAGCGCGTCCAGTCCGCGCAGCAGCAGCTCGCGCTGGGAGGTGTTCACCACGCAGTACGTCAGCTCGATCTCGCCATCCACCCGCCTATTGTCCCGGTCGTGCGCGTCCACGTCCTCGACCCGTCGGCTTATACGCCTCCGTACGACCACGCGCTGTGCCGCGCCCTGGGGTACGCCGGCGCCGAGGTTACGCTCGTCACGAGCCGGTTCGCCTACGGATCGGTTCCGCCGGCGGACGGGTATGTGCGGCGCGAGCTGTTCTATCGCGCCGCGCTCGGCCGCCCGGGTTCCCGCCTGCGCGCCGCCTCAAAGCTCGTCGAGCACGTCCCCGACATGCTTCGCTACCGGCGGTTCGCCCGCGAGGCCGACGTCGTGCATGTCCAGTGGCTGTCCGTTCAGCACCTCGACGGACACCTGCTCCCCAGACCACCCCGTCCGGGCGCCGCACCGCGCCCACTGGTGATCACCGCGCACGACATCATGCCCCGCGAGCCCCGTCCCGGACAGCTCGCCGGGCAGCGCCGGTCCTACGAGCGGTTCGACGCGATCGTCGTCCACTCCGAGCACGGCCGTGAGCGTCTCACCGGGGAGCTGGGCATCGATCCGGTGCGCGTGCACGTGATCCCGCACGGCGTGCTCGCCCCAGTTGCGTCCGTCGCATCGGGACCGCCTCAGCCGCCCCCGTGGCAGACCGACCGTCCCGTCGTGCTGTTCCTCGGCCTGATCCGCCCGTACAAGGGCCTTGATCTGCTGCTCGACGCATGGCGGGGCATCGATGACGCGGAGCTGTGGGTGGTGGGCCTGCCCAAGTTCGATATCTCTGCCCTGCGTGAGTCGGCTCCGGCGAACGTTCGGTTTATGACGCGGTTTGTCAGCGACGAGGAGGTCGATGTGCTGATGCGACGGACAAATCTCGTCGTGTTGCCCTACCGCGAGATCGACCAGTCGGGCGTCGCGTTCACCGCGCTGGGCGCGGGCGTACCGTTGCTGCTGAGCGACGTCGGCGGGTTTCCTGAGCTGGCGGCGACCGGCGCCGCACGCACGTTCCCCGCAGGTGACGTCGCCGCGCTGCGCACGGCGCTGCGGGAGCTGCTGTCCGATCCGGCCGGTCTGTCGGCGATGGCCGAGCGAGCCCGCGCCGCCGCGGAGGGCCCGTATGCGTGGGATGAGATCGCCCGCCGGACACTCGATCTGTATGAGACGCTCATGGACGCGAGCCCCCGCCGATGATCGCGCTCGAGATCGTGTTCTGGGTGTGCGCCGGTCTGATCGTGTGGACTCAGGTCGGGTACGCCGCGACTCTGGCGGTGCTCGTGCGTGTGCTCAGAACGGCGCCGACCCAGACTCCCTCCCTGTCCCAACCCGAGTCAAAGTCCCAATCCAAGCTGCCATCGCTGTCGCTGATCGTCGCCGCACACGACGAGCAGTCCGTGATCGGCGCGCGTGTCTTAAACGCGCTCGCGCTCGACTACCCGCGCGAGCTGCTGGAGGTGATCGTCACGTGCGACGGCTGCACGGATGCAACGGCCGCCCGCGCGCGCGAGGCCGGAGCAGACCTCGTGCTGGAGCTCCCGCGCGGCGGCAAGATCCGCGCCCAGGACGCCGCCGTGGAGCGCGCCCGTGGAGAGGTGGTCGCGTTCTCCGACGCCAACGCGCTGTGGGAGCAGGACGCTGCTCGCGCGCTCGTGGCTGCCTTCGCCGACCCGCGGGTCGGGTACGCCTGCGGTCAGGTGCGCTTCGTGCAGGCTGCCGACGGCGGACAGGCCACCAATCAAGAGGGCGTGTACTGGCGTTACGAGATGGCAGTACGCGAGCACGAGTCGCGCCTGTCCTCGATCACCGCCGGCAATGGCGCCATATACGCGACGCGACGCGACGCATACATCGTGGTGAACCCGATCATGGGTCACGACCTGTCGCTCCCGTTCAACATGGTCAAGCGCGGCCTGCGCGCTGTCTACGTCCCGGACGCACGAGCTAGCGAGAAGATGGTCCCGTCGATCGAGGGCGAGCTCGCGCGCAAGCGGCGCATGATGAGCCACACCTGGCCGATCCTCCTGCGCGGCGGCATGCTCTCACCGCGCGGCTACACCCCCGGGTACGCCCTGATGATCCTCTCCCACCGGCTGCTGCGTTATGCGACGCCGTTCCTGCACGTGCTCGCGTTCCTCGCCAACATCGTGGTCGTGGCGATGGGAGCCGGTCAGATATACACCGTCACCCTCACAGTGCAGGTCGTCCTCGGCGCCGCCGCCGGCCTCGGCGGTCTCATCCCGTTCCGTCCGCTGCTGATCGCTCGCTACTACTTCCTCACCACCGCCTCGCTCGCCATCGGACTGTGGGACTGGCTGGCGCACGGGACCGACGCGGCCTGGGAGACCGCCGAGGGGACTCGCTGAGTGGCCCTCTCGCTGCGATCATCCCGCCGGTGATCCGCCGTGCGCTCGACATCGTGGTCTCCTCGTTCGCTCTGCTCGTCAGCTCACCCGTGCTCGTCGTGGCGATGCTGGCGGTGCGCCTGGAGAGCCGCGGGCCGGTCATCTATCGCCAGCGCCGCGCCGGTCTGCACGGACGCCCGTTCGACGTGCTCAAGCTGCGCACGATGGTGGATGGGGCAGAACACATCGGCGCGGGGTTGGCCGTGAACGAGAACGACTCGCGCATCACCCGCGTGGGCGGGCTGCTGCGGCGGACCTCGCTGGATGAGCTGCCGAACCTGCTGAACGTGTTGCGCGGGGAGATGTCGCTGATCGGCCCGCGGCCGACGCTGCCCGTGCAGGTCGAGCAGTACACTGAGCGCCAGCGCGGGCGCCTGCAGATCAAGCCCGGCATCACCGGCTGGGCGCAGGTCAACGGCCGCGCCACGCTGCCGTGGTCGCAGCGGATCGAGCTCGATCTGTACTACATCGAGCACCGCTCGCTCGCGCTGGACCTGAAGATCCTGGGGCGCACGGTGGCGATGGTGCTCGGTGGCTCCGGCCTTTACAAGGGCTCCGCCGGTGGCTGGGAGGGCGAGCTGTGAGCGTGCCCGCCGACCCGCCCGCGAATCCCAACCGTCCCGCGATCCTGCTGACCGGCGCCGGCAAGCGGTATGACATCGTCGCCTGCTTCGCCCAGCTCACAAAGACGATCGTCGCCGATCCGAACCCGCTCGCGCCCGCCCAGTACGCCGCGCACGTGTGTACAGCCGTCCCGCTGATCGAAGACCCGGAGTACGTGCCCGCACTGGAGCGCGTCTGCGCCGAGCACGCGGTCGGCGCGGTGCTGCCGCTGACAGATCTCGACATCGAGACGCTCGCCCTGGCCCGCGCGGAGGGTCGGTTGCCGGCGCTCGTGCCCTCACCCGAGGTCGCCCGTGCGACGTATGACAAGTACGAGGCGCATCTGCTGCTCACCCGTCTGGGCCTGCCCTCCCCGCCGACCGTCCTGCCTCCCGGCGGGGCCCGTGATGAGGACGCTGTCTCGGACAGAACCAGTGCCGTCGCCGCGACCGATCCGCCCGGCGAAACAGATCTGGATGCGCTGCACTACCCCGTGATGGTCAAGCCTCGTCGTGGCTCGGGCGCACGCTCGATCCATCTCGCCCACGATCCCGCACAGGCGCGGTTCTTCTTCGATTACGTACGCGAGCCGGTGATGATTCAGCGCGCGATGGGCGGCCCGGAGCTGTCGATCGATTGTCTCGGCGACCGCGACGGGCGTTGCCTGAACGCGATCCCGCGCACGATGCTCGAGTCGCGCGGGGGCGAGTCGATCAAGGGCGAAGTGATCCACGATGCGGAGCTGATCGAGCTCGGCAGGCGCGTGATGGAAACGCTCGAAGTATGCGGACCGGCGACGATCCAGGTGTTTCGCGACCCCGACATCGGCCTGGGTATCACCGACGTCAACACGCGCTTCGGCGGCGCTTTCCCCGCGCCCGTGTATGCGGCGCTGGACGGACAGACCTACCCCGAGCTGATCGCGCGCATGGCCGCAGGCGAGCGCATCGAGCCCCACGTGGGCGAGTTCCGTCACGGGATGACGTTTACCCGCTACTACTGGCAGCTGGAGCTCGACCCCGAGCTGCAACCCACCGGCCGCGAGATCGTACCCGGCGGCCCGCCGCCGCCAAGGTGCAAGAATTGAAGCCATGACTGACACGTCTGATGACATGATCGATATCGCGTCTGACACGCCCGATCCAGCCCGCACCTGCGCCAACTGCGGCGCCGAGCTGAACGACGGCCAGGACTGGTGTCTGCAGTGCGGCGCGGCCGCGCAGGGCAGCCTCGACGGCGGAGGGCCGGGCTGGCGTTCGGCCACGCTCGTGCTCGGGGTCACGGCGGCGCTCGTGCTGGGAGCGGCCGCGGCCGCGTACGCCGCGCTCACCCAGCCCGGGTCGCACACGGTCACGCCCAAGGTGATCACGATCGCGCAGGCGCCCGTGCTCACCACCCCGACGACTCCGAGCGTCACGACGACCCCGACCCCCGGCGCGACGGGGACCACACCCGGCGCGCTCGGCACCCCGACGACGATCAAACCGCTGCCGAGCACGAGCACACCGCCGAAAATCCCGCTCACCGCGCCGACCCCGAAATCCTCGGGCACGACGACCGGCACGGGTACGACGAACACTACGGGCGCGGGCAAAACGAACACGGGCACGGGCGAATCGAACACGGGCACGACCAAATCGACGAACGAAACGGGCGGCGAATCCAGCAACGAACCGACCCCGATCCTGCTCGACACGAACGCGGCGAGCACGTACAACCCGTACAACCTCCCGGCTGCCAACTTCGGCGATCCGAGCCTTGCGATCGACGGCGAAACGAGCACGGCCTGGACCGCGCAGGTCGAACCGTTGACCGCCCCAAAAATGGCCGTGGGGCTGGTGCTCGACCTGAAGGAACCTCAGCGGATCGGTTCGCTCACGCTGATCACCTCCACGCCGGGGATGACCGTGCAGGTGTACGGCGCCAACGTCAGTACGCTGCCCACCTCGATCACCGATCCCGCCTGGGTCACGCTGAGCCCGTCGCTGGACGCCAAGAAGCGCAAGACCCACCTGAAATTGCGCGACGCCGGCAAAGCGTTCCGCTACATCACGCTGTGGATCAGCGGAGCGCCAAAGTCCTCGATCGGGACGCCGTCAGGACAAGCCCCACCCACCCACGTGAGCGTGAACGAACTCGAAGTGTTCCCGGCGAAGTAGCCGCTCAGCCCGCGCGCCGCGTGGGGCGTTTGGCAGCAGTTGCGCGTTTGGCGGGAGCACGTTTCGCCGCACCTCGGGTGGCCCCGCTTTTTGCGGGCCGGCTCTTCACGGCGCCGCCGTTTGCAGCAGCGCGTTTCGCCGCAGGGCGCCGGGAGACCGCGCGCGGAGTGGCCCAGATCTCGTCGAGGAACGCGGCGATCTCATCCGTCAGGCGCTCCGGGCTCAGGCGCAGCTCCACCAGCGAATCGGCTTCCAGCAGCCGCGCGTTCGGCAGCTCGGAGGCGAGCATGCCCGCGTCGGAGAAGGGGTGGACCGGATCGCGATGGTGCCCGAGCACGAGCGCAGGCGTCTGGAAGGTGCGCCGCTCGCTGCGGTGCGGGGCGATGCGCCCGAAGAACAGTCCCTGGATGACTGCGCCGCTGGGGCCGGGTTCCTGGCGGACGAGGTCGAGCACGACGTTGCCGTAGTGGGGTAGCAGCCGCCGCGGCACCGCGCGGGTGCCCTGGGCGAGCAGCTTCATCACCGGCTCGCCGAACGTGAGCGCGACGAGCAGCGGGGTGAACGTCAGCGCGCTCGGCAGCAGCCCGTTGTCGAGCACCGGCATCTCGATCACCATCCCCCGCAACCGCTCGGGCGCGCGCGAGGCGATCTCCAGCGCCGTGTTGGCGCCCAGCGAGGTGCCCATCACGACCGCTTGGTCGAGCTCGAGATGGTCCATCAACCCGACCACCTGCTCGCCAAAGATGCTCATCGAGTAGCGCCACATGTCGCGCGGGCGGTCCGATGCGCCGTGGCCGAGCAGATCGACGGTGATCACGCGGTTTCCGCGCGCGGCGAGGTCTTCGGCCAGCGGGCGGTGCATTTCCTGGGAGAGGAGCAGCCCGTGGACGAGGATCACCGGCCGGCCGGCCGCCGGCGCGGACTTCGCGGTCCGTCCCCGCGTGCCGCCGCGGGTGATGGCGGCCGGTCCGCCACCGTACTCGGTGTAGGCGATCCGCTGGCCGTCGTGATCGAACGTGGGCATCTCTACTCCAGCCTACTCCGCTGACGCATGGACACGCAGGACGCCGAGCCCGCGCGCGGCACCGGCGCCGCACCGAACGCTCCGGCATCGAAAGCGCCACGTCGCAAGACACGGATCCGGGCGACGCCGTGTTGTGCGCCCGGATCCTGTGCCCTCTCCCTACCCTCTCCTGGTCTGCGCTGCTGCCCGGCAGGCGATAGGCAGGCTGGCCTCCTACCGGGTTGACCATCTGTTGAAACCCGTCGCGGTGCAAGAAGGTGCGGTAGGTTGACACGACGATGGCCAAGCATCCGCGCATCCTGGCCGGTCAGACCGCGGCGATCACGGGCGGTGCGCGCGGGATCGGGCGCGCCACCGCCCAGGCGCTGACGCGCGTGGGGGTGCGGGTGGCGATCGGCGACCTCGACCTCGAGGCGGCGCGCGCGACCGCCAAGGAGCTGGGGCCGACTGCGGTGGCGCTGAGCCTGGACGTGACCGAGCGCGAGTCGTTCGCGCGGTTCCTGGACGAGGCCGAATCCCAGATCGGGCCGGTGGACGTGCTGATCAACAACGCCGGGATCATGCAGATCGGCAGGTTCATGGACGAGGACGACCTGACGGCGCGGCGGATGGTCGACATCAACATCCACGGCGTGATCCTCGGGATGAAGCTCGGCCTGGAGCGGATGGTCCCGCGCGGGCACGGGCACATCGTGAACATCTCCTCGCAGGCGGGCAAGTTCGGCGCCCCCGGCGGCGCCACCTACTCGGCGACCAAGCACGCGGTCGTCGGCCTGACCGAGGCGGTGCGCGGCGAGCTGCGACTGATGGGCCTGCAGGACGAGGTGCTGCTCAGCTACGTGATGCCGTTCGTCGTGGACACCGAGCTCGGCGGCGGGCTGGGGCAGGCGCGGGGGCTGAAGAACCTCAGGCCTGCAGACGTGGCCGACGCGATCCTCGACGCGCTGCAGCACGGAACGGTCGATGTGTGGGTGCCGAAGTCGGCCAAGCGCACGAACGCGCTGGGCACGCTGCTGCCGCGCAGGTTGGCCGAGGGGATGGCGCGCGCGCTGCGGGCCGACCGGGTGCTCGCCGACGCCGATCCAAACGCGCGCAGGGCGTATGAGCTGCGCGCATCGGCATCCGAGCCGGGGTTGGAGTCCGGCTCCTCCGAGCCCGCGCGGATCGCAGAGAAGACAGGCTCCTGAACGCCCGAGCGGGTTGTCGTGGGGCCGAGACCTGAGCGGATCGGTGACACAGAGCGAATCGCCGGTGTGCCCGCGGCAGCTAATCCACGAGCTCGGCGGTGAGCCATTCGGCAATCAGGCCGCCGAGCAGCGGGCCGCAGTCCTCCTGCAGGAAGTGGCCGGCGCCCTCGATCATGCGCGGCGGCGGCCGGCCGATCGACTCGGCGAAGCGCTCGCCCACGGACGGGGGTAGCACTGGATCGCAGGCGCCCCACAGCATCAGGATCGGGCGGGGGTCCTCGCGCAGCGCGCTCAGCACCTCGCGCCCCGAGGCGGCGCCGGGGGCGTCGGGGGACATGGGTACGAGCTCCGGAAACGCGCGCGCGCCCGCCTTGGAGGCGGGGTCGGGATAGGGGGCATCATACGCGGCGATGACCTCCTCACCGGGGTCTGAGTGACAGCCACCGCGCACGAGCATGCCGATGGGCAGGTCCTCCGTGCGGGCGACGAAGTCGCGGAACGCCAGCCACGCGTCGGTGCGGCGCTGACGGCCGGTGAGCGGCCCCGTGTCGAGGGTCACGATCCGTGCGATCCGCTCGGGGTGATCGACCGCCAGGCGCAATCCGATCGGCCCGCCCCAGTCGTGCACGACGATCGTGGCGTCGCGCAGGTCGAGATCCTCGAGAATGCTTGCGGCCAGCGATACGTGGCGCTCGTAGGAGTACCAGCCGATGTCGGTCGGCTTGTCCGAGCGGCCGAACCCGGCCATATCGGGGGCGATGCAGCGGTAGCCGGCGTCGCGTATCGGCGGAATCACCTGACGCCATAGAAACGACCAGGTCGGCTCGCCGTGCATGAACAGCACCGGTGCGCCCTCGCCCTCGTCGATGTGGGCCAGGCGCAGGCCGTCTACGTCGCGATAGTGCGGTGCGAACGGGAAGTCGGGCAGGTTTGCGAATGCCTCTTCGGGGGTGCGGACGATGTCGGGCACGGAGACGATCCTACGCGAGCACCACGCGTCACGCGGCCAGGGTCTCGAGGTCCGGCCCCACCGCGTCCGTACCCCAGCTCGGCGTCCCCCCGCGCGGCGGCCCGGCCGAGCGCGACCGCAAACAGAGCGCTCAGACAGACGACGCAGAGCACTGCTGCCAGAATGGCTATGGACCAAATCACCGCGTGACCCTCCCGCAGTCGATTCTCCTCACGTGAACCGTTGCACACGCGACGGACGAGCGGACGACCACGAGCGAAGGTGGTCCGCTATGTCCGTAATAATTCGACGTACACAGGGAGTACCCTCGCGCGGCAACCGCAAACGCGCGCAACCCGCACATCCCGCAGCGACCACCGACCACATAAAGACGAGCTCCAGAGAGGATCGACCATGGACGTGATTGCCAGGCTCGACGAGGCACGACGGGCGAAGAATGTGCTCGAGCATCCGTTCTATCAGCGCTGGAGTGCCGGCGAGCTGAGCGCGGCGGAGCTGGGCGTGTATGCCGGCGAGTACCGTTACGCGGTGGTCGCGCTGGCGCAGGCATCGGCCCGGGCCGCGGCCACGGCGGGACCGGAGCATCGGACGGGCCTGGAGCGCCACGCCGAGGAGGAGGCCGCGCACGTGGCGCTGTGGGACGAGTTCGCGCGGGCGGCGCAGGCGCGCACGCCGGAGATCGGCCACGAGCCGCGGCATCCGCAGACGCGGGCGTGTGCGCAGGCCTGGACGGCGGGCGAGGATGCGCTGGAGCACCTGGCGGTGCTATATGCGATCGAGGCGAGCCAGCCGGAGATCGCGAGGACCAAGCTCGACGGGCTGACCGAGCACTACGGGTATGCCAAAGAAGGGCCGGCGGTCGAGTACTTCACCCTGCACGAGCGTCTCGACGTCGAGCACGCGCGCCAGGCGGGCGAGCTGATCGAGACGCTGCTCGATGGGCGGGCCGACCGCGAGGCGGTGGCCGAGCGGATGGTCGCGCGTGCGCAGGCGGCGCTCGAGGGCAACTGGGAGCTGCTCAGCGGCGTGGAATCCGTGTGCTCGCCGGTGGCGGTCGAGGCGTAGCGCCTGGGTCTGGGACTGGGACTGGGAGCCGTCCTACGCGCGCGGGGCGCGCGCGGACAGGCGCCACGCGAACAGGACGGCGGCGACGGAGGTCGCGAGGTTGAGGCTGGAGACGCCCGGGCGCATCGGGATCGCGATGCGTTCGTCCGCGCGGGCGAGCAGCTCCGAGGAGAGTCCGTGGCGCTCGGTGCCGAACGCGAGGATCGCACGGGCAGGCAGCGCGGTGGGGTCGAGCGGGGCGCCGCCGGGGTCGAGCGCGAGCAGTGGCCGGTCCAGCGCCTCGGGCAGTCCGTCCTCCAGGCGGGCGACGGGCAGCGCGTAGTGCAGGCCGGCGGCTCCGCGCAGGGCGTCGGGATGCCACGGGTCGTGCCCCCCGGTGCTCAGCACAGCGGCGGCGTCGGCTGCGGCGGATACACGGACGCAGGCGCCCAGGTTGCCGAGATCGCGCGGATCCTCCAGCAGGATCACTGGCGCAAAACGCGGGTCGGCGAGCACGGCCGCCGGGTTCACGACAGGACGCTCGGCAAGCGCGATCACGCCGGTTGAGGGTGGCAGAGGCGCGAGCTGGGCGAATACGTCGGCGGGGACGTCATGCGCGAGCGAGAGCATCTGCGCGCACACGTCGGGCGCCAGCTGCGAGGCGAGTTGCTCCAGCCGCGTACGGTCTGTGCAGAGGATCTCCAGCACGCCGGCGCCGAAGCGCAGGGCGTGCTTGAGCGGGTGCAGTCCCTCGAGCACAGCCAGCCCCGGGTCGCGGCGCGCGCGACCGTAGCGTGGGATGAGCGATCCGTGGTCCGGCACCAAGCGATCATAGGATGGTGTGAGATGAGCAAGCGCGCGGGGGTGGTGTTCGACAACGACGGGCTGCTGCTCGACACCGAGGACGCGTGGACGCGCGCGGAGGAGACGCTGTTCGCACGCCGCGGACGGGTGTTCACGATCGAGCACAAGCGCTCGCTGATCGGCTCGGCGAGCGCGGTGGCGGGGCGCAAGCTCGAAGCGATGCTCGAGCGCCCGGGCGAGGGCGAGACGCTGATGAGCGAGTTGCACGAGCTGGTGATGGTGGAGGCGCTGGCGGGCGTGGAGCTGCGCCCGGGCGCGCTGGAGCTGCTGGAGGGACTGGTCGAGGCGGGCGTGCCGGTCGCGGTGGCCTCGAACTCGAGGCGTGAGTTCGTAAAGCGCACGCTGTCCGGGGCCGGCCTGATCCCCGGGGGGGCATCCGCCCGGAACGGCTGGGTCGGCGGCGGCGTTCACGGCCGGTTCGTCACCGTCGTGTCGGTCGAGGACGTCGAGCACCCCAAGCCGGCCCCGGACATCTACCTGGAGGCGTGCCGGCGGCTGGGTGCCGAGCCGCAGGAGTGCGCGGCGCTGGAGGATTCGGCCACGGGCGTCGCCGCGGCAAGGGCGGCGGGGATGTATGTGATTGGCGTGCCGTACTTCGCGGGCGGAGAGCTCCCGGGCAGCGACCTGCTCGTGGACAGCCTTGCCGATCCGGCGGTGGCCGCGGCGCTTGGTCTGGGGTTGTGAATAACGTTTCGCACAGTTGCCATGCGATCAGTGCAGTCGTGTCCGGGACTGTGCAGGGAGTGGGGTTCCGGGAGGCCGCACGGCGCCGAGCCGACGCGTTAGGCCTCATGGGCTGGGTGCGTAACGCGCAGGACGGAACCGTGGTCGTGCACGCGGATGGCGCAGTGGAGGCGATCGAGCAGTTGCTCGACTTCCTGCGCAAGGGACCGCGCGGCGCCATCGTCAGCGACGTGAAGGTCGATGAGGTGCGGGTCGAGGGCCACGAGCAGTTCGCGATCCGGGGTGTGCGCGCCGGTGTGTTCGTCGTGCAGGGGCACAAGGCCGGCACGCATCACTTCGATCTGCGTGTCCAACTCGCCGGGGCGATGCGATGCTGGGCGCTGCCGAAGGGCCCGTCGCTCGATCCGTCCGTCAAGCGGCTGGCGGTCCAGGTCGCCGATCACGCGCTGGAGCACAACACGTTCGAGGGTCCGACCAAAGAAGATGATGGGGGCGGGGTGATCGTCTGGGACAGCGGATACTACGAGCAGGGCGGCAGGGTGCCGTGGCCACAGGCGCTGGAGCGCGGGCACGCGGTGTTCGTGCTGCACGGCGAGAAGCTGCGCGGCGGGTATGCGCTGCAGCGCACACGTGCGGAGCCGGAGGGGGTTGGGTCACAGTGGCTGCTGATCAAGCGCCGGGACGAGCAGGCCCGCCCAGGCTCGGACATCGTTGCCGAAAAGCCCGCGTCGGTGCTCAGCGGACGGACGCTGCAAGAGATACTGCGCGACGGGAAGTGAACGGCTGCGCGCCGCTCGCATGGAGCCGCACAGCGCGCAGTGGCCTGCACAGCAGTCGTGCCAGCGGACACCTCGTTCCCTCGTTCCCTCGTTCCCTGCCTAACCCGTATTTGTTCGGTGCAATTGCTTTCCCGCCAACCGCACACTTAAGGGGATGTTCGGTACAATTAGATAGTGCCCCAACCGCACAAAATCTCGGGAAGCAAACGTGGTTGGCCTACGCGAGCCGCCGTCTACGAGCGCCTGCGTGTGCAGATCGGCGAGCTGCGTGATCGCCTCGGCGGCCTGCCCTCGCCCGGCGAAGCGGACGGTATCTGGCGCGGGATCTGGCTAGAGGAGGCTCACCACTCGACCGCGATCGAGGGCAATACGCTCGTGCTCAAGCAGGTCGAGCAGTTGCTCGAGGAGGGCCGGGCTGTGGGTAACAAGGAGCTCAGCGAGTACATGGAGGTGCGTGGGTACGCCGATGCCGCCAACTGGGTCTACGGTCAGGCACTGGACCCCGGCGCATGGTCGAGCGGCGAGCTGCTCTCGCTGACGGAGCTGCGGCACATCCACCGCCTCGCGCTCACACCTGCATGGGATGTTGCGCCGCATCCGAGCGCCGGTCACAGCGAGCGTCCCGGCTCATTCCGCGAGCACAACATCCGGCCGTTTCCAGGCGGCATGCGCCCACCCCCGTGGCCCGAGGTCTCAGCCATGATCACCGACTGGATCGGCGAAGTGCAAGCGCTGGGCCGGGAGGGTAAGGACATCGAGCCGGAAGCACTGGCGAGAGTGCATGCGCGCTTCGAGCAGATACACCCATTTCTCGACGGCAATGGGCGCACCGGCCGGCTCGTTCTCAATCTGCTCCTGGTCAGGCTGGGCTATCCCCCCGCGATCATCTTCAAGGGCGATCGTCGGCGTTATCTCATCGCACTCCAAAGCGCCGATCGGGGCGACCACGGCCCACTCGCAGAGCTGCTCGCGCGGGCGATCCTCGACAACCTCCACAAGTTCGTAGTGCCCGCCATCGCCGGTCCATCGCGCCTCGTTCCGCTGCCCGCTCTGGCCTCCAAACGGATCTCCGCAAACGCGCTACGCGTGGCCGCGACACGTGGCCGACTCAATGCCTCCAAGGCCGCCGACGGTACGTGGCGCAGCACGCGCGCCTGGGTTGACGAGTACCTGGCCGGGCGCTACAAGCGCGAGCCTGACGAAGCGGCGTAGCGCATGGCGGTCGCTGATCTCGGGTCGAACCGCCGGGCGCAAGCTCAGCCCAGCGGCTGCAAACGCGTCTGTTCGACCCGCGCAAGCTTGCGCCGCAGCCGCGTGTATTCGCGCTCCTGCGCCGGCGTGCGCCGGTGGCCCCGGTACGCGAGGTTGACACGCTCCAGCGGATCGGCCCGAAGGTCGTACATCTCCCACTGGTCGGGGACGCGTCCGTCGGCGTCGTAGTAGCGGGCGAGCTTGTAGCGCTGTTCGCGGATCGAGACGACGTGGTTGGGGGGCTGCGGGTAGGGGCCCTTGGCCTGGCCGGACTGCCAGTCGTCGTACGTGAAGACGGTGTAGTCCTGCGGCGAGGAGGCGGAGGCGCTGAGGATGTGTTCGGAATAGTCGATTCCCTGCCAGGCCGAGCGGGCCGAGACCGGAGCGTCGACGAGACTGGCGAGCGTGGGCAGGAAGTTGACGTGGGAGACGAGCGCGTCACTCGTGCGCGGGCGGGGGAACAGGCGTGGGTTGGAGTAGACCAGCGGCACGCGGGTGGACTCCTCGTAGAAGTTGAAGTTCTTCTGGCGCAATCCGCCGTGGGCGGTGCCCATCTCGCCGTGGTCGGCCGTGGCGATCACGAGCGTGTTCTCGAGCAGGCCGGTGGCGGCGAGCGTGTCGAGGAGCTTGACCAGATAGGCGTCCGAGGATCGCATCAGGTTGCCGTAGAAGTTCAGGTAGTTGCGCTTCATCTGCGGCGTGGGGATCGGACCGGACGCGTTGAATAGACGCAGGAACTGCTCCTGGACGGTGGGCTTGGTGGCAAGGCTTTCGTCGGCGGTTGCCGGCACCTCGATCTCGCCGGTCAGCCACGAGTCGTCATAGCCGCCTTCGGTGTAGGTCTTGGGATAGAAGAGGACGTCGTGAGGGTTGACAAGTGAGACGACTATGAAAAAGGGCTGGTCGTGGACAGCTGTGGAGTTGAGATACTGGAGCGCGCCTTCGGTGCCAGATTCAGGCGTACCTCGTGAGTTCATGAACCGGCCGTCGTTGTCGTAGAGCCCACCGCCCTCCTCGGGGATGTCCTGGTTGGCGCCTGCGTCCGGGGGATCCCAGCGGGTGAACCCGTACTTGTTGACGTCGTTGGGGACCCAGGTCGTGCCGTTGGCGGGCTTGTTGCAGTGGAACTTGCCCTTGTAGACGGGGGTGTACCCGGCGGCCGCCACCACCGTCGCGGGGTTGGCGAAAGAGGTCGCGAGCTCGACCTGCGGGTATTCGGGGGCGGGCATGTCGGTCTCGAGCGTGTACTTGACGCCGTGCTGGGCCGGGAAGTAGCCGGACATCAGGGTCGAGCGCGCGGGCGAGCACATGCACGCGTTCGTGAAGGCGCGCTCGAACGTCAGGCCGTGCTGCTGCAGCCGGGTCACGCCGGGCAGGTTGCGCGCCGACCAGCCGGGCGGGAAGTGCTGGATCGCGCGCTGCTGGTCGGTCAGGAAGAGCAGGATGTTCATACCCGCGACCTTCCCGGCGGGCGCCGCACGAACGGGACGTGGACGTGTCGCTGTACCGGCGGCCGCGGCGGCGCGAGAACCGAGCAGGATCCCGGGGGCGACGGCGGCAGCCGTCTTCAGCAGGTCGCCGCGGGTGATTCCGTCGCCGGAGTCTCCGTGTTGCTCCACCTCACCAGGCGGCAAAGCCTCCCCGTCCTGTCCGGCCCGCTCGTCCTGCCCGGGCGCAACATCCTGTGTTGAATCGCCGTCCGATCTGTCCATGCCTGCTCCTCCGATTAGACCTCAGCGCTACCCGCGCGAGACCGTGTTGGTGACCCGCCTAAAGATCCCGACCGCGCTGGACGCAAACGCCGCCGAGTAGACAAACCTGCCGTCGGGACTGACGGCGATCGAGCCGACGCCGAGCAGCCCACGGCCGAGTGTGCCCGCTGGGAGCGCCAGAGCGGTCAGAGCGGCGAGGAGGACCAGTGCGCAGAGCGCCGATGGGGCACGGATGGGAAGACGAGAGACGCGCATGCGCCACGGCGAGTAACCGTGGTGGCGCGCCATATTAGCAGGTTTTGTTGGCTAAGTGGAATCGAGAGGGAAGCTATCTTCGGGGCAGTTGTCCAACCCGGGACGGGCAGGTTTGGCCGGCGGACCATATGCGCAGACCATCTCCGGGGAGACGATGTCGAGCATGGCGCTCGAGCCCATGTCGGCAGAAGAACTGGCGCAGACGCAAACGCTGTTCGCGAGCTTCATGGGGTACGCGGGCACAACGAACTACAAGACGTTCGGCCAGCTGCGAGCGATATATCGAGAACACAGCAAGGCGGTGCGCGCAGCCAGGGACCGGGCGGACGACCTGCGGGTTGACCGGTTCATCGAGGACATGGCAAGCAACAGATGGAATGGCGATGTGGTCATGCGGATCGGCGTGTTCGACGGCATCACGCTGGCGATCGACGGTATCCATCGCGGGATCGCGTATCTGGCGTGCATCGAAAGGGGGATCGGCGTCGACATGCTGCCGGCGCTGCGCGTCAACTGCTGAGAAGCGCCGGCGCCATGGACGATTTCGCGCCAAGTTTTCAGGCGTTTGGGCCCGTGTTTCCGGGGGTTGGGCGGAGATTGAGGGTGCGCGCGAAAGAGTTTCGTCCCCGTCGCGACCTAGCTTGCTCGGTCCAAACACGACCGAAGGAGGATCCATGTCCACTGTAGTTGCAACCGACCTGCAGAACGTCGCGATGACCGAGGACCTGCTTGCGAGAATCCAGCGCGAGATGCACGAGCGCCTGCGAGAGCTGCGTGGCGCCGTGGACGAGCACGATCGCCTGGCGGCCGAGCTCAGAGCGCTCGACGTCCCCGTGCAGCCGGCGCCGAACGTACGGCGCGGATCGGTCGGCTGCGAGTCGCCGTACACACAGCCGCACGCACGGATCGCCTCGCCGAAGGCGGCCCGGCTGATGCACGCCCCGCGCCGTCCGTCGTTGGACCGTCACGGCCTCACCCTCGCCCGGATGAGCACACCCGAGCGCACTCCCGTCGAGCATGATCTCGTCGCCACTGACGATTCCGACATCGACCCCATCGACTCCATCGACTCCATCGACTCCATTCCGGGGATCGACGAGGTGGACGCGGAGGCGGAGGCCTATGAACGATCGCTCTGAGAATACGCGGATCAGCCGACGAGCCAGATCGCGCCGTCACGCACCTCGACTGGGAACGTCTTCAGCGAGCGAGCGCCGGCCGTAGCCTTGACGGCGCCGGCGAGTGGCTTGAACGCGCCCTGGGGACCCCGCACCATCTTGCCGGTGACGGTGTCGTAGAGCGCCGCGTGCCATGGGCACTGCAGGCACCCGTCCTCGGTCACGTGCCCCTTGCCCAGCGAGGCGAAGAGGTGGCGGCAGCGGTTGGACACCGCGAACGGCTTGCCCGCGCTGATGCCAACGGCTAGGGCGCCGTGCGGTGTCTCCTCCACGACGGCGACCTGGGAGGCGCTGAGATCCTCGACGGCTATCAGGCGGGCGGCGGACTGCTCGAAGGTGCTCACCCGCAGACTATCTCACACCAACGACATGCGGTCGCTGCCAAAGGCCGCGCGTGATGTCGCCGGGCTGCGCCCGCTGCGCTTTCATGCCTTACGTCACGCCGCCGGCAGTCTGGTCGCCCGGCATGCCGACGCGCGCTTCGTACAGGAGTTCCTCGGACACTCGCGGATCACGACCACGGAGCGCTACATGCATGCCAAGGCTCGGCCGGAGGATCTGGAGCGGGTCAATCTGGCGTTCGCAACTCCCAGCAAGCCCGCCACTTAGCTGCCATAATAGGCGACAAGATAGGCGACAGAAAAGGCGAACTATGGCGGACTTGGCGGAACGACTCGGTAGGGCCACAGGGCAAATCGAGCTTGACCAAGCTGAGCTCGCGCGTGTGCTCGGGACGAATCCACGCACCGTGTCGCGCTGGCTCTCACGGCAGACCGCCCCGCGCCCCGATGCTCGCGAGCGCCTGCTGGAGCTGATCGCGGTCCTCGAGAAGCTCTCGGGCGTTCTACGCCCCGAACCGGCCCACGACTGGCTGTTCACCCCCAACGACTCGCTCGCCCATCACAAGCCCGTCGACCTGCTGCGCACTGGCGAGTTCCGGCGAGTGCTGGGGGCGATAGACGCGATGTCCGAGGGCGTCTTCGTCTAACCGCGCGTGATCGATCAGCAGCTCATCGCTCGAATCGACGCGATCGAGCCGACTCCCTTCGCCGGTCAGGCATTCCGGCACCTGGCTCACGACCACCACCCGCTCTCGGGCATGGGCGCCCGAGTCAACTTGACGCGGCGACGCCGATCCCTCCACCGAGTCCATCATGCTCGCAGTCGGCAGCTCTGCTGCCGACATGATCGCCTCCTATGCGCCTCGCGCACTTCGGGTTGGCTCCTGCTGCGCCACCGACAGCGATCTGTACCTGTCGTTTGTATATTGGAGGCACGATATCCCCAGTCACTTCGCTGGCTGGGCGCGAGGCTCGGCTTCGGTCGGGCCTCAGCCGTTTCTGAGGGCGCCGGTTACACAGCTGCCCGTGAGACGCTCGGCGCGAGTCGTTCCTGAACAAGCAACCGCAGGGGTGTTTTTTGGTGTTGTTTGTGATAAGGTTATTGGATATGTTGCTGTGCCTGAGAGAAAGGAGCGTCCGATGACCGTGTTGACCGCGCCCCAAGCCGAGCTGCTGGATCGTGAGGCGAGCACGCTCCCTGTGGGTGAGGTTGCTGCCTACCTTCAGGATCGGCTCGGCCAGCGTATGACCGCTTTCCTGACGGGGCTCGCCGACGCGAAGCAGATCGGCCGGTATGCCCGCGCAGATGGTCCTGAGCCCCGTGCCGCTGTAGCCCAGCGCCTGCGGCACGGCTACAAGGTCGTGCGCATGATCAGCGAGGCATACGACGCCGACACCGCCAAGGCATGGCTGTTCGGGACGAACACTCGGCTGGATGACCAGGCCCCGATCGAAGTGCTGCGCACCGCCGAGAAGCCCGAGCAGTTCACAGCGGTGATCCGCGCGGCTCGCCAACTGGCAAGCTTCCAGGAGTGAGCGAGGATCCAGCGCACCGCCCCTACTGGCGGGTCGGCCACCGAGAGGACCCGCTCGGGTTCGTCCCGCTGGAGATCTGCGAATACAGCCACCGCTTCGACGACCTGCAGCGTCGCTTCCGTACCGTCTACGTCGCCGAGTTGGCCGAGACCTCTCTGCGTGAGACCCTCGCCGACTTCCGCCCGAAGCTCTCCACCATCAGTCGCTTTCAGCAAGAGATGGGCGCAGAGGCCACGCAGGAGCTTGTCGCATGGCACGTCAGCGCGGCATGGCGAGCGGAGCATCTACTCGCCACGGTGCGCCTGAAGCTGAATGGGCCTATCTACGATCTGACCGATATCTCCCAACGCCAGCTGGTCGAGGAACGCCACGCAGCGCTCCTGCTCGAACATGGCATGCAACACCTCGATCTGCACGAGATCACTACGAACCGGCGCGTCGTCACGCAGACGATCGCCGGCGACCTCTACGACGAAGGCGCGGCCGCGATCCGCTTCCCCTCACACCTGGACGGCAACCCGTGCGTCGCGGTATTCGAGGGTCGCGGCGACCTGGACCACGACGGAGAAATCATGCCGCTCACCGACCCGGCGCCCGAAGCATTGCTCAAGATCGCCGCCGACTGGCACCTGACGCTGCAACCCGCACCGGCGATCACCGCATCGTCATAGAGGCGTCTTGACGATGAGCCCCTACTCGGTCTCCTAACGACGCGACCTTTCGTTGGCTTGCTCAACATGACCGCCTGCGCCGCACGGGCGCGCCGACCGGACCCGATGACTACCTGATACCGAACCTGCACGGCAACCGCATGGAGTACGGGAGGGTCGAGCAGATCGTTCGCGAAGCCGCAGAGCTGGCATCGAAGAAGCGCTCCGAGAAGGGACTGCCGCCGCTGCCGCACACAACGCCGTACACGCTGCGCCGCACGTACATCTCGATCACGCTGGTCGCCTACCAAAACCAGCCGATTTGCAGGTCGTTCTCCA
>CAWEOK010000003.1:0-166849 GCA_963810645.1 uncultured Solirubrobacterales bacterium | reverse complement strand
TCACGTAACAGCCTGGAAACAAGGTAGTTTTACTCATCACCGGTAAGATCGTCCCGCTCGGTCGGGGGGCTGAAACTGCCCATTGGCCCATTCACTGGCCTAAACTCAGGGTCGTCTGTGCGGGTGACCTGACGCGTGAACGGGCACTCGGCGGGCTCGTCGGCGAAGCGCATCAGCTCCCAGATCGCTTGGCGCTCGCGATCGGTCAGACGGCGGTTGCGGGTCTGCTGGTAGACCTGCAACGTGAACGCGGCCGAGGTGTGGCCGATCTGATCGGCGATCCAGTGCAGGTCGCGGCCGGCCTGCGCGGCGAGCATCGCCCAGGTGCGCCGCAGCGAATGCGGCGTGATCTTCGGCAGCGACGGCAAGCCCTGCTCGGTGCGCCGCAGCGAATGCGGCGTGATCTTCGGCAGCGACGGCAAGCCCTGTTCGGCGCGCCGCTCGTTCGCAAGCCGAGCGCTGCGCGCGAGCACGCGGTCACGGAAGCGATCGGGGTCTCGCCGATGTCCATTCGCGGTGCCTAAGAAGTGGTCGGCCGGCTCCATCGGGAAGCCGTCGCGCAAGCGCTGCTCCCGGTGGCGAACGAGCTCGCCGCGATTCCACAGCGTCATCTCGACCTCGCGGACGCCCTTGGGAGTCTTGGCGTCGAGGAGCTTGAACCGGGCTCGCGCGAGATCTACCTGCGAGCAGCGCATGTCGCACAGCTCTGAGATCCTGAAGCCGGACAGGCCGAGCGTGACCAGCGCGGCGCGGCGCCCCACCCGCCGGTCGCGTCGGGCGGCGGTGTCCAGCTCGCCGGCGGCGTCGAGCAGCGCGAGCAGCTCGTCAACCTCAAGGAACGTCCGGACGGGCTTGACCGATGGCAGGAAGCGGTCCTTGCGCTCGCCGATCTTCAGCGGGTTGTGCGGAACGTGGCCGTAGTCCACAGCGCGCTGCATGATCTGGCTGAGCAGCGTCAGCAGCCCGTTGATCGACGTGTTCGACAGCGGGCGCTTGCGACGCTTGTAGGGCTTCCCCGGCTTGCGCTCGACGGTCTCCATCAGCGGCTTGCCGCGAGCCTCGGCTTCGCGGATCACGCGCGAGCGGTGCGCGAGCTCGTCGCGGAACCCGTTGACGCTCGCAACATCGATCTCAAGGAGCTCCATGCGCCCGAAGTGCCCGATCAGATAGCCGAGCTTCCATTCGAGGTCGGCGATCGTGTTGTCGTCGAGACCGTGGCTCTTCTTTGCGTCGATGACCTTCCGAGCGCATGATCCGAAGGGCTGGTGGCCGTCGGGCCGCGCGGTCTCCGTTCGCACGACCGACGTCCTCTTCTCCGGCGGCGCCCAGGTGCCGCGCTCGACCTGCTGCAGGATCGACTCGAAGCTCAATCTCGGCGCGGACATCGTTCCAGCCCTGCGTGTTGGTGCCGAAGACCAGCCGGTGGCGACGCCCGTAGGCGTAGAGACGTGCGCCGTAGGTGATCGTCTTGCCGTTCTTCCACGGCCATTGCGTGACCTCACCGGTGTTGGGCCGCGCCATCAGAGCCGCCGATCGGGTGTGCTTGTGCGGTGTGGATGCGTCGTACTTCCTCCCACGGTTGGCCGGTCGCGCCTGCGGCACGCGGCATTCGATGTGGTCCCCCACCTTACCGGCGGTTGATGACAGCTGTGCAGCCTGCTCGCCAAACGTCCTGAGCTCATATTGCGCTGATCTACGCCTGCCAATCGTATATACGGAGCCGCCCGTCGTCGATGTCTGTTGTCTGCATCTGGGCATCCTTCTGCGATCCAACTTCGCGTGGTCGGCACCCTTGGTGCAACTGTGTGCCGCGTCGCGGAGCGCAGCGAAGCAGGGCGGCAGGGCGGCAGGGACGCCTTGGAACGGGATGACTGGTCCACGAGCAACATGGCAACGCAGGGCTGAGCAAACGCGCCTGATCGACGTGGGATTGCGATCGAGTACTTGACGCTTGGCCGGAGAGGGTTGCCTGCATGTAGACTCGGATCGTGCTCGGGCGGAGAAGGTCGTCGTCACAGAAGCGAAGCATCGACACAACTGACGGCAGGGGCGAGTACAAACACCTGGATCTCGACGACGAGATCGACGGGGACGATGGGGATCTCACACCCGCCGAAGTCGAAGCCCCGGCGGATCTGGCGCAGCGCGTCGCCAATAGCAAATCCAAGCTTTACCTCGAGTCGCGAATCGAGCTCCTCGATGAGAGCGGGCGCGTACTCGAGTCCCACCCCATCGATCGAGCCGCAGCGCCGCGACCGCACTACGCCACTCCCCGGCTGGACCTTCAGGATGCGCTCAACGCAGGCCGGGCGCTTGGAGCCGAGGGCTTTGCAGCCATCGACTTCGAGACGGCCACGGGCTCGCGTGCGAGCGCATGCGCGGTAGCGGTGGCCATCGTCGAACGCGGCCACGTGAAGGACGTGCAGCGATGGCTGATCCAGCCTCCGGGGAACGAGTACGACGGCTTCAACACCTCTATCCACGGGATCACGCCCGAGATGACGAAGGACAGTCCGACGATGGCCGTCGTGTGGCCGGAGGTGCTGGAGGTGGTCGGCGACCGACCACTGGTTGCCCACTTCGCGGCGTTCGATATGAGCGTGCTGCGCAACGCCCTCACCGCTGACGGAAGTGAGTGGCCGAACCTGACCTACTTCTGCACGTGCACGCTCGCGAAGCGAGGATGGCCAGGGATGCTGTCCTACCGCCTGGTTGACCTCGCCGACGAATGTGGCCTCACCTTCCAACATCACGAGCCAGGGGCTGACGCGGCGACCGCAGCGGAACTTGCCATCGCGTGCTGTGGCCTTGCTTCCGAGCGCCAGCTCGACGCCGCAAGCAAAGCCCTCGGGGTTAGGGCGGGGCAACTCTCATCGGACGGATGGGCACCGAGTGGTGTAGCCCCACAGCGCCTTTCCGACCTCACTCCAACAGTCGACCATATCCCGGAAGACAGCCCGTTTGGCGGCAAGACCATCGTATTCACGGGCACGCTCACGTCAGGACTAACTCGGAAACACGCGGCGCAGCTCGTGGTGGACGCCGGCGGGCGTCCCGCGACCGGCGTCTCAAAGAAGGTCGACTATCTCGTGCTCGGCATGCAAGACGCGAGCAGGGTCAAGGACGGCAGCCACTCCGAGAAGATGCTGAAGGCCATCGGATTGCAGCGCGCTGGCGCGCCGATCGAGCTGCTCTCCGAGGACGACTTCCTGCGAATGCTGCCCGAGTGAGGCTGATGGTGTACGGCGCAAAAGCTCTCATCTCGTAGCAGGGCTTGACGGTGTAGTAGCTCCTCGGTGGCCAACGGGCTTGGGTAGGTGCCTGCCGCACAGTCTCCATCGGTCGCCATCCGTCTGGCAAACCGATGGTCGGGCTTCGTGGGAGTCAAACATCTGCCACTCTCTTGATGAGATACCGGTATCTGGTATTCACGATTCCCGCGATGGTCAAGTTCATCCATACAGCCGACTGGCATCTTGGTATGCAAGCGCACTTCTTGCCGGACGAGGCCCGTGCCCGTTTCGCACAGGACCGGTTCGACGCTGTCCGGCGCATTGCCAAGCTCGCGCACGAGGAGGGATGCGCGTTCGTCGTCGTCGCGGGCGACATCTTCGACTCCAACCATGTCGACCCACAGGTGGTCGCGAAGGCGGTCGAGGCGCTTTCGTCGTTTACCGTCCCGGTGTTCCTGCTCCCCGGGAATCACGACCCTCTTGATCCCTCGTCGGTCTGTCGGACGGCAGCCTGGACTGAACACAAGCCAGCGAACGTCGTGGTGCTCGAGGAGGTCACTGCCGTCCCAGTCTCCGGCGTCGAGGGCGTGGAGGTCGTCGGCTTCCCGTGGAGCTCAAAGCACCAGCTGGGTGATCCAGTCGTGGGGTGCTACAACGCCGCGTCTTCAGCTGACGGAGCGCTACGCGTCGTCGTTGGGCATGGCATCGTGGACGAGCTGAGCCCCAACACAGACGATCCTTCACTGATCGCCGCAACGGCGATGAGAGAAGCTCTTCAGGGCGGTAAGGCGCACTACATCGCCCTCGGCGACCGCCACTCGGTAACCGAGATCTCCGGGACCGACGGTCGTGCCTATTACTCGGGCACCCCGGTGTCGACGGACTACGGCGAGACTGGTCCGAACGATGTGCTCCTAGACCCTATGCCGTAGGTCGCCCGGGTTGGGTTGGCCGTCGGAGGTAGGCCGGACACTCCTCGCGGGGGCTTGTCTGGCCGGAGAATGGCTCCGGCTGACCCCAAATCAATGAGGAGGTCCGGCCATGACCGGAATGGTGACGTATGTGGGGCTCGATGTCCATGCCCGCTCCACTCATGCTGCGGCGATTGACGTGTTGACGGGTGAGCTTGTGCGCGCGCGGTTCGGGCCGGGTGTTGAGGAGCCTGTTGCGTGGCTTGTGGGTTTGCCGGGTTCGGTGCGTGCTTGCTATGAGGCCGGGCCGACCGGTTTTGGGCTCTATCGCGCCGCGAGCGCTGCCGGTGTGGCCGTCGAGGTGATCGCGCCGGGCAAGACACCAAGGGGGCCCTCGGACCGGGTGAAGACCGACCGCAAGGACGCGGAGTTGCTCGCGCGGCTGCTGCTCGCCGGGTCGCTAACCACGGTCGTGGTCCCGCCCGTCGAGGTCGAGGCCGCCCGCGAGCTGATGCGCTCCCACGATGCGTGCCGGCGGGATCTGATGACTGCCCGTCACCGCGTCTCGAAGATGCTGTTGCGTCACGGCCGGGTCTATCCCGAGCCCTCGACATGGACTGTGGCTCACCGGCGCTGGCTTTCCCGTCAGCAGTTCGATGAGACGGCCTCAGAGCTGGTGTTCGCCGACCTGATCGCGTCCGTCGATGGCCTGAGCGCGCGCAAGGCGGCGATCGCGGAGCGACTCTCGCGCCTGGCAGAAGATGAGCAGTGGTGGCCGACGGTCGCGAGGCTCCGCTGCTTCCGAGGCGTTGACACTCTCACCGCGTTCGCATTGCACCTCGAGCTCGGCGGTGACTGGCAGCGCTTCGCAAGGGCGAACGCGCTGAGCGCGTGGCTCGGGCTGACCCCGTCCCTTCAGCAGTCTGGGGAGAGCTCCCGCCAGGGGTCGATCACGAAGACCGGCTCAGCACTTGCTCGCCGGCTGCTCGTCGAGTCGGCCTGGCATTACGGGCGAGACCCCCGGATCGGGGTGACGCTCAAGAATCGCCAGCAGGGCCAGCCCGAGCATGTCCTGCAGATCGCTAACCGCGCCCAACACCGGCTGCACCGCGTTTATCACCGAATGCGCGGCCGCGGCAAGGCGCACAACGTGATTGTCGTCGCTTGCGCCCGCGAGCTCGCGTGCTTCCTCTGGGCAGCAGCCACAGCCGACTGACCCCGGCCGACAACCCCACCGGTCGGGAGGCCGGGGCGCCGGGCCATCAGCGGCCGGCACGCGCGGTTCGACTATGGGCAGCACCACAACAGTGCCACGCCCGTTCCTAGACAGCGCACGCTGGCAGCACGAAACCGGGCCCTGGGGTACCCAACCCCCGCATCATCAGACTGGCAACGCCGACACCGAGCCCGGCGCCCCGGCCTCCCGACCACCCACCCAAACGCCCGCCCAGCGGACGCGATCAAACACGCCCACTTGACAAACGACACGACATATCAGTCGCGCTCGACGCCGACACGTGTACCGTCGAGCGCCGCCCGATCGGAGCGTGGGCATTCGACCGATCGTCCTTCGATCTGAACGGAGAGGGGGACGTTACGGTGCTCGAGCAGTGGCTCGATGCCGTTCCCTCGAAGCACACGACCGTCGTGAAGCTCGCGTTGCGGGGCACGCTGACACTGGCCGCTAGCGCAATGCTCGAGGATGTGCTGGAGCGCAGTCAGATGACGTTCGCGTCGCTCAACACGTGGGAGCGCCAGGCCGATCTTGTCGTCGCGCCCGACGACGCCGATCTTGCCAGGCTCGATGTCTCCGGGTACGTGCGGGAAGCACTGGAGACCCTGCGCGAGGAGGCTGCCGGCTCAGGCGAGGACGCGATCGTAGCGCGCGATTCGCTCAACCTGCTCTACAGGCTCTTGCAATGAGGATCCACCGCATCTCGTTGAGGGATTTCCGCGGCGTCGAGCCCCTCGACGTCGAGTTCGACCCCTCCGGCGTGACGATCGTCGAGGGTCGTAACGAGATCGGCAAGACATCCATCGCCGATGCCTTCATGCTGCTGCTCGACCACAAGGACTCTTCAAGCAAGAGAACGGTCAGAGACGTGCAGCCCATCGGCCGAGATGTCGGGCCGTTCGCTGAGGCGGAGTTGACCGTCGGCTCTTACCGCTTCGTGTACCGAAAGCGGTGGCTGAGGGATAAGAAGACCGAGCTGGATATCGCCGAGCCGCAGCGCGAGCAGCTCACTGGTGAGGCGGCACACAACCGGATGGTCGAGATCCTCGAGAGCGAGACTGATCATGCGCTCTTCCGCGCGCTCCGCTACCAGCAGGGTGTCGCGATCTCCCAGGCTGCAATCGCACGGGCCCCGAGTCTCGCTGCTGCGCTCGACGCCGCGGCGGGCGGCACGCCAGCTGTGGGAGGTGCGGGACAGGATGTCTTGCTTGGCCTCGTCGAGCAGGAGCGCCAGCGGTACTTCACAGGAAAGGGCGCGATGCCTCTCGCCCGGAAGAACAAGGCGGAGCAGCTCGATGAGCTGCGCGGCGAGGTCGCAGCGGTCGAGGGGAGGATCCGCAAGCTCGAAGATGCAGCCGAGCGCCAGCACCGGATCGAGGGCGAGCTGGTCGATCTGAGGCAGCAGGCGCCCGCCGTCGCCGAGCAGATCGACGAAAGCTTGAAGAAGGTTGAGGTGATCGAGGAAGTCGAGCGTCGAGTCGAGCGTGCGCAGCACGAGCGTGAGCAGGCAGAATCCGCGCTGCGCGAGGCGATCGCTGCGCGCGACGCACGCAAGGGATTGATTGAGGCCGCCGGGTCCGCGGCCAAGACGCTCGCCGCCCTCGAAGAGGACATCGCCTCTGCCGCGCCGGGGCTCGCATCGGCACAGTCGGCCGTCACCGAGGCGGAGAAGGCGCACGCCGCAGCGGGCGCTGCGGTCGAATCCGCCGAACGGGAGGCCGCCGGACACAAGCTGCTCGTCGAGTTGTTTGACCTCCGGCTCCAGCGGGATCAGCTCAGGGAGCGTCATAAAGGCGTCGTCGCAGCCGATGAGACGATTGAGACGGCGGAGCTGTTCCTCGCCGGATGCGCCGTCAACGACAAGTTGTTGCGCAAGATCGACGTCGCCGCAGACAAGCTTGCCGTGGCGAAGGGTCGTGCAGAGGCTGGCAAGCCCCGTCTTGCGATAGAGGTGCTGCGGCCCGTCAATGTCACGGTAAACGGCGAGGCTAGGGATGCGGTGCCAGGAGCCCCCATCGAGGAGGTCGTCTCCGCAGAGGTCGAGGCGATCATCGGCGACGTCGCACGCATCGTCGTCTCCCCGCCGGAGGCCGCAGGTGATGCCGAGAACGCGCTTGCGCGGGTTCAGCAGCGCTTGGATGACCTTCTTAGCGAAGCTGGCGTGGCTTCCCCGAGCGAGGCCCGCGGCATGGTCCGCGAGCGCTCCCAGCATGAAACCGAACGCGGCAATGCGACGCAGCGGCGAGAAGAGGCCCTGCGCGATCTCGAGCCTGCTCAGCTTGCCGCGAAGCTTGCGCGCGCGCAGGAGCGCGTAGACATGCTCGAAGCCGAGCACGATCCCTCAGCGGCAAGTGCCGAATCGTTCGAGGATGCCCGGACGCTCGCCCACCAAGCCGAGACGCAACTGCGAGATGCTCGGTCGCTCGAGGCCGAACGTCAGACGAGCCTCACGGCGGCCCAGGGCGCCCTACGCGTCCTCGAGGACAGGGGCATTGAGCAGCGCACTCGTCTCGAGGGCGCCGAGGAAGAGGCGAGCCGCTCCGCCGGTGAGCTGGAAGAGCATCGTGCGGCAATTTCCGACGAGGACGTGGATAAGACCGTCGAGGGGGCTGGGGCGCGCGTGACTGCGGCAGCCGGAGAGCACGAGACGGCCGAGCAAGAGCTCGCAGCGGGCGATCCGAAGACCGCGCGCGCGATGCTCGAGAACGCCCAAGAGCTGCAGAAGCGGCTTGTCGCCGACCTCAAAGCACGCGAGATCGAGAGCGCAGAGACCCGTACGCAGCTCGAGCTCGGAGGACACGAAGGGCTCTCGGACCGCCTTGCTGACACGCAGGCGAAGCTCGAGGATCTGCAGCGCGACGTCAACGCCGAGAACCGGCGCGCCGCAGCGGTCGCGCGCCTGCAGGCGATCCTGAGCGAGAAGCGCGAGCAGGCGCAGCAGACGTACGTCGGCCCCTTCTGCGAGAAGGTCAACGCCTACGCTCGTATCCTCTATGGCCCCGAAGTTGAGGTGGCGATCGACCACCTCAACTTCGAGCTCGCAAGCCGGACGTTGAATGGCACGACGGTGCCCTTCGGCTCACTGTCGGGCGGCGTCCGGGAGCAGCTCGCGGTGCTCGCCCGTCTCGCTTGCGGGGCGCTTGTGAGCCCACCCGCACACGACGGCACACCTGGAGGTGTGCCCGTCATCATCGATGACGCGCTCGGCTATTCCGACCCCGACCGGCTGGAGAAGCTCGGTGCCGCGATCGGCGTGGCGGGCAAGGACTGCCAGGTGATCGTCCTGACCTGTGAGCCTGGTCGCTACCGTCGCGTGGGGGGCGCGAAGGTCATCTCACTGGGCTGACGCTCAACACCGCCTTACCTCTGTGGTGTCGTGTCGAGCGTCCTCGAGCCAGTGTGGCCATAAGCACACCCTGGCTCCAGATCCGAGGGTCGCTGAACGGACCGATATGTCCCCGCACCGCGGCAAGCAACGCCTCGGAGGCAGGCTTGCCGTCGATGGTGCTGGTAGTCTCGCTCGCCGAACGATGACAGACGATGAAGACTTCGAACTTCCCCCCGTCCGAGCCGGGAGCCTGCTGTCCGACGACGAGCTGTCCCTGCTTGGGACGTTGGCGGGCGAGCACAACCTGCGGGTGGATGACCTCACCCAACTGATCGAACGCGAGCGCTCGGTGCAGGGAATGGGTCGCCGACATGGGATCCATCAGTGGATCAAGCAGCATGTCGCCGAGATCGCGGACCGACGGCTCAGGGAGCAGGCGTGATCATCAGCCGGCTTGAGCTCCGCAACTGGGGTCCTTACGCGGGTGACCATCGGATCGAGTTCGCGGAGCCGAGCGACAAGCGGGCGATCCAGCTCATCCTCGGCGAGAACGGACACGGAAAGACCCACCTTCTGCGCGCGATGGTCATAGCGCTGCACGGCCGCGACGGTATGCGGATCGTCGATCCCGAGTCGCGCCCGATCGGGGCCAGTCTGAAGAAGTGGCTCGACGTGTTCTTGACCGATGTGCTTACCAACGGACACGAGGCAGACGAGGCACCACAGGTGAGGCTGGCGATTGAGCTGATCGACGGTCAGGACACGATTGAGGTACAGCGTTCCTGGTGGTTCGATGAACGTAAGCCGAGCGACGAGGAGCTCGTGGTGATCCTAAACGGTGCGCCGTACGAGCCCAAGACGACTGGCAGCGACGAGCAATATGACGAGAAGCAGGCACTCGTGCAGGCGCGGATTCCCGAGAATGTCGTCCAGTTCTTCTTTTTCGACGGTGAGGAGATCAAGACGATCGCCGAGAACGACCCGAATGAGGAGGTTACGCGCGGACTCGACGCTCTTCTCGGCTTTACGCTGATGGAGGATCTGCGCAAGGACGTCGAGAGCGCCCGCAGCGAGCTCTCCAAGGAGGAGGTCGCCGGGAAGCGCGCAGCCGCCGAGATCCGGCGCCTTGAAGCCGAGATCAGCGAGCTTGAGGCGAACGAGGAGGAGCTGGTCAACCAGATCGCCGAAGACCGCGACCGGGCGGCTCTGTTGACCGGTCAGATCGACGAGTTGCAGCGCAGGCTCCCTTCAGGGACGAGCGATGCGAGCGACGGCGATGGGCATCGAGCAGACATCGCCACACGCATTCAGGATCGCGAGCGTGAGCGGGACAACATCCGCCGTCGGCTGGGTGAGTCGGTCGCGAGCAACCTGGCGGTGGGCTACCCGGCGGCGATGTTAAACGAGACGATTGAACGCCTCGATGGCGAGCGGGCGCTGCGCGAGTGGGAGCAGCAGCGGATCCTGATGGCACCCGAGTGCCAGAAGCTCAGCGAACGAATGTATGGCAAAGAGGCACCCAAATCCGACCCGCCGTTGACCGGCTCTCAGCTACGCTTTTATCGAGACATCCTCGTGCAGGAGTGGAAGAATATTCTCCAGCCACCCCCTGCGGGCATCCCCGATGAGGAGTGGTTCTCTGCGTTCTCCCCCGAGCAGCTCAATGAAGCCCGGACTCGGCTCGAGCGAGCGACGACGGCAGCGGCGGATGACATCACAACGACGATCCGCGAGGATGCGGCAATCAGCGAGGAGATCCGCCATCTCCACGACCGGCTTGACAACTACGCCACCGATCAGGCCATGCGTGCCCTCGTTGACGAAATCAAGGATGCGTCGGACCGCCTCGGCCAGACCAAGGGCTCGATCAGTGAGCGCGAGGCCGAGCTCGGCGAGTTGCGCGACCAACTCGCCGAGAAGCGGCGCGAGCACACCACCAAGGTAACGCAGTCTGCCGGCTCGGCCGAGACTCGGGAGCGCCTCAGCGTGGCTAACGACATTCTTGCGGTCGTCAGCCAGTTTCGTGATCAGCTGAAGCGGCAACGCGTCCTTGACCTCCAAGAGCACATCGGCCGGATGATGGTGTCGCTCTCCCATAAGGGAGAGGATCAGTTCAACGCGATAACCGTCGATCCGAGCGATTTCCGACTCAGCATCCGCGACCGCGATGGCAACGAGGTTCGTAACGCCTCGGCCGGCGAGCGCGAGATCCTCGCCTTGTCGATGCTGTGGGCGCTCGGAAGCATCTCGCGGCGAGCGCTGCCACTGGTGATCGACACGCCGCTGGGGCGACTCGACCGTCGCCACCGCCAGAACATTGTCGATCACTTTCTGCCCAACGCGGCTGAGCAGGTGATCGTGCTCGCCACTGACGAGGAGATCACTGACGAGCGCCGTCGGCGGCTGGCCGATCGCATTGCCGGTGAGCTCGAGCTGACCTTCGACCCGGCCACCCTTACCACGAGCATCGTCTCACTGGCGCCACTTTCGTGACCACACTCTCGGACCTATTTGTCGACTACCGCTTCTTTGCCTCGCGCGAAGGTGACATTAATCTGTCACGCCTGAAGCGCGAGTTCCGGTTCACCGAGAAGTGGCAGGTCGCCCGGCTCGCGATGGCCGTGTCTATAGCCGCCGACGGGCGGCCCGAACCGGTTTCCGACCGAGACGGTTCCGAGATCCGCGGGATTACCTTGTTCAAGCGTGATGGCACCGGTCCGGCGTTCGCCGCGCTGGCCGTGCAGCGTGCCCGACTTGCGCTGGAGGCCGACGCAATCGCGGCGGAGCTCGAGGCGCACTGGGATCGCGGAATGCAGCGTCTCGTGCAGCGTCTTGACTCCGCACGCGCCACCGGCGAGGATGCCGATGCCCTACTGGTCACGCTCGCCGACGAATCGACGCTCGTACCGGGTGACCCAGGCGATCAGGAGTCCCTCGGAATCGAGGCAATCGAGGACCGGATCGTGGGCCAGCTCGCAGCCAAGCGGCTGATCGTGCCGATCGTCCGCGACGCCCTCGCGCGCACGCCGCCTGCCCTTGCGGCGACACTGCTGTTTACCGGCCCAGCGTCCAGTGGCAAGACGTTGTTCGCGCGCACGATCGCCGACGTCCTGCGTCTCCCCTTCGTAGACACGAACGGCACAGTGATCCGCAAGGTGGACGAACTACTCAACCGCATCCAGACGGCGTGTCTCGATGCCGGCACGGCGCGCGAACAGAACGGCTCGCGCGGCGGTATCCCGGTCTTCAGCTATCCCCCAGCGATTGTGTTCATCGATGAGTGTCACGCCCTGCCACGTGGCGCGCAGACGGAGTTGCTAACGGCTACAGAGCCGAGTCAGCGCGAGGCGAAGACGGCCGGTATTGAGTTAGCGGGTTCGGCAGGGATTATGTAGCCTGGGGCGAAGGTGGCGGCATGGTCGCCGTGACCGTGTCAGGGGCTGAGGTGCTGCCGGCCGAGCCGGTGGACGAGTGTGAGCGGCTGGAGGCTTTGTGCTCGGCGTTGTCGGTTGAGAACGAGCATCTGTGGGAGGAGGTCTTGCGACTGACGGGCGAGAATGAGCGGCTGCGCGGGCGGGTCGGGAAGCTCGAGGGGTCCTTGGAGGAGGCGCGGCGCGCGGGCAAGCGTCAAGCGGCGCCGTTCTCGCGGGGTGAGCCGAAGTCGGCTCCGGGCCGGCCGGGCCGCCGGTCGGGGGTGGAGCACGGCCGTCATGGTCACCGCGGTCCGGCGGGGGAGGTGGATGAGGAGCTCGATGCGCCGCTTGCGGCGCGATGTGATTGTGGTGGGGAGATCGAGCAGGAGCGCACCGAGTTTCAGTATCAGGAGGAGCTGTGCGAGCCGCGGCCGGTTCGTCGCCGGTTCCGGGTGCATATCGGCAAGTGTGCCTGTTGCGGGCGTCGGCATCAGGGGCGTCACCCGTTTCAGACCTCGGATGCTCTGGGAGCGGCCGGGTGCATGCTCGGCCCGCGCGCGGTCGCGCTAGCGACCGAGTTGAACAAGGAGCTGGGGCTATCGCCTCAGAAGACGGCCAAGGCGCTCCAGCGGTTCGGTATTCGCGTGACTGCGGGCGGGGTCGTGCAGGCCGTCGCCCGTCAAGCCAGGGCGCTGGAGCCGACGTATGAGGCGCTGATCAAGGGGGTTCGTGCGAGCCCGGCGGTCGCGCCGGATGAGACCGGCTGGCGGATCAACGGGCAGAAGGCGTGGCTGTGGGCGTTCGCGGGCGAGAACGTCACGGTGTATCTGATCGCTCCGGGCCGCGGCTACGAGCACGCCGAGCAGGTCCTCGGCGAGGACTTCTCCGGTGTGCTGGAGCGCGACGGCTGGGCGCCCTACCGGCGCTTTGCCAAGGCACGACATCAAACCTGCGCAGCGCACCTCCTCAGGCGCACCGGCGAGCTGATCGCCGATTCCGTGGCGGGCCAGGCGCGCGTTCCGCACGCTGCCCGCAGGATCCTCAAAGATGCGCTCGCGCTGCGCGATGAGCGCTGCCAGGACGTGATCGACGCCGACGAGTTCGCCTTGCGGGTCACCGATCTGAACGGGCGGACCGACAAGCTGCTTGCGATGCGCCCTACGCACGAGCCGAACCGGCGGCTGCTCGCGCACCTCTCCAACGAGCGCGAGCACATGTTCACGTTCCTGGCCGAGTCCGGCGTGCAGGCGACGAACTGGCGTGCTGAGCAGGCATTGCGGCCCGCGATCGTGAACCGCAAGAGCTGGGGCGGGAACCGGACCCACAAGGGCGCGCGGACCCAGCAGATCACGATGAGCGTGATCCGCACCGCCCGCCAACAAGACATCGACCCGCTCAAGCTGATGGCCAATGCGCAGCGCTCTCAAGAACCGGCCGCGAGCGAGCTGATCACGCTCCCCGCCCGCGCGTCCCCAACACAGCTGGCCGTCTGAGCGCCGATGGCGCAACCGAACTCGCGACAGCAGCCCGAGCTGCGCTACCGGATCGTCTGCTACGAACTCGAAGGAGACGACCAGACTGTGATCCTCGACGCCACCGCACAAGGATTCATCGCGGTCACCGGCACGATCGCAGACGACGGCACGATGCACGGCGAAGGAACCCACGCAGGAGCGCTCCCGCTCCAACGCCGGCTCGCCCGGCTGATCGCCGACGACGAGCAACTCGCCGGCTCGTGATCGAGCGTTGGCCGGGCGCGCTCGAACCGCGATCGCACGCAAACGACCCCTGCTCCATCCGATGATCGCCCTACCGTTCACTCGTGGACCAGCGACCACAGGAGCAGCCGATGAGCGAACTCGAGCACACTGACATGAGAACGCCCGAGGAGGATCAGAGCGCCACCCCGAGCACCAATGTCATCGTGCAGATCAAGGTCAAGCTGCTCGGAGTGTCCAAGCCGCCGGTCTGGCGACGGCTTCAGCTCCGCGCCGACACCCGCCTCGATCACCTGCACGAAACGATCGTGGCCGCATTCGGCTGGCAGGACCATCACATGCACGTGTTCACCAGCGGACCCGACGAGTTCGGGGTGCCCGACCCGGAACTCGGGTTCACCGACGAGCGCCGCGTGAGCCTCGGCGAGCTGATCGGCGCCATCGGCGACCGGCTTCGCTACACCTACGACTTCGGCGATGACTGGGAGCACGAGATCGTGGTCGAGGACCTACACGACGCCGACCCCGAGATCCACTACCCGATCCTTGCTGCTGCGAAAGGAGCCTGCCCACCAGAGGACTGCGGCGGCCGCTGGGGGTACGCCGAACTCAAGGAGATACTCGCCGACCCCCACCACGAACAACACCAAGAGATGCTCGACTGGCTCGGCCTCGACACCCCCTCCGCGTTTGACCCCAAGACCATCACCATCGACGAGATCGAACAAGACCTCGCACTCGCCGGCGCCAGCGGCTAAACAATCCACGGACGGGCGCGACCCGCTAATTCAATACGACGGCCGAAGAGATCGCCGACCTCAGCCAAATAACGTTTCTGCTTGCGACGACCGATCCCAACCGTCTACTCGAGCCGCTTCGCACACGCGCGAGAGAGATCACCCTCGAGCCCTACATGCGAGCCGAGGTAGCCGAGATCGTTCGCCGCGCGCATCCCCGCTGGCCGACCACAGTGCACCAGTTGCTTGCCGTCGCCGGACGACTCATCCCGCGGCAGGCGCTCACGCGGGCTGAGGACTTCGAGCGATTCCTGCGCCAGGAGCATCCGAGTGAGCGAGCAAGCGAGCAGCTGGCTCTGCGCTTCATGCACGATCTCGAGATGGACGAGCTCGGCCTGATTCCGCGCGATTACCGCTACCTCGCTCTACTGCCCGCAGACCGCGGCGCTCGCGGTCTACAGATGGTTGCCTCACAGCTCCATCTTGAGGAGGCCGAGATCGAGGAGAGCGTCGAGCCATTCCTGATCCAGCTCCAGCTCATCGAGCGCGACCCGCGCGGTCGCAAGATCACCGAGCACGGCCTCGAACTGCTAAGGAATCATGAAGCTCGTTCCACCACCTGATCCAGAGACCAGGGCCGCTTGGGATCGCGCCGACGTGATCCGTGATGGAATCGTTGCGCAGTATCTCGATGGCGACACGCGGCCCTGGGTGGTGGCATATTCCGGTGGCAAGGATTCGACACTGCTCGTCCACCTCACCTTTCAAGCCCTCTCACGGATCCGGCCGGGGTTGCGCACCCGGCCTGTATATGTCGTCTGTTCCGACACCCGGGTCGAGACGCCAGCAATCGTCGAGCACGTGTACCGATCGATCGCCGAGATGCAGTCGGCTGCGCGAGCCCTTTCCCTCCCCGTAAGCTGCCACATAGTGCAGCCGCCCCTGAGCGACACCTTCTGGGTGCGGATCATCGGCCACGGCTATCCACCGCCATCGCGTCTGTTCCGCTGGTGCACAGACAGGATGAAGATCAAGCCGAATAATTCGTTCGTGCGTGAGCACATCCATCCAGACGGGGAGGTGCTGTTGCTCATGGGCGCGCGCAGCGAGGAGAGCCAGACGCGCGCCGCCTCGCTAGAGAAGTGGAGGATCGCGCGCGAGTTCCAGACCCACAGGCGTCTACCACGTGCGCTCGTGTGGGCGCCGCTGCGCGACCTCACCACCGAGGAGGTCTGGCACATACTTGTCTTCCAGCCGCCGCCGTGGGGTGGCAGCCATGTCTTTCTGCGCGACCTCTATAAGGACGCTCACGCCGGCGAGTGCTTCCTGGTGACCACTGAGGGCACCGACCCCTGCGGCAACAGCCGCTTCGGATGCTGGACCTGCACAGTCGTCGATCGCGACCGGTCGCTTGAGGGACTAATCCTTTCCGGGCGCGGCGACTACCAGGAGCTCGCCGATCTGCGCGACTGGCTGATTGAGATCCGCGATGGCCGGCACGAATACCGCATGGACCGACGCAAGAACGGCGAGGAAGGCATCGGCCCGCTCAAGCCAGAGGTGCGCCGCGCGCTCCTTGAGCGTGTGGTTGAGCTAGACGACCGTTGTGACTTTCGACTCATTACCGCAGAGGAGATCAGTGCGATCCGACTGGTCTGGGCGTCCGAGGAACTCGACCACGCCCAGTTAGCCGTGCCTGCGCTCCACACTGGAACACTCTGAGCGAGCAATATCAATGCTAAGCCCGTCGCCGATTCGTCTCTGACGCGAGGCGTTGCGGCTACCTGCAATGGCTTCAAGCCGCTACCCCCGGCCAACTTCCGCGAACTGGTGTGGAGCAGCGCCAGCTCGCGGCTGGTTCGTCACACGTGAGCGTCGTGGCGCATCGCTGTCTGCCCGGCGAGAGGCTCAAAGTTGGCAAACCAACCCTCCAAAACACTACCTTAGTGCTACCCTGCCGGTATGAGCCGTGTCCTGAGCCCTACCGAGTCGATGGCGCGAGCATTCGTCGCGTTGCGAGGCGCCGATCCAGATGACCGCGACGCGTTGAGCGCCGCGGTGCAGGATGCCGCCACGGAGCTCCAGGCGGGCCTGGCGGACCGTTCGACGTACTCCAAGACCGAGGCCGCACACCTCTTGGATGTGAGCTCCACGACGCTCAAGAAGTGGATCGACCGGAGACTGATCCCCGTCGTGCAGGTGCCGCGCTACAAGCGTGATCGCGTTCCCGCGCATGCGCTCTTGGCGCTGGCCAGCGAGGTCAAGCAGCTGCGTCGGCAGGGTCGCCATCGTGGACTGCTCGTCGAGGCTCTCAGTCGCCTGGAGCAGGAGGACCCGCGGTGGCGGGCGGAGTTCGAGCGCCTCTACCGGCCGGGTCTTGCTGGCGGGCCGGACGAGGACTACGTCTCTGCGGCGCCCGGGCCGGACTACGGCCCCGAGGACTGAACGCGACCGTGTGGGAAGTGGTCGTCCGCCGTGAGGTGCGGCCACCGATCGACGCGCTCGCCGGCAAGCGCACCGGCTATCGCAATGCTTACGAGCAACTCCAGCAAGACCCCTGCCTCGTGCGTTCGACGCCACAGGGACCACGTCCCTTCGCCTACCGGCTGTCCGGTCTACTCGAGCCGAAGGTGTGCGGCGCGCACCTGAAAAGGAACTATCGCCTCGCGTTCTCGATGCAGCCCGCTGGGGATGAGAGGTATGAGGGTCCGCGTGGTGATCCTCTACGTCGGTAAGCGCGACACGCGCAAACGCTCCCGCGACATATGGCAGATCATCCACGATCTCTTCGACACCGAGAACCCACCCGCGCCGGCCATCTGCGCCCACCATGCTGCGCGAAGGCCAGCCGCGCTTGGACGAGATGGAGCTGGAGGAGCTCATGGATCGGCTGCGGCGACTGCTGCGCGGACGAAAGACCCCCAGCGGAGGAGGCTGAACGGTGGCACGCGGCGGATGTCATGCTGCTATCCTTGCGGAAGTCTACTAGGAAGTCTTAGCGGATACTCGAAGTGCAGAAAGAAGGATTAGATGGCCCGTGCAACCGCCGCGCGTCGCGCAGACCCCGAGGACTTCCCCTCGCCCGGCCGCACGGAGGCGCTCTACGCCCGCATCGTCAACGAGATCCGCGACAGCGGACTGAGCACCGCCGACATCGCGCGGCTCGTCGGCGTCGCCGAACGCCAGGTGCGCAACTGGACCTCGGGCGGCAACACTCCGAGCGGGCGCAACCGCGACCGCCTGCTCGAGCTGCACTACGTGATGCAGGCACTGCGCGACCTCTACACCCGCGAAGGTGCCGAGATCTGGCTGCACGGCCGCAAACGCAGCCTCGCCGGCCGCCGGCCGGTCGACATGCTCGCCGAGGGCTCCTACGAGGAGGTACTGGACGCCGTCGAGCACCTGCAGGCTGGGGCCATGTGAGGCGACGCTACCGACTGGCCGTGATCGGCGGCTTCAATTCGATCCACGTACAGAGCACATTCGAGCGGCGCACCTCGCTACGCTGTGAATGTTCTACATCCTTCATGGAGTGTAAGTCACTATATCGGCGACAAACACTCCACAAAAGTAGCAAGATCGCGTACTATATGGAGAGACAGTCGCGACTTCGGTGACATCCACTCCACGTAAGATGCAAACAATGACGCAGACCCACTCCCCGATAGTCCCCGACCGGCGGGTTTCCCGCACCGAGTCTCGTGTACTGGAGGCCCTGCGCAAACGGGACCGGACGACTGGTTGACCACGCGACTGGCTCGACCTGCGCCGGGACAAGACGTGGCTGGCCGAAGAGGTCGGCACGCGGCATCTGCGGCAGCTGCTGGATCGCATGGCCGGCAAGGGCTCGCTCTTTCAGCTGGGCGGGGGTCGCTACGCGGTCGCGCCGCGCGGCAGCGTGGACGTCAGTCAGGCGTTGCCGTTCTCGGTTGCGCTGGACGTCGCGATGGGTGGCCGGGAGTACTACCTCGCCTTCGGGTCGGCGCTGGCCGACCACGGCCTGATCGACGAGAACGTAGATCCGATCATCGCGGCGCGAGCCAGCGCGGTGGGTGGCCATGACGCACTGTCCGTGCAGGGCTTGAAGGTGACGATCGTTCGCGTCAGCAGCGACCGCCGATGGTTCGGTCGCGAGCGAGTCAAGGGCGAAGCCCACTCCGGGTACTGGCGCTCGGACCTGGAGCGCACCCTGCTCGATTCCGTGGACCGTCCCGACCTTTGCGCGGGCAACGAACTGGTAGCGCGGGCATGGAGACGGGCGGTCCACGAGGAGCGCCTGGACGCCGACCGATTGGTCGACTACGCCACACGATTGGGCGGGGTGAGCGCACTGCGAGCGGCGTTCTACAGCCAGCAGCTCGACCAGCAAGACCTTGCGCAGCGCATCATTGCGACGGTGCCACGCACGCGCAGCTCCAAGGCGCGGCTGGATCTCACCGGAGCCTTCGGTCCCGGCGAGTGGCCCCGAGACCGGGCAACGGGGCTGCAGATCAACATCCCGCAGTCGCGCCTGCGCGGCTGGCTGAGCTACGACAAGTGATGCTCGAGCTCGATTACCCCAGCGACGCATTCATCGCGCAATTCGCCAGGACCCACCGGCTGACGCCGGCCGACGTGCTCCGCGACATCGCACGGCTGGTCGCGATCCACCAGATGACCGTCGAGACGAAGTTTCTCAGCGACAATTGCGTGCTGTGCGGCGGCGTGGCGATGCGCTTCTATGGCTCTCGACGATTCACCGTCACCGACACCGACACGAGCTATCGGCTGGATGATTGGGACGAGCTTGACCTCCAGGCCGCTCTGGACATCGAGGTGGAGGACCTCACCATCGAGGCTGGCGATCCGGCCTACTGGCAACGCAAGAACCGTCTCACGACCGCACAGCCGGTTGAATTCTCGGAGGAGTTCTCCAACTTTCGCTCTGACCGCAGACAGCGCACGTTCAAGGTGACGGTGAGCCGTCGAGGACTGATAGAGCCGGCCTCCTGGCGCCGCATCGTCCATGACTACCCCGACATGGGGATTGAGGATGTCGTGGTTCCGATCATGAACATCAACGAGCAGTTGGCCGAGAAGATCCTCGGCTGGTCGGTCAACGGCCTGGCCAAGCACTACCTCGATTGCGCGTGGATCTCAGGCCAGATGCGCGCCGAGATCTCGCGCGAGACGGTCATCAGGTGCCTGACCAAGAAGCTCGACGACGCCAAGCAACGTGAGCCCTCGAACTACGCGGCGTTTGCGAGTGTGGATGATCTCCGCAAGCCCCTGGAAGAGGGGGACAGCTGGATGGCTCCGCTGACCAACGAACCCGGACGCGCGGCGTCGATCATCCGGTACATCGGTCCCTCCGTGACGATGTCCCACGCGCGACCGGCCATTCGCAAGCACCTCATTCCTCTGCTTTGGCCGGATGGATCCGCCGCCCCGGCGGCGCCAACGCAGGGCGGCGCCTGAGCCACCCTCACTTCCATCCGCTCTGGGTCGTACGTTGAACGTCGATGGGAGCACCCTCGCGTAACGCTCCATGTCCCTGTGGCAGTGGGTTGAAGTACAAGCGCTGCTGCCTGGCGGCCGAGAGCCGTGAGCGCGAGACGGCGCGCTTCGAGGACGCCGTCGGCAAACGCATCTCAACGTGGGCAGCGGCGCGGTTCCCGGATGATCTGGAGGCGGCCCTGGAGCGCTTCGGGGGTCCCGAGGCCGAGTTGGATGACCGCGACCTGATGATCTTCGCTACCTGGTTCTGCTCGGATCGCGAGCTTGCCTGCGGAGAGACCCCAGCGGCGCGCTACGCGGCTCGCAGCGACATCGATGCGCGCGAGCGGGACGTGGCCGCGCGGATCGCCGCGGCACGCCTGAGCCTGCAGCGTGTCCATGACGCGGAGGCGGGCCGCTGGATCGAACTCGAGGATGTGCTGAACGGAGCGGTTGTGCGTGTGCGCAGCGGCGATGTCTCGCGCGAGGCGACGCGCTGGGACATCCTGCTCTGCCGCGTGATGGATGACGACTGGATCCCGTCGCTGTGGGGCCCCGCACTGTTCCGCCGTGGACGCCGCGCAGGTACTGGGGTTTGGTGCGGTGGTTGAAGCGGACGCGGTCGCCGACTGAGAGCATCGCCAGCGCCTTGGTGGAGTTGACCGTCTCCAGCAGCTGGAGGCGCGCGTGGATCGCGTCGGCGATCGGCATCAGGTGCTGATCGAGCGCGCCGGCCGCGATCTGGTCCAGAAGCAGCCGCTCGGGCGCTCCCGGGGTCTGCCGGTGATCCTCGCGCGGCGGCGGGGAACTGGCGCCCGCGCCTGCCGGCAACCTGCGCCCAGGTCTGTTGCGTCGGGATCGCTTGCCCATGCCTGGCCTGCGATTATCGCCGCGGTCACGGACGGTCCGCTCAGGTCTCTGCGGCGGCGGGCAGCCAGGGTCGGCCGGCGGCGAGCTTCCCGAGCACGTCCAGGGGGCGATGATCCTGCTTGCGCGCGGTGGAGATGTAGGAGCGCACGGCCAGGAAGCGCTCGGCGCCCTGCTTCGTGCGCCAGCAGCCGGAGATCTTGATCTGCAGCTTGACCATCCGGATGTCCTGCTCGGCCAAGTTGTTGGTGAAGCTCACGCGGAAGTCGTGTGCGAAGCGCAGCGCCTCCTGCTCCCTGGCGTCCAGGCGCAGCAGCAGGTTCTGGGCGTCGCTGCGCTTGATCCGCTTGTGCGCGTTCTCGGCCAGCCCGGGGTTCTGCTCGTAGCCCAGGCAGATCAAGCCACGGTAGGAGAGGTGAAGTTCCCGTAGCGCTTGGTCGCTGAGCTGCTTGCGGCCGGTCGCCTTGGCCTGGCAGACCGCGTCGTTCATGTCGAGCAGCAGGGCGCTCATGCCCGAGGCCCACGCCTCGCCGGCTTCCTGCGCGGCGATCAGCTCCCGCAGGTGGTGCGCTCCGCAGAGAGCGTGGAGCGCCTGCTCGAAGGAGTTGTAGGGCTTCCAGCCATCGTGGAGGGCGACCCCTTGAAAGTCGGGCAGCACGCCGGCGTGCTCCATCGCCTGCACCCCGCGCTTCTCATGCGCCGTGTAGCGCGTCAGCGTCTCGCTTGAGGCCGAGTGGACCCAGTGCAGGCGCCCGGCTATCCGCGCTCCAGTCTCATCCAGGCATAGGACCGGCTCGGAGATCAAGAGCTTGCGCAGCTGCTCATCGAACTCGGTCAGCCCCGCGGCGGCCTGATCGACCCATGCCACAAGCGTGCCGGTGGAGACATCGGCACGCCACACGTCGAGCAGCGTCAGGCAGGCGCGCTCGTAGGGGATGTGCTGGAAGACGTGCAGATAGACGCCCAGCGCCTTGATCCGCTCGCCATAGCTGACCGGTGCCTTGACGCTCTCCGGGAAGGCTCCCGCGTGCTCCTTCCCGCAGCCCAGGCAGCGACGCAGGCGCGCGACGTGCTCGACCACGCGCAGGTCGATCTCCTCGGGCAGATCGAAGACCTGGCGGCGCTCGCCGCCCGCAAGCAGCTCGCCGTCAGCCAGATCCCGCCCACAGTCCTCGCAGGGTCCTTCGGGATCGTGTCCGATCTCTCTACAAGCCCGACGAGGAGCCCGAGCTGCTCGCCGAGCTCGACCGCCTCGCAGGCAGCCACCGGATACCCGACGACAGCGATCGCGTGTTCCGTGCAGCCGCGCTCGAGCTGATGCGTTTCGTGCCTCCCGGCCGTCATGTCGAGCCGAGCTTCTTCACCGCGGAGGGCGACCCGCTCGTCGACGGCCGAGTGAGCTGGCGGATCACCGACGCCACGGCTGCGCTCGAACTGCTGGACGACCCGCCGGAGCTGGCATGGGTGGGTGAGAGCGAAGACGGATCGGGGGAGACGATTCAGTGGACCGTGCCCCGCGAGCAACTGCGCATGTCTGACACGCCGCTGCCACCGGGGGCGCTGCGCTTTGAGAGCAGCCTCACCGAGCTACCCGGGCGAGTATGCCTGGCGACGTTCGAGCTGACCGACGAGGAGCTGCGATGCACGGCGGTCTCCCAGGCGAGGCTCGACGCGGCAATCGAGTTCGTCGAGCGGCACCTCGGGACGCTCGCAGAGATGGACGAGCGAAACGTCCTGCCGCTCGAACCGGACCTCTCCTCACGCCGGCGTGACCATGCGCCCCGTCGGCGCGAGCCACCGCCCGGACTGACGGCGACGGAAGCCCACGACCTCGAGCGCCGGCTCCTCAACGACCACTACCGCCGCTGGCTGGACGAGCCACTCGAGTTGCTCGGAGGCCACACGCCGCGCGAGGCCGCGCGCAATGGGCGGCGCGGCGAGCTCGAGCTGCTGCTGCGCGGAATCGAGAACCGCGCCGAGCGCTCCCGCCGGGATGGCGCTCCCTGGCCCGACGTCAGCTGGCTGCGAGACGAGCTTGGGCTGAACGCTGGCCGGCTCGCTGCGTAGCGGGCCACAGATACGGGACTTCACATCACGTCCGGTCCCGGCCGAGGACGCCGACGAGCCGCGAGCGCCACTTGGCCGCCCAAACCCCACCCAATAGACTATGTCCATTCATGGGCGTCACGGGCCAGGTCCTCAAGCTCCACGAGCGGCTCTACCGGCTGACCGGCGGGCGCATCGGGCATCGCATGATCGGCGTCCCGACGCTGCTGCTCGACACCACCGGTGCCCGCTCGGGCAAGACCCGCACGAACGCCCTCGTCTACGCCCGTGACGGCGAGGACTACCTGCTTGTCGCCTCCAACGGAGGCTCCGATCGTCCCCCGGCGTGGCTGCACAACCTCCGTGCACACCAGGACGTCGAGATTCAGATCGCTCGTGAACGCCGGACCGGCGCCGCCAAGATCCTCAGCTCGACCGACCCCGGCTACGACCGTCTGTGGAAGATCGTCAACGACAACAACCACTACCGCTACACCGCCTACCAGAAGCAGACGACCCGGACGATTCCCATCGTCCTCGTCACGCCCAGCTGAGCAGAGGACGACGCTACGCGCGCAGATCCTCGAGGTACGCCTGCGCCAGCCGAGCCAACCGCGACTGACGCGTCAACAACCAGCAGCTTCAATGGCCGCTGCGCGAGCGATGGAGCGCGGCAACCCAGTTGAGCACCGGGGTGCCGTCATCTCCGACCCGCCACTCCTCCGGCAGCTCAGACATCGGATGCAGCTCATCCTCGATCACACGCAAGTCGCAGACATCGATCGCGTGTCGGGCACCGACACGTCGCGCCGGCAGACGCCCCGAACGAATCCAGCGACGAACAGTCTCAGGGTTCCTACCCAGCCGATCGGCGGCCTCAGCGACAGTCAACACGCAGGAGATGGTACGCCAGGCACCGGACCCTGTGCTGTGCGGAACGCCGCGGACGTGCGGTACTTCACGTCGCGTCCTGATCGATAGCGCCGTCGAGCCGCGAGCGCCACTTGGCCGGCTGTCCCCCAGCCGACGGGCAACGATGAGTAGGTGTTTCAGCCCGCCCTCGTTGACCGCGATTTTCGGAATTTCGCATACTTCATGGAGTGCGAGTCACCACACCGGTGACGCAGACTCCACATATAAGTCGTCCAAGGCGCACACGCCACCCGTGCGGCCCGATGAGAACTTGGAGGTCGGGGCGGCTCTCGAGGAAATTCAGCGCGTTCTCGACTCTCCGCTCGCCGCGCTCGTGGGCACCGAGGAGGAGCGTGGCGAGGCAGCGGAGCTCATCCGGCAGGCGGTCGCGAGGTGCTGGCCCGTCCTGGCAGAACACGAAGGATTCTCATATACTCTGAGCGTCGTGCCAGCTTTGTCCACATCTCCCTACCGAGCCGATGCGCGCACGGTGCGCGAGGTCGTCGCACGGCATGGCGGGGTCGCCTCCACCGCCGATCTGCGCTCTGAGCTCGGCCTATCCGAGCGGACGCTCTACCGGCGACTCGGCGAGCTCGTCGCCGATGGATCGCTCTACAGGGAGGGCCGCAGTCGCTACACGACCCGCCGGCCGACTGTCGCGGTCTCCGGCGAGGCTCTGCAGATCGTGCGCGTCATCGAGCGCCTGGACGCCGAGGCGCACCTCTCCGGGTATGACATCCTCGCCGGCTTCGCCCACCAGTTCACGTTCGACTACCCGCACCTGGTCTGCTGTCATCCTCCCCACTTCGACGGGCTGGTGGCCGCGCTGGTGAGCAAGCGCTTCGTGGTGCTCGCGGCTGGGCCAGGAGCGCTGCGCGGGCCGCTCATGTCTCGCACCGTGCTGCTGCGCCGCCAGCCCCTGATCGAGCAGGAGACGCTCGTGCGCGGCTCGCTCGCCACACCTGAGAAGGCGTGGGTCGATCTGCTGCGCGAGACTCGGCGTAGTCAGCTGGCGATTGACTACGGCGAGCTTGGACGCCTGCTGCGCGCAATGACCGAGTACGGCGTCAACCAGCGCGCGCTGGCCTCCTACGCACGGCGCATCGGCTACCTGCAGTGGCTGAAGGCCGCGACCGGTCAGTGTCCGCCGACCGGTGTGAACCAACGCCAGCTCGCGGCGGGCCACGCGGCGTGAGCGTCACCGAGCATCCTGAGTTGTTCAAGGGCGAGTGGATCGCCGAGCCGGCGCGTTTGAAGACGCTCGCGCGCCGGGCGAAGTACAACGACATGTTCACCGCCGAGCTCGCCGCCTGGTGCGCGGAGATCCATGAGCACCTGCGCGAGCTCGAAACCGACGTCGGGGTGCAGCTGATCCTGATGGGCGGCAACGGCGCCTCGCTGCGCTTCGACGCCGTCCAGCAGCGCGGTTCCAGAGACAACGACTACCTGACCGTCGCGACTCGCGAGGACATCAAGCGGTTGATGGATGCTTTCGCGGCGCGCTTTGCCGCTCTGCACCCGCTGTTCGTTCCGCGGCGCTATGAGCCCATCAGGAAGGTCGCCCAGCTAGACATGGTCGCTTACGTGATTCCCGTCGAGTTGCGCCTGGATCACGGGAGGGCGACGAGCAACGAAGTCAAGGTCGAGTTCCATTTCGAGCACGAACTGCCTCCGGCCGAGTCCGTCCTTGGCAGCCTTGGTCCCGCCGACGTGCCTGTACGCGCGCGCGTACCCGAGCTTCCCTATCAGTTCGTGCTCAAGCTCATGACGCTCGTCGCGCCGCCTGTCGGCATCGACGAGGAGCGCCGTGTCGAAGCCGTCCCACGCCAGCTGTATGACCTCGACCTGCTGCTCGCCGCCATGCGTGATGAGCGCCAGTGGGAGGCGATGGTCGCATACTGCCGCCTGCGATATGAACATGAGTGCGCCCAGTGGAGCATCCCGCTTGCTCCCGATCAGCCGGTCGTCGGGCTACGCGAGCGACTCGCCCGGTGGGCGGACTGCACCGACTCGAGTGGCGAGCGCTGGAAGATCATCCGCGCCGTCCAGCAGTCCCAGCTGCGCCGGGAGGTCCATCGCACGCCTTGGGGCTGGCGCGCCCGCAGCCTACGGCTCGGCGTCGCCATCGAGTGCTCCACGCTTGAGAACGGCTGGGCCATCTGGCAGCAGGCGCTCGCCACCGCGGCGATCGTCCCGCCGATCAAAGCCAAGCGCTACAAGGGCGCACTCGCCGAGCTGGCGGGCGTTGACGCTAACTCTCTGCCGCTTGAGCTGCACGACTTCGCATGGGATGCCCTGGGTCGCGACACCGCGCCTCTCCCCGAGCGCGTTGCCCGCGCGTATGAGGCGCTCACCGCGGTCTGAACAACGAGCCGCTGTTCAGAGGACGAGCAGAGTCCGTCGGGGTCCCAAACCGTTGGCACCATCCTTCGCACAGCCGGGGCAGACCGGCGAGGCACAGGACAACGCGTTTTCGCGCCGGTGACAGTTGGAGAATCAGGTGATGCTCGCTGAGACAGAGTTCGATGAGGCCATCGCTGCTGAGGAGACGAGGCTCGCCGAGCTCGACCGATTGACCGACGCCGCGCGCACGCGCCTCATGGAGCTACACACGGCGCGCGATGCTGAAACCGAGCGGGCCACCGATGCAGGGGCGACTTGGTCGCCGGAGCGCAAGGTGGCGCTGTTCGCGAGCCTCTTCCGAGGACGCGAGGATGTGTTCCCGCGGCGCTGGGAGAAACCCGGGAAGGGTCGCAGCGGGTGGGCGCCCCGCTGCTCGAACGAGTGGGTCCCCGGAGTGTGCGCCAAGCCGCGCGTGAGATGCGGGGAGTGCTCGCACCAGGCGTTCGTCGCACCGGTGGAGGCGGAGCTGCTCACGCATCTGCAGGGCCGGCAGGTGATGGGCGTCTATCCGCTGCTTGCAGATGACACGTGCCGGCTGCTCGCGATCGACCTCGACGGCGGCTCGTGGCGTACCGATGTCGCTGCGCTGCGCGAGGCGTGCGGCGAGCTGAGCGTGCTCCCGGCGGTCGAGCGCTCGCGCTCGGGGGACGGCGCACACATCTGGTTCTTCTTCAGCGCTCCGGTTCCGGCCGCTCTGGCCCGGCGCTTCGGGCTGATGCTGCTGACGGACGCGATGGGGCGCTGCTCGACGCTCGGCATGGCCTCCTACGATCGTCTGTTCCCGAGCCAGGACACGCTCCCGAAGGGCGGCTTTGGGAACCTGATCGCGCTGCCCCTACAATACGAGGCTCGCCGGTACGGCAACTCGCTGTTCCTCGACGAGCAGCTCGAGCCCCACGAGGACCAGTGGTCTTACCTGGAGGGGCTGCCGCGCATCGAGCCCAGCCGCCTGGAGGACCTGGTTGAGCAGGCTGACGCCGCTGGTCGGGTCCTGGGTGTTGCCGGGGAGTCGATCGACAGCGAGGCGCCGTGGCGTCCGGCCCGGTCGCTCTCCAGCAGGCTCGCCGCGGCGGCGATGCCAGATGTCCTCAGCGCGACGCTCGCACAGCGCTTGTACGTGCGCAGCGAGGGACTCCCCGCCGCTCTGCTGGACGCGATGCGCAGGCTCGCAACTTTCTCCAACCCCTTGTTTCTGGAACGCCAGCGGCTGCGGATCTCCACGGCGCGCACGCCGCGCGTGATCGCCTGTTTCGAGCAGCAGGGCCAGTTCCTCGTGCTTCCCCGCGGCAGCCTCGCGCCGCTGGAAGAGCTGCTCGACGACCTCGGTGTACGGCTGGAGCTGGCCGACGAGCGCACCGACGGGGCCGATCTCGATACCCGGTTCACAGGCGAGCTGACCGACACCCAGACCGAGGCCGCGCAAGAGATGCTTACGCACGAGCTGGGAGTGCTGTGCGCGCCTCCGGGGATCGGCAAGACCGTGATCGCGGCGCACCTGATCGCCGCCCGCGGCCGCTCGACGCTCGTGGTGGTGCATAGCAAGCCGCTGCTCGAGCAGTGGATCCAGCGGCTGACCCAGTTCCTTGACCTCGATACGAAGCAGATCGGGATCATCGGCGCGGGCAGGAACAAACCAAAAGGCCGTCTGGATGTCGCGACCGTGCAGAGCCTGGCACGCCGAGAGCACTTGCAGGAGCTGCTGGCCGATTACGGGCACATCGTGGTCGACGAGTGCCACCACGTCCCGGCGGTCACCATCGAGCAGGTGCTGCAATCCGCTCCAGCGCGTTACGTGACCGGCCTTACCGCCACCCCCTACCGGCGTGATGGGCACCATCCGATCATCGCGATGCAGTGCGGCCCCATACGTCACGAGATCGACCGGCACACGACCCGCTCGGGAGCGAAGCTGAGCCTGCGAATCGTCCGCCGCGACACGACCTTCGACCCAGCCGTGCTCCCGACCGATGCCGGCATCCAGGAGATCTACGGTGCGCTCGCCACAGACGAGCAGCGCACCGAGCTGATCGCCCGAGACACAGTCAAGCTGACCACCGAAGGACGTTCGCCGATCGTCCTCACCGAGCGGCGCGAGCACCTGCAGCAGCTTGCCGATCGCCTACGCGACCGCATCCCGGCGCTGATCGAGCTGCACGGCGACATGCGCCCCCGCGCACGGCGGGCCGCGATCGAGCAGCTCACCACCACGAGCGCGGACACGGCGCGCGTGGTGCTCGCCACCGGCCGCTACATCGGCGAGGGCTTCGACGACTCGCGCCTTGACACCCTCCTACTCGCGATGCCGATCGCGTGGAAGGGAACCGTCGTGCAATATGCCGGACGCCTGCACCGCCCACACCCCGGCAAGCACGACGCGCTCGTCTACGACTATGTCGACACCGAGCTGCCCGTGCTGCGCCGCATGTTCGCCAAGCGCCTAAAGACCTACCACGCCCTCGGCTACACACTCGAGTGAGTCCCAAAACGTTTAGGCCAGTGGAGCCGCTCGCTGGCCCAAACCCAGCCGAATCGAGCCCAAATCAGCCGGTTTTCGATGACCGGCCTGCGACCTCGATAGCGCCGATTTGCAGGGAAGACAAGTCAAATACACCGCAGCGCACTTCTGCTTCACACGCGAGAGGTCGCAGGTTCGAAACCCGCCGCGCCCATGTATAAATCGTGACAGCTGTCCGAGCGCGGCGTGGACGTCAGCAAGGTGCAAGAGCTCCCCTGGAGTTCGTTCGTGTTTTTCAGCGACCCGGACGGGAACCACTGGTCTGTTCAGCAGCTACCGGCGCGTCGGTGAAGGCCTCCGTTGAAATCCGAACCCCCAGCCTCACCTCCCTCATAGACCGCATCCAGTTCCCCCGCTCCCGTCGGTTGTTAGGGTCGGCGGATGACTGCGGTTGACTATGAGCGACACGGTCGTACCTACGCCCAGCATCGCCGTGCGGACCCGCGGATCGCCGCGCGTATCCACGAGGCGCTCAGTGACGCGCATACGGTGCTCAACGTCGGTGCGGGTGCGGGGTCATATGAGCCGGACGATCGTTGGGTGCTGGCCGTCGAGCCCAGCGCGACCATGCGCGCCCAACGTCCCACCGGAGCGGCGCCGGCGATAGAGGCTCGCGCGGAGGCGCTTCCGTTCGATGACGACTCGGTCGATGCGGCGATGGCGTGCGTGACGATCCATCACTGGGAGCACCCCGCGACGGGTCTGGCCGAGCTGCGCCGGGTGGCACGCGGGCCTGTCGTGGTGTTCACGTTCGAGCTCGACCACCTGCCGGCCTGGCAGCTTGATCTCCTACGCGAGGGCGTGGCCAAGGAGCGGCCGCGGTTCCCGGCGCTCGATGACATCGCAGCCGCGCTGGGCGGGCGCACGCGCGTGGAGCGCATCCCTACGCCAGGGGATTGCACCGACGGGTTCTTCGAGGCGTTCTGGCGGCGGCCCGAGGCGCTCCTGAACCCGGATGTGCGCAGCGCCCAGTCGATGTGGGCGCTGCTCGAACCGGGGGTGGAGGAGCGCATCGTCGAGCGGCTCGCGGACGCGCTGGAGTCGGGGGCATGGGATGCCGAGCATGGGCATCTGCGCGAGCACGAGGAGTTGCAGGGAGCGCTGCGCCTCGTGATCTCCGAGGCGGCTTGAACTGATCGCGAAGCGCTGACTCACCCATCCTGCGCGACCAGCGCGCTCGCGTCTACCTCGTCGATCGACGCGTACCCGCTCAGCGCCATCGCCAGATCGAGGTCCGCGAGGAATGAGCGGAGCACCTCGGCCACACCGTCGGCGCCGCCGAGCGCCAGTCCCCAGATGTAGGGACGTCCCAGCAGGACCGCGCGTGCGCCGAGCGCCAGCGCCTTGAGCGCATCGGCGCCGCTGCGAATGCCGCTGTCGAACAGCACCTCGCAGCGCCCGTCCACGGCCGCCACCACCCCCGGCAGAGCATCGAGCGCGCCAATCGCCCCGTTGACCTGACGACCGCCGTGGTTGGACACGAGCACCCCCTCGATCCCGTGCTCGACCGCCAGGCGCGCGTCGTCTGGGTGGACGATCCCCTTCAACACGATCGGCAGGTCCGTGCACTCGCGCAGGAACGAGAGGTCATCCCACGTGATCGACGGGTTGGCGAACTGCCACGCCCACTGCCCGATTGCGGCCTGCATGTTCTCCTCCGGCGGCGCGTCCAGCAACGCACGGAAGACCGGGTCCTCGAGGTAGTTGCGGTTGCCCTCGCCCCACAGGAACGGCAGGAACGCCTCGCTCAGATCCGCCGGACGCCACCCGAGCAGCCAGGTGTCGAGCGTCACGACGATCGCGCCATACCCAGCCCGCTCCGCGCGCTGGATGAAGCTGCGCGCCAGCTCCCGGTCTCGCGGCCAGTACAGCTGATACCAGCGCGCCAAATCCCCCGCGGCCTGCGCGATCTGCTCGATCGTGTGCGATGCCGCCGTGCTGGCCACGAACGGCACTCCCACCTGCGCCGCCCCGCGCGCCATCGCCAGCTCCCCGTCGGGATGCGCCAGCGTCTGCACCCCGATCGGCGCCAGCAGCACCGGCGCGGTCAGTTCGGTCCCCAGCACCGTGCGCGCGAGCGTGCGCTCTGAGACGTCACGCAGCATCCGTGGCCGCAACCGCCAGTGGTCGAACGCCTCGCGATTCGCGCGCATCGTCTCGCCGAGCCCCGCGCCCCCGGCGATATATCCCCGCGGCCCACGTCGCAGCAGGCTCAGCGCGTCGTGCTCCAACTGGCGCCAGTCGAGCGACCGCGCGGGACGCTGTCCCGCCATCCCGCGCAGGTAGATCTCGTATTGGTAGTTGGCGTAGGGGACCGGGGCGGCGTCGGTCATGGCGTTGGGGACTCTATATGTGGGGTCGCCCGCTGCCGATCCCCGCCCGCCTCACCCGGCAGGCGTCAGCACAACCACCGGAATCACCCGTCCGGCCGCCTTCTGCTCATACTCGGCGAACTGCGGCACACGCTCGGCCTGGGTGCGGAACAGGCGCTCGCGCTCCTCGCCGGTCGCCTCGCCGGCGACGACATCGATCGTGTCGGTCCCGACCTCGATCTTGGTCTGGGGATGGGCCATGAGGTTGTGGTACCAGGCGGGGTTCTCCGGCGCGCCTGCCTTGGAGGCGAAGATCACGTACCGCCCGTCGTCGGCCTGGTAGGCGAGCGGGTTGACACGGCTCTTGCCGGACTTGGCGCCGGTGTGGTGCAGCAACAGCAGCGGCATGCCCTCGAACATGCCGCCGATGCGTCCTTCGTTGGCGCGGAATTCGTCGATGATCTTGGCGTTGAACTCTGTGGGCGAGGTAGACATGGTGGCTTCGGCTCCTCTGGATGACTCTCTGGACGGGCGATCAGCGCACGTAGACATTAGCCGCCCGTTCCGCCGCCGCGCGGTAGGAGCCGCCGAACAGCACCGCATGCACGAGCAGCGGCAGCAGCTGATATAGGCTCACGCGCTCGCGCCAGCCGTCGGCCAGCGGACTCGCCTCTTCGTAGGCGCCGAACGCGCGCTCGGCCAGCGGCCCAGGCAGGCCGAACAGACGCAGCATCGCCAGGTTGACCTCGCGATGGCCGCCGTACGCGGACGGGTCGATCAGCCACGGCCGCCCTTCGGTGTCGGCGTGCACGTTGCCGGCCCACAGATCGCCGTGCAGCCGCGCCGGTGGCTCGGGCGGTCCGACGATCTCGCCCAGTCTTTCGCACACGCGCTCGACCGCCGCCACGCCCGCGTCCGACAGCGCTCCCCGCTCACCGGCGATCCGTGCCAGCGCCAGCAACCGGCGCTCCGCGTAGAACGACACCCAGTCGTCGGTTGGCTCGTTCGGCAACCGCAGCGAGCCGAATCCTGCCTGCGCACCAAACCGCTCGCCGATGCCGGGGTCGCCGAACCTGGGCGCGCCCGCCGCGTGGATCGCCGCCAGACCCCGCCCAAGCTCCTCCGCCCCCTCTGGGCTGAGACCGCCCGGCGCCACCCACTGCAGCGCCAGATAGTCCTCGCCCACCTCGATCACGCGCGGCACCCGCAACGCTCCCGGCTCGCCCAGCCAGCCCAGCCCGGCCGCCTCCAGCGCATACTCGTCCTGGCCCGCGTCCGCGCGCGTCTTAACGAACGCCTCCTCGCCATCCAGCCACACATGCCATGCCTCGTTGATGTCGCCCCCACCCACGCGCCGTGCCTCGCGGGCGCCCAGCGGCAGAGTCATGCGCGCTCCGAGGCCTGTTCGGACGCCCGCTCCGACGCCTCCCGCACGTGCTCGAGCAGCTCCGCGCAGGCGGCCTGGACCTGATCGAGCACGACATCGAACCCGTCCGCCCCCTCGTAGTAGGGGTCGGGCACGTCGAGATCGACCTCCCCCGCGCTCGCCGGGTCGAACTCGCGCAGCATTCGCACCTTCGCGCGCGCCGACTCATCGAGCGCGAGCGCACACAGCGCGCGCTCGTTGGCCCGGTCCATCGCGACGATCAGGTCGAAGCGATCGAAGTCCTCGGCGCGCACCTGCCGGGCGCTGCCCTCGAGCACGATCCCCCGCCGCCGGGCGGCCTCACACGCCCGCGGGTCCGGTGGCTCGCCCACGTGCCAGCCTCCCGTGCCGGCACTGTCGAGCTCGACGCTCTCCTGCACGCCCGCCTCGGCGACGAGTCGCCGCATCACGCCCTCAGCCGTCGGCGAGCGGCAGATGTTGCCCAGACACACGAACAGCACCCTCATCGGCATACCCTCAGGCTCAGGTTCAGACTTAGCTCAGGCCGGGACTGTCGAGCACGAACGCCGCGTCATCGATGTAGCAGTACGACCAGTCCTCCCCGGGCTCCACCGAGGTGATGATCGGATGCTCGCTTGCTCGCGCGTGCGCGGTGGCATGCCGGTTCGGCGATGAATCGCAGCAGCCGACATGCCCGCAGGTCCGGCACACCCGCAGATGTACCCACGACCCGCCGATCGCCAGGCAGTCCTCGCATCCGTCCACCTGCTCCGGGCGCTCGACACGGACTTGCTCGAGATGCTCACACACAGCCATCGGTCCTCCTCAGTCTTTGCTGATGATTACCCGATCACCATACCCCGGACTTGGACCCGGTTGGACTTTACAGCTCAGCCTTTGTGGGCGACTCGCACGACCGGAGCGCCACCGCGCGCCTTGACCCGGCCCAGCTGCTCGCTCTTGCGCCGGCTGCGTTCCTGCAGCGCGATCCAGACTTTGATCTTGCGCTCGACGTTCCGCTCGTATCCGTGCATGCCGTCATATTCGTGCGCGCGACCACGACTTACTCTGGACAGCGGTCCCAAATCTGCCGTCCGCGTCCTCGACAGCCGGTCCAATGAGCTCCGGGCGTCGGCGATAGACGGGGGAGTATGGTCTGAGGATGGCGAACGCGAGCGTGAGCGATGCGACCTTGGCGGTACCGCACCTGAGCGTCGCCGAGCGCGTGGCCCGCGGCAAGGCCGCCCGCGCCGAGGTGCCGCGCTCCAGTCACGCCACATTCGAGCCGGTGGCGCACCGCCCCGATCCGGTGCGGGTCCTCGAACAGCAGGCGCAGACGCGCGTGCCCGAGCTGGTGCCCATCCGCTACGGGCGGATGCTCGTCTCGGCGTTTACGTTCTATCGCGGCGCCGCGATGATCATGGCCGGCGACCTGGCTGCCACCCCGCGCTCGGGCCTGCCCGTGCAGTGCTGCGGCGACGCGCACCTGTCGAACTTCGGCGTGTTCGCCTCGCCCGAGCGCCGGCTGGTGTTCGATGTCAACGACTTCGACGAGACGCTGCCCGGACCGTGGGAGTGGGACGTCAAGCGGTTGGCCGCGAGCATGCTAATCGCCGCCCGCGACAACGACTTCCGTGCCAAGGATCAGGATCAGATCGTGCTCGACACGGTCGAGGAATACCGCACCGCGATGGCTCGGTTCGCGGCGATGAAGAACCTCGACGTCTGGTACGCCCACCTGGACATCGAGTCGGCGCTCGCCGAGCTCGGACCCCAGCTCGAACCGAAGGCGGTCAAGCGCACCGAGAAGGCGCTCGCCAAGGCCCGCACCAAGGACAGCATGTCGGCGTTCTCCAAACTGACGCATGTCGTTGACGGGCAGGCGCACATCGTCGCCGAGCCACCGTTGATCGTGCCGATGGACGATCTCGTCAGCGGCCCGGAGCGCGATGAAATGTTCGAGGAGTTGCGCGAACGGCTGCGCTCCTATCGCGACTCGCTGATCCACGACCGGCGCGTGCTGCTGGAGGAGTTCCGCCTCACCGACTTCGCCCGCAAAGTCGTCGGCGTGGGCAGCGTCGGCACCCGCGCCTGGATCGCGCTGATGATGGGTCTGGACGGCACCGATCCCCTGTTCCTGCAGATGAAGGAGGCCGAGACCTCGGTTCTGGAGGAGCACCTCGGCCCGAGCGCCTTCGCCAACCACGGCGAGCGGGTCGTCGCCGGGCAGCGACTGATGCAGGCCTCGAGCGACATCTTTCTCGGCTGGGTGCACGTCGACTCCGGCCTGGACGGTAAGCCGCGCGACTTCTATGTACGCCAGCTCAAGGACTGGAAGGGCTCGGCAGAAATAGAGCGGATGGTGCCCAAGGGTCTGGCCGCCTACGGGCGGCTGTGCGGCTGGACGCTCGCCCGCGCGCACGCCCGCAGCGGCGATCGCATCGCGATCGCCTCATACCTGGGCAAGGGTAATGTATTCGACCGCGCGATCGTCGAGTTCTCGCAGGCGTATGCCGAGCAGAACGAACGCGACTACCGAGCGCTGCGCAAAGCCATCAAGTCCGGGCGGATCGTCGCCGAGACCGGCCTCTAGGCGGAAACGGGTCTAGGGTTTCGCGCCCAGCCTGCCCGACCCGGCGGCGTAGGCGAGCGGATCGCCGCCCCCTCCGCGCAGGATCCAAGCGCAACCGACGGCGATCGCCGCACCCGCGAGCGGGCCGAGCACGTATACCCAGTAGCTGGAGAAGTCCCCGCTCACCAGCGCCGGCCCGAACGAGCGGGCCGGGTTCATCGAGGTGCCGCTCACGGGCGCCGACCACAGGCCGGCCAGCGCGATGTACCCGCCGACCCCCAGCGCGGCGATCGTGCCGACGTTTTGAGCGGTCGATGCGGTCCCCAGGATGACGCTTACGAGCGTTCCGGTGAGCACGACCTCCATCAGCAGCGCCTGCCAGTTGGCGTATCCAGGCCCCGGCAACGTGGCGCCGAGATGCTCGACGTTGCCGAACACCGCATCGAGGAACAGACATGCCAGCGTTGCGCCCGCGAGCTGGATGATGATGTATCCGGGCAGGCGCTTCCACGGAAAGTCGCGGCGCAGCGCGAACGCAAGCGAGACGACCGGATTCAGATGCGCGCCCGAGACGGCGCCCATGAACAGGATGATCGCCATCACCATCAGTCCCGGCGCCACAACGGCGGCCGCCAGGCTAATCTGACCCTCGGCGTGCAGAATCCCACCGCCTGCCGCGACGAGCACCAGCATGAACGTGCCAAGCAGCTCGGAGAACAGCCGCCGCCACTCCAAGCGCGGGTCGTCGAACTGGGCCTTGGAACCGAACTCGAGCGCCAGCACGTGGTGCGTCCGTGGACCAATCAGCCCGAATGCCGGACTCACCCCCTCCTGCTGCTCGTGCTGCTGCTCCTCCTGCTGCCGCGCAACGACGCCCTCATCGTGCATCCTCACAACGTAACACCGCACCCCGATGACTCGTCATCGGCCGGGCGACACGCTCCAGCCCGATGACACGTCGCGCCCCGATGAACGCGCCGCGCCGCTGACCGATCTCAACCCGCGGTCGCGGTCGCCGGCTCGCGGCCGCTCTCCTCGGTGGGTGAGGTCAGAGCCAGCCGGGCAACCAGCGGCAGGCCGAGCAGCGAGACGGCCGCCATCGCAATGAACGCCCCGAGCGGATGATGGACGAGGACCTGCACGATCAGCGCGACGGTCAGCCCGCCGAGGTTGCCGGCCATCCACACAATCGCACCGGCCGTGCCTGCGGCCGGACCCGCCAGCCGCTCGGTGGCGGTGAGGATGACCGGCAGGGCGGGAAGCAGGAACAGACCCATCACCGCGATCACCACGGCGCGCACGCCGAGCAGCGGGATCACGCCGAGCGCGACGCATCCAACGCAGCTGACCGCGATCGTGGTGCGCATGAACCCCCGTTCCGCACCGCGTGCCACGACCTGGGGCGCGAGCGCCGCGCAGCCGATCACGCCCGCGATCACCATCCCGACGAGCAGCAGCCCCGCCGCGGTTTCTGAGACACCGGACGGCGAGAGCAGCGTCTGCAGCCACGTGGCCAGCGCCACGAACACGCCGAACCCGATGAACACCAGCCCGCACAGCGTGCGCATCGCCGGTAACGCCCACAGCCTGCGCGCGGCATTCCCGGCGATTGCGGCGTGCTCATCGCTCTGCATCCCCGGACGGCGCAGCACGACCGCCAGCATCACCGCGGGTATCACCGCCATCACGGCCTCGATCTGCAGCAGCTCTTCGAGCTGTCCGTGCCCCCCGACGGTCGGGCCCAGGATCAGCGCCAGCAGCATCCCCACGAAGCTCCCGGCTGAGCCGATCGCGATGCCGGTGGCGCGCTCGGGCATTGGCAGGTACTCGCCCGCGAGCTTGCTCACCGCGCTCAGCACGACCGGCTGGGCGACTGCGACGATCACCTGCCCGGCCATCGCCCAGGCGAACGTATCGCCGCCCAGGCGGACCAGCCCGCCGAGCGCCATCAGCGCCCCGCCGCCTGTCAGGACCGGGCGAAACCAGCGGTCCAGCAGGATCCCGGCCGGGATCGCGAGCACCACGTACAGCAGCGGAAATATCTCCGCCAGCCAGCCAACGGCGGCCACCGACACGCCGTAGTGGCGCGCCGATTCGGTGGTGATCGCGGCGTAGGTTAGCCACAGCACCTGCGTGGAGGCGCACACCAGGCTGTAGGCGGCGATCACGTGCCAGCCGGCTCCGCGCTGCCTCATCTGCGCGCGTCCCGATTATCGCCTGGCCCTGCATTCACGGCGCAAACCGTACACCGCGCGCGATCTCGGAGTTACATCTCGGAGTTATGAGGTCTCGCCCCGTTCAGGACGAGCGGACTCCTCCTCCCTGATCCCGCCGCGCCAGTCTTCTCCGTGCGCCTGTGCGCCCGCGAGCGCCAGCAGCAGCCAGCCGATCCGTGGATGCCTGGCCAGCACCCGCGCCCGCCGCTCCTGGCGGCGGTGCTCATCTTCCCGCTGCGCGCCGTCCGTCCCCGCGTCCGACCCCTGGCTCTCTCCCATCCGATCTGCTTCTCCGAATCCAGAATCGTTCATGCCGCGGGAATCTATCGCGTGCGCGCATATCACGCACGTTCGCCAGGGCGGAACTGGGGACCGCTACGCCAGGGCGGAATCAGCGACCGCTACGCCACGGCGCGCAACGCCCGGTAGGGCTCACTCGCGAGCTCGCGCACGAGCGCGTCCACGACACCCTCCTCGTCCTGCTCACGACCGTCGGTGACGGCGCCGATCACCGCTCGCTTGCGCTCCAGCAGCGTTGCGATCGTCTCGTCGATCGTGCCGGCCGCGAGCAGGTAGGTGGCGTTGACCGCGTCCTGCTGACCGATGCGATGGCAGCGATCCTCGGCCTGGTCGTGCTTGGCCGGCGTCCAGTCGAGCTCGAGGAACACGACGTTCGATGAGCGCGTCAATGTCAGGCCCTGGCCGGCAACCTCGATCGAGCAGACGATCAGCTGGTTATCCGCCCCGTCGTCGGCCTCTTGGAATGCGCGCAGCGACTCGTCACGGGCCGCATGGCCATCCTGACCGAGGATGTGCAGCGCTCGCGGGAACCGCTCGATCACCGCGCGCTGGATCTCGCGGTGCTTGGCGAACACGACCAGTCGCTCGCCCGAGGAGCAGAAGTCGTGGATCCAGGCGAGCGAGGCCGCCAGCTTGCCGCGCGCGGCCAGCAGCTTGAGCGCGTTCAGCCGCACGAGCCGCTCGGCGCGCAACGCGGCCGCGACCTTCGCGTCGAGCTGGCGCAGGTCCAGCGGCTGGCTCTGCAGCCACGCGATCACGTCGCGCTCGGCCAGCCGGTACTCGTGCTCGTTGTCGAGCTCGATCGGCACGATGCTGCGCGTCTTCGGCGGCAGCTGCGGCAACACCTCGGTCTTCAGGCGGCGCACGAAGCAGCGCGCGCGCAGGTGCCAATGCAAGCGCATGTGTGCGTCCGGCCCGCGAAACCGCCGGCCGAACTGAGCGCCCGAGCCGAAGTCGTTCAGACGCCCGACGATCCGCAGTTGTGAGATCAGCTCGGGCGGGCGATTCATCACCGGGGTGCCGGTCAGCGCGAGCACCAGCCCCTCAGTCGGCACCGCCGCGGAGAGCCGCTGGACGGCCTGAGTGCGCTTGGCAGTCGCGTTCTTGCAATAGTGCGACTCATCGAGCACGAGCGCACGCGGTGTGATTGCGCGCAGCTCATCCAGGCGCGCGGCGACGATGTCGTAGTTGACGACCGTGATGTCGGGTGGCGCACCGGAGTCGTGGGTGCAGACGGAGTCGGCGAGCGTCCTGAGCCCGCCGGACCGTCCACCATCCGCAGTCGGGGCGGAGCCAGAGGTTAGACCGGAGCCAGACGTCGGGCCAGAGCCCAGCGCCCTGGGGCCGGCGGCGCCCGTCCCGACCAGCGCCCGCGCGCTGCGTCCAGGCAGCCAGCGCTCGATCTCGCGCAGCCAGTTGAGCTTGAGGCTCGCCGGGCATACGACGACCGCCGGGAACGCTCCGTCGGCCTGCAGCGCGGCGAGCGCCTCGATCGTCTTGCCGAGCCCCTGCTCGTCGGCCAGAAACGCGCGCCGCTGGGCGAGCAGGTAGCTGACACCGGCGCGCTGAAACGGCTTCAGCTCGCCGCCCAGACCGGGTACCTGCAAATCCCCATCGGTTGCCGCCGACAGCGCGACGAGCCCCTCGGCGCGGGCGTGCTGCTCACGGATCTCCTGTAGCAAGGCCAGCGCCTCGGCGTCCACCCAGGTTTCGTGCGCGGCGAGGAACAGGTCGAGCTCTGGAACGCAGTACGGGTCGGCGCGGATCGCCGGCAACCGCGCATGCTCATGCCCAGTGCCACGGCGGACAGACGGGCGGCCGAGCAGCGAGGCGCCGGGAATCTTTGTGAACTGCTCGAGCTGCGCCGGGTCGTGGCCGGGCGCGAGCACGAACGTCGGATCCTCGTGCACGCTCGAGACCTCCAACACCGCTCCGGGCGCCGGCCTGCCTTCGCGCAGGGCGGCCACGCAGCGCGAGGCGGCCTTGCTGAGCCAGCCGCTGAGCTGTCCGTCCATCAGCCCCCACGAGTCCAGTGTGAGTGGAACCGTCGCCCCACCGGGCGCACTCGTTGCGCGCTCGCGCAGCGCCCCGGGCAAGCGCTCGATCTCGCCAATCAGCAGGAACACGGGTTCGCCCGGCTCGCCGGCCACGCCGATCGTGCCGTGCCAGGGAATGGCGCGCTCGGGCTGGGCATCGGTGTCCCGATCGCGGCGGTCACGCTCTGCGTCCCGCGCACCCCGGGCTCTGCGCGTGCCATGCATCGGCTCGGTGGCGCGCTCACGCTGTGCGATCTCGGTGAGCGCGTGCTCGGCGTCTTCGGTCAGTCGCAGCCCGTTCGAGCCGTCTCCCAACAGTCCGCTGACGATGCTCGCGGAGAGCTCGTCGAGCGGGATCAGCGCCCGGCCGATTGCCGGCAGTCGGTAGGCGTCGGGGTGTTCGGTGAGCGCCTGCACAAGTTCGACATCGACGTCGGTCGGAAAGCTCAGCCACCAGTTCTCGTCGGGACGGGCGAGATCCAGGACGCACTCCCCAGGGCGACGCCTGCTACGGCGGCGTGTGATCGCACGCGCCAGCGCGTCGCTGACGTGCGGCCCACCCGGCAGGCTCGCGAGCAGCATCGCAAGCGCCTGCGCGCGCTCGGGATCGAGCGGTATCCGCCAGGCCCGCTCGCCCGGATCCCAGCGCCGCCCCGGGATCGCGCGCAGGAGCAGGCGCAGACGATCGTCGTAGGGAAACCGCAGCACGGCTTCGCCGCTGTCGAGGGAGGCAAAAAAGGGGGTGGGCACGAACAGAACACGATAGGCGGCTGGGTGGATAGGACCGCCCGCCGCGAACCTATGCACGCTCCCCCTCGATCTCCACGTACTCCCGACCCGGTCGCTCGCGATCCACTCGCCGGCGACGCGCTCGCCTGCCGCCCGGTCGCTCGCGACTCACCCACGCGAGACTCGATCGCCGACGGCTCGCCGGCGCCACACCAGCGAGCCGGCCATGCTCTCTCCGACAACTCGCTCGCGCCCGCACAGCGGCGGCGGCGCATAACCCTGGGCTGGGTCGAGCTGATCGCACTGGTCGCGCTCATCGCCGCACTGGCGCCCAGCGTGCAGTCCGACGGTGGACCGTGGTCGCAGCCGGCCACGCTCGACACATGCTCCGCCGCTGGCCGTCCCGAGATCCTGTTCCCGAGCGACGCCCCGCGACACGGCACGGGAGCAGGCGCGATCGTCTGGAGCTCAGGCTTCCACTGCCAGGGTGGGGCGGGCCCGCGCGTGTCCGCGATCGCCCCTGGTGCAGATCTACCGGGGACAGCCACCATCCCGCGTACTCCTGCGGGGCGGACGCTCGCACTGAGCGCTCCGACTGCGGCCGCCGCAGCATCCCATGGGCAGATCCTGCTCGCCGGGCCACGCACCGGCGTCAGCGGCGACGGCGACCTGCTGCTGAGCGAGGGTCTCGCCGGCGGGCCGTTCACCCCGCCCCTGGCCACCGACGGGCCGGCCAGCCCCCTGGCGCTCACGACCGCCTACCTCGGCGACGTCGCACTGGTCTCTCCATCCAGCCCGAGTGGCAGTACTGGCGCGATCGAGCTGCGTATCCACCGCTACTACATGCACTCCTTCCTCGCGCCTGTGTCCGTGACGACCAGCCACGCCGTGGAAGGACTGACCCTGGCGATGGACTACCGCTCCGACGCGCTCGCCGTGTGGGAGCGCTCCGGGGCGATCTATGCACGCGACATGCCCGCATCGGGCCGCACGGCGCGTTCGGCCCAGCGCGTGGCCACCGCCGCGCCCGGAGCGCGCATCGCCGCGCTGCTGAGCGACGATGACCGTGCGATCCTCGCCTGGAGCGAAACCAGGCGAGGTATCACGCGCGTGTTCGCCGAGCTCTCCGCGCCCGGCGTCAGCTTTGGCACGCCGCGACTGCTGGAACGCTACGCCGACCCGGGTGGCCTGACGCCCCCGCCGCCGCGTCTGGTCCGCCTGATCTCAGAGTCGGTGATGCTCGCCTGGACGGGAGTCGAGTCCGGGCACTGGGTCGTGCGCACGGCCGCCATCGACCTGAACGGGGTGCGTGCGATCGACACGATCTCCTCATCCGGCCGCAACGCGCTGCTCACCGACCTGATCCCGGGACCGGCGGGCGAGGCGTACGCCCTGTGGAGCGAACCGCAGTCAACCTCATCCGGCGGATTGGATCTGCACGACCGCGCGCTGTATGCCGCGCGTGGGATCGACGCCTACCCCGGGCGAACGATCTTTGGCGCTCCCGAACAGATTGTGGCGGCGGGCGCATCCGGTGCGTCCGGGGAAGCCACCATCGGCGTCGATCCCGACTCCGACCGCGCGATCACCGCCTGGCGGACTTCCGGCGGCACGATCGACTACTCGCTGCGCTCAGTCGGCGCCGGTTGATCGGACCGATGGCCCGCCCAACCTAGAGCACCTGCTGGTAGATCAAAAACAGATTCAGCGCGACGATCAGCCCGGCCAGCGCGAACGCCGCCACGGTCGTGGTGCGACGGTTGACGTGCACGCCCATCACCTCGCGGTTGCTCGTCAACGTCACGAGCGGAACGAGCGCGAACGGAATCCCGAACGAGAGCACGACCTGGCTGAACACGAGCGCGCTCGTCGGGTTGATGCCGATCGCCAGCACGACGATCGCCGGGATCATCGTCACGGCCCGGCGCGCCAGCAACGGGATGCGGACGTTGATGAACCCGGCCATGACCACCTGGCCGGAGTAGGTGCCGACGCTGGAGGAGGAGGCGCCCGAGGCCAGCAGCGCGACCGCAAACGCCAGCGCGGCGCCACCGCCGACGAGCCGGCCAAACTGCGCGTGGAACTGCTGGATCGAGCTCAGATCCTCCAGCCCCGGAACGTGAAACAGCTTGGCCGCGACCGCGAGCATCGCCATGTTGATGATCCCCGCCAGGCTCAGCGCGATCAGCACGTCGGTGCGCTCGAAGCGCAGCACACGACCGCGCTCGCGATCGTCGCGGCAGGGCACCCGGCCCTTGGTCAGGGCGGAGTGCAGGTAGATCACGTGCGGCATCACGGTCGCGCCGATGATGCCGACCGCAAGGTAGAGCGAACTCGTACCGCGCAGCCCGGGGATCAGCCCATGCAGGGATCCGCTCGCGGATGGCCCGATGCGCAGCGCCTCATACAGAAAGCCGGCGAATATGATCGCCAAGAGGCCCGAGATCGCCAGCTCGAAGCGCCGGAACCCGTGCGTCTGTAGCTCGAGGATCGCGAACGCGATCAGCCCTGTGATCAGGCCCGCCGGCAGCAGCGGCACGTTGAACAGCAGGTTCAATCCCAGCGCGGCGCCCAGGAACTCGGCGATGTCGGTGGACATCGCGATGATCTCGGCCTGCGCCCACAGCCCCCACGTCAACGCCCGCGGAAAGCGCTCGCGGCACAGCTCGGGCAGGTTGCGGTCGGTGACGATCCCGAGCTTGGCCGACAGGTACTGGATCAGCATCGCGATCAGATTGGCCGCGAGCACGACCCACAGCAGCAGATACCCAAACTGCGCGCCGCCTTCGAAGTTGGTCGCGAAGTTGCCCGGATCGACGTAGGCGATCGAGGCCACGAACGCCGGTCCCAGCATCGCCAGCGTCGCCCGCAGGCGCCCTTTGGAGAGCAGCGTCTCCAGATGGCTGGGACCGAGGCTGAGCCCGAGCTCGAGCTCGCCCCCCACGCCCGCGATACCCGCGCCCTCCAGCGCCGGCTCGGTACTAAACGGCGGAGGCGGAGGCGGCGGACTCATCGGGAGGCCTCGCCCTCGTCGAGCGCCACCCGCATCGCCCGCGTCAGCTGGCCCCCGATCGCCTGCTCGCGCTCATCGTCGGCAAAGCTCACCAGCAGCGGACCGCCAAACGGCTGGCGCTCGGTCACGCGCACGCGGTCTCCCGGGGAGATGCCATGCTCGGACAGGTAGCGGAGCATCTCCGGGTCGGCGTCGGACACGCGCACGAACACGCCGCCCTCGCCCACACCCAGACTGTCGAGGCTGCGGCTGTGATCGCGCTCGGGCAGCTCCAGCTCCGCATTGGGATCGGATCGCCGTGCGGGTCGCGCGTGGGATCGCCCAGCTTGTCCGCGATCAGCTGCTCGAGCTCCTCGGAGAGCACGTGCTCGAGCACCTCCGCCTCGTCGTGCACACGATCCCAGGGCATCTGCAGGGTCTCCGCGAGGAACAGCTCCAGCAGACGGTGATGGCGGATCACCTCCAGCGCAACCCTGCGCCCCACCGGCGTCAGCCGCACCCCGCGGTAGGGCACGCGCACGATCAGACCTTCGCCGTCGAGTCGCTTGAGCATCGCCGAGACCGATCCGGGCGTGATCTGCAGGCGCTCGGCCAGGGCGTTCGTGGAAACCGGGGCCTCGCCGCGCGACTGCAGCGTGTAGATCGCCTTGCAGTAGTCCTCCACCGCATGCGAGCGCGCCTGCTCGCCTGCATATTCTTGGACGGCCATGGACTGAGCTTATGGCATGCCAAGACTTTTCAAGATGGGGCACACCGCGTGCGGTGGCGCTTTAGGAAAAGATGCCCCGGGATGGACAGGGACTACGAGCTGCAGACCCACCGCGCCGAGGACCGCCACTGGTGGTACCGGGGTCGCCGGCAGGTGCTCGAGCGGGTGATCGAGAACCTGCGGTTGCCGGCACGGGCGCGCATCCTCGACGCCGGCTGCGGCAGCGGGCGCAACATGATTGAGCTCGCCCGCCATGGCACGGTCACCGGGGTCGAGCTGTCGACCACCAGCGTCGCCCTCGCCCGGGAGCGATCCGCCGGCGAGGTGATCGAAGGGTCGGTTCTGAGCATGCCATTCGACTCGGCGAGCTTCGATCTCGCCGTCTCGCTCGACGTGATCGAGCACCTGCAGGACGACCTCGCCGCCCTGCGCGAGCTGCGCCGCGTCGTCGCGCCCGGCGGCGCCCTGCTGATCACCGTCCCCGCGTATCAGTGGCTGTGGAGCGGGCACGACGAGATCAACCATCACCACCGCCGCTACACCCGTCGCTCGCTGCAACGTGTCGCCGAGCAGGCGGGCTGGGAGACCGTGCGCACGACCTACTTCAACTCGCTGCTGCTGCCCGTCGCGATAGTGCTGCGCGTGCTCGACCGGTTCGCCTCGGCCGCCACGACCGAGTCGAGCCTCGACCTGTGGGTCCCGCCCGCGCCCGTGAACTGGCTGCTGGAGCGTCCGCTCACGCTGGAGGCCGCGGTGATCGGACGCGGCGGGCGCATCCCCGCGGGACTGTCGCTGCTGACTCTGTTTCGTTAGACCGAGTCGGTCGCGGTCGCGTGCACGCGAAACGTCCACGCGCGGTTGGCGATGAACGTCAGCACGGTCACGATCGCCGTCGCGGGGATCTGGCCGATCAGCTTGTCCATGTGTGCGTCGTGCACGAACACGTACACGAGCGCCAGGTTGCAGGCCAGCCCACATGACTGCACAACCGCCCAGCGCACGGGGGTCAGCGCATCGCCGACGTGCTCGCGGAACGTCCAGCGCCGGTTCAGCAGAAACCCGTTGACGGCGCCGATCACGAACCCGATGCCCGACGCGAGGATGTACCAGACGCCGAACCCCTTCAGCAGGACCGTGTATACGGCGAACGCGATCAGCGTGTTCGACACGCCGACGATCCCGAACTTCAGGAACTGCACGACGACCGTCACGTTTAGCGCCGATATATGCCCGTCCCGTAATCTGTGCATTGCCGTACCTACTGTAATCGGCATCGAATGTCCGCCATGGCTACCTCAGATCTCAAGCAGCGCGCACACACACCCAAGCTGCTCAGCGTCGTCGCTCCCGTGTATGACGAGGAGGAGCTGATCGAGGCGTTCGTCGCCCGCGCGATCGCCGCGGTGGCTGCGTACCCGTTCGAGCTGGTGCTCGTCAATGACGGCTCCTCCGATCGCACGCCCGAGCTGCTGGACCGCATTGCCGACGCCGACCCGCGCGTGCGCGTGGTGCACCTGTCGCGCAACTTCGGCCACCAGGCCGCGCTCACCGCCGGACTGGAGCACGCCCGCGGCGATGTCGTGGCGATGATCGACGCCGACCTGCAGGACCCGCCCGAGCTGATCTCAGAGATGGTCGACTGCTGGAGCACGGGCGCCGATGTGGTGTACGCCGTGCGCAAGCGACGCGAGGGCGAGACCGCGTTCAAGCTGGCGACGGCGTCGTGGTTCTACAAGCTGTTCGACCGCCTCGCCCAGGTCGATCTGGAGCCCAACTCCGGGGACTTTCGCCTGCTTGATCGACGCGCGCTGGACGCGCTGCTGTCGATGACTGAGCGCTCGCGGTTTCTGCGCGGGATGACGGTCTGGGTCGGGTTCTCCCAGACGGCCGTATCCTACGAGCGCGACGCGCGCCATGCCGGGGAGACCAAGTACACGGTGCGCAAGATGCTGCGGTTCTCGCTGGATGCGATCGCCTCGTTCTCGCATCTGCCGCTGCAGCTGGCGACATACGTGGGACTGCTGTCAGCGGGCGTGGCGTTCATCGCGATCCCGGTCGTGATCGGCCTGCACTTCGCCGGCTCCTACCTGCCCGGGTTCGGCTCGATCACGATCGCGATCCTGCTGCTGGGCGGCATTCAGCTGATCGCGCTGGGCGTGATCGGCGAGTACGTCGGGCGCATCTATGACGAGGTCAAGCACCGTCCGCTGTACATCGTCCGCGACGAGCGCAACCGACCGGCGGGCGATCCGGGAGAGCCGGCGGCAGCGATGATGGCTCCTCCGTTGGGACGTGCAGGGCTGCAGGCGCGTCCTCCCGAGCGCGTCGTGTAACGATTCTGCGATCCGACGCTCCACTCCGCTTCATTTCCCCCGATCGCGTGTTGTGATCTGCCGATGACGTACCCGCACCGTCGTTCCGTGCAGCTCGCGCCCTTCGTACTCACGTGCGCGTTCGTGCTCGCCCTCGTCGTGACCTACCCGACCGCCGCCCATGCCGAAGCCTGTCCCGGATCGGGTCCTGCCCCCGCCTGCCCGTACGCCTCCGCCGCGATCGTCGGCCAGCGCGCCGAATCCGTCCTACGGTTTCCCGAGGCCGTCGCCGTCGACGCCGCCGGAGACGTGTACGTCGCCGATCAGCTCAGCTATGTCGTGCAGAAGTTCAACTCCTCCGGCCAGTACCTCGGCGAGTGGGGGTCCTACGGTGGCGGGCACGGCCAGTTCGGCCCGATCGGCGGCCTGGCGACCGACGCCGCGGGGAACGTATACGTGGTCGACTCCGCACACGACCGGATCGAGAAGTTCAACTCCGAAGGCCAGTTCATCAAGGACTGGGGCCACAAGGGCAGCGAGCTCGGGGACTTCGAATTCGGCTCCTCGCAGAACTACACCCAGCCCCCGGGCGGCGGGATCGCGGTGGCCGGCGAATACGTGTACGTCGCCGACTCCGGCAACAACCGCATCGAGCGATTCAACCTCGAAGGCGAAGAACCGATCGAATGGGGCGAATACGGCAGCGAACCCGGCCAGTTCTCATACCCGCGCGGGATCGCCGCCAACGCAACCGAGGTGCTGGTCGCCGACGACGACAACCACCGCATCGAGAAGTTCAGTCCGAGCGGAACCTACGAGGAGTCGGTCGGCTCCAACGGCACCGGTCCCGGGCACTTCGGCTTTCCCTACGGGATCGCGCTGGACGCCGCCGGGGACGTGTACATCGCCGATGACATCAACCATCGCATCGTCAAGCTCGACCCCGAGCTCGGGCCGGGCGGCGAATGGGGCAGCTTCGGCACTGGCCCGGGGCAGCTCGCGTTCCCGCGCGCGCTGGCGAGCGACCCGGCGGGGGACACCTACGTGGCCGACACGGCCGATGACAGGGTCGACGTGTTCGATCCGAGCGGCACGTTCCTGCGCACGATCGGCACCCCGGCGCGCGAAGTCCCCGGCGCGTTCGTCGCTCCCCGGGGGGTGGCGGTCGATCCGACCGGGCGGGTGTACGTGTCCGACACCGACGACAACCGCATCCTGTCGTTCGCCCCCGGCGGCGGCGCGTTCCTCGGCGCCTGGACGGCCACCGGCGGATACAAGCCCGGCTACTACGAACCGCAGGGCCTCGCGTTCGCCGCCAACGGGTCGGTGTATGTCGCTGACACCGGCAACGCACGCGTCGCGCGACTGTGGGGCGAAGGCATGTATCTGTCAGAACTCGGCGGCCCGGCCGACCTCGGCGGGGCCGGGCTGAATGGCGTGAGCTCGGTCGCGACGTCGGGCGCGGGGGACGTGTACGTGGCGGACACGAACCACAACCGCATCCTCGTCTACTCCTCAGCGGGCACCCTGCTGGCGAAGGTCGGGGCGGGCGAAGGCAACGGCTCGCCCGGCGACGGACCCGGCCAGTTCAACCACCCGCAGTCCATTGCCCTCGCCCCGTCGGGCAACGTGTTCGTGGCCGACACCGGCAACAACCGCATCGTCGAGCTCTCCGCGAGCGGGACCTATATCGGCGCGTTCGGCGGGCTCGGCTCGGGCGACGGGCGCCTGCACAACCCGACCGGGGTCGCAGTGGACGCCGCCGGGCGCGTGTATGTCGTCGACAACACGAACAACCGCGTCGAGGTGTTCGACGAATCCGGCCACTACCTCGCCAAGTGGGGCTCCCGCGGGGTCGGTCTGGGCGAGCTCTCCCAGCCGAGCGCGATCGCGGTCGGCTGCGAAGGCAGCGTATATGTCGCCGACACGAACAACAACCGCGTCGAGCGCTTCGACCCGGCCTCGCCCGCCGGGGTGGGCTGCGTACCGGCGAGCGCCTGGCCGCCACCGCTGAACGTACCGCCTGTGCTGCACGTCAGCCTGTCGCGCAACTCGGACGTGCTCTCGCGGCGTGCGCTCGCGCTAACGGTGAGTTGCGAACGGGGCTGCAAGATACTCGTCACCGCCACGCTCTCGCCGGTCCGGTCCGGATCCTCCTCGCGCAGCGCGGTCGCACTGGTCGCCGAGGCACGTTCGCTGCCGCGAGTTGACCCCGGACACGTGCGCCTGCGTGTCGGCAACTCAGCGCTGAGCCGCCTGCGCCGGGCGCTGGGACGCCACCGGACGATGGTCGCGACTGTCCACATCGTCGCCGTCGGGCCGACCGGTCTGCGCACGACCGTCACGCACGCGTACGCGGTCACGCGATAATGCTCGCGTGAGCACCGACACCACCCCGCCCGAGTCGTCCCCACCCGGGTCGCCCGCACCCGAGTCGCCTGCGCCCGGATCGCAGGCACCGACACCACAGGCGCCGCCCGAGCCCAAGACATCGCCCGAGTCCCACGCGCTCGACGAGGACGCCGCGCTCGAAGGGATGGACCACCGCCGCGAGCGCATCCGGATCGAGACCGAGCGTCACCGGATCATCGGCGAGCTGACGCTCGCCCGCGACGGCTACCGCAGCCGCGTGTCCGACGTGCTCAACGCCCCCGAGCGCGACTTCCTGACGCTGACCGAAGTCACGGTCGAGCCCCTGGAGGGCGGCCCGGTCGAGCTGTTCCCCTACCTGACGCTCGCCCGCCGGCACATCGTGTTCGCGGTCGCCGCGCCGGAGGAGGCGGAGTGAGAGTGAGCAGCGCACGGACGCCGACCATGCGTTCGAGCGGGACATCTCGACGCGCGCTGACGAGCTGCTGACCGGCGGAACGGAGAGGGCGGGATTCGAACCCGCGATGGAGTTTAACCCCCATACTCGCTTAGCAGGCGAGTGCCTTCAGCCACTCGGCCACCTCTCCTGGAGGTCCGGCCAGTTTAGAGACTGCCTGGTGTGATGGCTGAGCGAGAGGGTCTGCGCGCCTGTCTAACCCTGTCGCCTGTCACGCCCTCGCCTGGCTCGCCATCGCTCGATCGGGATCGAGACGACACAGATAGCCAGCACCACCAGCGCGGCGACGGCGACGATCGCAAGGCCCGAGGCGAACAGCAGGGCCAGCACCGCGAGCAGCAGGCCCAGACCGATGTCCACTCGCATCAGACGCCGGCGTCTACGCGCCTGGCGGCGGCGGGCCTGCAGGTCGGACATGTCTCGCAATGGCCTGGTCGCGCTCATTGTCTCAGGCGGCGGAACAGGGGACGGGGAAGCATGCGTACGACGACCATCAGCCAGCGTAGGGTGGGCGGCGCCCATACGGTGTGAGCACCGTTGTCCAGTCCACCCACGACGACCCGGGCGAGCGCTTGCGGAGTGGTTGACAGCGGCGCGGGCTCGAGACCCTGTGTCATGCGGGTATGTACGAAGCCGGGGCGCACCACCAGGACCCGTACGCCCTGATCGTGCAGCGTGTCGCCGAGACCCTGGGCGAGGGCGTCCAGGCCGGCCTTGGATGCTCCATAGACGACGTTGGCGGCCCGGGCGCGCTCGCCGGCCACTGAGGAGAGAACGACGAGTGTTCCCGTGCCCTGCTCGCACAAGCGCCGCGCGCTGTGGATCAGCAGCGAGCCCGCTCCCACCGTGTTGATCTGGAGGACCTCCAGCGCACCGGAAATGTCGTCGGGCAGGCCACCGCGCTCGCCGAGGACACCCACGGCGATGATCACGATGTCGGCGCCCCCGAGCTCGTCGAATGCCTCGCCGATGACCTGCTCGTGACGGTCGAGATCCAGGGCGTCCAGCTCAAAGGTCAGTACCGGCGCGCAGCCGGCGCCGGTGAGATCCGCGGCCGCACCGGCCAGACCGCCGGGATCGCGGCCCACCAGTGCGACTTCGCGCGGGGCGCGGCTCTGCAGCTCGCACACGATCGCCAGCGCGATCTCCGAGGTGCCGCCCAGCACCACGATGCGCCTGCCGGCCGAGCCGGCGCTGCCACGACTCACCGCGCGGCGACTCATCGCGCTCACCTCGTTGCCTCGCACAATCCCAGCCGCAGACCGAGGTCTGAGCGCAGCATCCCGTTCGGATCAACGCGGGCACGCTGGGTCGCAAAGCGGCCCAGTTCGGGATACATTGCACTCATCGTCTCGCGTCGCAGCCGGGCGTCCTTGGTCAGATAGACGCGGCCGCCGCAGCCGGCCACGACCTCGTCGAGCTCATCCAGCGCCGCCCGCAACCCGGGCGCGCCGGCCGGCAGGTCGACCGCAAGCGTCCACCCCTCCAGCGGAAACGAGAGCGGACCGCCGAACGCGGGGCCGAAGCGCTTGAACACGGCGAGATACACGGGCAGCCGCCGCGTGCGCATCAGCTCGAAGCAGCGTTCGAGCGCGGTCTCCTGGCCGCATGGGATCACGAACTGGTACTGGATCAAGCCGGCCGGGCCGTACAGCCGGTTCCACTCACCGAGCGCGTCGAGCGGAAAGAAGTACGGCGCCATCGCCAGCGGGTGTTCGCGCTCGCGACGCGGAGTGGCGCGCCAGCGCAGCGCGTTGAACGTGCGCATGCTCGCGGGACGCAGCAGGATCGCGGGGAACCCGCGGGGAACCTCGATTGAGGCTTGCCGCGAGAGCGCTTGCGAATATGACCCACCGCCGCGTCGCAACCCGCCGCCGCGTGAGGGCCGCGATCCCCGAGCAGAGGATCCCCGGGCAGAGGATCCCCGGGCAGACGGTGTGGCCACGTCGCCGCCCAGCGGGTCCGCGCGGCTGACGATCGCGCGTCCCATCTTCGGACCGTCCGCGAGCAGGTCGAGCCATGCCACCGAGTAGCGGTGGCGCTCCGGTCCGCTCATCAGCTCGAGCGTCTGCTGCAGACCATCGGTGCGATCGATGTCGGCCGTCACCCAGGGAGCCGACAGCGGCTCGATGCGCAGTGTCGCCGCGAGAATGACGCCGGTGAGACCCATTCCTCCGAGCGTCGCGTAGAACAGCTCGGGGTCGCTCTCTGCCGAGACCTCCGTCAGTCCACCGGCCGGCGTGCACAGGGAGATCGCCACGACATGCCTGGACAGGCCGCCGTCGCGGTGATGGTTCTTGCCATGGATGTCGCTCGCTATGGCGCCCGCGAGCGTGACGTGCCGCGTGCCGGGAACCACGGGCAGAGTCAGCTTGTGTTCGGCCAGGCGCGCCATCAACTGGGCCACGGTCGCGCCGGCCTGCGCGGTGATCAGCTCGCGCTCGTGGTCGATCGCGACGATCTCATCCAGTCCGGTCATGTCGAGCACCTCGCCACAGTCGTTCTGGGCGGCGTCCCCGTAGCTGCGTCCGGCGCCCCGGGCAATCACGCCGCTCCCTGAACGCTCGTGCGAGGCGAGCGCTGCGAGCACGTCCTCCACGGTGTGCGGGCGCAGCACACGGCAGCGGCTGCGGGCCGTTCGTCCCCAACCGCTCAGCGAGCGCTCGACGCTCGTCAGGCCGGGGCGAGCAGTCAGCTCAGCTGCCGACATAGACACCCCCCAAGAACAGGGCGCTCCAGGCGACGCTGAGCGCCAGCAGCACGCGATCGCGCAGAATCAATTCCTCCGGCGCCTGGCCGGCTCCCGCGCCGATCAACAGTGCGTAGCGAACCAGCCACGTCAGCAACGGCACGATCGACAGTCCGTACCACACGACGTGAGACGGTCGTGTGAACGCCCACCCGGTGTAGGCGACCACAGCCACGGCGCCCGCCGCCCAGAGGATCAGGCGCAGACTCCGGAGCGAGTAGCGATGCAGGGTCGCCCGCACGGGCGCGGAACCGGTGTGCTCGCGCAGCTCGGCATATCGCTTCCCGGCGACCAGATAGATGGCGCAGCACGCCGTCACGATGACAAACCAGCGCGACAGGTAGATGTCGGTTGCGACGCCGCCCGCGACCGCGCGCAACACGAACCCGGCCGCGATCGCCAGGATGTCGGCCACGACCACGCGCCGCAACCACAGCGAATAGCTCGCCGTCAACGCGAGATAGATGCAGGCGACAGCGCCCAGACCGGGAGCGATTGCGGTCCCACAGGCGACGCCCACGAGCGCCAGCACTGCCGCTGTCCAGAGCGCCGCGCGCGGTGAGATCTCTCCGGCCGCCACCGGCCGCGAGCGCTTGTGTGGATGGCGGCGATCCTGCTCACGATCACGTACGTCGTTGACCAGATAGGTCGCGCTGGAGACCAGGCACAACACGAGGAACGCCCCCGCGACCTGCGCCAACACCTGCGGGCGATCAATCACGCCCGCGGCGCAGGGAGCCGCCAGCACGAGCAGGTTCTTGCTCCACTGGCGCGGACGGCACGCCCGCAGCAGTACCCGTGCCGAGGGCCGAGCCGCAGGCCGCAGCTGGATCGGCGTCTGTGCGGGAACGCCCAGCTCGGATGCGTCGAGCGGGGCTTGCGTCTCCTCGACGCTTGGTATCGCTTGAAGTGAGGAATTAATGTGAAATCCCGAGGAAGTAGGAGGCACGGTCGATGTAAGGGCTGGCTGCGCGACCCCCCGCACAGGTTCCACATGACTACTGTATCTCCGGCTCGATTGCACCCGGTAAAAGGTGAGAGTGCTCTCATCTGATGGGGGATCGACCCATGGCTGAACCTCGCTGCGCATACAGTTCGACCATGGAGCTCGCGAGCGCCACGCGTCCCCGTCCGGCCCCGAAGCGCCGCCGTCCACCGGAGCGTCCCGGTATCGGCGGTCTGCACCGGATACGACGGATCGCGCTCATAGCGGCGCTCATCGCGCTCGTGCCCGCCGCGTTCTCCTATGTGCACACGATGACCGAACCGTCCAACTCGAGCCTCGGAATCCGCTCAGTGGAGTGGCTACGCGAACACGGCGGCTCCGGGCTGGTGGCGCGAGTCGAGTCCATCTACTACTCGCTGACCGCCCCCGCCAAGGGCGGACCGACGCTGCGCGCGCTTCCCGCGGTCGGCTATGGCACCGGCTCGCATCGGGGACTCGCGGCGGGCGCCGAAGGGTCGCTGACCCCCGCCGAATACCGCCCGCCGCGCGTTCCGGCGCTGCTGCATCCGGCATTGCCCGGCGAGGGCGTCTGGCACGCGACCCGCCCGGACCTGGAATCCGATCCCCCGGTGCTGTTGACCACGCTGCGCGATCAACCCGAATATCCACGGGTGATAGCCGGCCTGGCCTGGATCGATACCAGCCGCACGCGGCTCGCCCTGAACCCCGGCCGCCTGGAGCCCTCGGTCCCGATCCCCCGCGGCTCGATGGACGTGCCCCCCCAAAACCGGCCGGGGCTGCTCGCGACGTTCAACAGCGGATTCAAGCTCGTGGACGACAACGGCGGATTCGTCCTGCACGGGCACACCTACGCGACGATGCACAACGGACAGGGAACACTCGTCGGATACACCAACGGCAGTGTCAACGTGATCGACTGGCCCTATGGGGCCACCGCCCCATCATCAGTGTCCTTCGCCCGCCAGAACCTGCCCCTGATCGTCAACGAAGGCCGGCCCAACCCGAACCTCGCCAACGACGCCGAATGGGGCGCCACGGTCGGCAACGCAGTCCTCGTGTGGCGCTCGGCCGTCGGTGTGGACCGTCACGGCAACCTGATCTACGCCGCCGGCGAAGACCAGACCGTCAGCAGCATCGCCCGGGCCCTGATCCAGGCCGGCGCCGTCCGCGCGATGGAGCTGGACATCAACTCCTACTGGGTCAGCTTCATCACCTACGGCGCTCCCGGCGCCGAAGCTCCGAAGAACCTGCTGCCGGGGATGGAACGACCGGACACGCGCTACCTCGAACCCGACGACCGGGACTTCTTCACGGTCTACTCGCGCTAGGCGCAGACTCCCGCCTGCCGCGGCCATCCATCGCAATCACGGTGCGGTGAGCGAGACGCCGGTCGCGAGGTGCAGCGGTTCTGAGACGCCCGCGCCGAACCCGGTCCCTCCGGGGCACAGCGCCCGCAGCCACATTCCGCTGCCGCCACCTCCGCTGCCCGGCCCGACCGGGGTCGCGCCCAGCTCCCATTGGCCCGCCGAGTCGGTCGTGGTTTCGGCCAGGGTCCGCTCGTTGACAACCTCCCCCCTGCGGCTCACCGTGCGCGCCTGAATCAACACCGGCGCACCGGTAAGTGGAGTCCCGTCGAGGAGCTCGAGAGCGCCGGCCAGCGTCTGGGTCGAAGCGGTCGGGGGAGCGCCGGCCCCGGGAGCGCCGACCGGTTCCGGTGAGGTCGGAGCGGCTGGAGCACCCGGTGTGGCCGGAGCGGGTGACGCGGGTGGCGTGGCCGTCGGTGTGAGGAGCGCGAGCGTCGCCCGCGTCGGGTTTGGCGCCAGCATTCGCACACCGCCCCGGATCGCGGGCAGCTCGCCGTAGAGCACGTTGCCGGGACATTCGGTGGCATCGCCATCGCGGTGACCGGCGATTCGTGGCAGCGACACGCGCGCGTCGGCGGGGTATTTGCTGTAGGAGGCGCCCGCCGGGTTGACCTTGACCACCACCCGGGCCTGTGAGGGGATCCCGTGGAGCGCAAGCTTCCACGCCAGCAGATTTTCCAGCGCGTTGCGCGCAGCGGGTGAGATCGGGACGCCGGTGAACGTGCCGAGCACTGCCACGCCTGTGGAGACCAGGTTGTAGCCGCCCGCGTGGGCCCCCACGACCGGCTCATCGATGCCCCCGGCGCGCGCCTCGAAGATCCGCCCGTACAGGTTGACGACGAAGTTGTAGCCGATGTCGTTCCAGCCGTTGACATACCGATGGAACACGTAGATCGCGCGCAGCATCGCCGGCACTTCGCTCGCGGCGTAGCCGTTGGGGTTCTCGGTGTGATGAACGAAAGCCATCCGTACCGCTCCGTATTCGGGCGCCACCCTGGGTGGCGATATTCCCTGCGCCCACGCTCGGCGGGCAATGATCGGCGGCTGGCCCGGCCCGGCCGGCAGGACTGGCGTGGCCAGCGGCAGTTTCACTGACAAAGCGAGCGGCGAGGCACTGCTCACGTGCCCCGTAACTCCGGCGCTGGCACTGACGTTGACGAGGTGCAGCTGCACGCCGTTGAGCGTGCGCTTGGCGCGAACCTGAACCGATGTCGTGCCGCCCGTCCAGATCGGCTCGCCCACCTGCCGATTCGTCTCTGAACGTGCGTCCGGTCCGTGACCGTTGGCTCCCGCCGAGACCCACCTGCTCCAGCGGCCGTCCCGGTGACGGAAGCGCAGCCAAACATCCGCGCGGGCGGGTCCCTGCCACTCGAGACCCACAAGCTCCGCGGGGCGCCCCAGCTCGATGGTGACCCCAGCCGGCGTGAGCGTCCCAAGCCGGCGCTGGGTAAGAGTCGAGCGCGGCGGCCCTCCGAGTAGCGCAAGCGCGCCGCCCGGTCGCAACAACCCGCTGCCCAGTGCGCCGGCAGAGGCAGCCAACAGCGACCTGCGCGTTATCCGCCGCGCGCTCATCATCGTCTATGACACCACGAAACCGGACCAGGTTGCGTATCAATTCATGAGAATTCACTCAGCCGATCACAGCAAGTGTCGTTGCGAGGTAATCCATGTTGCGGTGAGAAGCTTCTCACGGTCGTCTGTCAGAGCCCGTCGTAGAGCTAGCATCGATGTCGGTGACACCACAAGACTTTTCCACCGGCGATGTGCCGGGTCATGCGCGGGAGCCAGCACGCGGCGATCGACGGCGTGTACGCGCTCGCCGAGGTCGTCCGCCTCGGGGCGCTTCTGCACCTCGGCGTGTCGGTGCACTTGTGGCTGTTGTGTTGCTCCTCGGCGTCGTCGGCGTATACACCATGGGCGCGGGGGCGTCCGGTACGCATCAGACACGCGCGAGGAGCGCCGGGGTCACCGGGCGGCACACGGTCGCAACCAGGGCCACGCCTCTGACCGCGCCGGCACCCGCAAGCTCCGCCGCACCGTCACTGCCGCCACTCGTGGTGAGCGCACCGGGACATCCGGCGAGCGGCTGGACGGTGGTCGCACAGGTTCACGGACAGCCCGCCGCGTGGCTTGCCCAGCGCTCGGGGGTGACCCTGATGCGCTTCGATCAGGGACTCATGCACCTCACACTGCACGCGGGCTCCAGCGACGGGGGAGTCGGCGGCTGGAGCTACGGCGATGAGATCACACCGCGAGAGATCCACCTGCTGATCGCCGCCGTCAACGGCGGGTTCAAGCTCACATACCGCGATGTGGGGTTTATGTCCGGTCATCACGTGGCGGTACCGCTGAAGGCCGGGCTCGCGTCGATCGTCACCTACACCGATGGGACGACCGACATCGGGGCGTGGCGGGCGGGCGTGCCGAGCGCCGGGAAGACCGTGTTCTCGGTGTTGCAAAACCAGCGGCTGCTCATCGATCGCGGCGTCGCGGCGGCAAGCGTGTCGAACTGCATCATCGCGTGCTGGGGCGAAACGATCGGCTCGCAGACGAGCGTGGCCCGCTCGGGCCTGGGTATAACCGCAAGCGGACAGCTCGTGTGGGCCGCCGGCGAGCAGCTCCTACCCGCCCAGCTCGCCTCTGCGCTGATCGCCGCCGGTGCTGTGCGGGCGATCGAGCTCGACATCAACCCAGACTGGGTCGCCGGCTACCTGTATCCCCATCATCCCAGCGGCCCTGTGCCGGTTCCGGTCGTGCCCGGCCAGCTGGGGATCGCCGGGCACCTGCTCGAACCCTACAGCCGCGACTTCCTGGCGTTCGTGGCGAACTGACGCCGCAAGCGAACCAGCGTCAACCGCGCGGCGACGAAGATGAGAGATCTCTATACGAATACATAACATGAACTTAGCTGGGCTGAAGAGAATGAGGAATCTTTACGACCTCCAAGAACTGGGACGCGCACGTCACAGATGCTGAGCTGATCGCGCGTAGTGCCGGGTTTCGCGAGCTACGCGACCGTATCGTGGAACTGGCTGAGCCACAGACGGGAGATATAGTCGTCGATGTCGGCTCGGGCACGGGGCTGCTGGCGCTGGCGTTTGCGCAGCGCACCGCCCGCGTGTGGGCGATCGACAGCTCGCCCGCGATGAATGAATATCTGCGTGTCAAGGCAACCAGCGCAGACCTCGACAACGTCGAGACGGTTCTGGCCTCCGCCGTCAGTCTCCCGCTGGTCGATGAGCTCGCCGATCTGGTGGTGTCCAACTACTGCCTGCACGAGTTGCGTAGCGCCGAGAAGGATCGCGCGCTCGCCGAGGCCAGGCGTGTGCTGAAGCCCGGTGGACGACTCGTGATCGGCGACATGATGTTCTCGTTTCACCCGATGCGGTCCCGTGATCGTCGCGTGGTGAGCGTCAAGCTGCGCACGCTCGCGCGCCGAGGACTCCCGGGCGTGTGGAGGTTGCTGAAGAACGCCGCCCGGCAGGCGACCGGGCGCGGGGAGCATCCGGCCAACTCCTCCTGGTGGCAGGAGGCGTTGGAGCGAGCGGGCTTCGAGCGCATACGGATCGAGACGCTGGCTCACGAGGGCGGCATCGCTATTGGCGAGACGCCTGCCGCGAACACAACATCGACCACCGAGCACCCCATCGACGGACCGCCTGCAGCCGCACCGGTGGGAGCGGCGCGCTGAGAGTGTTGCTGTCAGAGTGTTGCTGTCAGGGTTCGGCGACCAGTGAGGCTACCCCCGGAACGCTTCCGAGGGAGACCAGTCGTGCCAGCGCATTAGATCTGTGCTCGAGGTAGCCGTCGAGGAACGCGATCGTCACGTGCTCCACGATCGACAGTTGTGGCTGCTGGTAGGAGTACGGTGGCAGGTGTTCGGCTCCAATCAGGCTGAGCAGGTACTTGGGTCGCTGTGCGGCGTCGAAGAACGTATTGGTCGCGCTCGGTGGGTTGACCGTGTCTGCCGTTCCCTGCGTGGCCAGCAGCGGCGGGCCGCCCGGGGCGAACGTGAACCCGCCAACGCCCGGCATCTCCGCGCCCGACAGGATCACCGCGGCGCTCACGCGCGGGTCGTGGAAGGAGGGATCGTAGGCGACCGCCAGCGCCGTATCGCCACCATCGGACTGTCCCGCAACCGCGATCTGAGCGGGGTTGATGAGGCCGGCAAAGGGACCCGAGCTCGCGCTGCTGGCGGCGAGCATGCGGGAGATCACAAAGCGCATGTCGGCGGGCTGATTGATCAGATCGGACTCGTCGGGCCCGCCAGGGGCGTCGGCGTTCTCCAGCGGAAATACTGGTGCGGCGACGACGTACCCAGCTCGCGCCCAGCTCTGCAGCAGGTGCGCGTAGAGCGCGGGTGTCACGGCGAAACCGTGTCCGAAGACGATCAGCGGAAACGGACCGTCCGAGCGGGCCGCCGGTGCGTCCAGCAGATCGGTTTGACCGGGTGCTCCAAGTGCTGGATAGCGGACCTCCGTAATGAGCGTTCGTGGCTCGCTGGTCCCATTCGGGAGCTCGATCGTGCGGCTACTGTCAACCAACCGCAGGATGCGCAGTCCGACCGCATATGAGGACGGCGGCGACTTGGCCTGCGAGCTGCCTCCCGATCCCGTGCTCTTGCCCGACCCCGCGCTCTGACCGGGCGCCGTGACGGTCCCACCGTGGCGCTGAGGTGTCGACCCGTCCCTCGCCAGGGCGATGCTCAGCGCGACGGCCGCAACGGCCAGCGCGACTAGTCCGCTCGCCAACAGACGCCGGCGCCGCAGGATTCGCCTGCGCCTGGCGCGCTCGCGCTCACGAGCTCTTTGGCGGTCAACCGCAACTGTCTGTTGGGGGGTGGCTGTCTCGCTCGTGCGATCGGACGGGTCTTGGGGTACGGGCGACACAGGGACTCACGGTAACGATGAATGACCGGATGCCTAGCAGGTACCCGAATAGAGCGAGGTGCCGGGCCCGGACGCCGGTTCATCGACTTCGCCGGAATCGGTGGACCGCAGGACCGCACCGAGATGAACGACATACCAGACACCACGCCAGGAGATCATCGAAGCGATGCCGAACGAACGGATCTGACCATCCGCTCGGTAGACGACGCGAGCGTTGGGCATCTCGTAGTAGCCGATGCTGTTGTAACAGACACCTGGTTCGACCCAATGACCGTAGCCGGAGGGGACGTTCACCGCGATCAGGCGCGCGTGCGCGGCACCACGGCCGAGGAGCGCGTGGGCGGCGGCGATGTCCAGGCCGTAGTCATGAACGAGGCGGTCGGTCCAATCGGAGCCCGCGGAAGCGATCGCCTTCAGCTGGACGTAGGCGTCTTTCGGGAAGAACGCGGCCAATGCCGGGGTGAGCGAGTCATGCACGACACCGGCCCACAGCGAGGCCATGAGCGACTTGAACCGAGCGCTGCTCCCGGATGGATAGGCATGAGTTTGCGGCAGCGACCCGGGCGATCGGGCCACCGCTGCCGGGCGAGCATGCGCGGCCGGGCGCGCGGGACTCGTATGCGTCGAGTCGGAATTCGACACGCCACCGACGGGGCTCGGTGCGTTGGCGCCCGAACCTGACCTCGGACCCGGACCCGGACTCGGACTCGGCCGAGCGGCGGACGATCCACCGATGGCCGAGATGATCGACACGGTCGCCATCGCACCCACCACGATGAGCGTGAGGATCGCCACGCGACGCCGTCGTCGAATCGCCCGGCGGCGCGCTCGCTCACGCCGGACACGGCGGTAGTCGCCGTCTCGACGCCGATCGGCGTCTGCGTTCGACCACCAGCCCGACAGGTCATTACTCGAGGTCATACGGGCTATCGAACTGTAGTCGAGCACGCGCTCGCCGACGTCAGACCCGAATACCGGTGAAACAGCGCCCAGCCTGTCTGATTCTCATTTCTTGCCGTGCTGTGGCACTAAGAGTGTTCTCACTCCAACCTTAGGTGGTGCTTACGCACACCGGCGAGATTTGCCGTATGGCAAACGACAGCCACACCAGCTGCCGTCATCTCTGCCAACGATCGACGTTCGTGCTGAGCCGCCGGTACTCAAGCTATGACACGGTCCGCCCAAAGATGAGGCTGGCGGCCGTGGGCTTGGTCGCGATGCTGCTGGCGGCGGCAGGCGGCTGTGGAGGCCAGTCGAACACCGCCGCGACGAACGCCGATAGTCACACGCCGGCACAAGTGCCGAGCACGCCGGTCGTCGAGGAACCCGGCCAGCCGGGACCTGTCTGGACTCCAGTCGCGAGCATCGCCGGCCAGCCCGCCGTGTGGATCGCTCAGCGCTCCGGTGTGACGCTGCTGCGTTTCGATCAGCGACTGGTGCACCTGACCCTGCACGCGGGAGCGAACGAACCCGGGGGTCAGGGATGGACCTACGGGGACCGCATCGGAGCGAGCGAGACCCATCGGGTGCTGGCGGCCTTCAACGGCGGCTTCAAGCTGAGCTATGGCTCCGTCGGATTCATGGCCGACGGCCGAGCCCCGGTTGCGCTCGCGGTGGGACTGGGCTCGATCGTCACCTACCAGAACGGCACGACGCAGATCGGAGCGTGGCACGAGGGTGTCCCGGCCGGTGGGCTCACGGTCGCCTCGGTGCTACAGAACCTGAACCTGCTGGTAGATCACGGCGCGGCCGCCTCCACGGTCGAAACCTGCATTCTCGACTGTTGGGGGGCAACGCTGGGAGGTGGATCTGAAGTGGCACGCTCGGCGCTGGGAATCACCGGCGAAGGTCAGCTCGTGTGGGCCGCCGGCGAGCATCTCTCGCCGGCCATGATCGCGCAGGCGCTGATTGGCGCGGGCGTCGTGCGCGCGGTGGAGCTCGACATCAACCCAGAGTGGATCGCCGGATACCTCTACATACATCATCCGGGTGGCCCGACCGCCGTCCCCGTCGTGCCGGGCCAGTTTGGAATCCCGGGCCGGTTTCTCGCACCATACGGCCGCGACTTCTTCACCGTCCTCGCCAACTGACCAGGGCGAGCCGATCCGGCCTGGATCCCTGGGTCAATGCGATGCGCGGCCTGGGTCAAATGCGGCCTCCGCGATCCTCGCACCATCCCCGCGGTCTCACGTCACCCGCAGCTTTATCCGCAGGCTTGCTCGAGGCGCCGATCGGCCGTGTTGCCGGCGCGGCCAGCCGGCCCGCTCGTGACATAGCGCCAGGAGCGCCGAACGTGGCTAAAGACAAATGCCTGCGAGCCGGCTTCCGGTGTGCGTACGCACACCACGGCGAGACTGGAGCTCGATCGCGACACATACACGCCGCGCACCTCGGAGGAGTTGCCGTCGCCGGCGGTGAAGGCAGCCATGATCGCTGAGCGCTCCGACTTGGTCGCCGGGCGGGCGGACGAGCCGGCGGCGAGCGCAGGACCAGCGGCTACCGCAGCTACCGCCATGACAGCGAGCACTGTGGATGACGCTCTGGACGAGAGCGAGTGAAGTGGCACGCCTGTAGATGCTAACGGCAGTAGATGGGCGTAAACACAGATGAGTGAAGTCTCATTTGTAGCGCCGTTGGCGTCGCCTGGCGCGTCATCGCTCGATCGGGATCGAGACGACGCAGATGGCCAGCACGATCGAGCTACGCTTCGACGAGGCCGTTTCGGATCGCGTAGCGGGTCAGCTCGACGCGGTCGCGCATGCCGAGCTTCTCGAGGATGTTCGCGCGGTGGCGATCGACGGTCTTCTCGCTGATGACCAGCGCCTGTGCGATCTGCCGGTTGGTGTAGCTCTCTGCCACGAGCTTGATGACTTCGGTCTCCCGCGGAGTGAGCGGATCGCGTGGCGTCTCGCCGTTGCGTGCGCGCCGCAGGTAGTCGTTGATCAGTGCGGTGACCGCGCCGGGATATAGAAACGGCTCGCCGCGGATGGTGGCGCGGCAGGCCTCCACGAGGTCGCGGTCCGCGGCCCTCTTTACGACATACCCTGACGCCCCCGATCTGAGTGCCTCGTAGAGGTACTGCTCGCTCTCGTGCATCGAGAGGATCAGAACACGTAGATCCGGGCGGCGTTGCTGGAGCTCTCTGGTGGCCTGCAGTCCGGTCATGCGAGGCATCGAGATGTCGAGGATCGCCAGGTCGATGTCGGTGCTCAACGCGAGCTTGACGGCCTCGGCGCCGTCGCTGGCTTCGGCCACAACTTCCAGGTCGGGCTGGGAGTCGAGGATCAGGCGCAGTCCGCGTCGCACCAGAGCGTGGTCGTCGGCGAGCAGTATCCTTGTCTTCAGGTGTGACACGACGCACCGTTCAGCGGTAGCTCGAGACGCACCTCGGTGCCCTGCCCATCCATCGGCGTTGCGATCCTGAGGTTGGCGCCGATGAGACCGGCTCGCTCCTGCATGCCGCGCATCCCGTTCCCGTCTGTTGCGTACCCGTTGGACAGGCCGCGACCGTGGTCTCGGACGGTGAGTGTGAGCCGATCGGCGTCGGTTTGGACCGTCAGCTCTGCCGTGTCCGAGCCGGCGTGGCGCGCCACGTTCGTGAGCGCCTCTTGAGCGATTCGGTACACGACAAGCTCCGCTTCGCTGCTGAGCTGCGGCATCGGTGTCTGGATCTGACGGTTGACGCGCAAGCCCGCCCGCCGTCCGAATCCATCGCCGAGCGCGGCCAGCGCACTGGCGAGTCCGAGGTCCCTGAGCGCCTCGGGCCGAAGGTCGGTCGCGATGCGCCTGACGTCCTCGAGGCTGGCGCGCGCCGCGTCCTGTGCCTCGTTCAGCTCCCCGCTCAGCTCGGCCGGCAGACGCTCCTGCAGGCGGCTCAGCTGAAGCAGCACGGCGGTCAGCGTCTGCCCGACTTCGTCGTGCAGTTCCTGGGCGATTCGCAGCCGTTCGGACTCGTGCGCGTTGACGATGCGGCGGGCGGCGTCGCGCCGCTCCAGTTCCAGCCGCGCGAGCATCTCGTTGAACGTCACCGCCAGCTCACCGGCCTCCGAGGTCGCTCGCGCGTCGGGAATCCTCTGTCCTGGCTCTCCGAGGTCAACCCGGCGGGCGAGAGCGGTCAATGCCTGCAGCGGCGCGAGGAAACGGTGCACCACGACCACGTTTATCAGCGTGACCAAAGCGAGCGTGATCACCAGTATGGCCGCCTCATCCAGCTCGGGGGAGGAGAACTTCCGCGGCGCTAGAATCAGGGCCGTCAGCAGGCATGCCGCGACGAGCAGCACGGCGTTGCCCACAACGAGCCGTTGACGCAGAGACCGATAAGGCTTACGGCCCAGTTCGCTTCGGGCGCCCAGTTCGCTTCGGGCGCGATCTTCGACGGATGAGCTCATGGCACCATTCTTGCGCGGAACGGCCGCATGCTCCGGCAGCGCTCCACCTGTCTTGGGAGGTCAGGCCGCCAATTGTCTAGAGACCTCCTGCGCATCGAGGACGGCCCAGGCCATGCGCTCGATGATCTGGTGCGAGGCGTGGTCGTCGGCGAGATGATCGGGCTTCACCTCCTCGTCCATCAGCACGGGGGCGTCTATGTTCGCTCGTCGGGGAGTGTCGGCTATAACGATTACTCTTGGCATGGTCGGCTCCTTGGCTTCGTCGGTGGGAACTATGGTCAACGCCGACCCGCGATCGACGAGAGCTCCAGCGGGGTCAGTCGTCCCCTCTCGGGTTGGGCTCGACGGTGAGTAGGGCCAGGCGCTTCGCCGGGCAACACCTCGAGCTTTCGCAGCATCGCGGCTTCACGAGAAGACAGCTCGCGTGCGGACATGCCCAACGTCTGCCCGATCTGGGAGCGCGGTATTCCCGCCATCAGCATCCCGAAGATCGATTGCTCGGTTTCGTCCAGCCTGCGACGCAGCATGTCGGCGATCGGCTGGGCCGGCTTTGGCAGCAGGCGCCTGCCACGGTTGACCGACCTGACGGCGTCGCAGAGCTCTGAGCCGAGCACTCCCTTGCTGAGCACGCCATCGGCCCCCGCGACAGCGCAGCACGTCGCGAGATGGTCGTTGGCGAACGCCGAGAAGACGATCACACGAGGCGCCTGCGCCAACTGCTTCAGCCGCCGGCAAGCCCACAGGCCGTTGCGCCCGCCGAGGTGGTAGTCCACTATCGCGACATCGACGCCCAGCAGCTCCGCCTCGGCCACGGCACCCTCGGCGTCGATGCACGCGACCTCGACGCTGAAGTCGAGTTGCCCTTCAAGCAACTGCACCAGCCCCAGCCGAACTACAGGATGGTCCTCCACCACCAGCAGACGGATCTGCCGGAGATGCGGGTTGGGCGACTCGGCCAGGTCGGGGGCGCTGTCGCGATCGACACTGTCACGTTCATCTGCTCGCGTTACGGTCAGCATGGTTCCTCCTTGTTCGTCGTTCATGCCCATCAGGCTCGCACGCGCCACACCCCCTCGGAATGGGGTGAGCACCCCATCTGTCGGGAAACTCGGTGGCTATCCGCCCTCGCTATCACCCCGCTCGGCCCATTATCAGGGATTTCATGTTTGGTTTACGAACAATTTGCGCATCCCTTATCTGCGCTTTCGCACAGCGTTAGCGCTCGCACAGCAACCTCGTGCATCATGGCCTCATCACACAGAACTCGAGGTGAGTTGTGAAACATCCACTCGCACCACTACCATCCTTTCGACGCGCGCACGTGCATGAGGCTCATCCCCTGCTGGGCACGTTCCCGCTCACGGTGATGGCACTCGCAACCGTTCTGGTGCTCTTCGCCCTGACGATGACGTGGCTCAACGCCGGCGAGGACTCGCCGCTGCGTACGAGCACGAGCGTTTCGCTTCTCGTAACCAGCTCCGGCGCTCCCCCGTGACGACAAATACACGCGGCGCAACCGGACCGGCTGACCCTCAATCTTTTTCGCCTCATCTTAATCTGATCCATCAAAAGCTGACGGCGACCGAAGACACCCGTGTATAGCGAAGACACCCGTGTATAGATAAGCGATCTCTCACGGTGAGAGACATCTCACGCGTGTTTTAGCTGGGATTTTGTTCTAACGGTAATTATGACTGCATGATCCCGCAGTATTCATCTCGATTAAGGGAGGCGGGGCTGCGCCGGCTCGTGCTCGCCAAGCGCTGGCTCATCGCCGGCAGCGTCACCGTGACAGGAGTGCTCACAGTGATCACGGCCCACGCCTTTCCCGGCAGGACGGTCAACTCGTCGGGCACCCGAGCGGCAAGCGCAGGACAGTCAAGTGAAGCCCCTGCACCTCATACCCCGAACTCGCAAAGCTCGTCCGGTTCGCTGAGCCCGCCGACGCAAGCGCCGCAATCCACCACCACCCAGGAATCAACGCCCACCCAAGAACCAGCGCAAGCTGGAGAATCTGCGCCGGTCGAACACAGCGAATCAGCCCAGCCGGCGCCAGAAGAAGCACCAGTAGTCTCAGGTGGATCCTGACGATGACGACCGTGGTGAGCACCGTGGGTCCGAGTGTCTACTGGTACCCGATCGCCCTCCTGCACGGCCTCGGCACCGGCAGCGATGTCAAGAGCGCGTGGTTACTGGCGCTCACCGCGCTGTGCGTGCTCGCGGTGGCTATCGCGGTATGCGTGCGAACGCTCCCGGGCTGGCCCGAGCACCGGGGCGTGCGTGGCGGTGCACTGGCTCTCGCCGCAATCCTCCCGATCGGCCTTATCCTGTGGCTTCCAGGTGGCCCCCTTGGACAGGGCTGGGCACGCCGCTCGGGCACGCCGGTATCACTGCTCGCTTTCAGCGCCCCCCGCGTGTCCTCGCCGGTGACGCTGCCCACGAACGCGCATGCGAACGCGAGTAATCCAGGCGCACAGTCGAACACGCTGAGCGGCCCCTTCGACGCGAGCGTCTCGGGGAGCATCAAACAGGGGCCGGGTCCAGGGCCGGGCTTGGTCGCCGTCAAGATCGCGACGAGCTTCAACGGCACACCCTCGGGTCGGCTCGATATCGAGATCGACGGTCAGCCGGTCCGGGGAGGCGGAGCTTCGCTGCGTAGCAGTCGTGTGACTTTGAGCAGCGTCCCTCCCGCCACGCCAGCGCTCTACCGTGGGCGGATCGTGGCGCTGAACGGCAACCGTCTGCTCGCCAGCGTGCGAAGCAGCGACGGACACAGCCTCTCACTGCGGGTGGCCCTCGCGGTCAACACGAGCGCAGGCACCGTCAGCGGGACGTTCGCCGCTTCCCCCACCACGACTGGGCCCACCGCGACTGGGGGTGGCGAATGAGAACCAGGCACAGGTTGTGCGCTTACTGCATCTACTCCGCCGGCATGTCTCAGCAGCCTGATGGCGATCGACTCATACCTCGGCTAGTGGTGTGCGTTCAGCCAGGGACTGAACTGGGGGATGTAGAGGATGGCGAGAACCAGTCCCGCGACGAGAGCTCCTGAGAGGGACAGGACTCGTCCGGCGCTGCCATTGCCGTATCGGTTCAGCCGCGGTTGGAGCTCGTGCTTCGTCTGCAGTGCTCGGGGGATCTCGGGCAGGTGAGCGAGCACGTGGATCGCGGTGACGGCTATCCACACGATGAAGCTCGCCTTGTGGATCAGCAGCAACGATCCGCGAGAGCTCGGTCCCGCAAGCAGCAGAGCGACTCCGCTCGCGAACACCACAACCGTCGCGGCCACCAGGACAGGGGCGAGCATGCGCAGGGCGGTTGGGGGCGCGCCCTTGCGCCGGTAGCGGGGGTTGGCGGTGTAATAGCGGGCGAACCGATAACCGGTGCTCGCCAGCTTCAGCGCGACGGGCGGGATCAGCAACAGCCCGATGAACATGTGCTCGCTGAGCAGCGGCCTGACCCTGAGGATCGTCACACCCAGGGCCGCGAACAGAACGATGAGAACCAACCCGGTCAGCGCCGTGAGCTGCTCGTTACCGGTCGTGCCGCCCGCGGTCAGACGTCTCAGCAGCGTGGGTGCTGGAGATGAAGGTGGCCGGGATGTGGGCGGCTCTGGCCGGGTGAGATTGCGCTCGTGGCGGGTCCGTTGCCGGGCCGTTGCCTGATCATTGATGGCCATCAGGGGTGAGTGTGCGGGCTTTTGCTAAGGACCCGGTAATCGGATGATGAGAAAGTTCATGTAATGGCCGGGGGCCGGAAAAGCTCCTGTTTTATGGGTCTATGCTGGCGTGATGGTGCGCTCTGTTGACCACGCCGAGCAGCAGGCGGCGTCGCCGGCGATCCTGCTGATCTTCACGGTGCGCACGGTCGGTTACCGCCTGGGAAATGCCACCTAGCCCTCCAGCTTTGAAGCCGCCGCCGGGGACAGTGACTTCGGCAAGCCCGCGCCGGCGTCTGGCAACGATCGGACTGCGCTGGCGCTTGGCGGCGTGGGTTGCGGTGGTGATGCTGATCTGCACGGGTATCACCTTCGTGGCCGTCTATCGAGGCACCGGGACCCAGCTGCGTAACCAGATCGACCAGGAGATCGCTGGTGACGCGAGCGAACTCTCCCGCACCCTCGCCTCCTCGGATGACCGCTCCCCCCGTCAGCTCGCCCAGACGGCAACCCGCTATGTCCGCACGCAGCCGTTCAGCGCAAGCTCCACGTTGCTGTTCGCGATCGTCCCAGGAGTGGGGACGAGCACCAACAACCCCGAGCTCTTTGCCCACACGACCCCGGACAACGGCGAGACCCCAGCCGTTCAAGCACAGGAGAACCGCCTCTCTGCGCAGCTGGTGACCGCGCACGACGGATACTCGACCCTGCTCCTGCCCGACGTCGGCGACCTGCGCCTGCTCAAGCACACGGTCTCGATCCCCGGCGGGCCACGGGTGGTCGTGGGTGTGGGCGAGCCGCTGCTTCCAGTCGCCCATGCTCAGGGCGGCGTCGCGCGCGCGTTCATCCTCGCCGGCATACTGACACTCGCTGGCGCGCTGCTGGCGGCCTTCCTGATCGGGACCCGCATCTCGCGCCCATTGCGCCGCATGGCAGCCGTGGCCGCCCAGGTGGACGCCGGCGATCTGCATCCGCGTATCCACGACGTGAATGACCAGGGTGGCGAGGTGCGAGTGCTGGCCGACGCCTTCAACCACATGCTCGACCGGCTGACCGACGCCTTCGCAGGCCAGCGCGCGTTTATCGCCGACGCATCGCACGAGCTACGCACACCCCTGACCGTGATCGGTGGCCAGATCGAGGTTCTGGCCACCCAACCTGACCCCTCAGGCGAGGAGGTACGTCGCGTGGGGCGTCTGGTGCAAGCCGAGATCGCCCGGATGAGCCGTCTCATCGACGACCTGCTGCTGCTCGCCAAGGCCGAGCAGACACGGTTCCTGCACATCGAGCCGATCGACCTCGAGTCCTATGTGCACGAGCTGTGGGACGGTATGAGCCTGATCGCCGACCGCCACTTCGAGCTCGGGCCCGTTCCGGCCGGAACCCTCACAGCCGATCCCGATCGCCTCACCCAGGCGCTGCGCAACCTACTCTCAAACGCGATCGCGCACACCATGGCCGGCGAGGGACTGGTGCGACTGGCCGTCCAGCGCGAGGGCGCAGATCGCCTGAAGTTCGTGATCGAAGACGACGGCCCGGGTATCCCCGCCGAGGAGCGTGAGCGCGTCTTCGACCGCTTCCATCGCACCGATGCGGCCCGCGATCGCGCTTCCGGCGGGACGGGACTGGGGCTCGCGATCGTGCGCGCGATCGCGGAGGCCCACGGGGGGCGCGTTGCTGTGGGACACCGACCCGAAGGCGGCACTCAGATCGAGTTCGTGCTCCCGGGCTTCACTGCTTCGAGGAGCCGGCTTGTCGGAGGCCGTCAGCTCAACCACGCGGACAGCTCCTTCAGTGCATCGGGGATGACGTAGTAGTAGGCCCACAGGCCCTGTCGCTCGGAGTCCACGATCCCGGCGTCGCGCAGCTTCTTGAGGTGGTGGGAGAGCGTGGGCTGGGCGATGTCGAACAGCGGCACCAGCTCGCACACGCATACCTTGCCGGCGTGCTTGCGCAGCACGTCCACGAGCTGCAACCGGATCGGGTCGCCGAGGGCCTTTGCAACCTCGGCCATCCGCAACGCGCCCTCGCGCTGAACCTCCGGGTAGACGACGGGCTCACAACAGCGCTCACCCGCTGGGCGCTTCTGCTTGGGGGACAGCTCCAGATCGACAGACATCGATATACATATATCAATAACACTCACATCTGTCGATGTAATACGATCGACCCATGCCCACCAGCGACACGCCCCCGCTCGGCCGCCGGCTGCTCGCCGAGCTGCTCGGCTCGGCCTTCCTTGCCGCGCTCGTGATCGGCTCCGGTATCGCGGCGCAGACGCTCTCCCCGAACGACGTTGGCCTACAGTTGTTCGAGAACGCCGCCGCCACCGCAGCCGGCCTGTTCACGATCATCCTCATGTTCGGCCCAGTCTCGGGCGGGCACTTCAACCCGGTCGTCTCGCTCGCCGACGCGGCCTTCGGCGGCATCCGCCGGCGCGACGCGATCGCCTACATCCCCGCCCAGACAGCAGGCTGCGTGCTCGGCGCTGTGGTTGCCAACGGCATGTTCTCGCTGGCCGCGATCAGCATCTCCACCCATCACCGAGCTTCGCCCGCGCACCTGTTCTCGGAGGCGATCGCGACCGCCGGCCTGCTGCTCGTGATCTTCTCGCTCGCGCGCACCAAACGCCCGAGCACCATTCCCGCCGCGGTCGGCGCCTACATCGGCGCGGCCTACTTCTTCACCAGCTCCGCCAGCTTCGCCAACCCCGCGATCACTGTCGGGCGAAGCTTCTCGAACACGTTCGCCGGCATCGCGCCCGCATCCGTGCCCGGCTTCATCATCGCGCAGCTGATCGGCGGCGCCTGCGCGATCCTGCTCATCAGAGTGCTCTACCCGGACGTGACGCCCGCCGAGGCCGCGGAGATTCTGCTGCCGCACCACCAGGAGGCCTCTGGCTGATGGCGAGCGTTCTGTTCGTCTGCCTGCACAACGCCGGACGCTCGCAGATGAGCCAGGCGCTGTTCGAACGCGCCGCCGGTGGAGCACACACCGCCCTGTCCGCCGGCACCACCCCCGCCGAGCACGTCCATCCCGAGGTCGTGACGGTCATGCGCGAGCTCGGCATCGACCTGTCCGACCACCGACCTCAGTTGCTCACGCGCGAGCTTGCAGAGCAGGCCGAGTTGATCGTGACGATGGGCTGCGGCGATCAGTGCCCCTACATCCCCGGCAAGCGCTACCTCGACTGGGATCTCCCCGACCCCAAGGGACGTCCACTCGCAGAGGTGAGGGCTACTCGGGATGACATCGCGCGTCGCGTGGAGGAGCTCGTCGCGGACCTCGGGTAGGTGGAGCAAATACCCTGCCGCAATGCAACCGACGGAGGTTCCGGCAGAGCCCACGCTCGGGGAGATCGCGCGGGAGTGGGGCCGCATCGGGTGCATCGGGTTCGGCGGCCCACCAGCGCACATCGCGCTGTTCCGCGAGCTGTGCGTAACGCGGCGGGAGTGGCTCACCGAGGAGCAGTTCGAGCGGGCAATCGCGGCGACCAACATCCTGCCCGGACCGGCCTCTACGCAGCTCGCGATCTACTGCGCCTGGCGACTACGCGGCCCCAGGGGAGCGATCATCGGGGGCTTGGGCTTCATCCTGCCCGGCTTGGTCTTGATCCTCGCGCTGTCTGTGCTGTTCCTCTCCGGGTCGCCGCCCGCATGGATACGGGGCGCCGGGATGGGAGCCGGCGCCGCCGTTGCCGCCGTCGCGGTCAGGGCCGGACTGGGGGTTGCCGGCCCGATCTGGAGACGTACCATCGACGCTCAGCGACCCCGCGTCCTCGTCTACGCGCTCGCCGCGGGGATCGCGGCGGCAACGACCGGCCCGTGGCTCGTGCTCGTCCTGCTGGGGTGCGGCGCGATCGAGCTGACTTGGCAGCGCCGGCTCGCCGAAACCGGTGTGAGCTTTCACGCCTGGCCGCTGCTCGCAGCTGTCGCCGAGCCGGGTGGAACGGGTGCGCTGATATGGACGGCGTTGAAGGTCGGGGCGCTCGCGTTCGGCGGCGGGTTCGTGATCGTTCCGCTGATGCAGTCAGACGCCGTGAGCACCTACCACTGGATGACCCACGCGCAGTTCCTGAACGCGGTGGCACTCGGACAGGTCACTCCAGGGCCGGTCACTCAGACCGTCGCGGTTGTCGGTTACGCCGCGGGCGGGCTACCGGCGGCGCTCCTGGCTGCGTTCGTCGCGTTCCTGCCGTCGTTCTCATTCATCCTGTTCGGCGCCACACGCTTCGAGCGCCTGCTGCTGAATGAGCGAGTGACCGCATTCCTCGCCGGCGCGGCCCCCGCCGCGGCAGGTGCGATCATCGGCTCCGCCATCCCCCTCGCCAATGCGTTGAGCGAGACTTGGCAATACGCCCTCCTTGCCGCCGCAGCCATTGCTCTGCTCGCGTTACGCCGCAGCGTCGTGCTGACCCTGCTAACCGCCGGCGCCGTGGGTGCGGTGGCCGGACTGCTCGGCGCGCCGATCTCGCAGTAGGGACGCGATGACGGCAACGATCGCCCGTGGCGGTCACCGCGAGCGTCAGCTTCGCTGCACAGCCATGAACCTGTTGCCGTCCGGGTCGCGGAAGAAGAACATCGGTGGCACCGGATCGCCCATCCGCATCACCGTCTCGTCCACGTCGACCCCTCGGTCTCGCAACTGCGCATGGTCGGCGTCGGCGTCCTCGGTCGTGAAAGCCACGCGCATCTCGATCCCGGCGGATTCGCCCTCACGCGGGGTCACGAGGGCAAGGGTCGTGCTCGCGCCCGGCGGCGCCACTTCCACCCAGCGTTCGCCCCTGCCGAACGGAGTGTCGGCGCGCGTCTCGAACCCGAGCGTGTCCGTGTAGAACGCGATCGCCCGGTCCTGGTCGCTGACGGGAACCATCACGGTGCCCACCTGCGTTATCTGCGTGTCGGTGTCAGTCATCTGCAGCCTCCTTTGAGATTTTTGGGATTTGTGGGTCTTGGGTATCTTGGGGTCGATTGTTCGATTCTCCACCAAGACCGGTGAGCATGCACGAATCATCGGGGTGCGTATCGTGACGGCCATGATCACGAGCTCGATGATGGATCCAGATCCCGACAACGATGGCGCCGGCGCCGATCCGGCCACGCCGGCTACCCGCCCCGGCGATACAACAATCGTGCAATCGCATGACCTGCGCCGCCGCTACGGCGAGGGCGAGGCGGCCGTCGACGCGCTGGCGGGCGTCACGGTCGAGTTCCCGGCGGGGCGGTTCGCGGCGATCATGGGCCCGTCGGGCTCGGGCAAGTCGACACTCATGCACCTGCTCGCGGGGCTGGATCGCCCGACCTCTGGAACGGTCAGGGTCGCCGGCGTGGAGCTGACCGAGCTGGACGACCGCGCGCTGACACAGCTGCGCCGCGACCAAATCGGCTTCATCTTCCAGACGTTCAACCTGCTGCCGGTGCTGAACGCCGAGGAGAACATCCTGCTGCCCCTGTCGATCGCCGGACGCGAGGGCGACCGCGAGTGGTTCGATCGGCTCGTGGACACGGTCGGCATCCGCGACCGGCTCAGCCACCGCCCGGCCGAGCTCTCCGGCGGCCAGCAGCAACGCGTGGCGGTTGCCAGAGCGCTGATCTCGCGCCCCGCCGTCGTGTTCGCCGACGAGCCGTCCGGAAACCTCGACTCGAAGTCCTCGGGCGACGTGCTGCAACTGCTGCGCCACGCCGTCGACGATTTCGGTCAGACGGTCGTGATGGTCACCCACGACGCGCACGCGGCATCGTTCGCCGACCGGCTGCTCGTGCTCGCCGATGGCAGGATCGTGCACGATGGAGAGGCTACCGACGCCGAGCAGGCGCTCGACCTGATGAAGGCCATCGGCTGATGAGCAAGCTGATGCTCCGCGGCTTTGCCCAGCGCAAGGTCCGCGCGCTCCTGACAGGCATCGCGATTGTCCTCGGGGTGGCGCTGATGGCGGGCACGTACATCCTCACCGACACGATCAACCACGCCTTCGCGGAAGTCTTCGGTAACGCCTACAAGCAGAAGGCGGTAGTGGTGACCGCCAGGGAAACGCTCGGCAAGGGAAGCGGATCTCAGACCTACCCGATCAGCGAAGCCACGCTCGCGCGCGTGCGCTCGGTGTCCGGGGTGGCCGCGGCATCAGGCGGGGTCTCCACCAGGGCGACGTTGCTCACGACGAGCGGTAAGCGCATCTCGAGCACGGCACCGTCGCTGGTGGACGCGGTGCAGCCGGCTCGCTTCGAGTCGTTCACCGCCGTACAGGGCCATCTCCCGACCGCGGCCGACGAGATGGCGATCGACCAGGCAACCGCCAAGCGCGAGCACCTGCATGTCGGTCAGCAACTTGTGATCGCAGGCAGCGCTCCGGCGAGGCGCTACACGATCTCCGGGATCGCGAAGTTCGCGGGCAGCGAATCCTTCGGCGGCACGAGCGTCGCGCTGGTACTGCTCGCGCAGGCGCAGTACGTGGCGGGCGAACCGGGCGAATACGACAGCATCAACGTCGCCGGGGAATCGAATCCCGCCCACCCCATCACCCCCGAACAGCTCGCCTCGAGAGTACGCGCCGCCCTGCCCAAGACGCTGATCGTCCGCACAGGCGCCCAGGAAGCCGCCAACCAGACCTCCGAACTGGAAGAAAAGCTTGGCTTCCTGCGCACGTTCCTGCTCATCTTCGCCTACGTCGCGCTGGTCGTGGGCGCGTTCATCATCTTTAACACGTTCTCGATCACCGTCGCCCAGCGCACGCGTGAGTTCGGCCTGCTGCGCACGCTCGGCGCCTCGCGCTCCCAGATCATGCGCTCGGTCGTCGAGGAAGGGCTGCTGCTGGGTGTCGCGGGCTCGGTGGTCGGGCTGCTGGCGGGGATCGGTCTCGCGCCGGCGCTGGACGGTCTGTTCAAGGCCTTCGGCGCGGACCTGCCCGACAACGGCACGGTGCTGGAGACACGCACGGTGATCGTCTCGCTGGGAGTGGGGATCGTCATTACCATGCTCGCGGGCTTCTTCCCGGCGCTGCGCGCCACGCGCGTGCCCCCGATGGCTGCGATGCGCGAGGGCGTGCAGCTGGAACGCCGCCGCCGGCGGCTGTTCCGCCGCCACTACCGCATCATTCCCGCGCTCGGCCGCGCGATCGGCCTGATCGTGAGCTGGCGCGGCATCACCGGGCGCCTCGCGCGCGAGAACTCAGTGCGCCAGCCGGGCCGCACGCTGGTGACCGCGCTCGCGCTGACCATCGGACTCGGGCTCGTCGCGTTCATCTCGGTGCTCGCCGCGGGCACGAAGGCGACGATCGACCAGGCGGTCAACCGCTCGTTCGCCGGCAACCTGATCGTGCAGAACACGAGCAGCGGCGAAGGCGCCGTCCCGGCAGCGCTCGCACCGGCACTGCGCTCGATCCACGGTGTCGCCAGCGTCACCGCGATCGCCTTCACCAAGGGCCGGGTGCAGGACCTCTCGCAGCCGGGCGCGCCCGTGATCGCGGAAAAGAGCCCCGTGACCGCGATCGAACCGGCGTCGTTCGGCGCGATGTACAAGGTCGAATGGGAACACGGCTCGGCGGCGACGCTCGCGTCGCTCGGCCAGGACGGCGCGATCCTGTCGAAGAAATTCGCGAGCGCCAACCACCTGCGGGTCGGGCAGCGCTTGCTCGTGCTTACCGCCTCTGGCCACCAGGTGACGCTGACCGTGCGCGGTATTATCAAGGAAGAAGCGATCGGCCTGTTCTCCAGCCTGACGATTTCGCGCACGCTCGCGCGCACCGCGTTCGGGCAGCGCGAAGACGGCGTGGATTTCATCGCCTACGCCCCCGGCGCAAACGGCACGCAGGTGCACGACACCGTCAATGCGCTGCTGCACTCAAGCTTCCCCCAGACGCAGGCGCAGACGGCGGCGCAGTACACGCAGGAACAGAGCAACAAGGTCAACAAGTTCCTGCTGCTCGTGTACGTGCTGCTCGCGCTGTCCGTGCTCGTCTCGCTGTTCGGGATCGTCAACACACTGGTCCTCTCGATCTACGAGCGCACCCACGAGCTGGGAATGATGCGCGCGATCGGCACCTCGCGCCGGCAGATCCGCCAGATGATCCGCTACGAGTCGCTGATCACCGCACTGATCGGCGGCGTCCTCGGCCTGGTGATCGGTGTCGCAGGGGCCGTCCTCGTCACGACCTTCGCGCTGTCGGGCTCGGGCTACGTGCTGTCGATCCCGATCGGCACGCTGATCCTGCTGCTGATCGCCGCCGGGCTCGCCGGCGTGCTCGCGGCCCAGCTGCCGGCGCGCCGGGCCGCACGGTTGGACGTGCTGGGCGCGCTGGCCAGCGAGTAGGTCAGGCGCACCCGGCGCCGGAGCGTGTGGCGTACCAGGCGATCAGGCCCGCGGTGATTGCCAGCAGAACACCCGTCAGTGCGGTTACCGATCGCCGGTGCTCGGACTCCCCGAGAATCGCCCCGCTCGTTCCCGCGGACAGCACCGATGACCGCGCTCCGGCCGAGAGCACCGATCCCAGCGACCCGGCCGAGCCGATCGAGAAGGCCGAGCCGAACGAACCGACCGATCCGATCGACACCGCCGAGCCCACCGAGCCGATCGATAGGAACGAGCCGGTGCAGCCGATCGACAGAAACGAGTCCTCAGACCAGAGCGATAGTCCCTCCATTGGATCATCGTAGACGCGTAGCATGTATCAGCTGCGCGTGGCGCGCGGGGCATGCGGACAATGATGAATGATGAGTCACAGAACGTCGGGATGGACGGTGCCACCGAGCCACACGGACCGGGACTGCCTGTGGTGGTCGACCGGGCCACGTTCCAGGCCGAGCTGGATGCGCTGCGCGTCCGGGAGAAGGCGCATACTCGCGAGGGCGATGCGATCGCGGCCGCGCGGCGGCGGCTGGGCATGGTGGAGGTGGACTCCACCATCGCGCTGACCGGCCCGGACGGGCCGGTGACCCTGCTGGACGCGTTCGAGGGCCGTCGGCAGCTGATCGCCTACTACTTCATGTGGTACCCCGGGCAACCCGCGGCCGAGCAGTGCGAGGGCTGCACCTTCTATACGACGCAGATCGGCGAGCTCTCCCACCTGCATGCGCGGGGCGTCACCTACGCGACGTTCTGCCAAGGCCCATACGAGGAGAGCGTCCGCTACCGCGAGTTCATGGGCTGGGAGATGCCGTGGTACTCGGCCGAAGGCTCCCTCGACGCTCTGTTGACCGGACGCCAGGTCGGCAAAATGCACCTGGTGTGCTATGTCCGCAACGGCGACCGGGTGTTCGAGACCTACTGGACCACCCGCCGCGGTGTCGAGGCGATGGACTACAGCTATGCATTGCTGGACATGACCGTCTATGGACGGCAGGAGACGTGGGAGGACTCGCCACCCGGATGGCCGCAGACGCCGGTCATTTCCCACCTCCGCACGGAAGGACGACCCACCGCTCAGTGGTCACGCCTGGCAGCCGGACGCTCCGACGATCTCGGCGCCGCCGGGCGCTGAGCGTGGCGGCGCAATCGTCCTCGCTGGCAAGCTCTATGCTTCCACACCCTCAGCGGTAGCCGATCGCGTCACCGCCGCGATCTATGCGCTGCTGAGCGCAACCATCCACGGCGGGCAATTGGCGGGGTCAGAGGCACGCGTTCACGGCGAGGCTGCCTGCGATGCTTGGACACCCGGTCCAGCGGCCACACGGGCCAAGCGCTTGTGTACGAACTGGACCACGGCAGCGCCCTCGCCGACCGCGGTCGCGCAGCGCTTGGTCGAGCCCGCGCGCACGTCGCCGGCAGCGTAGACGCCCGCCACGCTAGTCTCGAGCAGGCCCTCGGCGCCGGCGTCCGCGCCGGTCAGGACGAAACCGTCGCTGTCGCGCGCAAGCACCTCACCGAGCCACTCGGTGCAAGGCATAGCGCCAAGGAACAGGAACACAAATGAGAACGGCAACTGCTCGCCATCGGCGAGCGTGACCGCGTGCAATCGCCCCTGCTCTCCTTGCAGTCCGGCGATTTCGGAACGATCGCGCACGACTACCCCGTAGCGGTCGAGCTCGTCGATCAGATACTGCGACATCGTCTCCCGCAGATCTCCGCGGCGGTGCAGAAGCGTGACGAGCGCGCCCCCGCGCGCCAGCCAGACAGCAGCCTGGGCGGCAGAGTTGCCACCGCCGACGACCGCCACACGTTGTGCGGTGCAGAGCTGACCCTCTGGCGGCCCGGCGGCATAAAACACGCTCACCCCCTCGTACTCCTCGAGCCCCGCCACGGGCAGACGCCGGTATTCGGCGCCCGTGGTCAGCAGCACCGCGCGTGCAGCGATCTCGTTGCCGTCCTCGAGCTTCAAGAGATGGCGCTCGATCCCGGGCTGGAGCTCCCGGGCGCGGTAGGGCGAGGCCAGGCGGGCGCCAAACTTGCGCGCCTGGGTGGCAGCGCGGCTGATCAGTTCGCTGCCACTGATCCCGGCGGGAAAGCCCAGGTAGTTCTCGATCCTGCGCGAGGCGCCTGCCTGGCCGCCGATGCCGTTGCTCTCCACGATCAGCGTATCCAATCCCTCTGAAGCGCCATACACGGCTGCGCCCATTCCCGCGGGGCCGCCACCGATGATCAGAAGATCGACCTCCTCACGCTGGGCGAGCTCCATGCCGATGCCGAGCGCCCGCGAGAGCTCTCCGTTGCTCGGGTTCAGAAGCTCAACGCCGCCAGGCAGACGCACCAGCGGCATTGCGGACACAGCGGGATCCACTGCGGGGGCAGCACCGTCAGTCGTCTCGGTGGGATCGACCCAGGTGTGGGGAAGCCGCTGGGCTCGCGCGAACTCGAGCAGCCGGCGCGTGTCGGGCAAGTCGCGCGGGCCGACGATCTCTGGTCCGATGCCCTGACGGCGCTGAAGCAGCTCGCGGCGCTCCACCAAGGCGCCAAGGATCAGATCCGAGAGGGCGGGATCATCGAACAGCAACGCTCGCAACTCATCACGCGGAAGGGCGATGTAGCGCAGCGGCTGTGTGACGACCGCGGTGACGAACACCGACTGCCCGCTGAGCAGATTGACCTCCCCAAGAAAGCCCGAGGCGCCATGACGCACGATCTCATGCCCCGCGCCATCCAACACCGCCGCCTCACCCTCGAGGATCGCGATGAACGGGTAGGTCGCGTCACCGATCTCATACAGCTTCTCGCCCACCTCGGCCGTGAGCTCCTCGCCGCGCTGCGCAAGCAGCTCGAGCTGAGTACTCGAAAGCACCCGAGCCGGAATCGCCACAGGATCATCAGCGTGAGACGCCATCTGAGGGACAAGCGTAGCCAGATCGGCCAGGCGGATGACGCAGCTCGCCCCTGCCGTCGAAGCCATTCGACTGGGAGCTGACGAGCGAGCCCGTCCCCGGCTGGAGACCGCAGGCCAGGGCATCGACCAGGGCGTCTCACGGGCGCGACGGGCCGTCCGGAGCGTGACCCTGATGCGTACCGACCTTTATCCGGTACCGCGTGCAACAATCATGACGACTGAGTCTGATTGGACACGACGGTTGAGGAGGTGTTCGTGCCGAGCCCAGCTTCACTCGTGTTCCGGTCCGGCTCGATGAGAACGTCCTCACCGACCGTCGGCGAGCAGGGCGCGCATCGCACGTTGTCGATGAAGCACGTCCGCGGGTCGAGCCCTCCCCGGAAGTGTCGATTGACCTGGTCGCGTGACTGAGCTGAGAGCATGAGCGGCGTGGAGATAGGGCTGGTCCTGTCGGTGTTCCTGGCCTGCACGGTCGAGGCGGTCGAGGCGCTGACGATCGTGCTGGCTGTGGGCACGACGCGCGGATGGTCCTCGGCGCTGAGCGGCGTCGGCCTCGCAATGCTCGCGCTCGTGGCGATCGTGGCGGCGCTCGGCCCGGCGCTCACCTCGCTGCCGATCGACCTGCTGAGGGTGCTCATCGGTGGCCTGCTGTTGATCTTTGGCCTGCAGTGGCTGCGCAAGGCGATCCTTCGCTCCGCGGGACTGAAGGCCAAGCACGACGAGCTGGTGACCTACCAGGAGGAGGCCGAGGCGGCCTACGCGGCGGGCACGAAGCCAACCGGCCTTGACGGCTATGCCTTCACGATCTCCTTCAAAGGAGTGCTCTTGGAGGGTCTCGAGGTCGCGTTCATCGTGCTCACGTTCGGCGCCAACCAGCACCGTGTCGGGCTGGCGGCTGCGGCTGCCGGGTTTGCCGTTCTCGTGGTCGTCGCAGCCGGCGCCGCGGCAAGAGCGCCGTTGGCGAGGGTGCCCGAGAACACGATGAAGTTCGCGGTCGGGGTGATGCTCAGCTCGTTCGGGATGTTCTGGGGCGCCGAGGGCGCCGGCGCGAGCTGGCCGGGAGGCGACGCCGCACTCTTGGCAATCATCCCCGGAGTGCTCATCGTGGCGATCGCGCTGTCCAGAACAGTGGCCCGCACCTTGGACTCAACGCCAACCGAACACACCGGTTCCTCGCCGACCGACACCAGCGACCAGACGACGGTGAGCGCATGACACCGGCATCCGCGCTCCTCGCCGGCGTGTGGGAGCTCGTCGTCGGCGATGACTGGCGGACCGCCCTGGGAGTCGTGCTCGCTCTGGCGCTCACAGCGCTGCTCGCCGAAGCCACCACCTCTGCCTGGTGGGTCATGCCGCTCGCGGTGATCGGGCTGCTCGCGCTCTCGATCCGCCGTACCGCGCGCGCCTCACGCCGAGGATGAGTCCAACTCCACCCCACGTGCGACACCTTGACACCTTCCATCACGAGCGAGCGTCTGCCTGAGCCACCAGGCGGCGAGGCCTGGTGAGAACGGCTCAACGGCCGGCCCCGTCGGATGGACTAGCCTTTGTGGATCGCCGTGGAAGGGTGGCAGAGCGGTTGAATGCACCGGTCTTGAAAACCGGCAGGCGGGCAACCCCCGTCTCGGGGGTTCGAATCCCCCCCCTTCCGCTCAGCCGGGCTCGATGATCGATCCGGGTGGCGGGCGGTCGGTTATCGCCGCGTCTTCGCAGTCGCGCACGCACTTGCGGTAGACGGTGTGGAAGCCGAGCAGTTCGGGAACCGTGACAAAGCGATAATCACGGGCGCGCAGTGTGCGAATGATGTATGGGTAGGCGGCCAGCGTCTGTCCGCGGGGACCGCCACCGTCATGGGAGAGCACGATCGCGCCGGGCCTGACCTGCGCCAGTACGCGCTGCTCGATCGCCGAGACGCCGGGCAGGGTGTAGTCGCTGGGATCGACTTCCCACAGGATCGTCGCCAGGCCGAGCGAGGCGGCGGTGCTCAGGACAGCGCTGTCGTAGTCGCCGTAGGGTGGGCGGAACACGCACGGCGTATAGCCGGACAGGCCACGAATCGCGTCGATCGTGCGCTGCAGTTGACTCTGCACGCCGCCCGCGGTGAGCAGATCGGGATGGGTGTAGGTGTGATCGCCCAGCGCGTCCCCGTTGCGCAACTCTTCGAGCAAGGTCGAACGGTAGCCCGCTGTGACCTGCTCGCCGATCATGAAAAACGTCGCCACCGCGTTGTTGGCCTTGAGCATCCGCACGAAGCTCGGCGTCAGCGGAAACGGACCGTCATCGAAGCTGAGCGCAACCTCTTTGCGCCGGGGACCGTGACTGTAGGCCACCGCCGGGCCGCGACGAACGCAGCCGATCGGGCGATAGCGGACCGGCCCAGCCGCGGGACCGCTCGCCGACACGGGACCGCTCGCTGCGGCGAGCCCGATCAGTGCCGTCGTGAGCACGAGCGTTCCGGCGAACATTCCGAGCCCGGCAAGTAGCCAGCGATAGCGCACACGACGATTGTCGCAGCCGCATAATCTGCACTCGACGTGGAACCCGAGACGACCCCCCCGGCCATAGCGACCCGATCGTGGCCTCGCCGGCATCGGCGGGGGTTAGTCGTTGCGGCCGTTGCGTTGGTGCTGATCGTTGTCATGGCGGGCGCCGGGGTGAGCTGGTACTTCTCCTCGCAGGTCGTGATCCCCGACCACTCGGGTCCCGACCATTCGGGGCTGCCCACCGACACCACCGTCCAGGCTCTCCTGCCCGGCGAGGTGGTCCTCTCGCGGTCCGAATGGTCTTTACGCCCCGGGGTGTACGGTCTGGACTGGAACGCCGGACACGCAATCGTCGAAGGAGTGCTCAGCAACGACGCACACGCGGTCACGCGACGGCTGAGTGCGCTGCACGGTCGTCTCGCTCCGGGGACGAAGGTCGCCATCGATGCAAGCGTCTACGCCGGCAACCCGCAACAGGCGCTGGGACTGGCGTATGTCAACGTGAGCATTCCGGACGAACTCGGGCCGATGCCGGCCTGGTCGATACCGACATCGATACCGACATCTGTACACGCGCGCACGCGCACGCGCGCGCGTACGTGGGCGATCTTCGTGCACGGCATCAACGGCAGCCGCAACGTCGGCCTGCGCATCGCGCCGACATTGCACGCCGACGGACTGCCAACCCTGCTGATCACCTACCGCGAGGACCTCGGCGCCCCGGCGAGTCCCGACGGCCTGCACCACATGGGCCTGACCGAGTGGCGGGATCTCGCCGCCGCCGCGCGGTACGCGCTCTCCCACGGGGCGCAGCGGTTGGTCCTGGTCGGGTACTCGATGGGTGGAGCGATCGTGACCCAGTTCATGGAGCACTCGCCCCTCGCGGCGGACGTCTCCGGTCTCGTCCTGGACTCACCGGCGCTGGACTGGAAGGCGATCCTGTCGTTCAACGCGACCGAGATGGGCCTGCCCTCGTTCGCGGCCGACCCGGTCGAGTGGATGATCGACGCGCGGATCGACCCCGACTGGAACAGCCTCGACGCACTCCAGCACCCAGGCGACTTCCATCTCCCGATCCTCCTGTTCCACGGCACCGAAGACAAGCTTGTGCCGATCGCGACCAGTAACCGGTTCGCCGCGGAGCTCCCCGCTGGGTCACCTACTACCGCGTGCCGCACGCCGGGCACACCGAGTCCTGGAACGTCGACCCCGAGCTGTACGACCAGCGGCTCACGGCGTTCCTGACCCGCATCGGCGCATGACCGGGTGTACGAGCGGGTGTTGTAAGCGAAGAGCGCCAGATGCGGATCTTTGCGGATCTTCACGGATCGTATCTGTTCAGGTCACCGCCGACCCCGCATAGCAGCGCAGCTTGACCCTCCGTCGGGATCGACTATAACGCCCCCCCCCCCGCTTGTCAAGGCCCCAGCACTGATGGGCGTCTCACGGCCGTGCGGGCGATCGTCCCGCGCGGGCAGGATTCTGCGCATTTGCAGGGAATCTTGCGCCGATGGCAGCTGCAAGCGAGCATGCAGAACGGCCCAGCTATGAGCAGCTCGAAGCGCTCGTGGCAGAGCAGGCGGCGCGGATCGCCAAGCTCGAAGCGCTGATCGTCGAGCTGCGCCAGAAGCTGGGGCAGAACTCGAAGAACTCCTCCAAGCCCCCCTCCTCGGATGGCCTCTCCAAGCCGCCGGTCAAGAAGGGCGAGAAGGATCGCAGGGACCGCAGCCTGCGCAAGCGCTCTGGGCGCAAGCCCGGCGGCCAGGAGGGCCACGAGGGTGCGCATCTGCAGCGCGTCGAGGTCCCTGATGAAGAGATCGGACACGATCCCGAAGGACCCTGCGAGGACTGTGGGCGGGATCTGGCTGACGGCGAGCTGCTTGCGGGCGGCGAGCGCCGCCAGGTCTTCGATCTGCCCGAGGAGATCGACCTGCGCGTGGTCGAGCACGTCGCGCGCCTGCGTCGCTGCCTGGGCTGCGGGAAGGAGCACGCGGGAGCCTTCCCGGAGAGCGTCAAGGCACCGGTCAGCTATGGCGAGCGGATCAAGGCGCTGGGCGTCTATCTGCACGTCTTCCAGCACATCCCCTACGAGCGCGCCTGCCTGACGCTGCTCGACGTGTGGCGTGCCGATGTCTCCACCGGCACGCTTGTGGCATGGGTCGATCAGGCCGCCGCGGGGCTGACCGAGTTCGATGAGCAGCTGCGCAAGCTCTTGATCTCCGAGCCGGTCCTATGCCTGGATGAGACTGGAGCGCGGATAGCCGGGCGCCTGCACTGGGTCCACTCGGCCTCAAGCGAGACGCTGACGCGCTACACGGCGCATGAGAAGCGCGGGGTGCAGGCGATGGAGCACGCCGGCGTGCTGCCCGACTTTCAAGGGGTCGCCCTCCACGATGGCTGGAAGCCCTACAACTCCTTCGAGCAGGCGCTCCACGCTCTCTGCGGAGCGCACCACCTGCGGGAGCTGATCGCCGCGCAGGAAGCCGGCGAGGCGTGGGCCTCGGGCATGAGCGCCCTGCTGCTCGACATGAACGACGCGGTCTGCCAGGCCAAGGCGACCGGCCGCAAGCAGCTCAGCGACCAAGCGCTACGGGAACTTCACCTCTCCTACCGTGGCTTGATCTGCCTGGGCTACGAGCAGAACCCCGGGCTGGCCGAGAACGCGCACAAGCGGATCAAGCGCAGCGACGCCCAGAACCTGCTGCTGCGCCTGGACGCCAGGGAGCAGGAGGCGCTGCGCTTCGCACACGACTTCCGCGTGAGCTTCACCAACAACTTGGCCGAGCAGGACATCCGGATGGTCAAGCTGCAGATCAAGATCTCCGGCTGCTGGCGCACGAAGCAGGGCGCCGAGCGCTTCCTGGCCGTGCGCTCCTACATCTCCACCGCGCGCAAGCAGGATCATCGCCCCCTGGACGTGCTCGGGAAGCTCGCCGCCGGCCGACCCTGGCTGCCCGCCGCCGCAGAGACCTGAGCGGACCGTCCGTGACCGCGGCGATAATCGCAGGCCAGGCATGGGCAAGCGATCCCGACGCAACAGACCTGGGCGCAGGTTGCCGGCAGGCGCGGGCGCCAGTTCCCCGCCGCCGCGCGAGGATCACCGGCAGACCCCGGGAGCGCCCGAGCGGCTGCTTCTGGACCAGATCGCGGCCGGCGCGCTCGATCAGCACCTGATGCCGATCGCCGACGCGATCCACGCGCGCCTCCAGCTGCTGGAGACGGTCAACTCCACCAAGGCGCTGGCGATGCTCTCAGTCGGCGACCGCGTCCGCTTCAACCACCGCACCAAACCCCAGTACCTGCGCGGCGTCCACGGCGTCGTGATCGAGATCGAACACGACACCGCGACCGTCTGCGTTCATGAGCCGATCGGCCGGTTCTCAAGCGGCCAGATCCGCCAATGCCCGCCGCTGCTGCTGGAACGCCTGCACCCGGCCGCCTGAGAGGAGCCCGATGAGCCCAGCCCGCCAGAGAGACACCGAGCTTGACAGCCTGATCGAGGAGATCACCGTCAACGCCTACGACGAGGACGAGCAGCTGATGGGCTTCGAGAACGCCTTGCAGGAAGCGAACCTCCCGTGCCCAGGCACCGTCCTCGGCGAGGACGTGCAGGTGCTCTCGGTCACCATCGCCAACGACCGCCCCGACCTGCTCGCCACCTGCCAGCGCAACGGCAAGCGATACCAGATCGCCCTGCTCGACATCGACATCGACGCGGACGCAGAAACCTCACGCCTCATCGCGGCATACCAGCGCTGGAGCGCAGGCCGCTGATACCTAAATAGTTACCACGGATCTTTACCGAAGCCAAAGAGACACGTGACAATCTGACCGGCTCCGTATTGGCCATGCTCCATCTCGTATCAAAAAACACAATAACTCACGACCCACACGACCACATGAGCGACTGACCACATGAGCAACCCCTCCCCACAGAATCAAACCCGCCACGCGATGACCAAGGTTCCCGAGATCGCCGCGATCTTCTGGGTTCTGAAGCTGCTGACCACCGGCATGGGCGAGTCGATGTCGGACTTCCTCGGCCAGCACAGCGTCCCCATCGCCGGGGCGATCGGGATCTTCGGCCTGACATTCGCGATCTGGCTGCAGATGCGCCAGCGCGAATACCGCGCGCCGTTCTACTGGTTCGCCGTGATGATGGTCGCCATCTTCGGCACGATGGCCGCCGACGGCATCCACGACGGGGCGAGCATCCCCTACGCGGTGACCACCCCCCTGTTCGCGCTCCTCACGGCCGCCGTGTTCTACCAGTGGTATCGCAGCGAGGGCACGCTCTCGATCCACACGATCACGACCCGCCGCCGCGAGGGCTACTACTGGGCCGCGGTGCTGGCGACATTCGCGCTCGGCACCGCCGCGGGGGATCTGACCGCGATTGCTCTGCACCTCGGCTTCTTCGGGTCGATCGTCCTGTTCGCGTCGGTCATCTCGATCCCGGCGGTCGGCTGGTGGCGCTACAACATGAACCCGATTCTCGCGTTCTGGTTCGCCTACATCGTCACGCGGCCACTCGGCGCCTCCTTCGCCGACTGGTTCTCAAAGCCGCCCTCGACCACCGGTCTCGGCCTCGGCGACGGCGCCGTCAGCGGCCTGGCGCTGGTCGTGTTCATCGCGCTCGTCGCATATGTCGCGATCACCAAGTGCGACATCCAGGGCGCGCGCACGCAGAGCGAGCACCCCACGCTACATCCGCGTCCCCTGGACGTGGAGCTCGAGTTCGACTGACGACACACAGATCGCCGGCAACGCGCGCGGCTCGCTCCCACGTTCGCACCAGGCTGGTTTGACGACGCCCTCAGTCCGCGTAGCCCTGCAGGGCGTAGGGGTTGAGGAATTGGCGCCGCCAGAAGCCCCGGCGCTCGGCCTCCGGCAGTTCGGCCCGATCACAGACTTCGTTCCAATCGCTCTCGATCACGGCGATCTGGTGATCGACTATCTCCCGAGCGGCGGCTTCGGTCAGCTGGTAGAGGTGCGCGCGCTGCACGCAGCCTGCGACCTGGCTCTCCTTGAAGTGGTCGGACTCATCGCCGATGATCATCGCCTGTGTGGCGCGCCCTGCGCTGCGCAGCTGGGGACAGATGTCGTAGGCGGGGGTCAGGGTGAGCGTCTGCCCGTCCCAGAACGCCGCGTGATTGCGGGCGTGATCGTCGGTGTTACCGACAAGGATGTTGAACGTGATGCGCGCGAACAGCTCGCGCAGCGTGGCGGCGGGCTCCGTGAACCGTGCGCGAACGATCTGGGCGAGCTCGGCGTAGCCGGCCCAGCACGCCGCCAGCTCGTTCAGCCCAAGGATCGTCAGCGCGGAGACGATCGCGCGCCGTTCGGCGGATCCCGGCACTCGATCGAAGCGCTCGACGAGCAGCACTGTCTTGCCGAGCGCACGCGTGAGCTGCACGGTCGCGACGCGCAGTCCGGCGCGACGAGCGAGCTCCATCGCGACGTACTCGCCCTGGACGACCGCGAACGTGTCGGTGCTCGAGGAGAGCTTCGCGATCAGCCGGCGATCCCCGTCGTCGATCAGGGCCTTCGGCCGTGCGCCGCCGACCGAGCTTGCGTGCAGCAGCGCCGCGTCGAGCACCGGGGAGAGGGGAATCCCCTCCTCGACCCGCTGCGCGGATGTCGCGAGCTCCTCGAGGGTGGCTGTCTCGCGCCCGCGCGGGACATAGTCATCAGGCGATGACTGGAAGTCGAGAGCGCCGATCCGGTCCGAGCCGGATTCCAACAGAAACGTGAGCAACCCAACCTCGGCGGGATCGGTCCGCGCGGCGTCGGCGCCGATCAGCCGGTTCATGATCACGCGCTGTCCCCAGGCATCGGGACACGCGTCCAGAATGCAGCCCGGGACATCGAGATCGGGTAGCGGCCTGATCCTCTCCTGCACCAGCGGCAGCTCGGGGGTGTAGAGCGAGATCGCATCAGGACGGGCCAGATAGCTGCGGCCATAGACGAAGCTGGTCTCACCGCCCTCCTCGTCCAGCCGTCCGGCGACCACGGGCTCCGAGGCGCCCGGCAGCCAGACCCAGACGAATGCTCGCCAAGGGCGCTCAGAACTCATTGTCGAGATCATCCTTGCGCCGGCGCACTCTCTGCGGTAGCAGCGCCGCGCGGTCGCGGCTGCGAGCCGCCTCCCCGGCTAGGCGCGACTGGTCCTCATAGAACAGCGGCACGCCCACGAGCGTCGCGAGGTCCAAAGCGGTGCCGAGCATCACGCTCGGATCGCCCTGCTCGACCTTGTGCAGTGTGCCCGTGCTGATACCGGCGCGCTCAGCCAGCTCACGGACCGGCCAGCGACGCTCCAGACGACCCTGCTTGATCTGGGCGCCGAGCAGCTGTGCCGCGTGGATCACGGTCCTGGGATACGCGTGTGTGCGTCGGGACATTTGTATCAATATATCACGTTTTAGAGCTTTAGATCGTGTTATATTGGGATCAAGTATGATGGCGCGCTACTCCCCGCTGAACGCGGTCGCGCGAGCCCGCGATATGCGCGGATAGGCTCCAAGCGACCATGGGGTCAGATACACCCAGCGAGAGCGAGCAGGACTGGCGGCTACAGGCCGAGCTCGACGTCGGCGTCGAGGATGTCCGGCGCTCGCTGCACGAGCTGGTTGGCCGCTGGCGCGGTCCGAACATCGTCAAGGATGTGCGTGCGGGCGTGCCGCACGACGTCGTGATCACCCACGACGGGATTCTGCTGTTTGCCTACGCCGCAGACGAAGCGACGCTCATGGCCGCACGGGCCGCAATCGAGAGCGCTCTCGCACACGACGAGATCGGCGCGACCGTGCGCGTGAGTCACTGGGATGACCGGCTTGACGACTGGCGTCAGACCGACCCGCCGGTGACGGGTCAAGCGAAGCTGGCCCTGCAAGCGGCAGACCGCGACGCCGAGACGATCGAAACGCGGACACTGGTCGCGAGCTCGGGCAAGCTCATCCGCGCCGAATTTGAGCAGACGATGCGCACCTGGGCCGATCAGCTCGGGTTGCGGTGCGAGACGATCGAGCATCCACACCTGCTCGCGACACAGGTCGGCTTCACCGTCACGGGCTCGCATCGCAAGCTCGAAGAGTTCGCCCAGGGCCTGCACGCCGAGGAGCTGGCCACGATCCGGACCGAGCGCGCCGTCATGCTGAGCCCGCTGTAGGCAGCGGCCGTCACGCGGGCCCGTGCGCCTGCGACGCTCGCGCCCGCGCACCCAGGTCCGCGAGCGTCAACGGATGCGCGGGACCTCCGTGCAGGATCCTGCGCGAGCTGACCCGCAGGGTGCGGTCAACATGGACGAGCTCTCCCGACTCGAGCGCCCGCCAGCGCGGATCGCCGTCCATCGGCTCGCTGGCGATCACGACGAGCGGCCGGCTCGTGCCGTGCTCGGAGTGCACGCGGCTGCCGAGGCTGCTCGAGTGCTCCAGCGCCGCGCCGGGCTCGCGCTGCAGGATGTGCAGCTCGTGCGTCTGCGGATAGCGCAACGCCCACAGGTCCTGATCGGTGGCGAGAATCAGGTTGATCGCCAGCAGCGGCAGGTTCTCCGCGACCCAGGCGCACGCGGCGGCAATGCCCGCACCGACATCGCCATCGTGAGCGGCGATCTCGCGGGTGATCAGCGCGAACAGCCGCTCGGAGTCGGTGTCCCCGTGGACGAGTGCCAGCGCATCGCCGAGGTGGGTGTCGAGCGCCGGCAGATCCTCGATCACGCCGTTGTGCGCGAACAGCCGTCCGTCCTGCTCGAACGGATGTGTATTGCGCAACTCCAGGGCGCCCGTCAACGCGAAGCGGATATGGGCGACGAAAGTGCTCGACGACACCTCCCGAGCCTCGCGCCCGAACGCCGCGTCCCCGTAAGCCGCGATCGCCTGCTTGCGCACCTGCGGCGCGCCATGCTTGTCATACCAGCCCAGGCCCGTCCCGTCAGGCTCGCGATGGCTCTGCGCCGCGAGGCTGTCCGGCGCCCCCAACAGCCAGAACGTCGCCCGCGCGCGCCTGCTCCCGGCGCTCATGCCGAACAGGCGGCACATTTCAGGCTGGGTGGGATGGCTGAGACATTGATTGGTGCAGGGTACGCCTGAACAGGTCGCGATCACTCGAGCGGTCCCCCAGGTCCGCTCAGGGAGTGAGCATGATCGGATGGATCAGTCCGACGGTCGTCATCGAGCGTTCGGTTCGGCTTACTACACGGGCTGCGTAGTACACGGGCTGTGTAGCTACCGGAACCCGTCTGCTCGGACCTCACCCGGGGCTGACCACGACCAGCGGGATCGGGCGCGCCGTACCTGCCTGATAGGTGTCGTAGCGCCCGTGGTTCTTCTCGTTCACGAGCCGCCACAGCCGGTCGTAGTCCTCGTCTCCGGACTCCAGGACGCGCGCGGTCCCGGGACTCTTCTTGCGGGCGACCTGAACCTCGACCTCGGGCTGCTCGCGCACGTTGAAGAGCCATCCCGGCGAGCGATCCGCGCCACCGTTGGAGGCGACCAGCACGTAGTCCGCGCCATCCATCGCATAGACGAGCGCGTTGCAGCGCGGCGTCCCACTACGCCGGCCGGTGCTGCGCAGCAGCAGTGTGGGCACCCCGATCATCCCGTGCCCCACCCGCCCGTCGCTGCGCTCGTAGAGCCGCTGGTGAAGCTTCAGGAAGCGACCCTGGATGGCGTCGGTCAAGCTCACGATCTCGGTGTAGCTGGCGGTGGTGGACCGTGGTTGATGACGCCAAGTTCCCGCCCGACCGCCTCCAGCCGCTCGGCGGGGACTCTGGGACCATCGGGCGGTGGCGGCAACCAGGGCCATTGCGCCGGTTCTCCGAGAGCCCGCATGTACTCCTCGATACCGGCGGGGGTGGAGAGCATCAACACTCTCCCCGTGTCCGATTCGACGCGGAAAGTGTGCGGTGTGCCTCCGGGGGCGAACACGACCGCGCCCGGCCCGCAGCGCTGCGCGTGCTGGGCGACCCATGCCGGCGGATCGGCCCGATCGCCGTCATCGAGCTCGCGATCGACCACCCAGGCGGTGAGCTCACCGTCGAGGACATAGAACGTCTCGTCCTGCGGGTGGGAGTGCAGGGGAGGGGCCGCGCCGCGCGGCGCCAAGAATTCGACCAGGGCAAAGCGCCCCGCGGTCTGTGCTCCGTCGAGCTTGATCCGTGTGAGCAGACCGAGAAACCACAGCGGCTCGGTCTCTGCCCCAACAATCTGCGGGCGCGCCTCCACGCGGGGACTCAGAGCGGACACGAACGGGATCGTAGCCTACGTAGGTGTAGGCAGGACAACCACCCTGAGCGTTATCGCCTCTGGTGATGAATAGGGTTACTTGATGGCCGAGCATCCCCCCGGCACACAGCCGCCGCGGCATCCCGGCTGGCATCCAAACTGGGAGTTACTGGTCTGCGGCATGTGTGGCCATGAGCTCGCCGGGACCGATGCGGCAGAAGTCGGGACCGAGGACGCGATGTTCGTCCGCGAGGATGCGAGCGGCACGCGCTGGTATCGCTGCCTGCGCTGTGACAGCTGGCTCGCGCTGGCGCCGCCCGAGCACCCCACGCGTGCCCACCCGCCGGGACGTGACGAGATCGAGATACCGCTGCGAGGCAAGCCCCTGCGCGACAAGCTCGTCCTGCGCCTGATCGCGATCGACCGCGCGTTTCACTTCATCGTGCTCGGTGGGCTCGGTGTCCTCGTGCTGGTGTTCGCGGCCGACCGCCGGACGCTGCACGACACCTTCTACAAGGTGATGGCCGATCTGCAGGGAGGGGTCACGTCCAACCAGTTGAACGCCACCCACGGTCTGTGGCACGACCTCAACAGCGCGTTCACGACATCCTCGTCGCATCTGCACCTGCTCGGAGCGGTGCTGCTGGCATACGGGGCAGTCGAGGGAATCGAGGCCGTCGGCCTGTGGTATCAGCAGCGGTGGGCGGAGTACCTGACGTTCATCGTCACGACATCGCTACTGCCGCTGGAGGTCTACGAGATCGTCAACCACGCGACCCCGTTCAAGATCCTGGCCTTCATCATCAACGTGGCCGTAGTGGTCTATCTGCTGCTCGCCAAGCGGCTGTTCGGACTGCGCGGCGGGGCCGCCGCCGGCAAGGCCGAGGGCGAACACGATCGGGGCTGGGAGGCGCTCGAACGCACCGCGCCGTACACACCCAGCCTCGGCTGATCTGATCGACCAGCACGACGGAGCTCGTCTTCCAACACTCATGGCGCTATCCAATGGCGCTACACTATGGCTGCAATGGCGACGGATACGGCGACGATTCGGGTGGCGCGCGACACGCGCGATCTGCTGGCCGAGCAGGCGCGTGTGCGGGGGATATCGCTGGCGGCGCTGCTGGCGGAGATCGCGCGCGAGCAGGAGATCGAGGAAGCGTTCGAGTCCGAGCGGCAGGCCGTTCTCGCCGAAGCTGACGACCCGGCTGCGCAGGAGGAGATGCGTCTGTGGGAGTCCACCCTCGAAGACGGCATCGACTTCGACGATGGCCTCAGCGTCTGAGCCACGTCGCGGCGAGGTGTGGCTCGTGTCGTTCGGCGCCGCAAGGCCGGGCGAGCCGGGTAAGAATCGGCCCGCGGTCGTCGTCTCGGTCGATCGGATCATCGCCGGGCCGTCGTTCGAGCCGATCGTCGTGGTGCCGCTGTCCAGTTCCAGCACTCCTTCGGTTCTGCGTCCCGAGGTTCGGGACATCGAGGGCGTCAACCGGCCGAGTCACGCGATGCCGCGAGCCGTCCGTGGAGTGGCGCGCTCACGCCTGTTGCGCAGGCTGGGGCTGCTCCCGCCGGCCAAGCTCGTCGAGGTCGAGCGCGCGCTCACACTGATCCTCGGCCTGACACCCGACTCGCCCCGTCCCCGTCGGCCGCGAAAACGCCGGGTCAGGTGACGAAACATCGACGTAGACGTTGTCGCCATGCGCGAGATCGAGAGGAGGGTATGCTGCGCGGATGAGGCGGGCGAGGAGCTTTCGGCATCGGCGCCGGCGTGCTTGGACGATGAGATGTGCGGGTGCAGTGATGGTGTTCAGTGCGTTGGCCATACCAGCGCAGGCGGTTGCGCAGACACCCGTGGCAGTGCCGCCCAAAGTGCCGCCCAACCTACAGGCGCTCGAGCAGAAAATGGGCGAACTGAAGGTCACGAGCCTACGTTTCTCGGAGCAGACCTCCGTCACCGTTCCGCACGGTCAGAGCAAGATTCTGACCCCCCTTGTCAAGGCCCCAGCACTATGGGCGTCTCACGGCCGTGCGGGCGATCCCCGCGCGGGCAGGATTCTGCGCATTTGCAGGGAATCTTGCGCCGATGGCACTGCAAGCGAGCATGCAGAACAGCAGTATGAGCAGCTCGAAGCGCTCGTGGCAGAGCAGGCGGCGCGGATCGCCAAGCTCGAAGCGCTGATCGTCGAGCTGCGCCAGAAGCTAGGGCAGAACTCGAAGAACTCCTCCAAGCCCCCCTCCTCGGATGGCCTCTCCAAGCCGCCGCTCAAGAAGGGCGAGAAGGATCACAGGGAGCGCAGCCTGCGCAAGCGCTCTGGGCGCAAGCCCAGCGGCCAGGAGGGCCACGAGGGTGCGCATCTGCAGCGCGTCGAGGTCCCTGATGAAGAGATCGGACACGATCCCGAAGGACCCTGCGAGGACTGTGGGCGGGATCTGGCTGACGGCGAGCTGCTGCGGGCGCGGCGCCGCCAGGTCTTCGATCTGCCCGAGGAGATCGACCTGCGCGTGGTCGAGCACGTCGCGCGCCTGCGTCGCTGCCTGGGCTGCGGGAAGGAGACGCGGGAGCCTTCCCGGAGAGCGTCAAGGCACCGGTCAGCTATGGCGAGCGGATCAAGGCGCTGGGCGTCTATCTGCACGTCTTCCAGCACATCCCCTACGAGCGCGCCTGCCTGACGCTGCTCGACGTGTGGCGGCCGATGTCTCCACCGGCACGCTGGCATGGGTCGATCAGGCCGCCGCGGGGCTGACCGAGTTCGATGAGCAGCTGCGCAAGCTCTTGATCTCCGAGCCGGTCCTATGCCTGGATGAGCTGGAGCGCGGATAGCCGGGCGCCTGCACTGGGTCCACTCGGCCTCAAGCGAGACGCTGACGCGCTACACGGCGCATGAGAAGCGCGGGGTGCGGCGATGGAGCACGCCGGCGTGGCCCGACTTTCAAGGGGTCGCCCTCCACGATGGCTGGAAGCCCTACAACTCCTTCGAGCAGGCGCTCCACGCTCTCTGCGGAGCGCACCACCTGCGGGAGCTGATCGCCGCGCAGGAAGCCGGCGAGGCGTGGGCCTCGGGCATGAGGCCCTGCTGCTCGACATGAACGACGCGGTCTGCCAGGCCAAGGCGACCGGCCGCAAGCAGCTCAGCGACCAAGCGCTACGGGAACTTCACCTCTCCTACCGTGGCTTGATCTGCCTGGGCTACGAGCGAACCCCGGGCTGGCCGAGAACGCGCACAAGCGGATCAAGCGCAGCGACGCCCAGAACCTGCTGCTGCGCCTGGACGCCAGGGAGCAGGAGGCGCTGCGCTTCGCACACGACTTCCGCGTGAGCTTCACCAACAACTTGGCCGAGCAGGACATCCGGATAGTCAAGCTGCAAGGAGATCTCCGGCTGCTGGCGCACGAAGCAGGGCGCCGGCGCTTCCTGGCCGTGCGCTCCTACATCTCCACCGCGCGCAAGCAGGATCATCGCCCCCTGGACGTGCTCGGGAAGCTCGCCGCCGGCCGACCCTGGCTGCCCGCCGCCGCAGAGACCTGAGCGGACCGTCCGTGACCGCGGCGATAATCGCAGGCCAGGCATGGGCAAGCGATCCCGACGCAACAGACCTGAGCGCAGGTTGCCGGCAGGCGCGGGCGCCAGTTCCCCGCCGCCGCGCGAGGATCACCGGCAGACCCCGGGAGCGCCCGAGCGGCTGCTTCTGGACCAGAGCGGCCGGCGCGCTCGATCAGCACCTGATGCCGATCGCCGACGCGATCCACGCGCGCCTCCAGCTGCTGGAGACGGTCAACTCCACCAAGGCGCTGGCGATGCTCTCAGTCGGCGACCGCGTCCGCTTCAACCACCGCACCAAACCCCAGTACCTGCGCGGCGTCCACGGCGTCGTGATCGAGATCGAACACGACACCGCGACCGTCTGCGTTCATGAGCCGATCGGCCGGTTCTCAAGCGGCCAGATCCGCCAATGCCCGCCGCTGCTGCTGGAACGCCTGCACCCGGCCGCCTGAGAGGAGCCCGATGAGCCCAGCCCGCCAGAGAGACACCGAGCTTGACAGCCTGATCGAGGAGATCACCGTCAACGCCTACGACGAGGACGAGCAGCTGATGAGCTTCGAGAACGCCTTGCAGGAAGCGAACCTCCCGTGCCCAGGCACCGTACTAAAGCTGCTGAAGCTTCTGCTCGGGACCGGTATATCCGGGGAAGTGACGACCTCTCCAACGGCTGGTAACGTCGTTCTCAGCCTGTTTGGGCATCCGCTGACGTTGCGGGTGGTGGACGGTACCACCTACTTCTATCTCCGCGCGCTGGGTCGCGTCGACCACGGCCGGCCGTGGGTGAAGCTTGGGCCTGGCGGCCTCGCCGAACTGTTCACCGTCAACGGGAAACACATCAAAGCACCCAAGACCAGCAAGCCGAAGATCGGCGAGCCGGCGCTGGCGGAACCGCCGTTCGAAGGATTGCGTCATGCGCTGGCCGGGGCGCGAGAAGTGCGCGAACTGGGGGCCGGGACGCTCTACGGTCAGCCGGTCACGAGCTTTCTCGCAACTCTCGAACCGGAACAACTCGATCGGGAACACCTCGCGTCCGCTGCACGGCTCACACCTCTGCCATCACCATCGCCGCAACCGCAACCGCCGACGACCACGCTCGAAGTGTCGTTTGCACAAAACGGCCTGCCGGTGCGTACCGTGATCACCGAGCACGGTCAGGGGACGGTCATATCCATGACGCTGGCGATCCCCGCGATCAACTTCCCGCTCGTGATCGAACCCCCGCCGGTCTCGCAGACGATCGCCATCCGGAAACTGAGGAAGCTGGAACAGCAAGCCCATAAGCACAACCATCACCGCGCGAGGGGTTGAGTCCACCGCTCAGGGCGCCGGCTGCATCACCGTGAACGAGGCTCCCTGGGGATCGGTCATGCCGGCGAAGCGGCCGATCGGCATGTCCATCGGCTCGTTCGTGACCGTCGCCCCGAGCTCGCGTGCCTTGGCGACAGTGGCGTCACAGTCAGCCACCGCGAAGCACACGCCCCAGTGCGGCGGGATCTCGGCCGGGAAGTACTCGTCGGTCATCTGCATCATCCCACCGACGGGCTTGCCGGCCAGCTCCCAGACCGTGTAGGTCTGGGGTGCGCCCTCGAACGACGGACGGCCGGCGTTCCAGCCGAACACGGCCGGGTAGAACGCCTTGCCGGCGTCAGCGTCACGGGTGAGCACCTCGTTCCAGCACAGTGAGTTCGGCTCGTTGACGAGGTCGGCGCCGGCGAACGTCTTCGGCTGCCACACACCGAACACGGCGCCGGTGGGATCGGCGAAGACCGCCATCCTCCCGATGTCCATCACGTCCATCGGCTCGACCATCACGCTGCCGCCCGCGACCTTGACCCTGGCCGCCGTCTCCTCGGCGTCGGCGACGCTCACATACGTTGACCACGCGGTCGGCTGGCCCTCCTGCATGATGCCCATCAGCCCGGCGACGTTCTGATCGTTCTGCTGGAACATGCGATACCCACCGGTCTCGACCGGCCCGGGCTCAGTCGCGTTCCAGCCCATCAGCGCGCCGTAGAACTCGGCGGCGGCGTCGGTGTCTGGCGAGGCAAGCTCGATCCAGGATGGGGTCCCGGGAGGGTACTCGGGCATGGTTCTTCCTTTCGGGAGGGGAGAAAGTAGAGACGCGATCTTGATCGTGGCACATCGGCGCGTGAAGCGTTCCACCGGGAGCACGGCGAGCTCGGCGCGTAACGAGATGGTCTCATTTCGGCCACGAGATGGTCTCGGGCTCGGTGTTCGTGGCCGACACCCCGTGCGACGAGAACAGCGCGCCGAGCACCTGTCCCGGTCCCGGCTACCTCACAGCCGCGAGCACATCGTTGACCGTCGCGGTCATGGACTGATCTGCCCATCCGGTCCATCCCACTCGATCGATGGCATGATGCCTCCTTCCTCGACACGAAAGGGCGTAATGCCTGACGCAGAACACGACGACATAGAGCCCGACGCGACAGCGCCCGGCACGGACGGCAGAAGCCGTCTCATGCAGGAAGTGGCCGAGCAGATGGACGCGATCGAAGCCGACCTTGGCCGCGACTTCCAGATCGGCCGCGTCATAACCATTGTCGAGGTCAAAGGACCCGACGGCAATGTTGGGATCCGCGTTCGAGCCGGGCAGTATCCGTGGGTCTCACTGGGGATGATTGATTGGGCGAAGAAAAGCGTGGAAGCCCAGATGGGCTAGAGCCGGCGACCCTCAGACGATGCCGAAGCGGTCACCCCGCCGCTCCACTCACCGCCTGCCCCAGCGCTTGCTCGAGCCCGCGCGATACGAGCGGTCGCAGTCGTGGGGTGGCGAGCCGGTGGGTCCATCCCTCGAGTTGTCAACTACCCGTATCGCTATGACACTAGGCCTGTCGAGACACCCCATCCCAAGCGTCCCTGGGTCGAGGTGATGCACTGGCTGCGCGCCCACCTCGCGCATCTCATCCATCCCGCAGACGCAAGGCGTGCGCAGATCGGATGCGCCTATGCTTACAGCCATGCCTGAGCCTGCAAACGGTAACTATTCAGGTGCCGATCCAGCGTTGGTAGGCGGCGAGGAGGCGTGAGGTGGTGGGATCGGCGTGGATGTCGATATCGAGTAGGGCGATCTCGTAGCGTTTGCTGTTGCGTTGGCAGATGGCGATCAGCTCGCGGCGGTTGCCTGTGGTGGTGACAGAGAGCACGTCGACGGTCTCGCCGATGACGGTGCCTGGGCAGGGGAAGTTCGCTTCGTCGAAGGCGTTCTCAAAGCCCATCAGCTGCTCGTCCTCGTCGTGTGCGTCGACGGTGATTTCCTCGATCAGGCTGTCGAGGTCGGGGTCGTCTTGGCGGGCTGGGCTCATCGGGCTCCTCTCAGGCGGCTGGGTGCAGGCGCTCCAATAGCAGTGGTGGGCATTGGCGGATCTCGCCGCTTTGGAACCGGCCGACGGGCTGGTGCACGCAGACGGTGGCGGTGTGCTCATCGAGGTCGGTCACGACGCCGTGCACGCCGCGCAGATATTGGGGTTTGGTGCGCTCGCTGAAGCGGACGCGGTCGCCGAGGGAGAGCATCGCCAGTGCCTTGGCGGAGTTGACCGTCTCCAGCAGGTCAAGACGCGCGTGGATCGCGTCGGCGATCGCTGTCAGGTGCTGATCGAGCGCTCCGGCCGCGATCTGGTCGAGCAGCAGCCGCTCGGGCCGGCCCGGTGTCTGCTGGTTATCCTCACGCGGTGGCGGGGAGCTGGCGCCCGCCGCGGCTGCCGGCAGCTGGCGTTGGGGCCTGTCGCGTCGGGATCGCTTGCCCATGATTGGCCTGCGATTATCGCCGCCGCGGCGGACGGGCCCCAGGTCAAGTTTCCCCGGCGGCTGGCAGCCAGGGTGTGCCCCGTGCCAGCGCGCTGAGCACACCGAGGGTGTCTTGGCCCTGCTTTTTGGCGGTGGAGATGTAGGAGCGCACTGTCAGGTAGCGCTCGGCGCCGTCCATCGTGCGGAAGCACCCGGATATCTTTTGTTGTAGCTTGACCATGCGGAGGTCGGACTCGCAGAGGTTGTTCGAGAAGGGGACGGCGAAGTCGTGGGCGAAGAGGGTCGTTTCGCGCTCGCGCTTATCGAGTCTGAGCAGCAGGTTCTGCGCCTTGGTGCGCTTGATTCGCCTGCCGTGGTTTTGTGCGAGGCCGGGATTCTGCTCGTAGCCTGAGGCGATCAGGTCGCGGTATGAGGTGTGAAGTTCTGCCAGGGCCGGGGCGCCCAGCGCCTTGCGGCCGGCCGCCTTGGCCTGATCGACCAGATCCTTGGTGTCCAGCAAAAGGCAGCTCATGCCGGAGGCCCAGAGCTGCCCCGCTTCGGTGGCAGCGATCAGCTCCCGCAGGTGGTGCGCGCCGCAGAGCGCGTGGGCCGCGTTGGTGTAGGCGCGGTATGGGGAGAAGCCGTCGTGGACGGCCACACCGGCGAAGCCGGGCAGCACGCCGGCCTCATCCATCGCTTGCCCTCCGCGCTTGGCGTGGACGGTGTAGCGCGTCAACGTCTGCGTGGAGGCGCAGTGCACCCAGGAAAGACGCTCTGCGATACGCAGGCCCGTCTCGTCGAAGTGGGCGACCGGCTCATCACCGAGCAGCGCTCGCAGCTGCTCATCGAAATCGGTCAGGCCCCGCGCGGCCTTATCCACCCAGGCCTTCAACGTGGCTGTGGAGAGCTGCGCCCCGATCAGGTCGCAGATCAGGTTGCGAGCGCGCTCATAAGGGATGTGCTGGAAGACGATGAGATAGACACCGAGGGCGCGCAGGTTCACCCCGTATCCGGTAGGAGCGATCACGTGCTTGGGGAAATGGGCGTCGTTCACACGCCCGCAAGCCTTGCAGCGCCGGGCTTTCGCGAGATGCTCTATCACTTCCAGCGCGAGCTTCTCGGGAATATCGAAAACCTGACGAGACTCCCCGCCCTCAACCTCTTCCCCGTCAGCCAGATCGCGCCCACAGTCCTCGCAAACATCGGGCTCATGGACAATCACACGATCGGGGACCTCCACACGCTCCAGGCGGGCGCCCTCATGGCCATGCTGGCCGCCCTGTTTGCGCCCCGAGCGCTGCCGCAGGCCGCGCTTCTTCGGCGAGGGCTTTGAGTAACCATCAGAGGACGGCGGCTTGCTCGAGTTACTGGAGTTCTGATCCAGCCTGGATCGCATCTCGACGATCTCGGCCTTCAACTCGACGATCATCGCCTGCTGCTCGGCGCTCTGCCCCCGCAACGCCGCGATCACCGCATCCTGGTCGGTGATCCGGGCTTCAAGCTCCTCGCGACTGAGCTGCCCCGCATCGGCCATGCCCGCAAGATTCCCTGCAACCAGGCGGAATCCTGCTCACACCGCCCCCCCTCCCGGACTGCGCACCCGCACCCGAATCTGCACTCACCCTTGACGAGCAAGACCAGCAGGACCTAAATAGTTACTGCAAACGAGGTCACCGCGGAGAAGCAGGTCGACCAACTGGGGAGCGGTTCCACGCCCACGCTGGTGGTCGAGCGGTTCTTGGAGCTGCTTCGCTTGGGGGATGTCGATGGGGCAGTTGAGCTCTTGGCGGTGGACGTGGAGTACAAGAACGTAGGGCTGCCCACGGTGCACAGACGTGAGCGCACTCGCCGGCTCTTTCAGGCCACGCTCGGCCGAGCCGGCGCCGGGTTCGAGGTCTATGTGCATGCGATCTCGGCGGATGGAGGAACGGTTCTGACCGAGCGCACCGACGTCATGAAGTTCGGCCGGCTGCGCATCCAGTTCTGGGTGTGTGGGCGCTTCGATGTGCACGACGCTCAGATCGTGCTCTGGTGCGACTACTTCGACCAAATGAACTTCTGGGTCGCAACCGCCCGCGGCTTGCTCGGCACGGTCTTCCCCGCGGCACGCGCGAAGCCACCATCAACGGGCTGAGCCGGCACTCATTCGGCAACCTCGTCTCCGCCCGCGATATCTAAAGACCTCTAAAAAGTCTAAAAAACTCTAAACGGGTGTGTATACTGGGGATCGTGGTGGCGAACCCGTTCAAGCCCAGCTTCGGTGTTAGCCCTCCCTTGCTGGTGGGCCGCGACCCGCTGATCGAGGAGTTCGTTGAGGGCCTAGAGGACGGGCCCGGTGCGGCTGCCAGGGCGACGATCTACACGGGGGCTCGCGGCGCTGGAAAGACGGTGATGCTGAACGCGGTCGAGGATCGCGCGAGGGAGCTCGGCTGGCTCGTCGTGAGCGAGACCGCCTCGCCCGGCTTTGTGGATCGCCTTACGCACCAAGAGCTGCCGAGGCTGCTCGAGAGCTTCGACCCCAAAGCCGTTCGGCGTCGCTTGACGGGCATCACGGGGCCCGCGGGATCCGGCGGGGTGTCGTGGAGCACTACGGACAGTCACGCTCCTGAGGCGACGCTCCGCAGTCAGATCGCGCTGATCACGGATTTGCTGGCCGAGAATCAAACCGGGCTGCTCATCACACTCGATGAGATCCATCACAACCAGATCGATGAGCTGCGGCAGCTCGCCACGACCGTGCAGCACACTTTCAGAGAGGAACGGCAACTGGCGTTCGTCGGGGCCGGCCCGGCCTCGGCGATCACCGATGTCGTGAACGACGAAGTGCTCACATTTCTGCGAAGGGCGGAGCGACACGCCCTGGGATCGGTTGCTTCCGAGGACGTTGCGCGGGCGATCAGAACCCCTGTGGAAGAGAGTGGACGAACGATTGCTGAGGATGCGCTCGACGTGATGGTGCAAGGCACACGCGGCTATCCCTTCCTGATCCAGCTGGTCGGCGCTCAGGTGTGGCGTCTGCGCAAGTCCGAGAGCGAGATCTCGATGGAAAGCGCGCGGGAGGGCGTCTCCGATGCTCTTCGCCGACTCGGCAGGCTCGTCTACGAGCCGGCGCTGGCCGACGCCTCGGAGATCGACAAGTCTTTTCTGCTCGCGATGGCCAAGGACGACGGCCCGTCAAGGATGAAAGACATCCAGCAGCGTCTCGGGATCGACGCCAACTTCGCAAGCCAGTACCGGCTCCGGCTGATCGCCTCAGAGCTCATCGAGTCAACAGGTCATGGGCACGTCGACTACGCACTGCCCTACCTTCGTGACTACCTCCGCGAACACGCCGCGGCCGCCGGGCTCGGGCCCTGACATCTCCCCGAGACCGTCGCAGGCGTTCGCGGAGGACCCGGGGTGGGCGTTCATCCTCAGCGAGGAGTACAAGCGTCCGAGGCCCCAGCGGCGGATGAGCAGAACATGGCGGGGTGGGGATTGGGGGGTGAGATGGATGGGAGACAACAAAGCAAGTAGGCCGAACATAGGTGGATGTCGCCGGTCACAGGGGTGGGATGGCCTTGCCCAGCCGCCCTCTCAGGCCCATCAGCGCCTCCTCCACCTTTCCAGCCTGCGCAATCTACGCTGTCGCCATGACCGGTCCTCCGAATTCGACGCGGATCTACCACATCACCCATATCGATAACTTGGCCTCGATAGTGAGTGACTAAAGCTACGGCACGGGGGTGGACATGGGTATGGCCACGCCGCGCCAGTCACCGCCGCGCCGGGATCTTCGCCCCACTAACGTAGCATCAACTATCGCCAAAGTGCTACGTTTACTGGGATAGTGCTACGTTCCAATCTCATCCAGGGGGACGCGTGATGCATACCTTCCGAGCTCTCGATCGTCAGATCGGCATGGTGCCCGCCCCCGTGGCGGTGGCGTTGGGCGGGATCGACAGGGCGCAGGGGCGCGAGGGGGTGCTGCGCGAGCGTGGCCCGGAGACGCTGAGCACGCTGCGAGAAATCGCCCGGGTCCAGAGTGTGGAGTCCTCCAACGCGATCGAGGACATCACCGCACCCGGCGATCGCATCCGCGAGCTGGTCTCCAGAGGGGCGCGGCCCGAGAATCGCCCCGAGGAGGAAATCGCCGGCTATCGGGCTGTGCTCGACACGATCAACGCCGACGCTGCGAGCATCCCGTTCACCCCGAGCGTCGTCGAGCAGCTGCACCGCGACCTCTACCAGTTCACAAATACGCCTGCGGGCCGCTGGAAGAACGTGGAGAACTCGATCCAGGAGATAAGGGCCGACGGCGTGAGGGTCGTGCGCTTTCAGACCGTCTCCGCGGTGCAGACGCCGGCAGCGATGAAGGAGCTGCACGAGCAGTTCGCCGCAGCATCCGAATCGGGCGCGCATCATCCGCTGCTGCTGATCGGCTGCTACGTGTTCGATTTCCTCGCGGTCCACCCTTTCCGCGACGGCAACGGCCGCATCTCGAGGCTGCTCACGCTGCTGGCGCTCTACCAGGCCGGCTATGAGATCGGGCGCTACGTCAGCCTCGAGCGACTGATCGAGGAGACCCGCGACACCTACTACGACGCGCTGCAGGCCGCCGGTCACGGCTGGCACGAGGACGAACACAACATCGAACCGTGGCTGCGCTACTTCCTCGGGATCCTCACCGCCGCCTACAAAGAGCTCGAGGTCAGCGCTGCCCCTGTCTCTGGCCGCGGCGCCAAGCGCGAGGCGATCGCACAATTCATCCGCGGCTCCACCGCCGGGGAGTTCACCGTCGCCGACGTCCGCCGAGCCGTACCCACCGCCAGCGACTCATACATCGACAAGACCCTCGCCCGCCTCCGCGACGAAGGCCTGATCGAACCCGTCGGCACAGGACGGGGCGCGCACTGGCGACGCCGGCCGTAACGGTATGCCGGCGGCAAACCACCACTGATCGTGGGCTACGCCCAACCGGACTGATGCACTCCTCCACACCGCCGGCTCCGAGGGGTAGACCAACGCTTGGTGAGCGTCGCCGGCCACGGGGCTGGAAGGACCTTCTGTGGGTCAGGGAGCCATGTCATCTCCCTTTGGGTGTGAGATACTTGTTTCACATGGCTATCCCGGCTATGCGAATGCGGTGCTCGCTCGCGCTTGTGGTGACGGCGGTGTTCTTGGTCGCCGGGGGAGCAGGTGTCTTGGCGCCGCCCACGAGTGCTGCTGAACCGCCAGAAGCGCCTCAGGCCGAATTCACCGGTGCTGTCGGCTACGGCTTTGCCGTGGCGATGAGTGCCGACGGGCGCACCGCGGTCGTCGGCCAGCTTGGGACCGCCCACGGGAGTGTCCAGGAACACGACTGGACCGAAGTCGGCGGTCTTGTCCACGTATTCATCTTCGACGGTTCGAGCTGGAGCGAACAGGCGACACTTAGGGCAAGCGATCAAAGCTACGACTTGCTCTTCGGCAACTCGGTTGCGATAAGCGCGGATGGAAACACGGTCATCGTGGGCGACCCGGGGGAGTGCGCATACGAACACATCTGTGAACACACCGCATACGTCTTCACGCGCTTGGGTACGACGTGGACACAGCAGGCAGAGTTTCACGGAGGTTCTGGCTTTGGCGGCTCGGTCGCGCTCAGCGGCGACGGGAACACGGCTCTCGTCGGGGCAGGACTGTCGGGCTGGTACGGGCTCTCCTACGGGCCTGAAGGGAACGCTCCGCCGACGATCTTCGGACGCACGGGCACGACGTGGACGCAGGAAGCGACGCTCAGTACAGGCGCCGCGCCGACAATGTTCGACAACTTCGGTCATGCGCTGGCCCTCAGCGCCGACGGCAAGACCGCGCTCGTTGGAGATCCGGATGCGAACGATGGTGCCGGCGCGGCATACGTCTTCACCGGCAGCGGCTCCAGTTGGACGCAGCAGACCGAACTGAGTGCCACAGCCCTGCCGGACAGCAGCGACCTGGGTGATGCAGTGGCGCTGAGCGCGGATGGAAGCACGGCGCTGATAGGCGCGCCATATGGGAGCAGCGGAGGGACCGCGTACCTGTACAGGGATGGCGGATCAAGCTGGACACTGCAAGCGCAACTAGCTCCCATCGAAGCCGAAGGGCGTTCGTCCGGGGGCTGGTTCGGGATCACGGTGGCGCTCAATCGCAACGGCAGCATCGCGCTCGTCGGCGCTCCATTGGCCAAAGAAGATTTTGGGGCCGTCTACGCCTTCGCGGGTGAAGGCTCGAACTGGGGCCAGCTCGGCGAGTTTGTCCTCGCCAACGCCACGCCTTACGACTATTTCGGAGATGCGGTCGCGCTCAACGGCGAAGGGAATGTCGCCTTGATCGGCCGCTACGATCCGGGCGTCAACTTCTTCCGAGTGCCCGCGCCCAGCCCCCGCATTCCGACGGGCACAAAATCGCCCGGCACGACATCGAGCAACCCACCGACATCGACATCGGCAACGTCCCCTTCAGGCGGTGTCACGACCGCAGGCGGCAACGGCCCGGGCGCGGCTGTGGCGGAGGTGAGCAGCAAGACCGGTGCCGCCATAGCTGCCGAACACGTGTCCGTGCACGTCCAGCGCAGGCTTGCCGCGCGCAAGAACGTGCACATCACCTTCCACGCTCCGCGCCTTCCCGAAGGCGGCTACTACTACGCGGTGATCGTGCTGAAACCCTACAAGGACTACACGCGGACCTCGCCGCCGCCCTGCGCCACGTCAAGCAACATGCAACGCACCGACTACGGCTACCCGCAGGCGAACGGACAGGTGGCGCTCTCCCTCACGCCGGCGAAATCCTCGACCGGACATTGGTGCCCGGGCGGCTCCTACGAAGGCGCAATCTACGCCGTCCCTCACGCGCCACCCTGCGAAAGCGCCTACCCCTGCAATAGCGAACCGTACAAAGAACCGTGCGCGGGTATCGGGCCCGGGTGTGTGCTAGGCGTAGTGGCGCGGCCAAAGGAATACGCATACCCCGACGGCCTGCCGAGGCCACGGGCGACCGGCACAACGATTGTGGCGCGCTTCTCCGTCCGATTCCCGTGACGCGGCGAAGCTCGAACCTTTCGGTAGCTCCCGTCCTCGTCGCGCGGTGGTCGCGACTCAAGCGGACAACTGGACGACATCGTCGAAGACCATGATCGCGCAGACGTTCCTCGGGGCTACGGCGTCGACTGAGACGCCGTGCGCAGCGCCAAAGGCGCAAGCTGATCTCCGGGGAAGGGTCCAACCGGACGATCCCAATTGGCCGTTGATCGTTCCCCTAATCCCCGGGGCCGAAGTCCGGCCCGGCGGTATCCGCAGGAATGCTCTCGCCGGGAGTCACGATCAGCTCGTCATCAGTGTGTTCGTCTGCGTTCACGACGGCGAGTCTAACCCCCTGCGCGCCAGAGTCAACTGATCGGCATTATGTGAATGCCGTCGTGGGTGTATGCCCGTGTGCCGGTATACAGCACGACGCCTCCCAGGAACTGGTTCTGGAGCTTGTCGCGCAGCTTGAGCAGGCTTCGCAGGTCTCGGGCGGTGACGCGGGATGAGGCCTTGACCTCGAGTGCGACGATCTTGCCGTCTTCGCGCTCGATGACCAGATCGACCTCGTCACCGTCGTGCGTCCGCCAGTGTCCGCGCGTGGTCGGTGCCTCGAGCCAGTCGAGCTGCTTGCATATCTCGCCCACGACGAACGTCTCCAGTAGATGCCCGAGCTCGGTGAGCGCCGGCGCCGAGGCCTCTCCAAGCTTGCGCTCGGTCAGGCGCAACAGACGCGCGGCCAGTCCGCTGTCAACGACGTGGATCTTGGGCGCCACGCCGACGCGCGAGCCGAGTGTCGTGCCCCAGGCTGGTAGCTGGTGGACGAGGAAGACGGTCTCCAGCAGCTTGGTGTAGCTCTCGGCCGTCGACTTGTCCATGCCGATCGTCGTCGCGGCCTTGGCGATGTTGAGCACCTGTGCGGTCTGACCTGCGAGTGCCCCCAGCAGGAGCGGCAGTGCTCGGCGTTGACGCACGCGCGTGAGCTCGAGGACGTCGCGCTCGATAACGAGGTTGACGTAGTCATCGAACCAGCGTGCGCGATCGGCGGGCCCAGCACGGCGGAGCACCGGTGGGAATCCACCCGCGACGACTCTGCTGACGTACTCCTCGCGAGACATCGGGGGCGGACTCTCCTCTAGCAGTGAGGGCGGATTGCTCACGAGGGTCTCGGCGAAGTCCTCTCGAATCTCGGCGATCTCTCCTTGAGAGAGAGGCAGGACATCCACGCGATGAGCACGACCGGTGAGTGCCTGGGCCGCCGCGGGCAACGTCGCGTATCGCGTCGAGCCGGTCAGCACAAACCGCCCTGGGGCGCCATCGCGATTGAGCTCCGCCTTGATCGCGTCGAGCACCTCTGGCACATGCTGGAACTCGTCGATCAGCACGGGAGCCTCGCCTCGCACGAACAGCGCCGGGTCGGCTCGCACCGCGTCGCGCGTGGCGAGGTCGTCGAGATCGATGATCTCGCGATCCTGGGAGGCCGCCAGCTTCCGCAGCAGAGTCGACTTCCCCACGGCGCGAGAGCCCTGCAGCACAACAACTGGCTCGGTACCCAGACGGAGACGGACCACTGCTTCCAGCCGACGGTCAACGATCTTGTCAAGGATCACGGGCATACCTGCAGCATATCGCTACCTTCCGCAATCCGAGGCCATTTTCTTCCGCAATCCGAGCCACTTTTTCTCCGTGATTCGAAGCTCAGGGTCGAGCTCAAGGTCGGTTAGGCTCCCACTGCGGCCACCTGCGCCGCATGCCGGCCGCGGAGCCACTCAGCGCGTGAGCACCTTCATCTTCCACGGCACGCACGGCTTCACGTTCGATCTGATGCCACCCCTCTCCCGGCCATCAAAAGAGGAGGTCGTTGGACGCAGCGATGAACGACACCCAGACCAAGACCAAGACCAAGACCAAAACCAAGACCAAAACCAAAACCAAGACCAAGACCAAGACCAAGACCCCGGTGCCTCACGGAGGGCTGAGGTCTACCCAGACGATCCCCCATCCCCCGCGGTTACCGCACCTGCCTCACGCGAGCGAATCCGCGATCAGCGGTACGGCCTCCTCGATCGTCAGCATCGTCTTGGTGTCGTACTCGACCCACTCCGTGTAGTTCAGGATGTTCCGGTACCCGGCCGCCACGTCATCGGTGTCCGAGATCACCACGCCGTGACTGCCGTCCGCGGCGACGTAATGAGCCGTTGCGCCGGGACCCGTGCCCTCTTTGGCGAACACGTCCATGAGCTTCCTCGTTTCGTCTTTGCTGAGGAACGGCTTTAGTTTGTATGTCGTGAGCAGAATCATGCGCCTCCCTTGAATGGTGTATTGGCTGGTTGAACTGGTGTTTTGGCCAGCTGAACTCTACGCTCTAGCGGCCCGTTCTATGCGGAAGGATCTCCCCCCTCGACGCCCAGCTCGTGTCCCCGGGACCATGTGTTCGAAGACGGCGCCCCGTTCGACGACCTCCCAAACACGACCATCCCGCACACCGCTAAGCTCATCGGCAACACCAGCAGCACCGCTACGCCGACGATCGGAGCACGTACGTAGACCATGAGAGCAGACGAGAATAAGAAAAACGACAAAATCGGCGGGCAGGGCACCGGCGGACGGGGCATCGACCGGCGCACGTTCGTCAAGGGCGGGCTGATTGCGGGCGGCACGGTGCTCGGTGGCGGCCTGGCGGTCTCCAAGCTGGCCGACGCGAGCGACGACTCGGACGCACGACCGGCCACGACCACCACGCCCGCCCAACCGGTGAGCCGGCCGGTGGACGCTACTGCGCAGCGCCCGAACATCCTCGTGATCATGGTCGATCAGCTGCGCTATCCCCAGTGGATCGGCCCCGAACCGGGGGAACCGGGTCTGCCACCGAACCTGGCGCGCCTGAGCGACAGCGCCGTCTCCTTCGCCCACCACTACACCGCCTCCAACGACTGCACCCCGTCGCGCGCGGCGCTGCTGACCGGGCTGTACACCCACCAGACCGGCTGCATGATCACCGGCGCCAGCACGCTGAACCCCGGCTTCCCGACATGGGGGTCGATGCTGCGCGAACACGGCTACCACACGCGCTGGTACGGCAAGTGGCACCTCACCCACGGCGACAACGACTGGACCCCGGCGACGGGCGCGCGCGCGCTGGAGCGCTACGGGTTCACCGGAGGCACCTATCCCTCCCCCGACGGGGCGCCCGGCCAGGGCTGGCGCGTGGATCCGGGCATCGCCGACCAGTTCGAGCAGTGGTTCCCGACGGCCGGCGAGACCGAGCCGTGGTGCACGACCGTCTCGTTCGTCAACCCCCACGACATCGCCTGGTGGTACAACTGGACCGATCGCGTGCCGGCCGAGGCCTCGGCGCCGAGCCTCGCCACCCAGCTGCCGCCCAACTTCGAGACCCCCGAACAGCTGATCGCCGAGGGCAAGCCACGGCTGCAGCTCTCGCTGCAGGAAACCTCCGCCAGCTCGTTCGGCCCGGTGCCGTTCACCGGGCCGGAAGCGGAAGTGCAGCAGGCATGGCTGCCGATGCTCGACCTGTACATGAACCTCCAGCTCCAGGTCGACGAACAGGTCGGGCGCGTGCTGAGCGCGCTGGAGAGCCGCCCGCAGGTCGCGGCGAACACCGTGATCGTGTTCACCTCAGACCACGGCGAGTACGGCGGCTCGCACGGCCTGCGCGGCAAGGGCGCGGGCGTGTACGAGGAGGGCATCAGGGTGCCGCTGATCGTCTCCGATCCCCGCGGCAAGCTGACGAGCGAACCCGAAGTGACGCGCACGCAGCTGACCTCGAGCGTGGACGTGGCGCCCCTGCTGCTGACGATCGCCGGCGGATCCGACGCATGGCGCGGGCAGAGCCGCTACGGACATCTCGCCCAGCGCTTGGACCTCGCTGCCATCCTCGCCGACCCGTCCGCCCCGGGCCGTCCCTACGTGCTGCACGCCACCGATGAGACCGTGACCGAGTTCGCGATCGAACCGTATGCCGCCGATGCGCCGCTGCACGTGGTCGCGCTGCGTACGCCCGATGCCAAGTACGCGATCTACGCCAACTGGAACGGCGAAGAAATCGTCCCGGTCGCCGAAGGCCAGGAGCGCGAGCTCTACGACTACGGCGACGGCAGCGGGCGCTTGGAGATCCACAACAGCGTCGGCGAAAGCCCGCTCGAAGGCGCGCTGGACGCCCTGATGCAGCAGGCCTATGCGCAGGAGCTGCACCGGCCGCTGCCGACCCATCTGCAGACCGCACAGGCGCGAGGCTTCGACAACTACTTCACGGTCTCCGTCCGCTCGACCCTGCGCGCCTACGAACGCCGCGAACAGGAGCTTCAGGCCGCGGCCGCCGCGGCGCGCGCGTCAGGTCTTGATCGGTCAACCCCTGACCGCCGGCGAGCGCCCGATCACCGCCCCAGCGGCGTTGAGCGCCTGAACGGCGACGTACGGGGACGTCGAGGAAAGAGAGATGCTGGTCTGAAACCCGCGCCGCGGCGCCGTCGCGACCGGCGCAAGCGAGGTCGCCGAGGTTCCGGCTAGCACCTGCCAGGAGGCGACTTCGGTTGCCCCGTTCCAGCTGGCGGCGACCGTCAGCTTGCCGCCGCCGGTTCCGGTTCCGGACTGGACGGCCAGCGAGGGGGCGCTCGTCGGATGACCGCTCCATGGCGACAGGTAGGTCCTGAAGTCCTGCACGTTCTTGCCGAGCGTGCCGTCGAGCAGCACGGCGCCCGAAGGACTGTGCTCGGTGAAGTTGGGCAGCCCGCCGTAGCCCATCATCCAGTTGCCGGCTGTGTTGTTGGCAGTCGACAGGTTCAGAAGGTTGCCCTGGCTGGAGGCCAGCAGCGTGTAGTGCGGGTTGGTGAACTGTTTGACCAGCGTCACAGTGTGCGCGGCCGTGTTCGGGTCCAGCAGCAGGCCCCGCGACTGCTTCTCCTTCGGCGGGTCCGAGCCGTTGTCGAACACCGAGATCAACCCGCCCGGCTGCCATTCGGCGTCGTGCTGCCAGTAGAACCGCGTGCCGGGGCCGAGCTTGAAGCTCGAGCCGCGATCGCCCAGGCGCCAGACAAACCCGCCGGTGCGCATGTTCACGTCATACAGCGTCCAGGTGCTGCGCGAGGACAGCAGTACGTCGCCGGGCTGATCGGCGCCCGCCGCTTCGGTCTGGCTCGCCGGTCCGGGACTGATCGAGTTGATGTGCACGTAGTCCCACGGGCTGTCGGGGCTGGACGGTATCGAGTTGTGCGATTCGCTCAGCGCGATGTGCCCGAACGAGTGCCACTCCCACATCACGAGGCCGGTCTTGACGTCGATCTCCTGGACGACCGAGTCGTTGACGATCGCGTTGCTCGAGCCGTGCATGGAGGACAGATTCATGCGGATCGGGTCGAACGCGTCGATCCAGGCCGTGCCTTCATGAGTCAACCGGATTTCGTGCAGGTCGGCGTGGTAGCCGTTCCCGGCCCTGACGTACGCGATCGGCTGGTAGGAGCTGTTGTAGATGACGTCCTCGCCCTGACCAAACCCGACTTCGAGGATGCGCCCCTGCCACCAGGTCAACACGGGCTGGCCGTCGTAGGACTGGACCTCGAAGTTGGTCGCCGACTCGCCGGCTGGCAGCGGATGAAACCAGACGAGCGCGCCGTCCTGTTCTGCGATCATCGGCCCGGGCGTGCCCTTGCCCTGGTAGGGGGCGAGGAACAGGTCGCCGGGGCTCGATCCGGGCTGGGCGGGAGTGGTGATGCGCACGGTCGAGGGCGTGAGCGTGGGCGCCGAGGCGTAGTGCTGGACGTCGCTCGAGTTGCCGGGGTTGATCGGGAACTGTTTCTGGCTGACCGGCGTTTCGGGGATCACCCTGAAGCTCGTGCTCGCCGGTTGGCTGGGAGCGCCGGCGCCGTTCTGAACGAGGGCGTTTACGGTCACCCGCTCGCCCGCGACGAACGGGTGCGAGGGGATGAAGCTCTCGCCCGTACCCGTCGAGTAACCCTCCAGACGTCCGCCATGGGAACCGCTGCGCGAGCCCACGACATGCACGTCTGAGACCCGCGTTCCCGGTCCGCCGAGAAAACTGATCTGCGTCCCGGGCGAGACATCGGGTGTGCCCGGCAGCGGCGAGACGTTCACGGGGTTGGCCGCGGCGGCGCTTACCCCGGCAGTTGGATCGGGCGCAGGCGCGATCACACCAGAGCTCGCCGAGGAGCTCGCGCCGCCACAGGCGCCCAACGCCATCGTCATGCCCAGGGCGACTGATATCGCGCCGATCGCTCGTCTCGGTCTCATGCTCATTCGGTGCTGCTCCCGTCTCGCTCCGCTTTGTGCCGCCCCGTGACGGCCTGAATCGTCATCGACCCTAACGCGTGAATGGCCGCGAAGTTCCGATCACCCGTCCGCCGGCATTCAGCGCCTGCACCTCGAAGCTCTCATAGCCCCGCGGCACTCCGATAGCCGTCTCGAACCCGGACTTGGCGGTGGTTTTCACGACGGCCAGCCTAGCGGCACCGGCACTGGACCCGGCCAGGACCCTCCAGGACACGACTTGCGTGGCGCCGTTCCAGCTTGCGTACACCGTCGTTCTGCCATCCGCCTGGCGTGCGGCACCCGCGGGGTCGGTGAGCGGCAGGCCCACCCACTGTCCCACGGTCGAGCGGTAGCTCAGGTCCGAGCCGGGGAAGCTCGCCTCCAGCAGCAGCTTGCCCGACGGGCCGTACTCCGAGAAGTACGGTTCTGAGCCCCAGCCGACGAACATGTCGCCGCCCTGAAGCGGCTGCGTGTCGCCCATATATTCCGTTTCGAACTTGCCACCGCCGTTGTACTGGGCCACGAGCGTCGCGGTGCGCGCGGCCTGGTCGAGCTCGAGCACCAGTCCGCGCGACGGTCCCGTCGCCGGGACCGAGGTGCCGCCGCCGGTCAGCTGACAGCAGTGATCGTCGAACATGGTGACCGTCGAGTCGGACTGCAGCTTCACGTCGTGCTGCCACTGAAACGCGGCGCCCGGGCCGAACTCGAAGTCCGAGCGCTTGCCGCCGAGCGTCCATTCGATCTTGCCGGTGTCGATGTTGACCATATATGCGGCCCACGTGTTGCGCATCGAGACGAGGAGCTTGCCGTCACCTGCGAGGTCGATCGAGTTGACGTGGTATGCGTCCCACGGGAACCCGTTGGTCGGCACGCTGGCGTATGAGTCCTCCAGGGGGATGTGGTCGAGCGCGTCCCAGCTGTGCAGCAGCTTGCCGGTCCGCAGGTTGTACTCCTGCACCGCCGAGTCGATCAGCGCGCCGTTGTAGGCGCCGCCGTAGTTGGACAGGTTCTTGGCGATGTTCTTGTTCGCGGTCACCCACGCGTCTTCCCCACTGATCAACATCTCGTGCAGGGTCAGGACCCAGCCGCCCGTCGCCTTCAGCCTCGCAACCGTCTGATAGTGCTGATTGACCACCACGTCTTCGCCGCTCTCGGTCGAGCCGGTGTTCGTGACGACTCCCTGCCACCAGGCGAGCGCCGGCTTGCCCGCGTAGGCCTGCAGGCTCAGGTTGGACGCGACGACGTCTTCAGGCACGGGTGCAAACCAGACCGGCTGCAGGTTGCGGTCGAGGATCAGCGGTCCGCTCTGACCGATCAGCGGTGGGTAGTTGAGGTTGTAGAAGTTGGCGGTGAGGATATAACCGGGCGCCAGGTTGCCCGCGACCGTTGGACCGCCGGCGTGGAGCTTGGGCGGATGCAGCGCCGGCTCGGTGACGAAGCTGTAGGCGCCGCGCGTCGTGTATGCCCCGACCGGAGCCCCGTGCGAGCCCGCGAACGCGATATCGACCGCGACGAACCCTACGACCACGACACCGATCGCAACCGCCAGACGCCGCGCGCCTGGAACCAGCGCCCCGGTGGGCTTGGGCAGCGCCGTGAACGTGACCAGCGCGGCCGATGCGGCCAGGCCGGCGCCGATCAGATAGGCGAGCCGGAATCCATCGGTCAGCGCCTGTGGGACCTGCTGACCGGCGCCGATCAGGTGACTCGAGCGCTGGGTCGCGAGCGTGACCAGGACCGCCAGTCCGAGCCCGCCGCCGATCTGGCGCGAGGTGTTGACGAGGCCCGAGGCGAGCCCCGCCTGCCCCTCCTTGGCGCCCTGGGTCGCGGCGATCGTCGAGGGGACGATCGACATCGCGATCCCCGCCGCGGTGAGCAGTCCGGGAATCATGATGTACACGATCGGGCTGCCGCTGGATGCGACTTTCGCGAGCAGCAGCATGCCGCCCGTCAACATGATCAGCCCGCCGCCGAGCACGGGACGCACGCCGAAGTGACTGACGAGCTTGCCGGTGCGCGAGGCGACGAGCATGATCACGAGCGTCATCGGCAGGAATATGAGCCCGGTATGCAGCGGCGACAGGCCCAGCACCTGCTGCAGGTACAGCGAGCTGACGAACCACATCGGAAACAGCGACGCGCTGAACAGCAGCACGATGTTGTTGGCGATCCGCAGCGGCTTGGTCAGCTCCTTGAACGGAATCAGCGGTTCTGAGGCAACGCGTGTCTCGATCACCACGAACACCGCGAGCAGGACGATGCCGGCGACGATCGGGCCGAGCGCGGCGGCCGTGCTCCAGCCCTTGAGTCCCGCTTCCACGACCCCGAACACGAGCACCATCTGACCGATCGTCAACGTCAGCGCGCCGGCGAGATCGAAGGATCCGGGTCCCGCCCGCCCCGGGTGGGATCCTGATCCTCGGCGGCGCTCGCTCACGACCGCGTAGGCCACGAGCGCGGCGGCGATCCCGATCGGGGGGTTGATCAGCAGCACCCAGCGCCAGCTGAGCTCCTGGGTGATGAGTCCCCCGAACAGCATCCCGGCGGCGCCACCGAGACCGTTCATCGCCGCCCAGGCGCCGATCGCGCGATTGAGTTGTGGGCCCGGCGCAAACGAGGAGGTGATGACCGCCAGCGAGCATGCCGCCATCAGCGCGCCGCCAAAGCCCTGCACCGCGCGCGCGACGACGAGCGTCGTACGGTCCGGTGCGACGCCGCCGGCCAGCGAGGCCAGCGCGAACACGAGCAGCGCCACCACGAACATCCGGCGCTGACCGAAGTGATCCGCGGCGCGGCCGCCGAACATCAAAAAGCCCGCGAACGTGATCGCGTACGCATCGACGATCCACTGCAGTTCGGGCGCCGTGAACCCGAGGCTCAGCTGGATCGAGGGCAACGCGACGTTGACGATCGACAGGTCGAGGATGACCATGAACTGCGCCACGCAGCAGACGGCCAGCAACCATGTCATGCGCGAGCCGAGTCCGCGCCCGGCCGGCGCGGGCTCAACCGCCTCCGGGGTCGCCGGCGCCACGGTGCTCATGCCGGGGTCACCGGCGAGCGATCACCAAGGGTCGACCAGCGCTCAAAGTGCCTGGTAGGGTGGGGCGTGTGGGCCGTCAAACCCTCGATCGAGAACAGGAGGCCGGCCGATGAGACGAACGTCACTGGCCGCCATGCTAACGCTGCTGGCCACGATCGCGGCCACGCTGGCGGTGGCAGGGTGCGGCGGGAAATCAACGAGCAGCTCGACCTCCACGCCGGCGACGAGTACCCCTGCGACGACGACCACGACGGCGCCGCACAAGCACTCGACCAAACCGGCTTACTAGAGGGTGGCGCGGCCGGCTCCAGGCCGGCCGGCCGAAACGGGAGCTCGCGCCGGAGGCGCATATCCCCCGGCTTCGATCGGAGCCGTCTTTCCCAAATCTCCCTCATCCCGACCGTCCGGAGCTCGGGAGCGAAGCGGTGTAGCTGATCGTCTGCACCGTATGCGAGGCGCCGAGCACCTGTCCGGCTGAGTCGAGCGCCTGGACCGCCGCGTAGGCGTACTTCTTGGGCAGAATCGTTGAGCTTTCGAACCCGGTCGCCCCGATCGTGGTCTGTGCGCTGAGCGAGCCGGGATGTTCACCCGCGAGCACGCGCCAGGATGCGACTTCGGTCGCGCCGTTCCAGCTGGCGTGCACGATCGTCTCTTCGCCGGTGCTGTTCAGGTTGGCGAGCACCGCCGGCGGACTGGCCGGGCGCCCGCTCCAGGGGTAGCGGTACGCCCGGTAGAAGGTCTCCTCCAGCGGCAGATGAGCGTCGAACAGCAGCGCGCCTTCTGTGGCGAACTCGCTGATCGCGGGCACCGCCCCATAGCCGACGAGCGCGTTGCCGTTCGGGAGCGTCTGCATGTTGCCCTGACTGGCAGCCAGCAGCGGTGGATTGGGGTGCGTGTAGGCGGAGACGAGGCGCGCTTCATGGGTCTTGAAGTCGAGCGCGATCCGGATGGCGCGCGACTGTCTGTGGATCGGCGGGTTGGAGCCGTCGTCGAAGAACGTGATGTCCCCGTCCGGGAGCAGCCGGCCATCGTGCTGCCACGCGGTTTCCGTGCCCGGCCCCATCTTGAACGAGCTCTTCAGGCCGCCGAGACGCCAGAGCACCCTGCCGGTGCCGCCCTGCAGCTGGTATCCCGCCCAGGTGCTGCGGGCCGAGATGAGGACGTCGCCGGATTGATTGGAGTCCCCACCCTCCACATCGATCGAGTTGATGTGGAACCAGTCCCACGGGGTCGCGGTGCTCGGCGCTTCGGTCTCGGACTCCGAGACGCCGATGTGGTCGAGGCTGTGCCATTCCCAGCGCACGAGCCCTGTCTTCATGTCGATCTCCTGGACCGCCGTGTCGATGATCGCCCCGTCGCTTGCCCCTTTGACCGATGCGAGGTCGCAGCGGATCGGGTTGAACGCCGTGATGTAGGCGATGCCGTTGGGTGTGATCTGGAAGTCGTGCAGGTCCGCCTTCAACCCGTTGCCGCCGGGGATCCTGGCGACCGTCCGGTAGCCGGCATTCATGACGATGTCTTCGCCCTGGCCAAACCCCAGCGACAGCACGTGCCCCTTCCACCACGTGAGATCGCGCCGGCCTTCGTATGTCTGCTCGTTCAGGTCCTCCGCCGCTTCGCCTCCGGACAACTTGTCGAACCAGACGAGCTGGCCCTGCGGCGTATAGATCAGGGGTCCGTACTGGCCGGGACCGGGTCCGTTGGTCGTGAATATGTCGCCCGCCGGCGGGTCGTGGTCCGGCACGGTGACGGTCATGATCGGGGCCTGGACGCCGGGCAGCGTGGCGAAGCTCTGGTAGTCGGCGGGCGCCGCCGACGGGTTGGGGAATTCGGAGACGGTCGCCGTCGGATATGGGGTGTCGACGCGGAACTGATACATGACCGGCCTGCCGGCGCCCGCCGCACTGCTTGCCGCACCGCCGACCCCATCGATCACGGCGCGCACGGTCACACCCTCACCGGGATCGAACGGGGTGTCGGGCACGAAGCTCGCGCCGTCTCCCTGGGAGTAGCCGTGGAGCCGGCCGGAGTGATTACCGCTGTGCTGTCCCACGACGGAGACTTCGTGGATCTGTGCGGCCGGCACACCCAGGAAGCTGATCTGTGTGTGCGGGTTGGCCGTGTTGGTTTCCGGCGCCGGCGAGACGTTGACGTTCGTGCCGGGCAGGCTCGCGCTGTGTTGCAGCGTCGCCGGTAGACACGATGGCGAGACCCCACTTTGTGCCGTCGAGCTGTGCGAACCGGATGTACCGAGTACGCCGGTGCTCAGCACGACGACGACCGCGATACACGCGATCGCGCCAACCAGCAGGATGATGAGTCGGTTGCGACGCATGTGCGATCAGAGGAACACCGGCGGCCGGCGATGGCTTCGCCGTCGCTGTGCCGAGGACGGTAGGGTTTCAGATCCTCTTCGATACCGGTATAAGAGCTTGCTTCAGTTCCGTCCCGGAGGGATCAGATCAGTTGATCGGGACCGCGAACGATCCGCTCAGGGTATGCCCGGAGGTGTCGGCGCCGGCGATGTGCAAGCTCCAGACGCCGCGCGTGAGGTGGACTTCGGCGATGTCGTGGCCGGGACCGGCGTCGTAGAAGGTCACGGGTACACGCCTGCCGGTGGCGGAGGTCGCGAGCATCGAGATCGACCGGAATCGCGGCCGTGCGCCGGTGGCGGACTCGAGATACAGATGCAGGTTGACGTTGCCCGGCCGCAGCGGCAGGACATAGACCTCGAGCGTCTCCCCGGCGGGCTCGGTGAGCGTGAACGAGGCGGTGCTCGGAACGGCGAACGAGTTCGGATCGGCGAGCACGAGCCCGCCGAGCAGCAGCAGGGGGATCGTCGCAGCGACGACGATGCTCGCCAGGCGCCGGCGCGCTGAACGCACCGGTGTCGGGCGCCCGGGCGCTCCGAAGCGGCGCAGGCGCAGGCTGTTGGTGACGACCGTGATGCTCGAGACACCCATCGCGACCGCCGCCAGAGCGGGGCTGAGCAGCCCGGTCATCGCCAGAGGAATCGCGATCAGGTTGTAGCCGAACGCCCAGCCGAGGTTCTGCAACACGATCGTGTACGTCTCACGCGCCAGCCGCAACGCCCGTGCGACACCGCGCAGATCGCCCGAGAGCACGCTGATGTCGGCCGCCTCGATCGCCGCGCCGACGCCCGTTCCCATCGCGATCCCGAGGTCGGCCTGGGTGAGAGCGGCGGCGTCGTTGACGCCGTCTCCGACCATCCCGACGCGGTGACCCTCCCGCTGCAGGCGAGCGATCTCGTCGAGCTTGCCACTCGGATCGACCCCGGCGCGCACGTGCTCGATACCGACCGCCTCGGCAACTGCCTGGGCGGCACGGGGGTTATCGCCCGTGAGCAGCTCGACGTCGATTCCCATCGCACGTAGACCGGCGATCGCCGCGGGGGCCTCGGGCTTGACGGTGTCCGCAAGGGCTACCGCGCCGAGGGTCTGCCCGTCGCGTTCGATCACGACCGCGGTGCGCCCGGTGGACTCCCACTCATCCAGCACGTGCGCGAGTTGTGGCGAGGGAGACGCGGGATGGGACGAGGACGATGCGAGCTGGGACGAGGACGATGCGAGCTGAGGCGAGGGCCGTAAATGCTCGGGTCCTTCCAGCGGCGGCTCCCCGGGTTGCCCAACCCACACCGAGGCGCCGTCCAGGAGCGCGCGCACGCCCCGGCCGGGGGTCGAGCGAAACTCGGCTGCGTGCGGGACCCGCAGACCGCGCTCGCGCGCAGCGGCGACGATCGCGACCGCCACGGGGTGCTCGGAGCCGGCCTCGGCGCCGGCGGCGAGCGAGAGCACTCGCTCGGGATCATCGCCCGGCGCCGCCCAGATGCGGGCGACCGACAGCTCACCGGTCGTGACCGTGCCGGTCTTGTCGAGCACGATCGTGTCGAGGTCCTGGCTTCGCTCGAGAATCTCGGCGCTACGAATCAGCAGCCCGAGACTGGCGCCGCGTCCGGTACCGACGAGGATCGCCACGGGTGTCGCCAGACCGAGCGCACACGGACAGGCGACGATCAGCACCGCGATCGTGGCGTCCATCCCGCGCTGCAGGTGCATCGAGGCGAACATGCCCTCGAGGCCCTGCCCCGTGAGCACCCAGGCGAGCGCCGTCAGTGCGGCCAGCACGAGCACGGCGGGCACGAAGTAGCGCGCGATCTCATCGGCGAGACGCTGGATTTGCGGCTTGGAGGCCTGCGCGCGCTCGACGAGCGCCACGAGCTGAGACAGGGCGGTGTCAGCGCCGACCGCTGTCGCCCGTGCCGTAAGAACGCCGTTGACGTTCAGGGTCGCGCCGGTCAGCAGCGCGCCGGAAGACTTCTCCACGGGCAGCGACTCGCCGGTCAGCATCGACTCGTCCACGGCAGAGGCGCCGTCGATCACGATCCCGTTGACCGGGATGCGGTCACCGGGGCGCACGCGGAACACATCGCCGCGACGGACCTCCTCGACCGCGACCATCCGCTCGGGGGCGTGCTGGCCGACCCAGCCGTCCGGGCTGTGTGCCCCCGATCGGTCCTCGGGATCATCGAGCAGGCGTGCCTGGTTCGCGCCGAGCGCAGCCAGCTCGCGAACCGCGGCGCCCGAGCGGCTGCGCGCCTTGGCCTCACACCAGCGGGCGATCAGCAGCGCCGCGATGATGATCGCGCCCATGTCGTAACAGAGCGGCATGTCGAACTTGCCGACCGGGACACCGTTCCGATACACGGCGTCGGCGGTGAGCAGCATCACAGTCGAGTAGACGAAGCTCGCGAGCGTTGACAGCGCGATCAGCGTGTCCATGTTGGTGGCGCGCACGCGCGCACGCGCGTAGGCGGAGCGCAGGAACGGTAGTCCGCACCAGAACTGGACCGGCACCGCGAGCCCGGCCGTGATCCAGCGCGCGGTCTGATCGTGCGGGTATGCATAGGTGAGCACAGCGATCGCCGTGGCGAGCGGCACCGCCAGCGCGATGCGCCGCACCAGGTCGGCCTGTTCGCGCGCCTCCACGCGTTCCTGCGCGACGAACGTACGCGCCTGCTCGCCCGCGCTCGGGGCGGCGGGCGAGGCGTCGTAGCCGGCGCCCTGTATAGCCTCGATCAACCGGTCTGGGTTCAGTCCCGGGTCGAGCGCTCCCGGCTGCAGGTGGACCGTGGCGCGCCCGGTCGCGTAGTTGACGAGCGCTTCGCTCACGCCCGGCTGGCTGTCCAGCGTGCGCTGAACCCGCGCCGCGCACGAGCCGCAATTCATTCCGGAGACGTCGAGCTCGACCGTGTCACGGCGGCCGTCCGACGGCGCGGCGGCGACGGTTGGGTCGGCAATCTGGCTCGTGCTCATTATCGAGGCTCTCCCTCAGGATAGCGAGCGATGGTGGGGGCTTTACATGGCATCAGGCCATGCTCGCTCCGGTCGCTTCGATTGGAGCGCCTCGTGCGCCGGCCACCGCTGCCGGCTCCGTGGCGCGCGCATGCTGGGTGATCGGGAACAACGCGACGGCGAGCAGGACGAACAGTGGTCCGGCGTTGAAGTCGGTCGCGCCTTCGGTCCAGAATGGTCCGCCGAGGTCCTGCCCGTACAACCAGTAGGCCAACGAGAGCACGATTCCGATCGCCAGGGCCGGCCAGCGCAGCGGTGTCCATACCCCAACCGCTACCGCCAGCGAGACGATTGCGAGCACGACGGCGATCGTTGTCCCATCGCCGACGGTGTGCTTGGCGAGCGAATCCTGGATGCTCGCGAGCCAGTGCGGTGAGGCTTCGGCCATTTCGGCGATCATGCCGTGGGTCGCTTCCTTAGCGCGGTTGACGTTCGCCAGCCACAGGCCCGCGGAGATCGCCCACAGCCCCGACCAGAAGTACAGCCCGCCGCGATCGCCGAGGGGGCCGAGCGCTGCCGGCGAGCGCCCTTCGGTTCTGTCGGTGGGCCAGACGAGCAGGCCGACGATCGCGTACAGGATCACCGCGCCGGGCGCGCCCATCAGTGGCGCCGGGAGCGTGTTGGACGTCAGCCCGCCGAAGCCCTCGCCGAACCACCAGACCCAGATCGCCCACGCAAACGAGACCGTGAGCGCCGGCTTGACGAGCCGCTTGCTGCACATCAACGCGAGTCCGATCGCGATCTGGATCTCGCCGGACAGTGTGTTCCACAGCGTCAGGTCGCGACCGTAGAAGTCGTCGAACGTCCTCATCGGACCACCGATGAACGAGGGCTGACCGTGCATCGCCGGTTCGAACACTTCCTTCACGATGCCGTGCGTGAACATGAAGCTCTTGAACTGGAACAGCCCGTCGAGCAACCAGACCAACCCCAACACGATCTGGATGCCACGCGTGGTCACGAGCGGCCGGTCGATGGTGCGGAAGCCTGCAGCGGGGGCACTCATGACATCACCAGTTGCATCGCGGCGAACATGTAGGCCATCCCAATCGTCATGGCGGCCATCGACACGCGCAGGTCTTTGAAGCAGATGAGCGGCTCGGCGACGCTCGCCGCCAGCGCCCCATCCGGGGTCACGGAAACGGCTCCACCCAGGATCGTCCGCTCATCGAGATCACGCATCCGGTTCGTGCCCCACAACACGGCCTGCCACGCGAAGTAGGCGACCAGCAGCCACGTGATCGGCGCCTGAAAACCGCTCGGCGACCACATGTATGCCATCGCACCGAGATCGAACGCCATCACCAGCCACAACAGGTTCGTACCCCGGCCCGCGAACGCCTGAACCAGCATCCACAGCACGATCGCGATCGCGGCGTTGGCGAACGCCAGCGACCAGAACCCCGTCGGGATGTTGAAGTAGTTGACAGACGCGGGCGCGTACATGACCGCCATACCCACCGCCATGAGCACATGGCCCGAGTGCCACCAGCGACGCTGACCCTCGCTTTCGAGCACGTGCCGTCCGTGGATCGCGACGATCGCGAAGAACACGAGCATCCAGAGCACCGCCAACCAGTTGGGAAGGATGTTGGTCGTGTGAGCACCGGCGGTCATCGACATGCTGCCCATCGACGTCGAGTGCATCCCGCCCGCGTGCGACGCGGCGGTGGGCCCCATGTGCGCCATCGTCGGCGTGCTCCCGCCCGACATGCCCATTGCGGCTGCTGTAACCATCGTAATTTCTCCTTGGCTGTGTACGCTCGCGACACACTCCGCGAACGTGAGAACGTACCCGCGCGAGTGCGGGCCTTCAACTGATCGATCCTCAACTCATACGGTCGGCTGACGCGCCGACCGAGACCGTCAGATCAGGACTGCAGCCGGAGGAGCACGACCAGACCCGGGTACCGCGAGCGCGGCCACACGAGCACCAAGCAAGCGCGATGCACGAGGCAGGACGACAGAGCGAACGGCACACGCCGGCACGACCGGACGGGCCAAGCGGTGGATGACACGCTCGCCCGGGTAGCGCCCGAACAACAACGGCAACGCCAGCACAGCAGCCGGCGCGAGCTTCGAGCGCCACGCTCATACCTGCGAGCGCGACGACCGCGGCTGCGAGCAGCACGATCACGAGCAGCCGAAGCGCGAGATACGGGCGCGCACCGCGAGCAGACATGCGCGAGAACATACACGTGCCCATACCGGAAGTCCAGACCCTCGGGATCGCGGCTACATTCGTCATTCAAACGCCAGCGAGAGCTCCTGCTCCAGGCGTATGCGGCCTAACATCGAGCAGTAGGGTGCAACGATGGGAAGGCAGGCAGGCGTCGTGCTTTACGTGCTCGCACTGGTAGCCGTCGTGGTCGGCGTGGACGTCTTGTTCTTCAGGGATCGGTTCTGGGAGCGCCTGATGGTGAACGTCGGGATTGTCCTGGTGTTCGCGGCGTTTGGTTTGAGGTTCCTGAAGCGAGCATGAGCGGGACGCCCCCGATGCACGCAGCCAACGACGACGCCGCTGGGAAAGGTCTTCGCGGATGGTGGGCATCTCCACCGCGAACCGGCATGCAACGCCTGATCATTCCATGGGAGTACCGCCACCTCCGCGCCTTTGGGACCACGCGTGTTGCCGGTGGCTTTGTCGCGGCCACCGCGGGCGTCGTGTGCCTCTCGTACGCCGCCTACGGATGGGCAGCGTTCTTCCTGGTTGTTGGGGTGCTGAGCCTCGCGGTTGGCTACTGGTTCATCACTATCGCTCGCTCCACGCCTCCCCGAGCCTGAGCCCGCCTGCGGCGACATCGCCGCGCTTGATCCTCCCGACTGACCGTCGTGAAAGCTCCACCAGGTCGGGGGTAGTGGACTCCTCGGCTGCCATTGCGGAAGCATCACCTACGCCTCTGGCTACAGGACCTCTGGCACGCGCCTGTAGCGAAGGTAAACGACGCGAGAGCCAAACGTCTTCGTCTCGACCAACTCCAGGTTGCTCCTTATCTTTCGTCCAGAGTCGGGAAGTAGGGCGTGCCGCCGCCGAGTAGGACCGGGCTGACGAACAGCCGCCACTCGTCGATCAGCTCCAGCTTCATACACGCACGGGCGAGGCCGGCGCCGCCGACGGCGATGTCCTTCCCGGGCTGTTCCTTGAGCTTCGAGACCTCCTCGCCGACGCCGCCGGTGGCCAGCCTGGTGTTGCCCACCACGCTCTGAAGCGTCGTGGAGAACACGACCTTGGGCAGGGCCTTCCAGGTCTGGGCAAACTCGACCTCTTCCGGGTCCAGCGAACTCTCCTCAGCGGTCTCCCAGTAGACCATCGTCTCGTAGAGCCGCCGTCCACAAAGCTGCATACCGGTCTCCCGCACCTGCTGGGTGTGGAACCGAAACAGCTCCTCGTCGGGCACCGACCAGTCGATCGAGCCGTCCGGCCCAGCGATAAAGCCGTCCAGCGACACACTCATCGAGTAGATCAGCCTGCGCATCGTCATGATCGTTGCACGCGGTACCGGATAAAGGTCGCATGCTCCGACTGCCGCACACCGAGGTGCTCGAGCTCGAGCGACTGCGAGAACCCGTCGAAGAGTCGCTTTCCCGCGCCCATGACGACCGGCGCGATGATGATCGTCAGCTCCTCGATGATCCCGGCCGCGAGGGTTTGACGGATGATCTCGGCTCCGCCCATCACGTGGACGTCCTTTCCGGCCGCCGCCTGCTGGGCGCGCTCTACGGCCGCCTGCACGCCTGAGACGAACGTGAACGCCCCGCCGGGCGGCTCCTCCTCCGGACGGTGCGTGACGATGAAAAACGGCAGTTCCCAGGGGTTCTCATCCCCCCAGTGCCGAGCTGCCTCATAAGTCCCGCGTCCACCGACGACCGCCCCGATCCTCGACATGGTGTCGGTCAGCCAGGCGGCGTCCTCGCCCCTCGGCGCACGGCGCTCCTCCTCGGCGTAGGTCCACGGGCCGCCGAAGACCCAGTAGTGCAAGCGCTCACCGTTCTCACCGAGGCCTTTCCCCGGGCCGTCGTCGGGTCCGGTGATGTACCCATCGATCGACGTTGTGATCCCTGCGAGAACGCTGGCCATCAGCAACCATCCTTCCGTTGAACAGAACGAGTGATACCCCACAGACTGCGCGATAAATCAAAGCTCATCACGGATCGCCAGCAAGGCGAGACGCATGCCTGCTTTGTAGCGAGAGTGGGCGCGCCGCACCGGCGTCTAAAGCGTTGCAGTGGGTTCGCGGCGAGTGAACGCCGCCTACCTCGACGCCTCCGCGCTCGTCAAGCTGTTCAAGGCAGAGCCAGAGACTGGCGCCCTGCGCGCGGCGCTCAGCGACTGGCCCGTGCAGGTCGCAAGCGAGCTGATCCGCGTCGAGGCCACATGCACGGCGAGACGTCTCGGCGACACAGACGTCCTTACGCGCGCAGCGCAAGCAGTCGAGCAGATCAATCTGATCCCGCTCACATCAGAGATCATCGAGCGGGCCACCGGTGCCCACACCCCACCGCTACGAGCAATGGACGCAATCCACCTGGCCACCGCGCTCACCATGCGCGACGATCTCGGAGCCATGTTCGCCTACGACACCGACCTGCACACCGCCGCCCAAGCCCACGACCTCAACCCACTCGCACCGCAGTGAGCCCCCCAGGGTCCAAGCCGACGCGGGGACTCGAACCCCGGACCCCCACTTTACGAGAGAATGACCCTCTTGGCGTTTCAGCCCGTGTTTACGGGGCCTTCGGATCTCGGATGACGCTCCGTACTGCACCCGTACTGCAGATCTGGACGTTTCGCGCGGGAAATGAGGTGCGGCGCGGAAGCGGTCCAGACTCCTCAGCGAGCGTAGGCCCGCGCTCGCTGAGAGCACGCAGTTCTCGCCTAGAACCAGATGACAGCGATGGGCTCGGGCGTGAGCTGGCCCGTTGAGCCCTTGCGCCCCAGATGGTCCAATGCTCGGGGTCGTCAATGCGCCCGCGCTCGCTCATGCCGTACGCAAACACTTAGCGTATATAATTGCGGCATGGCCCGCCCCGCGATTGCGTATTTGCTGGAGTCCACAGACGCCGGAGAACTATCGCGCCTGGACGGAGAGCACTTTGAAGTAGTGGCGGTCGTGCACGATGAGTCCCCCGAGCGCAGCGCCTTGGCGGAGGCACTCGGTCGTCTTGCGGCAGGAGAGGCCGGGGTGCTCGTGGCTGTCCGTTTGGGAGACCTCGCCGACTCGCTTCGCGATCTCGTGGCGCTGCTCGACTGGCTCGCAGCCGCCGACGCCGCTCTGGTGGCCCTGGACGTTGGCCTCGACACGAGCACTCATGCCGGTCAGCGGATGGTTGGACTGCTGAGAGAGATCGCGCGTTGGGATGAGGAACCTCGCCCCGAGCGCCCAGCGCGCGGGCGCCCTGGACTTAGCCTCCATGCGCCCGAGCTGAGCGAGCGCATCAAGACGATGCGTGAGACGGGCGGCCTCAGCCTGCAGGGAATCGCTGACGCGCTTAACGCTGAGGGCGTCCCCACGCAGCGCGGCGGAGCGAAGTGGCGCCCCTCCAGCGTCCAGGCCGCGCTCGGGTACCGCCGTCCGCGTCCGCCAGCGCCAGGAATGCCGCCCCGTCCTCATCCTCATCCGCCGCCTCACGGACCCGATAAGCCTCGTCCACCCGGCAAGCCTCGGCCGCCGCATCGTGGGGGTCGGCCGTGACTGGAGTCATCACCCGCTATGGCGCCCTGGGCGTCTTTCTCCTGATGGTGCCCGAGTCAGCCTGCATCCCCGTGCCGAGCGAGGTGACGCTCCTCTTCTCCGGCTTCGCGGTCCATAGCGGCTGGATGAGCTTTCCGCTCGCCGTGGTTGCTGCGACGGCCGGGAACCTCGTCGGGTCGCTGCTCGCGTACGGCCTCGGCGCGAGCGAAGTCCTCCGACGTGTGCCGGTGGCGCGCGGAGTGATGGCACGTTGGGAGGGCCTTCTCGATGAGCAGGGCACACGCGCCGTCTTCGTCGCCCGGCTCCTCCCGCTGGCGCGCACCTTCGTATCGCTGCCTGCGGGGGCGAGACATGTGCGGCTCATGCCATTTATTGCGCTCACGACCATCGGCTGCGCGCTCTGGGCGACGGCCTTCGTCTTCGCGGGCCTTCTCCTTGGCGGCGCTTGGGTGGCTGTCAGTTCCACACTCGGGAGAGGACTACTCGTGCTGGGGCTTGTCGCGCTGGCGCTATCCGTGACGCGAGGCAAACGGCGCGGCTGACAACAGCACCAGCAACTTCGTGTCAGCGGCGCGCTCGCTTAGAACCGGATGGCAGCGATTGACTCGGGGGTGCGCTGGCGGTCGAGCCTTGCCTCAAGGTCGTCCAGGGAGCTAACCGCCCCCGGTCCGTAGAGCCCGAGGCCGTTTGCTCTGCGCGCATCTACCGACGCGCCTTAGCGTGCTGCGCGCCAAGACCCTCTGGTACGCTGCGCGCCATGAAACGGGGGAAGAGGGGGCTCCTAAGGCTGGCGGGCGTGCTGATCGTCGTGGCTTCTGTCGGCGCCGCAAGCACCGCAGATGCTCAGGCCGCTGGAGAGGTCTCTGGCCTGGTTACGGCAGCGGGCCGACCGGTCGCGGGGTACTGCGTCTCAATCGTGCGGATACCGAAGGCCGATTTCCACGTCCACGCCATCACCAATGGCGATGGTCGTTTCGATAGAAGCGGCCTTCCGCCAGGCATCTACGAGATCTCAAACGATGTGCCAGGCACGTGCCCCGCAGACGCTCGTTCGCGCTACCTCATCGCTGCCAGTGCAGAGACAAGCGTTGACCTGAGGCATGGCGGAAGCCAAACGGCGACGCTCCGCGTAAAGCTCGGCGGTGCACTCACCGGGACCGTAACCGATGCTGCCACCGGCCTTCCGGCCCACGGCAACGTTTGCATAGAAGAGAAGCCGAGCCATCACATCCCGTGGAATTTCCCGATTGTCAACGGTCGGTTTCTCGCCACCCAGCTATTCCCGGAACCGACGCGCCTTGCCGTTGTAGCGGGGTGCCACGGCGCTGTACACGAAGCCTATCCTTACGCGACGAGCTTCTGGCCAACCGGCGGACTCAAGGTCGCGGAAGCGCAGACCTTCAAGATCTCGCCAGGCAAAACGACGAGTTTGAGCGGCATGGCCGTTCAACGAACCGGGGCTATCGCCGGACAGGTCGTGCGGGTAGGGAGCCATGCGCCAATCCCCCATCTCTGCGTGGAAGCAAACGACACCTTTGGGAGCACCAGACCGTTCGGGGGCCTTAGCACGACTCCATCAGGCAAGGTGGGGTTTTTTACGGACTCAACAGGTGCGTACGCAATCCATAGTGTCCCGCCCGGTCGTTACCAACTCCGCCTTTCGTCCGATGTCAACGAAAGCGCTAAGCCGACGGAAGGGTGGAGCAATTGTTTTGGCCCCTTCCTTGAACCCTCCACACCAGGGTCTGGCGTAGTTCCCACCGAAGTGGTCGTCAACTCGTCCGCAGTTACGACCGAGGTCAACTTCGAAGCGCCGACTGCCTGGGCCAGTAAATAGCTCACGCGCCGCCGAGCTTCTTCAGTGCCGCCCAGGAGCCTTTCGCGGTGTTGATGTCGGCCTCGGAGACGAGGAGGTAGCGCCACGGCACGTCCACCTCGTCGCGCGCGGAGACGTGGTTCGCCCAGCGCATCGCCGCCTCGCGCTTGCCCTGCACGTCCTCGGCCTCCATTTCCTTGTCCATCTTCGTCTCCACGACCCAGTGCGTGCCGTCGTTGTCGATGACGATGAGGTCGGGGTTGTACTCCTGCCCGCCGGAGTTCCAGAGGATCGGCAGCTCTTTGACGTGGAGGCGGACCCAGCACGTGACGGTCGTCGTCGCCATCGACCATGTTGGCGACGGCGCGCTCGGGCTCGGAGTCAAACCACTCCACGGGGAACAGCGAGCGCTGCCAGCCTTCGTAGGCCAGCGATTTGCTGAACGGCCCGAAGCGGTCGTCCGGTACGTCCTTGTCCGTGGTGCGGACGGGTTGAACTCCTCCAGCTTCACGACCTCGCCGATCTCGGGCTTCGCCATGTAGCGCCCTGCTCGGCGGCGACGAGCCGGACGAGCCGCGCGCCGGCGCGCTCCAGGTTCGCCGACAACACCTCCTCGGCCTTCTCGCCGAGACCGTCGAAGAACGCGTCGAGGAATGGCTGGAAGCGCTGCGCGCTCCTCCTTGCGCGCGGCACGGCGGGCGAGGCGAGCACGATCTCGGTCAGGCTCTCGCGCAGTTCGGGGAGCGCGAAGAGGCTGGGCATGCGGCGGATGTGGTCGGCGGCCTCAGAGCGCACCAGCTCGTGCGCTTGATGCCGTCGGGGCCGACGACGACGCGAGCGCCGACGAGGGTGCGGTTGAGCTCGCCGTCGGGATCGGCAGCCAGCGCCGCGCCGAGCTTGCGGAAGCGTCGGTCTCCGTGATGTCGGCGAGCGAGAAGTTGCTCTCCACGGTCGTCATCCGCAGGACGGGAATCACGATCGTCGGAGCGTCCGGGCGGCGCGCGATCTCTTGCTTCATCTTCAGCGCGGCCTGGCTCGCCTGCGCTGTTCGCTCCTCAACCGACGTGACCACCGGTGACGGCTCTCCATCGACCACCGTCACGGCTCCGCCGCTGGCCCCAACCCCTGCGCCTGCTCCGTCTCCAACCCCGGCGACCGCGACACCACTGCCATCAGCTCCACCGGCAGTGCCGTCCGAGCCGATGACGGGGCGGTCCCGCTCTCGACGCTCTCCCTGACGACGACGGTTTCGCCCTGCGCGTTGACGCGGAGCGCCGCGCGGGTCCGGTAGTCGATGAAGGCTTCGTTGAGCACGCCGGCTTTCTTCAGCAGGTCCTCGTAGCGCTCGTGCGCGACGACCTCCAGCGTGTCGAGGATCTCGATGCCCGTGTACGCGCCGAAGGGCAGGCGCATCCCGCGGCCGAGCGTCTGCTCGGTGAGGATGTCCGAGACGCTGGAGCGCATCGAGGCGATGACGTAGACGTTCCTCACGTCCCAGCCCTCCTTCAGCATCCCCACGGAGATGATGATGCGGACCGGCGAGTCGGGGTCCTCGACCTTGGCCAGCTCGGCAAGGGCCTCTCGGGCGCCTTGGAGTGGACGACGAGCACGGCGTCGGCGTAGGCCCCGGCGAAGAACTCTGACGGAGCGCAGGATGCGCCCGTACTCGTCCGCGTCCTCGATGTTCTTCGCGACGACGAGCATGACCGGGTTCACCGGCTCAACGCCGTGCGCTTGCGGCGTAAGCGTCCAGCGCATCCCTGCTTCGCCTGCAAGAGCGTCACGCCATCGGTGAGCTTGGTCGTCGCGTCGGTGCGGTCGTCGCGCCGCCCGACGATGACCGGCGTCTTCACGAGCTTGTCGGCGATCGCCGCCGCCAGCGGGTAGCGGAAGATGATCTGCTCCTCCGGCGTCTTTTTCGCCGGCGTCGCCGTCAACCCCACGAGCACCCACGGCTCGAGGTCCCGCACGGCTTTGGAGAACGCCGGGCCGTAGTAGCAGTGGTGCTCGTCGGCGAAGACGACGAGCTGCTCGACCTCCTGGAGGTGGGCGTAGAACTCGGTGCCGAGTCCCTCCTGGAACTTGTGCGTCTTTGCGCCCGGTTTTCGACTCCGGTTTGATGCAGCGACTGGACGGTGAAGAGGTAGATCTTGACCTGCGTGTCGTCGTCCATCGCCGCGCGCATCGCCGGCGTCGCGAAGTTCTCGGCGGTGATGACGACCGGCCGGAAGCTCATCGGCCCGAGCAGGCTCTTCGGGTGGCCGGGCGTGAAGTTGTCCCGCGTCTTCTCCAGGATCGTCCGGCCCGGCGTGACGACCACGAAGTCGCGCACGTCGTTCGCCGCGGCGAACAGCTCCATCGCGCCGGCGAGGATGTAGGTCTTGCCGACGCCGGTCGCCGAGTCAATCACGGCCTCAAACGGCGGTTCGCTTCTCGTCAACGTCGTAGTGCTGCGAGACCTCGGCTGCGAGCGTCTGCACCGCTTCGCGGTTCGGCTCGCGCAGGTCGAGGCGGGACGCGATCTCGGCGATGGCGTCCTCTAGAAGCTGCAGCTCGGCCACGACTAAGCCTCGACCTGCAACTTGCGCGATCTCGGCGCTCCGTCGGCGCCGTCGCCATTCGTCTGCGTCGAGGCTTCGGGCACGAGGCTGAGCTGGCGGGCCGAGCGGTACTCGTCCAGCAGCGCGGCCGGGATCTTGCGCAGCGTGGAGCCCGGCCGCAGCTCGCGGAGGACGGGCCGGGCCTCGGTGTCGATGCCGGTGCCGCAGACGACGACCCGCTCGCCCTTCGGGCAGCGCGCTGACGAGGATGCGCACGACCGACTCGTTGACGACGCCGTCGACGACGGCGAGGCGCGTGCGGCCCTTGCGCCCCGAGAACGGCGGGTCTCTTCGTACGCGAAGCCGAGCTGCGCCGCCGTCGCCTCGGCGAGCGCGCCGTTCGTCATCCAGTCCGCGAGGAAGACCATCCCGTCGTCGGCCTCGAACATCGACGGCGCGACCTCGAGCACGCGGAAGCCGCCGCCGCCCTCCCAGCGACTCAGCGGTGACGCCGCCGGGGTCTTCGCCATCGACGACCTTCTTCAGGCGGGGCAGGGCGAGGTCTCGACGGTCTCCTGACTGCGCTCGATGCCGACCCAGCGCCGCCCATCTTGTGGGCCACCGCGGCCGTCGTCCCGGAGCCGAGGAAGCAATCGAGCACGATGTCGCCGGGGTTGGTGGCGATCGATGATGCGCTGCAGCAGCCCTCCGGCTTCGGGGTGGCGAACGGAGTCACGTCGGGGAACAGGTCCTTGATCTCCCGCTTCGAGTTCGGTTTGTGCCGACCTCGTATGGGCCACAAGGTCTCGGGGGGCCGACCCTCTCCCTCGTCGTAGATACGGAAGTATGGAGACCTGCCATTGTCCGTTTCGATCCACTCGATCAGGCGGGCGTCTTTCTGAGCCTTGTTCGCTTTCCAGCGCCAAGCGCCATCGCCGCCGTCGTAGCTTCGGCCAGACTTCGCTTCCAGCAGGGGCGGTTAGCGCGTAGTAGAGGGTCGGGCGCGCACGCGGGTCGACCTTGGCCGCCCATCGCACCAGGGTTCGAGTAGTAGCGACCCCGTCCTCGTCGAGCTTGTTGGAGTGCTCCTGACGTCACAATCCGACGTTTCCTTTGGAAAGCGTCCTTGCCGAGTAAACGATGATGTAGTCATGGCGGCCTGAACTGTCCTGTGCGCCCATTCGCGGGCTGTCCGACTTCTCCCAGATGACCGTCGCGACGAAGTTCTGCCGCCCGAAGATCTCGTCCATCACGCCTGCAAGTAGGCCATCTCGGAGTCGTCGCAGATGGACCCAGACTGAGCCCTCGGGCGAGAGCAGGTCCCTGATCTGCGCAGCCGGTCGCGCATCATCGTCAGCCAGACCGAGTGCTCCAGGGCGTCGTCGTAGTGGAGGAAGCTCTGCTGGGTGTTGAACGGCGGGTCGAGGTATGCGAGCTTGACCTTGCCGAGGTACTTTCGCGCGAACTCGGGCAGCCGCGCGAGGCTCGTGAGAGCGTTGAGGGCGTCGCCGCGGATGAGCAGGTTGTCGGCGGCTCGGGTCTTCCCGACCTCGCCGACGGTCGCGGCGTCGTGGAGCAGGCGGACCTCGGCGACGCGGTAGTCGGCGGGCGGCACCCATTCGTAGGAGCCGTCCTCGTGCGCGAGGAGGCGCAGGTGCTTGTTGGTCCAGGTCAGCTCCAGCCGGCCCTCGTACTCGCTCACGAGAGTGCTCCCATCGGAGTTGAGCAGGAACCGTCGGCCATCGAAGTATCGTATGGCAGTCGGGGGACACGGAGTCGCGACCATGCTGGAGCCAGGCCGGGAGCGGTAGAGGGCCTCACATCCCCGGCTTCTGCGGCCCGAGTGCCCCGAGATTTAGGCCGCGCAAGCCAAGGTTCGCGGGGCCACAAAAGCCGATTCCGTTGCCCGGGACCGCGAGCCCATCGGCGCGCTTCCGAACGACAAGAGCCCGGCTCGCCACGCTACGATGAGCGCTGCCAGCGGTCGCCAGGGCCGCTCGCGCCGGGATAGCTCAGCTGGTAGAGCACCGCATTCGTAACGCGGAGGTCACGAGTTCGATCCTGGACTCCCGGCTTCGTACCGACTTCCCAGGAAATGGGCGAGGACGCCGTTGAGCGGCACGGCACTTCAGGACCGCGCTGGGATCTCTGGCAGCAACGGGATGACGTATCTGTCATCGGTATCGCCGCTCGTGTTGTCGTTTGTGGAACAACATCGTGCGCGGTTTTCGACGCGCCCGTAGTGTCAAGCTACACCCGACCCCAACAGGACTGGCAATGGGACGTGCGACACTTTCACTATCAACAGTAAGACCCCACGGGCCGATCCCTGAAAGAGAGCAATGGATGTGGGACAATGAGGAAGTCATAGCATCCATCATGCGCGGTATCGAACAGGCGCGATGCGGGGAGTTCAGCTCCGGACCAGGTTTTCGCTTTGGTCGAAAAGGTGCGGAGTCCAATGGGCTTCTCGATTATCTGGACGGATGACGCCGGAGGCGAATACGAATATCTCAGAGTGGACGCAGCACGCACTTGGAACGCTCGGAAAGACACGGGTGGAGGAGCCACCTCCCAGGTAGAAGGACTGTTCTTCCAGATCGCTAAAGCGATAGACCTCCTGGCGGATAATCCCCGCCATCCAAGCCTTCAGACACACGAATATCACGGCGCTTGCGAACACCCATACAAGCGTGGCGACAAAGTGTTTGAAGCCTATGCTCAGAACCGCACGGCCGACGCGTACCGCATTGTTTGGTGTTACGGACCCGACAGAGGCGAAATCACGCTCCTCGCAATCGTCGGACACCCGTAGGTCGCTGAATGAGATTACTTATGCCGCGCGCAATTTCGTAGCGGCTGTCTTTCCCTGCGCGACCTTGTGTCGGGCTTCGCGCCAGACGACATCTACGGGCCGTCGCGCTTGGCGACGGAATTCGTCCATTGCGAAGCTGTAATAGCGGTCCAGCATCTGGAGGCTCGTCCCGCACTCCTCAGCAACGACCTGCGGGTCTTCAGAGTGGAGGCGCGTCGCCATCCCGCCGCGCCTGAGAGCGTATGGCGTTGCGCCCTCAATCCCGCTCATGCCTGGAACGCTTTTCGCGACCCCATTGACAGCAACGCGGAGATAGTTGCGACCCCAGTGTTTTGCTTGACCTTGAGTGAAGTGGCAGCTGCCTGTACAGAGGTCGCGCTTGCCGCGATGTTCCCCCGTGAGATTCCCGGCGATGATGAAGTCATTATCCTCTGTTCTATAGCCGAAACGCGAGAGAGTCACCTTCCAGGTTGCGAGGTCCTCGACAAGTAGTGACGGGATAGTGCTGCGGCGGGGTGTCGAGCCCGCTGTCTTGCCCTCATCAATCTCGCCCCAAGAGAGGACCTCAATGATGTCAATAAAGTCAGGGCCGAGATTCCCCCAGCGCAAGCCGTAAGCCTCTTGATTGCGACACGCGAGGCCGAACTGGAGCGAGACAATCATTGCGTCTCGGTAGGGAACAATCGGGTTGCGTTCGACCTGACGCGCAAGCAACCTCGCACGGATATGCTCAACCGCCAACGGCGAGAGTGCCCAGTTCTGGACTTCAGCGCCATGACGACGACCGATTCGAGCGGGAGTAGGAAGCCCGGCCCCGCCACGGCGAACCGAGCGACGGCGACTGCCCTGATGAGCACCCGCGAGCAAAGCCCCGTTCGTCTGCAGCTCTGGGACGAGCGAACTGTGCGCGGCCCAGGAAAGGACAGCGCTGAGGGTTCTTATGATTTTCGTGCGGGTTTGCGTGGACGCGCCAGCGCGAGTGACTTCCTCGACGAACGCTCGAACGACTTCAGGAGTGTTGAAGGCGCCTATTGGTGTCGCCGCGATTTTCACGGCATAGGGCATCGGTGGGAGCTTCTTACCCTTCGGCGTGTAACGGTCGTGACCGAGGAGATGCTTATTCGCGGCGTAGCGATAGGCGTGGTAGCTGGAGGGAGCAAGGCCCCCGGGGTCCTCAGGCCGGTTATGGGCCAGGTAGAGCTGGATGACCTCGCCAAGGCAAAGGCCGGTGTACGGCGGTTCGCCTCCTCGCGTCAAGGTCGAGCAGGAAACGCCTCAGACTCTCCGTGCCCCGGCGCTCGGCTTCGATGTACTCGTTGACCCAAGCAGCAGCCTGACCCGAGTGCGTGAACGCCTTGGCGGTGACCTTGCCCTCGTGGTCGCGATAGCCGATACGCCAGGACTTGCCCCGTCCTTGCGGACGTACGGCCAGGGCTTCATTTTCCAGGGGCGCGCCATCGTTATCGTTCCCGCTCTTGTGGGCTCGGCTTCCGAGTGATGTCCGTCTCCGTTGCATCGGCGCCGGAAAGCCCGTCCTCAAGCGATGGCCGCACACTCTCGGTCCGCGCAATCGGCTCACCGTTCGTGAGTTTCAGCCAAGGCCACCTGCGCGTGTCAATCTCAAGCCAGCCTTCACAAGCGAGCCTCATAATGAGGTCTTCGCCCGCCTGCGATTCGAGTTCGTCCCGGCGCCACACGACGAAGCCGCGCCACATGTCCCAGACTTGGTTTCCGTCGTCGTACTCCTCAATCGGATGACGGTGCCAAGCAGCCGCGAACGCATCTTCTTCGACCAGCTCCTCAAGCTCGTCTACGCGGGCGCTGTTTCCGTGCTCCAGCCATTCGTTAATGAGCAGGATGGCGTTGTTACGCGCCCTGCACTCGTAGTCCAGCCATTCGGTCTCCGTCGCTGGGAAGCCCTCGGGCGGACAGGCATCCGCCTCCGTCGGCGGGACCTCGCGGACCTGAATGCGCTCGTCAGCGGGCATGTCAGGCTGTCCTCTCACGCAGGGCCAGGAGAGCGGCTGGCGAGGTATCGAACGTCGGCGCCCGGAAACGTCCGGCACTCAAGGAAGACCGGCGCCCCGAGCGCTGGAACTTGGGACCTGCTGAACGCCGAGACTCCCGGGCACGTCTCGGGGTAGCGTCTTCGAGCAGCGATTCAGCGGCGCTAACGGGGATACGAACGCGACCAGAGGGAAGCCGGTAAGCAGCGAGCACGCCGTCCGCGATGTAGCGCCGGATAGTACGCGGCGAGACCGCGAGGAAGTCGGCAGCCTCGCTCGGCCTGAGAAGTTTTCTATTGTCCAGCGCCATACCGATACAAGAGGCGCATGGAGATCGTCAACCGCTCTTACTTCATCCGAGTTGACGAATGATCTAGAGCGTTGTCGCCGTCGGCTCTCCGTCATCAGCTCCAGCAAGACCAACGGCCGCCAGGATCTCAGGAATCTCTCGCTGAGCGCAACATCTGGCAGCTCTGCCCGAAAACCGACTATCCAATGACCAAGGGACCTTCCAGTCCGGCGCCAATAGGAACGCTGTATCTGTGTCTCGCACACGCTGAGGAACTCTCGGTACTCGGGAACGCTCATTTTCGCGTTGGCCGCCAGCATATGAGCTGGCCTGCTCGCCGAGTACGTCAGTGCTAATCCGTCGAGCAGTACGCGGAAGAACGGCGTCACATCGCTGCGCCGCAAGCTATCTGCGTTCGCCAACTCCGCATCCATATCGATCCCACAGTCACGCTTAACTCTCTCATGAGTCCAGTCGAGCACGCGGGTTTGATCGCAGTAATCCAGTTCGGCGAGGGCGCCTATCAAACGGGCCGCTGGATGCTCTGAAGCATCATCGTCTATATACCCGCCGTCCGCTCGCACGCGCTCCTCCGCTACCTCCGCAGCTTCTTCTACGGTTGGGCCTCCGAGAAGCTGGAGTGCCTCTCGGAGAAGAAGGAGATTTGGCCTATCGACCTCTGTGGGCAGGTCGGCCCAAAACTGCGCGACCGCTCGCACCTCTGACGGCTCCGAAGTCGCACGAGCTACGAGTAGTTCCGGGGGCTCGTCTGGGCGACGGCCGGTCGAAAGATCTCAACCTCATCAAATGGTCGTAACGGCTTTGCGTAGACCTCATCGTTGGGCGCCCAAGGGTATTCAGCGGCTTCGCGAGTTCTCGTCTCTTCAACGCTGAACTCTTCTCCCTCCGAGTACCAATCCTCGTCCTCTTGGATCATGAGGATCTCATCGTCGTCATCCCAGGTATCTATCTCGTCTGTGTTCGCGCCATTCAGCTCATTTACCGCTCGCGACAGCGCCGCAATCGCGTGTCTACTTGAAGGACCTTCGAGCCTGAGGACGATCTCGGCTTTCTCAGATGTCGGCTCATCGGGCCACCCGCCGCTGCCTGCCATCAAGCGGCCCTTCATCTTCTGGAAGAACGCGCGCATCTAACTCACCCCCTTCGGTGAGCCGCCGACCGAAGCCTGAAGTCCGTCGTAGAGATCACGGACGGGGCTCCAAAGGACTTGCCCCACGGCGGGGTCAATCATTCCGATGACGTGGAGAGCGAGCCATACGACGATGAGGAGAACGACGGGGACAAGTAGCTTCTCGACCGCCAGCTCTACGAGTGTGCTGAGAGCGTCCATTAGAACCCACCTCCCTGCGCTACTGCCGCGTGGCCGCTGACGGCGGTCGCGCTCGGCACCGAGATCTGCGGACTCAACCCTCCGAAGAGGGAGCCGCCAATCCCCGAGAAGCTCGGAACAATCGTCCCGCTCGCCATGAGCAGGAAGATGATGGCGCCGACGGCGAGCAATGCCTGGCCGCTCGCGAGACTACGGTCAGCATTTAGGCCGCCGCCATACGTGGTCTGAACCCGCGAGTGCCAGACCGGAGCCTGAGCGAGTGCGACGAGGATTCCTGTGCCCGCGAGGATGAGAAGAGCTGCGGTCGAGTGAGCGCTCAGGAAGTGGAGCAACTCCGTAGCCCCTGGCCACGAGGCGAGCCCCGAGGTCGTTGCGGCGCTGTGAGCGTGCTGAGTGAGGTCGCGCGTGTGATGATGCGCTATGTGTTGAACTAGGTGAAACATGAGGCGGATCTCCTTGTGTAGTCACTCCCTGAGGAGTGCCACCAGCCCTGTAGCCGGAGGTCACGCTGTGCGGGACATTTGGCTGGGCCTGAAGGACAATGCCTTGTGTTTCTATACTTCAAGAATGAATCCATTTGATGGTCCTGCCCGATTTTCGCTTAATGCCACTCCAGGCACATCAGATGCGAAAATGCGTGCAAATCTCCGTGTCAGGTTTAACAATCGCGGAATGGCGAAGACACACACGGTAGAGAGAGTCACAGACATAGCCGCCCCTGGCGCCGACGATGCAAACATGCGTAGCGCTCTGCCCGAGCCTTTGGCTACGGCAGAACCCGAGCTGATCTACCAGGGTAAGGCCCGCGCAATTGATGTTAAGCCTGAGACACCGTGCGCGCCGCTGCAGGTGGTGCGCCGCTTCGGAGTCCCGGATAAGCTGTCCGGGGCTGCGCCTGATGACTGGGTCAACCGGCTGGTCTTCGGTGACAACCTGTCCGTCCTCCGGGAGCTAATAGACTGGAAGGACTCCGGGCGCCTCAAGAACGCTGATGGCACCGATGGCGTCCGCCTCGTCTATATTGACCCGCCCTTCGCCTCCAAGCGGGACTTCAAGGGTAAGCGCGGCGAAAAATCGTACGCTGACAAGGTCGCAGGCGCCGCCTTTATCGAACAACTCCGGCGACGGTTAATCCTCTTGCGCGAGCTACTCGCCGACGATGGCTCAATCTATGTCCATCTCGACTGGCGCACCTCGCACTACATCAAAATAGTTATGGATGAAGTTTTTAGGCATCAGTTTGTCAACGAGCTAATTTGGTTCTATCCAGATACGCCGGGACGGACAGACAAGCGCTTCAACTCCAAGCACGACACCATTCTTTGTTATAGGGCCGGTGAACAGAGGATCTTTAATGCGGATAGCGTTCGCGAGGATATTTTGGAGGCCAGTAAGGAGCGGTACAAAACTCCAAGACGCTTAGGTGGCAGAGAGTACACGGGAGGAGACTCCGCTGAGTCCGGGAAGGTTCCAGAAGATGTGTGGCGGATAGCAGCCGTGAAAGGGAACTCTCTTCAGGCAACGAGCTATCCCACTCAAAAACCAGAAGCTCTCCTGGAGCGTATCTTACTTGCCTCATCCAACTCTGGTGACATCGTGCTTGATGCTTTTTGTGGCTCGGGCACGACTCTCGCTGTCGCTGAGAAACTAGGGCGGCGCTGGATTGGCATTGATGCTGGTAAGCACTCTACATACGTGGTACAGAAGCGCTTGCTTCATATTGGGCAAACCAAAGCCCTGAGAGAGAGAGAGAGAGAGAGAGAGAGAGAGAGAGAGAGAGAGAGAGAGAGAGAGAGAGAGAGAGAGAGTCCAAGCCAGCCAAGTCGGTTTTGTACGACCAGCCTCCACGCTCCTTCGAGCTGGCTAACGCTGGGCTCTATAGCCTGAAGGACTTACTGGCCCTTGATCATGAGAAGTACCGCGAGTTCGTCCTCAAGCTCTTTGAGTGTCGCGACGAGCGCCATCAACTAGGTGGCATCACGTTCGACGGCTATCTGCGCTCTGAGCACGTCCTGGTCTTTGACCATGAGAATCTAGGCGCCTACTGGGGCTACGAGTACATCGACGCCCTCCACGAGGCAGTTAGCGACTACGTGCGCGGCAGTGTCTTTATCATCACGCCCGCCTCCGCCGTCAGCTTCCTCGAAGACTACGTGGTGCGCGAGGGGCGCTATGGCGAGGTCATCTACAAGCCGCTGCGCGTGCCGCTTGATCTTCTTCGCTCAAAGGAGTACGCAAGTGCGGCCCAGCCTATCTCCGACAAAGAGATTAACTTCATCATTGATGGCGAGGGCGGCTTCGGCTTCCAGCATATCCCCAGCGTCTCTTGCCGCTACCTACGCGGCACTCAGGAGGGCAACGAGAAGTGCCTCATACGCATCGAGAGATTCAAGAGCCACAACCTTACCGAGGCTCAGGATACGCAGGAGAACCTGAAGTCGCTGGCGATGGTTCTCGTCGATTCTGATTATGACGGAGAGACATTCAGCGTCGAGCATGCCTTCTACTCCCAAGATGACGATGAGAGCAAGAAAGGAGGACGGCAAGAGGCAGCCGAGGACGAGGTCCTTGCCCTGCGCAGCTCGCCAGCCAAGAGCGATAGTGCCTGCATCGAGTTCTCGTTTCCGCTCCCGGCAATGCCAGATGCGCAGATCGCGATCATCTACATCGACACCCACGGCAATGAGAAGTTCGAGATCAAACCCTTAGCCGCTTTCAAGCCCGCTCGCAGGGGGAACAGCTGATGGCGACCATCACCAAAGAAGAACTGGTTCTGCGGGTGGAGGAGGCGAATCCTGAGAACTTCGACGTGCGCAAGTATGACGCCTTTCTCGACATCCTCTATGGACGCCAGGAGCGGGAGTACCAGCGAACAGCAGTGATCACGACGCTCAACTACCTGCGAGGCAAGCACAACTCCTTGAAAGAGCTGGCGCGGAAGAACTTCGAGGACCCGGCGTGTTTGGCTCTCCGGGAGCAGTACCCCCGCTTTGAGGACTTTGAGGCGCACCTCCAGATTCCCGACAAGCTGGCCTGCTCTATTGACCACGCCACCGGCACGGGCAAGAGCTATCTCATGTACGGCATCGCCATGATCATGCTGGCCGAGGGCGTTGTCGCGCAGGTGCTCGTTTTGGGGCCAACAACCACGATCGAGGACGGCGTACGCGCGAAGTTCGAGGCCATGGCCGAGCGCAAAGACCTCGCAGAAGCCCTTAGCGCAGCTTCTGCCAACGTAACTCGGCCTCGGATTATCGACGGTACCGAGTCAATCCGACCTGGCGATATCTGCATCGAAAACGTTCATACGGTCTATAGGAATTCGCAGTCAGGAGTTAGGCCCTCTCTCGTGGGACGCGGTGCACAAACACTCGTCCTCAACGACGAGACACATCACCTGTACAGCGTCGTCAAAGAAGGTGGCAAAGTCTCGGACGACGGCGAATGGAAGAAGTTCTTGCTCGACCCCGAGTTCGGATTCCAGTACATCGTCGGATTCTCCGGCACCTGCTACATCGGGAACGATTACTTCACCGATGTCATTGATCGCTATTCCCTAGACCAAGCCGTGCGTGAGGGTTTCATCAAGAACCCCAAGTACCGCGTCGAGATCGAGGGCGGACCTAAGAGGACAGGAGACAAAGCTCTCGATGAGGAGGCTTCGTTTGACCTCTCGTGGCAGCGGCACCAGCAGTTCAAGAGTACCTACGGGGAATGGGTCCCGAAGCCGCTCACTCTCATGGTTACCAGGGACATCACCACCGCTAAGGACCTCGCGGGAGTCCTGCGTAAGTTCTTGAGGGCTAAGGAGGGAATCACCGCCGAAGAGTCTGAGGCTAAAGTCCTCCTCGTCACTTCTGAGCTGAAGGGAGTGGTCACCAAGAAGGAGAAGGAGGAGGCACAAAAACTACTTGCAACAGTTGATGACCCCAATAACCCTGTGGAGTGGATCATATCAGTGAGCATGCTCTCGGAGGGCTGGGACGTGAAGAACGTCTTCCACATCATCCCTCACGAGAAGCGAGCCTTTGAGTCCAAGCTCCTGATTGCCCAGGTCGTTGGGCGCGGGCTTAGAAGACCAGAGAAAATTCCTCCTCATATCACTCCCATCTTGACAATAGCCAACCATCATAAGTGGGCCTACATTATCGAGGAACTGGTCAATGATGTCCTAGAGGTCGATCAAGAGCTTGTTTCGTATGTGGGCGGCATCGAGAAGAACCCGGACTACAACTTTACGCTCCACAACGTGGCGTACCGCGTCTTGCCGAACAAGCCAAACACCGCGCCACGACGCCAAGCGCCTTCAGAAAAGGCACCACTCAAGCAACCAGAATGGGGGCTAACCTGGCCCACCACTATCAACTTCACCTCGCAAGTGGAGGCGAAGGATGTGACTGAGAGCTATCAAGACGTTAAGGATAAGAAGCGGACGAAGATCGAGGAGACCTACCAAGAGAGGATGACTCCAGCCAAGGATGTAGCCGAGGAGATTGTCAAGGACTGGCGTATCCGAGCCGAGGAGCGCGGCGAGGATGTCGTTGATGATGCATATGTCAAGACGCGCGGGGCCATCGAGAAGCTGATCGTAAGATCATTGAAGGATAAGGCTGGCGAGGAGAAAGCACAACTAAATGAAGCCAATAGACAGAAGGCCAAGCGAGCCTTTCAGCCCGTGCAAAAGGCCCGTGGAACTCAGCCACAGAGAGCAGTTATCCTCGAAGCGGAAGAGAATCTGACTACCGTCGAGACTCGTGATCTGACAAGCACGGTGAAGAAGTCCTGGCTCATCGATGGCCAGGGCCAAGGCAAGAGGGCCGTCTACATGGACGGCTACACCTTTGAAGCGGAAGACGCGATGTCCGAGGTGCTGAAGGGTATTGAGCGGGACGGGAAGGTGAGCACAGGGGCGTGGCAGCAGCTCGGCAAGGGGCGACTTAAGACACCTACGAACATTGTCTTAGCCTCGTCCAAACCCGAAAAGCAGTTCATCGTGCGATTGACCTCTGAAACCGGTAGGTGCTTGGTTGATGCCTGGATTAAATCCGATGACCGCAGCTTCTATTCGATTGACTACGTTCTCACGAGAGCGGATGGCTCGCATCCACAGAGGAAGAAGTTTAATCCCGACTTCTTCCTGCTCGTGGGTAGCGATGTAGTGGTCGTTGAGACTAAGGAAGATAGTGCCAAAGACCCCCAGCATGGCGAGTTTCGCAAGAACCAGTGTAAATGCGAATACGCCAAACGCCACTTCGAGCATCTCAATGAGCTACTAGGAGATGAGGCAGGCAAGCGCCAGTACCATTTCACCTTCTTGACACCGGACGATTACCAGGCGTTCTTTGACGCCGTAGAGCGCCTCAAAGATGGGAAAGGGTGGCATTTCAACTCGATATTGCAGGATTCTCTGGAGGAGAGGGCTCGTGGGACATAGTCGTCACAAACGCGACACGTGTGCGCGCTTGGCTCGACCTATGGAGGCGACCGCAAGTCCAGACGATGCTAAGCACCCTGTAGACCCCAAGCCCGTCATTTTGAGCTGTCTGCCGTGGGTGGCGGAGGGCATTACCGGCGGGAGCATCCCCTGGGAGTTCCGCAAGCGCCGCTCTGGGCACGAGCCCGGCACCCGCGTCTTTACTTACGCCTCCGGCAAGGTCCGGGGCATCATCGGCACCTACCTCGTCGGGACCGTTTTTGCCTACGAGACTCTCGCCCAGCTCGTAGAAGGCATTCGCGCCTCAGAGATGGCCCGCTACGACCAGGACGGCATCAACCAGGACTGGCTGAAGGACATCTACGACTACCTCCCGGCAGGTTGGGCCTTCGAGATCCTCAACGCAGAGCGCTTCGAGATACCTCTTTCCCTCGGTCTTCGTCTGGATGGCTCAAAGGCTCGTGGTCCACAGGGCTTTCAATACCTCGACTTCACGAACCCTGCCCACGTCGCGCTCTGGCAGCGCTAAGAGCAGTCACACTCCGTCGAGCCCAAGCGCACAACCCGTAAAGCGCGAGTAGTTGCGTCCTCTCTTCGCGGGATGCGCGCCTAAGCTTTTGTCAGTCGCGGCATGCACTCGGCCTTCAGTTCTTTCTCAAGTGCTTCCGCTGCGGACTCGCTGGCGCACTCACGCCAGGTGATCTCGCAGCCATCAAGCCATCTACGAATACGCTTCGCCTCATCCTCGGTCACGCGATGAATGCCTTTCTTGATGTCGTTGGCGTCCGCAATCCCGAGATACTCAGCGACATTCCGACGCATCGCTGAGTCCTTCATGCTCAAGCCGCGTCCGCTGTGGTTTTTCCAGACCCTGCTCTGTAGACACTTCGCCTTCCCGACGTACATCGGCTTGTCTCTGCGGTAGAGCGCGTACACGCCGGGCGAGACCGGAATGTCGGCCTCCCGCAGGCTCTTCATTGGGAAGCGCTTGCGGCGGTGCATCCGTCCCCACAGCGGCTTCGCCGTCGGCGTCCTACGGGCCGGGGTCATTGATGGGTTTCCTCAGGGGTGCAGGATTCCGGGCCACCGCCATCACGTGGTCGAGGGCGACAAGCGCGCCAACGACTCGGACGAGTGCGAGCGCGATAAGGGCTACAACGAACGCCTCGTAGGTCTCAGCCGGGTGTGCTCCGGCATCGAGGGCAATCCCAAGCGTGCAGAGCACGAGCGCAACGATGAGCGCTCTCGCCGCGCGGAGGAATGCTTGGGGAACTCGGTCCCATTTCGAGTGTCTGCGTAGAGCCTCAAGGCGCTCCGTCGAGGGCAGGGCGACGAGGATGGCCAGGGCAGTCAGGGCGAAGCCGAGGAGCGCGCCCGTCGTCGCCGCGAGCGAGATGTAGAGCGAAGAGCGCGTCGAAGGCGTCAGGACATCATCGAAGCTCTTTGATTGCGCAGCGCCGAGGTAGGCGCCGACCACGACCACGACGGCAACGACATCCAGGACGCCGCGCCGGTCGATGGCGAGGTTCCCGGCGATGCTCCTGAGAGCCCGGGGCGTGTCAGAAGATGACACGAGCGTTCGGGAGGTCGTTCGCGCGTACCTCGCTGATTGCGGCTTCGATGTGCTGGTAGGCGCCGGAGGTGTCGAGCACCTTGGAGCGTTGGCTCGACTTCTCGAAGTTGACGCGGCGAACGATCTTCTGCTTGAGCAGGTTGACCGCCTCGACGTTGCCGGAGGCCGGGTCGAGGCCGGAGACGCGGAGCACCTTCGCGACGTGCTCTTGGGCGGGCATCCCGAAGATGCGCTTTGCGAAGGCGAGGACTTCTGCTCCCCAGGAGTCCGAGTGCTTGTCGCCGCTGAGCCTGAGGTAGAGCCGTTTGCCGTGATCGACCCGACTGAGGGATGCGGCGGCATCGCCGAAAGCTCCAGCGTCCCTGAGTTCCTCCTCCAGCTCCGGCGTCGCGAGCAGCGAGAACTCCAGGAGCTGGATCTCCTCAAGCCGGTCGAGCTGCTCGATGATGTCGCCCTGGGCGTAGGTGCCTATCGTGAGGTTGAGATCCAGCTTCTGCCGCAAGAGGGCAGCGAACTGGCTGGGAATGCGCGGCGCAAGATGGTTGTACTCGGCAGCGATGAGCCCGTCGCCCGCGAGGACGACGTGAGTCGGCTCGATGAGCCCGGCCTCCTCAGCAATCGGCAGTTCGCCAATCTCGCCGTCGTGTACGAAGCCCGGCAGGTTGCTGCGCCGCTCGCGAAAGAAGCGCAGCCTGCCCGCCTCCCCGCCCGTGGGGATTCGGTCTACGCGCGCCCAGGCGTAGCTGTCGTTCCCGAGAGACACGAGCTGGTCCTCGCCCTGGAGGTCAGCGAGTCCCTGGAGCACGTCGGCTCGACGCCACTCGTGGCCCTCTGCCATCTCCACGGCGTAGAAGTAGATGCTGCGCTCAACGTCGGCCATCCCCGGCTCCTTCTCATCGCTCAGACTCAGGTCACCCCGGTCGTGTAGAGAAGCTAACGGCAAAACGGCGACCCGGGTGACAGCCCGGGCCGCTACTGCTTGGCTTGGTCAGGGAAGGCACCCACGAACACAACGGGGCGAGATCGATTCTTTCAGCGGCGCCGGATGCACCCGAACGCGCCAGGTTTCGTCCGGTACGAGCGGGAGTATCTCCTGATCCCTTGAACTTCAGAGCCTGTGACAGCGGGCGGTTCGAGGGGCTTAGGTCAGGAGTCTCAAATGAAGGTCAACCCCTACCACACGACCCGCCTTGAGTACGGGGGCGAGCGCAACGTCTATCACGACAACAACGCCTGCCCCGATGGGAAACGCATCAAGCCCGAGCACCGGGAGTCCGGCAAGGCCGGGCGTCCGCTCTGCAAGGAGTGCAAAAAGCTCTAGGCGGGTGATCTCTGCCAGGTGGCGAGGGCAGGGAAGCCCTTACTACCTGCCCCTGGGCGCCGATTCCGTACTGCACCCGTACTGCAGATTTACGCAAACAATGGCCGCTTTGACCGCTTTGTCCAGCCCCGGCACCTGCTGAAAACCCCTTTGTAGAGCGGAAAATGGCTCTACGGCAGTGATCCGAGATCAGGTAGGGACACTCTTTACGAGAGTGGTGCTCTACCAGCTGAGCTACGTCGGCGCGGACACCGATGCTATCGCCGTCGTCCCGGCGCCTGGTGTCTCCCGCCGGGCATCTCCCCACAGCTCGCTCAGCTCGGCCAGCAGCGAGTCGCCGTGCTTGTCGCAGAACGCTTGCCCGATTCCGTGGACAGCCAGCAGCTCATCCATGTCGGAGGGGCGAGCACGCAGGATGTGTTCGAGCACGGCGTTGGAGGCGACCCGAAATGCGGGCAGGCCTTCGGCGCGGGTCCAGCGCCACTGGCGCAGGCGCTCGAAGCTCACGCTCGTCGACCGGCTGCGCCGGAAGCTCAGGAACCGGATCGGCGATTGGCGCACCTCGATTATCTCCGCGCAGCGATTGCGACCGAGACGCGCGTCGACGCGAAGAGGAGACCGGTGCGGCCGTCAGCGCCCGCTCAAGCTCCGGGTCGGGATCGCAGACATCACAGCAGCGCCCGGTCGGCGCACCGGGAGTCTGGTCGCCGAAGTGGTCGAGGATCTGCCGGCGCCGGCACGTGGATGAACCGGACATGTAGCGCTCGATCGAGCGGTAGGACTCCCAGCCGCGATTCTTGGCGGCCTGGATCGCCGCCGCGGCCTTGCGCGGACTACCCTGACCCGTCGGCCGTGCGAGCAGCCCGCTGGCGCCGCCGGGTGAGAGCTCCACGGCGCCAGCGCGCTCTGCGATCGACAGCAGCATACGCTCACGCTCATCGAGCTCGCGGTGCCCGATCGTGACGACGCCACCCTCGGAAGCGCCGCGCTGTCGCAGAGCGGAGACGAAAGCCTTCACATCGTCGATCGTGCTCGTGCGCTGAGTATTGAAGCGAACCAGCCGGCCGAGGTCCATGCGCGCGGCCAGCAGCAACGCTCGTGCCGGCCTGCCGTCGCGCCCGCCACGACCGGCCTCCTGATAGTAGGCCTCGAGGCTCGTGGGCAGAGCCCAGTGGGCGACGGTACGCACGGATCCCTTGTTGACGCCCATGCCGAATGCGTTCGTCGCGACGACCACCTCGGCCGCGTCGGCCATGAACGCCCCCTGACTGGCCCGCCGGGCGTCGGGCGACATGCCCGCGTGGTAGGGGACGGTGGAGATGCCGGCAGCAGAGATGAGCTCGGCGACGTCATCGGTGTCGCGGCGCGTGCCGCAGTAGACGATCGCCGGACGCGCACCGGAGTCGGACAGGATGTGCAGGAGCGCGGCGCGCTTGCGCGCGACGGTGCCGGCGCCCTCCAGCGAGACGACGTCGAACGCGAGGTTGGGCCGATCGAACCCGGCCCGAACCGATGTCCACTCGCGCAGCCCGAGACGCGTAGCGATCTCATCGGCCACACGCGGAGTGGCGGTCGCGGTGGCAGCCATCACAGGCGGCCGTCCGAGCGAGGCGATCGCATCGTGCAAGCGCAGATAGTCCGGTCGAAAGTCATGGCCCCACTCGGTGACGCAGTGGGCCTCGTTGACGACGAACAGCGAGACGCGCCGCTGAGCCAGAGCCTCGCGGAACGCGCCGGAGGCGAAACGCTCGGGGGCCGCAAGCACGAGTGATGTCTCACCGGAGGCGATCGCGCGCAGCGCCGCTGCGTTGTGCCCATCGGCCATGCCGGAGGCGAGCATCGTGGCGGGCACGCCGGCCTCATGCAGGCGGCGCAGCTGGTCGGCCATCAGCGCGATCAGCGGGCTGACGACGACGACGAGACCGTCGCCGGCCAGTGCGGGCAGCTGGTAGCACAGGGACTTGCCGCCACCGGTGGGCATCACGACCAGCGAGTCGCGCCCCATAAGGGCGGCCGCCACGGCCTCGCGCTGCCCGGGCCGGAACGCGTCGAGCCCGAACCGCCGCAGGAGTGTCTCAGGGGAGTCCATTCCAGGCAAGTTACTCACCGCCTCGGAGGGGACCGGACCGGTGGCTCAGCCGCGCCGTGTCCAGACCACGCGTGTCCCGCCGGCCGGAACGAGCGTGATCGCGCGCCGGCGGGTCCACTCGCCCCGGCGCCAGACGCTCCCGCGAGGAACGCTTGGGTGCAGATCGGACAGCATCGTACGGAGCATCAGCCGCATCTCGAGCATCGCGAACGACGCCCCGATGCAGCGGCGGATGCCGCCGCCGAACGGGATCCAGGCGAACGTGTCGGGCGCCTGGTCGAGAAACCGCTCGGGGCGGAACTCGCGCGGGTCGGCGTAGACGCGCGGGTTGCGGTTGGTCAGATAGATCGAGCACACCACGCGCGTGCCCGCGGGCAGCTCATGCCCGCCGACGACCAACGGCTCCTGCAACAGCCGCACGACGCCGGGCACGACCGGGCGGCAGCGCAACGTCTCGTGGATGACCGCCTGCATGTACTCGTCCCCATCGCCCGCGTCGATCTCGGCCTGCAGGCGCGCCAGCGCGTGCGGATTGCGGACGAGCCGCTCGATCGCCCAGGCGGTGGCGGTCGCCGTGGTCTCATGCCCGGCGAGCAGCAGCGAGACGAGCTCGTCGCGCAGCTCACCGTCGGTCATCGCCTCACCGTCCTCATCGCGCGCCTGCAGCAGCAGCGACATGATGTCCTCGCGGTCCGCCAGGTCTGCCTGCTCGCGCCGGCGAGCGATCTCGGCGTAGATCAGACCGTCCAGCCGCTCCAGCGCCTGGCCAAGCTCACCAGGTGGGCGATCGCCGGTCGGGCGCGACATCATCAGGCGCAGCATCATCAGCGGGCGCATCGGTTCGGCGAGCTGGCCGATCGCGCGCGCCAGCTCGGACATACGCTCGGCCTGCACGCCGAACACCGCGCGCAGGATCACCTCGAGCGTGATCGCGCGGGTGTGCGTGCTCAGGCGCATCGTCTCGCCCACTTTCCAGCCCGCCATGTCGCGCCGAGTCGCCGCCACGATCGTGTCCTCATACGCGCGCATGCGCTCGCCGTGGAACGGTGCCAGCAACAGCTTGCGCTGGCGCATGTGCTCGGGACCGACGAGCGTGATCACCGAGCTCGGCCCCAGGACCGAAGCGATCGGCGTGTCGCCGGCGGCCGACGGTGCGACCTCGGGGGGCGCGCTCAGCACGGTGCGCACGGCGGCCGGATCGCTGATCATCACCAGATGGCGGCCACTGGGAGAGAACGTCAGCGTGAACGCCTCGCCGAGCTCGCGACGGCAGCGATCCATCAGGACGGTCGGCGCGAGCGCCCAGACGAGCGTCTGCATGACCGCGGGCATCCGCGGGCCGGGCGGCAACAGCCGCGCCACGGGCTCGTCCGGGCGAGCGGGTGCTGAGACGGTTGCGGTTGCGGTAGCGGTGGCCATGGCTTATGAGCGAGCCTCGGTGGTGGAACAACCGCGGGGCTCGGCCGTATAGTACGGCTCGCGTCCAGCGCGCGTCAGCGCGCCCACCAGCCGGGTTCGCGTCTGGTGGGACAGGCGCCCATCCGTCCGGGCTGACTGACCCTATCCGGCGGCGCGGCCGCCGGCCGGCCGGCGGCCTTTGCGCGCGCGGTGCTCGCGCAGCGCTTGGGTCACCTGCGCGCGGGCGCGCGCGACCTGCTCGGGAGCCAGCGCCGGCTTGCGCCGGTCCAGATATCCCGCGAGCATTCGCGCCGGCAGCACCTTCACGCCCTTGCGCGTGGCCAGCGGGCGGTCCACCCAGGCGCGGCTGTACACGAGCAGCGGCTGCACCTCGATGCCCGTCACGCGCTCGATCGCCCTGCGCTGGGCCTGCGCCTGGCGGAGCGTGGCGCCGTGCACGCGTGCGACTCGCACCGGGCCGGGATTGCTCTTGGTCTCGACCGTGAACACGCCCGCCGGCCCGATCAGAATGTGATCGACGTTGCCGTTGCCGAGGCTCGCGTCGTGGATCGCGTGCCAGCCGTTGCCCAGCCCGTCGAGCAGACCGCCGACCTGCTCCTCGCCGGTGGCGCCGCGATCGTGGCGCTCGACGAGCGGCAGCACATAGCGCAGCACGACGAACATCGCGGCGAGCAGCCCGATCTCCGAGCCGATGAACGTGATACTGCGCAGGCCGAACGTCCGTCCGAGCAGGGCCGTGGCGACCGCCAGCACCCCGAGCGCGACCAGCGTTCGCAACCGCAGGCGTCGGACGATCGCGCGCGTGTGCTGCCCGGGCGCGCGTGTGGCGGGGTCATGGACGATCGCATGGTTGAGCATCGCTCTCCCCATCTACATCGGTCCGTGCGAGCTCGCTCCTTAGGAGCTCCCCGCTTGTCGCCGTTCAGATGATCGCTGGACGCCGTCTGGATGATCGCCCGGCCCCTCCGAATGCTCAAGCTGAGCTAAAAAAGCCCCAAGAAGCGTGGAGAGCCGGCCGATCCCCTAAAGCCCCGGTCACCACCGGTCGAAGCCCTGAGCAGACGCCCGATCTGTAGAGCACGGATGCTTCGCATGACCCACTGTTCTGATCATTCCCCACCTTCCGATGTTTGCCTCTTGCTGCGCGCCCATGCAGAGCAGCGCTGGCTGAGCCGGGAGGTCGTGCCCGTGCTGCGTCAGCTGCAGACACCCGACGGACTGCCCGACGAGCAGCTCGGCGCCGCGCTCGCCTATCTGGAGGTCACCTGGCTGGAGGCCACCCGGCTCGCGGCCGAGACCGATGCCGCCTGTGCGGATCTGGAGGAGGCCACCACGGACACCGCAGAGACCCTGCCGTCCAGGGCCCGCAGCTACCACGCGGCCGTGCGCACCCTGCGCGAGACCGTCGCCCGGAATGTCACGGCACTGATCGCGGCCCCTGGCGATCTCTTTACGCGCGCGCGCGAGCACACCGCCACAGACACCCGCTCCGCGGGCTGGCTGGCCTGAGCGGCCCGCCCCGCTCGGCTGACTCATCGGGGCTCATCGCATAGGCTGCCCGGCAGCCCATGACACTCGCCTTCGACCTGCAATCTCACTCGACCCATTCCGACGGCGCGCTGGGAGCCGCCGAGGTCGTGCAGCGCGCCGCCCGGGCCGGCGTGGAGCTGCTGGCGCTCTCAGACCACGACACCGTCTCCGGCGTCTCCGAGGCCGACCAGGCGGGCGAGCGGTTCGGGGTGCGGATCGTCCCCGCCGTGGAGATCTCCTCGATCGACGACCCGTCGGCGCAGGGCGAGGCCGGCACTCCGCGCGAACTGCACATCCTCGGCTACCTGATCGACCACACCGACCCGTCGTTCACGGCAACCCTCGCCGACTTCCTCGCCGACCGCGAGCGTCGCACCCTGCGCATGGCCGACGCCCTGCGCGAACAGGGACTCGAGCTCGACGACGCCGCGATCTCCGCGCGTGTCCAGGCCGGGCAGCCGATCGGGCGCCCCCACCTCGCCGAAGCCGTGCTGTCCGCGCCCGCCAACGCCGCGCGTCTGCGCGAGGAGCAGATTGACGACATCGGCTCGCTGATCCGCGCCTACCTGATCGAGGGACGCCCCGCCTTCCGACTGCGCGAGACCCCCACTGTCTCCGAGGCAATCGACGCGATCCACGCCGCCGGCGGCGTCGCCGTGTGGGCGCACCCGTTCTGGGATGTCACCGAGCCGGACGAGGCGCTGGCGATGATCGACCGCTTTCGCGACCTGGGAATCGACGGAATCGAGGCCTTCTACGTCACCCACACCCGTGAGCAGACCGAGCTTTTGGCCGCCCGCTGCGCCGAGCTCGACCTGCTCAGCACCGGTTCCTCGGACTTCCACGGTCCGGACAACCGCCTGTTCTCGCGCTTCCTTGCGTTCGAGACCTACGGCTTGGAACCGAACCTGGGACCCATCGCCGTCTGAGGACCGCCCGAACAGGCTGGGGCGTCACCCACATCGGTGGGGACACCGCGAACGGCCGCCCCCAAACAATCCAATTCTCAGGCATCCACCAGCGCTTGCAGGCGATACGCCAGCGCTTCGAGGGCCAGCTCCTCCGACACGTTCACCGCAATCCGCGTCCGGGTCTCGCACACCAGCTCGACCCCGCGTCGCGCCCCGGCACAGCTCTCCGCATCTTCCTTCAGCTCGGCCATCCTGTCCACGGCATACACGAGCTCCTCCGCCCCCGCCTGCACGCACACCACATCCCGCAGCCACAGCTCGGCCAGCTGCAACCCCTGATCCAGCGCTCTCGCGCGCGCCCGGCGTTCCGCCCTGCGCCCGCCCTCCTGGGCTTCGCGCTCCAGTTTTTTGCGCTCCCTGCTCGGCGCCAGCTCCAGCTGCTCGGCCAGGCGCTCGCCCAGCTCCTCGCCCGCCCCCGCCCCCGCGGCCTTCGCCGCCTGCAGCAGATCCGTCCAGCGGCGCCGCCCCGTCTCGCCCACCAGCGCCGAGCGCACGTAGGACTCCGCGGCCGACCGCAGCGCCTGACCCTGCTCGCCGGCCAGCATCCTCGCCCGCCCGGCGTCCCCCAGCGCGAGCCTCGCGCACGCGCGCGCCATGCTTCCTTCGACCGTTCCTTGGACCGCCAGCCCCTGCGCGATCGTCTCGGCGCTCGGCGCATCGAAGCGCACGTGCACGCACCGCGATGCGATCGTCGCCAGCACTTCCTCCCTGCGGTCGCTCACCAGCAGCAGATGCGCATACGCGGGCGGCTCCTCCAGCGTCTTCAGCAGCCTGTTCGCCGCCTGCTCGTTCAGCGTCTCCGCGCCCTCGATCACGAACACCCGCCTGCTTGCCTCGAACGGCGTCCGCGCCGCCGCCGCCACGACCGACTCGTCGATATCGCTCACCAGCATCTCCGCCGCGCCGCTCGGCTTCACCCACGTCAGATCCGGGTGCGTCCCCCGCTGCACCCTGTCCCGCACCGCGCGCGCCGCCCCATCGTCGGGTGCGCCGTCGGCCAGCAGCGCACCGGCGAACGCGCGCGCGATCCCCCGCTTGCCCGACCCCGCCGGACCGTGCAGCAGATATGCGTGCGACGGCGGGCGGGCGGGCATCCCACTCAATCCCAGCGCGCCGCCCAGGACCGCGCGAGCGTGCGGGTGCGCGTCGATCTCGGGCAGCCCTTCGCTCGGATCGGGCGCCGGCGTTTGGGTGGCAGGGGAGGGGGCGCTCACCAATGCCATCGTAGGCGAGGATCGGACGTGGAGCTCGGGGCGTCGCGGCCAGCCGCTACCGTCCCCCCGTGGCTCGCGGCCGTCTGATCACGATCGAGGGGCTCGACGGCGCCGGCAAGTCCACGCTCGCGCTTGGCCTTTACTCCGCCCTGGGCGAACGCGGCGTCCGCGTCGAGCTCCTGCGCGAGCCCGGGGGCGTGGCTCTGTCCGAGCGCATCCGCAAGCTCGTCACCGATCCTTCGCTGACGGTCAACCCGCGTTCCGAGGCCCTGCTCTACGCCGCCGCCCGCGCCCAGCTCGTGCGTGAGCGTTTGCGGCCTGCGCTGGACTCCGGCGTGCTCGTCCTGCTCGATCGGTTCGTCGACTCCTCGCTGGCCTACCAGGGCGCCGGGCGCCGGCTCGGGATCGAGGAGGTCCGCGCGCTCAACCTCTTCGCCACCGACTCCCTCGTCCCCGACCGCACGCTGCTTTTGCGCATCTCCCCCGCCTCTGGCCGTGCCCGTCAGGACGTCCGCGCCGCTGAGCCCGACCGTCTGGAGCTGGAGGACGAGCCCTTCTTCGAGCGCATCGCCGCCGCCTACGATCGGCTCGCCTCCGCCGAGCCCGCGCGCTTCCGTGTGCTCGACGCCTCCCTGCCGCCGACCCGCGTGCTCGCCGATGCGCTCCGTGCGATCGAGGACCTACTATGAGCGTCGCCGTGTCCCACACGCTCTCGATCTCGACCACCACGGCCAAGGCCAAGACCAAGACCAAGACCACCCCGGCCTTCCCCGTGCCCGCCTCCGCTCGGGTCCACGCGGGCACGACCGGCGCGGTCGCCACCACGCCGACCGCCTCGACACCGGCGTCGACGACCCTGCCGAGCACCGCCTCGACGGGCGCCTCGACGATAAAGTCGCCCTCCGCGACAGCCGTGAATGCGCGCCCGCGTGTGCGCGCGCATTCAAGCGCCTCGACACATCTCTCGACCGAGGCCGTCGTGCTTGCCGCGATCGCCGTCGTGCTGCTGCTCGCGTGTGCCGCCTGGGCGTTCGCGCGCTCGCGCGCATACGAACCGCGCTGGCTGGTCTCGCTGCGTCACGCGATGGCCGAGGCGGGCTATCGCACCTCCGCCACGTGGGCGGAATTCATGGACTGGGTCAGGCTCGGCAGATAGCCGCCATCGGGCTGAAGGTCCGCGAAAAGCCGATAAAATAAGGGATCATACGGCCGGTATTTATTCCGACCGACGGACGCGAGACGATGCTCGGCCCCTGCTGAACCGAGTCGAGTGGGCGTCGCACGACGCCGGCGCGGAAGGAGCAAGACCGATGGATAGAATGACGTACCGCACCCCCGTCGAGGAGATTTCGACCGACCAAGCACTTACAATTGGGCGTTTTTTCACGACGCCGGGCACGCACCCGTTCGACGCCGTGCAGTGGGAGCTGCGCGACGCGCGGATCGGCCACGGAGATCGCATCGCGTTCGAGCAGACCGACGTCGAGTTCCCCTCCAGCTGGTCGCAGAACGCGACGAACATCGTCACCCAGAAGTACTTCCGCGGCCAGCTCGGACATCCCGCGCGGGAGCGCTCGGTCAAGCAGATGATCTCCCGCGTGTCCGGCACGATCGCCGGCTGGGGGCGCGAGCTCGGCTACTTCGCCACGGACGCCGACGCGGACTCCTTCGAGGCCGAGCTGACCCACATCCTGCTGCACCAGATGGCCGCGTTCAACTCGCCCGTCTGGTTCAACGTCGGCTTCGAGGAGTCCCCGCAGTGCTCGGCCTGCTTCATCCTGTCCGTCCAGGACACGATGGAGTCGATCCTCGACTGGAACACACGTGAGGGGATGATCTTCCGCGGCGGCTCCGGCTCGGGCATCAACCTGTCGAACATCCGCGGCTCGATGGAGCACCTCGCCAAGGGCGGCACCGCGTCCGGGCCGGTCTCGTTCATGCGCGGCGCCGACTCCTGGGCCGGCACGATCAAGTCCGGGGGCAAGACCCGCCGCGCGGCCAAGATGGTCGTGCTCGACGTTGACCACCCCGACATCCGAGAGTTCATCTGGTGCAAGGCCCGCGAGGAGGACAAGGCGCAGGCGCTCAGGGACGCGGGCTTTGACATGTCGATCGACGGCGACGGATTCAAGTCGATCCAGTACCAGAACGCCAACAACTCGGTCCGGGTCACCGACGAGTTCATGCAGGCCGTCGCCGAGGACCGCGAGTGGCACCTGACATCCCGCGTCACCGGCGAACCGATCGGGGAGCCCGTCAGCGCGCGCGAGTTGATGCGCGAGATCGCCGAGGCCGCCTGGCGCTGCGCCGACCCGGGCGTGCAGTACGACACGACGATCAACCGCTGGCACACCTGCCCCGTCTCGGGCCGGATCAACGCGTCGAACCCGTGCAGCGAGTACATGCACGTCGACGACTCCGCTTGCAACCTCGCCTCGCTGAACCTGATGCGCTTTCGCCGCGCCGACGGGACGCTGGACGTCGAGTCATTCGAGCACGCCGTCAACATCATGCTCCTGGCGCAGGAGATCGTCGTCTCGCCCTCCAGCTACCCGACCGAGGAGATCGGCGCCAACGCGCGCGCGTTCCGTCAGCTCGGCCTCGGCTACGCCAACCTCGGCGCGTACCTGATGAGCAACGGCATGCCCTATGACTCCGACTTCGGACGCGACACGGCGGCGGCGATCACCGCGCTGATGACCGGCCGCGCCTACCGCGAGTCCGCGCGCGTCGCGGGCGCGCTCGGCCCGTACGAGCGCTACGCAGAGAACCGCGCCGAGCACAACCACGTGATGGAGATGCACCGCGACGCCGCGTACACGATCCCGGAGACCGACAGCACCGACACGGAGCTGCTCGCGGCGGCACGCCGCTCGTGGGACGAGGCGGTGGAGCTGGGCGAGCGTAACGGCTACCGTAACGCGCAGGCGACCGTGCTCGCGCCGACCGGGACGATCAGCTTCCTGATGGACTGCGACACGACCGGCGTCGAGCCCGACTTCTCGTTGGTGAAGTTCAAGGAGCTCGTCGGCGGCGGGCAGATGACGATCGTCAACCGCACCGTCCCGCTGGCGCTACAGACGCTCGGCTACTCAGAGCAGCAGATGGAGCAGATCGAGGCGCACCTGGCCGAGCACGGCACGATCATCGGCGCCCCCGGTCTGGCCGCCGAGCACCTGCCCGTATTCGACGTGGCCGTGGGCGAGCGCGCGATCTCCCACATGGGCCACATCAAGATGATGGGCGCGGTGCAGCCGTTTATCTCCGGGGCGATCTCCAAGACCGTCAACCTCCCCCAGGACGCCACGGTCGAGGACATCGCCGACGCCTATACCCAGGCGTGGCACCTGGGGATCAAGGCCCTGGCGATCTACCGCGACGGCTCCAAGACCGCACAGGCGCTGCGCACCGACGCGGGTCAGGGCAAGGACGCGAGCGCGGAAGCCGCGACGCAGGCAGACATCGACGCGATCGTCGAGCAGGCCGTCAGCAAGGCGCTGGCCGAGGCCGGCCCGCGGCGCAAGCGCATGCCTGTCGAGCGCCGGTCGATCACGCACAAGTTCTCGATCGCCGGGCACGAGGGCTATATCACCGCCGGCATGTACGAGGACGGCACCGTCGGCGAGATCTTCCTCACCGACATCGGCAAGGAGGGCTCGACGCTGCGAGGCATGATGAACTCGTTCGCGACCGCGATCTCGATCGCGCTGCAGTACGGCGTACCGCTGGAGACGCTCGTGCGCAAGTTCAGCTACATGCGCTTCGAGCCCGAGGGGATCACCCAGAACCCAGAGATCCCGTTCGCCAAGTCGATGCCCGACTACATCATGCGCTTCCTCGCCTCGCGCTTCCTCGACCCCGACGTCCAGGAGGACCTCGGCATCCTCACGCAGGAGGTCCGTGCCCGCAAGTCCGCCGAGGAGGCTGCCCAGTCGGTGATCGCCTCAGACACGGCAGGCCCGAGCGCCGTCGGCGCGACCGAGGACTCCGCCACACCCGCTGCCGGCACGCCCAGCGCATCCGCCGCCAACGGAGCCACGAGCGCGCCCGCCGCCTCGGCGCTGACAGACACACCACCGGTGGTCCCCGCACGCATGAAAGGCCTGGACCTCGGCCCGGCGTGCAGCCAGTGCGGAGGCATGATGCAGCGCACGGGATCCTGCTACACGTGCTCGTCGTGCGGCAACAACACCGGCTGCGGCTGATGCACGAGTGATATCCAATCGCCCCTGACGTGCGAGAGCCAAGCAGGTCAAGGACGCAGGAAGCGTGGCGTGTGCTACGCACGCGAGCGACCGAGGACGCCGAGATGCGCCGGCTATCGCGCGTCAGGCGCTGTAGGAGGCAGGCGGCGGGGGATCGTCGCGGATCGATGCGATCTCGCTGAGCAGGGATTCGGGGCTGGTGCCGCCGAGCACGCGCAGGCGCGGGAGGCGGTATGGATCGCTTGTTGGGCCCGCCCAGCCCGGGACAACCGTGGTCGAGCCGGTGTAGCCCGCCGCCCGGATGGCCGCTATGACCGTCGCGTTGTAATGGCCAGAGGGGTAGCAGAACCAGTTCGCGGGGACGCCGTAACGGTGCTGTACAACCGTCCGCGCGGTCGCGACCTGGTAGGCGAGCTGTTCCGCGTCGAGGGTGATCAGGTCGGCGTGACTGAACCCCTGCGTATCGAGCTCCCAGCCGGCCGCGACCAGTTCCCGGACCTGGGCTTCTGACAGCCCGCCCTGGGAGGGAGGCAGGCCCGTCAGCTGCAGGTTCTCATCGCCGACCCAGCCCAGGCGGCGCAGCACGGGCAGCGCGTTTGAGTACTGCGACTGATAGCCGTTGTCGAAGCTAACCACGATCGGTTTGCCGGACGGCAGCGGCGTGCCGTGCTTCCAGTAAGACCACATCTGATCGAGCGTGACCGCGTGATACCCGGCGTTTGCCAGCGCCTGCATCTGCGCGGCGAATTCGCTCGCGGACACGTACAGCCCGGGGAACGGGGCACCCGCGGGCGGCGGGTTGATCACGTGATACATCAGGATCGGCGCCGACCCGGTCCCGGGCTTGCCGGTCCCCGTGCCCGTGCCGGCGGTGGAGCGGCCCGCGTCTCGCGAGGCGCTCGTGGAGGTCGAGGGATGAGCCGCGCTGCGCGATCCCGAGACCGTGGTGGTCGATGAGGTGGACCCGACACCGGCCAGGAGCACCACCGCCGCCACTGCCGCGGCCGCGAACACCAGGCTCAGGCCGGCGAGCGTACGCCGGCGGCGGCGGGCCAGCTCCCGGCGACGCGCTTCGCGACGCGCCAGACGGCGCTCGCCATCCAGCTGATACTCACGATCCGCCTCGCCGCTCACCGCAGGTACTCTCGCACGTCCTCATGGACCCGGATCCACCCAGACGTCACCGGCCCACGACAGGCCGGTGACACCGGGACCCGCGCCAGAATCCTTGCCCTGCGGCTAGGGGTTCAGACGCTTCTTCAGTGCGCTCGCCGCGGAGAACTTCGCTGCCTTGCTGGCGGCGATGTTGATCGTTTCGCCGGTGGACGGGTTGCGTCCCTGGCGAGCAGCCCGGTGGCTGACGCTGAACTTGCCGAAGCCCGCCAGCGCGACCTCACCCCCAGCGGCCAGCTCGTCCGTTACCGCCTCGATCGCCGCCTCCAGGGCCTCGCGGGCATGGCTCGCGGCCATCCCCGTCTTCCCCGCGACCTTGTCGGCCAGATCGTTCTTGGTCATTGGCACTCCCTTCTCGGGTTCGTTACTGATCGCAGGCTAACCGCTGGCGAGGACGGTGGGACGCGAAATTGCCCGATCTGGACTCGATAGAAGCCCTAATTTCCGGGATTCGCGTCCGCGCGAGCCCGGTTTGCGGGGATTTCAGGCCGAAACACGCGCCGGCGGGGCCACCGGGCGCTCGGCCGCGGACGCCTCGCGCGGGGCCGATCGGGCGGCTTTGGCCGGCGCGAGCCCGCCCGCCGCGCAGGCAGCCCACAGGGCCGATATCCAGCAGACGCACGCGAGCGCTACGTGCACCCATACGAGCTCGGTCGGCAGGTGCGTCTCGTACTGGTCCAGCCCGACCGCCCCCTGCACGGCCAGCAGCACGCACAGCACCGTCAGTGAGCGCTGCACCATCGGCGCCGCCGGACGCCGGCGCGCCAGCCACCACAGGGCAACGGCGGCGATGCTGAACACGAACGCGATCTCGGCGTGGCGGTGGATGACGAAGTCCATCGTGCCGCGCCCGTCGAAGTCCAGCCGGTTGATCTTCTGGCCGGGTTCGCCGCCCGCGTGCGGACCAGCGGCAGTGGCAGCCGTACCCGCAAAGATCGTCAGCGCGCCCAGCGCCACGAGCCCGCGCACGCCCTTGACGATCATCGGGTCGGTGGGAGCGCCATCCTCTTCGTCAGACGCGCGCAGCGGCATGAGCAGCGCGTGCCAGCGGCGTGCCAGGCCGCCGAGGACGCCGCCCGTCTGGGTCTCGGCCTCGGCCCGGGCCCGGCGCTTCTCGCCCACCGCCGCGCCATCCTTGACCGGCTCGTGCCGGGCGCGCCACACGAGCACGACCCCGGCAAGCAGGATCAGCATCGACAGCGCGAAGTGACCCATCACCCAGCCGTAGTCGAGCTTGCCCTTGACGGTCAGACCGCCCAGCACCGCCTGCGCGATCACACCGAGCGGGAGCAGCGCGCCCAGCCACACCAGATCGCGCCGGTAGGGCCGGCGGCGCAGGGCGCCCAGCCAGGCGCAGCCCGCCGCGATGCACACGGGCACGGTGATCAGCCGGTTGGAGAACTCGATCACCGCGTGGGTTCGCAACGGCGGATACACATTCCCGTAGCACTTCGGCCAGGTCGGGCAGCCCAGACCCGACCCGCTGAGGCGCACAGCCGCGCCCGTCAGCACGATCAGCGTGAGCGCGCCGAGCGCCACGTAGGCAAAGCGCACGTACTGCTCGGCGGTGACCGTGTAGCCGTTGGTGCGCTCGCGCAGGCGGTCTAGGGTTTGGGCCATGGCGGTTAGTTTGCCAACTGAGCGCGGGAGCATGCGCCTATGCGCGCGCTTGGGCGTAGTCGACGTCTGGCGGGTGGACCTCGGCGCGGCGGGGATCGGTGGGGAGGCGGACCGGCTCTTGGACCTGCTGTGCGAGGAGGAGCGCGCGCGCGCCGCGCGGATCGCTGTGGAGCACAGGCGGGTCCTGTGGACACGCTCGCGCGGCGTACTGCGGGCGTTGCTCGGGCGCTACCTCGATGCCGATTCGCGTCCGCGCGAGTTGCGGTTCGTGCTGGGGCCACACGGCAAGCCTGCATTGCGCGACGATGCGGGGTGGGCGTCCGACCTGCGCTTCAACCTGTCGCACTCGGGCGAGCTGATGCTCGTGGCCGTGACCGCCGGACGGGAGGTGGGTGTCGATGTCGAGCTGGTTCGCGACCGCCACCCGGCCGAGCTCCTGCGCGAGTGGACCGTGCGCGAGGCGATCGTCAAGTGTCTGGGCACAGGGCTGGGCGCGGCGCGCGCGGAGGCGCGCGGATACCACGTGTATTCGTGCCGGACCCCGTGCAGGGCGGTTGCGGACGAGGGCGATCTGGGCGCCGGGTTGTGGACGTCCGCGGTGGATGCCGGTCCCCATGCGGTTGCGACCGTGGCGGTGCAGGGCGACGAGGTGTGCGAGTTGCGGTTGCGCGGCTGGAGCTTGGCGGCAGCGGCTCAGGAGGCGCGGTACTCGAACGGCAGCTCTCCGGCCAGCTCGCTCAGGCGCGGGGCGGCCGAGTCGCGCTCGGAGACGATCAGCTCGGAGACTGGGAGCGGCCACTCGATCGCGATGTCCGGATCGTCCCAGGCGATCCCGCGCTCGACCGCGGGGTCGTAGTAGGCGGTCTGCTTGTAGATCACATCGGCGCTGCCTGACAGCACGCAGAACCCGTGAGCGAAGCCGACGGGGACGTACAGGACGCGCATGAGCTCGTCGTCGAGCTCCACCCCCTCCCACTGACCGTACGTGGGCGAGCCGCGACGCAGGTTGACGTTCACATCGACGATCCGCCCCCGCGCACAGCGCACGAGCTTGGCGACGCCCGCGCCGATGTGGAAGTGCATGCCGCGCACGACGCCGTGGCTGGAGCGGGAGTGGTTGTCCTGGACGAACTCCTCGGCGGCCGGGATGCCGGCGGACTCGTGCCACTCCCGGCGGTAGGTCTCGGCGAAGAACCCGCGCTCGTCGGCGTACACGGCGGGCTCGATCACGGTCAGGCCGGGCAGGCGGCAGGGGATGGTTCGCATGGGGCCGAGAGCGTATCCGGCCGGGGCGCGCCGGGCTACGCCGGGGCAGGCGGTGTCGTGAATGTCCGGTCCGATCCGTACGCGGCACCTTCGGCGTTCCAGGCGACGATCCGGCGCCAGATGTGTTCACCAGCGCCTGCGTGCGACAGGGCCGCCTTGAAGCGGCCCTGGAGACTCCGGCCGAGAGTAACATACACCAACGTAACTAATTCTGGCGTATGTTATATTAGGGACATGGATCCGTACACGTGGCCGCTCGTCGATGAGTTCGTCAATCGAGAGGAGGAGCTAGCGCGCTTAGAAGAGTGGTGGGCGAGCCCCGAGCGCATGCCGATCAGCATGTACGGACGGCGCCGCGTCGGAAAGTCGTGGCTGTTGCGACGATTCGCGCACGGCAAGCCCGCGGTGATCCTGGCCTCGGAGCGCCTCGCGCCGGGGACCCAGCTCTCGCGGTTCGCGGCACTGCTCGAGCCGGGACTGGGCGTACGACCGGAGATCCCCGACCTGCCCACGCTGTTTCGCGTCGCCTACCGGCTCGCGAGCGAGGCCAAGGCGCTCGTGGTCATAGACGAGCTCCCCTGGCTGCTCCCGGGCACAGAGGCGGAGATCGAGCGAGCGCTCAGCTCGATTCAGGCGGTGATGGAGGAGGAGCGCGACAGCTCTCAGCTGAAGCTGGTCCTGTGCGGTTCGGAAATCGCACAGATGCAGGCGCTGATGTCAGAGCGCGGCCCCCTGCACGGACGTCTGCGAGCGCTGGAGATCCGCCCGTTGCGCTACCCGCAGGCGCAGGAGTTCCTCGACACGCTCGATCCCGTGCGGCGCATCGAGCGCTTCGCAATCGCCGGTGGCATGCCCCGCTACCTGAGCGAGCTCGGGCGAGGAACCCTCGAGAACGTGATCTGCACACGGGTGCTCGACCGCGACGGCCCGCTGTGGAACGAGGCGCGAGCGGTGCTGGAGCAGGAGCTGACACAGCCGGGCATCTACTTCTCGATCCTCGAGCAACTCGCGACCGGAGAGAAGCAGGTCGATCGCATCGCCTCCGGCGCCCGGATCGAGAACACGACCGTCAGTCGCTATCTGGCGACGCTCACCCAACTGCGGATCGTTTATCGCAAGCTCCCCGCCGGCGCGGCGCCCTCCAGCCGTGGAGGTCACTGGGAGCTGAGCGATCCGTTCCTGCGCTTCTGGTTTCGCTTCGTCTTTCCCTTCCAGGCCGAGCTGGAGAGCGGCCTCAAGCCCAAGGACCTGTGGCAGAGCAGCGTCAAGCCCGCGTTGAGCGACCACGTGGCGCCGGTGTTCGAGGACCTCTGCCGCGACTGGACGCGCACGCGCTACGGACGAACGGCGCAGCGGGTCGGCAGCTGGTGGGGCAACGCTCGCAACGACCTGCGCCGCACCGGAGCGCGCAGCACCGAGGAGATCGACATCGTCGGACTCTCAGGATCAGGCAATCGCGTCACGGTGATCGGCGAGTGCCGCTGGCGCAACAAAGCGATGGACGGCGCCATCCTCACGGAGATCGACGACTTCAAGCTCCCCGCGCTGCGCCAGGCCGGCTATGAGATCGACGAGGACCTGCGGGTGCTGCTGTTCTCACGCGGCGGCTACAACGGCACGCTCAGTCGGGCGGCGTCCGCGAACGGGCGTCTACGGCTTGTGGGTATTGACGAGGTGATGGATTTGTCTGCAGGGGTGACTGCGCACAGCCGGCCGGCTCATGGGCTCGGTTGAGGACAGCCGACTGCGACTTGCGCACTTTCTCGTGTCTTCAGATGATTTAAATGATGCGTAGTTTCTGTTCATGCGCACCGTCCTGGGATCATCTTCCCGGTCACTTCGAATACGTACGCATTTGCGGCCGGGCGTAGGAGAAGGTGCGCTGCCGGGTCGGTCTGCGTCCAGGCGATGGGGACAGGGGCCGTGGGGGCGGGGGTCAGGACCACGTACCGGTAGTGGCCCCTGTTGATGATGGTCCGCCAGCTCTGACATGTCGCGATTGGGCGGAACCCGCCGCTTGTCTGCATGCCGAGGTAGTCGACTTCGTTGGTGTCGCGCGCGCCGTACAGGGGATACTGCTGGACATTGCCGTAGAGGGCGATACGCGCGTGCGACACGTGTTGCGCCCACCCGTAGATGACGCCGAGCACCGGTTCGGTCTCATCGCCCGTCAGGTAGCGACGATTGAAGTAGTGCCGCTGGATCATGAACGTCGCCCCGCCCACTGCGAGCAGGAGCCCAAGCGCTGCGACAGCGAGGATCGATCGCGGTTGCTGGCTGGGTATGGCTCGCCCGTAGAAGATCGCCACCGCGAGGACTGTCGCGGCCAGGAGGAAGATGAGGTGCCGGGCGGGCTGGCTCGGCCACAGGGAATGCTCTAACTGGGCCACGATCAACACCGCCACCAGCGCAGGTCCGAGCGCTCCGAGCATCCGTGGGATACGCAACCGCAGGATGATCGGGACGAGCATGATCCCGAGCGCAAGCGCCGGTGTCGCATACCGCAGGTTGACCTGGAACAGCGTGGTTCCCTGCTCGATCGCACTGGCGCCGGTCGGCAGGAAGAGGTAGGAGATGCCCGTCACCGCCGCCGTGATCGCGAGCACCCGCACGATGGAGTCGCCGGCGATCAGGATGCCCGTCACGACGGCCGCGACGTAGATCACCAGCACCAGCGGCCAGAGCGGACCGAGTGCGTGGTCAAGTCCGGGCGCGAAGCGGGAGCCCCACAGCGACAGGTGACTGATCTGAGAGAAGACCGTCTGCTGGGAAGCGCTCTCCAGCGGCGAGGTCGGACCCGGCAGCGTGAGCGGGCCGAGACGCAGTTGCAGTCCCTCGGGGTTGCCGACGGCGATCAGATTGCGCAGATACCACCAGCCGGACGTCAGCGCCAGCGGCAGGGCGAGCGCTCCGAGCACTCGCCGGCGAGAGCCCCTGGTTGAGCAGACGACGATGCCTGCAACCAATACGAACGCGGGGATGACAAACGTGAACTTCGTCCCCACGGCTATGCCGAGCGCCAATCCGGCCACCGCCAGCAGTCGTCGATCACCGGCGGCATTGACCATGACGGCGACCCCCACAAGCAACATCGCCAGACCGACGATGTCGTTGAACGCCTCGCCCGGCTGGGTCCCGCTCAGCACGGGCAACGAGGTGACCACGCAGCCCGCGATGAGCGTCAGTCGCTGCACCCGCCACGGCCGACCCAAGCACCATGCCGCGAGCAGCGCTACGGCCAGCCACACCAGGTTGAGCAATGGAGAAAGGAAGTCGTTGTGCAGCGCGACGATGCCGATCGCGTGGAACAGCTCGGAGTTCGCCGGGTAGTAGGCGACGAACGGGTCGGCCTGCGTGAACTGGATGCCCGTCACCGCGCCGGTCTGCGCCATGTGCGCGGCGAACGGCATGTGGTACCAGAGCGTGTCGAAGTTGGCCATTCCCGTGCCGAGCGCGTTGGCGGTCTGCACGCACCACTGCGCCGATACGACAACGACCGCGACGAGTGCGCACGCCGTGGTCGGGTCACGTCCAGGTCCAGATCCAGAACTGGGTCCAGGAGACTTCGCCTGTGACTCGACACCCGACGGAGCTACAGACAGGGCTGTCGAGGCGGTCCGACCCCGGGCGATCCACCAGACGATCCCGGCGAAGAGCACAAGCACCGGGATCAGAGCAGCGGATCGCATCAGCCCAACGAGGCCAAGCGCCTCGGCGACGACCAGTACCAAGCTGAATGCGAGGACCACTTCGGCAAGGACTCCCACGGGACCGGCGATGTTGAGCCAGCGTCGACGTATCAGGTGCGCGGCGATCAGCGCCGGCAACACGATGCCCGCCAGGCGCGCCATCCCGGACACGAACTGTATTGCGGTCATGGTTCCGTGGAATCAGGCTGCACGCACGGGCTGCCGGGCATAGGTGATCTACAGTACGGCCTGGCGAACCGCCCCGGGTTTGTCGGAGAAGTTGATCTGACCCAAGTCGAAGTTGCCGGCCTCATCGCCGAACAGATACACGGCGGACACGGTGGACACGGCTAGCCCGTGGCGCTATCCATCACTAGTCTGGCTCGCTAGGCAAGAGCCGGATCGCGCCACTTCAAGGCATGTCGCGTCAGCCCTCGGAATTGTGGACTTAGACCCCTCGAAATCGAGGATTCCAGCCCCTCGAAATAGTGGACTAAACCCCCTCGAAATCGGGGACGGTCCATCACCGGTGTGCATCGATGAGTACCAGCACGTCCCGGCCGTGCTGGACGCGATCAAGGCGCAGCTGAACCGCGAGCTGCGGCCCGGCCGGTATGTGATCACCGGATCGACCCGCTACGACGCGCTGCCCATCGCCGCGCAATCGCTCACGGGACGCCTGCATCTGCTGACGGTGTGGCCTCTGACCCAGGGCGAGATCGACGGTGCCAGGGAGAACCTGCTCGCGGCGCTGCTCGAACGCAACGACGGTGGTGTGTTCGCCTTCGAGGTGAAGGCCGCGGGACAGGTCGCGGGCCGGGACATGCGTCACCTGCGCAAGCTGCGCGACGCCCTCGGAGAACGCTTCCTAACCGGCGTGGCGCTGTACACCGGCGCCCGGGCGTACAACTTCGAGGATCGTCTGCACGTCATGCCGATCGATCGGATCTGGACTCCCGTGTAGGCGGCGCGTCACCCAGACAGCACGCGTGTCCTCCCACATCACGCGTGCCCGCGCGGCGGTCATCGTCGCATCCGGCCCCTGCGGTCCTATTGCAACTTGCAAAATCATAACTTTGTCAACTATGGTTTTGCTAGGCTGACTGAATGATCGACCGACAGGAGGAGCTCGAGCGGCTGCGCGAGGCCGCGGCGCAGGCGCCCCAGCTCGTTGTGATGCGTGGTCGCCGGCGCGTCGGCAAGAGCTACCTGCTGGACCACAGCTACGCCGATCACCGTCTCGTGTACTTCCAGGCCGACGAGGGAGAGGCACGGGGGCATCTCGACCTCTTGGCTACCGAGCTTGGGCGGCTCGTGGGCGCACCGATCGCCTTCGGCGACTGGAACGAGGCCCTGAGCGCCCTCGGCGAGCAGGCCGGCCGGCAGCCGCTCGTGGTCGTGCTCGACGAGTTCCAGTGGATGCTTGCAGCCGAGCCGTTGCTGGACTCGATCATCATGCGCCACTTCGACCGCTGGGAGCGAGCGGGTGTCCGGATCGCGCTCGTGATCAGCGGCAGCGCGCTGACCCTGATGGAGCAACTTCTGGAGAGCGATCGGCCGATGTTCGGCCGGGCGAGCTATCGGCCGTTCCTGCAACCGTTCGACTATCGCGACGCGGCGCTGTTCGCGTCCGCCGGGACAAGCGCCACACAGAAGCTGCTGCGTTACGGAATCCTGGGTGGAACCGCGCAGTACCAGGTCTGGGCAGGACAGGCATCGATTCGCGAGATCCTCAAGCGCAGGATCCTCACCAAGGACGAGCCGCTGTTCGAAGAGCCACTGCAGCTGATCCGCGGCGAGAGCGCCATCCGCGAGCCGGGCAACTACTACGAGCTCCTGCGCGCGATCGCACGCGGCGCCACGCAGTTCAACCAAATCCTGCATCAGTCCAAGATCTCTTCGGGACAGCTGCTGAGCAACCGCCTCGACCGTCTGGCCAGGCTGCGCTACATCGAGGAGCGCCGCCCGCTCACCGGCAACGGATCAGCGAGCTGGTCGGTCAGCGACCCGTTCTTCCGCTTCTGGTTCCGCTACGTCTACCCCAACCGCTCACGCCTGCAGCGAGGACGCGTGGAGGAGGTGTGCGAAGCGATCCTCGTCGACATCGACAACCACATGGGGCCCGTCTTCGAGCAGGTCTGTCGCGACTGGGCCGGGCGTTACAGCACCGACCCGGCCCTGGCCGAGGCCCAGGACATCGGCGCCTACTGGACACGCACCCACGACGTGGAGGTTGACCTCGTTGCGCGCGGGCGCCAAGGCATACTCGCCGTCGGATCGTGCAAGTGGTCCTCACGGGCCGATGCACACGACCTCGATCGCCTGCTCGAGCTCCGCGGGCGGATTCGCGGAGCCGGCGCCGCGACGCTGTACGTGTTCGCGCGAGATTTTCACCACAGCCTCATCGAGCGCGCCAAGCATGACGACGTGCGCCTGGTGTCGGCGGAGGAGCTGTTCGCCGGCACGGCGAGCCAAGGCGCGATGACCGCGGCCCGGCGCCGTGCTAGAGGATCTTCACGGCGATCGTCTGCGTGAATGTCTGGCCGTCCACCACGGCGGTCAGCGTGGCATCGACGCCGTTGTGCTTGCGGATCAGTCCCAGCAGCCTCGGGGCAAGGCGGAACGGCAGGTGGCTGGTCGTGTTACCCGGCAGGCTGAACTTAGCGTTGCCGACGCTGGCCTGGTGGCCCCCGAAGCTCATCGTGGCGACCCCGTTGCAGCCGGTGGCGGGCCTGCAGTAGACGGCGACCGCGACGATCCGCTGCGCGTTGATCCCGTCTGTCTGGGGGCTGACCCTGATGACCGGCAGCGGAGCGGGCCGGCCAGCCGTTCCTCCCGCGCAGATGTGCGTCGCGTCCGGGCCGGTGCCGAGCGTGACGCGCATCATCAGTTCCGCGCCACTGTTGACCGCGAAGCCTTCGTTGGCGCTCAGTTCCGAGGAGGACAGGGTCGCGCCGTTGCCGGTGCCGTCGTTCTTCAGGAACGAGTCCATCGTGGATCCGCCGACCGAGCCCATCACCTGGTAGGGCACTCCGGCGCGGTAGACGTTGGGCACGTATCCGCCCTCGTCGTTGAAGCCGACGTAGTCGCCCGCGCTCACGCACAGATTGATGGGTTCATAGGTGCTGACCGTCGATCCGCTCGCGCCGTTCTGCCCGCAGACCGGGATTTCGAAGGCCTGCGAGGTGATGTTGACCTTGACGCCGATCCCGCCGGGCAACGGGGAAAGGTCCTGGAAGTGGATCTGCGTCAGAGGCGAGGGGCCGCCAGAAGCAGCCTGAGCGCAGCCCTCCAAACTGACCTTGACGGCCTGGCCGGTGGCAGGGGCCTGGACTGAGCCGGCGGCCGACGCGACGTTCCAGAGGACCGTGTCCGCGCCGTAGTGGAACGTGTGGAAGAGCCCGTTGGGAGCTTCCGGGTTGGGTGGCACAGGCGTATAGGTGCCCTGGTAGGCGAGATTTTCGGCGGTGTTCAGGGTGGCTGGCGCCGAGAGGGGGCTGCCGAAGGTCGTGATGGCGCCCCAACCGCTTGCGGGCGCCAGAAGCGCCAAGAGGCCGGCGAGCAGGAGACCCGCCGCCAACTGGCCGACCCTCCGTCGCGAACTGGGGCTGGCAGCATGGCTGAGCATCGCCATTTGAATCGGCAGATGGATGACACGCTTA
>CAWEOK010000002.1:0-92044 GCA_963810645.1 uncultured Solirubrobacterales bacterium | reverse complement strand
CAGCGCGACCGTCACCGGCGCCAGCAACAGGTCCAGCACGGTGAGCGTGTGATGGGAGATCCCGCGATGGCGCGCGCGCGGATCGCCCGAGGACATCCGCGCCACCAGCAGAGCCGAGCAGCCGAGCGCGAGCGCCGCATGTGCGTTCTCGAGCGCCGACAGGCCGCCATGACCCAGCGATGAGCCGGAGCCGACGATCCCCGGCCCCGGTCCGCACACCACCGCATCCCAGCCGAGGGTGCTGTGCCCGTGGCGCAGCGCACCGGCGGTCGTGATCGCCTCGCCGTCACCGCCGCCGAACGCGGCGCCCGCCGTGAGGTGGCCTGCGAGCAGTCCGCGCTCGCGCAGCGCGCGCACTGTGCGCGAGTGCCCTCCGGGCAGCGCGCCGCCCTCGGTCTGCACGTAGCCGAGGCGTCCGCCGGGAACGGCCTGGGCGAAGGTCCACGCGACCGGGGCGAGTTGACCATGCAGCGCCAGTACCGCGACCGGCCGCTGCAGGGGCAGGCTCAGACGCTCGTCCTCGACGGGCGCAACGGCGTGTTGAATACTCGTGTAATTGAGCTTCATCACACCCACATTTGGCGCACCGTCGCCGGCAAGTCCGCGTGTGAGATTGACATGCACGATGTCGAACCCGCCCGAGCCCAGGCCGAGATCGAGCGCCTGCGCGTTGACCACCACCTCATCTCCCGTCTGGGAGGCGCCGACGAGCGCGACATCGGCGATCGCATGACGTGAACGGCCGGCGAGCTCTCGACGAGCTCCTGCTCAGGTCCATCCGGTGGACCGGCGTCGATTACGGTGGCGTGGCGGAGCTTCAGCATGTGCAGTGCTGCAAGCTACCGGGCGCGAGAGCTGCCGGCGCCGGGATCCTCAGGAGGGATCCGCTGGATGTTCACGTCCACGTCGCACTCATACTCAGGCAGGTTGGCCAGCTCGTGCGCACGGCTGATCAGCTCGGCGGCGATCGTGTCGGCGTGCTGTGCCTGCACATCGTGGAATACCGCCTCCACACGCAGCGTGCCCGGCGCATCCTCGTGCAGGCCCACACCCGGCTGAGCGGGGCCCGGGAGGCCGGAGGAGGAGCTCACGAGCGGGTGGCAGGCGCGGACTCGGCGCGGATGTCCGCAGCCCGGGCGTCTGCGGCACGCACGACATGCTCGTGCTCGTCATCGGACCGGTCCGCCACATCGCTGCCGGCATTCGCGTCGGCGTCGGACCCGTCCCCGACGCGCGAGAGCGCCGCCGCAACGAACTCGCGGAACAGCGGCGCTGGGCGCTCTGGGCGGGACTTGAACTCGGGATGGAACTGGGAGGCGACGAAGAACGGATGATCCTCGAGCTCGATCGTCTCCACGAGCCGGTCGTCCGGAGAGGTGCCGGACACGACCAGCCCTGCTGGGGCACCGACCCCGGAGGGGTTGGTCAATCGCTTGCGCAGCAGGTTGTTGACCTCATAACGGTGGCGGTGGCGCTCGTAGACGACCGCCTCGCCGTAGATCTCGCGCGCACGGGTGCCGTCGTGCAGCTTGATCGGGTCGGCGCCGAGACGCATCGTGCCGCCGAGATCGGCGACCTCCTTCTGCTCGGGCAGCAGATCGATCACGGGATAGGGCGTCTCCAGATCGAACTCGGTCGAGTTGGCGCCCTCCATGCCGGCCACGTGGCGCGCGAACTCGGCGACGGCGACCTGCATGCCCAGGCAGATGCCCAGGTATGGGATGCGCCGCTCGCGTGCGATGCCGGCAGCGGCGATCTTGCCCTCGATCCCGCGGCCACCGAATCCGCCGGGAATCAGGATTCCATCGGCCGCTGCCAACCGCTGTGCGGCATCGGTCTCAGGGTCCTCCAATTGCTCGGAGTCGATCCATTCGATCGACACCCGGCCACCCTGCAGCGCGGCGGCATGACGCAGGGCCTCGGACACCGATAGGTAGGCGTCCGCGAGCTGCACGTACTTGCCGACGATCGCGATCGTGACGGTGCGAGTGGCCCGCTCGGCGCGCTCGATCGGCTCGCGCCAGTCCGACAGGTCCGGGGCCGGTACCTCCTCCAGGCCGAAATGCTCGAGGATGAAGTCATCGACCCCCTGCTCAGAGAACACGAGCGGCACCTTGTAGATGTCATCGACATCACGCGCGGAGACGACCGCGTCCATCGGCAGGCTGGCGAACAGCGCGATCTTCTTGCGGATCTCGCTCGACAGCCCGCTCTCTGAGCGGCACATCAGCATGTCGGGGGCGATCCCGATGCGCCGCAGCTCGTTGACCGAGTGCTGGGTCGGCTTGGTCTTCAGCTCGCCGGCGTGACCGATGTAGGGGACGAGGGTGAGATGTATGTACATGCAGCGCCGCCGGCCGACGTGAACGGGGAACTGACGGATCGCCTCCAGGAACGGCAGCGACTCGATGTCCCCGACGGTGCCGCCGATCTCGGTGATCACGAAGTCAACGTCGCTCGACTCGGCGATCAGCGAGACTCGTTGCTTGATCTCATCGGTGATGTGCGGCACCACCTGAACGGTGCCGCCGAGATAGTCCCCGCGGCGCTCGCGGCGGATGACAGTGTCGTAAACGCCTCCGGCGGTCACGTTGGACGCGCGACTGGTGTTGGCGTCGGTGAACCGCTCGTAGTGGCCGAGATCGAGGTCGGTCTCGGCGCCGTCCTCGGTCACGAACACCTCGCCGTGCTGATACGGCGACATCGTTCCCGGGTCAACGTTGATGTAGGGGTCGAACTTCTGCATCGCCACGCTCAGCCCGCGGGCTACCAGCAGCCGTCCGAGCGAGGCCGCGGCGATGCCCTTGCCGAGGGAGGAGACGACACCACCGGTTACGAATATGAACCGGGTCTTCGCTGGGGTGTCCGCGCGGCGGTCGGAGGAGTGCAGTGTCATCGTTGAAGGCTAGGAGGGCCTGCCCCAAGAGTCTAGCCCGCGCAGCAGCGGCACCCGCGACACGAGCTCTGAGATCGAGCGCAGCTCACCGTAGACGGTGAGAATTGCCAGCAACGCGAGCGAAATCAGCTGGCCGGTCTCAGACAGGCTCAGTACCAGCCACAGACCCGCGAGCGCGCCGAGCAGGTTGGCGCCGGTGTCGCCGAGCATCGCCCGCTCGCGCAGGTCATACGCCCCGGCGATCAGCGCCGGCCCCACGAACAGGCCGAGCGTCCACAGCGGGCGCAGTTCGCGCACGCCGATCGTCAATCCCGCAGCGAGCAGCACGAACACCTTGATCGCACGCCCGGGACGCAGGTCGAGCAGGTTGAAGGCGTTCGTTGCCAGCACCAACACGGCGGCCGCCAGCAGCCAGCGCCCGATCGACAGGCCCGCATCAACATAATCCATCGTCAGCAGCGCCAGCCCGAGCGAGCCGGCGGCCTTCAGCATCCCGGTGGAGAGCTCGCCGCGCAGTGCCGCGCCCCCATGCCCGCGCCAACCGCGAGGCCCAGGCGAACCGGGCGAGTCCACACGCTCAGAGCCAAACGCGTCGTCGATCAGTCCCAGGCAGGCGACACCAAGCGCATACACCGCGGCCGGCAGCAGCCGCGGATACAGGATCGCGGTGCGTGCCAGCCGTTCGATCAGCGTGACCGGCACGAGCGTGAGCAGGGCGGCCACGATGATGAGCACACCAAACGGCAGCGGAAGCGATCGCTCGCGATAGTTGGGCCGCACGTGCCCGCCAGTACGCAGCGCATGCAGGGTCGGCCTGGCGAGAATCGCCGCCAGCGCGAGGGCGAACAGGAACGGTAGGGCGCGCATGTCGAGAAGCTAGCGACGCACGCGGACGAGGCGTTCCTATGGCACAGCGCTCGGCAGCAGCGAATCGGCCGTCGGCTTGACCCCGAACGCACCGTGTGCCCCGGCGAGCGCGTAGATCAGCGCGGCCTGTCCGGAGGGCTCGTCCAGATTGTTGACGCTCGACAGGTTCTTGCTCTCATACCACGGCACCTGCGAGGGTTCGGTATTCGTCAGCTCGACACCGACCGTGGGCACCCCGACCGCGGCGATCCCATTGAGCAGACCAGTGGCGAACGCAGTGCTCGCCGCGCTCTGTTCGGGGGTCATGCCAGTCGGTTCGGCACGCATCACGACCAGCCCGTCCAGGCGGCCGAGCTGTCCGTCGAAGGCGCTCAACAGCACGCCCCGCACACGGCTGAGCAGCTCGCGATCCACCAGCTGACCGCCGCTGACGAGCTGGCGGCCGGCGAGTTCGCCGAAGCGCTCGATGAGCGTGGGGTCGCCCGCCAGGTCCGCATAGTGGGTGCCGGCGGCTTCGCTGTCGATCCCCTGCAGGTCCAGCGGCTCGCGCACCCCGGCCACAATCGTCAGGTTGCCGCCGGCCTGGGTGACGGCCGAGCGCACGTACCCGTCCACCTGGTCGGAGGAGCCACCGAGGAACACCAGGCCGATGTTGCGCCCACTCAGCAGACCATGTACCGCAAGCGGATACAGACCGCCGGCGAACGCTTCCTCCTCGGCCAGCTCATCCTGCAGTTGCCCGACCTGCCGGCGCGCGCCACTGACTTCGGAGTTGAGGTTCGCGACGATTCCGTTCTTCGCGGAGGACACGAGGTTGGAGTCGCCGATCGCCACACCGATCACGATGCCGACCGCCAGCGCCAGCAGTACGGCCGCGAGGGAAAGCGCGTGGTAGCGGTAGTCGAACATCGCCGATCGGGACTCTTGCAGGAGCGCCAGCCCAGCGGTCTCAGCCGGCGCCCAGCAGCAGTTGCAACCTCAGCCACAGCAGTTCGGCCACGTCGCGCAGCGCCGGTGTCATCGCCACGACGGCGATCAGCGCGATCAGCCCCGCGGCGATCACGACCAGCAGCGGGGTCAGGCCCGGCCGGGGATGGTAGAGGCGACTGACGCCCTTGGCGTCGACGAGGATCTCACCGATCCGCAGACGGGTCAGGAATGTCGAGGACATACCCTCGCGGTTGCGATCGAGGAACTCGAGCAGATTGAACGGCGAGCCGACCGAGACGATCAGACGGGCGCCCTTCTCGGCGGCGAGCAGCATCGCCACGTCCTGGCTGGTGCCGGGCGCGGGCACGAGCTTGTAGGGCAGCCCCAGCTCGTCCAGCCGGGCCCGTCCGGGCGCGCGACCGTCCGAGTAGGAGTGGACGACCAGCTCGGCTCCCCGATCGTAGGCTCTCAGCAGAGCGGCCTCGCCGGCCGAGTCCATGTCGCCGACGATCATGTCGGGGCACAGCCCCTCCTGAAGCAGCGCCTCGGTGCCACCGTCGACGGCGACGAGCACGGGGCGCATGTCGCGGATGAACGGGCGCAGCGCGCGCAGGTCGTGCTGATGGTCGACGCCGCGCACGACCACCAGCGCGGAGCGGTCGCGGAAGTCGGTGTCAAAGCGCGGCAGGTCGATCCGCCCGGCGAGCAGTTCGCGCTCCTCGCGCATGTGCTCGATCGTGTTGCGCGCGAACCGCTCCAGCGCCTCTCCCACCTCGCGCCTGCGGGCCTCGGTCTCGGTGCGCACGCGCGCCAGGTCCAGCACTACTCCCTCGGCCACCAGTCGATCCCCGCGGAGCACCTGGGCGTCGCGGACGGTGATCGCCTCGCCGTCACAGAGCAGCTCAAACAGCGAGTCATCGGGCAGGTCCACGAGGTGCACACCGGCTTGCACCAGCAGTTGCGGGCCGAGGTTCGGATAGGAGCCGCTGCTGGAGGGCCGGCAGTTGAGCACGGCGGCCGTGCCGGCAGCGATCAGCTCCTCGGCTGAGACCCGGTCGATGTCGAGGTGGTCGATCACAGCCACGTCACCACTGGAGAGGTGCCTGACCAGCAGCTTTGTGCGCCTGCCCAGGCGTGCTGGGCCTGTGACGATGCGCCATGGCGCGACATCGATGAGCGGCGCGGGGGCTTGGACAGACGCAGGAGTGGGGACGAGATCCCGCGGTGCCTGCGAAGCGCTGTTCGGCGGCTGCTCTGCAGTGGCCATCGCAGTCGGAGGTTAACCGCTTCCGTGCTCAGTCCGTGCTCAGGCGGCCTTGCGCAGATCTCTCGCGTGACGGCGGGCGGTTGTGTCGGTGTCCTGTGCGCCGAGCATGCGAACCAGCTCGGATACAACCTCCGGCTCGCCGAGCTGCACGACCGTGGCGAGCGTCGGATCGGCCGAGGTGTCCTTGACGATCGAGAAGTGGCGTGCTCCCAGCGAAGCGATCTGGGGCAGGTGAGTGATGCACAGGACCTGCCTGGTCTCCCCCAGCGTCCGCAGACGCTCACCGACCGCGCGCGCGGTGTGGCCGCCGATGCCCGCGTCGATCTCGTCGAACACGAGCGTCGCCAACCCGGGTGCGTTCTCCTCGTGAGCAGGGTTGAGAGCGCGCTCGCCGCCGGTGGCGGCGGCGGTGATCACAGCGAGCATCACCCGGGATAGCTCCCCGCCGGAAGCGATCTCACGCAACGGGCCGGCGGGAACGCCGGGGTTGGGGGCGATCATCAGCTCGACCGAGTCTGCACCGCTGGGACCGGGGGCGCGCTCGGAGAGGAGGACCTCAAAGTCGGCATCGGCCATCGCGAGCGCGGCGAGCTGCTCGCGCACGGCGCCGGCCAGGAGCGGGGCGGCCAGCTCGCGGGCTTGACGCAACTGCGCGACATGCCGGTCGAGCTCGGCGCGGGCGCTGCTCAGGCGCTCGGCGGTCTGGGTGAACGCCACCTCGGCGCCGTCCAGTTCCTCACGACGCGCGCGAGCTTGGGCGGCGTAGGCAAGCACGTCTGCGATCGAGCCGCCGTGCTTGCGGATCAGCCGCTCGGTTGCGGCCAGGCGCTGTTCGATCTCCTCCAGCGAGCCATCCTCACCGGCGAGCCGTTCGCCGTAGTCGCGCAGCTCTGCGGCGAGATCTCCGGACTCCAGCACGATCGCGCGCATCCGCTCGGCGAGCGTATCCAGATCGGGGTCCACGCCCGCGACCGCGTCCAGACGGGCGGCGGCGGCGGCCAGCAACGGTACGGCGCCGGGTTCCTCCGGCGAATCGGGTGTGAGCCCCTGCGCACCCGAGCCGGCGGCAGAGCACAGCGCGTCCAGACGGCGCAGCCGCTCACGGGCGGCGAGCAGGCGCTCGTGCTCGGCTTCATCCGGAGCGGCGGCGTCGATCTCTGCGAGCTCGTGTTCGAGCAAGCCCAGCTCGCGCTCACGCGCGCCGCAGCGCTCACGCAGGTCTTCGAGCTCGACCTGCAGGCGCTCGCTCAGGCGGTAGGCGTCGGTGCACAGGCGCAGACGCGCGGACTGAGCGGGTCCGCACAAGCCGTCGAGGATCTGCAGTTGGGCGCTCGCGAGGGTCAGCTTGCGGTGCTCGTGCTGACCGTAGAAGGAGACGAGCCGGGTCCCGAGGTCGCGCAACTCGGCGACGGTCACAGTGCGTCCGTTCAGATACGCGCGCGTGCGCCGGCCATCCGCATCGATGCACCGGCCCAGGACGAGCTCCTGTGCGTCGCTCGGAAGGCGCTCGCCAAGCTCCTCGCGTAACGCGTCGGAGAGCTCGAACACGCCCTCGACATATGCCTCGCTCGCGCCGGGGCGCACGATGCCCGACCGGGCGCGACCCCCGAGCAGCAGGTCCAGCGCGTGCGCGAGCACGGTCTTACCGGCGCCGGTCTCACCTGTAAGCACGTTCAGCCCGGGGGCCAGCCGCAGTTGAGCGCGCTGGATCAGCAGCAGGTTCTCGACGTTCAGCTCTGACAGCATGACCATGCAGGTGTACCAGCGAACGGGGACGGACAGGTCGCGAGCGCTTGAGCGGGCACGCAGAACTGACGATGATGGACATATGACTTTTGGCGAGGACGATCAGTCTCTGCCGGGCCGGATCGACTGCCTGTCGGCAGCTGCGCTGAAGGACCGGCTGGAGGAGGAGATCAACCGGGCGGGACGTCACGGCACGCCGCTGAGCTGCCTGCTCGTCTCGATCGAGGACCTCGCCGAGCTCGCCTCGCGGCACGGGCGCGAGCTGCCCGAGCAGGCGCTCGCATATGCCGGTCCGGCGCTGCTGGGAGAGCTGCGCCGCTTCGATCGAGTGGGTCGCCCGAGCGACACAGAGCTGCTGGTCGTGCTCCCGGGCGCGGACGGTCCGCGCGGGGAGATCGTCGCCCGGCGCGTGATCGACAGGCTGCGCGCGATCAAGATCGAGTCCGACGGGATCCGCCGACCGTTGCGCGTGTCGGTCGGGCTGGCGGCCTGGCGCGAGGATCTCAGCGGCGAGCAGCTGCTGGCCCAGACGCGCGCGGCCGCGCAGCGCGAACGCGGCGAGCCGGCGACGACTGACTCGTAGTCCATAATCACGCCCCGATGTTGAGCGGATCAGAGTTGTGGCTGCTGCGCCTGATGGCCGATCGCGGTCTGGCGCTGCTAGACGCCAGTGGATTGCTGATGGTGATCGAGGAGCGGGGCGAAGCTCCGTGTCGCGGCCGCCAGCGGTGAGAGCAGACCGCGGCTGCGAATCGTGCCGATCGAAGGCAGCGCGCTGGGCGCGCTCTTCCGGGAGGGCAAACCGGTGGCGCTCGATCGCCCGCGCGGGGCGGACGCGGCGCTGCTGCACGAATTGGGGATCGAGGCGCGGGCGGTCCTCGTCGAGCCGTTGAGCATGGAGGGCCAGGGCGGGGGCCTCGTGATCGCGCTGCGCCGGGACTCGGGCTTCAAGGGCCCGGACAGAGAGGCGCTGAGCGCGTTCGCGGCAAGCGTCTCCCAGCGGTTGACGGCAGAGCGCTCGGTGGAGATCGAGCGGCTGCGCTATGGCATGCAGGCGCGCGAGCGCGAGCGCACGCGCTGGGCCCGGGAGATCCACGACGAGACGATCCAGGGGCTGGGTGCGCTGCGGCTGAAGCTCGCCAACGCACGCGACCTCGATACCGATCGAAGATCGGCCGGCGAATCGCTGAGCGCTGCGGTGGACGCCGTGCTCGACGGGTTGGGCGAGGAGATCGATGGTCTGCGTCATCTGATCACCGAGCTCAGGCCCGCGGCGCTCGACGATCTCGGCCTGGCGGCGGCGCTTGAGGCGCTCGCGCGGCGGATGCAGGCGATCGACGGGCTGGACGTGCAGAGCGAGATCGATCTCGGCCCCGAGTACGAGGACCGGCGACTGGACGCGGAGCTCGAGAGCACGATCTACCGGGTCGTCCAGGAGGCGCTCACGAACGTCAGCCGCCACGCCCAGGCCACGCAGGCGCTCGTCAGCGTGAGCGCGCGCGACGGCGTCGTCAGAGCGTCCGTCACCGACGACGGCGTGGGACTGCCCGAAGCCGACCGGCTCGGGCCGCGCGGAGACGGGCTGGAGGGAGGTTTTGGCATGTCCGGCATGCGCGAGCGCGCGGAGCTCGTCGGAGGGGAGCTCGAGCTCGTGCCGGCCCCGGGGCGGGGCACGGTGATGCGCCTGTCCGTGCCACTGGCGGGCCGCCCGGTGCAATCGCCGCTCGGGGAGCGGCAGGCGAGCGAGGCGGCGTAGACCTACGCTGCCTCGGACAGAGCGGCCTCTCCCATCTCGCCCTCCGACCCGGCCGCATCCGCATCCACCTGCCCATGCCCAGCGGGCATCGCCACCGGACGCACTACGACCAACACAACGACGAACGCCACCGCCATCAGCCCCGCTCCGACCAAGAACGCGAGGTGATAGCCGCCGACCAGAGCGGCCGCGGTTGAGGAGCCTCCGGCGAGCAGGTGCTCGGTGCGCGTGGCAGACAGCGTCGCGAGCACTGCCAGACCGAGCGCGCCGCCGACCTGCGCGGAGGTGTTGACCAGGCCCGAGGCCAGACCTGCGTCCTCACGGGTGGCGCCGGACATCGCCAGCGTCATCAGCGAGGGGAACGAGGCGCCGATGCCGATGCCAAACAGGAGCATCGTCGGCAGGACGTCGGTCAGGTAGTGGCCGTGCACGGGAGCGCGGGCGAACAGCAGCAGCCCGGCCGCGATCAGGATGAGGCCGGGGAACAGCATCGTGCGGGCGCCGAAGCGCATGATCAGCCGTTCGGAGTAGCGCAGCGAGAGCAGGCCCATCACGAGCGTGGCGGGCAGGAACGCCAGGCCGATCTCCAGAGCGTCATAGCCGAGCACGCGCTGCAGGTAGAGGGCGCCGAGGAAGAACACGCCGAACATGCCGGCGACCATCAGCATCTGCACGACGTTGGCGCCGGAGACGTTGCGCGAGCGAAAGATCCGCAGCGGGATCAGCGGGTTGCGCGCCCGCGCCTGGCGCAGCACGAACGCCCCCAGCAGCGCGAGCGAGACGGCCCCGAGCTCAAGCGTGCGCGCGGCGCCCCAACCGTATTTGGCAGCGGGCGCGACGATCGTGTAGACGCCGAGCATCAGCGCGCTCGTGATCAGCGCCGCGCCGGGAATGTCGGCGCCGGCGCCGAAGCCGATGCCCTGATCGCGTGCCAGCAGGCGCAACGCCACGACACCAGTGGCGATACCGATCGGGACGTTTATGAAGAAGATCCAGTGCCAGTCCAGGGCCTGGGTCAGCACGCCGCCGGCGAGCAGCCCGACCGAGCCGCCCGCGGAGGCGACGAACCCGTAGACGCCGATCGCCTTGGCCTGCTCCGCCGGCTGCGGGAACATCGTGACGATCATGCCGAGGACGACCGCGGAGGTCATCGCCCCGCCGACACCCTGGACGAAGCGCGCCGCGACGAGCATCTCCTGGCTCCGCGCCAGTCCGCACGTCAGCGATGCTCCGGTGAACACGACGAGGCCCACCAGGAACACGGTTCGGCGACCGATCATGTCGCCGAACCGCCCGGCCAGCAGCAGCAGGCTGCCGAAGGCGATCAGGTACGCGTTGATGACCCACGCGAGGCTCGACTGGGAAAACCCGAGGTCGTTCTGGATCGAGGGCAGCGCAACGTTGACGACGGTCGCGTCGAGGACGATCATGAGCACGCCCACGCACAGCACGTACAGGGCGATCCAGCGCTGGCGGTCAGTCACTGCGAGGGAGTGTAGGAAGCCCGGCGCGAGACTCCGGAAGACCTGTCTGGGAGCCGTTTACTCGACCAACCCGAGCTTGCGCGCGTAGGCGGTGATCTCCGCGCGCGATGAGAACCCGAGCTTCTCGATCGCGCGGGCGCGATAGGTCTTGACGGTGCGCTCGGCGACGTGCAGCTGCTCGGCGATCTGCGGGTTGGTGTAGCCGTTGGCGATCAATCGTACGACCTCACGCTCACGCTCTGACAGGGCGACGCCGTCGGCCGGGGCCTCATCACCGGCCGCCATCAGCGCGCCGAGGCGGGGGTGCAGGTAGTTGCCGCCGGCCACGGCGAGCCTGAACGCCTGCAACAGCTCGGCGGGCTCGGCCTCCTTGAGCACGTAGCTGCGGGCGCCCGCACGCAGCGCCTGCCTGGCGTACTCGGGGTCCTCGCGCATCGTCAGGATCGCCACCGCCAGGGTCGGATGGGCGAGGAAGCACTGGGGCAGCGCCGCGAGGCTCGAGCCGCCGGGCATCGTCAAATCGAGCGTCAAGAGGTCGGGCTTGTGCTCGCGCACCTCCCTGATCGTGGACGGCACGTCGGCCGCTTCGGCGACGACCCGGAACTCGCCGTCCTCGCGCTCGAGCACGGTTCTGATCCCGTCGCGTACGACCGCGTGGTCGTCGGCGATGATCACCCTGATCGTCTCTGGCATGCCCGCCTCCATTGGCGCACACCGTACCGCGTTGCCCAGACCCCTCGCAACGGCCCGCCGGGACGACACGGAGCGCCTGCGAAGGACGACAGAGATCGGCACCAAGAGGACGACACGATCGGCACCGTCTGCCCTACAGACAAACGGCTCGCGAGGGCGCATCATGTCGGCTATGACGCGCATCCCATATCCCAGCCCACACGACATGAACGTAAGGAGCCTGCGATGAGCCCGCTCGCCGCCCGTCGTCGCGCGCCGGTCCTGGTTGCGGGCGCGGACGCCAACCGGCGCGCGGCCCTGCGTGCGGAGCTCGGTGCGGCGCTGCCGCGGCGCACCAGGTTCTCCGAGGCCGACGACGTCTCGGGGATGCTCGAGCGCGCCCCGTCCAGCCGCATGGTGATCCTCGCCGGCGGCCTCGACGACGCCGACGCGGGGACGACGATGCGCCTGCTGGGCGCCCGTCACCCGCAGCTGCCGGTGATCTGCGTGGAGGAGTCCATGCCCGTGGCCGCCGGTGGGCGCAGCTGATCATCTGCCGAACCGCTCGGCTGAGCGGGATCGGAGTTGGCGGGACTGGTGTGGTGGCACTTCTGGCTGCCGGGGCGCCTTCGGTACGGTGCCGCTGATCGAACCGGTCCCGTTCTCCGGAGAAGCGACAGCGACGGTGGTCGAGATCACGCACGGGGTCAGCGATCCACGTTTGCAGATCACCGAAACCCTCGGGCCAGCGTGGGAGACGCACCTCCTCGACGTCAACATCGCGCTCGGCAACCCGTCGGCCTCACCGCGGTTCAATCATGGGCCTACCAAGCTCACCGTCACGACGACCATTCAGGGCACCGGGCTCTGAGGGAAGCAACACCGCATGCAGTGATCGGGGCCGGACTGCCCGCAGTCCATCTGGTCGATGTAGCATTCACCGCAACGCAACTTGGGAGGTCGCGATGGCGACGGTTGAGCGTGACATCAGGACGGTGGAACTGGCGGACAAAGAGCTGTGGGCTGACGGGCCGCCGTACGAGGTCTTCAAGGAGATGCGCAGCGAGTGCCCGATCCACTGGACGGAGCGCTTCGATGAGTTCCCCGAGGAGGCCGGCTTCTGGTCGGTGACGACCGCGGAGGATGTGCACACGGTCAGCCGGGATTTCAAGACGTACTCCTCGGAACTCGGCGGCATCACGGCGTTCGCGGAGATCTTCCCGATGGAGCTCGCGAGGGCGATGTTCATCGGCATGGACCCGCCCAAGCACGATCGCTTGAAGGCGCTGTTCCAGAGGGGCTTCACGCCGAAGCGGATCGCCGACCACGAGGAGAGGATCCGGGCGATCGTCGTCGGTGTGCTCGATCGGTTGGAGGGCCCGCCCGCCCGCGAGACGTGCGACCTGGTGAGCGATGTCGCCCAGCCCGTAGTGTCGCGTGTGATCGGAAGCTTCATGGGGATCGCCGAGGAGGAAGATGCGATCTGGGCGAGGATCATGAACGCGACGCTCGCTCCCGACGATCCGGAGCTCGCCCCTGAAGGGATTGAGGGTGTGCTCGCAAAGGAGATCCCCGAGACGTTCGAGCGTTGCAGCGTGCTGATCGCGCAGCGGCGCGAGAACCCGACGGACGATTTGCTGAGCGTGCTCGTGCACGCGGAGGTCGAGGGGGAGAAACTGGAGGAGATCGAGATCGTGATGGGTTTCTTCCTGCTGATGGCCGCGGGCAACGACTCCACCAAGGCGACCTATTGCTCGGGTATGCGCGCCCTGATGGAAGACCACGAGCAGATGCAGTTGTTGCTGGATGACCCGTCACTGATCCCCGATGCTGTCGAGGAGTCGCTGCGGATGTTCCCCGCCTTCGCGCATTTCCGCCGCACCGCCACCTGCGACACGGAGCTGCACGGGCAGAAGATCAAAGAGGGCGAGAAGGTGGTGATGTGGTACGTCTCCTCCAACCGCGACGAGAGCCGGTATGAGGATCCGGACCGCTTTGATTTGCGCCGCAAAGCTGAGCATCAGGCGTTCGGTGCTGGGGGACGGCACTTCTGCCTCGGCACCGCGCTCGCGCGACTCGAGCTGAAGATCCTCTTCGAGGAAACGCTGAAGCGCTACCCGCGGATGCAACTCGACGGGCGGCCGGTGGCGGCGGAGGCGATGTTCGTCAACCAGCTCAAGACGCTGCCCGTACGACTGACGCCGTAGCGTCCCGTCGTCAGACCACCCCACGTGCTAGTGCTCGCGCTGAAGCACTCGCCGCACAGGTACGGACTACGTCGCGGAGCAGCTCCGCGACGTAGTCGAGCTCGCCGAAGACCGCCGCCTCGTCCTCGGCCTCGATCCCGGGGCGAATGTCGAGCACATGCTTGACGTAGCGCCGGGCGAACGGCCATCCGTAACGGATGAAGCGATCCTCCCAGCCAGGCAGGCCCGCGTTGTTGAAGCGAATCCGCAGCGCCGCCGGCCAGGCCACGCTCGTCTCTGTGCGCGATGCGCGAGCACAACCGTCGGCGCTTCTGACGCTCGGAGATCGTCCGCACCAGTAGTGTCGCCCGACAACCTCTGCGCGCCTGCTCTCGTCCGAGAGCCGAAGTCAGCCGAGCGTCGGAGCAGGTGCTCCCTTGTCGTCCGACGCGGGCGTGAGGCTGGTCGGCGGACGCCCGCTTCGACCAGATGAGCCGTGAAGGTGTCCTTGGCGGTCACCTTTCAACCCTTCCGTTTCCTGGTCTTCTCGTGCGGCTTGGGCTTGCTCAGCGGGTAGCGCTTCTTCGCCGCCGCTATGCACTTGGCGCGCTTGCTCTTCTCAAGCTTCCGGCACACCGCGATCGCCTTGGCAACTTCTGCGCCTCGTGAGGGGCTTCACCGTGGCTATTGGTGCTGGTGCTCCTTGCCAGGTCTGATGCCGGGCCAGAGTTGCTGCTGCCACCCGCGGTGCCGCTGACGGCGCCCGAGCCAGTCCCGCCGCCGCCCGTGGAGCCACCACTCCCTGTGGTCGATCCGCCACCTGTTGGGCTTGCTTGAACGGTCACGGTCTGCGCGGTCGAAGATGAGCTGCTGTAGTTCGTGTCGCCGCCGTACTGCGCTGTGATGCTGTGCGTCCCGGCTGCGGGATAGCTCAACTTGCACGTCGCGGTCGAGGACGAGAGGCTCTGCATGAGCGGCTGCGCCGAGCATGTTCCGATGGGCGCGCTGCCATCGAGGAACTCAACCGAGCCGGACGGCTCGGCTCTTTCGAGAGCTTCCGGGGTAACGGTTGCCGTGTATGTCACGGTTTCACCAACTGTCGGTGTGGCTTCCGACACTCCGAGGGCTGTGGAGGAGGTTGAGCTGCTCGTCCCAGTCACTTCCATGTCCTCGGTATGGTCAGCACTGTTTGTATACACACCGGCCGCGCGGCAAGACCACGTGGCGGGACATTCAACCGGGCCAAAGTCAACGTACGGGTTGCTCGCAGCGTCTGCGGGCGGTGCGACCTCGCCGGCTTGACCCCACGACCCGCCCGTCTCTTCGGCGACCATCGCCTCCCGGCCACCAGCACTTGTGTTGTAGGAGCCGACGGCGACGCACGACCCCACAGCTGGACAGGCCGGCTTGAGACTGGCGCGCGGGTTGCTCGCCGCGTTTGCGGGCGGTATGATCTCGCCGGCTTGACCCCACGACCCGCCCGTCTCTTCGGCGACCATCGCCTCGCGGCCAGGAGCACTTGTGTTGTAGGAGCCGACGGCGACGCACGCCCCCGCAGCCGGACAGGCTGGCTGAAGCGTGGCGTACGGGTTGCTCGCCGCGTTCACGGGCAGCGTGATCTCGCTCGCGTTACCCCACGACCCGCCCGTCTTCTCAGCAACCATCGCCTCCCGGCCACCATGTTCGTCCGTGTATTCACCGGCGGCGACGCACGGCCCCGCCGCCGAGCAGGCAACCGAACCAAGTTCGGTTTCTGGACTGCTCGCGGCGTTCGCGGGCAGCGTGATCTCGCTCGCCTGACCCCACGACCCGCCCGTCTCTTCGAGCACCATCGCCTCCCTGTTGCCAGCAGTATCTATGTAGGGATCGCCGGCGACGCATGACCCCGCCGCCGAGCAGGCAACCGGACCCGAGTAGACCCTCGGGATCACTGCCGCGTTCGCGGGCGGAGTGACTTCGCTCGCGTGCCATGAACCACCCGTCTCCGCGAGAACCATCGCGTGGAAGGCTCCAGAACTGTCTTCGTACCCACCGACAGCGACGCACGGCCCGGCCGCCGAGCAGGCAACCGAAAACAGGCTGACTTCCGGGTTGCTCGCCGCGTTCGCGGGGAGTGCGATCTCGCTCGCCTGACCCCACAGCCCGCCCGTCTGTTCGGCAGCCATCGCCTCCCGGTCGCCAGAACTGTCCGTGTAGGAGCTGACAACGACGCAGGAACCAACGCGGGATACGATCATAGCGTTCGGAGGCGATGCCGTCTTTCGGGTGCTCGAGGCTTTCGCGTGGCGGGTTGTGTGCTTGCCGGTCCCCATGTCCCGCCGGTCTTGGTGGCGGCCTCTGCCTGTTCGGCGCCAGTGTTGTCTGTGTAGGAGCCGATGCCGACGCATGATGCCGCCGTGGGACAGGTGCTCCAGTCGCCGAGGGATTGTGGTTCGGGTCCCGCGTTTGCGGGCGGCGTCACCGTCAGCTCGGTGACCCCCGACCATGTGAAGGTAGCCGCGGCCGATGTTCCGACCTGTGTCCCGAGGAGCGGGGTGACAAGACCAAGTGCGGCGGCTATGACGGTCAGGATGCTACGAAGACAGATGGTAGGTGATGCGTGCAGATCGTTTTTCATGTCGGCCCCCTTGTATTCGCTGGAGAGCGAGGCTTTAGCGGCAAACTAGTGAGCAATTTGGGGGCAGACCAGCGATTGCTGGACAGGCCAGAGTCCAAAACTGGACATGCGACGCGAGCCCTCCGGGCGAGGATCAAGCTCGGCCTGAGCTGCTCGGGTCCGGCGGATGATCAGCACCGATCCGGGCGCCGTCGTGGCAGACCCCGTCGCCAGCCGATCCTGCCCGCTGACCGGGTGGCTCTGGCAGCGCAGACGGGATAGAATCCGCCGTCGATGAGAGTGATGCGCGCCGTCAGATCGCTGGATCGCTCGCTTGAGCTCGTCGAGCGCCAGAGCCCGAGCCAAGCTGGCGGAAGTCGTGTCGAGTCGCCTTCTGTGGCTGAATGATGCCAGCAGAGCCCCCAACCCATCTGGTCCCGGGCACCTTTCTAGCGCTGCTGGATGGGCAGGAGCGTGACGCGCTTTCGCTCTCGGCGTGTCCCGCGGCTTCCCTCGCGGGGCGGTGCTGATGTGCCAGCTCGAGCCGGGCGAACGAGGGTGCTGTTCTTGGCCGGCGGGTGAGGTCCTGTCGGACCGGCGGGCGTGAGATGCTGATGAGCATCCGCGACCCCGGCGACGTTCAGGGCGAGCTCGCGTTCATCGACGAAGAGCCCCGGCTCGCCACGGTGACCTCGCTCGAGGCGGTTCACGCGCTGATGATCGACCCCGCGACCTTTCGTCGGCATCTCGAGACCACGCCCCGCATCGCCGTCGCGCTGCTGAAGCGGGTACGTGCCGTTTTCGTGAGACGACGCTCAGGTGGTCGCAGACCACCGAAGCGGACACGATGGGTCGTCTGGCGGCGCGGATCTTGGAGCTCGCCGAGCGCTACGGCCAACCGTCGGGCGCAGCGATCACGGTCATCTCGCCGCTGTCTCGGGAGGAGTTGGCGGCGTGGACGGGAGCATCGCGGGCCGGCGTCGCCCACGCGCTCCAGGGATTGCGCGAGCTTGGCTGGGTGCACACTGAGCGCAGGACGCTGATCGTGCGCGACGTCCAAGCGTTGCGGGCACGCGCCACCTTGGGTCGGTAGCGTGTACGCAAATCCCTCGCCAGATTGCGCCGCGACTATCGCTCGGCGGAGATAGTCCAGATCCTGATCTTCGCCTTACGCCCGCGCACGGGCAGCTCGTCGACGTAGGACAGTCCGTCCGTGCCGCCTTGCAGCAGATCCTTGGTCGACTCGGCGATGAACGCTGAGTGTGGCGTCTCCTTGGTCATCCCCTCGAGGCGAGCGGCGGTGTTCGACCGCATCGCCGATGACCGTGTACTCCATACGCTGCTCCGATCCGATCTGTCCCGACATGATCTCGCCGGTGTTGATCCCGATCCCCATCTGAAAGCCCTCGCCGAATCCTCTGCTCACGCATCCATTCGTTGAACCTTGGCAGCCGCTGAAGAGCATCTCGCGGGCCGCCGCGACGGCGCGGTCGGCGTGGTCGGGCTGCTCGATCGGCGCCCCGAAGAGCGCGATGATCCCGTCGCCCGTGTAGCTGACGAGCGTCCCGCCGTGGTCCATGATCGCCTCGCTCATCTCGGTCATGTAGCGGTTGAGGCACTCGAGGACCTGGTCGGGGTGATTGGCCTCCGAGTAGGTCGTGAAGCCGCGCAGATCGGTGAACAGGACGGTGCTCTCGCGGCGGACGCCGCCGAGGCGGTGATTCTCATCGGTCCGCGCGAGGACCTCCTCGACGACCGCCTCCGGCACGAAGCGCGCAAACGTGTCGTGCACCCATTGGCGCTCGAAGGCGGTGAAGATCGCCGTCACCGCCAAGGCCCCGGTCGCCGAGAGGGCCAGAGCGCCGAGTGGGACGACGACGGGCACGATGCGACCGGCGTCGAATGCGAGCTGGGCGATCGCCGCGTAGGCGCTCCGAGGACGAGCGCGGCGCCCAGCGCCGCGCAGCGGCTTCAGGCGCCAGCTGGCAAGCGGCGGAGCCGCGGCCATCAGCAGGATCAGCAGTATGTCCAAGGCCACCGGCGTGGAGCGCAGCGGAAGCCGTGCTGCACCGTCCAGATCGCGTTCGCCTCGACTTCCGGCCCCGACATCATTCCTCGCCCGAGGTCGGCGTCGTGTGCTCGTCTTGCAGCCAGGGAGCCCCGGCGCCGACGACGACGATCTTGTCGCGAAAGTCGCGGGCCGGCACCTGACCACGCAGCACGCGTGAGAAGGAGTAGGCGGGGATCGTGCCGGGAGGCCCGCGGTAGTCGATCCAGTAAGAACTGGGCGCCCGCCAGCGGCCCGGCGGACACCTCATGACCTGTTGCGACTTCGACGCTCGCCACGGCGAAGCCGGCGAGCCCGCTGAAGGCGAAGGGAATCTGACGCAGCACCCCGTCCTGGTCTGGCTGGATGACGGTGCTCCCGGCGCGCGCCCCAATCCGCTGCAGAACCTCCTCGCCACCGAAGATGTTGGTGTTGCCATGCGCGTCGACTTCGGTGGTGGAGAGGACGACGCGACCGTGAGCCCTGCCCACCGCCGCGATCAGGGCGTTGTCCTCACGTGGCACGGTGGGCTCGGTGAACTGCACGTCGTAGGCGATCACGCTGCGCGCCGTCGCGACGCAAACGGTCGATCAGCTGGGCGTGGAGATGGCGGGGGAACGGCCACTGGAGCCCGAGCTGATCGAAGGTCGTGGGGTCGACCTGCACGATCGCGAGGTCGCGGGGCGTCGCTTGGGCCCCGCGGATCGAGAAGCGGGCGTCGACCGTGCTCAGCTCCTGGCGGTTGAACAGGTGGGTCTCGTCGGCGAGCAGCGCGAGTCGCTGCGGACACGAGCGCGAGGAGCGCCAAGGCGCCGCCGCGGCGGCGGCGCAGTCCGCCGCGAGCGCATCAGGGCCTCGCCAGATAGTGCTGGCCGGTGTGCAGGATGACGGTGCGGTGCAGCGTGAAGTCACGGACGATCACGGTGTCGCGCTGCGCCTTGAAGAACGTTCCGGCGCAGCTTTCCCGGGTGAGCCAGATCGTCCCTCCCACGGTGGCCGAACCGTGACGCCCCTTGGTCTGGTAGTTGCCATGCCCGCTGCCCCAGAGGCTGACGCTGCCTGAGTGATGAGCGCGGGCGAGGCGCCCTCGGCGCTGACGGGCGTTGTCGCAGACACGCGGGTCGAATCCGACCAGGTCGAGTACGGTCATCGGCTTGCCGTGGGCGGGTTGGAGCAGCTTGAACTCCCCGGAGTAGAACTCGGCGGCCTCGGTCAAGCGGCTCTTGTTCCTGGCCGAGATGATGCGAACACGCCCGTGCGTGGCGTCGACGGTCGAGCCCACGGGAATCTGGATGGGGAAGGTCAGCCGCGTGAACGTGTTCGATCCGGGCAGCTTGATGAACGTCGTGCCGCCGACCGGTTCGAGGTTGGCTGTGCTTCCAAATCGAGGTCTGCCTCGAGGCCTTACGAGGATCGCCAGGCCGGCGCTCCTCGCGCTTGCCTGCCCAGCGCTGTTGGTGGCCGTGACCCTGCAGGTCAGCGTGTGGTCTTGATCCGCGGCTCCGACGAGGTACGTCGAGTCGGTGGCGCCGGCGATGGGGGCGCCGTCCCGCTGCCACTGGTAGCCGAACGCCGGTATTGGGCTGGCAGACCAAGAGCCGGGCGAGCAGTTCAGGGTCTGCCCGACAGCGGGCGTGCCGGAGAGCCCTGGCAGAAACAGATTCGCGGGCGCAACCGTCCGTGCCTGCACGATCGCGGTCGGGCTCGAGGTCACTGGAGCGCTCCTCCCGCCGGCGCCAGTCGCCGACTCCTGCACCCGGATCGTATGCCCCACGTCGCTCGACCTGAGCGTGTACGTCTGGCCCGTCGCGCCGGGGATCGAGGTGCAGTTCTGCCCGCTCCGTTGCAGTCCTCCACCCACTGATAGCTGATCGAGGTCGGAGTCTCCGTCCACGTGCCCTGCGTCGCGCTCAGCGTTTGGCCCTGCCACAGCGCCGCCGGACACCATGGGACTCGATAGGTTGGCCGGGGGCGGCGTGGAATAGGTCAGCTCGTTCCCGTAGTAGTCCATCGCTGCGCAGAACGACGCCGACGGGCACGAAACCCACGCGAAGGCCAAGACTATCCCGATCGTCGCGCTCCAGGAGCCGCCGTTGTATGTCAGCGCGTTCCCGTAGTCGTCCACTGCGGCGCAGAACGACGCCGACGGGCACGACACCGAGGCGAGGTAGACCGTGCTGTCGATGCTGGTGGGTGCGCTCCAGGAGCTGCCGTTGTAGGTCAATGCGTTCCCGTTGTTGTCCACGGCTGCGCAGAACGACGCCGACGCACACGACACCGAGGTCAGAGCATCGGTGCCATCGATGTCGGCGGCCGCGTTCCACGAGCTGCCGTCATAGGTCAGCGCCTTCCCGTCGCCGCCCACCGCGGCGCAGAACGACGCCGACGCACACGACACCGAGTAGAGGGAGTTCGGGTAGGGGGTTGAATCGATGTTGACGGGCGCGCTCCAGGAGCTGCCGTTATAGGTCAATGCGTTCCCGCTGTTGTCCACGGCGGCGCAGAACGACGCCGACGGGCACGACACCGCGACCAGGGCATTCGCGCCATCGATGTTGGCGGGTACGCTCCAGGAGCTGCCGTCATAGGTCAGTGCGTTCCCTTCGAGGTCCACCGCCGTGCACAACGACGCCAACGGGCACGACACCGAGGAGAGATAGGCCGTGCCATCTATGGGGGCGGGCGCGCTCCAGAAGCTGCCGTTATAGGTCAATGCGTTCCCGTTGCTGTCCACGGCGGCGCAGAACGACGCTGAGGGACACGACAGCTTCAATCGGCCGCCGCCGAGCGCGACCGCTGGCCCCCACGAGCTGCCGTTGTACCTCAGCGCCCGCCCGTTGCTGTCCACGGCGGCGCAGAAGGATGCCGATGAACACGTCACGGAGTCCAGACCGTCGTATTTGCCATCGATGTTGGCGGGTGCGCTCCAGGAGGCGCCGTTGTAGGTCAGCGCGTGCCCTTCGAGGTCCACCGCGGCGCAGAACGACGCCGACGAGCACGACACCGAACGCAGAAGCGGGTAGGGGAAGGCGTCGACGTGGGCGGGTGCGCTCCAGGAACTGCCGTTGTAGGTCAATGCGTTCCCGTTGTTGTCCACGGCTGCGCAGAACGACGCTGACGGGCACGACACCGAGGTTAGAACCGGGAAGGCGTCGACGTGGGCGGGTGCGCTCCAGGAGGCGCCGTTGTAGGTCAGCGCGCGCCCGCTGCTGTCCACGGCAGCGCAGAACGAGGTCGATGGGCACGACACCGAGGTCAGAGCGTCAGTGCCGTCGATGTCGATGGGTGCGCTCCAGGAGCTGCCGTTGTAGGTCAGCGCCGTTCCCGTTGGTCCCACCGCCACGCAGAACGACGCCGAGGGGCACGACACCGAGCTCGGAACATGCCGACGATGGGCGTCGGTGCGCTCCAGGAGCTGCCGTTGTAGGTCAATGCGTTCCCTCTGTTGTCCACGGCTGCGCAGAACGACGCCGACGGGCACGACACCGCGACCAGGGCGTTCGCGCGATCGATGTTGGCGGGTGCGCTCCAGGAGCTGCCGTTGTAGGTCAGCGCGTCCCCGTTGCCGCCCACTGCGGCGCAGAACGACGCCGAGGGGCACGACACTGAGTAGGCGAAAAACGATGGATCCACCGGAACCGGCGCCGACCAGCCACTCGACGCTGACGCCATTGACGGCCCGGCGAGCAAGAACGCCGCGGTCACAGCCAGACCGAGCGCGAACCGCCGCGGCGACCGCGTGGCCACGCCACCCCACACCCAGGCTGAACGGGCCGCCTTCGTCGGGGCGCTCACCGCCGCCTGGCAACCCGTTTCGATTGCCCGAGCGTGAACTTCGTGCTCGCCGGGCTCGGATCGGCGCCGGCTCCGTTGAAGGCACGAACCAAGAAGGTATACGTACCCGACCTCAAATGGCTGTAGCTCTTGGGGGACCCGCACGGGCTGAAGGCGGCCTTCGGCGGCTTGGCATGCCTGCCCTTGGGCTTGGGTCTTTGCAGCTCGCATTGAAAGCCCGCCACCGTGCCCTGGGCACTGAAGCCGAAGGTCACAGACCGCTTCCTCTGGTTGACCTTCGAGCTCGTGATCCGAGTTCCGTGGGGTGAGCTGAGTCCGGATGGCGCGATGAGGTTGAGTCCGGGTGGCGCGACCGGTCCGACGGCGGCTGAGCTCGCGGGCGTGCCGGCGCCCGCTTCGTTGCTCGCCGTCTCCTGCGCGCGGATCGTGTATCCGACGTCGGCGGCGGTCAGGGTGTAGGTCTGTTCGGTCGCGCCAGAGATAGACGTGCAATTGTTGCCGGACGCGTCGCAGCGCTGCCACTGGTGCGCAAAGCTCGTCGGGCTGTTCGTCCACGACCCGTCTACGACGCTCAACGACTGACCCTCCACCGCGCCGCCAGACACAGACAGCGACGGCGGCGCCGTGTTGACGGGCGCCGGCAGCGCGATGACCGGTCCGAACGCTGCTGAGCTCGCGGGCGTGCCGGCGCCCGCCGCGTTGCTCGCCGTCTCCCGCACGCGAATCGTGTGACCAACATCGCTCGAGGTTAGGGCGTAGGTCTGTTCGGTCGCGCCCGTGATCGGCGTGCAATTGTTGCCAGAGCTGTCGCAGTCCTCCCACTGATAGCTGTAGCCGGTGGGGTTGTTCGTCCACGATCCGTTTGTCTCGGTGAGCTGCTGGCTCTGCTGGGCGGTCCCTGAGATCGTCGGAAGCGCAGTGTTGACTGGCGGCGCGATCACCGGTCCGACCGCAGCTGAGGTCGCGGGCGTGCCGGCGCCCGCTTCGTTTTCCGCCGTCTCCTGAGCGCGGATCGTGTATCCGACGTCGGCGGCGGTCAAGGTGTAGGTCTGTTCGGTCGCGCCAGTGATAGGCGTGCAGTTGTTGCCGGACGCGTCGCAGCGCTGCCACTGGTGGGTGAAGCTCGTCGGGCTGTTCGTCCACGACCCGTCTACGACGGTCAACGACTGACCCTCCAAAGCGATGCCGGACACAGACAGCGACGGCGGCGTCGTGTTGACGGGCGGCGTCAGCGCGATGATCGGTCCGAACGCCGATGATGTCGCGGGCCCGCCGGGGCCCGCCGCGTTGCTCGCCGTCTCCTGCACGCGGACTCGTGGAGCCGACGTCGGCGGCGGTCAGGGTGTAGGTCTGTTCGGTCGCGCCGGAGATGGGCGTGCAGTTGTTGCCGGACGCGTCGCAGCGCTGCCACTGGTGGGCAAAGCTCGTCGGGCTGTTCGTCCATGCGCCGTGCACTGCTGTCAGCATCTGGCCCTGCTGCGCAGTCCCGGAGATCGTCGGAGGCGCGGTATTTTCGGGCGCAGGCAGCGGTGCGAACACCCACACCGCCCCGACGCCGATAGCCTGTCCTTCTGGTGCGTTGTCGCCGCCGCCGCCGATCAGCGCGATTTCCCCATTGGAGGAGAGACCGACGCTCTCGCCGAAGTTGGGATTGAGGCCGCTCGAATCGCTCGCGGTGAGCTTTTCGCCCTGCTGGGTCCAGGTCGAGCCCGAGCGCGTGAACATCCACGCCGCGCCGCGTGCATTGCTGTCGCCATTGCCGCCGATCAGCGCGGTATTGCCATCGGAGGAGAGCGCTACGCTCACGCCGAACCGGCCTTCGCCGCTCTCGCCGCCGCCAGTGAGCTTTTCGCCTTGCTGGGTCCAGACTTCGCCCGAGCGCGTGAACACCCACGCCGCGCCAGCCTTGTTGTTGTCGTAGGCGCCGCCGATCAGCGCGGTGTTCCCGTCTCCCGAGAGGGCCACGTAGTAGCCGAACAGGCCTTCGCCGCTCTCGCCGCCGCCGGTGAGCTTTTCGCCTTGCTGGGTCCAGACTTCGCCAGAGCGCGTGAACACCCACGCCGCGCCGACATTGCTGCCGTCGAACAGGCCACTGACCAGCGCGGTGTTGCCGTCGGCAGACAGCGCCACGCTCGTGCCGAACCAGCCTTCGCCGCTCTCGCCGGTGCCCTCGCCTGAGCAGCTGCTGGTGCAGTCGCCACGAGCTTCGCGCCCTGCTGGGTCCAGGCCCCGCCCGAGCGCGTGAACACCCACGCCGCCCCCGCGTTTTTATTGTCGATAGGAGCGCCGATCACCGCCGTGTTGCCGTCTTCGGAGAGCGCGACGCTGAAGCCGAACTGGCCTTCGCCGCTCTCGCCGGTGCCCTCGTTGGCGCAGTTGCTGGTGCAGTCGCCCACGAGCTTCGCGCCCTGCTGGGTCCAGGCCCCGCCCGAGCGCGTGAACACCCACGCCGCCCCCGCGTTGTTGTTGTCGGACTGCCCTCCGATCAGCACGGTGTTGCCGTCGGCCGATATCGCCATGTATAGGCCGAACTCGCCTTCGCCGCTCTCGCCGGTGCCCTCGTTGGCGCAGTTGCTGGTGCAATCGCCAACGAGCTTTGCCTGCTGGGTCCAGGTCGAGCCAGAGCGCGTGAACACCCACGCCGCGCCCGCGTTGTTGTTGTCATGAGGGCCGCCGATGACCGCAGTGTTGCCGTCGGCCGAAAGCGCCATAAATTCGCCGAAACCGGCGTTGCCGCTCTCTTCGCCAGCGGTGATCTTCGAGCCCTGCTGGACGAGGGGGTCGATCATGCAGCGGGTAGCGCGCGCCGGCGTCATCGACCCGGAGCAGCAGCTTGCCTCCTTGCAGCTCGATCCGGGAGGGAAGCATCCTGCCGCGCGCATCATGGGCGACGAGGCCACCATAGACGAGCGTCGCGCCGCCTGGACCGGCGAACGTGACAGCGCGAGCGCCCCGCGAGAGCGAGCCGCGCACGTTGCCGGACACCGCCAGCGCGATCGTGAGCGCGCCGGTGCGCCGGCCGGCGGGCGCCGCGGCCAGCGTGAAGCCCTGCTCGAGCCCGAGCGGCCCATTGGCGTACCACTCGCGCAGCCCCCCGCGCCCGTACACGACGCGGTTGCTCTGCGCCCGTGGCGACACCGTGGCGAGGGCGCGCAGCGTGGCGCCATACCCATAGCCGCTCGACTCAGTCCGAGCCAAGCGCGACCCGAGCGAACCTCGACACCGCGCGCGCCAAACCGAGCCATAAGATCGTGCCCGGGGTTGCGAAGCCTGAACCCGCCGGCGACCGCCAGCGCCCGGTAGGAGGGATCGTCGCGCCCCAGCGTACGCGAAACGACGCCCCGCGCGGCCACCGGGAGCGCAGCCAGCCCGTGCCCGGTCACACGATCGTGGCCGGCCGTGCGACCCAACCCGACCGGCGACCGCGACGCCGCCCCCAACACCAAAACCGTCCCGACGACCACGAGCAGCAGCGCTGCAAACACGCCAGCGCGCCAACCAAACCCAAACCGTGACCGCAGACCGGTCAACGCCACCGGCCACATGCTCCACGGGCGGTTGGCGAGTGCGGGCTGAAAGGTGAGCGCGGGCTGGGTAGTGATCACAACGTGTCCTCCGGTGTCGTCGTTGTCGAACGCGGGCCCATTGAGCCGTTGCGCAAGAAGGCACCCGCAAGCTGGACATACGCTACCTGCTCTTTGGCTGGAAAAGGGTCCAACATTGGACCTACGCGGCGCGTGCCCGCAGCGCTTGGATGTCTCGCACGATCAGCATCCTGCGCTCTGTATGCACCCAGCCAAGCTCTAGGACCGCCTCGGGTTCGTTGCCCGGCTCTAAGGATCCTGGGCGGCGTCATGCTCGTCCGAGACATAGACGCTCTCCGCGGTCGGCACAGCTGAACGCGCTTGTCCAGTTCTGGACGCGATCTTGTCCATGACTGGGTGGCCAAATCCCGGCGTCTCGTCCATCGTCGCACGTGCTGCGCAATCGCAGAGTCTCAATCGAATTATCGAACCGACAATCCAGACTAAACGGAATGGGGTATGAGTCATGATAAGGACGTTCAAGACCGTCACAGGCGTGGCCGGGGCAGCGTGTTTGGCAATCAGCCTGCTGCTAGCGGCGATGGCGACCGGGGCGATGGCCTCGGGGAGCCTCAAGGTCTGTGTTCAGGAAAAAGAAGGCGGGTCGATCAAGGTTCCTCTAAAGGAGGGGTTTGCAACCCAGGCTACAAACTGACCGAACTCGGTGAACCCTCCCTGCTCTCCAAAACCGAACAGAAAGAACTCAAAGAACTCCGCAGGTACGCGAAGGTGATTCCGTCCGGCATCGGCGGAAAGCCGACCGTCCAGGTGTCCGGAGCCAACGTACAGGTAACGAGCGGTGCCGCGAAAGAGACTGAAGACCAACGGTACGGGCAACCTGATCGTCGGCAACGACGAAAAACCAGGCACGCAGACCGGCTCCAACAACCTCATGGTTGGAAGCGAACAGTCCTACACCGCATACGGCTCGATCCTCGGCGGCCAGCTCAATACCGCCTCAGGGCCGTTCAGTGTCGCATTCGGTGTCGGCAACGCCGCGACCGGACCGGACTCCTCGATCGCCGGTGGTAAACAGAACATCGCCTCAGGAGAAGCCTCCTCGGTGAGCGGCGGGATCGTAGGCACAGCGAGCGGCCTCGTATCCTGGTTGGGCGGCGGCACAGTTCAACACGGCCAGCGGCGAATATTCCTCCGTGAGTGGGGGTAACGACGGCAAGGCCGAAGGCTCTGCCAGCGCGATCAGCGGCGGCGCGTTCAACACGGCCAGCGGCGAATTCTCCTCCGTGAGTGGGGGTGGAGCAGACGTGGCCAGCGCCAATACCTCGTGGGCGAGCGGTGGCGAACACAACACGGCATCCAACAACTGGGGTTCGGTGAGCGGCGGTTCCCAAAACACCGCGAGCGGGGTCCGCGCCTCGTTGAGCGGCGGCCAGTTCAACACAGCCAGCGGTGAAGATTCCGCGGTCACTGGTGGTGAAAGCAACACGGCCAGCGGCCACGGTTCCTCGGTGAGTGGCGGCGCCAATAACGAAGCAAACGCCAACTACTCCTCGATCCTCGGAGGAAAAGAAAAGATCGCGCTCGTCGAATACGAAGCGATCCCGTAGCGGGAACAGCTCGTACGTTCCTCGGCGGCCCGGCCCATGTGGTCGGGCCGCCGGCAAGCGACCCGGATCTCGACGAGGACGGAGAGATCAGGGCGCGGAGGGCGTACAGCAGCGCGTTGACCTGTGCGCGCCTGCTGTCGTCGAGTTGAGCGATGGTCTCGGCCACGCGGGCGAGCTCAGCGAGTTGCGGATCGCTGTGGTCGAGGACGGTTCTGGCGTGGTGTGCGCCCTCTGCCAGTGCCAGTGCGAGTGCGGCTTGATGGGCGAAGTGCGCGAGGAGGTCCATCTCGGGGAGGCTGAACTTGGCGTTCTCTGGCCGGTCGAGGACCTCCAGGACTCCCAAGACGCGGTCGTCGTGGAGCAGGGGTGCGGCCATGAGCCCTTGCGGTATGTAGCCGGTTGCTTCGGCGGTGTCGCGGGCGAAGCGTGGGTCTGAGCCTACGTCCTCCAGGACGAGGGGCTGGCGGGCGAGCAGCACCCATCCCGCGATCCAGTGTCCTCTGGGATCTCGATGCCGACGAGCCCGTCGGATCCGTCGCCTGCAGCGGCCACGAACAGCAGAGTGCGCTGAAGCGACGAGCAGCGTCCGCTTGAAATACGCCTCGTCGGCCAGCTCATGAAGGCCCTCCGCAAACTGCCTCCGTGTCGTGGCGAGGCTGAGGTTGACCACGTCGAACCCAGCGGTGAGCGCCCACCGCAAACCCGCGATCAGGTCGGCCCCGCGTCCAGTCGTATCCCGACCGAGAACACGGACGCTCGTCAGCTCACAGCCCGGAGCGATCGAGCGGATGATCCCCGCGCACGCCGTGCCGTGGCGGCTGCGGTCCGGGTCCTCGTCGGGCGTGAGCAGCGGCTGGCCGTCCTCGCCCTCAGACACCGAGACAGCCCGTGTGAGCGACCCAACCTCAGGATGGTCGGGGTCGATGCCCGAGTCGATGATGCAGACCCGCGCGCCGGACCCGTCAGACCCGGACCACGCCCACTCGCGCGTGATCGGCGTGGCCCACGGCGCGGGGACGGTCGCGACGGGCGCTGGACCGAGACTCCAAGTGAACCGCCCCGACTTCTTTGGAGGCTATGGTCAGATCACTATTCAGCTTGAGCAAATCGGTCCGGTCGCGACGGTCCCGCACAAGCATCTCGGACAGGTCTGCTGCTTCGCGTGAGCAAAGCAGGCGTGTCGATCAGCCCCGCGGAGGTGCTTCCTTCGGACGACTCTCGATAGCGCCGACCGAGGATCGGCGGGCACCCGCTTGCCCAGGGCAAAGCGAAGCGCTCGCGTCGCCGCGTCTCAGGCTCGGCGCTTAGCCTAACCCTAACGGAGAGTGCGCGGCGTGACCGTGGTCGAGCCCCGCACCGACGAACGGAAGAAGCTGAGGCACCTCATGGATCTGCGCTTACGCAGCGCATCGAACGAGCGCTGTCTCGCCGACTGAACCGATGCCGTCCTTCATGCGTCTCCCGCCTGAGCGCTTCAGGGCACTCGTTGCGTTTCTCACACTGCTTCGCCGGTGAGGAGCTCGGGTGCTCGGGTGCCCTGGTCAGGCTGTGGCGACGGCGATGTTTGAGGTCATCGGCATCCGCAGCGCGCCGTCGGCGGTAGCGTGCGGCGCAAGTCGCTCGGCGACCTCATCGCAGACGGCCTGCTGGGAGTGAGCAGGCGCGGCGGCGAACACCGGCGCGATTGGGCTGGCGGCGATATAGCCGCGGGCGAACTCAGGGTGCGATGCCCACGTGCACTCGATCGTTTCGTCGATGACCGCGACCTCGCGGAAGCCCGCGTCGGACATCAGTCCGGCCAGGGTGGCGCCGTCGCCGAGTGCGTTCGGTGAGTACATCATCTGTGCAGCCTCGGTACTGACGTGCCGCTCGAGCGCGTCGGCGATCTCGCTGAACGGCGGCCGGATGTCCTTCCAGGTCGCGATCGCGGCGCGTCCGCCGGGCTTCAGCACGCGTCGCATCTCGGCGAGTGCGACCGCGCGATCAGGAAAGAACTGCAAGCCCTGTTGACATAGAGCCGCGTCGAACTCGTCGGCGTCGAAGGGCAGCGCCGCGGCGTCCGCCTGGGCGTAGTCGATCGGCGCGGCGTTCTCCTCGGCCGGATGTGAGCGCGCGATCGCGAGCATCGGCTCTCCGAGATCCACACTCGCCACCGATCCGCCCGTTCCCGCAAGGATCGCGGCTGTACGCGAGACGACGCCGGTGCCGCAGGCGACGTCGAGCACACGCGAACCCGGCCGCACACACCCATGCTCGACGAGCCGCTCCGCGAACGGCGCGAACATCCCCGGCACGAGAAACTCCTGGTAGGTCGCCGGTGCGCTCGCGCTTTGAGTCCCCCAGTCCATCGAGGCCATCAGCCGCCTGCTCTCATGGGATGAGCGCACCGCAAGGCGCGCTCAGAAGAGTGTCGATGACCGTGACCATCGAGTCGGAGCCTACAAGAAAACAAGCTTTCACCTTGTGGCCGCACGGAACGCAGGTCAGAGGACTGTTGCAGGTGGCGGCTTGGCACGGCCGCAGGTGATGGCGCGTGGCCAGTCGCCTGAGTGAGGACCTCGACCCAGCCCTCCGGCTGGTCGACGTGGAGCATATGCGCGGCACCAGGGCAAAGCAGCTGCAGCCGAGCGCTCCGATTCGCGGTATCGCGCTGGGAGGATTAGCTGATCGCGCGCGGGGCGGGTGTTTGCACAGTGCGCAGGTGGCGTAAGAGGAACTCGATCTGGTCCGCCACCACACGCTCGAAACCCTCACCCAGGAAACCGCCGAAATGATCGATCGGGTAGGTGCCGAGCTCGCCACGCGGCGCACGTTCGGCGGTCCGTTCGGCAGCTTTACGCTGAACCACGTGATCCTCTTCGCCAATACTGACGAATAACGGGCATAACACACGGCGTGCGACCCGAACCGCTCGGAAGCTGGTGGCCCCCGCAAAGGAAAGTGGCAAGTACTCGTTGCGCCAGAGGGAGTGATCGCCACGGATGGCGTCGAAACCGGGGAGCGCCTCGGGCTGGCTGAACCAGGCTATGGAGCCTGGGCGCGCCGCAACCGGAATGTGAACCCGCTGCCTGCCCAACATGTTGCGCAAAATAGCGAGGTTCACCGCGTGCAAAGTGCGCATCGGAATGCTCCGCAGGTACGCGATCGTGTCCGCCGCCGGGCACAGGGCGATAGCAGCGGCGATCCTATGGTCATCAGCCGCCGTGTAAATCGCGAGTGCGCCGCCGCTTGAGAAGCCCCACACAGCCACGGCATCAGCGTCGACACCGTCGAGTCCCCGCGCGAACGACACGGCCGCCCCGAAGTCAGCACGCTGGCGGTTTGTGTCGATGACCTGCCTCGGCTCGCCGCCGCTCCCACCGAGATGACGAAAGTCGAAGGTGAGTGCCGTGATCCCCTCGCCCGCGAACCGCTCCGCAAACGCCGGCAGACCATCATCTTGCGTAAGGCTGAACCCGTTTCCCATAACAACGCACGGCGTCGCCTCTCCGGGCGCAACGTCCGGCCGGTAGACCCGGGCTACGCACTCGACGCCCTCAGAGAGGAACGTCTTCTCCTCGATCCCCATCGCCGCGCCCATAATCACTCATCCAGCACGGGGCGCCGGCGAGTCCTGACCAGTAGATCCCGCCTCATGATGGTGGGATGTTCTGGTTCAGATGGAACAGGTTGGTCGGGTCGTAGCGGTCCTTGAGCGCGCGAAGCCGGGCGAACTTCTTCCGTCCCGTAGGCCGCCTTGCACCCGCTCCTCGCCCTCGGAGGAGAGGAAGTTGATGTAGGCGCCGCCGGTCAGCGACGGCTCGATCTCGGCATAGAGCCGCTGCGCCCAATCGATATGGGTCTCCAGCCCGGTCGGCTCGTGGGTGGCGGCGATCGCGTTGAGCACGAACGGCGCCTGGCGTTCGCCGCAGGCGGTCTCGTCCTCACCGACACGGGCGATCGCGCCGCCAAACTGCTGGATGTGGATCTCCGAGGCCGGGGAGGTCGCGTTCTGATGGAAGCGGGCCATCGTCTCGATCGCGTGATCGTCGAGCTCGCGGAAGTAGCCCGCCTTCATGTAGGCCTGGGTGCCCTTCGGCCAGAGCGCATCGAGCAGGCTCTCCATCTGCACGTAGGGCATCGGGCTGACCAGGTCCGCGACCGCGTCGCCCAGGTCGCGGAGCGGCTGCATCGCCTTCATCCCCTCGCTCGGGGTCGCCGGAGTAACAGCCGACGAGGGCGATCAGCTTCTTGCCGTGCCAGTCCTCAGGAATGAACGGGGCAGGTGGCCCGGTGATCAGGTTGACCAGGGTGCTCAGCTCATCCGGCACCTCACGTGTGAACTCGCGGTAGAAGCGCATGATCTCCTCGGCGCGGTCTCCCGGATAGAAGACCGGGCCGGCGGCCACGGTCGGGCCAACCGGGTGCAGGTCGAACTCGAAGGAGGTGACGACGCCGAAGTTGCCGCCTCCGCCGCGCAGGCCCCAGAAGAGGTCGGGGTTCTCCGTCGTGCTCGCGGTGAGGATCTGGCCGTCGGCGGTGACCACTTCGGCCGAGCGCAGGTTGTCGCAGGCCAGGCCGTACTTGCGCATCAGCCAGCCGATCCCGCCGCCCAGCGTGAAGCCGGCGACGCCGGTGGTCGAGACCAGGCCCCCGGTGGTGGCAAGGCCGTGCTCCTGGGTGACGGCGTCGAACTCCCCCCAGGTGACGCCGCCCTCGGCCCTGGCGGTGCGGGCGGCCACATCGACCGTGACGCCCTTCATCGGCGAGAGGTCGATGACGATGCCGTCATCGACCGTCGAGAAGCCGGGAATGCTGTGGCTGCCGCCACGCACCGCGACGTCAAGTCCCTCGCTGCGCGCGAAGCCGATTGCGTGGCGCACGTCGGAGGAATCGGCGCAGCGGGCGATCACCGCCGGGTGAGCGTCATGGGCGCCGTTCCAGATCGCACGAGCCTCGTCGTAGGCGCCATCGCCTGGCCGGATCAGCTCACCGTGCAGCCCGTCCTCGAACTCCTTCAACGTCGCCGCTCCAAGCACCCCTTGCGTAGCCATGCGCCGGCCTCCTTCTCAGTTTGGTTGTTTGACGTCGTGCCTCGACGACGCTCAGCGAGGCTACGGTCTACCGCTTAGCGACGACTTTGCAATGTCTTATGGCTGCTCCAAGTTGGGTTAATCGGCGATCGCGCTTGCTGCGACTCCCGGCCCGCGCTCCACCTCACGGCAGTAGGCGATGCCGGCGTCGCCGCCCACCAACTCGAATTGGGAGATCGCCCGGTCGAGCCAGCGGCGAGCCGTCGCCGGTTCGCCATCCTCGGCGGACATCGCGGCGAGCACGGCGAGCACCCAACCCTTCTGGGGGGTGGACTGGATACCCCCGAGCACCGAGGCCGCGTCCTCTAGATGCGCGCGGGTCCCCACCCGATCGCCGGTGAACAGCGCCACGTTCGCCAGGCAGAGCTCGGCGGCACTGAGGCCGATCATGTCGTCGTTCTCGGCAAACCAGCCGCGGCTCTGCTCAGCGGCGGCCCGGGCGCCTGCCTCATCGCCCGAGCGAGCGTCCAGCACCGCCAGGCACCCGAGCGTGATCCCGGTGCCGCGCCGGTCGCCGACCTCCTGCCGGAGGGTGAGACTGCGGCCGAGCAGCTCCCGGCCGCGCTCGAAGTCGCCGCTGGAGCGGGCGAGGTTGCCGAGCGCGCCCAGCGCGTAGGCTTCCCCCTGCACGTCGGCGAGTCGCTGGAAGCGCGCGAGGCTCTCCTCGATCAGTTCACCCGCCCGGTCGAAGTCGCCCTGCACCCGATCGACGACGGCGAGGTTGCCCAGGATGTACGCAACCGCCGCTTCTGCGCCAACCCGGCGACCGACGATCACCGTGTCCTCCTGTAGGAAGAGCGGGTAATCGGCCTCGGACTCAACCGAGAACAGCGCGTAGCTCAGCGGCCAGAGTGCCGGGCGCTCATCGGCGAGGAGCTTCTCCGGCCCGCTTCAGCGCGAGCTCGAACTGCCGGCGCGCCTGCGGATATTCACGGCGAAACCAGGCCGCGATGGCACGCGTGTGCGCCGCCCATGCCGGCGGCCGGGCAGCGGGGAGGCCGTCCACGAGGAGCATCTCGTGCTCGCCGAGCAGCGCCTCGATGTCCGCCGGGCCGCTGACGATCACGCGATAGGCCGCCAATACCTCGACCGCGTCGAACATTCCGGCGTGGTCGCCGAGCTCGGCGAAGATCGCGACGCTTTCGGCGCCGACCTCGTGGAGGCGCCCGGGGACGCCGCGCCGCATGCCCACGAGGCAGGCGGCGAGCAGGGCGCGGGCACGATCGGCGGTGTGCTCCGGCGCCGCCGCCAGCGACGCGGCGAGCCAGCGATACCCCTCGGCGAGGTAGCCGCGCATCAGCCAGAAACGCCAGAGGGCGACGGTCAGGCGGAGGGCGAGTTGAGGATCGTCGGCGAGGGCCGAGGCGAGAGCGGCGCGGAGGTTGTCGCGCTCTGAGTCCAGCCGCCGGAGCCGATCCCTTGCCGGGAACTCGCCGGCCGGCGTCGGGTCGCTCTCGGCGAGCTCAACGTACCAATCGCGATGGCGGCGCTCGAAGACGCCCCGCTCGCCGGCCTCCTGCAGCCGCTCCGCGGCATACTGCCGCACGGTCTCCAGCAAACGGTAGCGGCGATCGCCGGGGCCCTCCTCGACGTGGACGAGCGACTTGTCGATCAGACGGCCGAGGAGCGCGACCGCCTCCTGGCGCTCGAGCGGATCCCCCGCGCAGACATCCTCGGCCGCGTCGAGGCCGAAGCTCCCGGCGAACACCGCAAGGCGCCGCAAAAGGATCTGCTCGTCGCCATCGAGCAGATCGAAGCTCCAGGCGAGCGTCGCCCGCAGCGTCTGCTGGCGGGTCATCGCCGTGCGGCTCCCCCCGGAGAGCAACTCGAGGGAGTCGTCGAGACGCTCGACAATCTGCGCGGGGGTGAGGGCGCCGACCCGGGCCGCGGCGAGCTCGATTGCCAGCGGCATCCCGTCGAGGCGGTGGCAGAGGGTCGAGATCGCGATCGCGTTCTCGTCGTTCAGCTCGAAGCCGGGGGCGGCCTGGCCCGCCCGAACAGTAAAGAGGCGAACAGACTCCGCCTCGGGGTCTGACGGAGAGCGCTCGCCCAGCTCCGGGAGGGAGAGGGACGGGACCCGCCAGGTCACCTCGCCGGGGACGCGGAGCGGCTCGCGGCTAGTCGCCAGCACGGTGAGGCGGTGGCAGTTCCGCAGCAGCGCCTCGACGAGATGCGCGATCGGCTCCACCAGGTGCTCGCAGTTGTCGAGCAGAAGCAGCTGCCGGCGATCGCCGATGTGCCCGGCGAGCGCGATCTCCGGGGCGCGGTCGGAGGCGAGCCGCGTGTCCAGAGCCTGGGCGATCGCCGGGCCGATCAGCTCGGGCTCGCCGAGCGCCGCCAGCTCCACCGGCCAGACGCCGTCGGCAAAGTCGCCGGCCCGCTGCCCGGCCAGCTCCAGAGCGAGCCTCGTCTTGCCGCAGCCACCAGCCCCAGTCAGCGTCAGCAGCCGCGAGTTGCGCAGGAGCGCGGCGGCCTCGGCCAGCTCGCGCTCGCGGCCGATGAAGCTCGTCAGCTGCCTCGGGAGGGCGGGGCCCTGGCTGCTCGCCCCGTCCGCTGCGGGGCGCGCCTCCAGCCCGGTCAGCTCGGCCTCCAGGCCAAGGCGAAGCTCGTCGAGGGAGTCCCGCCGCTCCCGGCTCCAGTCCTCGTAGCGATCGGCCGGCAACAGCTCGGCGTCGAAGCCCTCAAGCGCCGCCCGGTAGGCGCCGGGCTCGCCCCGCTCGCGCGCCACGGCAGCCAGCTCTTCAAACGTGATCGCGTCGATCTGGACCGGGTCCTCAGGACCGAGCAGGATCAGTTCTTCGCGCAGCTCCAGGTAGCGGCTGCCCTCGAGGCCGATCGAGTCCAGCGCGCGGCGGGCGGCGAAGATCGCCTGGTGCAGGTTGTTGCGGGCGGAGTCCGGGTCTCGACCGGGCCAGAGCAGCTCGGCGGCCTGCTCGGCGTGCAGGCGTCGCTCCGGCGCCAGCGCCAGCAGCTTGATCAGCGTCTTCGCCTTGCGCAGCCGCCAGACGTCGTCGGCGACTGTGTCCTCCCCCAGAGCGACCGAGAACTCTCCGAGGAGGCTGATGCACAACACCTCATCGCCCATCGATGCGCCTTTCGTACCGGGACTCGCCACCGCATAAGAAAACCACTCCGAAGCGCCGCCGGCGTCCCGATCACGCCGATGCTCCGCCCCCGGACGTGATGTGCTCGATCACCGGACGGAACTCCTCGGTCGGTGAGAAGTTGACGTACTCAGAGTCCTCCAGCGCCTCCGGTGCGTGCCCGGGAGCCCAGTAGAACGCTTCGCCGGCGGCGAAGTCCTGATGCCCGTCCAGTGTGTGCATCCGTACACGGCCCTTGATCATGTACCCCCAATGCGGACACGGGCAAAGATCGTTGGGGAGGCCCTTGGTGGCGGGGCGCAGGTCCGCGCCGGCGGGTAGGCGCACGAACCCGACAGAGAGACCATCCTCGTCGCGCAAACGGACCTCGACGCCGTTGTCCTCGATCACTACAGGGACGTCCTCACGTGGGATTGATCGCATGGTGTGTCCTCCTTCTGGTTAGTTGAGTAGCTCGGCAATGTGTTGCGCGGCCAGGCGAGCGCCGCCGGTCTCTACGTCGCGGCAGTGCACATCGCGGCCGATCTCCTGCGCGATCGCTTCTGCGATCACCTCGGGTGGAGAGTCGTCGTAATCCATGCGGCGCCCGGCCCGGTAGCGTTCCAGGCGGTGGCGAACATGAAAGTTCTGCTCGAAGTGGTGGCGTAGCGGGAAATAGAGGAACGGGCGCTTGTTGGCGGTCAGCTCCATCGAGGTGGTCAGGCCGCCCTGCACCACCGCGAGGTCGCATGCGGCCAGGTTTCGGTAGAGGTTGTGCACATAGGGGACCACCTCCAGGCCGGGATGTGCGGGGAGCGAGGCTGGGTCGATGCGGGGGCCGGCGACGACGATCATGCGCAGATCCGGGATCCGCTCCTTGGCCTGCGGGAAGGCGGCGGCGACCCGCCGCAGCAGATCTGCGCCAACGCCTGAACCGCCGACGGTGACGATGCACACCTCCTCGTCATCTGCGTAGCCCAACTCGTCGCGCAGCTTGCCGCGATCACTGAGGTCGATCGGGTCAAAGCCGATTATGTAGCCGGTGAACTGGTAGTTGTGTTCGGCCCAGTCGCGGATCATCGGCAGCCCTGGCCCGAAGCGCTCAGGGACGATGTCATCGGGGTTGCCCACGAACAGCGAGAGGTCGCGGACCTCTGGGTGCCCGGCGATGTGCTCGATCCTCTGGGCGTTGAAGTCGGCGGTCAGGAAGCTTTCCCGCGCGTCCCCATTGTCCATCGGCAGGAAGCCGACGAAATCGCTCAACCACACGTACGGCACGCGCTTCTCGCTGGGGTTCTCATGCAGGTAATAATCGAGCTCCCACGCCTCATCCCCGATCCACACGTCATAGCGGTCCTCGCGCACGACATCGTGGAAGACCATGAAGTTCGCGGCGAGGATCTCGTCCATACGGCGTATGGCATGGAAGGCGTGCAGGTCGTGCTCGGCGGACTCCGACTCTATGTGCTTGGACTCGTTGGCCAAATGAGTGCTCGCCGGGTGGATACGCTCGCCCTCCGCCTCGAGCACCCGAGTGACCGGGTCCTGGGCGAGCCACTCGATTTGCAGATCGGGGTGCAGGCAGCGCAGCTCGCGGGCGATCGCCACATCGCGCTGGGAGTGCCCGAGGCCAATCGGCGAGGAGACGAACAGGGCACGGGGCCGGCCGTCGGGTCGGTAGATCGTGGGATCGCGCGGCGTGCGAGGCCGCCCGAAGGCGTCCTCGGAGAACTCGCGCAGCGCCAGGTTTGCCTGGACCGGCTTGCGCGCGTGCGACAGGTGCCCGGAGCCACGGACGACCTCCAGCCTGGCGTCGGTGAAGCGAGCCAGAGCGCGGCCGTCGCGGAACGGCGCGATCTTGTCATTGTCGCCGTGAATGACCATCACCGGGCAGTCGAGCCCCAGCGCCAACTCACGCAGGGCCGAGCGGCCGCGGTGGATGTCGCCCCCAGCCGCGGCGATCAACGTCGCCGGGTCGGTTTCCAGGCCCCAGCCGATCCCGTCCTCGATCGCCTTGCTCGAGTGCGGCTCTGGAACGCAGCGCGAGATGAACCACTCGACGTACTCGGGAAAGTCCTGTAGCCAGTGGCTTGCGTTCATGCGTCCCCACCAGCGATAAAAAGGCAAGGACCATTGAGTGAAGTAGTAGCGAAAGGTCAGCCGATTGAAGAGGAGCGACTGGTGCGATGGGGTGTAGGGGAAGAGCGGTCCGATGAAGACCGCGCCGGTCACTCGCTCCGGGGCGATCCGCGCCAGTTCGAGCGTGTACTGCGCGCCCTTGGAGAAACCCACCATGAGCGCCCGCTCGGTGCCGGTCGCGTCCATCACCGCGAGGCAATCGCGGGCGGTCTCATCGATGTCGTAGCGCCGCGGGTCGCGGCAGCGGTCGGAGCTCCCGTTGCCGAGGCCGTCCATCGCCAGCACCCGGAAGTGGCGCGAGAGGTAGGGGATCTGCATCTTCCAGTGGCGCGAGTGGACGATCGACCAGGTCGGCAGCAGGAAGATCGTCTCCTCGCCCTCGCCGTAGACCTCGTAGAAGAGCCGTTGCCCGTCGCGCTCGACAAACCCTTCGGCATCGGGGTAGCGAGCACGGCTCTGCTCCGGCGCGTCGCGGAGCGCTGCCACGTCGAGCGGTGGCGGTGCAGTCTGCGTGTCGGGTCTCATGTTCGTTGCCTTTCCTCGTAGAGCTAGTTCGTTTGGCAGAGGCGATGTGAGGAGCCTTGGGCGGGTCCGTTCCTAGAGCAGCTCCGCGATGCTCGCGGCCGCCTTGCGCGCGCCGTCGGTCTCGACCGGGCGGTAGTCGACCTTCCTGCCGATCTCCTGCGCAATCGCCTCGGCGATAGCCTCAGGCGGTGAGTGTGAGTACTCCATCCGCCGTCCCGCGCCGTAGCGATCGAGACGGTGCGCCACATGAAAGCGCTGCTCGAAGTGGTGCTCGAGCGGGAAGTAGATGAACGGGCGGCGGTTGCTCGTCAACTCCATCGCGGTGGTCAGTCCGCCCTGTACCACCGCGAGGTCGCACGCCGCCAGATCCCGGTAGAGGTTGTGGACATAGCCGCGTACCTCGAGCCCGTCCCGGGCAGCGAAGGAGTCCGGGTCGATTCTCGGTCCGCAGACCGCGATCATCCGTAGCTCAGGGACGAGCCGCTTGGCTGCATCAAAAGAGTCCGTCACGCGCCGCAGCAGGTCCTCGCCCACGCCTGAGCCGCCGACGCTCACGATGCACACCTTCTCCTCGGGTGCGTAGCCGAGCCCTGCTCGCAGCGCGTCGCGATCGGCGAAAAGGGCCGGGTCGAACCCGCTGACGTAGCCGGCGAAATCGAAGTGGCGTTCAGTCCACTCGCGGATCGGCGGCAGCCACGGGCCCAGCCGCTCGTTAACGATGTCCTCGGCGTTGCCGACGAAGATCGCTCGGTCGCGCAGGGCGTGCGCCTCCCAGTGGTGGATCATCTGCTCGTTGAAGTCGGCTGCCAGCCAGCGCGCTCGCTCGCCGTCGTCGGGCATCGGGAGGATGCCGACGAAGTCCGTCAGCCACACATACGGAGCGCGCTTCTCGCCTGGGTTCTCATGCAGGAAGTAGTCCAGCTCCCATGCCTCGTCGCCGATCCAAAGGTCGTAGCGCGACTCCGAGACGACGTCGTGGAAGACCATGAAGTTGGCGATCAGGAGCTCGTCCATGCGCCGCAACGCCTGGAAGGCGTGCAGGTCGTGCTCGGCGGACTCGGACTCGAAGTGCCCGGACTCGCTGGCGAGCTGCGCGCTCGCCGGGTGGATTGTCTCGCCCTCGGCTTCGAGGACCTTCGTGACCGGATGCTGGGCGAGCCAATCGATCTGCAGGTCGGGCTTCAGCGCGCGCAGCTCGCGCGCGATCGCCACGTCGCGCTGGGCGTGGCCGAGCCCGATCGGGGAGGAGACGAACAGCGCGCGCGGGCGGCCATCACCTGCGCGATGCGCGACGGGATCACGCTTGTGCGCCGGTCGCTGACGCTCGGCGAACTCGCGCAGCGCCAGGTTGAACGGCACCGGCTCGCGGCCGTTCGGAACGTGGCCGGCGCCCTCGATCATCACCAGCTCGCCGCTGATCGCCTCAGCCAGAGCCCGTGCCCAGTGCGGTGGTTGGATCAGGTCGTTCTCGCCCTCGATGACGAGCGCCGGGCAGTGCACTTTCCCCGCGAGCGCCTTGATCGCCTCGGCGCCTCCCGCGTAGAAGAGGTCGGCGATCCGCTGCCAGCCGCCCTGCTCGGCGCTGGTGGCCGCTTCGCGACCACCGCCGATCGTGTGCAGTACGACCTCCGCGGTGGTCCCCAGGGCCCATGCGAGGCCTTCCTCGACCATCCGCTCGGAGTGCGGCTTCTCGGACACGCACATGCGCGTCCACCACTCACAAAAGCCGGCGAAGTCCTGTTCTATGTAGTGGCGGTTGAAGCGCTCCCAACCATCGTAGTGCTCGCGCCGCTCGTGAAATTGCGCTAGTGCCCACCCGGGCATCGGCTCGCAGACTCCGAAGAGCGGCCCGACGAACACCGCGGCCTGGACCCGCTCGGGATGATAGGCAGCCAGGTATAGATTCCACAGCGTTCCGGCAGACAGCGAGACCGTGATAGCGCGGTCGGTGCCTGTCGCGTCCATGACGGCGATCGTGTCCTGCGCATACTCAAATGGCGAGTAGGCGGCACCGCCGGTCGGTCGGTCCGAGCGACCGTTGCCGCGCGGGTCGATTGTGATCACGCGGAAGTGACGGGCCAGGTAGTGAATTTGCGCCTTCCACACGCGCGCGGACAGCACCCACGTCGCGAGCAAGACGATCGTCGGCTCGCCCTCGCCGTAGACCTCGTAGAAGACCCGTACCCCGTCGCGCTCGACGAAACCCTCGCTGTCGGGGTAGCGCGCCCGCGTAGGCTCCGGCGCCGCGCGGAGCGCTGCCACGTCAAGCGGCGGCGGTCCCGTCCTAGTCTCGATTGTCATTGATCCTGCTCCTTTCCTTACAAGGTTCTCTGTTTTGCGACGTCGCTGCCATGACTCTCCTATGCCTTCAGTTCGTAGAGGACCGAGAAGGGTTCCTCGATCGGGAGCTTGCGAAACTGCGTGAAGCCGGCCGCGTAGGCAAGCTCGCGCGCCTTCTCCTGACCCATACAGGCGCCGATGCCGGCACCTCCGTGGGCGAGCGAGGTCGTCATGCAGTAAAGGGTGCTGACGTTGTAGAGGAGCTTGCCGAGTGGGTTGCGATTCTCCTCCACATCGCCGGAGGCGTTCATCTCGAGCATCAGGTATGTGCCGTCAGCTCGCAACGCCCCACGGATCGCGCTCATCAACCCGACCGGGTCCACCGAATCGTGCACCACGTCGAACGTGCTGATGAGGTCGAACTGTCTCTCCGGCAGCTCGGCACCGTCGCCGACGGTGAACGTCACCTGGTCGGCGACTCCCTCGGTCTCCGCATTCGTACACGCGCGCTCGATCGAGCCGGCATGGACGTCGTAGCCGTGAACCTCGGCCTCCGGGAACGCCTTGGCGATCGTGATCGGGGCGCGGCCCGACCCGCAGCCGACGTCACAGGCCGATCCACCTACCTCTAGCTTCTCGCGGACGTCCGGCATCGCCGGGATCCAGGTCTGGACGAGATGGTGCTTGTACCACGGCGCCGTGAGGCGCTCGATCGCCTCGTACATGTCGGGCAGATACTGATCCTGCGTGACCCCCTTACCGGTCTTGAACGCCTCTGCCACCTGCGGCGCGACGGTGACGGTTGGGACGATCATCTGAAGCATTCCGCCGGTAAAGAAAGGAAAGTCCTCGTCGGCGAGCGGCAGAGCGTGCTCGGGCGGCAGGAAGTACGTGTCGCCTTCGTTGTCGTGCTCGACGTACTCGGCGGTCGCCATCGCCCCAAGCCACTCGCGCAGGTAGCGCTCATTGAGACCCGTTCTTTGCGCGAGCTCGGCGGCCGTCACCGGCCCGGCATCCGCCAGTGCCGCGAAGATGCCGAGGCGATCGCCGATGTACATCAACCCCCCGCGCATAGCTGTTCCGACGTCGAGCACGATCCGCTCGACGAATGCTTCGAGCTTCTTCTGGTCAAGCTGCACCTCAGTAGCCATTTTGCGTTCCCTTTCGTGGTAGCTCTCTCGGAGTGCTCACTGTCCCATTGCTGCGTGGCTCCAGCGCGAAGCGCACGCGAAACCTCCGTGAATCCGCGTAGGCTTGGACAATGCTGCGCCTCAAGCTGCTCGGAGAGCTGACGCTCGAGGTCGACGGGGTGCGGCAGGAGCTGCCTGCGAGCCGGCGGGCGTGTTCGCTGCTCGGCGTGCTCGCCTTGGAGCGGCGCGCGCATCCTCGTGGACAGCTCGCGGCGCGCTTTTGGCCCGATGTGCTCGACGAGAGTGCGCGCACGAGCCTGCGCAGCGCCCTGTCGGCTCTGCGTCGTGCGCTGGGCGCCGACGCCGATTGCTACCTGCTGGCCAGCCGCGAGGCAGTCGCCCTCGCCGGCCCGGAGCAGGTCTGGACAGACGTCGGCGAGTTCGAGCGGCTCCTCACGGAGGGCCAGCTCGAGGATGCGCTCGAAGCTCGCGCGGGGCGAACTGCTCGCAGACCTCGATGACGACTGGGTCTATGAGCGACGCGACGAGCATCGTGCCAGCGTGGTGGCGTTGCTGGAGCGGATGGCTGCGGCCGCGGAGGCTTCGGGGGATCTCGCGGCGGCGGTCGCGTTCACTCGCCGCCAGGTCGCGCTCGATCCGCTCTCTGAGGAGGCCCATCGCGAGCTGATCCACCGCCTTGCGGCGCATGGGGACCGCTCGGCGGCGCTCACCACCTACCGTCGCCTCACTGACCGATTCGCCTCGGAGCTCGGGATTGTGCCCTCCTCGGTTACGCGGGAGCTGGTCGAGCGGATCCGCGCTGCTGAGACGATGCCGCAGCCCGTCGCTGCGCTGCCATCAGCCCCCCCGGCGCCTGGGCCGCCGGTCCCGGCACCGTCGGCGGAGCGGACCACGGGCACGGTGACCCTGCTGTTCACCGACCAGGTGGGCTCCACAGAGACGCTGCAGAGACTCGGTGATGAGGAGGGCGAGCGTCTGCGCCGCGCGCACTTCGGCCTGCTGCGCGACGCGGCGGGGATGCACGGTGGCGAGGAGGTGAAGAACCTCGGCGACGGGCTGATGGTGGCGTTCGTGAGCGCGGTCGATGCCGTCGCGTGCGCGATCACGATGCAGCAGGCCGTTGACCGCGCCCGTAGGACCGGGGAGGTTGCGTTCGCGGTTCGCATCGGCCTGAATGTCGGCGAGCCGATCCGCGACGAGGGCGACTACTTCGGCACGCCGGTAGTGATCGCCAAGCGACTCTGTGACGCCGGCGCGCCAGGCCAGATCCTGGCGTCGGAGTTGGTGCGTGCGCTGGTCGGCACGCGCGGCGGGTTCGCGTACCGCACGCTCGGGGCAGTCGCGCTGAAGGGCGTCGCCGAGCCGGTCGGAGCTTGCGAGGTGATCTGGGAGGCATCGACCGAGGTGCGCGTCCCACTGCCGCCGCTGCTGGCGGGCGAGGACCGCGGCACCTTCGTCGGCCGCTCCGACGCGGCGGCCGCACTACAGGCACAGTGGACGGAGGTCCGCGAGCGCGGCTTGCGCGTCGTGGTGCTCGCGGGCGAGCCCGGGATCGGCAAGACGCGCCTGGTAACCGAGTTCGCGCGCACGGCGCACGACGACGGCGCGACGGTGCTGGCGGGCAGCTGCCACGAGGAGACCCACGTTCCCTACCAGCCGTTCGTGCAGGCGCTGCGCCACTACATCGCCTGCTGCCCCCCGGCCGAGCTGGCGGTGCAGGTCACGCCGCGGCGCGCGCAGCTCGCCGCGATCCTGCCAGAGCTCGAAGACGCTCGGTCCCCGTACGGGCCGACGGGCCTTGGCGCCGAGCAGGAGCGCTTCCGTCTCTTCGAGGCGGTCTCCTCGCTGCTGGGGGACGCCGCGCATCTGCGACCGCTGGTGCTGTTCCTGGACGATCTGCACTGGGCTGACCAGTCGAGTCTGCTGCTGCTTCGCCACCTTGCGCGCTCGGCGAAGGGCGCCCCGTTGATGGTGCTGGGCACCTACCGGCCGGTCGAGGTGGGCGATGAGCATCCACTCGCCGAAGCGCTCGCGGAGCTGCGCCGCTCGCGGACCGTTGAGCGGCTGGCGTTGTCGGGACTCGGCGAGGCCGAGGTCGCAGAGCTGATCGCGGGTCGCACCGGGCTACAGGCGCCAAGCGGGTTCGTGCGGCGCGTCGCGGAGCGCAGCGAGGGCAACCCGTTCTTCATCGAGGAGCTGCTGCACGATGTCGATGCGCAGTCCGATTGGGATGTGGCGGCGGGCGGCGTGCCCGACAGCGTCAGGGACCTGCTGGTGCGCCGCCTGCGTGGTCTGGGGGATGACTGCCGCCAGGCGCTCTCGGTGGCCGCGGTCGCGGGTCGTGAGTTCGAGCTCGACGTGCTCGAACGTGTCCTTCAGCATCCACGCGATCGCCTGATCGATCTGGTCGAGGAGGGGATCGACGCCGATGTTCTGGTCGAGCCCGCGCAATCGGTGGGGCGGCTCAGCTTCTCCCACGCGCTGTTTCGCGAGACTATTTACGAGCAGCTATCGGCCACCAGGAAGGCGGCGATCCACGGCCGGATCGCAGCGGCGATCGAGGAGGCATCCACGGACCGCCCCGACGAGCGCGCGGGCACGCTGGCCTACCACTACCGTGCCGCCGGCGAGCTGCGCAAGGCGTTTGACTACCACCGCCGCGCTGCCACGGCGGCGGAACGGGTCCACGCTCAAGAGACGGCGCTCGAGAACCTGGACGGAGCGATCGTCGCGGGTGAGATGCTCGGTATGACCGCGGCCACGGATGAGACGATGCGTGACCTCTACCGTGCTCGTGCCTGGACGTTTCGCCTACTCGGGGAGCCCGAGCGAGCACTGGCCGATCTCGAGCACGCGCTGGAGGGTGCCCGCGCGGCGGGCGACAGGGCGACCGAGATGCACGTGCGCAACGCTTTGGGGACTCATTGGCACGTGCTCGATCCGCGGGCCTCGCGGCGCTTTCACGAAGAGGCATTGGGAATCGCCGAGGAGCTCGGCGATGAGTCGGGGCAGGTCAGCGCGCTGAACCGCCTTTCGCTGGTGCTCGCCAACGAGCTGGAGTTCGCCGAGGCGGTCGAGCTCGGGGAGCGGGCGCTACAGATCGCCCGCCGCGCCGGCGACGAGCTTGCAGTCAGCCGCGCGATGGACAGCCTCAAGTTCGCCGCCTTGCAACTCGGCGATCTCGATCGTCTCGAGGAGCTGTGCGCGGAGCTCGAGCGATCCCAACGCCGGCGTGGCGACCTGTGGTATCTGCAGTGGACGCTGTGTGAGTCCTGCTACGTGCCGCTGGAGCGCCGCGACTGGCAGGAGGCCGAGCGGCGTGTCGCGGAGGCGCTCTCGATCAGTGATCGCATGGGGGGAGAACGCAACACCGGAGTTCTGTTTCGCGACGCGTCGAGCTGGATCGCGCGCTGCCGCGGCCACTATGCGCGATCGTTGGCGCTCGGACGTGAGGCGGTCGCGGCCGCGGATACGTCCGAAGCCGACTGGCTCGGCTGGGCCGCCGCGGGTCTCGCCATCCCCCTGCTCGACCTGCGCGCCTCTGAGGAGGCTGTCGCCGTGCTCGAACGCGGGCTCGCCGCCGCCGAGCGCAACCGGGCGCGCGGGCAGATCTTCCGCTGCCTCGGAGCGCTCTCCTCGGCGATGCGCATGGCCGGCGCCGAGACCGAGGCGCGCACCCTCGCCGAGCGTGCGCAGCAGATTGCCGAGCACGTCACCACGCCACCTGGCAACGTCGACTTCTGGGGAGAGCCGGCTTACTTCGCGATCGCCGAGACCCACCTCGCGGCCGGTGACATCGAGCGCGCCGAGCAGGCAATGCAAGGCCGGCTGCAAGCGTGGGAGCGCAGCGGAGCGCAGCGGTCGATCGCACGGACCGCACGGTTCTTGGCTCGCTGCGCCGAGGCTCGCGGTGACCTGGGTTCGGCGGCGCGGATGCTCACCCGCAGCGCCGAGGCGGCCGGGGATGAGGGACTGATCTGCGAGCGCTGGCAGATCGAAGCCGGGCTCGCCCGCGTAGCGGCCGCGGCGGACAGTCTCACGGACGCCGAAGAGCACGGGCGGCGCGCACACGAGCTGATCGACACGATGGCCGCATCGGTCGAGGACGAGGAGATCGGGGCGCGGTTCCGCGAGCGCGCGCTGGCAGAGATCGGCCGCCCGGCATCGACGCTACGCGACTAGCGCCAGCCGCCAATCGACCTCGAAACCGAGCAGCTGAGGATCGTCCAGCGAGGATCCGAAGACCTCTTGCAGCGTCGCTATCTGACTGGCGTAGGTGAGCACGGCCTCAAGCTTGCCGGCGTGCTGCTCCGCTGAGAGCCGGTGCGTGGCGGGTACCATCCGCTCTACTGAGACGCCGGTCTCCAGGAGCTGGGTCGCCCATCCCTCGCCTGCCGGATCGGCCTCCGAGGAGGACCCGTCGAGCACCCACCGCGGCCATCCGAACACAGTGGCGTGAGGCAGGTCGGCGTACAGCGCCACATCGGCGCCCTCCGCGTGGAGCGCCAGTGCCGCCGCACGCACGGCGGTGTGATCGGGATGGTGGTCGCCCAGACTTGCCGGAGCGTATATCCGGGCATCCTTGATGAGCACTCCGCGCAGCGCCTGCACGATCTCCCCCGAGGCCTGATCGGATTGACGGTACTGGCTGTCGAGGAACGGCAGGTTGACGGCCGCGCGGCCAGCGAGCGCGAGTGCCTGGCGGTCCTCCTCGATACGCGCACGAACCGCTGCGGCCGAATCACTCGCGCCAGCGAGCTCATCCCACCAGCCGAGCGTTCCTGCGGGAGGCTCACCCGCAAAGACGTTCACGACGAGCACCTCGCCGGCGCTGGCCAGCAGATGCCAACACGAGAGCACGGCGTCGTCGAAGTGGGGCGAGAGGATGATCGTGTCGGGATCCATCGCCGCTCACTATTGCGCGCACGCGTGTAGCCATCGTGAAACCGTCGCGAAAGCTTGCGATCAGCAACCCTGCTCCGCGCCCCGACGCCAGAGATTTCGCCGCTCCTTGGGTGCGCTGGCGGAGATGTCTCCCTTTACAAATGCGAGTGCTACTCCGGTGCGTCGCGTGCCTGCAATGGACGGGGCCGGTGTCTGGGGTCCGCCGGGGCGAGCGCTTCCGTTTCGTCTGGCGCAGCGGGCGTGTGCCAATCCTCAGTCCGTGCGCTCGGTGCTCGTCCTGAGCGCAAGCAAGCTGTGTGTCTGCGGAGACGCTTGCCTGGCTACCTGCCCGGTCGTCAGGTGGGCTTGTGCGCCAGGAAGAGGTAGCGGTTGAGACTGAGGAAGTAGTTGGGGCCGAGCTCGATTAGGTCGTCTGCCCATGCTGTGGCTTCGGCCTCGCTCACGCCGCCCCGATCAGCTACGAACGTGGCGATCAGCTCGAGCATTCCGGCGCTGTAGGTGTTGGGGTCATAGCCGGCGTTGAACAACGGCACGATTTCCCGGGCGGTGACCTGCAGTCCAGCATCTCCCAGCAGCCGTGTGAGCGTACGCGGCAGGTGAGGGTGGAGGAGGTGCTCCTCCCACGCGGCGAGCACCCGGTCCATGCGCTCGTCGTTGCTCGAAGCCCATACGATCGAGTCCCAGTCGGTGTCAAGCACGAGCGCCCGGCCTCCCGGGCGCAGCACCCGCCCTAGCTCCAGCAGCGCGGCGGGAACATCGTTGACGTACTCGTAGACCTGTGTGCAGACCGCGACGTCGAAGCTCTCCTCCGCATAGGGGAGCGTGTGCGCGCCGGCTTCTTGGTACTCGATCTCCCCGCTGTCGGCTGGTGCTCTGCGCGCCCTGGCGAGGGCAAGCATGTTCTCGCTGACGTCCACCCCGCAGATCTGCCCGCTCCTCCCGACAGCTTCGGCCATTTCGCACGCGAGTAGACCGGGACCCGAGCCGATGTCGATCGCGCGCTCGCCGGGCTTCAGCGCGAGTGCCCGCAGGATCGTTTGGCGCTGCTCGATCACATCGGGCGTGGTGTAGATCCTCTCCACGCGCCGGGAGGCATCCTCGTCGAATTGCAGCGTGGCGCTCATAGTTCGCCTCCGGTTGGTGAACGGCTCACTCTTACCGAACGCCAGGGTACACCTGATGCTCGAATACGGTTCTGTGGATGAATGCTCTTCGCGTCGAGGTCGACGGGCAGACCCCTTGGTCCTCGGCAACCTCCGCGAGTGCTACGCGCTCGAGATGGACCCAGCAAGCGTCCCCGGCCTCGTCGAGCGCTTTGGCCTACGGTTCCCTGCTGAGCCGCTCATAAACTGAACGCACGCAGCAAGCGACTGCTCCCTTGCGCGAGGAGCGACCACGCGCCACCATCCCCCCGCCACACCCGGATCGGACAATCTCCAGTCGTCTGTTGCGCCGATCGTCCGGTGTTTGCTTACCGGTGGAGTAGCAGGAGCATCCTGGCAGTGCCGGCTCGTTTCTGAGCCTCGCACGGGAGCGCTCGTGAGCTCGGTTGATCGGTTCTCGGCTATGACGCGGCGATATGATCACGGGCGTGCTGCGTAAGGGGTCCGGGGAGCCGCTCGTCCTGCTGCACGGGATCTTGGGCAGCGAGCGCATGTGGAAGCATGTCGTGCCGCTGTTGGCGGGCCGCTACGACGTCATCGCCCCGACCATGTTGGGGCATCGTGGCGGACGGCCCGCCAGTGTGCACCCGGCGTGCCTGGAGCACATCGTTGTCAACGCGCAGCGGCTGCTCGACGGGCTCGGGCTCGGCCAGGCCCACCTCGCCGGCAACTCGCTGGGTGGCCGGGTAGCGCTCGAGCTGGCGCGCCTGGGCCGGGCGCGAACGGTCTGCGCGCTCTCGCCGTCAGGCACCTGGCAGGCCGGCTCGGAGGATCATCGTCGCGCCACCGAGGACCTGCGAGCGACCGTGCTGGCTGCTCGGCGCTCGCGCGCGGTGCTGGGGCTGCCTGCCCGTTCGGGGCGCTTCCGGCGCTGGGCGCTGCGCGAGACCGCGGTGCACGGCGAGCGGGTGAGCCCGGCCGAGCTGCTCGGCCTCACCGACGACCTGCTCGGCTGCACCGTCGTCGAGGACCTGTTCGGCGAGGCCGCCCAGCTCGCGCCCCTGGACCCGTCGCCCTGCCCGATCACCCTCGCCTGGGCCGCTAAGGACCGGGTCTTCCCGCTCCAAATCAACGGCGCCAACGCCTGCGAGCTGATCCCAGGCGCACGCTGGATCGTGCTCGAGGATGTCGGACACGTCCCGATGCTCGATGACCCACGGTTGGTGGCTCAGACAATCCTCACAGCGACCACAGCAGGCCAGTTGCGTTGGTAGGGGAGATCTCCTCCACGTATCTGATCACCCAACACCTCCCATCACAAACGGCACGCTTGCCATCGCTCAGACGACTCGCTCTCGTCGGTGGTCTGTGAAGAGCTCGAGCGCGTAGCGCCCGGCGGGGTGCGCGCGGGCGCGCCGCACCAGTGCGGACATGCCGGGCGAGAGGACATCGGGTTGCGGCAGCGGGACGCCATACACGGGTGGGACGGTGATAGAGGCGGACAGCGCCGCGAACGTCAGGTCAGCCGCGCCGAAACGCTCGCCGCACAGGTACGGTCGACCGTCGCAGAGCAGCTCCGCCACGTGGTCGAGCTCACCGAAGACGGCCGCCTCGTCCTCGATCTCGATCCCGGGGCGAATGTCGAGCACGTGCTTGACGTAGCGCTGGGCGACCGGCCATCCGTAACGGATGAAGCGGTCCTCCCAGCCCGGCACGCCCGCGTTGTTGAAGCGCAGCGCGAGCCTCGGGTTGGCGAGCATGTGGACATACATCAGCCGCCGCCCCCTCGGCCCGAGCCCCTCGTCCAGGCGCCGGCAGAGACGCTCGACCTCATCGCGAGCTTCGGGCTCTGCTGGAAACAGCCGGTGCTCCGGTGGTGTGCGCCCGTCAACCCAGGCGAGGATCTCCGCCGAGTCCCCGATCGCTCCATCGGGCGTCACAAGCACCGGAACCGTGATCCCACCGCTCGCGCGCCGCGCGACGATCTGGTGGACTCCCTGGACGTGGCGCTCCTCCCGATAGGGCATCTCCGCCCGCTCCAGCGCCCAGCGCGCCTTCTCGCAGTAGTGGCTGATCGGGATCGTGACGAGCCGCAACACCGCGGGGGAGTCTATGTGGCCATGTGGCCACGGGCAAGCAGCCGCCAGATCCGGTCTAGCCTCCCCACCCGTGTCCTGAACGGCCGTCGTGACGGTGAGCTTGGTAGGCCCACGACTGAACCGCGGTGAGATCGACGAGGTTGCCGAGCGCGATGTTGACGTTGACGAGGTGCGTCCCCCAGAGCGGCCCGAGGGTTTCGGCGATCTGCAGACGTGGATCGGGCGCAGGCCCCGTGTAGGGCAGCTCTGACAGCTGTAGCCAGCTGGCGCCGTTCGCGTGCTTGCATTGGGCCGAGTACTGCCCGGGCGTGCTCACCCACGGAGTCAGCGCTTTCGGCACCTGCCAATAGGAACCGAGAATACCCGGGAAGGGCGATGTCGACTGGTACGGCAGCAATAGCCCGGATTGATCCCCGTGCGAGCTCATGGAGTGATCTCCATGGGAGCCTCCCAACGCGTCCCCCTCGGAGTGCCCGAACCGGTCCCCTCCGAACAGGGCCGCCGGGTTCACGCACAGGATTTCCAGGCTGCTGTTGGGTTCGGTCTTAAAGTAGGGGCTCGCGACCCGGCCGAGGTAGGATTCTTCCGGCGGTTCTTTGAGGAAGCTCGAGTAGGCCACGACGCATTCCGTCTGCCACGCAGCGTGGCATGCGGGGACGTGCTGGAAGTCACCACCGACGTCCTTGCCGACCGGCACGGTGACTTGGCCGCCCGTCAGATCGGCGGACACCAGCCGATGGCGCAGCGCCGGGTTGGGGTCGATCTGTTCTTTGATCAGCTGCTTCAGGGTGCTGGCGCCCAGCGAGTGGCCGATCAGCACGACACCCCGGCCGTGGTTGTAGTTGGCGAGGTAGTACCGCCACGCCGCCAACGCCCCGTCATAGGCGATCATCGCCCCCCCGGGCGTGATTCCTTCAAAAAGGGCCCCCAATACGGTGAACTGCGGGTACATCGGGGCGTAGACCTTGCACACCTGCGAGAAGCGCGAGGCCTGGTCGATCGCGGCCTGGGTCTCTTCGGGATCGATTTCCAGGCTAGCGTTGAGCGTATTCTGGCTGCTCACCTGGGGATAGAGGTAGAAGCAGTCGATCGGCGGGTTCTTCGCCGGCTTGGAATGCTCGACGAACGATGATCCGTTGGGGAGCTGCACCGTCGTGGTGAGATCGCTTTCGCAGGGATTGTTCGCAAGCCCCGGCTGGCACAGCCAGACTGTGGGGAGCTGCGCGAATTCGACTTTCACTTTGGTCGCTTTGTTAGGCATGGCGAATTCGCAGGTGGGAACTGCGCTGCCCACGCAGGGTCCGCCGGACCATTTGACGAACTTGGAGCCCCCAGCGGGCGTCGCCGTCAACTTCACCTTCGTTTTTTCTTCAAAACCTTCCGTACATTTGCTGAGCGGCACCACACTTTCGCATTGGATCCCTTTGGGTTCGGAAGAGACGGTGCCGTTGCCGGTGCCCGTGTCGGAGACAGTGAGCAGGAACTTGGGGAGGAGTTTCGCGAATTCGGCTGTCACTTTGGTCGCTTGGCCCGGCATTTCGAATTCGCAGGTGGAAGCTTCGCTGCCTTCACAGGGCCCGGCGGACCATCTGACGAACTTGGAGCCCGCCGCGGGTGTCGCCGTCAAGTTCAGTTTCGCTTTTTCGTCAAATTCTTCCGTGCATCTGGTGAGCGGTTCCACACTTTCGCATTCGATCCCTTTGGGTTCGGAAGAGACGGTGCCCTTACCGGTGCCCGTGTCCGCGACGGCGAGCGGGAACTTGGGAAGTTCGACGTACTTCGCCACGCCGGTATGACTAACCCCATAGAGGGTTACCTGGTACGAGTCGCCTGGTTCGAGAGTCCACTGGCCATTAGCGCCGAGGTAGTCGTTTCCGAACCGGAATTCGACATTGCTCGTGGTCCATTTGACGACTGATAGACCTACGCAGTTTCCACCACCTTCTTCGCCCCCTTCGCCGGCGGTCCATTCCCTGGTTTCGTCGTGGAAGATGAAGCTTTGGCCAAACAGCAACCCCGTGCCGCGTTCCGGGCACGGACCAGGCGGATAGGTCGGCGAGGGCTGTTCAGAGCCGAAGTTTTCGCCCGAGACGAGTAGGAGTGGTTCCGCAGGTGTTCCCGTGACCTTGACCATATTGATGACCGGCGGTTCGCTTGCCGCTGCGGCTGTGACTTGTGGAGCGCTCAGGCCCAAAGCGGTCGCCAAAAGGGACACGAGAATGGCAGACGACCCGACCCGCCGACTCCGCACCGGCGTAGAAGCGGCCGGCAAGCACCGAGGAACAGCCACAAGTCGTGCATAGCGCATGAGCACACCCTCCATGGATCCCCGATGGCTCCCCCCTGGGACACCGTGAGGTCTCCGCTATTTTGGCGGGCGGTACCCTAGCACATCGAATGGCTGGGGGGCTGCAACGTACGGGAGGCACCCCGGCAGCGCACAACCTGGACGGGCTCCTCCCATCCGCAACGGATAGAGCCAATCCGCTCTACCAGCTACGTACAGCCCGGCAGCCGAAACAGGCAGTACGCTCGCCTATGCTTGGACGCTGTGCAGTAGGCGGTAGCCGAGGTAGAAGTGCAGTGCCGCCGGCGCAACCAGCAGCACGCCCCACCAGAGGCCGGAGTAGCACGTATACGCGGCAAGGGCGAGCAGCCAGATACCGACGCCAAAGCGCACGCGGGCCTTGGCGCGACGGTGGCTGTGAGTGTATGACGCGAAACCATTCATATTCATCTGCCTACCTGAAAACGGTAGCACCGCACACGGAGTGCTCGCACTCGCTTTCGCCCGGATGCGAGCGCCCGCCAGCTCCGGCGCCACCCTGTCGCCTTGCGGCGCGGGCGCCATGCGCGGGGTAGGAGATCCACGTCCCGATGCGCCGTGCGGCCTGGGCGCTCGACCACGCGAGCAGGGCGAGCAGTCGAGAATCGGTCGGCTCGTGGCCTCGGTAGGCGGCGACGGTCGCGTCGTCGATCTGGTGCGGGGCCAGGGCGGTAAGCAGACCCAGGCGCGCGGCGGCCGCTTCGGGTTCTGAGAGCTCGCCGATCGCCGTCTGCACCCACGCGCGGCTGAGCCCCTGATCCTCCCCGCTCCACGCCCCGACACGGGCTTGCACGACCGCGCGCGCATCTGGGCCGATCGCGTCATGCGACTCGTCCTCGATCGCGGCCATGAAGCCCGCGAACGCCGCCGCGACGGGCGGGCTGCCCTTCGTCCAGCCCATGTCCTCGGGCAACTCGGCCTTCTCGACAAAACGAAGGGAGTCGCCGGGCGCCTTCGGTCTCTTGACCGCGCGCGCGAACAGCCGCGGCGCAACCCGCATCGTCAATGGACGCAACGCCCGAGGCCCGGGGAAAGGGCTCGGCGAGGCCAGGATCGTGACCATCCGGTTGATGTAGTGAAACGCGACGGCGGTGCCGATCAGCTCCGGCGCAAGCTCAGCGTCAAACGGTGGAGCGGCCAGCACGGCTGCCCCGGGAGAGCGCGTTGCGCCCGCCCACGCGGCGAAGCCGCGTGCCTCGTCGTCGAAACCCTCTCTCTCCCCCCCTCCCAACAACGAGCCGGCAAGCTCACCACGCCCATCGGCGCGAAGCATCGTCGTGTGCGCATCAACGCAGTATGGGCATGAGTTGATCTGCGAGACGACCGTCGCGACGATCTCGGTCAGACGACGCGGCGCGCGTCCGGCGACGAGCGTCTCCCGACACGCCGCCCAGACCCCGCCCAGCAGGCGCGGGCTCGCGGAATGTAAGAGAAACGGGTCGGGCACGGCGCCGAAGTCACGCCTGATCTGCGCATAGATCTCGGCCACAGGACCACTCGCGTCGGCGGGTGAGACATCCTCTACGTATCTGATCACCCAACACCTCCCATCACAAACGGCACGCTTGCCATCGCTCAGATGACTTCCTCGCGCCGGTGCTCGGCGAACAGCTTGAGCGCGTAGCGCCCGGCGGGGTGCGCGCGGGCGCGCCGCACCAGTGCGGACATGCCGGGCGAGAGAACATCGGGCTGCGGCAGCGGGACGCCATAGGTGGGTGGGACGACGATCGAGGCGGAGAGCGCCGCGAACGTCAGATCGGCCGCGCCGAACCGCTCGCCGCACAGGTACGGACGGCCATCCGCTCGCAGTCCTGCGACGTAGTCGAGCTCGTCGAAGACGGCCGCCTCGTCGTCAACCTCGATCCCAGGGCGGATGTCGAGCACGCGCTTGACGTAGCGCTGGGCGACCGGCCATCCGTAACGGATGAAGCGGTCCTCCCAGCCCGGCACGCCCCGATTGTTGAACCGCAGCGCGAGCTTCGGGTCGGCGAGCATGTGGACGTACATGAGCCGCCGCCCCCGCGGCCCTAGTCCCTCGTCCAAACGCCGGCAGAGGCGCTCGACCTCATCGCGAGCTTCGGGCTCTGCCGGGAACAGCCGGTGCTCCGCCGGCGTGCGCGCATCGACCCAGTCGAGAATCTCCGCCGAGTCCCCGACCACACCATCGGGCGTCACGAGCACCGGAACGGTGATCCCGCCGCCCGCGCGCCACGCAACGATCTGGTGGACTCCCTGGACATGGCGCTCCTCGCGATACGGCATCCCCACCCGCTCCAGCGCCCACCGCGCCTTCTCACAGTAATGACTGATCGGGATCGTGACGAGCCGTAACACCGCGGGCAGTCTATGGCCACGAGCAAGCACCAAACCGCTGTCGCATCAGTACCCCACGCTGTAGTGGCTGATGTGGTAGCAGCCGTCGAGCTTGAAATGGCGTTCGCTGGTATTGCTGAGGAACACGACGATGCCGGGAGACTGGCAGTGGATCACACCCGATGTCCCGGTGTCGTGGGCGTGCACGACCGTTCGCGGGTTGGTGCCGGTCCAGACGTAGTTGACCCTGTCGTTGGCGTAGATCACGTTGCGGCCGTTGCCGGCGCGGATCGTCGCGCTCTGCCACCGCGGCTCTCCGTCGGGATGGTAGTCGGCCCAGATCACGTCGCCCGCGTTGCCGCCGATGATCGTGTCGTTGCCGTACCCGCCGAGCAGCCAGTTGTGCACCCCGAGCACGCCGACCAGCGTGTGGCGCCGCCCGGCCGGGCCCTTGTCCATCTTCAAGCACTGGTCCGGCGGCCAGCCCTTCTCGCTCGTCCCCGCCGCCCGCGCGCGAACCGAGCCGGCCGGGGCACTGCCTGCAACCGAGCCGGCATGAGCCCGGGCCAGGTGACCCCGGGCCGGGCAAAAGGTCACATACAACCCGACGTCGGTCGGCGGGATCCGCCGTCCGCGCCTCGACGGGTAGCGCCGGGGCGCCGGCGGATACCTCGAGGGCGTGGGCTCCCTGACGAACGGCACCCCGCTCGGAGCCCGGCTGCCTCCTCCGGCCCCGCCGCTGACGGTTCCGCTGCCGCCGGTGGACCCGCCACCGGGAGGACTGGCCGGCGGGATTGCCACGCTCGCGCTGGTCGCCGCCTGCCGGCCCGCGCTGTTGGTCGCGGTGACTTCGCACGCCAGGCTGTCGCCCTGATCGGCCGCCTGCACCGTGTAGTCGCTTGCGGTCGCGCCCGCGATCGCCAGCCCGTCGCGCAGCCACTGATAGCTGAACGCCGGCGGCGGCACACCATCGAACAGGCCGGCCGAACACGTCAGAGTCTGACCGACCTGCGGATCTCCGGATATCGTCGGTGGCAGGGCGCTCACCGGGATTTCGGCCAGCGGCAGGAATATGGTCCCAATGTCGATCGGGTCGGGCGAGGCGACCTTCACCAATTCCGCTTCAGAAGGAGAGTAACTGCCACGCCAATACAGGGTGACATAATCGAGCGTGCTCGTACCCCGCGAAAACTCGACCTTGTACTCACCGAACGGCAATCCAGACACGACGTATTCACCATTTGAGTTGGTCGTCGCAGAGCCGGCCGGTTCACCGCCCGCGCCGTAGATGGCGACATCGATGCCTTCGACCGGGGCTTGCGAGGCCTGGCCGTCCACCGTCCCGGCGATCCCCCCCGTTTCGGCCGCGCGGGCGCCAGGCGCGAAGCCGAGGGAGAGGACCCCGAGGACGAGGACCGCCACGCCAGACACCGCCGCGATCACATGCCGCGGCGCCACCGCTGCGCCCCGAACGCCGTCCAAGCGAGCAGCGGCGAGCACCTACTTCTTGCCTTTCTTCCCCTTGGTCGCCTTCTGCTGCACGAGATGGACACCATCGGTCTGCGTGGCTGACGGGGTGGGCGAGGACTTGAGGATCGCAAGCGTGGCGCTGAGAAGCCCGTGAGCGGCGCTTAGAAGCGCGCGCCCGGTTCCGTCGAGCGCGAACCTCACGCTCACGGTCTTGCCCGCCGGAATCGAGAAGGTCGCCGACCCGATCGTCTCGGTCTTGGCCTTCTTCCTGCCCTTACCCTTCGTCTTGGCCGTGAGCGTCAGCTTGCCAGTGCATGCTGCCGTGCTCGCGCAGCTCAACTTGACCGCCGCCTCTCCGCCGCTCTGAACCGTGATGGTAGACCCGACCAGAGAGACGCTGCCGGACGCTGCTTTCGTACCCAGCACGCCGCCGGACGGCGCCGTAACAGTCGATGGCGTCGTTGTCGAGGACGTCGTCGTGGTATTGGTCGAGCCGCCGCCGCCCGACGTTCCGCCGCCGCCACCGCTCGGCGTTTCACCACCACCGCTCGGCGTTTCACCGCCAGACGGCTGTTTGGACACCGGAGTGGGGGACACGGCGAAGTTCCACAGGCTGCAGTGGGTGGTCAGGACCGTGATCTGCACGCCGCCGCCGGTTAGTTCGGTGCGGTTCGAGACGCAGGGGTCGGGTTCGGCCGCTCCGCTCTTGGTGCAGTTGGCCGCCGGCGAGCCGTTGCGCAGGACCGTGATTTCGCTCAGCTTGGTGCCCGCCGGGATCTCCGCGGCGTCGAGGCTGAAGGTCAGCGTGATCGGGTCGGCGGCCGTTCCGGTGATCGGGGCGCCGCCCGAGCCGGTGGCCGCGATGTGAATCTGCTGGCCGAACACGGTGTACCCGTTTTCGCTCGGCGTCGTGGAGGGTTCGTTGGTCAGCGTGACCTGCGCCGCGGCCGGCGGCGTCACTTCGGTGATCACGGGCGTGCTCGCCGACGGCGCCTGGCCGGGGTCGGAGCTGAACGTTTCGCCCGCCGCGGTCGATCCGCCCGACGTGCTCGTGGGGCCGCCGGTGTCGATCGTCCAGTCAACGGTCGCCTGCGGCCCGGACTTGCCTTCGGACGTGGCGTACACGGTGAAGGTATGGGGTCCATTGGCCAGGGCGGAACCGCCGTTCAGCGTGGTGGTCTCGACCGGGGAGGTGCACGGCGTGAAGCCTTTGCCGTCGAGCTCGCACTCGAACGTGGCCTTGGTGTCTGGAGCGGTGAACGCAAAGCTCGATTCAGTCGAGCTCGTCGACGCGTCGTTGGCGGGTCCGCCGGTGATCGTCACCCGCAACGGGTTCTCGGCGAGATGAGCGTCGATTTCCGGCGTGGGACTCGTGGTCGGCGTGACGGTTTTGGCCGAGGTGTATTCGCTCGCGTCTTCGTAGAACTGCGGTTCGTACGCGGTTGGATCGTCGCAGTCGTAGAACTCGACCTTGTAGCCGGTCGAGGGCGTCAGATGCAGCAGCGTGTAGGAGCCGTCGGTAGCCGTGTTTGCGTATGACACGGCGTCGTAAGCGCCAGTTTCCGAGGCCAGAAAAGCCTCTACGCAGATGTCGTCCAGCGGGACCGACGTGCCCGAGCCGGCGTAGACGTGACCGCTGATCGAAGTCGCCGGCTGCATCGAGGCGTCGATGCCGGTCTGTTCCTGCATGGCGGTCAGCGTGACCGGTTCGGCCGTGCTGTACGTCGGCTGGCCTTTGTAGTACTGCGGCAGGTCGTTGCGCGTGCTGTCGGTGTAGTCGCAGTCCAAGAACTCCACGTCATAGGACCCCGGCGCGAGCGCCCCGACCTTGTATTCGCCGCTGGAATCGGTCGTCGTATAGCCGTAGTCGTTTTCCGAGTAAGACTCATAATTCGACGAATAGACATCGACACAGACATCCTGAGTGGTGATCGGGTGACCTTCCGAGTCAGTGATAGTCCCGCTGATGCTCGCGCCCTTTTCCAGATTCGCGTCGATTTTCGTGGACGGTTCGGCGACAGTCGGTGTGAGAGTGCTCGCCGAGGAAAAGGTCGTGTCGTTGGTGTAGTACTGGGTGAGGTATTCGCGCGTGGAGTTGCAGTCGTAGAACCTGACCTTGTAGCCAGTCGAGGGGGTGAGATGCAGCAACGTGTAGGAGCCGTCGGCGGCGGTGTCGGCGGACGACACGACGTTGTAGATGTCTTCTTCTGAGGCCAGATAAGCGTATACGCAGATGTCCTGCAGCGGGGTCGAGGTGCCCGCGCCCGCGTAGACGTTACCGCTGATCGTGGTCGCGGGTTGCATCGAGGCGTCGATGTTGTGTTCGGCGCCACCGGTTGACAGCACGACCAGAGACGCGGCGCTCGAGCTGCTCGCGCCATCGTAGTACTGCGGCACGTCGTTGCGCTTGCTGTCGTATCCGCAGTCGTCGAAGTAAACCTTGTAGGAGTCGGCGAGAAGATCTTTGATCGAGTATTCGCCGCTGGCGTTGGTCACGGCCGAGCCCTCGAAATCGGTGTAGTGGGAGTCCCCCTCTGAATATTCGATCTCGGCCTCCACGCATATGTCCTGCGTGGTGATCGGGTGGCCTTCCGCGTCGGTCACGGTGCCGCTGATGCTCGCGCCCTTTTCCAAATGGGCGTCGATACCGGTGAGCGGGCTGGAGGTCGGCGTGATCGTTTTGGCCGAGGCGTATTCGCTCGTTCCTTCGTAGTACTGGGTGAGGTATTCCCGGGTCGAGTTGCAATCGTAGAACTCGACGTGATAGCCGACGTTCGGCACGATGTGGCTCAGCGTATAGACGCCTTCGGCGTTGGTCTGCGCGTAGGAGCCTTCGTAGTAGTAGTCGTCGTAGCTGGTCGTCGGATAGGCGTTGACGCATACGTCCGCGAGCGGAGTGGAAGTACCCGAGCCCGCGTAAACATGGCCGCTGATCGTGGTTGCCGGTTCCAACGAGGCGTTGATTTCCTTTTGTTCCTGCATGGGAGCGAGCGTGATCGCTTCGGCGAACGCGGCGTTGTTCTCGTGGTAGTAGTACTGCGACACGTCGTTGCGGGCGCTGTTGTAACAGTCGAAGAAGTGGACCTTGTAAGAGCCGGGCGCCAGCGCTCCGATCGTGTACTGACCGCTTGCGTTGGTCCGCGCTTCGCTGTAGTCGTCGTAGGGGTCGCCGGTGCCGGCCGCATAGGCGTTGACGCAGATGTCTTCAGTGGTGATCGGGTGACCCTTCGAGTCGGTCACGGTCCCGCTGATACTGGCGCCCTTTTCCAGATGCGCGTCGATGTTCGTGGACGGGCTCTTCAAGGTGGGGGTGATCGTTTTCGCGGAGGTATATTCGCTCGCGCCATCGTAATATTGGGTCAGGTACTTCCGCGCCGAACCGCAGTCGTAGAACTCAACGTCGTAGCCAACGCCCGGCGTGATGTGCGTCAGGGTGTATGCGCCGCCGGCACCGGTCTGTACGTCGGGTGCGTCTCCAGCTTCGCCGGAGGTGGGGTCGGCGTAGACACAGATGCCTTCCAATGGGGTCGAGGTGCCCGCGCCGTCGTATACATTCCCGCTGATCGTCGTCCCCTGCGCCAGCGAGACGTCGATGCCCGTTTGCGCTTGTCCTTCGCTCAGGGTAATCGTCGCGGCGGACTCGTATGCGGACTGATCGTCGTAGTACTGCGACACGTCGTTGCGCGAGCTGCCTTCACAGTCGGCGAAGTACACCTTGTAGGATTCGGCCTTGAGACCCGTGATCGTGTAGTTGCCGCTCGAGTCGGTCCTGGCGACGAGCTCGCCTTCGGCGTAGTCGTACGGTCCCGTCGGATCCGCGCTCACGCAGACGTCTTCGGTCGTGATCGCATGGCCTTCCGAGTCGGTCACGGCGCCGCTGATGCTCGCGGTCCCCGTGGCGGCCTGAGCGGGAGCGCCGCCACACAGCAGCAGCCCAAGCGCCGTCAGCCCGAGCGCGAGCAGCAGCAAGGGCCCGTGCGCACGCGGCATCCTGCTCGTGAGCGAGACGCCGCGCGAGGATCGGCCGGCCCGCGGGCGCGAGAGGTCGTGAATCATCGAGTGGAAACGACTGACCGCCATCATTGCAACTCCCCCTTTGCCGGGATGTCTCGATCCGTTGATGCAGTGTTCGGGTGACCGCAGATCCCTCGGACGGCGCCTCAAACGGCGCCGAAGCGACCTTCGGGCGGTGGCCACACTACCAGAACTGTGCGAAAATAGTCACTAACGGTACGATCTTCCTACCGTCCTCGCATTGGCCCACACTCCGGGACCCCGGCCGTCATCGCCGCACCGACTGCCTGCTGTTCGATCGCCGCGATCGCGGCCTGGGGCGGCATGGGCGGCGCCTGTCTCCCAGTCGGGGCATGTCCTCCGGATGGCGTCTGGGTCTGATCTTCAGCGAGGTAGAGTTGCTGCAGGCGTCTGAGAGTGCCCACCAACTGTTCGACCGACGCTTGCAGGGAGGCAGGCGGGCGCAGGCGGGACAGTGCTTCGATCTTCTGCTGGATGACCGCGTATTCCCCGGGTCCGGCGGTTGTTTCGGCGGCCGGCCCGCCGGCGTGCGACCCATCCGGTGAGCTAGGCGCGGTCTGTTGATAGCCGGGCTGGGAACCTGGTTGGGAGCCGGGCGCGCCTTGTTGGGAGCTTGCCGTGGGCGGGGCGCCCGCAACGCTGTGAGCGGAGGCCGCGCACGCGGCGTCGGCGAGCGCTTGGAACGACTGCGGCCCGGCCGTGTTGACCCTGATCCCCGAGGCCGGCACATGGCCGGACCGGACCGTCCTCGACGCCGATCCCGCGGGCGCCGATCCCTTTCGTCCCGATCCAGCTCGCGCCGATCCTCCTCGCCCCGACCCCACCGGCGCCGATTGCCCGCCTCGAGACTCGGCCGACGCTTGTCCCGAAGCCACCGGACGGATGGGAGCGGATCCTCGATCCACCGCTCGAGCGGACGTTTGCGAGTTCAGCGGCTGTCGGCTTGCCGACTTGGCGTCATCGGTGCCGGAGGTGCCGCAGCCACCCAAGACCACCATGAGCGTCAGTGCCGCAGCGCTCGCTCCCCGTGCTGTCGCTGAGCGCATCGTGCATCGGCGTCCCACCATCATCGCCTGGCGCGCCATCCCGCGCCACATGCCCCTCCCTGGTCTTTGATCATGTTGCCTCCGTGCCTCGCCTGTTCGTCCCGTACGACAACGCTGAACCCTACAGCAAGGCTGACAGTTGTGGCTGTTAGCGGTGCGAACATAAACCGTCGCTGCGAACCTCGGCGCCGATCGCCGTGTCGCGCGACTCGTCGTAGACATAGACGATGAGCCACGATCAATACCCGATGCTGGGCTATCGCGCAGGTTTAGAGCGGCGGGACTTGGTTGTTGACCTGCGTTCCGTGATACAGGTGGTCCTGGTCCCTGCAGGCGGCCGGGAAGAAGAACTGGACGCTGTCGCTGCGCACGCCGTTGTAGCTGGCGTAGAGGGTCGCGCGACCGGCGGTGCCAACTTCGCATTCCGGGTCGGTGCTTTCCTGCACGCGAACCTTGATCTTCATGATGTTCCCCGGGTAGCCCCACATCATCGCGTAGTGCGAGTGATAGACGAGGTGGTGCTCCACCGACATGATGATCGTGCCGGCTCGATCCTGCTGGCAGATGACCCCCGATACCGTGTTGGCTTCGAGGTTGATTTCGCCGTGGCCCTTGGCGAAGCTGCTTTCCCCCGTGAAGGAGCCCGTATGAAAGCCCCACGGAGGAATCCCGTAAACGGTCGGTATCTGCGAGCAGGACGTGGCCGCGCTGGCCGAGCCGGTCATGCCGCTGAGCGCCAGCAGCGCCGCCAACACCAAGCCCGCCGGTCCGATGCCCCGCGTGATGAAGTTCGTCGTCATCGAGAGGCGACTATACACACAGACCTGGGCGCACACCCGACGGGGAAGCGGAGTTGTATGAAGCGCCATCCACAGCGCCCGCTCGGGGGCTGAGCGGCGCGGCCGGGTACGATGGCAAGCTCGACGGCATCGCCGAGATCGGCCTGGGCCTTCATCGCGACGAGGTGAGCAGCGCCGCGAGCCGGCCCATCCTCAAGGCCGAGGACGCTCTCGCGATAGGGCATGCCCGGCCGCTCCAGCGCCCCACCTGGCCTTCTCGCAGTAGTGGCTGATCGGGATCGTCGGGAGCCGGAACACCGCAGGGAGTATGACGCCCGAGCCAAGGCCTTGTGGGATGCCTGACAGGCGGCGCATCGCGCTCAAGGAGCGGTTGAACGCCGGTGCGAGGCGCGGGTCGGCCCTGCAAGGAAACCTGCACAAGGCTCCACAGCCTTGCGCATGGCTCCGTATCCGTTATGATTGCTGTGCAAACCTACTCAAAGGCAGGGGAGGTCCCGCGGATGGAGACAGACGGGGCTGCCTTGTGAACTGACCCCGAAACCGGAGATGGAGACTTACATGGTTTGGCACCGTTAGGGTTCGACCAATACCGCTCAGCGGTTAGTGCGCGAAGGCGCTACGCGATCACTTGCGTGGTGCCTTCGCGTGTTTAACTGCACGTATGCCTGCGATCCAATCCAATACCCGAGCGAGGCTCGCCGCTCAGGCCTGCGAGGGCTGCGCAATATTGCGCGTGCGGCGCTCGAATGCGAGCTCAGCCTCGAAGTCGGCGTCGTCGCCATGGGCGAACGTGACTGGGCCCTCGCGCTCGAGCATCGCGATGAAGCTGCTCACCAACTCGGCGTCGAATTGGCGTCCCGCCACCTTGCGCAGCTCGGCCATCGCGTCCTGAGGCGTCATCGGCGAACGGTAGCTGTCGCGCGAGGTCAGCGTGTCGTATGTCGAGCAGATAGCCAGGATGCGCGACACCAGGGGGATCTCGTTGCCGATCAGCCCCGCCGGATAACCGCTGCCATCGATGTGCTCGTGGTGGTAGAGGATGGCGTCCGCCACCGGTCCATAGCCATCGAGCCGGCCGACGAGCGTCGCCCCATCCTGGGGGTGACGGCGGATCACCGCCCAGTCCTGGTCGGAGAGCACCTCGGCTTTGAGGATCCGGTCGGGCAACGCGAACTTGCCAATGTCGTGCAACAGCCCCGCCGTGTGCACGAGATCCTGGTCTTCCTCCGAGCAGCCGATCTCCCGCGCCAGCTCGCGTGCGTAGCGCGCAACCGCCGCCGCGTGACGAGCGGTGGTGCGGTCGCGCAGTGCGAGCGTCTCGACGAGTGTCGTCAGCACGCCAAGCTGCAGCGACGCGAGGTGTATCGAGCGCGCTTCCAACTGGTCGGCGCGATCCTCCGAGCGCAGTAGCGCGACCACCAGGTACTGAAAGATCAGGATCACGAGGATCGCCCCGAACAGCACAGGTAGACCGAGGTTCGTGTAGGCCACCGCCAGTATCGACGCCAACGCGCCAGCCGCGATCTGACCCGGGAGCAGGGGGATGAAGAGGTCGCGCACCTGGCCGCGCAGCGAGCGGCCTTCAGTCACGCGCACGTCCACCGCCACGAGCGCGAAGTTCAGCGCGTTGGTAGCCATGAACACGCCGAACACTACGAGTGCGAACGTCACGCTCTGGGTCAGCGCGAGGTTCGCCGGGTCGTGCACGTCGCCAATCAGGCGTTCGACCATCAGCCCGCCCACGAGCGCGAACACGGCGATCGCTGAGAGGTTGTTCAGCCACAGCGGCGCGGGTAGGCGCCGCGTGGCTGAGGTGAAGATCATCGCCACCACCGCGAGAACGACAGCCGGAGCGGGACCGAGTAGGCTCATCGCCAGCACGAACGGGATGAACGCCGCCGACAGGTGCTGCCCGCGGATCGTCAGCGTCAGCTTCTGGCCGATCAGCGCAAGCGCCAGCAGGAGCGCGAAGAGCAGAAGGGGGTGCCATTCCTGGGCACGGGAGATTCGCGAAGCGACACCGACCGCACCGATGAGCAGTAGGCCCTCGGCCACCCAGATGAGTCGTCTTGAGAGGTTGGACGCAAGCATGCTGTGATTCTGTAGTGCTTAACGGCCGATGAGACGTCGTACTTAAGGTGTCAAAAGCCCAGTAGACGCTCGTGCCCGCCGGTTACGATCGCGAATCGGCGCGGTTCTTGAGGCGCGCACGTGGGAGCGGCGAAAGATTGCGCCCTAGATGAGTAGTGCCACGGTGTCAGGCGGTGTAGCAGGCGAGGCTGCGGCTGGGGCGGCCGAGTTGGTGGTTGAGGGCGATAGCTGCGGCGAGCGCGGCGAAGCGGGCGCACAGGCGCGCGCGGAGGTTGCGCAGTGTGCGGGCGCCGTGACGCTCGAGCGTGAGGAGGTCCTTGCAGGTCCAGAAGATCGACTCGATCCTTTGCCGGATCGGTGCGAGGTGAGGTCCGTGACCGGGCTCGTCCTTGCGTCGTGGCCGCATGATCACGGCGTCGAGCGTGGCCAGCTCGGCCTCGAAGTCTTTGCCACGGAAGTTCTTGTCGCCGATCAGGATCAGCGTCTGCCCGGGCTCGCGCTCGCAGCGGGCGACCAGTTGCACGCAGACGAGCCGCTCGTCGATCTTTGGCGAGGTCAACGCGAGCGCCCGTGGGGTGCCGTCCGGGGCGAACAGGGCGTGCAGGCGAAACCCAAAGAAGAAGCGGCTGTGGCTGGCGCAGTAGCCATAGTCGGCGGCGTCGGTGAGCGCTTCGGCGAGGCTGGAGGCCCCGCCACGCTTGACGGTCTCCCGGGAGCGCGCGCACTCCACCGGGGTGGAGTCGACCAGCAGCAAATCGTCGAAGAACCCTGGGCTCTGGCGAGCGAAGTGCGCGATCAACGCCTCGATCTGCCCCGACAGGCGCAGCCGACGCTTGTGAAACGCATCACGGGCCGGGATCGTCGGGAACAGGTGCCGCAGACGCTTGCCAGCCACGGCCACGAACCGCGGGTCCGACGGAATCCCCATGATCGCCTGCGCCACGCACAACGTGACGACCTCGGCATCGGAAACCCTTCGCTTGACGTTTCTCTGCCTCGCGGGCAGGAAATCGTCGGCCATGCAGTAAACAGCAGTGAGCAGCAGGTCGAGGTCGGCGTCCATCGAGGCCCCCCTGGGTCGGCGGTGACAGTGAGCACCGCCGACTTCGACCTGCCTGCCTACCTCCCCTCCCCCAAAACCACGAGCACCCAAGCCGTGGCACTACTCATCTAGTGCGTACCGAGTTAGCTCCATCTGGTCGAGCCGTCATCGCTCGGTCTTTGCCACGTCGGGGGCGTCACAGGCGTGCTCGCGGCCTCCGTGGCCGTTCTTGGCGAGATCCGCCCGGAGCGCCTGAGGACAAGGACCGAGGTCCGGTGCGCTCGGGGCTGGAGTCAGCCCGGTACGCACCTGCGCCCTAGCCTGCCGCGCCCTCTGCTGCCGGAGGGTGGATGTCGTTTTCGGGCGTTGGCCGGAGTCCCTGCAGGGAGAGGCGCACAAACGCAACGGTGATCGCTGTTGCCCCCAGCCCTACCGTCAGGAAGGCTCCGCGTGGCGAACTTAAGGCTACAAGCGCTCCGCCAAGCGACAAACCGATCGCCGGTGACAGGGCACCGATCGATTCGATCGCACCCATCATCCGACCTTGGAGACGGGGTGGAGTGAGCCGTTGCACGGCGCTTATCAGCGACGCCCACTGGACGCCGTTGCCGGCCCCGCCGAGGAGCGCGGCCAGGCACGCGGGGGCCAGTGATGGCGCGGCGGCGAAGCCGATATAAGCGAGCCCGACTGCGAGCGTGCCAGCGCTCAGCATCACTCCCAGCCCCCGTCGGACTGAGCGTGCGAAGACGAGGCTGCCGAGCACAGCGCCCACCCCCCACACGGCCAGCAGAAGGCCGTAGCCGCGGTCGCCGGCGTGCAGGGTAGCCTTGATGTAGGCGACCTCGATCGGCGCGCCTGCCTCGAAAAAGACGAGCGCCAGAGCCTCCGCAAGCAGGAGCGTGCGCAGCGCGGGAACGTCGTTGATGTACTTCCAGGCCGTGTGCAGGCGGGCGCGAACGGAGGCGCTCCCGGCCTCCTCGACGTGGGGGTGCAGATCAACCAGCATCGCACCGCAGATGAGGAACGAGCCGACGTCGATGAACAGCGCGGCAGGCGCGCCCGCGGCAGCGACGACTGCGCCTCCGAGCGCGGGGCCGAGGACGAACGTGGCCGAGAAGGCGACATTCAGCACCGCGTTCGCCTTGCGCTCGGCCTCCTGCACGTCGGCCTGGAGCCTCTCGTCCGCTCGCGTTGCGTATCCCGGCTGCACTTCGACCTCCTCGCGCGCAGCTCGCGCCACCTCCGCCCGCAGCAGGGCGCTGGCGGCCAGCGCCGCTGTCCCGTCGAGCGCCACCAGCAAAAGGATGGCCGGCAACCAGAAGTGCCACAGCAACACCGCCAGCGCCGCAGTGGCCACGGCCTCGAAGAAATACAGGCCGCTGAGCTCGCTCCCGCGCCGGGATGCCTCGACCCGGGCCACCAGGACGGGGACCACGAAAGCGGGCAGAGCCTGCCCTGCAAGCAGCAACGCCGCGACCGCGAGCGCGCTGTGCGTGTGGTCGAACACGGCAAGCGACAGAGCCACCAGCCCGAACCACGTACCCAGCCGGTTGACCGTATAGGCGGCGAGAATCCTGCGCAGCTTGGCTGACCGAAGCGGCGACGTCACGCCGCTAAGCTACCGGCCGCCTCGGTCGCGGTGCTTGGCCGCTCACCCCCGTCGGGGCTACGTACTCACCCGTCGGCTACGTACCGCACATACCCGCTCGAACGGCCCAACACGCCGCCTGGACCACCGACGGGTCGCAGCACCTCACTTTAGCGACGTGTAGCTGTAGTCCCACGCTCCGGTATTCCACAGATCGCCGACGCCCGCAATGTCCTTGGACTCGATGTTCGGCTGCTTGTCCCAGTCGAAGGGGATCGCCACAGCCTGCGCGACCAGTTTGCGGTCGATCGCCGCCCACGCGGCCGCGCGCGCCTGCGCGCCGACGAGAAGTTCGGCGGCGTCCATCGCCCGGTTGATTTCCGGGTCGTCCACCTGCCCCCAGTTGCTGTTGCCGGTCGGGAGGATGCTCTTGCCGTTGAACGTCGCGTCCAGCACCGTCTGGGGATCGCCGAAGTCGGCGCCCCAGCCGACGCTCGGGCAGACGTCGATCGCTTCGGCGGGCACACCGCAGTACTTCGAGTACATCGTCGAGGAGTCGACCAGGCTGAACCTCGTCCTGAAGCCCAGGTTCTGCAGCGTCTGGTTGACGATTTCGGCGTCCGCGGCGCTGGGACTGCCGGTCGAGCCGATGATCTGGAGCGTCTTTGAACCCGTGTACTTGCCGCTCGGATAGCCCGCGAGCTTCATGTACTTGGCGGCCACGGTCATGTTGCCTTCGGGGTAGTCGTTGTAGTCCACCCGCGGACCCGCCAGGCCTCCCGCCTGCTCGAAGCCCGGGATTTCGGGGTAAATGAAGTGGGTCATCACGTTGGTCACGAGCGCGCCACCGCGAGCCTTGTTCATCGCGACGCGATCCAGCGCCGCCCACAGCGCCTTGCGCACGTCGATGTTGGCGAACGGGCCCTGCTTGTTGTCGACGGCGATGTAGTGGTCGCCGGCGCCCGGAGAGATCTCCAGCTGGCTGCGGAACCGTTCATAGGCGAGCTGCACGACCGACTGCGCCGGGGCTTCGTTCTGGACCATGTGCGACCCTTCCAGGACTTGGCGGCCGATCACGTTCGGGTCACCGCCAATCTTGATGTCGATCTGGTTCAGGTAGGCCGGGCGGAAGTCGGTCGCCGGATTCCAGTTGGGGTTGCGCACGAGCGTCGCGGACTTGCCCGGTTCGTATCCGACCCCCAGGACCCTGCCTTCGGCGTTCGACTTGAACATGTAGGGGCCGGTCGCGACGAGGTAGTTGCCATATTCGGTCGGACTGTGGGCGTCGTACTTGCGGGCGTATTCCTCGGGGACGGGCGCGCTCAGCGGCAGCACGAGCGCCGCGAGCACGATCGCGGCCTTCGGTTCGCTCAGGTGGAAGACGATCGTGTCCTTGTCGGGCGTCGTGATGCCCGGGAACGGGCCGCCGTTGGCCGTGGAAGCCCCCTCGAGGGAGCTGAAATAGCTCTGGAAGTAGGGGTTGGCGACGTTCGGGTTGGCGCCGCGCTCGATCGCGTAGGCGACGTCGGTCGAGGTCACTTCGCGATTGACCGGCGGGCTGAAGCGCACGCCCTTGCGAATGTGAACCGTGATCGTCTTGCCATCGCCGGAGACCTGCGCCGGTTCTGCGGCCATGTCCGGACTCGGGCTGGAGAACGTGTTCGGCCTGTAGGAGAACAGGGGGCGCTGGGTGGCGTAGACGGCCTCGTAGTCGATGTTGTAGTACGCCTGCCCCGGGTCGAGATGTTCGAAGTCCGCTTCGTTGAGCACGGTCAGCGTGCCGCCGCGCGTGCCGCCGCTCTGCGCCTGCGTCCGCGGCGTCTGGACCCCCGCGGCGACCGAGATCCCGCTGCCGCCGGAGACCGAGCCGCCGTTGGAGCCGCAGGCGGCCAGCCCCAGCACAATCGTTCCGGCGAGCGTCCCGGACGCGAGTACGTATCTGAGCATTCTGGCGGGCCTTGTCACGGCGTCTCCTCCGATTATTGGGATGGCATATCAGTTCGACACCCTCTCCTCGGCAACCTGCCCCGGAACCTAAATGTAAGTTTGGCCGCCCAAACGTCCACAAACGTACGCACTCGCTAAACCGATCGGCTCATAGCGGCGATACATGGGGCATGCGAACCATGCCCTTCCCCCCCACTGCCGCAGGCGACTCCCGGCAGCTCGTGTTCACGAGCTCGCAGGCCGCCCGCTATCTCGGCGTCTCACTGGCGACGATCCGCCGCTGGACGGACGCCGGCCACATCTCCTGCTACCGCACGCCCGGCGGTCAGCGGCGCTTCTCCAGGGACCAGCTCGACGGGTTCATCGACTCGCTGCAGGGCGAGGATTCGACCCACACCACACCCCGGGCCGCATAGCCGGGAAGCGCCAGCTCGGCGAACCAGGCGGAAGCGCGCCAACTCGGCGAGGCCAACGTCAGCTGGCGAGGCGGCCGAACTTCTCGCGCAGGCGACGGTAGAACGAGGAGTCGGGGAGCTGGGCGATCGTGCCGATTGCGTTGACGAACCGCGCGTCGATCGTTCCACCCGCCGGGATCTCGCCCGCGGGACGCCCGTCCACCGCGATGTCCAGCGGCTCGCGCGAGCGGTTGTGGACCGTCATCCGATCCCCGGGTGCGACCACGAGCGCGCGCGCCGTCAGCGAGTGGGGGGCGATGAACGACACGACGAACCCCTCCACGCCCCACGCCATCACAGGACCGCCGTTGGCCAGGTTGTAGCCGGTCGAGCCCGCGGGCGTGGCGATCACCAGGCCGTCGCAGCGCACGCTGCCGACGATCTCATCCTCCAGCGCATACGCGATCTCCGCGACCCGCTCGCCGACTCGGCGGTGGATCGCGACGTCGTTGATCCCCGCACGCGCGCCGTGCTCCGAGGCGTCGGCGCCGTCGGGCGAGTCCAGCACGATCGCCGGCAGTTGGAGCAGCTCGAACTCGCCGCTGAGCGCACGGGCGATGCCCTCTGAAAGCTCGTCGGGCTCGACCGTCGCGAGAAACCCGATCTCACCGAAGTTGACCGCGAACACGGGCACGCTCGTGCCCGCATACAGGCGCAGCGCCTTCAGGATCGTCCCGTCTCCACCGAGCACGATGCACAGCTCGACGTCGGCGATGACGGGGGCGTTCAGCTCGACCCCCGGACCGGGCTCGATCGCCGGGTGCTTGCGCGTCTCATCTTCGTCCAACCGCAGCGTCACCCCCGCCCGCGCGGCCGCGTCGATCAGCTCGCGCAGCGCCCCGATCGTGTCCGCCGGGCGGCGGTGGGTGATCACGGTCATGGTCCTGGGAGCGCCGCTCATGGCTCCACCCTACGCGCCATCCGCTCCAGATCCTCGACACCCGTTGCACCGCCTGTACGCGCGGGCTCGGCGAGATGGATGAACGTCTCGCGGTTGCCCTTCGGACCGGGCAGCCCCGAGTAGTGGTAGCCGAGCACGCTCGCGCCAAGACCAAGCGACGCCTCCCCCACACCCAAAAGCGCAGATCGGCGGTCCTCAGGGTCGCGCACGACGCCACGCCCCTTGCTCGCGAGCTCGCGGCCGACCTCGAACTGGGGCTTGACGAGCGCCAGCACGTCATAGCTCGCGCTCAGGCAGCCCAGCACGGCGGGCAGCACCTTGGCGAGCGAGATGAACGACACGTCGATCGTGACCATGTCCGGCGTGTACGGCAACATCGCGGGGATCAGCGTGCGCGCGTTCGTACGCTCGAGCACGGTTACGCGCGGGTCGTTGCGCAGGCCCCAGTCGAGTTGCCCGTAGCCGACGTTGACGGCGATCACGCTCGTGGCGCCCCGCTGCAGCAGGCAGTCGGTGAACCCGCCGGTCGAGGCGCCCACGTCCAGGGCGCGTCTGCCCGTCACGTCCAGATCGCAGGCATCGAGCGCGTTGTGCAGCTTGATCCCGCCGCGCGAGACGAACGCCGGCGGGTCTATGTGATCAACATCACACATAAGTTCGGGTACTGCGGGCAACATAGTGATCGACCCGAAGTACAGCAGCATCCCTCCTCCCCGAAACGGCCCGCCTCCCCAGCGGGTCGTTTCATTTAACTGGACGGAAGAGGGGCCGACTCACGAGCGGTGATCGCAGCACTGACGCGTTCGGCGATCTGCCGGCCGGTGTATCCGACCTCCTCGTATAGCAACGCGGGCTTGCCGTGGGTGACGTAGCGGTCGGGTAGGCCCACCCGCAAAATCCTCGGAATCCGCACACCCGCCTCGTTCAGGGTCTCCCACACCGCAGAACCGAACCCGCCCGCGAGCACGCCCTCCTCGACGGTCACGAGCAGATCGTGCTCGGCCGCCAGCTGGGCCATCAGGCCCGCGTCGATCGGCTTGGCAAACCGCGCATCCGCGACCGTCACGTCGATCTCGTTCGCACTCAACTCCCGCGCCGCCTGGAGCGCCTTGCCCACACCACTGCCGTATCCGATCAGCGCCACCCTGCACCCCACGGCCGCGCTCGCGCCCCCTTCCCTGAGAATCTCCCCGGTGCCGATCTCGAGCGCCCGCGGCTGGCTCGGCAGCTCCACGCCCGTGCCCTCCCCGCGCGGATAGCGCAACGCGATCGGCCCGTCGTCGTAGACCAGGGCCGTGTGCAGCATGTGCACCAACATGGCCTCGTCGCGCGGGGCCATCAACACGATGTTCGGCAGGCAGCGCAGATAGGCGATGTCGAACGCCCCGTGGTGGGTGGGCCCATCGTCACCGACCAGGCCGGCACGGTCCAGCGCGAACACGACGTTCAGCCGCTGCAGACATACGTCGTGCACGATCTGGTCGAACGCCCGCTGCAGGAACGTCGAGTAGATCGCCGCGACCGGCTTGACCCCCTCGAGCGCCAGCCCGGCCGCGAACAGGATCGCCTGCTGCTCGGCGATGCCGACGTCGAAGTAGCGCTCGGGCAGCGCCTCCTGCAGGATGTTCAGACCCGTGCCCGAGTTCATCGCGGCGGTGATGCCCACGATGCGCTCGTCGCGCCGGCATTCGCGCACGAGCGCATCGCCGAACACCTGCGTGTACTGGGGCGGGGCCTTCTTCGCCTGAGTGCTCTTGACGGCCACCGTGCTCGCTGCGGGCGCCGGGGCGGGAGAGCCGTTCAGAATCGAGTTGGGCTTGGCGGCGTGCCACTTCTCCATTCCCTCCAACCCCCCGTCCTCGGCGGGAGCGAAGCCCTTGCCCTTGACCGTCGCGATGTGCACGACGACGGGACGGCCGGCCGCCAGCGCCTCGCGCAACGCCTCGCGCAACGCGCGCACGTCGTGCCCGTCGATCACGCCCATGTACGCCCAGTCGAGCTCCTCCCACCACAGGCCGGGCGCCCAGAACGCCTTGATCGACTCCTTCAGCTGGGGACCGAGCCGCTCGAACGCCGAGCCGATCCCGCCGGGCAACCGCGCCAGCCCCCCCTCGACGCCCTCGCGCGCATGCCACAGCTTCGGGTTCAGGCGGACCCGGTTGAAGTAGCGCGAGAGCGCGCCCACGTTCGGCGCGATCGACATGCCGTTGTCGTTCAGGACCACGACCATCGGCGTGCCCAGCCCGCCGGCCTGCCCGATCGCCTCGAACGCCACCCCGCCGGTCATCGCCCCGTCGCCGATCACCGCCACGACCTTGCCGTCCTGGCCCTGGGCCATCATGCCCTCGCGGCTGAGATGGCGCATCCCCTCCTTGATGCCGACGGCATACCCGATTGACGTGGACGCGTGGCCGGCGCCCATGATGTCGTGCTCGGACTCCGCGATCGAGCAGAACGGCGCGAGACCGCCGTACTGGCGGATCGTTGAGAGTCGATCGCTGCGGCCCGTGAGGATCTTGTGCGGATAGGCCTGATGGCCGACGTCCCACAGGATCTTGTCGCGCGGGGATTCCAGCAGCGAGTGCAGCGCGACCGCCAGCTCGCACGTGCCGAGGTTGGCGCCGAAGTGTCCGCCGATCTCACCGACGGTGTCGATGATGTGCTCGCGCACCTCCTGAGCCAGCTGGGTCAGCTGCGCGTCGGAGAGCGATTTCAGATCCTCCGGCCCGCTGATGCCGTCGAGTAGCACCCCGCCCGTTGCGCCATCGCCGTGCTTGCCGGCCCCACCGGGGCGCGTGCCGTTGCTGTGGCTGTCTGGTTGCTGGCGGCTCATGAGGTGCGGGTGTAGATGAAATCAGCTATCTGCTCGAGCTCCACCGCGGCGTTCGGAGCGCCGGCGCCGGCACTGGCTGCCTGCGCGAGCGCGTCGCGTGCGGTCCTGTGCGACTCCGCCGCCAGCTGTAGTGCCCGTTCCATGCCGAACTCGCTCACGTATGTCCGCTTGCCGTGCCGCTCGTCGCTGCCCCGCGGCTTGCCAAGGGCGTCGTCCGTGCCGGTCACATCGAGGATGTCGTCAACGATCTGGAACAGCACGCCCAGCTCGGCCGCGAAGCGCCGAAACCACATTGTCGCAGGTCCGTCGATCCCACCCAAGAGCAGTACGCAGATCACCGACGCGCCGATGAGACGACCCGTCTTCAGCTCGTGCACCCTGCGCAGCGCCGCCGGTCCGGGGGGGGTGCCGGCGCTGACGTCCGCGTACTGGCCCCCGACCATCCCGTCCACGCCGGTCGCGCTCGCCAGCTCCGCCGCCGCCAGCAGCACCCGCTCGGGCTCCGAGCGTTGCGCGGTGAGCAGATGCCTGAACGCCTCCGCATACAGGCCGTCCCCGGCCAGGATCGCGACGTCCTCGCCGAAGCGCACATGGCACGTCGGCATGCCCCGGCGCAGCGCGTCGTCGTCCATCGCCGGCAGGTCGTCGTGAATCAGCGAGTAGGTGTGGATCAGCTCGATCGCCCCCGCCAGCGGCAACACCCGCAACTGCTCCAACCCGACCGCCCTGGCGGTGGCGAGCGCCAGCACCGGGCGGATGCGCTTGCCGCCCGCCAGCAGCGAGTAGCGCATCGCCTCGTCCAGGCCCGCGGTCAGGGCCTCGCCGGAGAACCGCATCCCCTCCAGATACCGCTCGACCTCGGCGCGCAGATGCTCCGGGTATCCGGCCGTCACGAGCGCCCGCTACAGCAGCGAGTCCTGGCCTGGCGCAACGGCCGAAACCTCCGCCGATCGGAGATCGGCCAGCACCCGCCGCTCGAGCTCCGCCGCGGCCTCGCCCGCCAGTCCCGCGCAGTCCTCGACCAGCGTCGCGGCCGCGTCCGGGCTCAGCTCACCGGAACGCAGCTGCTCGGCGGCCCGCTCCAGCTTCGATATCAGCGCGTCCAGTCGCTCGTCCACTAGTTGCTCGGTGTCGTTCATCTGGCCTCCTCGGGCGTCTCTGCCGCATTCTGACGCACATCGCGCAACACCGCCGCCAGCACCCCGTTCACGAACGCCGGCGCGTCCGATCCGCAGAACACCTTCGCGCTCTCCACGGCCTCCTCGATCGCCCCCTCGGCCGGGATCGGCTCCTGCGCCGGCGCGACGTCGGGATGCAGCATCTCGATCAGCGCCACCCGCATGATGCTCCGCTCCAGGGGCTGGATCCGCGCCACCGACCAGCCGTGCGCGTGCCGGTCGATGATGGCGTCGAGCTCGTCCGCGCGATCGGCTGCGGCATACGCCAGCGCACGCGCGAATACCGATGCGTTGCGCCCGAGCGTCTCGACCAGCGGGCGGCCGGTGAGATCGTGCTGGTAGAGCGCCACCACCGCGGCCCGCCGCTGATCCGAGCGCCGCATTCTGCCCGTCCCCGCCCGCCTCTAGGCGCGCGAGACGTATTCGCCGGAGCGCGTGTCCACCCTGATGCGCTCGCCCACGTTGACGAACAGCGGCACGCTGATGCTCGCGCCCGTCTCGAGCGTCGCGGGCTTGGTGCCTCCGCCCGAGGCCGTATCGCCGCGCAAGCCCGGGTCTGTCTGGGTCACCTCGAGGTCCACGGCGCTCGGCAGCTGGATGTCGGAGGGCTTGTCGTCGATGAACAGCACGTCCACCTCGCTGCTCGGCTTGATCCAGCGCAGCGCGTCTGCGAGCGCGCTTTCCGCGACCGCGATCTGCTCGAAGGACTCGGCGTCCATGAAGTGCGCGTCCGTGCCGTCCGCGTACAGGAACTGCATCCGGCGCGCCTCCGTGCGGACCGGCCTGAACTTCTCGCCCGCCCGAAACGTCTTGTCGATCACGTTCCCGTCGGATGCCCGGCGCAGCTTGGTGCGCACGAACGCGCCGCCCTTCCCGGGCTTGACGTGCTGGAACTCGAGGATCTTGTAGATCGTCCCGTCGACCTCGATGTGGTTGCCGTTCTTGAACTGGTTGGTGCTCAGAGCCACATTACCTATCCTTGATCTGGAGTCCGATGCCTAAACCTGAACGCTTCGACGGATACATCCGAGTCAGCCGCAGAATGGGCCGCAAGGGACCCGGCTACATCTCGCCGACCGTACAGAGAGAGGCTATCGCCCGTTGGGCAGCGTACCGGGGCGTGGAGATCGCGGCCTGGCACGTTGACGAGGACGAGTCCGGTGGGACCCAGGATCGCCCTGGCCTACGCGAGGCGATCCGGCGTATCGAGAGCGGCGAGACCGAAGGCATCGCCTGTTGGAGGCTCAATCGGTTCGCCCGCAACGTCGCCGGCGCGATCGAGGACGTCGAGCGCATCCAGTCCCTCGGCGGACATCTCGCATTCGTCGAGGAGGACATCGACCCCACCGGCCCATTCGGCTCGTTCATCCTGACCGTGCTCCTGGCGGTCGCCACGCTCGAGCGCGACAACATGGTCGCCGGCTGGCAGACCGCCAAGCGCCACGCGATCGAGCGCGGGGCGAAGATCAGCCCGACGCCCTACGGCTACCAGCGCCGGGACGACGGCACGCTTGAGCCACACGACGAACAGGCCCAGCACGTGGTCGAGGCGTACCGCATCGCCGGCGCGCAAGACGTGAGCGCAGCGTGCATCTATCTCGTGGAGGAAGCGCCAGGGCGCACCTGGACCACCTCCACGGTACGTCGGATGCTCGCCAGCCGGACATACCTCGGAGAGAGCCGTAACGGGTCGGCGGTCAACGCCGAGGCTCACGAAGCGCTCGTGTCGCGCTCCGAGTGGGAGGCGGCGCAGCGAGAGCCACGCCGGCGGCGAGCTGCCGCGACCTTCCCTCTGTCGGGCCTCGCTCACTGCGGGACCTGCGGTAGTCCCCTCGTGGGGAGCCGTGGTGGTCCGATGATCCGCACATACCGCTGCGCAGCCACGCAGAGCCGCCACAAGGGCGAGCGGTGTGAGCGGGCAGCGTTCGTCAACGCCGAGCCCCTGGAGGAGTACGTACGCGAGCAACTGCGGACGCTCCTCTCGCGGCTCGACGTGGAGATCGGCGAGGAAACCTCGGACGAGCTGCATACTCTGGAGCAAGCGGTCCTCGATGCCGAAAGCGAGCTCGACGCATTCGCCGCGGACATCACGCTCAGACGAGCGCTCGGGGACCGCTACCACTCGCATCTGGAGACCCGCATTCAGGCACTAGAGGGAGCAAAGAGCGACTACAAGGACTTCGCTCGGGAGGTCCAGGTGCGGGAGCGGATCAGCGCAGCGGACCTTCTCAACAGCGAGGACCCGTTGATCCTGCCCGAACTGTTAGGCGGCATCCTCGCGTCGATCCAGGTCCAGCCTGGGCGGGGAAACCTGGCCAAGCGCATCAGACTCATTCCAGTGGGCGACGACGCGCCTTCCGGGGTAGCGGCGACGCAGGATGCGTAGCACCGCGTCCTCTGCGCCCTTGCGCGCCGCGGCGCTCCAAACGTCGCGCTGCTGCGACTTGCTCGCAAGCGATCTGTCTGTCCTTCCCACACCCTTAATGACCGCCAGCACGCGAGAACGGCCAACAAATTGCTGACGGAGCAGCTTCTTCAGCGCCGAGGCGAAGCCGCAGAGCTTCGCCTCTCGTAGCTCGTTGACAAACCCAGGCCTGGCCCGGTCGCTGCGCTCAGAGCCCGTTGCTCCTATGTCAAGGCTAACTCGCATTTTGCGAGTTTCGAGGGCCTTGAGGCTCCTACGGCTCGTCGGTGTAAATCATCGCGCTGCTCACTGCGATGCGGTTCCAGGCATTGATAGCGGTGATCGCCAGGATCAAGTTCGCAAGCTCGCTCGGCGCGAACTCAGCCGCGGCATGGTGATAGACAGCATCTGGCACACCGCTCCCAGCGATGTTGGTAATCGAGTCCGTGAGCTCCAGGGCGGCCCGCTCGCGCTCCGTGAACAACGGGCTCTCCCGCCATGCTGCTAGCGCGTAGATCCGACGCTCGCTCTCCCCGGCGCTGCGCGCTGCTCTCGTGTGCATGTCGATGCAGTAGGCGCATCCGTTCACTTGTGATGCGCGGATCTTCACGAGCTCATGGAGCGCCGCATCAAGCTCGACTGACCGGTCAAATGCGGCCATCGCCCGATAGGCGGCCTGGGCCTCCTTCCGAAGATTGATCCGTTCAGATTGCTCGGTCGTCGACTCGCTCACGGAACTGGATATTAGTCATCCGAGACCCCTCACTTCACCGCCGTGAGACGGACCAGTCGAACTTCTAATGAGTCAAGAGCAAGGTCGCAGAGGGAGTCGGCGGCGCGCTGAGCAGCCGGTGATATCGGCGCGCGAGGTGGCGCTTGAGGCAGCGCATTGCCTCGATGCGGGTCTTGCCCTCGGCTTCCTTGCGCTGCAGGTAGGCGCGTGTCCCGGGGTCCAGGCGCCCGCGGGTGATGGCGATGATGTGCAGCGCGCGGTTGAGCTGGCGATTGCCGCCACGATCCAGGCGGTGGCGATCGGTGCGGCCGGATGAGACGGGGATCGGTGCGACGCCCGCGAGCCTTGCGAAGTGCGCGTCACTCTTGAAGCGCTCGGCTCCGGCGGTTTGTCCGATCAGGATCGCGGCGGTGAGGGGACCGCAGCCGGTCTCGGCGAGCAGCTCGGGGCAGTGCGCACGGACGAGGTCGCGCAAGTCGCGCTTGAGCTGCTCTGCGTCGCGGGTGAGCGCTCCGATCCGTTTGGCTTGTTCGCAGGCGATGCGGACCCGGGCGGTCTGTGGCATTGCTCTCAGGCGCCGTGTGACGCGTTGCAGCTGGCGTGGGTAGTCGAGCTTGCGAGCGGGAATCGTCGCCTCCAGCCCGGGGTCGAGGATCACGAGGTTGATCCGCAGCCGGTTGATCAGCCGTGTGCGCTCGTTGACGAGCACTTCGCGGTGGTCGCACAGCAGCCGGATCTCCACGGCGTCCTCGTCGAGGAACGCCGCCGGGAAACGCTCGATGCCCTCACGCAGAACAGCTCGGGCGATCGCCCTGGCGTCGATCTGGTCGGACTTCCCTGGTTCGCGTTCGCCGCGGCGTGAGGCACCCATCAGTTTTGGCGCGACGCGGATCACGCGCTCGCCGGCGCTGATGAGCGCGTTCTCGAGGTGGTGGGAGAGGTCGCGGCAGTCCTCGATCGCCCACACGATCTCGGTGTCGAGCTCGTGTGCCCAGCGCAGCGCTTCGAGATGGCCCCGTTCCCTGGCGGGGATTTCCTTCTCGCCGAGGAGCTGCCCGGTGTTCGCGTCGACGGCCGCGAGGGCGTGGGTGCTCTTGTGGACATCCGCTCCGATCACAATCATCCAGCACGTCCCTTCGATCGATGGGTTCGGTGAAGTGGACCTCGGGCGGACAGGCCTTCCTGGGGGCGGTTGCCACGCTCCTATTAGGTCACGCCAAAGGTCCCGGGTGGTGGCGGACGACACAACGGACGTACGGTCAGGCCAGAGCAATCGCCGACAGACAGACTACGAGTCAGTCCGTCACCAGCCCGGGACCCAACCCGACCAACCGGACAGCACCAACGGCAAGAACCCTTCCTGCCAGCGATGGCCGATCGACCGGCCCTTCCGACCGGAGCCAGCACCCGGTCTCCACAGGCTGGCAGGAAGGACAGATGCACGGGGCCGAGCGGACCCATAAATGGGCCCAACTCGTTGGCCGCTTTTGCGGGCTCACGGTCATTAACCGCGAGAGGCGCATATCGCGCGATCGTCAATCAACGATGGAGATGAGCCCGATGAGCTACCGCATGAAGATCACCCTTCCTGACCCCATAATGGCCCAGCTGGAGGAGCTGGCCACGAGCAATGGAGAACCCGTGTCGCGCGTGGCGGCACGAATGGTCTGCAACGAGATCGCAGGCCTCGATGGGGCAGGACGGGGTCCCGTTCCGGCCCCCGAATTGCCGGGAACGTATGACGACGATCCCGATCGGCGCGCGCCGTGGATCGAGCCCTTTATGGGCGATCCGGAGTGGCGGTCCCAGATGTGGGGCTCGATCGTGGCCCTTCACGGGCGCTATCCGCGAGAGCTGGAACATCTCAAGGATGGCTGGTGGGACGACACGGCCCATGTCGAGACGCTGTGCGCGCTCGTGGTCTGGCGCGACTGGATCGACCAAGCCGCGGACGACCCACGACACGAGCTGGCGTTCCACGCCCAGCTCTCTGACTACAGCCGGGAACTTCGCCAGGAAGGCGGCGGGGTCACGCGGGCGTGGACGCCCGGCGCACCACCGGACGAGTGGACCGGGCGATAGGACCGCATGAGACGAACCCGCAGGGGCGCTACGATCAGTGTCCCCAAGAAAGGAGGCTCATTTTGGAGCACATTCTGCGGGAGCCGGAAAACCCATTAGGGGGATAACCACGCCCATCCGGCCGCCTCACGATGGCTGCAGGAAGCCGAGGCAATTGGGATAACGACGTGGCCTTTGTGGCAAGGCATGGCTGGAGTACGTGACGGATCTTGTTCTTCGGGGCGCCGCCGGGAGCCTGCCCTCTCGGCGGCGCTATCTACTTCGTCGAGAACCGCCGACCCGCTCGACATCGGCCTCACCGACACCCAACGTGTATGCGAGCGTGGAGGTCTTGCCGCCCAGCAGCGCCTCCTGCGCGCGCTCCATGCGCAACGCAAACAGCTCACGGTGATGCTCGACGTACTCATCGACTGCGCGCTCGACGAGCTCGGCCTGCTTGAGGCCCGCCATCAACGCGGCATAGCGGACCTTCTCCTTCGTGGCCTCATGAACCTTGATCGGGGATTGTGCTCGCATAATGGATTACTCGGTACTTCGGTACCACTGAGAATACCGCGTTGCGATGGCGGGCGAGTTCGCCACGGTGCTCGACAATCAGCGCATCCGGGCGCGGCGGCCACCGGCACGCCCCTATTGCAGCTCGTCCAGCAGCTCGCCGGGGCGCACGTCAAGGCCACGGGCAAGTCGCAGGATCGTCGTCAACCGGGGCTCACGTGCCCCACGCTCGAAACGGCCAATCGCGGTCGGGTGGACATCCGTGTTGCGCGCAAGGTCGTCCTGGGAGAGGTCGTGCTCGACCCTGAGCTCGCGCAGCCGCCGGCCGAACGCGGCACTCGCGGCGGCTGGATCCTCGTCTATACGCTCCATCCTTGGATGCTCGTCTGTTCAGACCAATGGGTCCAGAGCGGACTGGTAGGGAGCGCTTTGGTCTATATTGCCCGCATGGTTGACGACAGCGACCTGCGGACGGTCATCCTCACGTGATCGGGTAGGGACTGGCTCTGATGCGGCGCATCGCGGTTGGTCCCGCTGTTCTTGTTCTCTTGTCGCTCACGGGCTGCGGCGCGGCTGCCACGAAGACGACGACCGCTCCCGCGGCGGCTTCCCCGATGGCCGCACAGCGGGCCGTCGTGGGGGTCCTGACGAAGTATGAGAACGCCTACAGCGCGCACAACGCAAGCGGGCTGGGGTCAACCCTTGCGACGAACGTGGTGCGTACAGGCAAGGGCACACACGGCTGCGAGCACGTCAGCGGCGAAACGGCGGTCCTCGCCGCCTACGAAGCACAGTGGACGGCAGGAGCCGGCCGTTACCAATTCATCGGCCTGAGCCCGCAGGCAGTCAAGATCGCCGGGCTGACGGCCTCCGTGAATCTGTCCTACCGCATCGCCCCGGCGAGCGAAGGCCCAATCGAGTTCCGCCTCGCGACCAACGGCAAAGAAGGGCTGTGGTTCATCACGAACATCACGGCGAACTGCCACAAGGCTCCTGCCCCTGCCGCCTCAACACCAGTCAGTTCTGAACACCTAAGTGACAAGGAATACAAAGAACTTGAAGGCAAGACCACCGCTGGGCTGCTCATATTCCGGGCGGAGGTACGCCACACCCAGGCGAAGAGGGAAGCAGGATGTATCTAAAGACTGGGGACGAAGCACTATCCGAGGAAGAATGTCTCAACACGTTTAAGGCAAGCGCACCATGCTTCCGTCAGTTTGGGGAAAGCGACGCTCATTTGGCCTCTGAAGTACGCGAGCAAGCCACAAGGATGGCCACGCATGTGCAAGGACCATGCGCCGAAGCACTGCAAGCCGACGTTGAGATCTGGACGGGACTAGAACGAGTGGCACAGAACTTTGAGCATTCAGGAGCAGTAACAGAACGGGAACAAGAGAACGGCGGCAGTGGCGGGGGCGAGGAAAGGGAAGAAAACGAATGGCAACATGCCGCGGCACCCGCCGAACACCTGGTTGTCTTCGCCCGCGAAGTGCCGGGAGAGGAACCTCGCCGCACCGAACTCGGCGCCGGCTTGGAGGCGTGCAGGCCGCCTGGTGATGAATCGGAATGAGAAGCCACACAACCACCCGCTCGCCAGGATCATCGCGGGAGTCGTCTGCGTCTATGTCGCATGATGGACCTGCCGTCCGGCCGTGGCATTCACGGCGTAGCGACTGGCAACTCATCATGTGCCCTCCTTGACGAGTCGCGCAGTCACCTCGACAAGCATGTTCAGCCGATGTTGAAGCTCGGCCTCGAATAGGGATTCGTCGTGATCCATGAGTTGCCCGACGAGAGGCTGCTTGGGGGGCGGCGCGTCGGATTCGTACATTCTCAATAGAGGCGAACGCCCAAGCAGTCGCTGGACGCTCCCATTGATCTCGGTGAGTTCCTTCCGCCGCTGCGGCACGCTGTAGCCTGCGGACGCATCGCTCTGGACGATCCCATGCAGGGTGTTCAGTTCGCGGCACGGAAGGTTGAGGCTGAGCAAGAGGCTTTTGCGTTCCCCTTGGTCGAAATGCTGCCACGGCCACAGGTGCAGTAGCGGAGCCAGTGTGAAGTAGAAGCCGACAACGGCAAAGGCAGCCCACAGAGGCCAGAGCGGCGAAGTGGCCGCCAGGGTTGCCATGACGATGGTCACGACTCCACCCACGCCACTCCACGCCACTCTGTTGACCACCACTCGCTCCTCATCGCTCATTTCGTCCATTTTCATACAATCCGTCCCTTCTTCCGATAGCTCGGCGTCTGATGAATACCAACGGGTAAGCCGGGGGCTACTGGGTCCGGCCTTCGCGCCCTCTCACCCTCTATATGCCACCGAGGAGGCCATTTTGGTCACTGAGCGGCTAAAAACCGCAGCCGGCAACCGTGTGGCGCTTCGGGTCGAGCGACTCTTGTGGCGCAGGTCGTGCCATCCATCACGGCGTGCCTCGTAGGTAGCTGCCGAGGAGGTGCGTCAGACCGCAGCGAGCGCAGGGGCCAAGTCCTCCGCAGTGGTCTCAACCGTCTTGGGGACCGTGACCGCAAGATGTCCGTCGCGCGCCAGGATGCGCCTTGCGCCGAGCACGTTCAGGCCGACGATGCGGCTCGTCCCGGACGCGTAGCGCACGACATGACCCTCCGGCGTCTCCTCGCCCTCGCCTGTCTGGGGCTCGCCGACGTGCAGGTAGAGCACGTCGCCCTCGGCGTCATAGTCGGCATGATCGAAGCTCAGCGGCCCGATGGTGATGTTCACGCGCTCCATGACTTGGGGTCCTTCCGCTTGGCGAACACGGACACGATCCGCGCTGGCGTCGCTCATAGCTTACGACGACCAGCAGCCAGCGACTTGGGCCGACACCCCGCGGCCCATCTTGCTAGCGCTTATTGCAGATATTGCGCCTATTGCGGTTGGCTGCTACAGTTTGCCACGACGCGATGGACCCGAGCCAAACAGGAGGATTAGCGATGTCTACTACCACCCACCAGCCCTCTGACAACGTGGTCCAGGCAGCGCCTGAGGAGAAGCAGGCGCTGGAGCAGCTGCGCCACCAGATCGACGAGATCTTTCGCCGGCACCGCACTGCCCGGCTCGTCGACCCGGACGGCGAGACGACGGAGATCCCGGAGTCGGTGTTCCACGCGCTCAAGTTCGTAGTGAAGAGCATGGCCCGAGGACAGACCATCACGCTCATGCCGCACGACAAAGAGCTCACGACCCAGGAAGCGGCCGACCTGCTGCACGTCTCCCGCCCGCACCTGACCAAGCTGCTTGACGAAGGCGTTATCCCCCATCACAAGGTCGGTACGCACAGACGCGTGCGAATCGAGGACCTCCAGGCATATAGCGACCAGCGCAGCACCACGCGCCGCGAGAAGCTCGATGAGCTCACGCGACTCTCCGAGGAGCTACCTGGCGGCTACCGGTAGGCACACGCACAGGTATCGGCTCCATCCCGACTCGCCCATATTCTCCGGCGATGTCCTTCACCGCCGTTCTCGACGCAAGCGTCCTCTATCCGCTTCCGCTTCGCGACACGCTGCTACGCGTGGCCGAGGCTGAACTGTACGACCCGTGCTGGAGCGAGCAGATCCTCGACGAGGTTGCCCGGAACCTCACCGCCGACCATCGCGTCACCGAAGCCCAGGCCGCACGACTGCTCGATGCGATGCGCAGCGCCTTCGATGCCGCCAGCGTGCCCCACGAGGCGATCGCTCGCCTGGAGCCAGCCATGACCAACGAGGCCAAGGACCGCCACGTACTCGCCACCGCCGTAGCCGGCGACGCCCAGACCATAGTCACGCTCAACCTCAAGCACTTCCCGAGCGACGCCTGCACACCGTTCGCAGTCGAGCCGCTGCATCCCGACGTCTTCCTACTCGACCTCTACGACCTCGACCCACAGGCAACCTACAACGCCGTCGAGCGCCAAGCCGCGGCGCTCACCCGACCGCCCATGACCATCGACGAGCTCCTCGACCGGCTCGCCGCGACCGTTCCCACCTTCGCCCAAACACTGCGGACCTTCCGGTCCTGATCGGCGACCCATTCATCCGACCGGTGGGTATAATGTGGTTAGCAAACGCACTTGAACTGATTGGTTGTGATCACGCCTGGGCAGGGTAGCGGGCGGCGGAGGGTGGCCGGGCTACGCTGTGGACGATGACTCGCCGGCTCGCCGTCACATGGGTGTTCAATACGGTCGCCCTGTTCGTGGCGACATGGCTGCTGTCCGGCTTGAGCTACGGCAGCGACTGGTGGGCGCTGCTTGTCGCCGGGCTCGTGTTCACGATCGTGAACTTCTTCGTCAAGCCCGTCCTGGCGATCCTGTCGATCCCGTTCATCATCGTCACGTTCGGGATCTTCTACTTCCTTATCAACGTCCTGATGCTCTATCTCACCCACTGGATCGTCCCGCAGTTCACGATCGCGAGCTTCTGGTGGGCGGCGCTCGCGGCGATCATCGTCAGCGCGGTCAACGGGGTCCTGCGCATGTTCTTCGGCAACCCGCGCGAGCAACTCACGCGCACCGCGGCCTACTGACGGCTCAGGTGGGGTCCTTCCGGTTGGCGAACACGGACACGACCACAGCAGACAAGCGACGTTCTACGCGTGAACCACAACCGCCGGAGACCCGTTCGCCTTGGCTGCCGGGATCAGGTGGTACTGCACGACGAACCCGAGACTCTCCGCGTAGCGGTCGACGGTTAACATCTTCGTGTCGGCGGCCGTGCTCTCCAGACGCGCGACGAATGACTGCGAGGTTTCCATCGAAGCGGCGACCGTCGTCTGCGAGCGCTTTTGCTCCGCGCGCTGCTCGGTCAGAGCCCGCAGCAGTTCGCGGCGCCGACGAGCCGCGTCCACAAGCCTCGGGAACTCGGGATTGCGCGCGGTGCGCTCGTCGATCATCTTGTCCAAGAAGTCACGTTCAGGCATGGTGTCCACCTAATGAATATCGATATCTCTGCCGGTATCTCTTGCTGGATATAAGACTACCACACCTCATCGGTGCAGCGGCCGTTTGCCCTGAGCCTCGCGCTTCTCATCGCCTCGCCGTCGCCAGTCCGCCAGGCGCCTCTTCGCCAGCTTGATCATCGACGGAGGCGTCTTCTGGGTCTTCTTGTTGAACCCCTCGAGCGCCAGCAGAACCTGACCGCGGCTACCTTCTTCGGCGAACAGGACGCGGAAGATCGCCTTCTCGCTCGTGAACGAGCTCGCGTGCGCCCTGCCCGCAGCCGCGTGTCGCTGAAAAAGCCTCGAGACGCGATCGACGGTCAGCGGTATGTAGAACGACATCGAACCGCATCGGCGTTCAGAATCTGAACTACCAAAGAATGCCCGCTGATTGAGCACTCGCCTCAGACTGTCGATGACGAAGTGTGACCTCGCGAGCGATCCGAGAGCCACGTACGCGGCGGCTTGCTCCGTGGCCTGCCCCGACCGCCCGCTCTCGAAGCTGGACGGTCCGCTACGCGCTCACGGCCTATGTCGCGATGTGGGGGATTCTGATCGTGCTCGGGCTTGCGCTCTGGCTGCTCGGCGTCCGCGAGCTGGGTGTCGGGCTCGGGGTGCTGCTCACTGAGGCAGTGTTCCTCGCGACGCTGATTCCGCTCTGGCGCCGGGGCTCTCTCGGTGCGCGGGATCTCGGCCTGCGCCCGGTGCCGGGTGCGCGGGCCACGGGTCTGGCGATTCTGGGCCTGTTCGCGTATGGCTGGTGCAACGTGCTCTTGCGTCGAGCGCTGCCGGCGCCTGTCAGCAGCAACTTTGCGGGCATCTCGCATCACAGCACGATCGCGATCGTGCTCGCGGGCTTCGTGGCCTGCGTGGGCGCTCCTGTAGCCGAGGAAATCTTCTTTCGCGGCTTTCTCTACCGGTGCCTGCGCAATCGCCTCACGATCATCCCAGCGTGTCTGATCGCCGCCGTGCTGTTCGCGCTGGTCCACACCCAGTACCCACTCGCCGGGAAACTGATCGTCGGCGGCTTCGGCGTGATCACCTGCCTGCTCTACGAGCGCACCGGATCGCTGCTGCCCGGGATCGCGATCCACTCGTTCGTGGACGGAAGCGGCTTCGAGCGCGCACTGACGGGAAACGCCTCGATCGTCGCGTGGGTGTATCTGGGACTGGCGGTGATCCTGCTCGTGATGCCGCCGCTGCGAGGACTCGGGCGCCTGCTGACCGGCGGGCCGGTGTTCCATGACCACCCCACGCCCTCAGAAGACGACACGACCGGCGAAACGGCCGAGCCTTACGAGCTGTCCCCGCGGCAAGACACAACATCCCTCGACGTGAACCATCCAGCCGACGCGTTTGGACGCCGAAGGCGCATTGCGCAGTCCATCGGGTTGCTGTGCGCACTGCTCGTCCTGCTCCTGCTCGTCTCAGCCTTCCGTCTCGCGGCGCGACCGCGGCCGCAGATCGGCTCGCGTTACCCCACGTCCCTCTCGCGCTACCCCACGTGCACGGCGGCCGGCATCGACGACGCGGGAGGCCACGAAGGGATCTGCGTAGAAGGCCCGCTCTCTTCGCTGACGACCGTCAACGTCGTTGACTACGCATGCACGCTGCGGATGCCCGAATACGAAGCCCGCGTGCTGGAGTCGCAGATCAGACCCACGCGCGTGACCAATGCCTCCGAAAACGAAGATCTATATCCGAACGGTCACGGACAGCTCGTGTCGTATGAGCTATCCATCACGAACACCGGCGCGCAACCACTGCTGTTCGGCGTCGGGACGGGCTACGAGCGGCGCTCGTCCTACTCGCCCAACCCTGACGTCGAACTGGCGCTGCCCGAATCGCCCGAATCGACGAGCGCGTTCGTCACCACATATCCACCGATCATCGAGGGCCGGCACGCACCGACACCCTCGATCCTCCAGCAACTGCCGATCGCGCCGAACGAAACCCGGGCCGGCTGGGTCACCTTCGTCGCGCCCGCGTGGGCGCTCAGCGTTTGGAGCAGGCCGGGGGCGGACGTGGACTTCTACAAGGTTGACGGGGACAGGCGCTACCGAGGGTCCATTCGGCTGTGGAAGTAAAGCCAGAACCGAATCACAGCATCATCGGGCCGGCGCGCACGAAACCTCCGAGCCCTGCGATTCGCGCTCCAAAAACCGGCGCATGTCCTGCAGCCACCTGATCCTCGCGTCCCACTCCACGACCTCGCCCTGTATCACGACCAGTTGCACCTTGCGCGCCCACTCGCTCGCGTCCGCGGCACTCCGTTCGCGTTCGGCTCGTGTTCGCCGGTGCAGCTCCCCAAGCCGGCGCAGGCAGCGCCGCTCGGCCTCGCAGACGACCTCGATCATCTCGGGCAGATCCTCCGGCTGTAAGCGCGCGATGCGGGCGTGCAGCTCATCCCGCGCGGACGAGGACGGCATCGACACCGAGGCCATCACCAGACGCCTGAAGTATCCGACACCGGTCGGCTCGCTCACCGGCCCGATCGCCTCGCCACGCCGGGGGAGCGTTCGATCCGGCCCGATCGCCCGCGCAGTGCCTCGTCTGCGCCTCGCGCTCATCTCGCCATGCTGCCCGAGACCGGAGCCGGGTGTCAAGGAACGTCGAGAAATCTGTTCTATTCTGACTGGTACACAGTCTATTCTGAAGGGTTTTGGTCTAATCTGAACAAAATCGTTCTAATCTGAAAACGATCTCCGAATGAAGCGCCCATGTGCCGGCAGCAGCGGAACGGGGGTCTGGGGACGGCGCCCGCGCAGGAGGACAGTCGCTCCGTCGTGTGGCGTGAGGATGACGCTTCGCCAGCTCGGGTGCTCGATACGTGAGCCGGTGGGCAGCACACGTCGCGTCGACAGCGCCTCTCGCAGCACCGTCCGGATCTCCAGGAGCGCGAGGTGCCGGCCCGGGCAGCGCTTGCGACCCGCTCCCCAGGGCAGCCAGGCGCCCGCTGGAGGGCTCTCTCCGAGGAAGCGCTCGGGAAGAAACGTCTGGGGATCGGGGTACAGCCTCGGATCGTGGTGCATCAGATAGGTGCAGCCGAGCAGCTGAACCGGCGGATGGTAGGTCCAGCCGCCGATCTCGATCGGCCGTACGACCGCTCGCGGGGGAATGAACAGGAACGCCGGCCTGTGTCGCAGCGTCTCCTGGACCGTCGCGTCCATGTACTCATCGCCCGACCCGGCGTCGATCTCCTCGATCAGCCGGTCCTGGACGGCCGGGTTGTGCGCCAGCAGTTGGAACGCCCACGCGAGCGTCGCGGCCGTGGTCTCATGCCCGGCGATGATCACGGACACGAGGTTGTCGCGCACCTGACGGTCCGCCATCGGCGAGCCGTCGAGATTGTGCGCGGCGAGCAGTATGTCGAGCAGATCGCCACCGCCGGCATCTGTGTGACGTCGCCGTTCGATCAGTGCGAAGATGAGCGCGTCAACTTCATCGCGCCGGCGCATGAACCTGCGCCATGTGCTGCGCCACCCCGGCAGGTGACGCAGGCGCGGAACCTGGAGAATAAAGCTCGCCATCACCGACAGCATGCCGAGCAGCCCCTCGTGCAGCGCCTCGAACCGATCCTCGCCACTACCGATGACGGTCGTCAGCATCACCCTCATGGTCAGCCTGTGCAGGTGCGTAGCAAGCGGGAAGGCCGTATCGACCGGCCACGACGCGATCTCGGTCTCGGCGATACCGGCGATCCTATCGGCGTACCCCTGTACCGTACGATGGTGAAAGGCGGGCATCACCACGTTGCGTCCGTGCCAATGCTCGTCTTCCTCGCGCACCGCAAAAGACTCCTCCCCGAATAGCGGCGCCATGACGGACCCGCCGGCTCCCGGATGCAGGACATCCGCAGGCGCGGTTACGACCGTTCGAATATCGTGTGGGTCTGAGAGAAATACGAGGGGCGGCATGTCGACCGGATAGAGGGTGAAACGATCGCCGTCACGCGCACGACACCACTCGAGATAATCATAGGCCCGGCGTCAACAAGCGATCGTCTGCAACATGGATGAGAGGGGAACGCAGGGTGGAAGCTCACGTCTGCGGGAGGGAATGAGCAGTGAATCGATGAACAGCATCATGTCTCCTTCTTGGATTGGTTGCGCGGGTGTTTGGTTAGGGGAATGGTTTGATTAAGAAGTGGTTTGGTTAGGGTTGGTCAAATGGGAATGATCTGATTACGGAAGTGGCCCGGTGTACCCGGAGCGGTTTGGTTACAGAGGAGTGGTCTGATTACAGGGCCGGCGTGGACATACGGAAGATTGGGTTACGTGGAGCGCTGGGCGTAGACGATCCGCCATAGCCGCAGGATTGGGAGCAGGACCTTCGTCAGGGAACCCCCAGCGCCCACAAGGCGCCGGGTTGTTGCACGCATCGCCCTGGTATGTGCACTGTCCTTGGACAGGTACATCGCGACCATGCAGGCCGCGATCAGGATGTGTCGCTCGCCGTTCCTGAGGCCGCGAGCCTCGTACAGACAGCGTCGTGTTAACTGGTCTATACGTTGTGTGGCGCACTCGGGCTGCCTGTAATACGCCACGTAGCGGTGATCTCCGTTGGCCGCGTCCTCCGCTCCGTCAACATAACTGTCGAGCATCGTCGCGATAGCCGACGTCCACGGGAAATATGCGTGGTAGGCGCGGGTGACATCCGTCTCACTGCACACAGGTTCGGCCGCCAGGGCAAACAGCGCATAGATCGCGAGACCGGCGCCACCCGCCGCGGCCAGCTCGAACCACTCCACGTCATGGCCGGCTGAAAACTCACGTGCGACCCACTCTCGCAGAGCCCCCTCCCTGATCGCCGGATCGAGCTCGTGGTTGATCGCCTGCACGTTGGCGCGCATCGCCTCTCGCACCAGGATCGGGCGAACCATCTGAAACGAAGGCAGCTCGCGGCAGCACTGACGGCACACCTCAACGAGGGCTCGCAGGTAGCCGCCGTCCTCGCGCCAGGGATGACGACGGTAGTAGTCGGAGATCGGCCGGCTGGGATCGATCGCGTCAACCAGCGCCAGGTGCAACTGCAGGCCATTCGCCTGTCCCGCGGTGGCACCGTGCTCGCTGAGACAGTCCAGGTAGTCCCACATGACCTGGTAGGTCACAAGCAGACGCAGCAGACACGGGTCACGAGCGCGCGGCAAGGTCCAGAACAGCGCGGCGCCGTGAGTGTTACCGCGCTTACGATCCAGCGCGCTCAGCGCGTCCTGACGGATCTGCTCGTCAGGTATCCCTACTGCACGGATACGCCATCCACGGAGCTCACGCCCTGCCGCCGGCAACCCCCAGAGCAGCTCGCGTGTCGCCGCACGAGCAAGGACACCGAGTTGCCGTGGCGAGAGCGGCGCCGGGTTGGAAGTGCCGCCTGGAGTACCGGCCCCGTGTACTCCGGTCGGCAGAACCGAATCGTTTACCAAACCCGGATATTCTAGCCCGCTTTTGGCTATGTTTGCGTAGAAATGAACACTTCGGTCGGGGTCACGTACGACCCCGCCCTCACGGTGCTGTTCCGGGTGCTACACATAGTCGGGATGCCGACTCGTCATGCTCGCCATTCGGTCACCGAGACCCCACCCGTGCGCGAAGCGCTCGACGCGCTGCGTCTTCGCGGCGAGCGCGTGCGGATGGACGATCTGGTGATCCGCGGGGCGCGCGAGCGGCTGGCGGAACTGGAAGCCGAACGCGACGACGAGGCCCACAAAGCGAAGCTCCGCCGTCAGCTCGTTGAGCGGCTGCGTACCGGCGAGGGGATCGACGTGGACGCGGCCTACGAGGTCCGCGAGCACGGCTGGATCCACCGTTGAGCGGCTACGGCCAGACGCTGCCGATCGACCACTTGGTGTGGTCTTTGCGGCTACAGCCAGTCCTCACCGTCGGCGAGGTCGCGCTCGCCCGGATATGCGTCGAGCTTCGGCGCGAGCGCGGTGACGATCTTGCCGGTGTCGGCCTTGGTGCGTCGGTAGCCGCCGGGGATGAACACCATGCCGTAGTCGCCAGGCCCTCCGGGGGCGATCGCCTCGTAATGCAGGGGCCTCATGTCGACAAGGTTGTCGGTTACGACCGCTCGGTGCTCGCTACGAGCCAGATCGAGCACTTGGGGGTCGTCATAGGCACACCATTCAGAATGCTCTTGGATCGCCTTGACGTCGTGCCCGCGAGTACGGAGCTCGCGCGCGATGGCCGGTGAGAGCATCTCATCGAGTAGAAGCTTCACCGGCCGAGAGCTTTGCGACCGGCGACGAACGCCCCATGAGCCTCATCCGTCTCCCGGCGGTTGCGCTCGATCCATTCGTCGATCTCCTCCTGATAGGCCCCGTAATAGGCGGCAGCGGCCTGCACGAGCCCCAAGGACAACTCGAGATACGCGGCGGTCTCCCGCAGATCGCCATCGTTGTCATGGGCGACCGAGATCACCTCCCACACATCCGGGCCACCCACCAGCCGCGCACGACGGCCGGCGGGGCCATCGACGTAGCGCACCAGCGGATGATCATCCATCCGCAGGCCCTCCTCCACATACCGCTGGGCAAGAGTGCGTGGGGCCATGCTGAAACGCCCAGCGCGATCGGCAAGTCGCCCCACGGTCTGTCCGGGAAGCCGGATGCTCAACGGCGCACTACTCATGTAGCGCATGGTAGCACCGCGCGCTACACACTGCAAGATGTCCTTGCGTCAGTACGCCGGGCTGACGGCCCTGGGACGCACCCGCGCTACGAGATACCCGGGCAGGGCCGTGGCCGCGACCGCGAGGGCGGTGACCAGCGCGAAACTGGAGAGCGCGGCAAGCCATTGGACGTTGTAGACGATCGGAAAACCCGTAGCACTCGCCAGAAAGTGACTTCCCAGCAGTTGCGCGTAGACACCAAAGACCGCTCCGATCGAGGAACCCGCCGCGAGCAGGATCGCGCTCTCACACAGCAGCCATCGCCACAACACACCCCGGCGGTATCCGTCCACCTTCATGAATGCGATGAGGTCGCGGCGCTGCCACAACATCGAGCCCATCGCGCCCGCCACGGCGAGCACCACGGCGATCAGCACGAGCAGCCTGATCTGCGTCAGCCGCGAGAGCCCCTGAGCCGCGAGCTCGTAGTGGCGCCGCTCGCGTTCGCCTGTGGTTTCGACCACGAGCCCTGTTCCCGGGCCCAGCGCGCGCTGCACTTGAGAGCGGACCATCGCGGCAGACGCTCCGGGGCTGGTCTGGATCTCATAGGCGCTCGGGTAGCTGCTCCCCCATGCACGCGCATAATCGGCGGCGTTCATGATGATCGTGCCCGGTGGCCAGCCCAGATTCGTGCTCAAAGCCGCCACACGCAACTTGATGTAGTGCTGCGAGGGCAGCACGAACGTCTGGCCCACGTGGAGGTTGTGTTCGCCGGCCAGCGCTTGGGAGAGCACCGCCCAGCCACCCTGACGGATTCTCATGGCGACCAGGGCGGGATTGCCGCCGATGAGCTGGCTAACCGGGATCGGCCGTGGGGTGCCGGCAGATGGCGCGAGAATCCACAGGCGTCGCTCGCCCCAGTCAAGAAATCCGCCGCGATACACACCGAGGGCGGCGACTCCCGGCCGACGAGCGATAGCGGCGGAATCGACCGCCCTAAAGGGAGTCG
>CAWEOK010000001.1:0-269913 GCA_963810645.1 uncultured Solirubrobacterales bacterium | reverse complement strand
CCCCGACCCTGACCGCCCCCCAGCAGCGCTACCTCGCCCTCGCCCAGTCTGGGGTCGCCACGGCCGAGCGGCGCTGGCGGGACACGCGGTTGGGCTGGTATGACGCGCGCCTGAACGACCACGCGACCTACCCCCTGGCGACGATCTGGGACATCGTGCCGCTGTTCGAGTCCCTGGACGCCATCGCGATCGCCCAGCCCACGCCCGCCAACCGCCACGCCGTCGCGACCTTCGCGGCCGGGGCCGAACGGTATCTGAACCGCGGCCTGCGGCCCATTCCCGGCTACTCCCCCTACCCCGGCGACCGCGAACCTAACACCGAGACGTGGTTCGACGACAACGGCTGGTGGGGTCTGGCGTTCCTGGAGGCCTACCGCGCCACGGGCACACACCGCTACCTCGCCGACGCCCAGCGTGCCCTGCGCTATATCGCCACCGTCGGATGGAACCAAAGCGGGGGCGGGATCTGGTGGAACACCGACCACCCGTACCTCGCCGGCGAGGCGCTCGCCTCAGGCACGCTATTGGCGACGCTCCTCTACCAGCAGACCCACTCGTCCTTCGCGCTCACCCAGGCGCTGAAGTACCTCGCCTGGGCCAACACAACCGGGTTCAGCACCGCCAACCAGCTGTACGCCGCCAGCAACATCAACCCGACCCCGATCGACTACATCGAGTCTCCGCTGATCTACGCCCAGGCGCTCCTCTGCCGCCTCACCGGCACGCATACCGACTGCCTCCGCGCCGACTACCTGACCGCCACCGCCCTGCACCGCTTCGGCTCCACGCTCGACTTCTCGCCCCAGTACGACGCGATCTATCTGCAGTGGATGCTCGCGCTCTACGCCCTCGACGGCAACTCGGCCCTCTATGCCCTGGCGGCAGACAACGCGCTCGACGCGCAGACGCACGCGGCCAACGGCGAAGGCCTGTACCTGCTCTCCTGGGCCGGCTCGACCCTGCCCGCCGAAGACGCCGAACCGGAACTGATCCAGACCCAGTCCGCCACGACCAGTCTGTTCGCCTGGCTATCCGTATACCGCCCGCCCGCGTAGGCGCTCGCGCGCGACGCCTGCCCGCACCCGGCCAGCGCCAGCACACCTCCGGCCGCCAGCAGCGCTCCCCCGCGCCGTACCGCCGCCCCGGACAACCAGGCGATCCCGCCCCCGCGCTGGATCCGCACGAACCACGCGATCCCGGTCAGGCACAGGATGGTCGCGACATAGAAGTTCAGCCGCAGCCCGAGAATGCGATGAGCGGGGTCGATTCGCATCAGCTCCTCGCCGATCCGCGCCAGCGAGTACCCCGCCACGTACAGCGCGAACAGCCCCGGCGCACGGATCTTGCGATGGCGCCCCAACCACACGAGCGCCGCGGCGAGCAGCAGGTTCCAGATCAGCTCGTATAAGAATGTCGGCTGGAACGTCGCGTACTGCACGTACCCGACCGGGCGATGCGCCGGTAAGATCTCCAAGCCCCAGGGCAGCGTCGTCGGGCCGCCGAACAGCTCCTGGTTGAAGTAGTTCCCGACCCGACCGATCGCCTGCGCGACGAGCAGCGCCGGCGCGACCGCGTCCATGAACAGCGGCACGTTCGCGCCATGCCTGCGCAGCACCCAGATCCCCACGAACGCCCCCGCGGCCACACCGCCCCAGATGCCGAGACCGCCGTCCCAGACGGCGAGCACGCCCCACCAGTGCGGGGGCACTTCGCTCCAGCTCGTCGCGATGAAGTACAGCCGCCCGCCGACGATCCCGGCCGGGAAGGCCCACAGCGCGACGTCATACACGAGCTCCCGACTGCCGCCCTGCGCCTCCCAGCGGCGCACCGCGATCGCCACGGCCGCGATCACCGCCACCACGTAGGCGAGGCCATACGCGTGCACGAACAGCGGGCCCACGTAGAACCCGTTGCTCGGCGGGCTGGGCAGGAATCCGGCGGTTGGCGCCAATGCGGCGATCACACGGCGATTATCGCGGCATCGGTGCTACTCAGGCGGGGTTGTCTGCGGGGTTGTCTGCGCGGTAGTACTCGATCGCCCCGGTCGCATATAGGTCTGCATCGAGGATCGCCTCGATGTCGATCGTGATCTCGATCTCGTTGCTGACGACCACGCCGCCGCCGGGGATCTGGTCCTGCCAGGAGACGCCGAAGTCGTGGCGATTGATCCGGGTCTTGGCTTCGAACCCGATCCGGGTGAGGGTCCCCTTGTTCTCATCGGCGACCCAGAACGGGGTCTGCCACTGGCCGAGATAGGAGACGTCCATCGTCACCGGGCGGGTGATGCCGCGAATCTCGAGGTCGGCCACGGCCTTGAACGCGATGTCGCCGGTCCGCTCGGTCAGGCGCCCTGAGAAGACGATCGTCGGATGATTCTCCACATCGAAGAAGTCCGCGCTGCGCAGGTGCGCGTCGCGTTCGAGCTCGCCCGTCCACAGCTTCCTCGCGTCGATCTGGCCCGCGAACGTCGCGCTCAGCGGATCGTCCCAGTCCAGGTACAGCTTGCCGTGCACGTCCTTGAACAACCCGTGCACCCACGTGACCATCATGTGCCGGGCGCGAAACCCCGCCTCGGTGTGGCCGGGCTCGAACGTCCAGCTGGGGAGCCGATCGGTCGTGGGGTCGTCTGTCTGGGCCTCGGACATGACGCCGGTCGATCCTACCGCGCCGCCAGCAGCGGCACGTCGTGGGCGAGTTCGGCGGGGATGAAGTTGGCGGCGTACACGGTCGTGCGCAGGCCCGAGGCCGAGACGCCGTAGACGAGACCCGTGTGGTTGACGAACTGCGGCTGACTCGCGTCGCGTTCTGAGCCCACCCCCCACGCCTTCCACACGCGCGCGAGCTCATGCGCGGAGCCGATCAGGTACTGCATCCGCCCGGTCATCCGATGGCGCGCGAGGAACGCCGCGACCGCCTTGGGAGTGTCGCCGCGGGGATCGACGGAGACGGCGATGATCTGCACGTGCCTGGACTCGGCGGGACCCATCAGTTCCAGGGTCGCGTGCAGGCCGGCGGCGATCAGCGGACAGATGTCGGGACAGTTGGTGTACAGGAACGTCACGAGCACGGCCTTGCCCCGGTAGGAGCTGATGTTGACGGGCCGGCCGAGGTAGTTGCGCAGCTGAAGCGGCGGGGCGGGCGTGGGTGGCGAGAACACGGCCTGGGCGCGGAACTGGCCGTGAGCGGTGGTCGTCCCGGCGACCGTGGGAGGCGCGTTGCCGCCGATCACGAGCACCGCGACGCCGCCGGCGACGACGACGATCACGAGCAGCGCCAGCAGCATCCGGGGGCTGAGTCCACGGTTGCGCATATACCCAGCGAAGTTACCAGTGCAGGTCCGGGTCCCACGCAACGTCGGCAAAACGCCGCGTCGGCAAAAAACGTTGCAGACCTTCCTATGTGATGCAAATTGCAGGCAGACCTGTTAGGTTGCCCCGCGTTCGTGCCTAATCCTCGATCCTACGGGATCGGGGAGCGGGGGACCCAGAGCGGCCGGGACAAATCGGCCGCAGGGGCGAATCGCCACCACAGCGTGGCGTAGCGCACATGCGCGAGCCCGACAGCTAACCCCGTAGGCGCCAGCCAAGCGATTTCGAAAGGACGTGCTGCGCATGCCGGAATTCCCGTCGCGGGACCTTGCCGTACTTGACCCCTGGGAGGCTTCCTACGCCCGTTCGCGGGCACGCCGCGAACGTGCCGGGCGCTCCCCGATCGGCCGTGGGCGTGGACGGCGCGAGCACGCTGCCGGCCAGTCTCCCCCATCCCTGTCGGCGCTGCTGAGCGCCCGGGGACGCACCGGCGCCGATGTGCGCGATCTGGCCGAGACCGAGCCGTGGGATCTGTCGCTGGGTCGCTCGCGTGCGCGCAGGCGCGCCGAGGAGCTGCGGTTCGTACCGAGCACCTCACGCGCGAAGCGGGTCTCGCTGGGCGCGCTGGTGGCGCTGGCGGCCGGTCCGAGCGCCAGCATGGCCGAAGGCAGCGGAGCCGGCGCGCCGGTATCGACCGGGCCGGCCGGGCCACCGACGACCACCGAACACAGCATCCTGCTGCTCGAAGGCAGCGAAGGCAGGCAGGTGCGACTGTTGCAGCAGGCGCTGGGCGCCGTCAAAGTCGACGGCGTGTTCGGGCCCGAAACCGAGGCGGCGGTTGAGAAATTCCAGGAAGCCAAGGGGCTGACGGTCGATGGTGTCGTCGGGCCGCTGACGAGCGCGGCGCTGCGCACCCAGACCGCCGCGACGGCCACGCTGGGCAGCTTCAACGATCCGGTCCCCGGCGAATCGTCGTCCGCAGACAACCACCCCGCGACGGCAGCAACCGCCGCGGCAGAGCTCGTCTCTGACGCGTCCTCCACGCAGCCGGGCGTCAGCTCCGAAGGCGCGGCGGGCACAGAAGGCGCCCAGAGCGGTACCGGCGGAACCGAAGCGAGCGAAGGCGCAACGGCAGCCGGCGCAGGAACGGAAGCCGGCGAAAGCACGGAGGCAAGCGCGACCACGGCCGGCCTGGACACGACCTCCTCGGGCACAAGCTCGGCCTCGGGTGGGACGAATGCCGGCGCCGGCTCGGGCGCGGGCTCAGCCGGCTCGAGCGCAACGTCCGAAAGCGCCACCTGGGACGCGGTGACGCGGCTGCAGGCCGCGCTGCACCTGACACCGGACGGAGACTTCGGTCCCGAAACCGAGGCCGCCGTTCGCCGCCTGCAGGCCCGCAACGGCCTGACGGTCGACGGGGTCGTGGGACCGGCGACGTGGAGCGCGATCGGGGTCGGCCAAGCGGCGACCCTGACCCCCCCACCCTCGGCTCTGCCCACGAGCCCCGCCCCGCAACAGGGCGGCGCGACGGAGACGGCGACGTCCAACGCCGGGCTGACCCCCGGCAACGGGGGAACGTCCGGCGCCACGAACGCGGCAACGGATACGACGACGGGCGCGCCTGTCGCTCCCCCGGTCACGTCCGCCGACGCGGTGGTGCGCCTGCAGGCCGCACTGCGTCTCCCGGTCGACGGCGAATTCGGCCCGGCCACAGAGGCTGCCGTCAGGCGACTGCAGGCCCGGCACGGACTGACCGTGGACGGGGTCGTGGGACCGACGACGTGGAGCGCGATCGGGGTCAGCGACGGACCGACGCTCACGCCGCCCCCCTCGGCGCTGGCCGGAGCCGGATCCTCGACGAGCACCCCGGGCGCTGGCGGCGCGGGCGCTGGCGGCGAATCCTCCAGCGCCGGCGGCGGGGAAGGCGTCGTCGCACGAGTGATCGCCGCGGCCGATGAAATCGCGACGCGCCCGTACGTGTACGGCGGCGGGCACGGCTCGTTTGAGTCAGCCGGGTACGACTGCTCGGGGTCGGTGTCCTACGCGCTGCACGGCGGCGGACTGCTGAGCTCACCCGAGGACTCCACGGGACTCGAGTCCTACGGCGAACCGGGCCCGGGCAAGTACATAACGATCTACGCGAACGCCGAACACGCCTACATGACGATCGACGGACGCCGGTTCGACACGGTGGCGCTGCAGGAAGACGGCTCGCGCTGGTCGAGCTCGCCCGGCGAGGATGGTGGCGGCTTCGTGGAGCGCCATCCGGCCGGGTTGTAGAGGCGAAGGATCTGGACTTCCTCCCGGCCGGAAATCCCGCTTCGCGGGGCCGGCCGCGACGAAGTCGCAGACCTGCGCGGCTGATTTGAGGATTTGATTCCGGGCTCGGTTGCGGCATGCGCAGCCCAGTGCCAGGACCTGCTCGGTTGATTTTTTTTGAGAAATGGGCCGGCCCCCTAGGGGGCCGGCCCAACTCGTTGTGCGCGCCCGTCCGAGAGTTTCGTCCCCGTAGATGCCTAGCTTGGATGTCTCTGTATACGACTGGAGGCACGAGCAATGCTGGCACGTACGAAGACGTTCACGATCGAGGAGTTGCAGACACGGCAGGTGACCGCCGAGGTCGACATCCGCGCGGGGCTGCCCGCGTTTACGATCGTCGGCCTCGCCGACCCGTCGGTGCGCGAGGCGCGCGAGCGGGTGAAGGCGGCGATCCTGAACTCGGGATACGAGTTCCCGGCGCGCAGGATCACGGTCAACCTCGCCCCCGGAGACGTGCCGAAGGTGGGACCGGGATTGGACCTCGCGCTGGCGTGCGCGGTGCTGGCAGCCAGCGAGCAGCTCTCCAAGGAGCGGCTGGACAGCCATGTGCTGTTCGGCGAGCTGGGACTCGACGGCGACGTGCGCGGCTGCCAGGGAACGCTGGCGGTGGCGCAGGCGTGCGTGGAAGCAGACCTGAGGACGCTCGTGCTCGGGCCCCAGCGCGCGCGGGAGGCGATGCTCGTGGGAGATCTGAACGTGGCGCCGGCGCAGAGCCTGCGTAGCGCGGTGCGGGTGCTCAACGGCGAGGCGCCGGATCCGCTGCCCGAGCCAGACGGCCCCGAGCCGGCGGGGACCGGCGTGGCGGCGAATCCCGACCTGAGCGAGGTGCGCGGTCAGCACCACGCCGTCAGAGCGCTGATCGTGGCGGCCGCCGGCGGTCACAACTGCCTGCTGAGCGGCTCGCCGGGGACGGGCAAGACGATGCTCGCCCAGCGAGTGCCGTCGATCCTGCCGGAGCTGAGCCGTCCGGAGGCGATTGAGGTGACGCGCATCCACAGCATCGCCGGCGACCTGGAAGGCGCGCTGGCTCAGAGCAGGCCGTTCCGGGCGCCCCATCACTCGATCACGACCGCGGGACTGGTGGGCGGCGCGCGCAAGGGCTGGGTTGGCGAGGTGGTGCTCGCTCATCGGGGGGTGCTGTTTCTGGACGAGCTCTCGGAGTTCACCAAGCCGACGCTCGAGGCGCTGCGCCAGCCACTGGAGGACGGTCGCGTGGCGATCGCCAGGGCCGAGCACTCGGCGGTGTATCCGGCGCGGTTCATGCTCCTCGCCGCGACGAACCCATGCCCCTGCGGATATGCGGGCCAACGGGAGTGGTGCCGGTGCAGCGAAACCGAACTGGCGCGCTACCGGCGCAAGCTGAGCGGTCCGCTGCTGGACAGGATCGACCTGCAGGCCAAGCTCGAGAACGCCGGCAGCGAGGGCCTGGGCGCCGAGCCGTGGACAAGCTCACGCAAGGCCCGCGAGCTCGTGATGCAGGCACGCGAACGTCAGGCGCACAGGTTGCGGGGCGAGTGTACGACGGTGAACGCGAACATGGACGCGCGGATACTGGAGCGCCACATACGACTCGACGAGAAGGCACAGCAGATGCTCAAAGACGCCCAGGCGCGAGGGACGTTGAGCGCGCGCGGGCAGCACCGGACGCTGCGGGTGGCACGAACGCTCGCCGATCTGAACGGGTGCGAGCGGGTGCGGATGCGGGATGTCGGCGTGGCGCTGTCGTTGCGTCCGGAGACCGGCATGCGCGGCAGCCGGGCGGCGTGAGCCGCGGAGTGCGCGTGAGCTATCCGGGACAGCCCGAAAGGAGGAGCAAGATGAGCGCTGCTGGAACAGATGGCGCGTGCAGGGACTGCGTGCGCCGCAGCTGGCTGCTGGGCAAGCTGAGCACGCGGCTGGACTACCGCTGTCGCGACGAGAGCCGGCTGCTGGAGCTGCTCGAACTGGAGGATGAGCAGTTGATCAAAGCGGTAGCGGGTGCACGGCGAAAGGATCTGCGCAGACGCTGGGAGCGGTACGAGCTCGACGGCCCGCGAACCGGCGGATCGGACGTTCCCGGCGGATCCGGTGGGCCTGGCAGGCTCAGTGGGTCCGGCGGCCCTCACGGATCTGACACAGCCACAGAGCGACCGCGGCTCGGCGCGAGGAGCGTGGGCGTTACGCCAACGGTCGAGACGGTGTGCCGGCACAGCGCCGGCTACCCACCCATGCTGGGCGAGCGCGCCGGCGCACCGAGGATGTTGCATGTCGTGGGCGGGCGCGAGCGCCTGCGCGAGCTGACGAGTGAGCCGGCGGTGGCAATCGTGGGCAGCGAGCGAGCGACCGACTACGGGATGGAAATGGCGCGCAGCCTCGCTCGCGGACTGGCGGCCAGCGGAGTGACGGTCGTGAGCGGACTGGCAAACGGGATTGCGGCGGCCGCGCACGCCGGGGCATTGGAAGTGGACGGACCGACGGTGACGGTGATGGCGGGCGGCGTGGATGTGGCCAGACCCGCGAGCAGGCGTGGGTTGTACGAGCGGGTGATCGCGAGCGGATGCGCGGTGGCGGAGCTCGGATGCGGGTTTGGGCAGCGCCGCTGGTGCGGTCCGGCACGCGCCCGGACAGTCGTGGGACTGGCGAGACTGACGATCGTGGTCGAGGCCGACGAAGGTCCCGAGCTGGTCGGCGCTCGCGCCGCGCTGAAGATGGGACGCACGGTCGCGGCTGTGCCCGGGAGGGTGAGCTCGCCGGTCAGCCGGGGCACCAACGCGCTGCTGATGGAGGGCGCACCACTGGTGCGAGGACCCGAGGACGCGCTGCGCTGGCTGTATGGCATGCAACAGCGGCCCAGCAGGCGCGCTCCGAAGCACGGGCAGACCGCGGGGCGCGGGCAGGGTGTCCGGCGCCAGCCGCCGAGGAAGCTGGAGCCACGGCTACAAGCAGTGCTCGAGCAGGTTGGCGCCGGGCGCGATACACCCGGCAAGCTGACCAGCGCGGGCGAGGACCCGGGTGAGACGATGCTGGCACTGACCGAGCTCGAGCTGATGGGCATGCTGGCGCGCGGGGACGGCGGACGTTACGTGCCGCGCGAGAGCTTGGCCGGACGGTAGGAGCACAGGCGGGAAGAGCACGGGCGGGAAGCGGGACTCTGCGCGCCGGGCGCGGGGACGACGCGCCAAGTCCAAGTGCCAAGAGCCGAGAGCACACGGTTCGGCCGGGTCGTGAGTTAGAGTTCGCCCCGTCGGCGCCATGTGGCCGCCGGAGAGCGATGAGGCCCGCTCCATAACCGCGGTGTGTCCGCTGATGGCTTCTACCGAGACGAGCCAGCTCCGAGCGGGAGGACTTACTCCGGTGGACATCACGACGTCGGGCACGCCACAACCGGGAGCGCCGATCGAGGACGTGGGCGAACTGCCCGAGTCCTTCCGCGCGGCCCACCCTCAGATCGGCAGGCTGGAGCTCGTCGCGGTCGGCGCGGGCGGTGCGGTGGGCGCACTGGGACGCGTCGGACTGGCGCAGGCCTGGCCGAGCGCGGTGGGCAGCTGGCCGTGGGCGACGTTCGCCGTGAACATTCTCGGGGCGTTCGTGCTGGGCTGCCTGATGACCGCCCTGCGTCACGGGCCGCTCTCGATCCCGGCGTACAGACTGCTCGGAACGGGGTTCTGCGGGGCGCTGACGACGTTCTCGACGATGCAGATCGAGTTGCTGCAGATGCTCGACCGCGCACGGTATGAGCTGGCCGTCGGTTACGTCGGTGCGAGCGTGCTGGCCGGCTACGCGGCGGTGTCGGTCGCGACGAGGCTGACCGGGAGAGCGACGGTCGGCACGGCCGTCGCCGGGGCCGGGCCGTGAGCGCCCCCCTGTGGATCGCCGTGGCGGCGCTGGGCGCGATCGGCGCGGTCGCAAGGTTGCTGCTGGAGGACGTGGTCTCCTCGAGGCTGCCCATCGCGTTTCCGGTGGGCACGCTGGCGGTGAACATGAGCGGAACATTCGTGCTGGGCCTGCTGGCCGGCATCGCGCTGACGGGCAATGCAATGACGCTAGCCGGCAGCGCGGGGATCGGCTCGTATACGACGTTCTCGACCTGGATGCTCGAGACCCACAGCCTGAATGAAGACGCTCGCCGCAGGGCGGCGGTGGCGAACGTGCTCGTGAGCGTGGCCGTTGGGCTCGGCGCAGTGGCGCTCGGGCGCACGATCGGCGCAGCGTTCTGAGCCGATCTGGACGGATCTGGACCGATCTGGCGCAGCCGAGCCGGGTATAGTTCCAGCCACGCGCGGATGTAGCTCAGTTGGCTAGAGCGTCTGCTTGCCATGCAGAAGGTCGAGGGTTCGAGTCCCTTCATCCGCTCTCGTCGGTGAATCTGTCCCGTTTCGCAATCGCCAGACGTTGCTGGTCGATTGGGAGCGCGCCCAGCGCAAACAGCATCCGATCGGGCGCTACGATTGATCGTGATGGAACCCGCAATCGCTCCCGAGATGACCACCGCGACTCCGCGCCCGGATCACGTCGTCCGCGTGATGTTCGCCGACGGCGAGGTTCGTGACGTTGACATCACGCCGCTGCTGGTCACAGAAGCGTTCGCGCCACTGCGTGACCCCTCAGTGTTCGAGCGGGTCTCCGTAGACCATGAGATCGGGACGATTGCCTGGCCGGGCAACATCGACCTGGACCGAGACGTTATCTATGCGGCCCTGGACCTCGGACCGGCAAATGCCCAGGTCAGGATTCTCACTCCCAGCGTCGCCGCCTGAGATCACCAACCATCACGAGCAAGGAGCACCGCATGGCAGCCACCGAGACCGCACCACAGCAGATCGTCACCGGAGTGGACTTCGTCGCCATCTCGACCAAAGACCTCGACACCGCGATCGAGTTCTACGGTCAGACGCTCGGGCTGCCGATGTCGGTGCACCTGGAGGAGCGCAACTACGCCGAGTTCGAGACGGGCAACCTGACGCTGAGCGTGATCGACGCCGAGAAGATGGGCATGGAACATCAGGTGCGCGGGCACGAGATCGCGCTGCACGTTAACGATGTGCAGGCCGCACGGGCGACGCTGGAATCGCGCGGGGTGCAGTTCAGGGGCGAGACGCTGGACACGGGGGTGTGTCACATGGCGCTGCTGAACGACCCGGACGGCAACCCGCTGATGCTGCACCACCGCTACGCGCCGCGCAACACGCAGGTGTAAGCGAACTCAGAGCGAGGACAGCAGGGCGCCGCGCGCGATCGGCTCGCTGTCGGCCACCTCGACGGCACCTGTGCCGGTACCGGCAGTCTCGGCGGGCGGTTCGCCGCGCTGGGCGCTCTTGACCCCATACAGATACCGATCGGCGCGCGCCATCGGGGCATCCAGACGCTCACCGGTACGCCACTCGCTGACACCGACCGACCAGCCGACTACGTCGGAGTCGCTGCGCAGGCGCTCGAGCAACGCCTCGGCACCGGCGCTCGTGGTGGCGGGTAGCAGCAGCACGAACTCATCGCCGCCGTGACGCGCGAGTATGTCCCCGGGACGTACGCGGGCGCGCCAATCACGACCGAGGTTCGCCAGCAGACGGTCACCCGCGGCATGGCCATCGCGGTCGTTGATCTGCTTGAACCCGTCGAGGTCGATCACGGCCACCGTCAGGGGATTGCCGGTGCGATCGGCCAGCGCGCGCTCGCGCAGCGCGGCCGTCTGAAAGCCGTTGCGGTTGAGCAGGCCCGTCAGATGGTCGGTGCCCGCCTGGCGGCGCATGCCCTCGCTGAGTCGCCCCAGCAGCAGGCAGATCGACCAGATCGTGATGATCACGACCGTCCAGTAGACGAGGACGTTGGACAGACCGCTCACCAGCAGACCGGCGGTGAAGCCGCCCGACATCAGCACGCCCTGCACGATCACGCCGCGACGCGGAAAAAAGTGCGCCGAGTAGATCGCGACCCAGGGATAGCCGAAGGCGATGATCATCATGCCTCCGGGAGTGACGGCTTGCGCCACCAACCAGCTGGCGACGAGCGTTCCGGCCGCGGCGATGAGCTCGAAGCCGAGCAGCGGCAGGCGTGCCCCGATGAGCCAGATCGCCAGGGCGCACGCGATCCCCATCGCACCGGCCACACCCACCATCGCCACGGGCTCACTGGCACTGACGGGGTCGGCGGCGGCCAACACACCGAGGAGCCCTTTGACAAGGAACAGCAGAGCCAGCGTCCACACGATCGCGGGCCGCTCCTCGATCAACCGGTGTACGAGCGGGCGCAGCGAACTGGCTGTTCGCGCGTGCGCCGGCCCTGGACGCGTCTGCGGATCCCGGGGCCGATCAGTGGACTGGATAGAGCTGTTGTACGTAAGGAGCACCTGCCTGACTATTCGGTCGTGCCCCCGACGGGCTTGAGCCGGCGTGGCTCCTGACAACGAACCTTCAGGCATGCGCAGAGGCGTCGATCGGCGCCGGCCACCACCTGCGACCGTACCCCAAACCGGCTGACCCATCGCCGGCCACTACCCTGGATGGAAGATGCTGTTCACGCGCAAGCCATCACAGCCGCTCGCCGCGGCATCAGCCCTTCCCGGACGGGACACGGAGATGCCCGTGCCCGAGCGCCACGAGGTGTTGACCCAGCCCTCCGGGCTGTGTGCCCCGCCGCTGCGTGGACCGTTCCCGGACGGCGTCGAGACGGCCGTGTTCGGCATGGGCTGCTTCTGGGGCGCCGAGCGAATCTTCTGGCAGGCCCCCGGTGTGTATACGACAGCCGTCGGTTACGCGGGCGGGTTCACGCCGAACCCGACCTACGAGGAGGTGTGCTCCGGTCAGACCGGCCACGCCGAGGTCGTACTGGTCGCGTTCGACACCGCCAAGACGAGCTACGCGGAGATGCTGCGACTGTTCTGGGAGGGACACGACCCCACCCAGGGGATGCGCCAGGGCAACGACATCGGCACCCAGTACCGCTCGGCGATCTATGTCCGCGACGACGCCCAGCGGGTCGCGGCGCAGGCTTCCCGCGATGCCTACCAGCAGATGCTGGCCGAAGCGGGGATGCGAGCCGAAGGCGAGTGTCTCCCGGCTTCGGTAGAGGCGGGTCACGGCGAGATCACGACCGAGATCGCCCCGTATCAGACCGGCGCGGGCGAGCCGATGTACTACGCCGAGGACTACCACCAGCAGTATCTCGCCAAGAACCCAGGTGGCTATTGCGGACTCGGCGGCACCGATGTCGCCTGTCCGATCGGCCTGACGAGCGCCTGAGGCGTTAGTCCTGTCGGTCTGACAAGCGCCTGAGGCGTTAACGACCGCGACCCCGCCGAAGCGGGGCCGCGACCGTCTCGTTGTCCCACCGGAGCACGCCCTCCGTCCGTGGGGTTGGACAGAGGGCGCGGCCCGGAAGCTTCCTTGCCCCTACCTACGTCGCGCTTCCCAGCGCGGGATCGCCACCTCCCGGCTGCCACACCGGCGGATGCGGGCCGCCGAGCGTGGGCACGTCCGAGGGGTAGACCTCGTTGCCGTGGATCGCGTGATCGCCGATCTCCAGTTCCTCGTCGCTGAGTCGTAGCGGCAGGAATATGCCGATCAGCTTGAGGATGATGAACGTGACCACCGCGGTGTAGGCGATCACCCAGGCCGCGGCCTCGGCCTGCCAGCGCAGCAGCGTCCAGCCACCACCGAGCAGCAGGCCCGTCGCTCCCGGCAGGTTGGGCGCGCCTTTTACGCCGATATACTCGACGACGGCCGGATCGGCCAGCAACCCGACCAACAGACCTCCGGCAAGTCCGGCGATGCCGTGGGTGTAGATCACCCCCAATGTATCGTTGACGTTGCGGAACGGCCGCACCCTGCTGAGGTAGCGGATCGCCATCCACACGATCGTCGCATCGACGACGCCGATGATGATCGCTCCCCAGCCGTTGACGAACCCGGCCGCCGGGGTGATCCCGACCAGGCCGGTGATCATGCCGTTGACCGCCCCGATCATGGAGGGCTTGTCGCGGTAGATGTAGTCCCACGCGATCCACACCATCATCGCCACGGCGGTGCACAGGTTCGTGTTGATCACGGCCGCCGAGGCATCGGCGCCGGCGTAGTAGGAGTCCCCGCCGTTGAACCCGTTCCAGCCGAGCCACAGCAGACCGGCGCCGACCGCCAGCATCAGCAGGTTGTTGGGGGCGTCGATCTCGCGGTCTCGTTGCAATCGTGGACCGATCACCGCCGCGAACACGAACCCGGAGATACCCGCGGACAGGTGGATGACGTAACCACCGGAGTAGTCCAACGCGCCGTGCGCGGCGAAGTAACCACCACCCCACAGCAGGAACGCGTTGACCGCGTACACGAACGTGATCCACAGCGCCACGTACGGGATCCACGCCTTGAAGTTGACCCGCCCGAGCACCGAGCCGAGCGCCAGGATCGGGGTGATCGCGGCGAACACGAACTGGAAGTAGACGAGCGAGGCCTCGGGGAAGTGGAACGGCGGACCGGTCGTGATCGACTGGATTTCCGCCTGCGCCTCCTCGCCGGTGTGACTGAGCACGCTGCCCGGTTCACCGAGGGCCGTGCCCAGGAAGCTCTTGGTCCCAAAGAGACCCCCGCCGCTCTTGGCGATCGGATGGCCGAAGCCCATCTTGAACGCCCACAGACACCAGACGATCAGCGTCACGCAGAACGCGACGAACGTGAGCATCATGGCGTTTACCGACCAGCGCTTCTGCATGACCCCGCCGTACAGCACGGCGAGACCGGGGAGGCTCATCAGCCCGACGAACGTCGCAGCGGTCATCTGCCACGCGTTGTCGCCGGCGTTGAGCCATGATGGGTATGACAGCCAGGTCATGTGCCTCCGTTTCCCTGCGGTTGTGGATCTTTTTGGAGCCGCAATACGCGGTCCGGGTATGAAAACGGGCGCGGAGGCGAGCCGGTAGGGACACCCTGGCCAACAGTTCGGGCAGGAGTTTCGACATTTGTATAGACGTCCAGTACAGGCGGGCTGTGGAGGGGCGCGAGACCGTCGCGGGTGGTGGCAAAGTTTCGTCTTGTCCGCGGCCGAGCGCGTATGTATGGACAGGGCGATCGCAATCCGGATCCTGCTGAATGGATGCGCTGGACCGCGATTACCGGGACCAAGCGAACCGGCTCAACGAACAGCTCAGTCGAACGGAAACCCGGCCCGCCGGCAGGCGGCGCGCAGTTCGGCGGTCAGCCCCCGGAACGCGTCAGGCGAGGCGCACGTGGCGCGAGCCTGGGCGCCGCACTCGTGCACGGTCGCCCCGCCGAGCGTGCTGGCGAACGTCAGGCTGATGCAGTCCTTGCGCGGCGGCGCGCCACTCGTCACGGCATACGCGCCGAGACCGATCGCGATCAGAGCCACGCACGCGAGCACAGCGGCTACGGCGGCCTTCTCGCGCCTGCCCCAACGCAGCGGCTGGGACAGCCGGCGGGACTGGTCTTGCATGATCATCGGATCGACAAGGCTACTGCCATACGTGCCCAGCGGTGCGCAACGACCGGCCCGTCAGCGCCGATTCGGCTGGTCGCCGGACTGTGCCTCGGGCATGAACTGCAGCGCGGCCGAGTTGATGCAGTAGCGCTGGCCGGTCGGCCCGGGACCGTCGTGGAACACGTGCCCGAGGTGCCCGCCGCAGGTGCGGCACACGACCTCGGTGCGGCGCATCAGCAGGCTGTTGTCGGGACGCAGCTCGACCGCCTCCGCGACGGCGGGCTCGGTGAAGCTCGGCCAGCCCGTGCCGGAGTCGAACTTGGTGTTCGAGTCGAACAGCTCCGTGCCGCAGGCAGCGCAGCGGTAGGAGCCGGAGTCCTTGTTGTATACGAGCTCGCCCGTGAACGGCGCCTCGGTGCCGGCCCGGCGCAGGACCTCGTACTGCTCGGGCGTCAGCTGCTCACGCCACTCGTCCTCGGACTTGACCACGGTCGGCTCGGCCATGGACCAGTTTTAGCAGCGCAGGACCCGGATGTCCTCCCGACCGCAAAATCCGCTACGCGGGGCGGTCGGGACGACATTCCGGACCTGCTTGGCTGAGACGATTGATTTGACGATGGCTGTTGTGCTGGATACATGCTAGTCTGATGTTTACGTTCACGTCAGGTTGATCGTCGAGGAGCGTCGCTTGAGCCCATCTGTCGCGACCCCATCCCCCACTCCCACGCCCATCCGCCGCTCCCGGTTCGGCGTCAGCGAAGACCACGCCAACTACAAGTGGTGGGCGCTGTCGTGCACGAGCCTGGGCATGCTGCTGGCGGCCACGAACTCCGGCACGCTGATCATCGCGCTGCCCGACCTCGAGCGCTCGCTGCACGCGAGCCTGCTCGCGCTCGTGTGGGTGATCCTCGCCTACCTGATCGCCGCCACGGTGCTCGTGCTGATGGCCGGTCGACTCAGCGACCTGTTCGGGCGCAAGCGCGCCTACATCGGCGGGTTCGTCGTGTTCGCGCTGGCCTCGCTCGGGGCGGGGTTCTCGTCCGACGCGACCGTGTTGATCGGCTGGCGCATCCTGCAGGGAATCGGCTCGGCGTTCCTGTTCGCCAACGCCGCCGCGCTCGTGACCGACGCGTTTCCCCGCGAGGAACTGGGACTGGCGATGGGCGCCAACACGATGGTCGCCGCGATCGGGCTCGTGCTCGGACCGGTGCTCGGCGGGGCGCTCGTGGCGATCAGCTGGCACTGGGTGTTCTGGTTCAACGTCCCGCTCGCGCTCGCCGGCGCCGCGTGGGGCGCGCTGATCCTGCGCGAGCTGGCCAAGCGCGAACACGTGCATAGCTATGACGTGCTCGGCACCGCCACGTTCGTGCTCGGGCTCACCGGTCTGGTGCTCGGCGTCTCCAAGGGCGGACTCAGTGGATGGGATAACACGCTCGTGATCGCCGGCCTCGCCGCCGCGGCCGTGCTGCTGCCCGCGTGGGTCGCGATCGAGCGCCGTTCGCGCGCGCCGATGCTCGACCTGAGCCTGTTCAGTAACCGCCTGTTCGCCGCGGCCACCGCCTCGGCGTTCATCAACGGCCTCGCGCGGTTCGCGCTGATGTTCCTGTTCGTGTTCTACTACCAGGGCGCCCAGTCGAACACACCGATCGAAGCCGGCATCAAGCTGATCCCGCTCGCCCTGGGCATGCTGATCGCCTCGCCGCTGGCGGGCATCTACGCCGACCGGCACGGCTCGCGCACCCTGGCCGCGCTGGGCATGCTCGTCTCGGCCATCGGCCTGGCGGGGATGACGACGCTCGGCGTGCACACCGCCTACTGGCAGAGCGCCGTCTGGCTGGCACTCGTGGGGGCCGGCTCGGGCATGTTCAACAGTCCCAACACGGCCGCGATGATGGGCGCCGTCCCCGCCCAGCGCCGCGGGATTGCCGCGGGCGCGCGCACGCTCGTGCAGAACACCGGCGCGGTCCTGTCGATCGCGTTCGTGCTGGCGATCGTCACCTCCTCGGTGCCCAAATCAACGCTGTTCGCGGTGTTCTCGGGTCTGGCCCACGGCCTGTCGGCGGCCAAGCTCGCGCCGTTCATCGACAACATGCACACCGCCCTGTGGGTGCTCTGCGCGACCTCGCTGATCGGCGCGGTCGTCTGCCTGCTGCGCCCCAGTCACGTCCAGACCCCCGTTCCGTCCACGTCTGCCCCCACCCCCCAGGCCACCGTGGGAGCGCGATCGTGAGCGGGGACGCGCCCAGCCTGCGCATCGGCGACGTCGCCCGACTCGCCGGCACGACCCCGCGGACGATCCGCTACTACGAGGAGATCGGCCTGCTGCCGCAGACGCCCGCCCGCGTGTCCGGCCAGCATCGGTTGTACACCGAGGCCGAGGTCGAGCGGCTGCGCGAGGTGATGCGCCTGAAGGATCTGCTCGGGGTCACGCTGGAGGAGCTGAAAACGCTGCTCGCCGCCGAGGAGTCCCGCGCGATCGTGCGCGCCAAGCTGCGCCGCGAGGACGTCGCCCCCGAGCGCCGGCGCGAGTTGCTGGCCGAGGCGCTCGGTCACATCGACCGTCAGCTGGAGCTGGTCGAGCATCGCGCCGAGGAGCTGGCCGGGCTCAAATCAGAGCTGTGCGAGACCCGCAAGCGCGTGCGCCGCCGTATCCGCGAGCTGGACGAGACCCCCGAGAGGAGTCTGAGTGGAGCGTAAGTGGTGGACGTTGATCGCTGTGTCGGTGGCCATCTTCATGCTGCTGCTCGACATCACGGTCGTCAACGTCGCGCTGCCCGACATCCAGCGCTCGCTGCACTCCTCGTTCTCGGACCTGCAGTGGGTCGTCAACGCCTACGCGCTCACGCTCGCCGCATTCCTGCTGACCGCGGGCTCGGTCGCGGACCTGATCGGCCGCCGGCGCGTGTTTGTCGCGGGCCTCGTCGTCTTCACGATCTCCTCGGCCGGCTGCGGCCTGTCGAGCTCCCCGCTGATGCTGAACCTCGCGCGGGCCGTCCAGGGCACCGGCGGGGCAATGATGTTCGCGACCGCCCTGGCGCTGATCGCCCAGGCGTTCCATGGGAAGGAGCGCGGGACCGCTTTCGGCGTGTTCGGCGCGGTCACCGGCGGCGCCGTGGCGATCGGCCCGGTGCTCGGCGGACTCATCACCTCGGGCATCGGCTGGGAGTGGATCTTCTTCGTCAACGTCCCGATCGGTGTGCTCGCCGTATTCATCGCGCTCACCCGTGTCGAGGACTCGCGCGACCCCAACGCGACCGGTGTCGACTGGGCCGGTCTCGTGACGTTCTCCGGAGCGCTGTTCCTGCTCGTGTACGCGCTCGTACAAGGCAACACGCTGGGCTGGGGCTCGACCGAGATCGTCGCCTTCCTGAGCGCGGCCGTGGTTTTGCTGATCGCGTTCGTGATCGCCGAGCTCGTCCAGACCCGGCCGATGCTCGACCTCTCGCTGTTTCGCCGGCCCGCGTTTACTGGCGCAAGCATCGTCGCGTTCACGCTGGCGGGCTCGTTCTTCGCGATGTTCCTCTACCTGACCCTCTACATCCAGGACGTGCTCGGCTACAGCCCTTTGCAGGCCGGCCTGCGCTTTTTGCCCTCCACGATGCTGTCGTTCATCGTCGCGCCGATCGCCGGCCGCCTGAGCGTGCGCATGCCGGTGCGCCTGCTTTTGGGCTCGGGCCTGGTGCTGATCGGGATCGGCCTGATCACGATGACCGTCGTCGACGCCTCCTCGAGCTGGACGGCGCTGATCCCCGGCTTCCTGCTGGCCGGCGCCGGCACCGGGCTGGTCAACCCACCGCTGGCCTCCACCGCCGTCGGGGTGGTCCCCGTCGAGCGCAGCGGGATGGCCTCGGGCATCAACTCGACCTTCCGCCAGGTCGGCATCGCCACCGGGATCGCCGGGCTGGGCGCAGTGTTTCAGCACAGCGTCACCAGCTCCACCACCGCGGCGCTGCGCGCCGGTGGGCATGCGCCCGCCATCCTGAGCGCCGCCCACGGCCAGCTCGGCACCCTGCTGGAGTCAGGCGAAGTCAGCCAGATCGCCCGCTCCCTCTCCCCTACTGTCCGCGCATCTCTGGAGCATGCCTACCGCGTTGGCTTCACCGACGCGTTCTCGACGATCGCCTTGATCGCGGCGATCCTTGCGCTCGTGGGTGGCGTGCTCGCCTTCGTGCTCGTGCGCAGCCGCGACTTCGTCTCCGCCGGGGAGCTGCCGGCCGCGTCGGCGCCCGAGCCAGTGGCGTCGGCCGCAGGGTGATCGGCGGGGCAGGACCCGGACGTTCGTTGCGGGCCGGCTTGGTAGGACCGTGGACCACACCCCGCGCGACCTCATCGCAGCTGTCACCGGGCGCGAACGGTTCAGCCCGCGGTCTTCCTCTGCTCATACCCGTCGCACTCGATCACCGGCAGCCGCGGATAACGTGGATAGGCTGGGTCGCTGCGCGATCGGGCGCACAGCGAGAACACCGAACCGCGCGTGTTGCGCACCTCGACCTGGTGCTGGCACGTATCGCACAGCCCCGCACCCAGTCCGGGACGCTGTGTTGTTGGCGTACGGCGCGGTGGCTCGGAGGACATGGCCGCAGCGTAATGCCAGGCGGCGCGACAACCGCTCGCGGACTCCCCTGCAATAATCGTTGACTGTACAACTATGACGACCTTCTACCGACTCCTCGGATTTCTGCGCCCCTACCGGCGCGGCATGATCATCTCCTGGACCCTCGCCAGCCTCGCGATGGTGGTGACGGTCGCGCTGCCTGCGCTGATTGGACGTGTAGTGCAGATCATCGGCACGGGCCCTCACCACCAGGCCGCCGCGCAGGCGAGCGCCCGCCACGAACTCACGCTGATCGCCATAGCCATCGCGGTGATCGTGCTGATGCGCTGGGGATTCATGTACTGGCGGCGGATGGTCGCCGGGCGGCTCTCGCTCGGCGTCGAATACGACCTGCGCAAGCTGCTCTACGGCCACCTGCAGCAACTCGAGCTCGGCTTCTTCGACCGCCAGCAGACGGGCCAGCTGATGTCGCGCGCGACGGTCAACCTGCAGGCCGTTCGCTTCTTCTTGGGCTACGGCCTGGTGTTCATCCTGCAGTCGATCCTGACGATCGTGCTCGCGGGAGTCGTGATGATCGTGACCGAACCGCGCCTCGGCCTGATCTCGCTCACGCCGGTGCCGTTCGTGGTGCTGATCTCCTACCGCTACGGTCGCCGCTCGCGCCCGGCGATCCAGGAGACACAGCAGCGCATTGCCGAGCTCACCGCGGACGCCGAGGAGAACATCTCCGGGGTGCGCGTCGTCAAGGCCTTCGCCCGCGAGCCCCGTCAGCTCGAGCGGTTCCGGCACAGCGTCGGGCGCGTGTTCAACCAGGCGATGGTCGCCACCCGCCTGGAAGCGAAGTTCAACCCGATGATCGGCTTCCTGCCCCAGCTCGGCCTCGCTGCCGTGCTGCTGATCGGGGGCAATGCAGTGATTCACGCGCACCTGACGCTCGGCCAGTTCACCGCGTTCTACCTGTACCTGAACATGCTGATCGCGCCGATGCGCACACTCGGCGTGATCCTCAACCTCGCTCAGCGCGCCACCGCCTCGGGCGCGCGCCTGTTCCAGGTCCTCGACCGTCCCCCGCGCCTGACCGCATCGCCCGGCGCCCCACCGCTGCCGCCCGGCAGCGGGCATGTGCAGTTTGAGGACGTCACCCTGCGTTATGACGAATCCGATGAGTTCGGGGCGGCCTACTCGGCTACCCGCGCGAACGGCGTCGCGGTTGATGGCGCCACGCCGGTTCAGGCAGCGACCAATGGCGCCATACCGGTCCAGACCACTACCGCAAACGGCACGACACCGGCCGATGTTGGCGCAAACGGCGCCGTGCCGGATCACACCGCACGGGCGGTACTGAGCCACATCGATCTGGATGTTCCCGCCGGGCGCACGGTCGCCCTCGTCGGCGCCACCGGCTCGGGCAAGACCAGCCTCGTCTCGTTGATCTCCCGCCTGTATGACGTCAGCGCCGGGCGGGTTTTGCTCGACGGTGTCGATGTGCGGGAGGTTGACCTGCGCTCGCTGCGCCAGGCCGTAGCGGTCGTCAGCGACGACCCGTTCCTGTTCTCGCAGACGGTCGCCGAGAACATCGCCTACGCACACCCCGACGCCACGCTCAGGGACATCGAACAGGCCGCGCGCCGCGCTCAGGCCCACGAGTTTATCGAGCGCCTGCCCGATGGCTACGACACCCGTGTCGGCGAGCGCGGCTTGACCCTGTCCGGCGGGCAGCGTCAGCGTGTGGCGATCGCGCGGGCACTGCTCGCCGACCCACGGGTCTTGATCCTCGACGACGCCACCTCGTCGGTCGACGCCTCGACCGAGCGTCAGATCAAGCTCGCGCTCGACGAGGCGATGGCCGGGCGGACCACGTTCATCGTCGCCCACCGCCTCTCCACGATCGCGCTGGCGGATGAGATCGTCGTGCTCGACCACGGCCGGATCACCGCGCACGGCAATCACGAGGAGCTGCTGGAGGTCTCCGAGCTGTATCGCGAGATTGTCGAAAAGGGTCTTCCCGACCAGGTGTTCCTGACAAGGGAGCTGCCCAGGGAACGTGAGGTGAGCGGGATATGAGCGCGCATGGCGGCGTACGTATGGTCGGCGGCGGCCCGATGCGCTCACAGTGGGCCGGGGAGCGCGCCACGAAAGGCACGCGCGGGCGCAACCTGCGTGGCCTGCTGAGGTTGTTGGGACCCTACCGCCTGCGCGTGAGCACAATGCTAACGGCGCTCGTGCTCGGCACGGCCGCCGCGCTGGCGCCCCCGCTGCTGGCGAAGGTCGCGATCGACGAAGGGATCGACCGCCACGACACTCGCACGCTCGTGCTGGTCGTGATCGCGTTTCTGTTCTCGGCGCTGCTCGTGTGGGCGATGACCTACGTGCAGACCTATCTCGTGGGCTGGGTCGGCCAGCGCGCGCTCGCGGACCTGCGCATCCGCATCTTCACCCACCTGCAGCACCAGCCGATCGGCTTCTACGAGAGCCGCCCGGCCGGGGTGCTGATCTCACGCATGACCAACGACGTCGAGGCACTGGAAAGCCTCGTGACGGACTCGGTCGTGACGCTGTTCCAGGCCGGTCTCACGCTCGTGGGCGCCGTCGCTGTTCTGTTGTTTCTCGACGTGAAGCTCGCCCTGCTGACGTTCTGTGTCGTCCCGTTCGTGCTCGCCGGCTCGATCTGGTTTCGGCTCGTCTCGGCCGGTGCGTTCCGACGCACGCGAGAGACGATCGGCGCAATCACCGCTTACTTGCAGGAGACCCTGTCCGGAATCCGCGTCGTGCGCAGCTTCGGCCAAGAGCCCCGCCACGAGGCGCGGTTCGCTGAGCTCAATATCGACAACTGCGACGCGAACATGGTCACCGTGCGACTCAATGCCGCCTACTTCCCGACGGTGGAAATGTTCTCCGGCATCGCGCTCGCGGTGATCGTTCTCTACGGCGGCTATCAGGCGCTGGAAGGCCATATCACTGCGGGCACCGTCGTCGCGTTCGTAGGGACGCTGTCGTACCTGTTTGAACCGATACAGCAGCTCTCCCAGCTCTACACCACCTATCAGTCGGGGATGGCCGCCCTGGAGAAGATATTTCAGCTGCTCGACATCGCACCGGACCTGACCGATCGGGCCGGGGCGCTCGAGCTCGAGCGCATCCGCGGAGAAGTCCGCTTCGAGGATGTCTCGTTCGCATATAACCCCAGGCGCACCAACCGCACGGCCGCCACACACGCGGATGGGTCTTCGGAGGAGAGACCCGACGACGCACCCGAGGAAGTGAAGGCGCTGGAGCACATCGACCTGACGATCCCACCCGGGCAGACCGTCGCGCTCGTCGGCGCCACCGGCGCGGGCAAGTTGACGATGGCCAAGCTCGTCGCGCGCTTCTATGACCCCACCGACGGGCGAATCCTCGTCGACGGGCACGACCTGCGCGAGGTATCGAGCGAGTCGCTGCGCTCACAGCTGGGGATCGTGCCCCAGGAGGCGTTCCTGTTCTCGGGCACGGTCGGTGAGAACATCGCCTTCGGCCGCCCCGACGCCGACGAGCGCCAGATCCGCGATGCCGCGGCCGCGGTCGGCGCGCAGGAGTTCATCGCAGAGCTCGCTCACGGCTACGACACCGAGGTCGGTGAGCGCGGAGCGCAGCTCTCCTCAGGCCAGCGCCAGCTGATCGCGTTCGCCCGCGCGCTGATCGCCGACCCGCGGATCCTGATCCTCGATGAGGCGACCTCCAACGTGGATCTCCACACCGAGGGCCGCATCGAGGCGGGTCTCAGACGCCTGCTGGCGGGCCGCACCTCGATCGTGATCGCCCACCGCCTGTCCACGATCCGCCAGGCCGGGCGGATCGTCGTGCTCGAACACGGCCGCATCGTCGAGCAGGGCACCCACGACGAACTGGTCGCCGCCGGCGGGCGCTACTACGAGCTGTACCGCGATTGGGCCACGCAGGCCGCGGCGTAGGGCGGCACGCTCCTCGGCCGCCAGTGGCGCGCGACCGGCGGAGCATTCGAACAGCTGCGGGGGAAGGATTCGAACCTTCGTGACGTGCTCCAGAGGCACGCATCCTGCCGCTAGATGACCCCGCAATGAGCGTATAAGGATAGCCACTGTAGACACATAGCTACCCCGCCTCGGTGGTCAGGATACTCCGTGCAGCTATCGACTAATCAATAGCCCAGCCTACGTGTACCCCTGTCAACACTTCATCGACGCCCTCACGAACACCAACGCATGACTCGGGGCCACCATGAACCGCTACTCCATCGATGTCGGACTCTTTCACTCCTCACTCCATCCCGGTTTATCCGGGCGCTCTGCGAACATACGTTCGTGTCAGAGATTCGTAGTGAAGTAGCTTTGCTTGTGGCCAAAGGGTTGACTCTGAACGAGATTGCCCATCGGCTCGGGGTCGCACGGTCCACAGTCGGCTACCACGCTGACGCTCTGCAGCGCGCGCGTGAGCAGAGACCCGTCGTGCTGAAGCACGACATCGGGGGCGCTGGACCTGTCGCCCCACCAGAGGTCACGAGAGAGCGAGTGCGACACCTGCTGGATCTGGGATACACACGCGCCAAGGTTGCTGAGACGTTGGGACTGGCTCGCTCGACCGTTACGTACCACGCCGCGCGTCTCGGTCAGGACATCGACGGTCGGTGCGCACGACGCTATGACTGGAGCGAGATACGCCACTTCTATGACGCTGGCCACAGCATCGCAGAGTGCCAGTCGAGGTTCGGCTTCAACAAGCAGACCTGGCACGCGGCCATACAACGAGGGTTGATCACACCTCGACCCACCCGAATACCACTGGAGCAGTTGCTTGTCGCCGGACCGCGACGAAGTCGCGGTCACCTGAAGCAACGCCTGTTCGATGCCGGAATCAAGACACGTCGTTGCGAGTCGTGTGGCCTGAGCAAATGGAACGGTCTACCGATTCCCCTCGCTCTGCATCATGTCAACGGCGAACGCCACGACAACCGGCTGGAGAACTTGCAGATCCTTTGCGCGAACTGCCACGGCCAGACCGATACTTGGTCCGGGCGCAACAACAAACGTCCCGCGCATCTGCAGAGCCCACCGAAGAATCCGGCCGGCTCCATCACCGTGCGCGAGCCGAAGGCGACCCGGTTCGCCGCGTAATCGCCCTACGCCCTACACCGGCGAGCCGTCCGGTGCGAAGAACGCCGTGATCGACTCCTCCAGGCCCGGGTCCAGGACGAGCAACACCTCGTCTCCATCGGCGATCACCGTGTCGGGCTTGGGCACGAAGCCGGCGCCGTCGCGCAGCACCGAGATGATCAGGCTGCCCTCGGGCAGGGCGATGTCGGCCACGCGCTCGCCGACCACGGGTGCGTCGGAGCTGACCTCCAGCTCGATGATCTCCAGGCGCTCCTCTTCCAGGGCAAGCAGGTGCACGAGGCCGTAGCGGGGCACCTCGTGCTCGATCAAGCGCAGGATCAGATCGGTCGCGGACACCGCCGGCTGGATCCCCAATAACCGGAAGTGGTCGTGGTTGCGGGGGTTGTTGACGCGTGCGATGATCCGGTCGCACAGGTACTTCTCCTTGGCGACCTGACACACGAGCATGTTGTCCTCGTCATCGCCCGTCACGGCGATCACGAGGTCAGCGCGCTGGATGCCGGCGCGCTCCATCACCCACAGCTCGGTCGCGTCGCCGTACTGCACGGCGTGCTCGAACTCCTCCTCGATCGCCAGATAGCAGGGACGCGAGGACTCGATCAAGGTGACCTCGTGGCCCTTGACGATCAGCTCGCGGGCGAGATTGCGCCCGACCTTGCCGGCCCCTACAACGATCGCGTACACGGCAGCCGGAGCCTCAGGCGTGCTCTGGTTCGAGGGCGCGCTCGAACATCTCGATCGCGTGCTTGGTCGGAGAGATCGTGTCCAGGCCCTGCTCGCCATACCAGTTGGCGCGCGCGGGGTCCATCACCCGCACGATCACCCGCTCCACACCGAAGCGCTTCTGGGCGATCTGGGCGATGATCAGGTTCGTGTTGTCGCCGCCGGTCGATGCGATGAAGATGTCTGCGCGCTCGATCCCCGCTCCGATCAGCGCGTCGATCTCAAGCGCCGTGCCGACGGTGAATTGACCTTCGGCGTCCTCCCAGCTGCGGCCCTGACCTGCATCCAGGCGCTCGTGCGACAGCGGGTCCTCGTCGAGCACCGACACTTCGTGCCCAGCCGCGAGAGCTGACTTGGCGACGGCCGAGCCCACGCGACCGGCGCCCACGATCATGACGAACATTGGGCGGAGATTAGACGATGCAGGCCCTCACGATCGGCCATCATGAGCCCGTCGCTGCGGTCAGCGTCTCGCCGGGCTCGCGGGTTGGGGTGTCGGCAGCCGCTGGCGCGGTGACGATCACCCGGCAGCCGGCCTTGGACACGACGTACTTGGTCACGTCCCCGACGAAGTCCTCCAGCGGCCCGCCCCGCCCTCCCAGGCGCGCGCCGCCACGGATGCGGGAGGGTTCCTCGGCGGCGAGCACGATCGCCTCCACCCCACGCCGCCTGGCCTCGTCGACGATCGCATACCCGGCGCGTCTGGTGCGCACGGTGGCGGTGGCCACGTGCACACCCGTGTACTCCTCCCCCACGGCCTTGGCTCGCGCCAGCGCCTGACGGGCATGCTTGACCTGCGCCTCGGGCAGTCGCGCCTCCAGCGGCAGTGACATCGGAATCACGAACATCCACACGGCCTCGATCGTCGCGGTGTCGATCGCCGCCTCGTCGGTCTGCTCGCCCGAGACGAGCCTGGCCGCGGTCTGCACGATGTCATCGTCGAGCGCCGTGCCGAGCAGGGGCACGAGGATCGAGCCGTAGTCGCGCTCGGCCACCGGCTCGCGGTGCAGCATCTGCGGTGAGACCGTCACCCGTCGCAGCAACGAGGTCTCATCCGCGCGGCGGTAGACCACATACAGCGCGATCCCAACCGCCATCCAGCCCAGGCCGACATAGCGCGCGGGTTCGTGCAGGACCATCACGGCCAGCCACCCGGCCGCCGAGACGAGCGCACCGAAGACCGCCGGCAGGGGCAGCTCGCCACCCCGCAGCTTGATCGACAGCGGGACCCTGTACGGACGATCGCGGTCGGGCTCTGAGTAGCGCAGCCTGCAGATCGACAGGTGCGCGATCGTGAACGCCAGCATCGCCCCGAACGCATACAGCCCGACGAGGAAGTCGAGGTTCTCCGAGGCCGCCAGGCCCGCGGCGATCACGCCCGCGAGCACGATCAGCACGTACGGGGTCGAGCGCTGCGGATGCAGCCGCCCGAGGCCGCTGGGAATCTGGCGGTTGGTCGACAGCGAGTACGCCAGCCGCGAGAGCCCGAGCATCGCCGAGTTCGCGGCCGCCACCAGTGTCAGCGTCGCCAGCGCGCCGACGACATAGGAGAGGCTCTGTGCCAGCCAGTGCGGATGCATCTGTGTGACGATCCCGATCACCGGGTCGTTCAGGTAGCGCGTGGCCAGTTCGGTGTGACCGTCGTGGACCGGCAGCGCCGTTACCGCCACGACCGCGATACCCACATACCCGATTACGACCGTGGCCGTGCCGCTGCCGACCATCTGGCGCAACCCCGCACGACTGATCCGCACCTCGCCGGCCAGCCCGGCGGCGGACTCGAGGCTCGTGAACGCGATCGCGGCGATCGTCAGCGCGAATATGAACCCGGACCACGTCGGCGAGCTGCCGAGATGGATTGGCGCGAGCAGCGTGTGCGGATTGAAGAACAGCGCCAACCCGAGCACGACGATCAGCAGCTGCAGCGCCAGATCGCCGATCACCAGCATCCCGATCCGCCGTGCCCGGCGGCCACCGAACCCGCGGACATTGGCCAGCACGACCCATGCGATGAACGCCAGCGACAGCGCCAGCGCCTCCGTCGAGTTGCCCAGCGGATGCCAGAACACGCGCAGATATTGGGTCGCCGAGTAGGCGGTGACGGCGATCAGGATCGTGTAGTCCAGCAGGACGGCCCAGCCGGCGATGAAGCTGACGAGCTCGTTGAACGCGTACCGAGCGAACACGGTCGCTCCCCCGCGATCCTGGTGCAGGGAGGCGCCCTCGACGTAGGTCAGCGCGGCGAGCGCGAAAAACAGCGCGGCGAGCAGGAACACGAGCGGTGTCAGACCGAGGGCGTGGCCGGCGATCACACCGAGCGAGAAGTAGATCGCGCTGGCCAGTGACGTGTAGACGATCGCGAACAGCCGCGGGGAGCCGATGCTCCGCCTGACGATCACGCGCGAGCGCGCCCCCAGTTCGGCGCTGGCCCGCTCGAGCTCCTCCGCCCCCTGGGCGATCTCGTACGCGGCGCGCTCCACGCCCGCCGCGTCCTCCGGCGGCTCGCCTCCCTGGTCGCGCGGAGTGCTCACGACGCTTCTCGACTCCTGCGTACCTGCAGATAGATTCGGCCCCCGCCCGCGGCGATGAACAGCACGCCGAGCAGCAGCCGCGGCGAGACGATGCTCCCGTGCGCGCCGATCGCCTGCACGATCAGCGCGATCCCGATCGCGCCCATCAGCAGGGAGAGCACGAACGTGCTCATGCGATGCGCCTGTCGACCGTTCATCTCATCTGAGGGTATTCCCGTGCCGTCAAAGCTGTTCCTGGGGGGCGCATGCGCCCCCCAGGCCGGACAGTGCATGCACTGTCCGGAGGAGCCGCACATGTGCGGCTCCTAGACGAACCGCATGCGGTCCGTCTACATCAGGTGATCAGCGGAATGATCAGGATCGCGACGATGTTGGCGACCTTGATCATCGGGTTGATCGCGGGCCCGGCTGTGTCCTTGAACGGATCGCCGACCGTATCGCCCGTCACCGAGGCGGCGTGAGCTTCGGAGCCCTTGCCGCCGAACGCGCCGTCCTCGATCAGCTTCTTTGCGTTATCCCACGCTCCACCGCCGGCCGTCATCAGCACGGCGAAGAAGAAGCCCACCACGATCACCCCGATCAGCAGCCCACCGAGCGCCTGCTGGTCGATCAATCCGACGATCAGCGTCAGCAGGATGGGCAGCAGCGACGGCAGAATCATCTCGCGCTGGGCGGTCCTCGTGACGATGTCCACGCACCTCGCGTAGTCCGGCTCTTCGGTGCCCTCCATGATCCCCGGGTGCTCGCGGAACTGGCGCCGGACCTCCTCGACGACCGCGCCGCCGGCACGACCGACGGCCTCGATCGAGAGCGAGGCGAACAGGCATACCATCAGCCCACCGAGCAGCAGCCCGATCAGCACGGGCGGTTCGTTGATGCCGAACGAGATCGCGTGCCCGACCTTGGTCTCGAGTTCTTTCTGGAACCCGGCGAACAGCACGATCGCGGCGAGCACCGCCGAGCCGATCGCGTAACCCTTCGTGACGGCCTTCGTCGTGTTCCCGACGGCGTCGAGTCGATCGGTGACCTTGCGCACCTCCTCGGGCAGGTCCGCCATCTCGGCGATCCCGCCGGCGTTGTCGGTGATCGGGCCGAACGCGTCGAGCGCGACGATCAGGCCCGTCAGCGAGAGCAGCCCCATCACCGCGACACCGATCCCGTAGATGCCGGTCACGCCGCCACCCGCGAGCTTCCACGCGCCGAGTATCCCGAGCACGATCACGATCGCCGGCAGAGCGGTCGCCTGCAGCCCCGAGCCGAAGCCCTGGATGATGTTCGTGGCATGCCCGGTGATCGACGCTTTCGCGGTCTTCTTCACGGGCGAGAACCGGGTCGAGGTGTAGTATTCGGTTATTCCGAACAGCAGCGCCGTGACGGCGATGCCGATCAGCGAGCACAGATACAGGTGGCTCCAGCTGGGCGTATTGACGGTGCTGCCGACGACCTTGAACGTCAGATTGCGCATCAGCCAGTAGGTGATCGGAGCGAACGCGGCAGCCGCAAGCACGCCGGAGACTACGAGGCCCTGCAGCAGCGCGCGCTCGACGTTGTCCGAGCTCGTGCGCACCGCGAACGTGCCGATGATCGAGGCGATGATCGCCACGCCCCCGATCACGAGCGGATACAGCGCGACCTGCGTAGCCTCGTGGAACGTGAGCACCCCGAGCAGGATCACGGCGACCGCGGTCACCGCGTAGGTCTCGAACAGGTCGGCCGCCATGCCGGCGCAGTCGCCGACGTTATCGCCCACGTTGTCCGCGATCGTCGCCGGGTTGCGCGGGTCGTCCTCGGGAATGCCCGCCTCGACCTTGCCGACGAGGTCGGCGCCGACGTCGGCCGCCTTGGTGAAGATTCCCCCGCCCAGCCTCGCGAACACCGAGATCAGCGAACCACCGAAGCCGAGGCCGATCAGCGCGTCCACCGCCGTTTTCGGGCTGTCGTCGAACAGCGAGGTCAGCGCGCCGTAGTAGCCGGCGACGCCTAACAGCGCGAGCCCGACCACGAGCAGGCCGGTGATCGCGCCGCCGCGGAACGCGACCTTCAGCGCCGGTGAGACCCCGCCACGCGCAGCCTCCGCTACGCGCGCGTTCGAGCGCACCGACACGTTCATGCCGATGTATCCGGTCGACCCGGACAGCAGGCCGCCGATCGCAAACCCACACGCCACGGCGATGTTCTGGATGAAGATCAGCGCAACGAACAGCACGACCCCCACCACGGCAATCGTCGTGTACTGGCGGTTCAGGTAGGCGCGCGCGCCCTGCTGGACGGCCAGCGAGATGCTCTGCATCTTCTCGTTGCCCGGCGACAGCGCGAGCAGGGATCTGGTGGTCACCAGGCCGTAGATCACGGCACAGGCGGCGCATACGAGGGCGACGACGACCCCATGGTTCGTCAGAAAGCTGCTCAACGGTTAATCCTCCGCGGTCTGATTGGCGTGCCGCGCGAGGATCGCGCGCACAATTCTCACCGGACTCGGTGCTCATCACATGACGAACCCCGCCTGCCGGCGTAAAGGCGCGGGCAGTCTATCGTGCTCGGCGACAGAGCGCCAGCCGACTCATTGCCCCGGCACCCACAGCCGTCCGCTGGACTGCGCCGGCCCAGGCTCACCCGGCTTCTGGGCCTGCCCGGCAGAACCCTGCTTGGCCCCCGCGGCTCCCGTCTCCTCCGTGGCGCCGGCCGGCGTCTGCGCCGCTGTCTGCGCCGCCGGGGCGCTCGCCCCGGCGGCCCGGGCGTAGGCCATCTGCAACTGAGACAGCGCGTCGCGCAGGGGGCGCATCTCGGTGGGCTGTGTGCGCTCGAGGACCGGCAACAGCGCACGCGCACCGTCGATCGCGTCGCGCACCTGCTCCAGATCCCGTGCCTCGCCGGCTGGCTGCTCCTGGCCGGAGGCCTGCGCCGACTGGGCCAGTCCCAGCCGGTAGCCGCCGATGTTCAGCAGCGACACCGTCGCCTGCAGGATCATGTCGGCGCTCGAGATACGGCTCATCTCCGCTTCGTATGCGGCCCTCAGCTCCTCCTCGCTTGGCTGTCCCTGTTGTTCCTGCGCCTGTTGTGCCTGTGCCTGCGCGGCCTGCGCCTGGCCCGTGTCCTGCTCGGGTTGTGCTGCGGTTGGATCGGTGTTCACACCGTCACCTCCTGTGAGTAGGACTGTCGAGTCTCCGCGACCGAGGCCGCAAACACCTCCTTGCGCGTCGCGCCCGCCTCGATCATGCGTCGCTGGCGCTGCGCACCGTTGTGCTCCGGAAACACTGGCTCGATTCTCAGCTCACCGCGAACCGGCGCGGTCCATGCCATCAGCCGCTGGATCGCCTCGCGCGCCGGGTACTCCTGCTCGTGCTCCAGATCGATCAGCCGCCCGTCGAGCCCGTAGCGGATCGCGCGCCACATGTTCTCCTCGATCAGCCGCGGCGGCTGCTCGACGGCGGGGATCTCCTCATCCACATCGCGCACGGCCTGGGCGATGCAGGCGACCATCAGCGCGGCCAGCGCGTCGGACTCCTGCGCCGTGGCCTGGGCGTCGCAGATGCGCACCTCGACCGTGCCAAAGCTGAAGTGCGGCCTGACCGACCACCACACCTGGGTGAACTCGACGATCGAGCTCGTCTTCGTCAGGAACTCGATGTACTCGCGATACGCCCGCCAACCGCCGAACGCGTCGGGCACCCCGCAGCGGGGAAAGCTCTTGGTGAAGCTCTGCGTCCGCGCCGAGTGCAGCCCCGTGTCGCGCCCATCGAGGTAGGGCGAGTTGGCGGAGATCGCCAGCAGCAGTGGCAGCACCGCGCGCAAATGGTCGCATGCCCGCACCGCGCGGTCGATGTCGCGTACGCCCACGTGCACATGCAGGCTGAACGTGTTGTTGCGCCAGGCCACGTATTTCAGCCCCTCCTCGACGCGGCGGTAGTGCTCGGTGTCGATGATCGGCTGCTCGCGATAGTCCGCCCAGGGGTGAGTCCCGGTGGCGCCCAGCACCACACCGTGGGACTCGGCGAACGCGAACAGGCGCCTGCGACGCTCGCGCTGGCGCTCGAGCGCGTCGTGCAGGTCAGCTCCGACACCGGAGATGATCTCGATCTCCGAGGAGATCAGCTCCCCGGTGATGTGCTCGTGCAGGATCGGATCGCTCTGCGCTGCCTCGCGCAGCTGCTCATACCGGGGCAGCAATTCGAGCGTCTGCGGATCGAGGATCGAGAACTCCTCCTCCACGCCGACGGTCCCGTCGGAGGCCTGCGCGAATATCTCTGTCGCTCTGTCTAGATCCAGACTGGTCATCGGGTCACGGCTCTACGGATCGGATCGCTCCTGGGCTCAGACAGCTGCCACGCGCAGGTCTTCTCACGAGGACTCAGGTCAGGTAGAAGTACAGCGCGTACAGCAGATCGACCGCCGGACTGGAGGTGTGCACCGTCACCTCCGGCGGCACGGCGAGCAACGACTCGGAGTAGTTGAAGATGATCTTCACGCCTGCGTCGACCAGCTCGTCCGCGAGCTCCTGGGCAGCGCGCGTGGGGACCGCCAGCACGCCCACCACGATGTCCTCCTCCTCGACCAGCTGACGCAGCTCGCCGGTGTGGCGGACGACCTGGTTGCCGACGCTCGTTCCAACCTTTTCGGGGTCGACGTCGAAGATCGCCACCACGCGGAAGCCGTGGTCGGCGAAGATGTCCGAGGAGGCGATCGCCTTGCCCAGATGCCCCGCGCCGAGCAACGCGATGTTGTGCTGACCGGCGGTCCGCAGGATCTTGCGAATCTGCGAGACGAGCGCCTCGACGTTGTAGCCGACGCCGCGCTTGCCGAACTTGCCGAACCCGGACAGATCGCGGCGGATCTGAGTGGAGTTGACGTGCGTGTAGTCCGACAGTTCCTGCGATGAGATCGTCTCCTTGCCCATCTTCTTGGCCTGCGTCAGCACCTGCAGGTAGCGCGACAGCCGTGCGGCGACGCCGAGCGATAGCCGCTCGCCGGACATCAGACCGTTTCGCTCGGCGCCCCCGCCCTCGACACCCCCGGTACCCGTCGTCTGCTCTGGATAGCTCATCGCCTTGACTCTAGACGTTCACGCAGCAGCGGTTCGTCGACGAAGTACTCGCACACCTGCACGCCGTCGAGCATCACTACCGGGATCCGCTCGAAATACTTGCGGTGCAGCGCCTCCTCCTCGGTGATGTCGCGCTCGTGGATCTCGAATCCGAGCTCGCTCTGCAGGCCGCGCAGCACATTCACGGCATCGACGCAGAGATGGCAGCCGGGCTTGGAGTACACGACGATCGTGGCCCTGTCCGTCATCGCATGCCTCTGTCGAGCATCGCGTGGCCCTTACGAGCCGGCGGGGATCCTGACGGGCATCGCGGGCCTCCGCCGGTCATCATGGCCGTTCCCCGGTGGCGTACGCGTCGAGACCCAGGTAGGCCGGATACGGGAGCGGATCGGCGAACCGCGCCGCAGAGGCGATCATCGCCGCGTTGTCCGTGCACAGCTCGCGCGCCGGCACGTGCACTGTTGCCCCGAGCGCCCGCAATCGCCTGCGCAGCTCGCCGTTGGCGGCCACGCCGCCTCCGATCGCGAGACGATCGAGCCCGGTCGCCTCCAGGCCCCGCTCGGCGCGCACGATCAGACTGTCGACGATCGCCGCCTGGTATGAGGCCGCCAGATCCGCCCGCCGCGCCTGCGCCTCTGCCTCGGACAGCTCGCGTAGCCGATACAGCAGCGCCGTCTTCAGTCCCGCGAACGAGGAGTCCAAGCCCTGCGCGAACGCCTGCCGGTCCGCTCCCTTGCCGCCACGCGCACGATCGGCCTGTGAGCCGGGGAACACGAACGCGTCGGGATCGCCGCCCGCGGCCAACCGCTCGAGCGCAGCGCCCCCTGGATAGCCCAGGCCGAGCATCCTCGCCCCCTTGTCGAACGCCTCCCCCGCGGCGTCGTCGAGCGTTCGCCCGAGCACTCGGTAGCCGTCGTGCTCGGTCACGTGTGTCAGCAGCGTGTGTCCGCCACTGGCGATCAGGCACACGAACGGCGGCTCGAACGGCGGTCCGGTTTGGTCGGTTTGGCCGGATTGGCCGTTCTGTCCGTCCAGTCCCGAGCCGTTGTCCACCTGCGGTCCTGAGCCATTGTCCGCCGGCGCCGGGACGATGAAGTTGGCGGCCACGTGACCCTGCAGATGATCGACCGCGGCAAACGGCAGTTCGCGGGCGGCCGCCAGAGCCTTGGCGGTGGACAGGCCCACCAGCAGCGCCCCCACCAGGCCCGGTCCTTGAGTGGCCCCGACCAGATCTATCTCATCGAGCGTCACCCCAGCCTCGCTCAGAGCCTGCTCGACGACGAGGTTCACGATCTCCAGGTGGTGCCTGGAGGCGATCTCGGGCACGACCCCGCCATAGCGATCGTGCACTCCCTGGGAGGAGATCACGTTCGAGCGTGCCCTTCCCCGCGTGTCCAGCACAGCCGCGCACGTGTCGTCACAGCTGCTCTCCAGCGCGAGAATCGTCATACGGGCCCCGGGTTGGGCACGTCGTCCAGGTGGCCCGCCAGCGTCGCCGGAGTGCGCCACATCACGAGCGCGTCCTCGCCGTTGTCCTGGTAGTAACGGCGGCGCAGGCCGGCCGCGCGAAACCCCTCGCGTTCGTACAGGCGAATCGCCGGCTGGTTGGAGCGACGCACCTCCAGGGTATAGCGCGCGGTCTCGTCATCGACCCGCTCATACAGGTCGGCGAGCAGCGCCGAGGCGACTCCCCTGCCCTGGTGCTCGGCGTTGACCGCGATGTTCATCACGTGCCAGACCGTCTCGTAACGAGAGCAGATCAGATACCCGATCAGCCGCCGTCCATGTTCGCGTTCGGCGGGGAGCATCGCGGCCAGGCAGATGCCCGACTGCTTGGACAGCTCCAGCACGAACATCGCCAGCGACCACGGCGTCGGGAACACGCGCCGCTCAATCGCGATCACCTGCGGCAGGTCGGGATAGGACAGCCGCCTGATCTCGACCTCCCCCGCGTCCTCGATCCCGGGCTCGGCCATCCAGCGCGCGCTCATGCTCGCTCCAGCGCGAGCTCCGCGTCGGGACGGCGCCGGTAGTCCGGCAGGACCGTATCGATCTCCTGCGCATCCGAGATCGCCGCGAGCTCGCAGATCGCCTCGCCGCTCACTCTGTGCAGAGGCGAGTCCTCTGACGGCACCCGCACCCCGAGCGCCTGCAGCTGCTCGCGACACAGTACGGCCCCATCTCCCACCGCGATCCAGTGTGCTGGGTGCGCGCCCGTCGCTGCCGATGACGCGTTGTCCAGAACCTGGCCGAGATCCGCCGGCGCGAGCGCTCGCGGGCCAGCCAGCTCCCGCGGTTCTGACTCGGACCGCACGAGGAGCGTCTGCTCGTCGGCGGTAACCGACCGATCTCCGCGCGCATACGAGGCCGCGAACACCTCACCACGACGGGCATCGATCACCGCGAGCACACCCTCTAGGTCCACACCCTTCAGGTCGTCACCGTCATACAAATCCGCCGAGTGCCCTGCAGTGGCCACCGCCTCGGGCCTGACTACCGGCACCGCCAGCGCCCGCAGGCTGGACACACCGACCAGCTCCACCCCAAGCGATTGCGCCAACCCGCGCGCAGTGGCGATCCCGACACGCAGGCCCGTGAACCTGCCCGGTCCCACACCCACCGCGATCCGCCCGATCGCGTTCCAGCCGATTCCCGCCTCGCCGAGCAGCTCCGCGGCCATCGTAAGCAGCCGGGTGGCATGACCCGGTCGCTCGCCGGGGCTTGGGTCGTCGCGAGCCTGCAGCATGGCTCCGTCCGCCAGACGCAGCCCAACGGCGCTCGCGCTCGTGGCGGTGTCAAATCCGAGCACGATCATTCCTCCGTCACCTCGATCCGGCGACGGTCGGTGCCGCGGTGGTCAAGCGTTATCCGCAGGCGCGCGTCCGTCAGCTCGTTCTCCCCATCCTTGGGCCACTCGACGAACGCGATCCGCCCCGGGCCGAGATAGTCCGCCAGCAGCTCGGGATCCTCGTGCTCCAGCCCAGCGAGCCGGTACAGATCGAGGTGCGAGACGATCACATCGGGCGCTCGATAGCGATGGCCGATGCTGAAGCTCGGGCTGGTCACGGGATCGGTGACACCGAGCGCACGGGCGGCGCCGCGCACGAGCGTGGTCTTGCCCGACCCCAGCTCGCCTCGGACGAGCACCACATCGCCGGCGCTCAGGCTCCCGGCCAGCTCGGCCCCGAACGATTCGGTCTCGGCTGGATCCGACGTTTCCACGATACGCACGGCCACGACGAGACTTTAGTGCGTATGAGGGCTCCTCAGACGAACCCGGCTCGACGCGGGTCGCTTAAACGCGACCGACCCGCGGGGAGAGGGAAGCGCGGGCCGGTCGTCACTGCTATGGAGGATGGAGACAGGCCCCTTATCGGCAGACACGCCGGCCGACTTTAGGACCGTGGACAAATTGTTCGACATCTCTCGCGGATCGCCTGCTCGGATGCGCGCTCTCGGCGAACATGGACGGGAGCGCGTGAGAACGTTTAGAACAAGCCCATCTGATCCGGCTCGGCCGACTCAAGGGCCTGCGGTTTGCGGGCATCGGCGTCTGTATTGCTCGCATTCGCTTCGGCGCGCAGCTGATCGATCTCCGCCTCATCCGGCGCCTGCGACGCCCAATCCGGCTGCTCCGGGGGCCCCTGCGCGAGCAGCTCCGGCAGCCGTGCAAAGTCCTCGCGCAGCGTCTCGAGCATTCGTGGCGTATACAGCGCGGCGGCTGGGTGGAAGATGGGGTACAGCCTGACCGCTCGCCGGCCCAGCGTCAGCACCTCCGGCTGTCCGTGCACGCGCGTGATTCCGGCCGGATCCTCGCGCAGGAGCTTGGTTGAGAAGTTGCCGAGCGTACAGATCACGGTCGGTTGGATCAGCTCAACCTGACGGTACAGATACCCCTTGCAGTTCTCGATCTCGACCGGCTGAGGATCGCGGTTGCCAGGGGGGCGGCACTTTAGGACATTGCAGATCCACACCTCCTTGCGCGCCATCCCGATCTCTCCGAGCAGCTTCTCCAGCAGCTTGCCGGCCTGACCAACGAACGGCACGCCCTGCTCGTCCTCGCTCGCGCCGGGCGCCTCCCCCACGAACATCAGCTCCGCGTCCGCGTTTCCGGCACCGAATACGACCGTTTTGCGCGTGGCTGCTAGCTCTGAGCAGCGCACGCACTGCTGCGTCTGCGCGTAGACCCCCTTGAGCGCCTCGCGTCGCTCGGAGGCCGGCTGATCGCTGTCCTCGCCGGTCACGCTCGGATCGTATGCGTTCCTTGGAGGCAAGTGGTCGGGCAATTCATGTGCGATTGCGCACACACCCCACAGACGTCCTCCGCGGGGGTATGCTTAAGCGAGTCGCGACCGGTATCCCACCGAGGAACTGGACCGAGCCAGATGAGCAGAGCAAACCATTCTTCGTCCATGAAGACGCTCCGCACTGTGGAGGATTTGCGTGCGGCACTGGTGCCCGACCGTCGTGAGGGACTGACGATCGGCCTCGTCCCCACAATGGGCGCGCTGCACGAGGGTCACCTCTCGCTGATCGCGCGCGCCGGCGAGCAGTGCGACCGGGTGGTGGTGTCGCTGTTCGTCAACCCCGCCCAGTTCAACGAGCGCTCGGACCTGGAGCGCTACCCGCGTCAGGAGGATCACGACGCCGAGTTGGCGGAGCAAGCCGGCGCCGATCTGCTGTTCGCGCCGTTGGTCGAGGAGGTCTACCCCGCCGGGTTCGCCACGAGCGTCGAGGTGCTCGGCATTACCGAGCCGCTGGAGGGCGCGGTTCGGGGCGCCGCCCACTTCCGGGGCGTGAGCACAGTCGTGACCAAGCTGCTGTGCATGACCCAGCCCGACATCGCCTACTTCGGCCAGAAGGACGCTCAACAGGTGGTGGTCATCCGCCGGCTGGTGACGGACCTCAACCTGCCCGTTCGCATCGAGACCTGCCCGACCGTGCGCGAGCCCGATGGTCTGGCCATGTCCAGCCGCAACGCCCTGCTCGGCCCGGATGAGCGCGAGCGTGCGCTGGCTCTGCCCGCGGCGTTGCGCGCGGCCTCTGAGCTGACCGGCGCCGAGGAGCGCTCGGCCGAGGTGCTGCTCCAAGCCGCCGCCGACGCGCTGGCCCGGTTCGGCGTCGAGCCCGAGTACCTGGCGATCGTCGATCCCGACACGTTCGCTCCGCTCGACCGGCTCGATCGACTCGATCGACCGGCGCTGCTCGTGCTGGCGGCCCGTGTGGGCGATGTCCGCCTGATCGACAACGTCCTTCTGCGGCCCGTCGCCGTTGATGCGATGGGCTTTGCGGACCCCGCCGGGACACATGACAGTCAATCCACACACCACCTACCCCAGGGAGAGCCGACCACATGCAGCGTGTGATGCTCAAGTCGAAGATCCACCGGGCGACCGTGACCGATTGCGATCTGCACTACGTCGGCTCGATCACGATCGACCCGGATCTGCTGGAGGCGGCCGACATCCTCGAGCACGAGCAGGTCCACGTCGTCGATGTCGACAACGGGGCTCGCTTCGAGACCTACACGATCCCCGGCGTCCGAGGTTCGGGCGACATGAAGGTCAACGGCGCCGCCGCCCGGTTGGTGCACCACGGCGACACGATCATCGTCATCTCCTACGGCCAGTACGACGAATCCGAGCTGTCCCGCTACGAGCCCCGGGTCGTGCATGTCGAGGCGAACACCAACCGCATCATCACGATCGACGACGAGGTGGCGACCCTGCTGGCCTGAGTCCAGGTCTGCGCGCGTCAACCACGTCAGTCAGAGAGGAACCACCCATGTCAAGCCACGCACATGTTCAAGCCCCCGTTCATGCCCCATCCGACCCCGGCCGTCTGCCGATGACCCTGCCGCTGCTGGCGGAAAAGAAGCGGCTGGACGAACCGATCGTGATGGTCACCGCCTATGACTACCCGTCTGCCCGCGCCGCTGAGTCGGCTGGCGTCGACCTGGTGCTCGTCGGCGACTCGGCCGCGACGACCGTGCTTGGCTACAACTCGACGACTCCGGTCGAGCTCGGCGACATGCTCGTGCTCGCGCGCGCCGCTCGTCGCGGACTGCAGACTCCGCTGTTGATCGGCGACCTGCCGTTCGGCTCGTATGAGGTCTCCGACGAGCAGGCGATCTCCAGCGCGATGCGTCTGGTCAAGGAGGCCGGCTGCGAGGCCGTCAAGCTCGAGGGCGGCGGGCCGTCCTCGGTCGCTCGCGCCCGCGCAATCGTCGGGGCGGGCATCCCCGTGATGGGCCACGTCGGCCTCACTCCCCAGACCGCGACCGCGCTCGGCGGCTGGAAGGCTCAGGGCCGCACCGCCGCCGCCGCCGCTCAGATCGGCGCGCAGGCGCTTGCGCTGCAGGAGGCCGGCTGCTTCGCGCTCGTGTTCGAGGCGATCCCCGCCGCCGTCACCGACGAGCTGATCGGAACGATCGAGATCCCCGTGATCGGCATCGGCGCCGGTCCCGCGACCGACGGGCAGGTGCTCGTGTTCCACGACCTGCTCGGCATCCGCGACGGTCTGGGAGCACGCTTCGTCAAGCGCTACGCCAACCTGCAGGACGAGATGAACGCGGGTGTCACCGCCTTCGCCGAGGACGTGCGCACCCGGCGCTACCCCGCCGCGGAGCACACCTACTCGATCGACCCGGCCGAGCTGGCGGACCTGCACGCGCGGCTGAACTGAGGACGATCCGGTCGGGCCGGCCTCACGGCTCTGACCCCGCAGAAAAATTTTCGTCGCGAGCGTAATGAACCGCGTCTACGGCGGTTGACCGGGCACATCCACATACGGAGCGTCGCGTCGCGTCACGTCGCGTCGCGCCGACCACGACAGGAGGCCGCATCATGTCTCGTTCTCACCCGGTTCACACCGACTCGCTGCTCACCCTCATCGCGACCACGTTCGCGGTCCTCGCGCTGCTCGCCGTGGGCGCTACCGGCGCCGGCGCATACCGGACTCCGGCTCATTCGGCCCGCGAGGCCCACAGCGCGCGCGGACATCATGGCCGTGGCCATGGCCACGGCAAAGCCAAATCGCTCAGCGGTCCGCAGGGCAAAACCGGTCCTGCGGGTGCCACGGGTCCGCAAGGTCCGGCCGGTCCGCAGGGACCGAAGGGCGCCCAGGGCGATCCCGGTGCTCCAAGCGCGCAGGGACCGGGCGCCGTTGAGTACACGTATGACTCGACCGCACCGGCGGCCAGCGAACAGAACACCCCGCTCGGGCACGCCGGGCCGTTCGAGCTGACCGGCAGCTGCGTGCAGCTCGGCCCGAAACTGGTCGCGGTGACGCTCGGAGCGTCAAACGCCGATGCGGTGCAGTTCGACGAAATGCGCACCGAAGAAAACAACGGCGTGCCGACATACACCACGTTCGCGCGCAACACCCAGATCCCGAGCGCGACGCCCGACCCGCTGTTCGGTCTGGCCAACTCCGGGCTCTCCGCCGACGCCTACGCCGGCGGGCGCTTGACCGTGACCTCGCCGGTACACGGACAACTCGAAGTGTTCGAGTACGTCTCGGAGGCGACGAACGTCTGCCACATCTCGACCGTCTGGATTCCCGCGTCCTAACGTCCGTTGATCCGGCCGCCCCGGCTCGCATGGGCTTGGGGCGGCCGTTCGGGTCTATGTGTATTCGATCCGTTTGATCACCTTCGCCGGCACCCCCGCGGCGACCGAGAACGGCTCGATATCGTGGGTGACGACGCTATTCGCCCCGATCACGCAGCGCTCGCCGATCGTCACGCCGCTCGTCACGACCACATTCGCTCCGAGCCAGCAGTTATCGCCGATCCGCGTCGGACCCTTCGTCGTGAAGCCTTGCCACGGCACCGGCTTCTCGGGATCGTCGTAACGGTGGCTGGAGTCGGTCACGAAGCAACCGTTCGCGAGCATGCAGTGCTCGCCGATCTCCACGAGCCGCTCGGCGGCGATCATCACGCCGAGGTTCAGGAAAGTGCCCGCGCCGATCCGCACACGGGCGCTGCCAGGAGCGGTGATCCACACATCCGGCTCGAGTAGCGCGCCCGCGCCCAGCTCCAGCCTGCCCTCGCGCAGCGCCTCCAGCACGTTCCCGTGGACCGGCCAGCGCACAAACGCTTCGCGGCGCATCGCCTCCCAGTGAATCCGCGCGCGGTTCCAGGGCAGCGAGTTACGCTCGTACCAGCGCCACTTCTGCGCCCACAGCTTGGCCTGCCGGGCGACGTCGGTGTCGCTCAAGCGGCGACCTTCGCGCGGGACTTGCGTTTGGGAGCGGCTTTGCCGCGCGGCTTCTTCGCACTCACACGCTTCGCCGGAACCAGCAGCTCAGCGAGGAATTCCCCCGTATGCGAGATCGGCTCGGCCGCCACCTGCTCGGGCGCGCCCTGCGCGACCACGATCCCGCCTTCCTCGCCACCCTCCGGACCCATGTCGATCAGCCGGTCGGCCGACTTGATCACGTCGAGATTGTGCTCGATCACGACCACGCTGTTGCCCGCATCGACGAGCCGTTGCAGCACCTCCAGCAGTCGTTCCACGTCGGCGAAGTGCAGCCCGGTCGTCGGCTCGTCGAGGATGTACAGGGTCCGCCCGGTCGCGACCTTCGACAGCTCCGTCGCGAGCTTCACGCGCTGGGCCTCGCCGCCGGACAGCGTCGTCGCGGGCTGGCCGAGTCTTACGTACCCGAGACCGACAGCGTTCAGCGTCTCCAGGCGGCGGCGGACCTTGGGGATGTGCTCGAAGAACCCGAGCGCATCCTCGATCGCCATGTCGAGCACGTCGGCGATGCTCTGGCCCTTGAACCGCACTTCGAGCGTCTCGCGGTTGTAGCGCTTGCCGTGACACTGTTCGCAGGGCACGTACACGTCGGGCAGGAAGTGCATCTCGATCTTGATCTGCCCGTCGCCCTTGCACACCTCGCAGCGCCCGCCCTTGACGTTGAAGCTGAACCTGCCCGGCTTGTACCCGCGCGCGCGGGCCTCCTGGGTCTTGGCGTACATGTCCCTGATCACGTCGAACAACCCCGTGTACGTGGCAGGGTTCGAACGCGGGGTGCGCCCGATCGGGGACTGGTTGACCGCGATGATCTTGTCGAGCTGGTCGAGTCCATGGATCGCGCGATGCGCCCCCGGGCGCCGCCGGGCGCGGTGCAGACGGCTGGCGACCGACTTGTAGAGCACTTCGTTGACGAGCGTCGACTTGCCCGACCCCGACACCCCCGTCACGCATGTCAGCACGCCGAGCGGGACCTTGACGTTGACGTCTTTCAGGTTGTGCTGGGTGGCGCCCTCGATCTCCACGTACCCGCGCGGGGTCCGTCGCTTCTTCGGTGTGGCGATCGTGCGTGTCCCCGCGAGGAACTGTCCCGTCGCCGAGTCCTTCACCTGTTCCACCTGCGCCGCGGTGCCCTGCGCGACGATCTTCCCTCCGTGCACGCCCGCGCCTGGGCCCATGTTGACGAGGTGGTCGGCGGCGCGCATCGTCTGCTCGTCGTGCTCGACCACGATCACCGTGTTGCCGAGATCCCGCAGCCGTTCGAGCGTCCCGATCAGCTTTGAGTTGTCGCGCTGATGCAGCCCGATCGAGGGCTCGTCGAGGATGTACAGCACGCCCACGAGCGAGCTGCCGATCTGTGTCGCCAATCGGATCCGCTGCGCCTCGCCCCCGGACAGCGTCGCGGCGGCGCGGTCCATCGACAGGTAGCCGATCCCGACGTTCTCCAGGAACCGCAGCCGTTCGTCGATCTCGCGCAGGATCAGCCGCGCGATGTGCCGGTCGGTCTCCGACAGCTCGACCTCTCCCAGCCACTCCAGCGCCCGCCGCGCGGACAGGGCGCAGAACTCGTCGATCGGCGTTCCTCCCACGAGCACCGCGCGCGACTCCGCGCGCAGCCGCGCGCCCCCGCACACCGGGCAGGGCCGCAACGACATGAACTGCTCGATCTTCTCTTTCGTCCCCTCCGACTCCGACTCGCGGTAGCGGCGTTCCAGGCCCTTGACGATTCCCTCGAACCTGGTGGCATACGAACGTTTGCGCCCGTAGCGGTTGCGGTAGGTGATCGGCAGCCGCTCATCGGTGCCGTTGAGGAACAGTTCCCGCATCTCCTCGGGCAGGTCCTCCCACGGCGTGTCGAGATCCACGCCGTAGCGCTCGGCGATCGCCTCGGTCACCTGTTCGTAGTAGTTCGACGAGCTCCCCGCCCACGGCGCGAGCGCTCCCTCGGCGATCGACAGCGACGGGTCGGGCACGATCAGCTCGGGGTCGATCTCCATCTGCGCCCCCAGTCCCGTGCAGTGCCCGCAGGCGCCGTGAGGCGAGTTGAACGAAAAAATCCGCGGCTCCAGCTCGACCAGCGACGGGCCATGCACAGGGCAGGCGAACCGCTCGGAGAACGTATGCACCGTGCCCGCCGGCGGGACCTCTCCCGGGACGATCTGCGCCAAGGCGGCACGTACCCCCTTGGCGCCGGTCGCTCGTTTGTGCCCCCGCGACTGTGATCCTTCAGATCCATCCGTCGCGACACCACGACCCGTCCCCCCCTCATCAACACCCCCGACTATCTCCACCTCGACCAGTCCTTCAGCCAGACCCACCGCGGTCTCAATCGAATCGGCCAACCGCTTGCGCAGGTCGTGCCTCATGACCAGCCGATCGACGACGACCGAGATGTCGTGCTTGTAGCGCTTGTCGAGCACGATCGATTCCTCCAGCATGCGCACGCGATCGTCGATCTTCACGCGCGCGAACCCATCTGTGCGCAACTGATCCAGCAGCTTCCCGTACTCACCCTTGCGCCCGCGCACGACCGGGGCGAGCACCATGAACCGCGTCCCGTCGCCCAGCTCCATCGCCTGGTCGATGATCTGCTCGGCCGACTGACCCACGATCTCCCGGCCACAGATCGGGCAGTGCGGCTTGCCAACCCGCGACCACAGCAGTCTGAGGTAGTCGTATATCTCTGTGACGGTCCCGACGGTCGAACGGGGGTTGCGCGAGGTCGTCTTCTGGTCGATCGATATAGCCGGCGACAATCCCTCGATCGAGTCCACGTCGGGCTTGTCCATCTGCCCCAGGAACTGACGCGCGTATGCCGACAGCGACTCGACGTACCGGCGCTGCCCCTCGGCGTAGATCGTGTCGAACGCGAGGCTCGACTTGCCCGACCCCGACAGCCCTGTGATCACCACGAGCGCGTCGCGCGGCAAGGACAGGGAGACGTCTTTCAGGTTGTGCTCGCGCGCGCCCGTGACGACGATCTGATCGCTTGCCGGCATTCAATGCTTATTGTATTGCGGCGAACAGATGTTCGGTTCGAGTCAGCGTGGACGGCCCGTGATGGGGCCACCGTGATCGACGAGGCTGTGCATCGCATTGTCGGTTGGCATATGAATCGCGCAAATATTGTCCTACAGCTGTGCTACCTTGAATCCAATGGCCGTCAGACACAAGCGATCGATTTCCGTTCCCCCTGAGCTGGACGCTCAGATCGAATCTGAGGCTGCCCGTGCGGGCATGACCTACAGCGCCTGGCTGTCCGAGGCTGCCCGTAAGGAGCTGAAGATTCGTGCGGGCCTGGAGGCAGTGGCCGAAGTGGAGGAGGAATTGGGAGGGTTTTCCGCCGAGGAGCTGGCCGATGCCAAGGAGTGGGCAAGAAAGGTAATCCAGCGTGGCCGGTCTAACTCCAGTCGACCGCAACGGGCTGCGTGATGACGGTCACTTACGACACGGGGGCACTGGTTGCAGCCGATCGAGGTGAGTTTCGTATTTGGGTTCGCCACCGCGCGCTGCTCGAAGAACAAGAGACCCCCACGGTCCCAGCACCGGTCCTAGCTCAAGGATGGCGGGGAGGCGCCCGTCAGGCTCGCTTGGCGAAGCTTCTGGGCGGATGCCATATCGAGTCGCTCGACGATGCCCAGGCACGCGCGGTCGGGGCGATCGCCGCACGCGCGCAGACCACCGACATCGTGGATACAACCGTGGTCGAGGGAGCCCTGCGCCGGCATGACGTCGTGATCAGCTCAGATCCCGACGATCTACGCTCAATCGCCGCCTCCGTCAACTGCCGCCTGGACGTCGAGTCTCCCTGACTGGCGGTCTCGTGCTGCCCGCCGACGTCAGCCCTTCGATACACATGCACCTCAACCACTGACGTCTTCCAACAGCTCGCCGACATCGAGGTTGTCCACCCCTGGCGCCGGGGAGGGAACCTCCGTTCCCACGGGATAGATGTCGCAACGGCTATACCCATCGCGGCCCGGGTCGCTGTAGACCTCGACTGTCTTGGCGGGGACATCGACAAGCCAATATGTGGACACCGGAGCCCAAGCGTACATGTCGGCCTTCGTCTCGCGGTCCTGCTTGTGTGAAGTCACCGCCACCTCAACCGCCAGCAGTGCAGCGCGCGGATGGTAGCCACGAGGCGGTTCTTCCTCAGTGAGGACAAGATCCGGTTCAGGGAGCTCGCCCCACCTGGTTTCCAGCGGAAGTTGCACACCCAGCACGGCCCGAGCAGCCGCCAGATGGTGCGTCAAGCGCCTGACCACTGCAGCATGATCCGAACCCTGCGGACTCACCTCGATCAGCAGCCCTTGCAGCAGTTCAATCGGCTGGCCGTCCAGCGCACCCGATGCGACCATTCGTTCATAGGTCCCCACGTCAAGCCGGTGAATCGCGTCCTCGCGGTGGGCATGCTTGTTGACGAGCAGCCCGTCGTGCAATTCCACATCCAGCCCTTCCAGCGCCCCAGCCTCGACCAGCCGGTGATAGGTATCGACATCCAGCCGGTAGAGCGGAAGCGAGGAACCGCTCGGCGCGAGATGTGCGACCTCTGTAGCCATGAGCTCATTGTGGCAGGCGAGGATACGGATCGCCTGCGACGGCTCTGTCGGACGCTACCCCTCGATCGCCGCGTACACCTCGTCCAGCAGCTTCGCCCGGTCCGCAACCTCGTAGTTCTCGGCGATGTATCGGTCGGTGTCCTCGCGCGAGTCGCCGTTCAGGGCCATGTTCAGGGCGACCAGCCGGGCGCCGTCCAGATCGCCGTTCTCGCTTGACGGCGCCTCTTGGGGTGAGGCCGGTACTGGCGGGACCGGCGTAGGCGGGACCGGAACGGGTGGTGGTGGAGGAGGAGGAGAAGAAGAAGAAGACGATGTGGAGCCAGTCACCGACGTGGAATCCGTCACCCCGGCGACCGGCGGTGCGGGAACATCCGGCGGGCGTGCCGGATCCTCGATCTTCGGCGCCGCGCGCTCGGTGGCGACCGCCGACACGGTGTCCGTGCCAGGGTCCGATGCCCGTCCCGACGCCGCGTCATACAGCTCGCCCATGTTCGTCTCCACCGACGCGAGATCTCCCGCCAACCGGGTGGCTCCGGCGCGCAGGCTATCCACGAGCGCGTCCGTCTCGCCGTCCAGCGACTGCACCCGCTCCAGCAGCGTGGCGGTTGCCCGCCCCACCGCCGCGACATGGGTCTGGGATTTGGCGATCGCATCCGCGCGTGTCTTCTCGGCGTCCTGGGCGGCCAGCGCGCGCGTACGCTCGGCATTGGCCTGGGCGTCACCCTCGATCTCCGCCGCCGCGACCTCGGCGGCCGCGACGATCGCCTGCACCTGACTTCCCGCGCTCGCCGCCAGCGAGTCCGCGCTGCGCCCGGCGACGGTGCGCTGCAGCTCTTCGATCTCGCTCGCCAGTGCCCGCAGGTGCGCATCCACGGCAGCCGGATCGTACCCGCGCCGGCCGATCGGAAAGTCGCGTCGCTCAATGCTCTGCCTGTCCAGGTCCATCCCGTCCGAAGCCTAGCGGACCCCTCAGGCGACCTCGCCGGCAGGCTCGGCCTCGGCTTCGTTCGCCTGGATCTCCCGCAGGTCCCGTCGCAGCTCGCGCAGCTCGTCGCGTAGCTGGGCGGCGTACTCGAAGCGCAGGTCCTCGGCGGCCGCGGCCATCTCCTCCTCGAGCTCGACGACCATCCGCTCCAGCTCGTGTGTCGGCATCTCCCGCGTCTTGGCCCTGCGCTCCGCTGCCCGGCGGCGGCTGCCGCGCGGGACCTTCGAGTCGGCCTGCAGGAACTCGGCGATGTCGGAGATGCCCTTGACGATCGTAGCTGCGGTGATCCCGTGCTCCTCGTTGTATGCAAGCTGGATCTCGCGCCGGCGATCGGTCTCTGAGATCGCCGCCCGCATCGCCTTGGTCTCCCGATCGGCATACATCAGCACGGTCCCCTCGATGTTCCGCGCCGCCCGGCCGATCGTCTGGATCAGGGAGGTCTCCCCGCGCAGGAACCCCTCCTTGTCGGCGTCGAGTATCGCCACCAGCGACACCTCCGGCAGGTCGAGACCCTCGCGCAACAGGTTCACGCCGACGAGCACGTCGTACTCCCCGAGGCGCAGGTCGCGGATGATCTGGATGCGCTCGAGCGTGTCGATCTCCGAGTGCAGGTATCGGGTCTTGAACCCCATCTCAAGCAGATACTGGGACAGATCCTCGGACATCTTCTTCGTCAGCGTCGTCACGAGCACCCGCTCGTCACGGTCCACGCGCGCGCGGACCTCGTTCATCAGGTCGTCGATCTGGTTCTTCGTCTCCCGGACCTCCACGACCGGATCGACGATCCCGGTCGGGCGCACGATCTGCTCGACCACCCGCCCCGCGCGCGTGCGCTCGTACTCCCCCGGCGTGGCCGACACGAACATCAGCTGGGGCGTGATCGATAAAAACTCGTCGAACGTCTGCGGGCGGTTGTCCAGCGCGCTCGGCAGCCGGAACCCGTAGTCCACGAGCGTCTGCTTGCGCGATCTGTCCCCCTCGAACATGCCGCCGATCTGCGGGACGGTCTGGTGGGACTCGTCGATGAAGCAGACGAAGTCCTTCGGGAAGTAATCGATCAGGCAGTACGGCCGCTCGCCCGGCGCGCGCCCGTCGAGGATGCGCGAGTAGTTCTCGATCCCCGAACAAAACCCCATCTCGCGCAGCATCTCCATGTCGTACTGCGTGCGCTGGCGCAGCCTGTGCGACTCCAGCGGCTTGCCCTCGGACTCGAGCTGTGCGCAGCGCGCGTTCAGTTCGGCGCCGATCGCTTCGACGCCCGCTTCGACCGTACCCTCGCGCACGTTGTAATGGGTCGCCGGCCAGATCGCGACGTGCTCCAGATCGTCCTCGATCAGCTCGCCCGTGAGCGGGTCGAACTGCTGGAGTCGCTCGATCTCATCGCCGAACATGCTCGCCCGGAACGCCGCCGTCTCCGCGTACGCCGGCCATATCTCCAGCGTCTCGCCCTTGACGCGGAACGATCCGCGCGAGAGCACGGTGTCGTTGCGGGTGTACTGGATCGACACCAGTTTGCGCAGCAGCTGGTCGCGATCGATCGTCTCGGAGCGCTTGAGTATCTGCATGTTCATCTCGTACGTCTCCGGCGAGCCGAGTCCATAGATGCACGAGACCGACGCGACCACGATCACGTCCCGGCGCGCGAACACGGCCGCCGTCGCGGCGTGCCTCAGCCGGTCGACCTCCTGGTTGATCGCCGAGTCCTTCTCGATGTATAAATCCCGGCTGGGCACGTACGCCTCGGGCTGGTAGTAGTCGTAGTAGCTGACGAAGTACTCGACCGCGTTGTCGGGAAAGAACGTCCGGAACTCGTTGCACAACTGCGCGGCCAGCGTCTTGTTGTGCGCGATCACGAGCGCCGGGCGCTGGACCGCCTCGATCGTCGCGGCCATCGTCATCGTCTTGCCCGTGCCCGTGGCGCCCAGCAGCGTCTGGAACCGCTCGCCTGCGCGTACACCTTCGGCGAGGGACTCGATCGCCTTGGGCTGGTCGGCGGTCGGCGTGAACGCGGCGTCTAGCTTGAACTCGGGCATCTACATCTACCGTAGCGACCGGCTCAGCCAATGCCGAGTTGATGCGCATACAGCGAGCGGTATTCCCCCTGTGCTGCCAGCACCTTCTGCACGTACGCGCGCGTCTGACCGAACGGGATCTCGCCGACCCTCAATTCGTGACCTTCGGCCCGGGCATCGGCCACCCATCGATCGACGTTCGTGATACCCGCATTGTAGGCGGCGACGGCGAGCATCTCGTCGCCGGAGTAGTGGTTCAGCAGATAGCGCAGGTAGTAGCTCCCGTACGCCACGTTGACCGCGGGTGTGCCGAGATCGCTTGTCGTGAATTCATACCCGCCGGAGAGCCGAGCCAGGAATTCGGCGGTCGCCGGCTCGATCTGCATCAGGCCCTCCGCGCCGGCCGGGGAGGTGCGCGGGTCGAACTTCGTCTCGGCGTAGATCACCGCGGCGATCAGCGCCGGGTCCAGGTGCTTGGCGGCGGCCTGTTCGCGGATGATCTGTTCGTTTGAGAGCGGCAGCGCCAGCCTGCGCACCGTATTGTCGAGACTCGGGCCGAACACGACCGCCAGCACACCGATCGCCAGGACGATCGCAACCAGCACGCTCCGTCGTCCGACGCTCATCTCCCAAGGGTGTCAAGTACGCCCGACAGCTGTGCCGCCAGCTCAGCCTCGGTGCCGTCGTTGCGCACCGTGAACGTCGCCCGGCGCGCCTTGTCCTCCTGGGATAACTGCCGTTCGGTGCGCGCGTCTTCCAGCGCATGTCCCCTGCTCGCCGCGCGCTCACGACGTATGTCCTCATCGGCGATCACGGCGATCGTCGCGTCGTAGATGCCCTCAAGCCCTGCCTCGAACAGCAGCGGCACCTCGACCACCGCCGCGCGCGGAGCGGGACTGCGGGCACGGACCTCCGTCAGCCAAGCGCCGACCCGTTCGCCGACCATCGGCCACAGCACTCCCTCCAGCCAGGCGCGATCATCCGCATCGGCGAACACGCGCGACGCGACCGCCGAGCGATCGACCGCTCCCCCGGGCGCGACCTCCTCGCCCCAGCGCTCCACGACCGCATCCCGCAGTCGGTCTGTCTCATACAGCTCGTGCACGACCGCGTCGCTGGACAGCACGGCCGCCCCCAACCGCTCGAGCTGCGCCAGGGCCGTGGACTTGCCGGCGCCCATGCCGCCCGTCAATCCGACGAACGGTATCCGGGCCTCAGTCTTGGGCCGGCTCACCGGCGGGCTGGAGCTCCTCGGCGACGGTGGGCTCCTCCGCCTCGGCGGTGACCTCAGGCTCCACGGCAGCGACCGGCTCGACCGGTGCCTCCTCGGTGGCGGGCGCGTCCTCGACGGGGGCCTCGACCGTGGACTCCTCTACGACAGCCTCCGTGGCTGGCTCCTCTACGACACTCTCCGCAGCGAGCTCGATCGGGACATCCTCGGCGGCAGGCGCCGCGTCGGTCGCGGCGCTCTCGACGGGAGCCTCATCCTCGGCAACCTCGGCGGCAGGCGTACCGTCCTCCGAAGCTGGACCCTCCGCAACCTCCTCTGCCGGAACCTCCTCGGCATCGGTGATCTCCGCCACGGGCGCACCGTCGGGACGCGACACGGGCAGGATCTGATCCTCGACCCGCTTGGCCGACAGCGACAGCCGGCGGCGCTCGGAGTCGATCTCGAGGATGCGCACGCGGATCTCATCGCCCGGATGGACGATCTCGCGCGGACTTTCGACGTGCTGAGGAGCGAGCTCGGAGATGTGCACGAGCCCCTCGACCCCGTCGAGGATCTCGACGAACGCGCCGAACGTGACTACCTTCGTGACGGTGCCGGCGAGCTCGTCGCCCAAGTTGTACGTATCGACGATCCGCTGCCACGGATCTTCCTGGGTCTGCTTGAGCCCCAGCGAGATGCGCTGACGGTCGCGGTCGATGTCGAGCACCTTGACCTGAACGGTGTCGCCGATGTTCAGGATCTCGCTCGGATGGTTGACGTGCGACCACGACAGCTCGGAGATGTGGATCAACCCGTCGATCCCGTCGAGATCGACGAACGCGCCGAAGTCGACGATGTTCGAGATCTGCCCCTCCACGACCAGTCCCGGCTGCAGGCGGTCGAGGATCTGCTGGCGGACCTCCTTGCGCTCTTCCTCCAGTACGGCGCGGCGCGAGAGCACGACGTTGTTGCGGGAACGGTTGAGCTCGATCACCTTCGTCTCGATCTTCGTGCCCATGTACTCGTCGAGGTTCGGCACGCGCCGGATGTCCACCAGCGAGGCGGGCAGGAACCCACGGACGCCCAGGTCGATGATCAGCCCGCCCTTGACGACCTCGATCACCGTGCCCTCGACCGGCTCGCCGGACTCCGCGGCCGTTTCGATGCGCCGCCATGCTTTCTCGAAGCGGGCGCGCTTCTTGGACATGATCAGCCGGCCGTCCTGGTCCTCCTTGGTCATGACGATCGCATCGACCTCCTCGCCCTGATGCACCTCATCGTGGGGATCGACCGACTTGCGGATCGACAGCTCGTTCGCCGGAATGACGCCCTCGGACTTGTAGCCGATGTCGACCAGGACCTCGTCCTTGTCGATCCGCACGACGTGGCCGGTGACGACCTCGCCCTCCTCGATATCGCGGAACGTGGCGTCGTAGTTGGGGACGATCTGCCCGTCGATCTCGAGCAGCAGCCCGTTGGACCCCGCGACCACGTGGGCCTGGGGATTCTCAGTCAGGGTTTGCACTCGCCGTAGCCTAGCGCAGGCTTATCATTGGGGCAGATGCCAACGCGCGCCACCAAGCGGGGAGCCGAGCGCACCTCTCTGGGGGAGCGGGATTGCGACGTGCTCGTGTGCGGAGCGTCGTTCGCGGGTCTGGCGGTGGCACGCGAGCTTGCCGGCTCGGGCATGCGCGTGCTGATGATCGACCGTTACGAGATCGGTGAGCGCCAGACCTCCGCGTGTGCGATGCCGACCGTGTGGTTGGAGGCGATGGATCTGCTGGGCTCGCTGCGTCAGACGTTTTACTCGCTGCTCGTTCACACGCGCGCGCGTACGTCGCGCTGGCGGCTGCCCTGGTCGTTCTCGACGTTTGATTACCGCGAGCTGTGTGCGCTCCTCTACGCGCAGGCCGGGGCGGGCGGGACCGAATTCGTCGAGTTCGAGACGGCCACGGTCACCGCTCGCGACGGGCTGACCGTCCACACCGATCGTGGCGAGCTCACCGCGCCACTGATCGTTAACGCGCTCGGCTGGCGCCGGGTGCTGTCGGGCGCGACCGCGATCCAGCCGCCGAACGCGCCACTGTCGCGCGGTCTGGAGGTTCATCCCGCCGGCGCGAGCGATGAGCTGGAACTGTGGATCGACCATCGGTACGTGCGCGCCGGTTACGGGTGGAGCTTTCCCGCGCGCGATGAGGTCCGAATCGGGGCGGGCTCGTTCTGGCCCGCCCGTCACGTCAAGGAGACGACCGTGCGACTGGCGGGCGAGCTGGGATTGCCGCCGGAGGGATACCAGGGCAACTGGATCCCCCACCAGTTGCGCCCGGCCGTCGAGGACGGCGTGTTCTTCGCCGGCGACTCCGCCGGGCACTGCCTCCCGCTGACCGCCGAGGGCATCCGCACCGCGCTGTATTTCGGCCTCGCGTGCGCGCGCGAGTTACGTTCAGTGCGCGAGGGACGGATCACGCGCGAGCAGGCGCTCGCGCGCTACGGCGCGTTCTCGGACCGGCACGAGCGCAAATACCGCTGGCTGCTGAACACCCAGCGTCTGCTCGGGCGCCTGACGCCCACATACTTTCCGACCGCGATGTCGCGCAGCCTTCAGTCACAGCGGTTCGCCGACTGGATATTCGAGCACTACCTGGAGATCGCGCCGCCGTCGTTCGTTGATGAAGGTCCACCCGCCTCGCCAACCACTCACCGGAGGAGCCCATCCGCCGGTGGGATTGCCGTTACCGCCGGGATCTGAGCTGAGCGGACGAGACGACCCACCGACGCAATCAGGCGACGCGGCGCAGCTGCGGTCTGGAGGTGCGCGCAGCCTCCAGCGCCAGCCGGCTGGCCTCGATCGCGCTGGCCCACGACACCTCGGCCAGCAAGCCCGGGGCCGCGACCATGTCGCCCGCCAAGAATACGCCGTCGCCGCGATCGATGGCCGGACGATCCCGCCAGGTGCTGCCCGGGAGATCGAGCGCTCCGGAGCGAGCGTCCATCACTTGGCGCCGGCGCCAGGTCTCGCGGGCACGCCAGTCCACGAGACCGACATCCAGAAGCCGCTCCAGTCGCAGCGCGGCCTGCTCAACGCCCTCCTCGGGGCGGATCGGCATCTGCGCCTGGATCAGCTCCTCGCCGTCGGGAGCGACCGAGGGGTTGGTCGTGGAGTAGCGCCCGATCCAGCCCGCCTCGTCCATGTCTGAGACGACCGCCGGATCGCCTCTGCGGCGGCGCAGCCCAAGGTCCAAGCACACCGTGCGTCCGCTCGGCCAGCTCAGGCTGTCGTCGCCGAGCAACTCCCGCGCCTGCTCGAGCTCGATCGCCACGATCACGGGCGGGTCCGGCAGGGTCTGCACGCGGGAGGCGGTCTCTATCTCCACCCCCAGCGCTCGCGCCCTGCGTTCCAGCGCCGCGACCAGCGTGCTCCAACCGCCGATCGGATAGCGCACCACCGCGGGAGCGGCGTTCAGCAGCAGACGCACGGAGCGCTCCCACACGAACGCCGCGGAGAGCTCTCCAGGGTCGTGGTGGAAGGTGTAGACGCCGGCGGCGGCCGACAGCAAATTTGCCGTGCGCTCGTCGGTGTGGCTGGCGACCCACGTCCGGAAGTCCAGGTCAACCGGAGCCTCATGGCCGCGCAGCCGCAGCACCGAGGGCAGCGCGCCCAACGGCGGGGTGCGATGGACGCTCCCCTCCCAGCGCAGGCGTATGCCGGTGAGCCGCGGGCTCACGTGCGCCGGAAGCGCGTCGTGCTCTCCCATCCAGTCCCAGAAGGGGCCACGGTAGAGGGCATGCGGCCCGAGGTTGGCCTTGTAGGGGCCGTCGGTGCTTCGAGCCCTTCCACCGAGCACGTCGTGGGCCTCGAGTAGGCGCACGCTCGCTCCGGCCTCGGCGCAGGCGATCGCAGCGACGAGTCCCGCGATCCCCGCTCCCACGATCGTGATGGATGTCGGTGCGGGGGAGTTGCCGTTGGTCTGGCTCATGGTGTAAGCCTCCGTTTCGGGAGCCGGTCAATGAGTGCCGGTCAAGAGGATGGTGGCGTATGCAGGTGCAAGATAGCTCCACACTGGTCTGCAATACAGTTCCAGTCATGAGCCAACAGACAGGACCAGTTGTGGAGAGCCGGGGACCGGGCCTGCTTCTGGAGATCGATCGCGCGGGCGAGCTGCCACTGCACGAGCAGATCGAGCGCGAGTTGCGAGAGCGAATTCGCTCGGGGCGCATGCCCGGCGACATGCGCCTGCCCTCGACCCGGGCACTGGCGCAGGAGCTGGGAGTCTCGCGCGGGGTCGTCACCGAGGCCTACGGCCAGCTGGCCGCGGAGGGCTATCTGGCGATGCGCCAGGGAGCGCCGGTGCGCGTGGCCAAAGCCGTGCGCACAGCCAGTCCGCGAGCGCCGGCGCGCTCGCTGCTGGAGAGCTACGCCTACCACTTTCATCCCGGCCTGCCCGACCTGGCGGGGTTTCCACGTGAGACGTGGCTGCGCTCGGTGCGCGCCGCGCTGCGCGACTCCCCGCTGGCGGCCGTCGGCTATGGCGATCCTCGCGGAGCGCCGGAGTTGCGCGAAGCGCTCGCTGACTACCTCGGGCGCGTGCGCGGGGTGGACGCCGACCCCGAGCACATGCTCGTGTGCACCGGGTTCATGCAGGGGTTCGCGCTGGTGTGCCGCACATTGCGCAGTCGCGGAGTGCAACACGTCGCGCTCGAGGACCCCGGCTGGCACATGCACCGCCTGATCGTCGAAAACGCGGCCATGGAGGTCGTGCCGGTCGCGGTCGACGATGAGGGATTGCGCGTCGATGAGCTCGCGAAGACCGACGCAGCGGCCGTCGTCGTCACCTCAGCGCACCAGTTCCCCACGGGCGCGGTGCTCGGTCCCGAGCGCCGCGCGGCCCTGATCGAGTGGGCCGAGGATGAGCGGCTGATCATCGAGGACGACTACGACGCCGAGTATCGCTATGACCGTGTCGCCGTCGGCGCGCTGCAGGGACTGGCGCCCGAGCACGTCGCCTACATCGGCTCGGCCAGCAAGCGCCTGGCTCCGGGAATGCGCCTGGGCTGGATGCTGATGCCCTCGTGGCTGACCTGGGAGCTGACGAGCGCCAAGGCGATCGAGGACGGCGGCTCGGAGGCGATTGGGCAGCTCGCACTGCGCGATTTCATCGTGCGCGGAGAGCTCGACCGGCACGTGCGACGTATGCGGTTGCGCTACCAGCGTCGGCGCGAGACGCTGCTTGCGGCGCTGACGCGGTGGCTACCCGAGGGCCATGTGAGCAGTCCGGGCGCGGCCGGGCTGTTCGAGCTGGTGATGCTGCCTGAGGAGGTGAACGAGCATGCGTTGCTGACAGCGGCTGCCGCGCGTGGAGTGGGCGTCGAGGGGCTGGCGCTGCACAGCTTCATCCCGGGCGGCGCTCCGGGTGTGCTGCTCGGCTACGGCAACCTGTCCGAGCCCGCGATCGAACAGGGCGTGCGGTTATTGGGCGAGGCGTATGGCGAGGTGAGCGCTTGAGAATATGTTTTGAAAAGCCCGACCGACTACCATAGTATAAGCCTGGAGACTGGGGGGGATGGTTCTCAAGCGACGTAATAGTCGCTACCATAGTTATCAAATTTGAAAAATGATAGAGCCCAACATCCCCCTTTACAAAACCTTCACACAAAGCAAGCGAACCACAAACGAAAACAACGACGCAGCTGCATGTGCATCGGTCACGGACAGCCGCTAGTTCGGCACTACTTCGCCTCGAGCCAGTTGGCGCCGACGCCGATATCGACGGCCATCGCCGGCTCGAGGACCCACACGCCGCACATCTCGCGCTCGATCAGCTCGCGGGCGGCGTCGGCCTCCGCGGGCGGGCCCTCGAACAGGAGCTCGTCGTGGATCGTGAGGATCAGCCGTGTCCGCATCCCTTCGCCGGCGAGCGCGCCATGGCAGCGGATCATCGCCAGCTTGATGATGTCAGCGGCGGTGCCCTGGATCACGGTGTTGACGGCCAGGCGCTCGCCGAGCGTGCGCACCTGGTAGTTGCGCGCTTTGAGCTCCGGGATCTGCCGACGGCGGCCCCACAGTGTCTTCACATGGCCCTCCTCCTTGGCCCGCTCGATCGTGTCGGCGATGAACTGCGCGACCTGCGGGAAGCGCTCGAGGTAGGCGTCGATGAACTCCTTTGCCTCCGCGCGCGGGATGTTCAATCGGTCGGCGAGACCGTAGTCGGACAGCCCGTAGACGATCCCGTAGTTGATCATCTTCGACTTCGACCGCATCCCCGGGTCAATGTCCTCGGGAGCGACCCCGAACACCTGGGAGGCGGTAGCGGTGTGCACGTCTTCACCGCGGCGAAAGATCTCCTTCAGCACCGGCTCATCGGCCGCATGGGCGAGTACGCGAAGCTCAATCTGGGAGTAGTCGGCGGAGATCAGCACAGCGCCGGGAGCAGCCTCGAAGCATCCACGGATCTCACGGCCGAGCTCGGTGCGGATCGGGACGTTCTGCATGTTTGGGTTAGTGCTGGCGAGTCGCCCTGTCTGGGCGCCTGCCTGCAGGAATGTCGTGTGAATGCGCGAGCGCTCATCGACCACCTCTGGAAGCACGTCGAGGTAGGTCTTAGCCAGCGTCGAGAGCTCGCGCCAGCGCTCGATCTTGGGCACGATCTCGTGCTCGGCGCGGATCGCCTGCAACACGCGCGCATCGGTCGAGAAGCCCGTTTTACCGCGGCGCTTGCGCGAGAGCCCGAGCTTCTCGAACAGAATCTGCCCGAGCTGTTGCGGCGAGGAGATCAGGAACTCCTCGCCGGCGAGCGCGAAGATGTCCGCTTCCAGCCCGATCAGCTCCTCGCGCACGCGCCCGGTGATCTCGGCAAGACGCTCGAGGTTCAGACGCACCCCGAGCAGCTCCATCTCACGCAGAACGGCGACAAGCGGCAGCTCGATGTCGCTCATCACACCCTCAAGGCCGCGCTCTGAGATCTGCTCGCGCTGCCAGGCGGCGAGCGCGGCGAGCAACAGCGCATCGGCGGCGAGCGGGTCCTCGATGTCGCTGGCGAGTCCGCGCTCTTCGCACAGCTCCGCGAACGGATACCCGCGCCGGGCCGGCTCGAGCAGGTAGGCGCCGAGCATCGTGTCGTGCGCGAGCCCTGGAGGCACGATGCCTAACGCCTTGGCGTCATGCGCGACGACGGCGCGCTTCCCACACGCCTCAACGACCTGCGCGGGCGACTCGCAGTCACCGGCCAGCACCTCGGCGGCCCCGGCGCGCCGTGCGCCGTTCGAGCTTGCACCCTCGGTCCCGGAGAGCGTCGCGGCGAAGCGCCAGGGGGCGCCCTCGGCGAACAGCGCTCCCTCGGGTGTCTCCACGGCTCCTACGGCGAGCGCAAGCTCTTCTCCAGGCTTACCGAGACGGGCGATGTCGGCGGGAGCACCCGCGCGTACGCGTCCGCTCAGCTTGACCTCGGCGGCCGGCGCGGGCGCAGCGAGGTCAGGATCGCCGAGCGCCTCCTCCAGACGTCGCAGCGGATCGCGTAGCTCGTACTCGCGGAAGACTTCACGCACGCGCGAGCGGTCGGGCTCGCGCACGGACTCGGCGGAGAGATCGAAATCGACCTCGAGATCGCGCTGGACGGTCGCGAGCCGCTTGGAGATGCGCGCGTTCTCGGCGTGCCCGAGCAGGTTCTCTTTGCGCTTCGCGCCTTTGATCTCCTCCACGTGCGCCAGCACGTCCTCCAGCGTTCCGTAGCTCTGGATCAGCTCGCTCGCCGTCTTGTCGCCGATCCCAGGGATGCCGGGGATGTTGTCGGACGTGTCCCCCTTCAGTCCGTAGAAGTCGGGAATCAGCTCCGGCGCGATTCCGTAGCGGTCGATCACGGCCTGGCGGTCGTAAATCTTCGTCTCGGTGATCCCGCGAGCGGTCGCCATCACCTTGACGACGCCGCCGCCGTCGATCAGCTGGAATACATCGCGATCGCCAGTGACGATCATCACAGGTACGGGCGGATCGGCCCGAAGCGCACGCTCGGCGAGCGAGGCGATCACGTCGTCGGCCTCGTATCCGTCAAGCTTGACGTTGCGGTATCCGAACGCCTCGACCAGCGGTTCCATCGCCGGCCATTGCTGCTTGAGCAGGTCCGGGCGCGAGCGGCGCGTGGACTTGTAGTCGGCGAACAGCTCGGTCCGCCCGGACGTGCCGGCGTCCCAGGCGACGATGGTGGGCTGGACCCCGTACTCGGTGACGATCTTCACGAGCATCGAGGCGAACCCAAAGATCGCGTTCGTCGGCTCACCGGTCGAGGTGGCGATCGACTCGGGCAGCGCGTAGAACGCCCGGTAGACGAGACTGGGACCGTCGATCAGGAACAGGCGCCGGTCGGGGGGCTGTGCCACGCGCATGACTCTACCCCCAGCCGATAGCCCCAACCTCGGACCGCATAACATCCCGGCCATCCATGACAAGCATCACCCCGAGCGCCCAGTACCGACTGAACGTGCGCGTCGAGCTCGACGACAGCGCCGGCCTGCTTGGGCGGGTGACGAGCGCGATCGGCGAGGCGGGCGGGATCGTCGCCGCCGTGGATCCCGTGGAGATCGAGCACGGGCACAGCCTGCGTGACATCGTCGTGGACGCGGTCGGGCCCGAGCACTGGGATGAGATCGTCGCGGCGATCGACGCGATCGAGGGCGCGCAGGTGATCGACCGCATCGATCGCACGTTTCAGCTGCACATCGGGGGCAAGATCGAGCAGCACAACAAGCACCCGCTGAAGACGCGAGACGACCTGTCGATGGCTTACACCCCGGGCGTCGCGCGCGTATGCCTGGCGATCGCCGATGACGAGGACCGCGCCTTTCAGTACACGATCAAGCGCAACACGGTCGCGGTCGTCTCCGACGGCACCGCGGTGCTGGGGCTGGGGGACATCGGCCCGCGCGCGGCGATACCGGTGATGGAGGGCAAGTGCTGTCTGTTCAAGGAGTTCGCGGGCGTGGACGCGTTTCCGATCTGTCTCGACACGACGGACACCGACGAGATCGTCGAGACGGTCAAGCGCATCGCGCCGGTGTTCGGGGGGATCAACCTGGAGGACATCTCGGCGCCGCGTTGTTTTGAGATTGAGGAACGGTTGAGGGCGCAGCTCGACATCCCCATATTCCACGACGACCAGCACGGCACGGCCGTGGTCGTGATGGCCGCGCTGCTGAACGCGCTCAAGCTGACGGGCAAGCGGATCGAGGAGTTGCACGTACTGATCATCGGTCTGGGCGCAGCCGGGATCGCGGTCACGAAGATCCTGCTCGAGGCCGGCGTCGGACAGATCGTGGGCGCCGATTCGCGGGGCGCGCTGCACGTGCAGCGCGAGGACTACCTGGACGGAACGATGAACCCGCAGAAGCGCTGGTTCGCGCAGGTGACGAACCCCGAGTGCCGGGACGGATCCCCGGCCGATGTGATCGATGGCTCAGACCTGGTGATCGGGCTCTCCGGCGCACGGGTCCTGCCGGCAGACGCGCTACAGCGGATGAACGACGATGCGATGGTGTTCGCGATGGCCAATCCCAACCCTGAGGTCATCCCCGAGGAGGCGGCCCCATACGTGCGGATCATGGCGACGGGCCGCTCTGACTACCCCAATCAGATCAACAACGTGCTGGCGTTCCCGGGGATCTTCAGGGGCGCGCTGGACGTGCGCGCGGGAGCGATCACCGATCCGATGAAGATGGCGGCGGCGCGGGCGATCGCAGAGATCGTGACCGGCGATGAGCTGCGCGAGGACTACATCATCCCGTCGGTGTTCAACCGTGACGTCGCCCCCGCGGTGGCGGCGGCGGTCGCCAACGAGGCCCGCGCGAGCGGGATGGCCGCGGCCGCCGGCAACGAGGTCGGGTTTGCGCAGGGCGACACGCAGACGGGAATCCATCCGGTCGTCGTGCCGGCGGGAGACGGGCGGACGTAGGCGATGGCTCCATCGCGCGTGACCGTCACGGGAGCGACCGGGCTGATCGGGCCGGGACTCCTGACCGCGCTGTTGGATCGCGGCGACGAGGTGACGGTACTCTCGCGCGACCCCGACCGGGCTCGGGCGAAGCTGGGTGCTGTCGGTGAGGGCTTGCAGGCGCTGCGCTGGGACCCGCTTTCAGAACCTGCGCCCGCACAGGCGCTGGCCGGGTGCGATGCGATCGTGCATCTCGCGGGCGCGCCGGTGGCGCAGCGCTGGAGCGAGCGAGCCAAGCGTGCGATCCGCGACAGCCGCGTCGTGGGTACACGCAACCTCGTCGAGGGATTGCGCGAGCTCGATGCCGGTGAGCGCCCTGGCGTGCTGGTGAGCAGCTCGGCGATCGGCTACTACGGCCCGCACGGCCCCGAGCCGATCGACGAGGAGGCAGCGGCGGGCAGAGACTTCCTGGCGGAGGTGTGCGTGGCCTGGGAGACCGAGGCGCGGGCCGTGAGCGAGCTTCATATGCGCGCTGTGCAGGTGCGCACGGGTGTTGTGCTCGACCCCTCGGGCGGGGCGCTTGCAAAGATGCTGCCGCCGTTTCGCCTCGGCATTGGCGGTCCGGTCGCGGGTGGAGGTCAGTATGTGGCGTGGATCCATCGTGAGGATCTGATCGGGATGATCCTCGCCGCACTCGATGACAAGCGCTGGTCCGGGCCGGTCAACGCGACGGCCCCCGAGCCTGTTACCAACCGCGAGCTGTCCCGCGCGCTCGGACGTGCCCTGCATCGCCCTGCGCTGCTGCCTGTGCCGGGACTGGCGTTGCGGGTGCTGTATGGGGAGATGGCGGAGATCGTCACGACGGGCGTGCGCGCGGTGCCCGCCAAGGCGCTGGTGCTCGGGTATGAGTTCGCACACCCGCGGCTGGATGAGGCGCTGCAGGCCGCGCTCAGCTGAGCTTGGCCGGTTAACACCGAGTCCCAGCGAGATCGCTACTTGCCCAGGAGGCGACGCAAGGACTGACCGAGGAGACTGATTATAGAAGGAGGTCGTGTAGTGCTGTTACCCCACAACTCGGGAATGCCCATCGATGTCGACGGCGTTTTGATCTGCTCTGGGGGCACAGGCTTCGGAGTCATGGACTTATCCTACCGCCAGCGCAGCAAGCCACGCGAGTGTCTGGGCGATCATCAGGACACCCAGCACACCCGACAGCCAGGACATCAGCCGAACCTTCTTTGTGTTTTCTTCGCGTATAGCCTGATAGCCGTACCAGCTTCAACGAGCCAGCCGAGCTTGTCGTTGTCGGCATCGGCTTCCGCCTGTGGGGAGAGCTGCTTGTAGAGATCCCGGGCGTCAATGGAGAACTTCAGCGGCCACGGCGCCAGCAGTACCGCTGCAATGGCCAGGCCGAGCACGAGAGCGCCCAGCGCAATCCAGCCGAACCCGTCGAGACCATGAGTGCGAATGACCGCAGCGCCCAGGAACGACGCGACAAGCGCGTGCGCAGCCAGGAGCGTTCCAGTCCGCTGCCGGATCCCCGACACGAGCGCCTCCTGGTCGGCAAGCGCGTGCCGGCCGGCTTCATAGGCGATTTCCTCGAGGCGTGCCACATCTCCTACACCGACGACATTCCCGAAACGGGACACCCCTGGATCAAAATTTGCCCGGCGACGCGGTAGAAGCCCCAACAGCGAGATGGGCTCATTGCCGCCCGACGACTCCCCAAAGTCGCGACCACACCACTCCCAGCCAGAGCGGTGCGGGAACCTTTCAGGCCGGCCGTCCCGCGAAGCGGGCTCGGGCGGCTGAAAAACTCACCCCGCGAGGTTCAACTGGCGCCAAAACACGGGCCGCTCCCCCGACACACGGTCAACCCCGTAGCTGGGCAACGTGGTTTCGCCGTCCGGTTCGATCGCGTAGCGGCCGATCACCGAATCGTGCTGACCGGCCGCGAACAATGCATCGATCACCGCCTGGCGGTTGTTGCCGCGCGCGCCGGCGCGCCTGATCGCCTGCAGGGTGACGTGCATCGCCTCGTACCCGAACAGGGCATAGGCTTCGGGCTGTTCGTGAAACTGCCTGCGATAGTCGGCCAGCACCGGCTGCGCGGAGGCCGGGTAGTGGCTCACCGGCAGCACGGGTGTGCTCAGCATCGTCTTAGCGTCCGCGCCGGCCCCGATTTCGGAGGTGAACGTGGCGTTGACCATCGTGCTCGACCCGAGCAGCCACAGTCGCGGGTCGGCGCTATGCATTTCCTTCCACAGCGCGACCGCTCCGGGCTCCGTGCCGCCCGCAAAGAACACGGCCTGCGCCCCCGATTCGGCGATTTTCTTGGCCTCGCCGGTGAATTCGGTGCTCGCGGTCATGTCGAGGCTGTCGTGCTCGGCGACGGAGATCCCCGCGTGTTCCGCGTCGGTCACGACCATCTGTGCGAGTGGCAGCTCGAACGGGTCCTGATCGTCGAGCACATACACCTTGCGGACGCCGAGACTGCGAATCAGCGCAACCTGCGCCCGAGCCTGCGCCTGATCGCCGGGCTGCAACCGCGCGAAGTTGCGCCGGCCGGTCGGATAGAACCGTTCGGGCTCGTCCTGGCCCGCATACAGCGATGAGGTCAGCCCGCCGTAGGGACTGGCGGGGCTGATCTGCAGGATGCCGGCCGCGTTGATCAGCGGCAGCGAGATGGCGGTGGCCGCGGAGTTGTAGTCGCCGAGGTAGGCGATCGTGCTCGGATCGTTGGCCGCGGTCTTGGCGTCGGAGGCGGTTACGCTCGGGCTCCACTGACCGTTGGCGGGGTTGGAGTCGTCCTGGGAGTCATAACTGATCTTGAACGGCCCGATGTGCCCGCCGGCGTCGTATAGGGCGAGCTTCTCGCCGTTGACGATCTGCTGGGAGATCGCTCCGGACGGGCCCTGCAGCGGCAGGCTGGAGTAGACGGTCAGCTGGTCGCCGGTGGCGCTCGCAGCCCCGGAGACGCTCCCGCAGCCGGCCACGACGCCGGCCGGCGTAGCCGCGACGAGAAGCGCGCTCGCCGCTTGGCAGAACCGGCGCGCCCGCACGGGCGCTCAGCTGCGGCGGCCGGGCAGGTAGCTGGAGAGGATCCTGACCGTCGCGCCGATGACGATGATCAGCGTGGCGAGCATGAACGCGTCAAAGCCCTTGGTTCCGAGCGCCCAGAGCACGATCCAGACCACCAGGCCGGCGGTTACGGTGAGGACGAATCCCATGGTCGCGCATCCTATCGGAGGCACGCGCGAATGGTCGTCATTACTCCCAACCGCCGAGCGGCGGTGCTGGGGCGTAGCGCTCGGCCCCAACCCGGCGGTGGTCGAGCCTCATCGCACCAGGCCGGTCGCAAGTTCTGCCACGACCGCGCCGACCGCTCCCGCCGGGTCCTCGGGCGCATCGGCGGCGGCGCGCACCAACCGCGTCCCCACGATCACACCGTCCGCGCCCGCATCGGCGGCCATGCGCGCCTGCTCGGGCGTGCCGATCCCGAATCCGAGCGCGACCGGGACCTCGGTGCTCGCCTTCGCCCGCGCGACGATCTCGCCGAAGCGATCGGACAGCGCAATACGCTCCCCCGTGGTGCCGACGACCGAGACCGCGTACAGAAACCCGCGCGCCCGCGCCCCGATCCTCGCCATCCGCTCGGGCGTGGTCGTGGGCGCCACCAGCGGCACGAGCGCCAATCCGTGCGCCTCGCACGCGGCCCGGATCTCCGCCGACTCCTCCAGTGGCAGGTCCGGCACGATCAGACCGCACGCCCCGGTCTGTGCGAGCCGCTGCACAAACGCCTCGGCGCCCGGCGCCAGGACCATGTTGGCGTAACACATCAGCACGACCGGCACGCTCGAAGCCAATCCGCGCGCCACCTCCAGCACCCCGGCGACGTTGGCGCCCGCCGCCAGCGCCTGGGTTCCCGCGGCATGGATCACCGGTCCGTCCGCGAGCGGGTCGGAGTAGGGCATCCCGAGCTCCAGCAGATCCGCGCCCGCGCTCACGCAGGATGCGCCGATCCGCAGAGACTCAGCCAACGTCGGGTAGCCGCCCATCAGGTACGGCATCAGCGCCGCGCGGCGGCCGTGCGCGGAGAAAGCTCGTGCGATGCGCCCAGCCCCCGCCGGCACGGGCGCATCCGCTGAGTCCACTGCGTCCGTTACGTCGTGACCCGCGGGCTCGGGGTTCGCGGAATCGCTCATGTCAGCGCCAGTACCTCCGCCAGATCCTTGTCTCCACGCCCGGACAGGCAGACGAGGTCCAGCTCGCCGTCTGTCTGCGCAAGAACCCAGGCCAGCGCGTGGGCGGACTCCAGCGCCGGGATGATCCCCTCCAGGCGCGTGACCTCTCCGAACGCCGCGAGCGCCTCAACATCAGTCACAGCCACATAACGTGCGCGTCCCGTATCCCGCAGGAATGCATGCTGTGGCCCGGCGCCCGGGTAGTCCAGACCGGCCGACACGGAGTGAGCTTCGACGATCTGGCCTTCCTCGTCCTGCATGATCGCCGAGCGCGACCCGTGAAGTACACCGGGACGCGCAGCGACCGTCAGCGGCGCTCCGTGTCGGCCCCCCCCACCCGCGTCGATGCCCTCGCCGCCGGCCTCCACGCCGATCAGCGATACCTGCTCGTCCTGCAAGAACGCCGTGAACATCCCGATCGAGTTGGAGCCCCCACCGACGCACGCAATCACCCGCTCAGGCAGCCTGTTCTCGCGCTCGAGGATCTGGGCACGGGCCTCGTCGCCGATGACGCGCTGCAGGTCGCGCACCAGCGCCGGGTAGGGCGCCGGACCGACGGCGGAGCCGATCACGTAGTGCGTGTCCGTTACGCGTTCAACCCAGTCGCGGATCGCGGCCGAGGTCGCCTCCTTCAGCGTTCGCGCGCCCGCATCGACCGCCGTGACGGTCGCTCCGAGCAATTGCATCCGTTGTACGTTCGGATGCTGACGGCGCGTGTCCTCCGCGCCCATGTAGATGACGCACTCGAGGCCCAGCAGGGCACAGACCGTCGCCGTCGCCACCCCATGCTGGCCGGCGCCCGTCTCGGCGATGATCCGTGTCTTGCCCATCCGCTTGGCCAGCAGCGCCTGGCCGAGCGCGTTGTTGAGCTTGTGCGAGCCGGTGTGGTTGAGGTCCTCGCGCTTGAGATACACCGTGCGCCCCACGTGCTCGGAGAGCCTGCGCGCGCGATACAGCGGCGTGGGACGCCCGACGAAGTCCCGCAGCAGACCATCCAGCTCGCGGCGATAGGCGGGGTCGTCGCGCGCTGTGAGCCACGCCCGCTCCAGCTCGGCGAGTGCCGGCATCAACGTCTCGGGGACGTACTGACCGCCGTAGGGCCCGAACCGGTGCTCGACCGTCGCGGTCACGCCGACACCGCCGCCGAGTCATGTACGGCGTCGAAGAACGCGCGCAGCCGCGCCGCATCCTTGTGTCCCGGCGCGCGCTCGGTGCCGCTGGCGCTGTCAACCGCGTATGGACGTACCCGCTCGATCGCGCCGGCCACATTGTCCGCGTTCAGTCCGCCGCTGAGGATCAACGGTGTCGTGGCGCGCCGGCCGGCGAGCAGCGTCCAGTCGAACGTCTCTCCCGTCCCGCCGCGCAGATTCTCCCCGCCGCGGGCCCGCGCACGTGCATCGAGCAGATGGAAGTCCACGTGGTAGCGCTCCAGATCGCGTATGTCGCCGGGACCGGACACCTGGGCCGCCTTGATCACACGCGCGCCGGTCCTGCGCGGCACCTCGCCGCAGAACGCAGGGCCCTCATCGCCGTGCAGCTGGACCATCGTCAACCCCAAGTCCTCGCTCGTCCGTACCACCTGCTCCAGCGGGGCGTTGACGAACACACCGCACAGCTCGACCCGCCGCTGCAGCGCCGCGGCGATGCGCTGCGCCTGTTCGATCGAGCAGCGGCGCGGACTGCCCTGGAAGAAGACCATCCCGATCGCCCACGCGCCCAGCTCGACCGCCAGCTCGGCGTCGGCCAGGTCGGTGATCCCGCAGATCTTTACGCGTGGCGAGGGCTCGCTCGCGCGCTGGTGTGTCTCCGGCATACCCCAACGGTAGCGGGCGCCTCCGGCGCGGCGACCAGTGAGCGGGCAATGCCCGCGTGGTACACCGCTCGACCCGCGGCCGTCGGTCTCGCGCGAGCTCAGCCTTCGGGCGTGCTCGGGTTCGGCACGGAGTTCGGCTTGGTGCCGAGCGTTACGGATACCGTCTTGGGTTCGTAGTTGCCTTTGCCGTTCGGGCGCAGCAGTTCGATACTGACGGTGTCGCCCGGCCGCTTGGCGTTGACGTCGTTGGCGAGGTCTTCGGAGCTCGTCACGGTTTTGCCGTCGAACTTGACGATGATGTCGCCGCCGATCGCCACCTCGCCGCCTTCGGTGTTGCCGGTCACGTTGCCGCCGTGGATGCCGGCTTTTTCGGCCGCCGTCCCTTTCTCGACGCTCTGCACGAGCGCGCCGTCCTTGACCGGCAGGTTCAGGGCTGAGAGCGAGCCGTCGATCGTCACCGAGGTCAGGCCGAGGTAGGCGCCACGCACCGTCCCGCCTTTCTCCAGCTGGGGCAGTTGGGACTTGGCGGTGTTGATCGGCACGGCGAACCCGATGCCGACGCTGCCGTCACTACCCGAGCCGCCGGTCTCGATCTGCGAGTTGATGCCGATCACTTCGCCGGCCTCGTTGAGCAGCGGACCGCCGGAGTTGCCCGGGTTGATCGGGGCGTCGGTCTGCAGGACGTTGTCGATCGAGAAGCCGTTGGGGGCCGTGATCGTGCGCTGCAGGGCGGAGATCACACCGGTCGTGAGCGTCCGTTCGAGATCGAACGGGTTGCCGATCGCCAGCACCGGATCGCCCACCTGCGCCGTGCTCGAGTCCCCGAGCGTGAGCGGATGCAGGGTCAGTCCATCGGTCGGGATGCGCAGCACCGCGAGATCGTCGGACGGGTCCTGACCGACCACCTTGGCTTCGACGTTCTGGCCTTTTTCGAAGCTCACCGTCACCTTGACCGCGTTCTCGATCACGTGGTAGTTGGTGAGGATCGTGCCGTTCCCGCTGATCACGATCCCCGAGCCGGTGTCCTCGCCCTTTTGCGCTTCGCCGCCTTCGCCGCCGAACAGGTTGAACGGGGATGAGGATTCGCTCTTCTCAACGACGGTCGAGGTCACGAACGCCACACCCGGGGCGGTGCGCTCATAGATCTCGTGCGGTGTCAGTCCCGTGCTCGTCTGCGAGGCGTTCGAAGGCGCGATCGGGGCGGCGGACTGGACTGTGGTGACGGTCTTGCTCGAGGAGCCGAGTCCACCCGCAATGGCGATCGCAGCAGCGACGACGGCGCCACCGATGAGGGCGGAGATGAAGGGGATGGCGAATGTGCGGTTCATCGTGTGGTGGTGTCAGTGATTGGGATACGGGGTGTCGTGGTCGGGGATCTGGGTGGTTGGGTTTGAGGGTTGGGTTTTGAGGGGGGGACTTTGGGGTTGGGCGTCAGAATCGAGTGGCCAGATATCGATGATCGGTCAATACAGTGCGGGAGCGAGTTGAGCTCAAACTGGATCGGTCGTCACAGGTCACAGGATGGTGGACGGCAATGAAGGCCATCTAAAGCGAAGCATCCGCTCGGATAAAAGCTGTCAGGCCCCGCCGGGTCCATCGGCAACGCCGGCAGGATAGGCCCTCAGCGCCCGCAACGCCTCCTCGGGGTCTGGGGCGCGCATCAGCGACTCCCCCACGAGCACCGCCGCCACGCCGGCCTGCTCCAGTCGCGCCAGCTGCCCGGCATCGGCGATCCCCGACTCCGAGACGACCGTCATCCCCGCGGGGATCTCCTCGAGCAACGCAAACGTCCGCCCCACGTCCACGCTGAAGTCGCGCAGGTCGCGATTGTTGATCCCGATCAGATCGGCCCCGGCGTCCAGCGCGATGAATAGCTCCGCGGAGTCGTGCACCTCGACCAGCACGTCCAGCTCCAGCCCGCGCGCGAGCCCGCGCAGATCCCGAAGCTCCGCTGGGCTCAGCGCAGCGACGATCAGCAGTACCGCGTCCGCCCCGGCAAGTCGCGCCTCATACAGCTGGTAGGGATCGACGATGAAGTCCTTACGCAGCACCGGCAGCCCGCAGGCGGCCCGCGCGATGCGCAGATCCTCGAGCGAGCCGTCGAAGTTGGGACCCTCGGTCAGCACCGACAGCGCATCGGCGCCGCCGCGCTCATACGCGCGCACGATCTCCGCGATGTCAGTGTCCTCGCGCAGCCTGCCCGCCGAAGGGGAGCGCCGCTTAAACTCGGCGATCACGCCGATCCCGGGGCTCCTGAGCGCGTCCCGAAAGCCGCGCTTGGCCTGATCCGTACGGACCGTGTTCACCCCATCGCTCCCACGTTCGACCTGGGATTCCAAATCTCGTTGCGGGCACTCGCGCTTGCGCTGTTCGATCTCCATACGCGTGCTCTGCAGGATGTCATCGAGCACCGTCACCGGGCGACCGCCTCCGTCCCCGTCCCCGTCCCCGCCGTGGCCTTCGCGGGCGCATGTGCGTGACTGGCCTGCACGAACCGCTCCAGCGCCGCGGACGCCTGACCGCTCTCGAGCGCCTCGCGCGCGGCCGTGACGCCATCGGCGATCGACTCGGCGCCACCGGCCGCGTAGATCGCCGCGCCCGCGTTGATCACCGCCAGCTCTGTCCGTGGTCCAGCCTCTCCCGCGAATATCGCCCGTGCGATCTCGGCGTTCTCCTGCGGGCTGCCGCCCACCAGCGTCTGCTCGTCCTGCACGGTGTCCGTGGACCGCACGCCGACGTCGCCCGGCGCGAGCACGTACCGGGTGAGCTCCCCACCGGACACCTCGATCACGTGGGTCGCCGCGCCGATCGAGATCTCGTCGAGACCGTCCTCGCTGCAGACGACCAGCGCACGATCGACGCCCAGCCGCGCGAGCGCGCCCGCGATCGTCTCCAGATAGGCAGGATCGGACACGCCGATCAGCTGGCGGCGGGCACCGGCCGGGTTGGTGAGGGGGCCGAGGAAGTTGAAGATCGTGCGGACCGCGAGCTCGCGCCGGACGGGCACGACGAACCGCGTCGCCTGGTGGTGCGCCGGAGCGAACATGAACCCGAACCCCGCCTCTTCGATGCAGGCCGCCACGCCGTTCGGATCCAGGTCGATGCGCGCACCGAGCGCCTCCAGCAGATCGGCCGAGCCCGAGCGGCTGGTGGCGGAACGATTGCCGTGCTTGGCCACCGCGCATCCGGCGCCCGCGGCGATCAGCGCGGCGGTCGTGGAGACGTTGAACGTGCTCCGCCCCCCACCCGTGCCGGCCGTGTCGAGCAGGTCCGTGCGTGTGACCGGCACGTGCGCGGCCAGCTCGCGCATCGTGCGTGCCAGCCCCGTGAGCTCATCGACCGTCTCCCCCTTGGTGCGCAGCGCGATCAGGAACCCGGCGATCTGCGTCTCGGACGCTTCGCCGTGCATGATCTGCTCGAGCACCTCCGCGGTCTCATCAGCGCTCAGGTCGCGACGGGCCGCGAGCGAGTCGATCGCACGGGTCAGGATCGCGTTGGGCATCAGCCGGCCTCCGCAACGGCATGCGATCCGGGGCCGGACTCAGCGCCGGCGACAGAACCGGCGACGTTACGCCCGTCGAGAAAGTTGGCCAGCAGCTCCCGGCCCTGCTCGGTCAGGACCGACTCGGGATGAAACTGCACACCCTCGGCCGGCAGCTCGCGATGGCGCAACCCCATCAGCACGCCGCCACCCCGCGCGGACTCCTCCAGGCAGTCGGGCAGTTGCGGGTCTACCACGAGCGAGTGATAGCGCCCGACGGTCAGCGGAGACGGCAGGCCGGTGAAGATCGTGCGCCCGTCGTGCTCGATCGTCGTCGCCTTGCCGTGCACGGGAGGATTGAGCGTGACCCGTCCGCCGAACGCCTGCGCGAGCGCCTGATGACCGAGACACACGCCCAGCGTCGGCACGCCCGCTTCGGGCATCCGCCGGGCGAGCGCCAACGAGATGCCCGCCTCGTTGGGCGTGCACGGACCGGGCGAGATCACGCACCGCTCGTATTCGCCGGCCAGCAGCTCATCGACGGTCGCGCGATCGTTGCGCACGGTATGCACGTCCGCACCCAGCTCGCCCAGATACTGGACGAGGTTGTACGTGAACGAGTCGTAGTTGTCGATCACCAGCACCTTCATCTCGCCGCACTCCCCTCAGGGCCATTCCGGTTGTTCGCAGGCCAGCTCAATCGCCTGCAGCACAGCGCGGGTCTTGGCTTCTGACTCGGCCAGCTCATATGCCGGCTTGGCGTCGGCGACGGTCCCGCCTCCCGCCTGGATGTGCGCGACGCCATCTGCGACCACCACAGTACGGATGTGGATGCACGTGTCCATGTCGCCCGCGTATGACAGATACCCGATCGCGCCGCCGTAGCCGCCGCGCTTGATCGGCTCGAGCTCGTCGATGATCTGCATCGCCCGCACCTTCGGCGCTCCCGACAGCGTGCCGGCGGGCAGGACCGAGCGCAACGCGTCCGTCGCGCTGATTCCCTCGCGCAGCAGGCCGGTGACCGAGGAGACGATGTGCATCACGTGCGAGTAGGTCTCGACCGCCATGAACGTCTCCACCTCGACGGTCCCCGGCTCGCACACCCGGCCGAGGTCGTTGCGGCCGAGGTTGACGAGCATCACGTGCTCGGCGCGCTCCTTCTCGTCCTCCAGCAGCTCCTTGGCGATGCGCTCGTCCTCGGCGACGTTCGCCCCGCGCGGGCGCGTGCCCGCGATCGGTCTGGTGCTCACCCGCGAGCGGCCGTCCGGCTGACCGGCGGAGCTGACCGTCAGCAGCGGCTCGGGGCTGGCGCCGGCGATCTGGAAGTCGCCGAAGTCCAGGTAGTACATGTACGGGCTGGGGTTCACCGCGCGCAGGCCCCTGTAGATGGAGAACGCCTGCACGGGCGTCTGTGCGCTCCAGCGCTGGGAGGGCACGACCTGGAACGCATCGCCGGCGTAGATGTACTCGATGATCCGCTGGACCATCGATTCGAACTGGGCGCCGGACATGTTCGACTGAAACCGCGGCATCTCACGCGGCGGCGTGACGGCGGGTCCACCCGCACCGGCCCCGGCGGGCGTCCCGTCAGCCACGGGTGCATCGGCGGGCGCCGGTCCACCGCCCGGCGCGCCCAGCGGCACGGGGCCGGCCAGCGCGCAGCGGATCTCACCGATCGTGCGTTGAGCGCTTGCACGTGCTCGCTCGGGATCGGGCTCGGCCTCGAGGTCGGCGTTGGCGAGGATCGTGATCGTGTGCTTGAGATGGTCGAACGCGACCAGGGCGTCTGACAGCATCAGCGCCATGTCGGGCAGCCCGAGCGGATCGGGATTCGGCTCTCCCAGCGGCTCGACCGTGCGCACGAGGTCATAGCCGAAGAACCCGACCGCTCCGCCGGCGAACGGCGGGGCATCGTCTGGCAGCGGCGCCTGGCGGTGACGGGCGACGTGCTCGGCCGCGATCGCGTATGGGTCGCCTCCATCAGCCAGCGACCAACGCAGAACCGAGCGCGGGCGCACACCGATGAACGACCAGCGCCCGACGCGCTGGCCCTGGTCGGCGGACTCCAGCAGGAACGCGGGCTCTGAGGGCGCGAGCGCGCGCAGCTTCAGAAACGCGGACACGGGCGTCTCACAGTCGGCGATGAACGTTTCGCAGACCGGGATCAGGTTGTACGCCGTGCTCTCAGCGACTGCGGCCATCGAGCACCCGCTCGGCGTCGGCGAGCTCCCGTTCCCGGCCGTGCACGAGCACGAGCAGGTGATACAGCAGGTCGGCGGCCTCTTCGTCGACGCGCTCGTCGGACTCCTCGCGCACCGCGCGCGTGACCTCCTCGGCCTCCTCACGCACCTTGGCGCCGGCCAGCGCCGGATCGTCGAGCAGGGTCACGGTGTAGGAGCCCTCGGGGCGCTCGGACGCGCGCGCGCGCAACGTGCGCTCCAACGTCGGCAGCACCTCGTGCGGCGCCGCGGGATCGAGCTCGCCCCGGTGAAAGCAGGTGCGCTCGCCCGTGTGACAGGCGGGACCGGCGGGCTCGACCAGCGCCAGCAGCGTATCGCCGTCGCAATCGATGCGCAGCGCGCGAACCGCCTGGACGTTGCCGCTGGTTTCGCCCTTGTGCCATGCCTGCCGGCGCGAGCGGCTGTACAGGTGCAGCTCACCGCTCGCCCGTGTGCGCGCCACGGCCTCGGCGTTCATATAGGCGAGCATCAGCACCTCGCCCGTGCGCCAGTCCTGCACCACGCACGGCACCAGTCCGCGCTCGTCGTAGACGAGCAGCTCCTCGATCTGACTGGGTGCGGGGGTGGTCATCTGTGGAATTGTAGGTCCCATGGCCGGCACACCATCGCTGCTGCAGCGCCGACTGCTCGTCGTCACCGGCAAGGGTGGTGTCGGCAAGACCACGATCGCCGCCGCACTGGGCCTGGCGGCGGCCGAGCGGGGCCTGCGCACGATCGTGGTCGAGCTGGGAGATCAGCGCCGGTTGCCCGGGTTGTTCGCGGGTGCCGCGGCGCGGGCAGATGGACACGCAGGCGCGGATGACACCGCTGCCGGAGCTGAGGCGAGGATGGGAACCGGCACCGGGGCCGGTGAGGAGACCGCACTCGCCGAGAACCTGTGGAGCGTCACGATCGATCTCGACCGGGCGCTGCTGCAGTGGCTGCAGACACTCGGCGGGCGGGTGCCCGGTCGCGTGCTCGCGAGCAGCGGCACGTTCCAGTACTTCGCCGCCGCCGCCCCGGGCGCGCGCGAGCTGGTGAGCATGGTCAAGATCTGGGAGCTCACCCGTGAGGATCGCTGGCGCCGGCGTGCGCAGCGGTATGACCTGGTCGTGCTCGACGCTCCCGCCACCGGACACGCGCTGGGTCTGCTGCACTCACCGCACACGTTCGGCGCGATCGCGCGCGTGGGTCCGATCTTCGGACAGGCCGAGCGGGTGCGCGAGCTGCTGGAGGATCCCGCCCAGACCGGTTATCTCGCGGTCGCGCAGCCCACGGAGATGGCGGTCGGCGAGACGATCGACCTGCAGGCCGGGCTGCACGCACAGCTCGGGTGCGAACTGGACTGCACGGTCGTCAACGCGACGTTGCCGAGCCGGTTCGACGGACCCGAGATGGCGCGGATCGCGGGTATGAACGGTCGCGGCGCGATCAAGCGCTCCGCAGCGCTGGCGGCGTGCGCCGTGCACGAGCGGGCACGGGTCCAGCACAACCAGATCGCCCGGTTGCGCCGTCATGGCTTGAGCGTGCACACGGTGCCGTTCGTGTTCTCGGCCGAGCTGGATCTCGAGTCCATCCGCTCGATCGGCCGGCGGTTGGCTGATCGCGTGTAGCCATCGACGTCCCCGACATCTCCACCGACGGACCTACGTGATGCCCAACCTGTCCAGCAGCCCTTCGTCCGCGCGCCAGTCACGACGCACGCGCACCGACAGGTCCAAATGCACCTGACTCCCCAGCTCGCGCTCCAGCTCACGACGGGCGGCCGTGCCGATCGCCTTGATCATGCGCCCACCCGCGCCGACCACGATGCCCTTTTGCGAGTCGCTCTCGACCCAGATCAGCGCCCGCACCCGCACCAACCCGTCGCGCGGGCGCTCGATCTCCTCGATTACGACCTCGACGGCGTGGGGCACCTCCTGGAAGGTGCGTCTGATCACCGCCTCGCGCACCAGCTCGGCCAGCAGCAGCTCGTGCGGCTGGTCGGAGCTCTCATCGGGCGCGAACATGAGCGGCCCCTCGGGCATCAGCCCGTGCAGGTGATCGACCAGCGCAGGCACACCCGCGCCGGTGCGGGCCGAGATGGGGAATATCTCGCAGTCCAGCTCCAGCTCGCTCGCCTGCTGGAGCACCGCCGCCGTCGCGGCCCGGTTCAGTCTGTCGACCTTGTTGACCGCGATCGTCACCGGTGTCTTGGCGCCAGCGAGCACGCCCGCGATGAACCTGTCGCCCGGTCCGATTCCCTGCTCGCCGTTGAGGATCAGCAGCGCGACGTCCGCCTCGTCGAGCTCGTATATCACGCGCGCGGCCATCCGCGAGGTCAGCGCATCGCGCGGGCGCTGCACCCCCGGCAGGTCGACCAGCACGAGCTGGCTGTCCCCGCGCGTGCACACCCCCCTGATCGCGCGGCGCGTGGTCTGCGGACGGTCGGAGACGATCGCGACCTTCTCCCCGACGACGGCGTTCACGAGCGTGGACTTGCCCACGTTCGGCCGGCCCGCCAGCGCGACGAACCCGCTGCGCGTGCTCACACGACCTCCCGGCCCAGCAGCCGAGCCTGCAACGCGAGCATCTCGCCGTCGTCGGTCTCGTGGTCCATACCCAGCAGATGCAGCACCCCGTGGACGATCGCCTCACGCAGATCGGCGGTGTGCTCGGGACAGATCACCACGTCGCCCAGCTCGCGCGGACCGGCCCCCGGGTGCTGTCCGTCCGGGCCGTCAATCGGGAACGAGAGCACGTCCGTCGGCTCGGGCAGGCCGCGATACTCGCGGTTCAGTGCGGCGATTCGACCGGCGCCGACATATTCGATCGCCAGATGGCCGTCATCTACTCCCATCGCCGCCGTCGCGATCAGACACAGGCGCTGCACCTCGGCTTGCGACGGCGCCTCCGGCACAAGCGTGGCCCCGAACATCTCGACCTCGATCACGGCGCTCAAGCCCGGCGGCGCTCGGCGGAGCGCAGCCCCGGCGCATCGCGCCGGCCGTGCTCGTCGTAAGCCTCGACGATCCGCTGCACGAGCTTGTGCCTGACCACGTCCTCGCCGCCGAAGCGAACGAACTCGATGCCCTCGACCGTGTCGAGCACCTCTGCAACCGCAACCAGCCCTGACTGCTGCTCGCGCGGCAGATCGACCTGCGTGACATCGCCGGTCACGACCATCCGCGAGCCGAACCCGAGGCGGGTGAGAAACATCTTCATCTGCTCGGGCGTCGTGTTCTGCGCCTCGTCGAGAATCACGAACGAGTCATTCAACGATCTACCCCGCATGAACGCCAGCGGCGCGATCTCGATCACGCCTCGCTCCAGGTGCTGGGTGACCTTCTCGGGGTCGAGCATGTCGTGCAGCGCGTCGAACAGCGGGCGCAGGTACGGATCGACCTTCGCCATCAGATCTCCGGGTAAGAAGCCCAGCCGCTCCCCCGCCTCCACGGCCGGGCGCGTCAGGATGATGCGGTTCACCTCGTGCCTGGACAGCGCCGCCGCGGCCATCGCCACCGCCAGAAACGTCTTGCCCGTCCCCGCCGGCCCGATGCCGAAGGTGACCGTGTTATTGCGGATCGAGTCCACGTAGCGCTTCTGGTTGACCGTCTTGGGCGCGACCTGGCGGCTGCGGTGGCGCCACACCACGTCCTCCAGCACCTGTGCCGGGGACTCGTGCGCGTCCAGCGCGCCCGTCACGGCCGCGATCGTCCCCGGCCCGATCTGATGCCCGCGCGAGATCAGATCGGACAGCTCGCGCACGACCCGTTCGCCGGCTCGTGTCTCATCCTGCTCGCCGTCGAACGTGACCAGGTTCCCGCGCAAATACACCCGGCACCGCAGATGTGCCTCCAGCGCGCGCAGGACCGTGTCCTGGCTGCCCGCCAGCTCGGCGGCGACATCGTTGGGCAGCTCGACCTGGGTCCTCATCCGCCGTTTGGGTTCGCGTCAGAGGAGATGGTGCGTTGAAGGGATGGGGCCGTGGGCAGACGCCGCACACGAGCCGTCCGGGCGAATGAGCTCGTCATCCGCCGAGCGCCGCCTTGACCAGGCCCGAGACCCGTCCGCCCTCGGCACGTCCGTCGACCGCCGCCATCGCGGCGCCCATCGCACGACCCATGTCCTTGGGCGACTCCGCCCCGCTGTCGCGTACCGCCCGCTCGACGATCTCTGCCAACTCCTCATCCGACAGCTCCGCCGGGAGATATCCGGCGATCAACTTAGCCTCGGCCTCCTCGCCCTCGGCCAGATCCTCGCGTCCGGCCTCACGATAGGCGCGCGCGGCCTCCAGCCGCCGCTTGCGCTCGCGCCTGAGCACCGCCAGTTCGTCGTCTGAGCCCTCCTTCGCCGCCTTCTGCAGCTCGGACAGCACCAGCCGCAGCGCGCCCACGCGCTCTTTGTCGCCCGCGCGCATCGCGCCCTGCAGATCGTCTTTGATCGTGTCGGCTATCGCCATCTCGGTTCAGGATACGCCGTCGCGGTGGGGTTCATGTGTCGATCCGGCAAATGCCGCCACCTCACGAGCGGACGCGCGAGCGCGGCGGCCAGCGATTAGGGTGGCGTCCGTGAACGACTCCTTATACGCCGACGCGCTCGCCCCGTTCCTCATCGAAACCAAGCGCCTGCGACCGCCCAACGCCGAAGTCATCGACGCACACACCCACCTCGGCCTGGACGAGGACGGACGCTCACTGGCGCTCGGCCAGTTGCTCAGCCTGCTCGACAAGGCAGGCGCGCGGCGCGCGTGCGTGTTCCCGTTGCACGATCCGGAGCGACGGCCCTCTTATCGCGTCCCCAACGACCGCGTCATCGCATGGGCCGCGGAAAGCGACGGCCGGCTCACCCCGTTCTGCCGCCTGGACCCCGCCGAAGATCCGATCGACGAGGGCGAACGTGCCCTGACCGCCGGCGCGCGCGGGATCAAGCTGCATCCGCGGGCGCAGGACTTCGTGTTCGACGGCCCTGAGATGCGCGCCATCTTCGCGCTCGCCGAAGACTCGCGGGTCCCGATCCTGATCCATGCCGGGCGAGGACTGCCGCCGCTCGCGGACGGGCTCGCAGACCTGGCCATGAGCCATCCGAGCGTCGTGTTGATCCTCGCCCACGGCGCAATCTGCGACCAGGGCATCCTCACCTCGCGCCTGGCCGACCATCCCGGCGTGCTGTATGACATCTCCTGCTTCTTCCCGCTCGACGTGATCGAGCTGTTCGCGCGCGCACCCGCCGAGCGGATCGTGTTCGCCTCAGACCCGCCCTATGGCCTACCGGCCACCACGCTGTATCTCGCGCTGCGTGTCGCGGCGCAGGCGGGTCTCGACGAGGCCGCCACCAGAGGGGTGCTCGGCGCCACGATGGCCGACCTGCTCGACGGCCGCGGCCTGCCCCCGATGACACCGCCACGCCGGGGACCATCGATCACCCTGTCCGGTCGTCTCGCGCGCGTCTACAACTACGGCAGCCTCACCGGACCGGCCCTGTTCGCCGGGGTTCCCGAGCAGGCGCTGGCGATGCTCGAAATGGCACTGGCCGCCTGCCGCGACCCCGAGCCCGGCACCGTCGGCGATGCGTTGGAGACGATTGGCTCGGCGCTCAGCGCCGCCGCCGTGCTGTTGCAGAGCCCGGACGGCGTGCGTCCGGCGATCGACCTCGTGTACCGCGCGATCGTCCGTGCGGCGACCGAGCTGCCCGACCCGGCCTGATGAGGATCGCTCACGCGCCGGCCCGCAGCCACACGGCGGCCCAGTCGCCCTGCTCGCGGCGCTCGTGCTCTGACATTCCCAGTCGCCGCGCGAACGCCAGGCTGACCTCGTCGGCCTCGTGGGTGAGCAGTCCGCTCATGATCAGATGCGCGGGCGGATCGCGCAGTGTGTTGGACAAGTCCAGCAGCAGCGGTTTCAGCAGGTTGGCGAGCACCACCGGGATCGGCCGCCCATCCGCGTTTGGCCAGGGATCAAAGCGTAGATCGAAGCGCTGTACGTCGATCTGGACGTCGTTGACGGCCGCGTTCTGGACGGTCGCGGTCACACTCAGATGGTCATAGTCGAGCGCCAGAACCGGCTCGTATCCGAGCACCGCCGCGGCGATCGCGAGCACGCCCGAGCCGCACCCCAGGTCGAGCAGCCCCGATCGCTCGACCTCAGTGCCCCCCACACCCACGCCAGCATCCGCGCCGGCGCTCCTCAGACCAAGCAACAGCTCCAGGCACATCCGCGTGGTCGCATGGGAGCCGGTGCCGAACGCCTGTCCGGGATCGATCACGATCTCGTGCAGATCGCGGCGATCGCTCGGGCTCTCCCACGGCGCACGCACGCGCAGTGAGTTCACACGCTCAGGCACGGGGGACTCCACCGTCACCGGCCGGTGAAAGTTACGCCAGCGCTCCGACCAGTCGTCCGGTATCTCGCTTGTCGATATCTCGACCAGTGCCTCGCCGACCGCGGCCCGCAGATCCGGCAGCACCGGCAGCTCGCCGGGCGCGCCGTAGATCGCATACTCGACGATCCCGCCTGGCCGCTCGGTTTCCTCGACGCCCGCGGGAGCCAGCTCGAGCAGCTCGGCCAGCACCAGCTCCGCATCCGCGCCTGCAACGCGCACCGCCAGGCGGATCACGCTGCGTGGCCGCGCAACGTGCGGCGCAGCTTGGCGAACATCGATTCCTCCGAGCGCATGTTCTCCTCGGTGATCGTCTCCTGCAGGCGTTCGATCAGCTCGCGCTGTTCATCGCTCAGGCGCCTGGGCACAACGACGTTCATCACTACCCGCAGATCGCCGTTGCGCGCGCCCTGAAGCGAGGGCATCCCCTGTCCCCGCAGCGTGACGATCTCGCCCGGCTGCGTGCCCGCGGGAACCTCGACCGGCGCCGTTCCCTCCAACGTCGGGGCCGGCAGCGTTCCTCCCAGTGCCGCGAGCGGCGCCGGCACGTCCAGCGCGGTGATTAGATCCGCTCCTTCGCGCACGAACCGCTCGTCCTCGCGCACCCGCACCAGCACATACAGATCGCCCTCGGTGGCGGGTGGGTGGGGACCCCATCCGCCGGCATGCCCGCGCCCGGAGAGCCTGATCCGCTGCCCATCGGCAATCCCGGCCGGTATGTCCACCTCGAGCGTCCGCCGCGCGGCCTTGCGCCCGCGACCGCGGCACTCCTTGCACGGTTGCGCCGCCACGCGCCCATCCCCATGGCATGTATCGCATACGACCCTGCGCACCATCTGTCCGAACGGGGTGCGGGTGACGGCCTGCAGTTGCCCGCTGCCGCCACAGCGCTCGCATGTCTCGATCGGGGTGCCGGGCTCGGCGCCGTTGCCGTGACAGTGCTCGCAGCGCTCGACCGCCTCGTATGAGACCTCCACCTGAGCGCCCGTGGCGGCTTCTGAGAGGTCGAGCTCGACCGCCACGGCCGCATCGTCCCCGGACGCCGGTCCACCGCGTCCGCCGAACGGGCTCGATCCACCGAAGAACGCGTCGAACAGATCCCCGATCGAGCCGAATCCCTCGAAGTTCGGCGCATACCCGCCCGACCTGAGACCTTCGTGGCCATAACGGTCATACGTCGCGCGACGCTCGGCATCGGACAGGATCTCGTAGGCCTCGGCGGCCTCCTTGAACTTCTCCTCCGCCTGCGGATCGTGCGCGTTCACGTCCGGATGCAGCTCGCGGGCGAGCGCACGGAACGCTTTCTTGATCTGCTGCTCGGAGGCGTCGCGCTGCACTCCGAGAACCTCGTATGGATCGCGCGGCGTTGACGTTCGACTCATCAGGTCCCGCTCATCGCTCGGCGTAGGCGTCCTCGACGAACCGCGACAGCTCGTGCGCGGCGGTGCGCACCGTCACGATCGCCTCGGCATAGTCCATCCGCACCGGCCCGATCACCGACACGGCGCCCAGCTTGCGCTGCGCCACCCCGTAGCCGGTCGCGACCAGTCCGAGCGAGCGCATCGCCGGGATCTCGTTCTCGTGGCCGATCCGCACATACACGCCCTGCTCGCCCAGAGCCATGCGCAGCACCCGCAGCAGCGCCACACGCCGCTCGAGCAGGCTCATCAGCTCGTTGATCTGGGCGGTGTCCTCGATCATGCCGGCCGAGAACAGCCGCGCCGTTCCGCCCACGTAGAGCACATCCTCACCCTCGGTGTCGATCTCGCCGAACGCCGGCGTCAGTCGCTGCAGGAACGCGAGCTCGGTCGTGGACAGGCCAGAGTCGATCAGGCGCTGATGCAGCATGCGCGACCCCAGACCGATCCCGGACAGACGCTCGTTCAGGTACTCCCCCGCCCAGGCCACCAATCCCGGGTTGACGGCCTGCTCGCAGGTGACCATCATCTTCGACACACCGCCTGTGGAGGTGATGATCACGACCACCACGACCTGCGGCTGCAGTGCGAGCACCTCGATATGTCTGATGCTCGCGGTGTTCAGCGCCGGCGCTGACACGACAGCTAGCAGGTTGGTCACCTGGGACAGCGCCTCTGTCGTGGTCCTGACCGCCTCCTCGACTTCGCGGCGCATCAGCGAGAGCTCCAGTCGCGGCTGCGCGTCGCGGGCGGGCTCCAGGCCATGCCCGGAGGAGAGCATCCTGTCGACCACGTAGCGCTGCCCGGCATCCGTCGGCACTCTGCCCGCCGATACATGCGGGTGGGCGAGCAGGCCGTGCTCCTCCAGCAGCGCCAGCTCGTTGCGGACCGTCGAGGCACGGCAGTGCAGTGCGGGATCGGCCGCGATCGACTTCGACGCCACCGGCTGACCGGTGCGCAGGTAATCCTCGACGACCTTGCACAGGATCGTCTCTTGGCGGGCGCTCAGGGCGGGCATCGCCCTGATTCTAGGTTGCTCGCCGACGGCCCTGGCCGGGCGCGACTCTCACAGCTGAAGCTCGGCCTGCGCGTTGCGCACGATCTGCTTGCCGGCCTGCTCGGCGACGGTGTCAACGATCACACGGCCGTCCTCGCGCTCGCGCACGGTGCCGGTCACCACGATCTCCTGCTCGGGCACGCCCATCCCGCGAAATTGGACCGACAGGCGCTTGAGGTGCTCGGGTCCGCCGGCGGCCTCGGTCTGCGCGCGCGCCACCTGGGCCATCGTCCACAGGCCGTGCAGTATCCGCCCGGGCAATCCAACCGCTTTGGCGAAGTCCTCATCGATGTGGATCGGGTTGAAGTCGCCCGACGCGCCGGCATAACGGGCGGTCAGGTACTTGTCGGGCGTGACCCTCACCTCGGGGATCTCGCTGCCGGCCTGCAGAGTCTCGATACTCATGGCTCACACCCCTCGCACGATGTTCGTCCAGGTGCCGCGGCATACCTGCTCGCCGCGCTGGTTGGTCGATACCGACTCGAACACGTAGTAGCCGCGCCCGTCCGATTCGGAGATGTCCTTGACCGATGCAGTCGTCGTGATCTCATCGCCGGCCACGACCAGCGGTCCCCACTCGAACTCCTGCCCGCCGTGAACCATCAGCGCGAAGTTCATTTCGATGTCGGGATCGAAGATCGGCGGTCCCATCGAAGGCGCGCTGTAGACGACGGCGAACATCGGCGGCGCCACGACATCGGCATAGCCGGCATCGCGGGCAGCCTGCTCGTCCAGATGCAGCGGATTCGTCTCCCCGACCGCACGCGCGTACTCCTTGATCTTCTCCCGGCCCACCGCGTAGGTCGTGGGCTCGTACTGCTTGCCGATTGCTTGGGTGTTGACTGGCACCTGCTGGCTCCTGACGCGGTCTGTTGATTACTCGCGAGCCGCCGTGACGACCGCGGCGCGCCAGTTTACGCGTTAAACACAAAAAGGCCCGCTCGGCCAAACAGCGAGGGACGCGATATGAGCATCCCTCGCTGTCGATCCGGTCATTGACCGCAGTCCTCAGAACACGAGCTCCAAGTCCTGCGATTCCGCGCCGACGCCGGCCAGCTCACCGCTGCTGCCGTCCTCGTCGTCGTACGCGTCGTACTCTCCGCCCGATCCGCGATCAGCGTCGAAGCCACCGTCCGCGCCCGGCTCGCGGCGCTGACCGCCGGAGCTGTCCAGGAACTGGACGGTGTCGGCCACGATGCTCACCGACTGGCGCTTCTGGTGGTCGGAGGTCTCCCACTCGTTCCACTCCAGCCGGCCGTCGATACCGACGCGGCTGCCCTTGTGTGTATAACGACTGACGCCGTCAGCCGACGCGCCGTAGACGCTCACGGTGAAGTAGTTGGGCTTCTCGCGATACTCGCCGCTGGCGTCCTTGCGGCTCGAGCTGCAGGCGACCCGCAGCCCGCAGACGCTCACGCCCGAGGGCAGTGCACGCAGCTCCGGATCGCGCGTCAGGTTCCCAACGAGAACGACACGGTTGATGGTGAGGTTAGACATGGTCCTGTCTCCATTGTTCGTGAGTTGATCCCCCCACCGACCAAGTTACGCATCGCCTGCGACGGTACTCTTGGACGGCCGATCTGGACCGGGCAACGCCTCGAATCCGATGACCACGATCTGCTCGTGCGCCTGCGCTCGATCGATCGCACGCTCGAGCGCACGCTGGACTTCCGGCGGGGCTATGTAGATCACTCCCGCCACGCACCGGCAGCGCGCCCAGGCCAGGCAGATGTCCGCCAGGCGCTGCGGCGCCTTGATCGTCAGCTCGACCTCCACCGCAACGGGCAGCCCGTCCTCGATCGCGTCCGGGTCTGCGCTCGCCTGTGGCCAGAGCACCAGGTCGGGGCGATGCAGCAACGGCCCGCCATCTGGCCCGATGCCCATACGCGCGCTGGCCAACGGTATGCCACGCTCACGTTCGTCACGGCGCAGCTCGCGCTCACCCAGCACCAGGTGATCGGGATAGCAACCCTCCAGGGACGCGGCAACCCGGGCACACACGATCAGGTGCTGCGCGTTCGAGGCGCTCACACGACACGGGTCGAGCCCGCGCAGACCGCAGTTGCGCATACCCGCTCGCGTCAGCGTGTACAGCGCCGGTTGCTTGGCCAGTGGGCGCTTGTGGGACAGCCAGCCCGCCTTGACGAGGACCCCGAGACGGGCGCGTGCGGAGGCGACGGTCACACCCTCGCGATCGGCCACAGCCTCGGCCGTGATGGCGCCCATGCGGGCCGTCCACTGCATGATCTCCACCTGCTCGGGCGAGGGCGCAGGCTTCGGCTGGGACTTGGACTTGGGGGTTGCTTTGGACTTGGACTTGGGCCTGGAGGTTGATTTGGACTGGGATTGGGTCGGGGAGCTTGGGTGTGTATGTGTATGTGTATGGGTCATCGTGATTCTCCTTCGTTCGTGTTGTGCATTACCGAGACACCTGTCTGTTACTGCGACCCCCGTCAGGACCAGCGAGGACCTTCGGTGCGTGTCAGATCCCGAGGGACCACGGAGGACTAGTGCGCGCATGGACCCCGGCCGCGGGGCTCCGATCTCCCAGGCGGCCAGGGCCCGATGCGTGCGAGCTGGGACGCGTTCGACTATCGCCGTGACCGGCGTCAGGCCGGCCGAATCGGCGACTGTCGAGTCAGCGACAGTGCTTGACCGAATGCATCCGCGCGATGCTCACGCTGCCTCCGTCGGACAGCCCGATCACCGCGGCCCAGCCCTGCGGGAGGCTCATGATCTTCTCCGCCCGCAGTGCGTGATCGAGATCCCGCGTGCGAGTCTGCCCGCCGCTGCTGTGTTGCGAGGTCCGCCAGACGCCCCTGGTTTCGGTCATGCTGGCGATCAGCTCGGCCGATGTGGGAACCACCTGGCGGTGGGCGATCAGAGCCGAGAGATTGCCCATGACCTGATCCCGCAACGTCTCTCGTCCCGGTATGCGCAGGTCGGCGAGCTCCTGCGTACCCAGCACGAGACTCACGCCCGCCCCGCCGGCCCGGGCAAACAGGCCCACCACGCGCTCTGGAGAGATCGCCGAGAACTCGTCGATCGTGACCAGCGTAGGCACCGGCCGGCCCTGCAGCGCCGCGACCATCGCCTGCAGGTCTCCCACGATCGCCGCCCCCAGCATCTGGGCGAGCAAAGGCCGGGAGTCGGCCTGCAGGTTGAAGTACACGACCGCCCGCGCTTTCGCGGCCTCCAACAGGTCCAATCGCTCCATGCCCTGCGTCTGCGGGTCCAGCAGGTAGCCGATGTCGGACTCGGCCATGATCGCCAGGCGATCGCGCACACCGGCCAGACCACTCTGCTGGGATGACGTGAGCGAGTCCAGATAGTCGTGCACACCTTGTGCGCTGCACTCGGGCAGACTGCGCGCCAGCAACTCCAGCCGCGAGGGGTCGAAATGCTCCACCAGCGCCCTCAGGCTGACCTCGACACCGGCTGCACGCAGCGCACGAACCTCGTGACCGAGGTAGCGCTGCGCCTGACGCAGGTAGTGCGGCTCGGTGTACCTCTCTCCGGCGAGCGCCTTGTCGGCGATCTCCGTCTCCGAGCCCCGGGCGTAGGGGTTGTACACAACCTCACCCTGCGGAGACCATTCGACAAACGGCCTGCCGGCGGCCCGCGCCGCCCCGCGCAGCTCACGAGCCAGGTCGCGATCGCCCTTGGGATCGACCGTAATCGCTCCCATGCCGCGCTCGATCGCCCGCACGGCCATCCAGGTCATCGTGACCGTCTTGCCCGAACGGGTGGCGCCCACCACGAGCGTGTGCGTGCCTCCGGTCGGACCGCCGAGCGGGATCGAGACGGGACGGCCGCTCTCCTCTTCTCCGACGATCAGCCGGTCGCCGCTGAACCAGTCCTTTCCACCCGCTGGTATCCCGATCCACGCAGGCATCGCGATCCGCGGAGCCCATCTGACCATCAGCTCCGGCATGACCTGGCGGACGAGGATGCGCACCGCATCCAGCGGCCCCCGGCGCTCGGCGGCTATCTCGGCGAGATCGGCCCCCGCGTCGAGGTCTTCGCGGTGCCAGCGCCGCCCACGCACGGTCGCGCACAGCGTCGCCGTACCCAGGATCGAGGCGATGCCACCTCCCAGCACCGGCCATGCGAGCACGTCCACACCCAGCGCGGTCGCGGCCCAGGTCCAGCGCAGGTGCCGGCTGCGCATCACCCGGACGGCGATCAGCCCGATCACGAGCCCGATCGCCAGGTGGATCGTCGTGGTCATCAGCCAGTGGACGAGCTGTTCCACCGGCTCCAGCGGGTTCACTGCAGGTTCGCTTGTGTATTCGGTTGACGGCATGTGCCGCTCCTTATCTGTGGGCCGGCGCGAGCGCCGGCCGTGGTGGTTAAGGACCGACGGCGGGCCCGATGGCCCGCCGTCGCTGTGTGCTGCACGGCGAGCCGTTACGACCCGCCAGCACTCGTTGTGCAACCAGCGCTACGCCGGTTGCACGCCGATCCGCCGGCTCAGGCTCCGGCGATCGGCACTTCGGCCTCTGCCAGCTCCGCTTCAGCGGCCTGTAGGGCCACCGGATCGCCGCTGCGCCTGGCCGATGCAACGCGATGCTCGGCTTTGAGCACCGCTGCCGGCGCGTGATTGAGACGCGTCAGCTCGTCTATCCACGGACACTGTTCGAGCTCACGGACAGCCTCCTTGGATATGCCCATCCTTCTGTAGACCTCGTCGTCCTCGAGCTCCTGCTCGTGACCGCGACGACGGCCGCGCTCCTCCGATGACGGGAACACGAGGCCCGCTGTGAGCACTGCGGCGCTGCCGTCCAGATCCTCGGCCAGCGCGGGTGAGAGCATCAGCGCCGGGTCGAACTCCTCGCCGCGCTCATAGGCGATGGCGGCGAGCGTGCGGATCGATGGGGTATGCATGGGTATTCTCCTTTGTGCTTGTGCCCTTGCGCCTCTTGTCAAAGGTCGGCGCAGGGCGTGGGTTTGACGGCCGTCCCTGATGGGGCGGCCGTTGTTTGTGGTGCCGTCCGGCGGGAGCACGGCCCGGGAAGGGCGTGCTCGCAACGACTGCCGAACGCAAAACGGCGAGCCCGAGGGCTCGCCGTCAAGTGGTGTGCTGCGTGCGGGCGGTCCGCCCGTCGAGTTTGAGTGCTGCTCAGATCAGCCGGTAGCCGATGCCCCAGACGTTGATCACCCAGCGCCCGCCGCGCTCCTGCAGCTTGCAGCGCAGCCGGCTGGCGTGGCTGTCGACCGTGCGTGTCGACCCGTTCGAGCGGTATCCCCAGACGGCGCACAGCAGCTCCTGCTTTGTGAACACGCGCTCTGGATCGCCGGCCAGATGGACGAGCAGTTCGAACTCCAGTCGGCGCAGGTCGACCGGCAGTCCATGCAGGCTGACGGTGTGCGCGTCCAGGTCGATCTGCAGAGACCCGACCGACAGGCGATGCGCCGGCGCAGTCGCCCACTCGGCCCTGCGCAGCAGCGCTCGCATGCGCGCCCGAAGCTCCAGGTATGGCGCCGAACGCTCCATGAAATCGTCCGCGCCGGTCTCGAACGCTCGCAGCATCTCCAGCTCGTTTGCCTGCGTGCCGAGCACGATCACCGGCACCTTGCCGGCCCAGCGAGCAGTTGCACGGATCTCCTGAAGCAGCTCCACCGCGCCCCGTGGCGAGCTCAGCCCACCGATCACGACCAGACGGGGCGGACGCCGTACGAGGAACATCCGTGCGTGCTCGGCAGTGCGGGCCAGCTCTACTCGAAACCCGTCCGCGAAGAGCTGCGCAAGCAGCGACTGCGCGGCGCCCGGGTCGGACTCGACCACGAGGGTTACGCCTGCTCCGGCCGGCCCGAGCGTCTGACGCCGGACGGGGAAGTCGAGGACCGCGGACCCCGTGCTCATCCGAGCTCCACCTCGCGCGGGCTGATCCCGAGTCCGTCGCGGGCGATCAGCGCCAGCACGTCACTGTGCACCCATGGGCCGAGACGGTCCGTGCCGCTCTCGGGCATAACTCCCACACGACGTGCCAGCCAGCTGGTCTCGCCGCAGGCCCCGCCTTTGCATCCACGCTTGACCCGGCCACAGCGATACGCGATCTCGCTCATGCTCAGGCCCCGGTGCTCGACCGCGGAGAGCACCGCCTGACGCAGCTTGCGGTTGAGCACGATCGGACTCTCCCGCACACGCGCGAGCTCGCCACGCAGCACGGCGGTCGAGATTTGCGGATCGTCGCGATATATCGCTACCGCCCTGAGCGTCAGTCCACAGACGGGCTCATAGCTTTCGAGGGCACCGATCACGTCACGCACGCACACCGGGGTGGGCGCCGCCGGACCTGCACGTCGCGAATGCCGGCGCCAGCGCAACTCCACGCCGGAGCGCTCCGTCCGCACCGGTTCCAGGCGATAGGCGTAGTCGCGCTCCTCTCCGCGCCGGCCCACGAGCTCGGCGCGACGCGGATTCCCGGACACTGGTCCCGGCGATGATTCCTCCTCGACGGATGGTCTGCCCGTCAGGTCCTCCGCGTTCACCCGCCGGCAGCGGCCACGATGCTCGTCGCACAGGTAGTAATCGCACACGAGCGCGGCGTTCTCGCTCGGCTCATCGGCGGCGAGGTGCGCGACCAGCCGGTAATCGCCGAGCGTCACCGCGTCGCGATCCACCACGAGCACGTCGCCGTCGCCTCGACGGACGGCGATCACCTCTCGCGTGCGTCCGCTCGCATCGGTGTAGCTGCCCAGTCGGCTGAGTCTGCGCCGCGCCCCGACCCCGACCCCGGCCTTTTGGTGGGGCGGGTTACCCCGAGCTCGTGCCGGCCTGCGACGTTTCGAGCGCCGCGATGATCCGGCCGGAGGTCCCGAGGGCGCTCGGCGGACGACTGAGGATGCAGGCGCGATGGTCTGGGTCATGACTGTCTCCTGCCCGATTCGGGGCGGTCGCTTGGGTGTATGGGCAGGGCCTTCTAGACGGCTCGCAGCGGTCCGTCAAGGGCTGCGTCACGTGACATCTGTGCGCGGCCGAACAGTCCGAGACCCCTTAAGGGGTCTCGGAAATCGCGCTCCCCGACGACCGAAATTAGAAAACTTGGCGCGAAATCGTCCTTGGCCGGCGCGACATCCGGGGCGATGCACGCGGTCGAGACGACTCTCCGCTCAGTACCACGCTCCTCGACGCACCACCTCGCCGTGTCATGCACGCGGTTGACGCGACCCTCCGCTCAGCAGCACTTGGTCGATGCGCGACGTGACCTCTGGGTGTCGCGACTATGTGTTGTGGCGACGCCGGTCGGCTGCCGTCGGCGATCCGTGGCCGGTGAGGTCTGCTTCGGTGCCGGCCGAGTCGGGCGGGCGGGCTGTGAGGGTCGGCGCGAGCCGGATGGCTAAGGGAAGCGGAAAAGGTTGAGGCGACGATCCTAGCCGCGGACGGGCACACGTCAAGCCGCAACGCCGCCCGGGTAAGTTCTGAGCCTCGCCGACGCCCCACCAACCGTTGCAGTTTGGCTCTGCAAAGCCGAACTGCGGGGTCACAGCGTGCAGTTGGGCACATCCGCGACGGGAGGGAGACTGCGCGGTGTGCGCCTCCTACGGGGTGGCGGCTGCACGCCCGTGGGGGGCAACGGCGCGCCTGGCCGGGCAAATGCATGGGCGTTCGCGCGCCAGATTCGCTGCCCGTGCAAGGCCTACTCGCCGACCCGGGTTATCGCGACCAGCTCACGTACCTCAACCACCGCCTCACCCGCCCGCGGATCCCCGTGCGCCACTGACACGCGCACCTCCGGCGGCAGCCGGGGCACGCCGTAGGCGTGCAGCGAGCCCTGGTGCACATCGCGCTCGGCCACGAACAGAATCCGCTCGCGTCCCGGGTACTCCCAGTCGGCCGGGTACTCGCCGGCGTAGGCGCGGCAGGCGCTCAGCACCGAGTCGGCTCGGCGCGCACACTCCCGGGCACGAGCGCGATCGCGACAGACGAACACGACGACCGGGCTGGCCTGTCCGCGCGGACCGTACCTGCGGGTGTGCACCGACCAGCCCGCCATCAGGTGGTCGTAGCGCTCGAGCTTGGCTGCTGCGCGTCCGGTCGGCAGACGGTCATCGAGCTCGACGAGTAGATCGATCGCACCTGCCGGCGCGGTCACGCCTGCGCCCTCCGTCACGCCCCCATCCTCCGCTGCGCCCATTCCCGCGACACCTATTCCCGCGGCGCCGGTTCCGGCCGCTGCCACCTGCTCCTCAATTCGCTCACGTAGCCGCTCACCCAGCTCGATCGTGACGCCGGGGCGGACCGTCTCAAACCGCTCCACCGGTACGCGCGCGCCCGTCGCGTCGGTGCGCAGGAACTCGTGTGGCGCGCGCCCACCCGGCAGGGTCAACTCGTCCGGTCCCAGCGCCGTGCGTCCCTGTGCGCTCGAGCGCATCGGTGGCGATAGCACCGACTCCTGGGCTCCGCGTATCCCCAGCGGCGCCGCGTCCAGAACACGCTCCAGCGCCAGTGTCCAGCCGGTCACGTGCACGTCGTGGCGCGCCTGGCGCAACAACCGCTCGCCCTGCACCGACCCGGCCCGTGCGGTCGAGCCCGGCGACGTGTCGAGCTCATCCTCCGTGATCGCCGTCAGACGGTCGTGGGCATGCAGCAGCTGAAGACCCGTCGCGGTGATCGCATAACACATCGGCACGCCACCACCGTCACGGCGATGGAACTGAAACCGCCGCACGAGCCCGGCATCGGACAGTCGCTTCAGCCGGCGCTGGGTCGTCGTGACCGCTCGTCCGGAATTGAACCGGCGGTGGATCTGACTGCTCAGCACGTGACGCATGCTCGCCACGAGCGCGAGTATCTCCAGGTCCAGCGGCTCGGGCTCCAGCGCGCGTGGCTCGGCAACCTGCTTTGCCCAGCGCACGCTGTATGCGTCGTCGAGCTCGGCCAGCTCGCGGTAGCTGTCTGTCGGAGGCCCCGCGGGGGGCCCCGCAGCCGTGTCTTTGTCTGTGGACACTCGCTCCGCCGGGGCCGTCTCAGCAGGCGGGGTTCGCTCGGATCGATCCTGGAGTGCAGATGGTCGGGCTGGAGCTCTCGCAGGCCGATCCCGAGCCCTCCTATTGACGTCGCTTGCGTTCGTACTCCCCGCGTGCCCCGCGTGCGTATTGACGTCACTCACGGGCGTCTCTCTTGCTTGCTTGCCATCGTCCGTCTCGACCCCACCGTCGCGCCCACGCTCCACCCCCCGGCCCGTCGCCCCTCGCCGCTCCCGGTCCCAATGGGGCTGGCTCAGGTCGGTGCGGTAGCTCCCGCCACGCTGCGCCTGACGCACAGCGTGCAGCGCCACCCGCTCGGGATCGACGCGCAGCGGAATCGTTTCGGCCACGAACGGTGACTGGCGCCCCTCCGGCGTTGACCAGCTGGCGATCGCATGGTGGCGAGGCAGGTGCAGGCGAGCATCGGGCCGTCCGAGCGCCGACAGGTGCTCGATCCCGGGACGAACCGCGTCGGAGAACTCGGCCATCGTCAGCCCGACGGCCGCGCGCGCGTCGCGCACGGAGGCGGTGGCGAAGTAGACGCGATGGGCGAACAATGCGTCGAGCTGGTCGCGCACCTCACGCTCGACCCACTGCGACTCGGTCTGCCAACACGCCACCGTCTCCAACCCGGCCGAGCGCTTGAGCGCCATCGTTTCGGCGAACCCGCGGTTGAGCACGAGCGGCGCCTCGTCCACCTTCAGCGCGACCGCAACGCGCTCGGTCTCCGGGACGAGGTCCTGCTGGCGGGCCAGTGCCGCATCCAGCATCCCCACGAGCAGCTGCATCAGCACCGAGGTGTTGCCGGCACCCATCACGCCAAGCGCACCCTTGACGACGAGCACCTCGTGCCCGGCGATCACGCGGTCAAAGTCGACACGCAATGAGTCGTTGAGCAGCACCCGCTTGATCGACTGCGAGTTCAACAGGCGCGCGAGCTTGTTCACGGGCGCATCGAGCTTGGCCGTCGTCGTCGAGCGCGAGTCCGCGAGCTGGGCGGTCAGCTCGGCCGTGAAGAACTCGGAGATCTCCTTGAACTCGGGCAGCGTCCGCACGCGCGCGCCCACGCGCGCTCGGTATGAGTAGCCCTCCTCGCCGACCGACAGCAACCGCGCCGCATCCCACAGCGTCGACTCACGGTCGTATGCCAGCACCGCGATGATCGCGTTACGCAGGTACCGGTCAGACGATGCGCGGATGTCTGCGTCGGTAAATAAATTCTTGAGCGCCGCGACCACATAATCGGCGATCACATCCGCCGGGGCGTCAACGGCGAGCGGATTGAACCCGCACGTGGGATGGGCCAGGTCCAGCAGCGTGCACGTGCGCCCGTCGGGCACGAGACTGACCGCGGCCTCGGCGGCGTCGCCCTTGGGGTCGAGCACGATCACGCAGCAGCGCTCGCGGCGCAGATCCTCGGCGACCGTGGCCACCAGGTAGCTGGACTTCCCCTGCTCGACGGTTCCTGGAACTGCCGTGTTCTGCTTGCGCATCGCGGGATGGATCGACACCGGGCCGAGCGCGTCGCGCAGCGTGCCGAGTCCATCGGCGGGACGCAGGATCGCGGCGGGCGCAGGCGCGACGGGCAGGACCGAGCGCGCGAACGGGACGGTCGCGTAGTCGATCGAGGGCATGTGCCAGATGGCCGCGAGCTCGGTCGAAGCGAACACGCCGTGGCGCCAGGACGGCAGCGGGTTGCCCTCGCCGCGCTGGACGCGACGGTCGTATAGCCCGAACAGGCCTTGCCGCACGGCCGTTCCGCGCTCGACCAACCGGTTCTCCGCCTCCCCGGCTCGCAGCTCGGATGCGATCCGCTCGCACTGATCCCGATCGGGGGCGATCACGCGCAGATCCACATAGAACAGCGGTCGATGCTGGATGTCCAAGCCACCGCGCAGCTCCTCGTCCTCGACCATCGAGCGGTCGCGCATCACGAGATGCTCGCGCCGCCGGCGCGACAGGTGCGCCTCGTGGCGCATGTACGAGCGCTTGGCATGGCGCTCGAACAGCGCCGGCGCCGGGGTCAGGGCGATCTGCACGAACGCCTCCTCCGCACACGCGCCCATCACTGTCATCAGCCGATTCATCGCCGGTTCGCGCTCGTGCTCGAACCGGTCGAGCACCTTCGCTCGCTTGATGAACTCGGCGTGCTTCTTCAGCCGCAGCACCGTCGGGGGCGAGCCGGGCAACTGTTGCTCGGGCACCAGCCGGCAGTTCGGATAGGCGGTGCGCAGCGCCGCCTGCACCATCCCCTCCACTCCGGCCGGGCACGTGACCGCCAACCAGATGGCGCCGCGCGCATGGTGGACCTCCAGCGCGACCGATGGTTGACCATGAAGCAACCGGCGCCACCAGCGTCGCTGCATACGCTTGTGCAGCGCCTCGACCATCGCCACGACCGCTTCGGCGCCGGCTGTGTCCGTGCGGTAGGACTGGACGCGGAGCCGCACATACCGGCGCCGGTCGCGCGCGCGCAGGCGGATCATCCCGAGCGGAGCTCCCGTCACGACGACGACCAGCACCGCCAACCTCCACCAGGGCACCCCGCCAGGCGACCAATCCCAGGCCGCGCCCAGACCTGAGCCGAACGAGCCTGTCAGCGCCCCGAACGAGAGCTGACCCACGCCCGCCCCGTGCCCAACGCCAGCTCCGCCAGACCCATGCGTCCCGCGCAGCGCCGCGCTCAGCCCGCCGTCAAACAGCCACGCGACCAGCGCGATCGCGACGATCAGCGCGACCAGGCCCAGCAGGCGCCATATGAGAAATCGCAACATCTCCCCTGCTGCTCCGACGCTCGGCCCAAAACGGGACAACCGCTCTCCAACGGGGGTCCAGACCACATGGCGCCGCTCAAGCTCGATCCTGCTGGAGTCCGATGCAACACACAGATGAGACCGCCATCGATCCTCAAGCGCGTGCTCGCGTCGGCCGTGGTAGCCGTCGCGGCGATCGCCCTCGCGCTGACGATCGCGCTGACCCTGATGTTGAGCCTGACGCTCGGGGATGCCGGTGCGGCGACGATGACCTTCGGCAACTAACTGTCGGTTCCGGCCACCGAGGACACTGCCAACAACCTCAACTATGCGGGCTCGAACGTGTCGGTCCCCGAATCAGTCTTCCACATCCCCCACGACGGCGCCGACACCGCGCTGTGGAACACGCAACTGGCCTCGGGCGTTCGCCCGTTGAACCGCCGCCGGACCGGCACATCTGAACCGCCGCCGGACCGGCACATCTGAACCGCCGCCGGACCAGCACTCAGCGCGGGCGGGCCGCGCGTTCGACTTCGGTTCCGCGCGCGGTGAGATACCAGGAGTTCGCCGAGCCCCTGGCTTGGCCCCCGCCCCGGTTTTCCACGAGATTCAGCCGCTGCAGGCGTGTCAGGAGCTTGGATATCTGGCCCTGATCGGCGATCTCCGCGCCCTCGGCGATCACGCGATTGCTCGCCCCCGGATGTGCGCCGATCATCGCGAGCACGCGGACCGTTCGATACGTCAGACGCATCTCCATGCCTTCGAGCGGGTCGCGGTTGCCCGCACGCTCGGGAGGGGGTGCCTCGGTTGGCGGTCTGGGCGCCGGTCTGGCCATTTCCCTGCTCGCCGTCCGCGCCCCCAGATACGGGAGCACGACCATGCTCATCAACGGCCCGAGCAGATCGATCAGCGGTTCTGAGCGCTGCTCCAGCAGGCGCGTATGCAGCACGGCGAAGATCGCCCCGACCACCCCTTCGGCCGTGACCTCCGGCGGTTCGCGCGTGCTGCTGCTGCTGCTGACGGTCCGCCCGCGATCGATTGCCTGCGCCAGTTCGCCGAGCACGCGGGCGCGACTCTCGAGCACACGAGAGCCGCCGCCCAGCGCCTCGATCACACACAGCCTGGCCAGGCCGGGCTCTTCGTCCATGAACCTCAGCAGCCGCGCCATGCCCGCACGGAGGCCCTCCCGCCATCCAGGCTCCTGCGCGTAGGCCTCGACCAAGAGCTCACGGACCTGGGCGATCGTGTGCTCGAACACCGCCAGAAAGCAGTCCTCCCGGTCGAGGAACACCTCGTAGAAGGTCTTGCGCGACACCTTCGCCCGGCCGATCACCTGGACCACCGTCATGCGCGCATATCCGACCTCTTCGACCGCCTGCACCGCCGCCGTCAGCATCCGTGAGCGCTGGATCTCGATCACCTGTCCGCGCGGCAGCCCGCCCGGCCCGGGGCGCAGGCGCGGGCCGGACGCGGGATCGGTCGTTGGACCGGACCCACGCGGTCTGTCAAGCGAAGCCATCGTCTTCCCGCTTAATCGTCTCGTCTCATCAATAAAGATCCTCGCACCCTTTCGGCCACGACGTCCGTTGGCTGGACATCGCGCAGGCGACGCAGACCCGAACCGCCCACCCGAGCCAGCGTGGCTGCTGGCGATGGTGCTCCAACCACGCACACTGAGCGCCTGCGGCACGACCACTCTTCCGACCAGCCCGCCAGCTCAATCCCGAGTGCCGGAGCCACATCCGTCAGCACACCCAGCCGACCTCGAGTCGAACCTCATGGTTCGACCACCGTCGAGATCAGTACCGCTACGGGGATTCGAACCCCGGTTTCCGGCATGAGAAGCCGGCGTCCTAGTCCCCTGGACGATAGCGGCGCGTAAGCGACTGGTCGAGGCTAGCAAAGTGCCCGGAGCAAGTCACGTTCGCCTCGACCATCGCCGGCGCCTGCTCGGAGTCTTCCCGATCCCCTGGCTCGCCACCGAGCGGTGCTATATCTTCGCTTCCTCACGACACGCGGATGTGGCGGAATTGGTAGACGCGCACGGTTCAGGTCCGTGTCCAGGCAACTGGGTGGAGGTTCGAGTCCTCTCATCCGCATCGCGTTGTGTGTCGGGGCATCGGGGACTGATGCCTCGGGATGGCCCGGCCGTTCGTAAAGCACGGGATCGCCGGCCGCACCGTGCGACCAGCCGCTACCGTCGCGGACCGGCGCCGGCGGGTTCGGCGTGCTGCCGTGCGCGCGTGAACAGCTCGGCCGGGCTGACATGCAGCGCCGCGGCGATCTTGAGGATGTTCGTCAGGCTCGGGTTGCGGGTCCCGCGCTCGATGCCGCTGATGTAGGTCCGATCGAGCCCGCACTCCAGCGCGAGCTCTTCCTGAGAGACGCCTCGTTGCTTGCGGATACCGCGAATGGCCTCGCCGAACGCGGCATGCGCCGGGGATCGAATCGGCATACCGGCAGTCTTCCGCCTTGAGGACTATTAGTCTATGGACTATCAGTCACTACCCGTGGAAGACATCAGCCCCGGCCCGGCAGCACACCGCCCGGGACATTGGCACGAAAGGAGCCCCCCATGCAGGATCCAACCAAGCAACTCGCCAGCGACAGCGATCATCAGATCGAGCGGGCGATCGTCTCCCAGACCTTGCGCGACGACCACGACTCGAGCTGGTCACGCGCCGAGCTCGAGACAGAGCTCGACGGCGCCGGCGTGCTGGCCATCGGCGACGCCATCGCCCGGCTCGCAGACCGGGGCGTGATCGAGCTCGCGGGCGAGACCGTACGCGCCTCGCGCGCGGCCGTGTACCTCGACGAGCTGGACATGATCGCCGTCTGAGCCGCGCGTAACGCTAAACCGATACGCGTCCCTGCAGCGTCCCGTCAGCCAGCATCGTGCGCAATGTCTTCTTGTCGAACTTGCCGACGCTCGTTTTGGGGACCTCCGAGACGAACGCGAACTCGTCCGGGAGCCACCACTTGGCGACGCGGGGCCGCAGGTGCTCGAGCAACTCATCGGCCCCCGCGGACGAGTCCTCGCGCAGCACCACACAGCACAGCGGCCGCTCGGCCCAGCGCTCGTCCGGCTTGGCGATCACGGCCGCCTCGATCACGTCGGGGTGGGCCATCAGCTCGTTCTTCGAGCTCGACCGAGCTGATCCACTCCCCGCCGGACTTGATCACGTCCTTGGCCCGGTCGGTGATCCGCACGAACGCGTGCTCGTCGACCGCGGCGATGTCGCCCGTGCGCAGCCAACCCGACTCGAATTTGTCATCCCCGGTGGGGTCGTTGTAGTAGCCGGCGGCCACCCACGGCCCGCGCACCTGGATTTCGCCCGTGGACTCGCCGTCCCACGCAACCTCCGCGCCGTCATCGCCGATCAATCGCAGCTCGATCCACGGCAGCGGCTTGCCCTGCAGCGCCCGTTCGTCCCAGTAGCGCTCGTCATGACCACGGTCCTCGGCCGGCTCGCAGAACGTGGCCACCGGACTCGTCTCCGTCATCCCCCAGCCCTGACAGATGCGCACGCCGTGGCGCTCCTGAAAGTCCTTCATCAGCTGGCGTGGCACCGCCGATCCCCCACACACGGCGTTCGTGAGCGAGGACAGATCCACCTCGTGCGTGTCGGCGTAGCGCAGCAGGTCGGCGAACACCGTCGGCACGCAGCCCGCCACCGTGGGGCGCTCGGACTCGATCGCACGCGCCAGCGGCTCGGCCTGCAGATAGCGGTCGGGCATCAACAGATCGGCCCCGCACAGCGCCGCCGCGTGGGGAATGCCCCAGGCGTTGGCGTGGAACATCGGGACGATCACGAGCGCGCGCTCGCGCTGGGACAGCGCCAGGTTGTCGGCCATCAGCGAGGCCGTCGCGTGCAGGCACAACGAGCGGTGTGAGTACAGCACCCCCTTGGGGTTGCCCGTGGTGCCGCTCGTGTAACACAGCGCGGCCGCCTGGCGCTCGTCCAGCTCGGGATAGTCGTACGGGCCTGGTCCGGCTTGCTCCAGGAGCTCCTCGTAGTGCAGCGCGTTTGGGAGTTGGCCGACCCAGCCATCCGGGCTGTGTGCCCCCGATCGGTCGGCGTCACTGGACTGGGTGGAGTCGGGTTGGATGGAATCGGTATGGGTGGGATCGGAGTTGTTGGAGTCGGAGTGAGTCGCATCGGACATCACGACGAAGTGACGCACCCCGGTCAACGACGCGGCCAGCGGCTCGAGCAGCGGCACGAGCGACTCGTCGACGAAGATCACCTGATCCTCGGCGTGGTTGACGATGTAGGAGAGCTGATCGGCGAACAACCGGATGTTGAGCGTGTGCAGCACCGCCCCCACACAGGGAACCGCCATGTAGAGCTCGAAGTGGCGCTGGTTGTTCCACGCGAACGTCCCGACCCGATCCCCGTCCTCGATCCCCAATCGCCCGAGCACGCGGGCAAGTCGATCGACGCGCTCGGACACCTCGCCGAAGCTCGCGCGCACCGTTCCCTGCTCGGTGAGCGTCGCCACCTGCGCGGACGGGTGGCAGTCGCGCATCCGCCGCCGCGCGTGCTGGAGCGTGAGCGGAAAGTCGTCCTGCATCAGCCCTGCGAGCGTCATGTCCTGCGCACCTCCTTCTCCTCCTCCGTGTCCATCTCCGCCTCGCCCTCGGTGTCAGTCTCGACCTGGGCTTCGATCTCTGCATCGGTCTCGGTCCCGACCTCGTTCCCGGTGGCAGGCACGGACGCAAGCTCACCATAGATGGCGTGCGTGCGCTGGGCGATGTCGTCCCAGTCGAACCGCAGCACGTGCTCGGAGGCCTCGGTCACGAGCCGGTCGCGCAGCTGGGTATCCACCAGCAGCCGCTCGATCATCACACCGAGGTGCTCGGCGTCCCCGCCGTTGAAGCGCAGCCCGACCCGCTCGCCGGAGGGCACGACCTCGCGCAGACCGCCCGTGTCGGCGACGATGCAGGGACAGCCCGAGGCCATCGCCTCCAGCGCGACCAACCCGAACGGCTCGTATATGGATGGGACGACGCACAGATCGGCGATCCGGTAGAGCGAGTGCAGCGCATCGTCGCCGATCCAACCCAGGAACACGCCGTGCTCGTCCAGTCCCAGGCGCTGCGCCTGGGCTCGCAGCTCGGCCTCGTGCGTGCCCGAGCCCGCCACGACGAACCGCACCGCACCGCGTACAGCGCCGACCCGTTCGATCACGCCGGGCAGCGCGTCCAGGGCGAGCTGAAACCCCTTCTCGTACACGAGCCGCCCGATCAGCAGCACGAGTTGATCCTCGGGTTGGGCGAACTGCAGTCGCAGCGCCTCCAGATCGTCAACGGGCTGCAGGTCATCGGGGTCGATCCCGTTGGGGATCACGGTGATGCGACCCTCATCGATGTCGAATATGTCGGCCACGTGTCCGCGCATGTAGTAGGAGCAGACGATCACCGCGTCGGCGCGCTGGGCCATCTCGCGCTCGACGGCGTGGATGTGCGCCTGGGGCTCATCCTGCACCCAGCCCTGGTGGCGGCCGTGCTCGGTCGCGTGGATCGTTGTCGCGTAGGGGATCTCCAGGCGCTCTGACAACGCGGATGCGGCGTGCGCGACGAGCCAGTCGTGTCCGTGGATCAGGTCGTATGGATGGTCCTGGTCCTGCTGTGCAAGCGACAGTCCGGCGGCGAGCATGTCGTCGTTCATCTGCTCCACCCACGCCACGAACCGGTCGAGGTCCCGCGGCCAGCCGGGCTCGGGTACGCGATACACGGTCACGCCGCCTCGCGCTTCCACCTCCGCCCCGGCGCCGACGCCACGTGTGAGCACGTCAACCGCTACCCCCCGGCGCACGAGCGCCTCCGCGAGCTTGCGCACATGCCTGGCCAGACCGCCCTCGATCACAGGCGGGTACTCCCAGGAGAGGAGCAGCACGCGGTCGCTCATCCACGAGACCCTATCTCGCGCGAGACACGGGCCGTCCGGTCGGAGCCAATCCATGCACGCACGAAACGCAGACGACCTCGCAGAAGCACTGGCGGCCGCCTGAGCTGCCAGCATTCAGTTGGCTTCTGATCGGGGCGACTGGATTCGAACCAGCGACCTTTCGCTCCCAAAGCGAATGCGCTACCAGGCTGCGCTACGCCCCGATCGCCTAAGAATAGACGCACCGTGGATCGGACCGGCGCCGGAGTAGCATGTGAGTAGAGGCGTAGGTGTAGATGTAGATGTAGATGTAGATGTAGAGGGGTCGATCGGAGGGGCTGAGTTGATCGATAGAAAGGTGAGCCGGCATGAAAGCTACGGCGCGACGTGACGAACGGACGTTCAAGCACACGGTGCAGGTGCGCGAGCACCAGTTGACGGTGGACGAGCCGCTGGACAGCGGCGGGGAAGACGCGGGACCCGATCCGCAGGAGCTGCTGGCGGTCAGCCTCGCTTCGTGCAGCGCGATCACGATGGAGATGTACGCTCAGCGCAAGGGCTGGGACATCGGCCACGTCGAGGTTGACGTCCAGTACAGCCCGGCCGAGCGTGGGTGTCCGACCAAGTTCGAGCTCGTGCTCCGTCTCGGGGACGACCTCCCTGAGGAGCAGGTCGAGCGTCTGCTGACTATCGCCGCGAAGTGCCCTGTCCATCGGGTGCTCGACGGTGAGGTCATGTTCGCCGAGCGCGTCGAGCGCGTGCACATGGCGGCCTGACCCGCGCGCCGGTGCTCAGCTGGTGGGCTCCGGGACCAAACGGATGTAGGGGCGGGGCTCCTCCCACCCGTCCGGGTACTTCTCTTTGGCCTCGTCGTTGGAGACCGAGCCCGCGATGATCACCTTCTCGCCGCTCTTCCAGTTGACCGGTGTGGCGACCTTGTGCTTGGCGGTGAGCTGTAGCGAGTCGATCACGCGCAGCACCTCGTCGAAGTTGCGCCCGGTGGTCATCGGGTAGATCAGGATCAGCTTGACCTTCTTGTCGGGGCCGATCACGAACACGTTGCGGACCGTCTGGTTGTCGGCCGGCGTGCGCACGAGGGGATCGCCGGATGTGCTCGCTGGGAGCATGCCGTAGAGCTTTGAGACATTGAAGTCGTCGTCGCTGATAATCGGGTAGTTGGGAGCCGCGCCCTGGGTCTCCTCGATGTCCTTGGCCCACGCCTCGTGGTTCTCGAGCGCGTTGACCGAGAGGCCGATGATCTTCACGCCCCGCTTGTCGAACTCGGGCTTGGCGTTCGCCATGTAGCCGAGCTCAGTCGTGCAGACGGGCGTGAAGTCCTTTGGGTGCGAGAACAGCACCGCCCAGGAATCGCCAATCCAGTCGTGGAATTTGATGTGGCCCTCGGTGGTGTCGGCCTCGAAGTCGGGGGCTGTATCGCCAAGTTGCAAGGTCATTTTGGAACCGTCCTTCTAGAGATGAATCCTGATCGACTTTTGGGAGATTATTTTAGGATAGCGGGTCCCTCGTCGATCCGCCGGATTCCTCACAGAATCAGTCGATAATGACAGCCGGCTCCCGAGCAGCACATCCACAGACGCGTCTGGGAATGAGCGGGAAGCGGGTGCTCAACCCTCGGGCGTCCAGCCGGAGAACCCAGACCAGGCGCTCTCGAGCTTGGCGTCCGACGGGCTGCGGGAACCTAGGTTTTCGGGCCACAGCGATCCCGCGACCATCGCCGCCGAGCCGAGCAACGCCAGCCACGCGCCCTCGCGAATAGAAAGCGCGAGCACACCGCCTTCCGGCGTGGGCGGGTCGACGATCCGGAAGAGCACGCACACCGCCGCGAGGATTCCCAGCAGGAGCAACGGAGCGCGATGGCCGTCTGGAGCGGACGCCGAGGAGAACCCCGCGCCCGCGAGCGCGAGCAGCGCGATCACGATCGCCGCGCCGGCGAGCAGCAGCAACACGACGTTCAGGTCTTTCAGCGCCTGGTGAGCGCTGAGCGCCGTGAACTGATGGCCGGCGAGCGTGCTCAAAGTGGCGTGATACTCGCCCATGTAGCTCTGTAGCGTGGCGTTCCCGAACTGGGCGGCGGCCTGATCGCCGGCCTGCTGGGCGAAGGCGATGCCGGCGGCGGTGAAGCTCACGCCGTACCACGGCAGGAACACGGCCACAGCGAGCACGATCGCGCCGAACGCCGAGACCAGGAGCCCGTATCGGGGACGATCGCCCGTCATCGTGGGTCCATCATCGGCCCGATCGCCCGCCGGCTTGATCTATCTATCTATCGGACCCAGCAGCAGAGCATCGATCACGGCCCGTGCGTCCTCGATCCAGAGATCTGGCTCTCCGGGGTCGGCTCGGAGAAACCCGGCGGGGATCTCGTTGCGCTCGGCGATCCTGCGCACGATTCGCTCGCCTTCGGCGAGGACGTCCGCGGGCACCGCGCCGCCGGGCACCCCGGCCGCCTCGTACACGAACCCACGCATCGTCGTATCGATCGCTTGACCGAGCCATGCCTCCAGACGCGAACCGTGCAGCGCCCGCACCTGCTCGGGCGTACCCCGGGCAGTGGCCAGCATCCAGCAGGCGATCGTCACGCCGCCCAGGGCTCCGCGCAGTGTCGCCAGGCGATCGGGTGTACCGATCAGACACTCGGCGCCGGCCGCCTCGATCACGGCCCGGCCGGCCTCCGTGCGCGTGACGATCCGCACGGCGTGGCCCTCATCCACGAGCTGGATTGCCAGGCGCCTGCCGCGAGCACCGCCGCCGACGATCAGGACCCGGGCCACGGTGGGCGATCCTATACCCGGGTGGGCGTCGTGGCCGCTTGGGGTCACGGCCGGATGGGTCACGACCGAATGGGTCGTGACCGCTCCCCCTCATCCCCCACCCTGACCCTCCCCAAACCGGCGTCCAATACCATCCGGCGGCGATGATCGACCACCCCCCAGACCATTCCGCCCCCATGAGCACGGGCGGGGACGTCGTGACGATGGAGAAGATTGTCGCGCTGTGCAAGCGGCGCGGGTTCATTTTCCCCTCCTCTGAGATCTACGGCGGGGTCGGATCCACCTACGACTACGGGCATTACGGCGTGCTGCTGAAGACAAACGTGAAGAACGAGTGGTGGCGCGCGATGCTGCAGGAGCGCGACGACATCGTCGCGATCGACTCGGCGATCCTGCAGCACCCGCGCGTGTGGGAGGCATCGGGACACCTGGCCGGCTTCACCGACCCGCTCGTCGACTGCAAGACGTGCGGCCAGCGCTTTCGCGCCGACCACCTCGGTGACCTGCAGTGCGGGCGCAAACCATCCAAGCACCCTGGCGAAACCGATGAGTGCTCGCTGACCGAGGCGCGCGACTTCAACCTGATGTTCGAGACTACCGTCGGCCCGGTCAAGGAGTCCGGGTCGGCGGCTTACCTGCGGCCGGAGACGGCGCAGGGGATCTTCATCAACTTCAAGAACGTCCTGCAGTTCTCGCGCAAGAAACCACCGTTCGGGATCGCCCAGGTGGGCAAGTCCTTCCGTAACGAGATCACGCCCGGGAACTTCATCTTCCGCACACGCGAGTTCGAGCAGATGGAGATGGAGTTCTTCGTCCCGCCCGACGACGCCGAGCGCTGGTTCGAGCACTGGCTGAAAGAGCGCGAGCGCTGGTATGTGGAGCTGGGGATTCAACCCAAACAACTGCGACTCCGCGAGCACGATGAGGACGAGCTCTCCCACTATTCGATCGCGACGAGCGACGTCGAGTACCTGTTCCCCATCGGCTGGTCGGAGCTCGAGGGAATCGCCAACCGCGGCGATTTTGACTTATCTCAGCACGCCAAGTTCTCCGGCGAGAAGCTCGAGTACTTCGACCAGGCCTCCGGTGAGCGTTACGTGCCCTACGTGATCGAGCCCGCCGCCGGGGCAGACCGCGCGACGCTCGCGTTCCTGGTGGACGCCTACGACGAGGAACTGGTCGAGCGCGAGGGCGCGGGCGAGGGCGAGCTACGCACGGTCCTGCGGCTGCACCCGCGGTTGGCGCCGATCAAGGCGGCGGTGCTGCCGCTCGTGAAGAAGGACGGCCAGCCGGAGCTCGCGCGGGAGATCCACCGCGCGCTCCGCGTACGAGCGGGAATCGGCATGGTCGAGTACGACGACGGCGGGGCGATCGGCAAGCGGTATCGGCGCCAGGACGAGATCGGCACGCCGTTCTGCCTGACCATCGACCACCAGAGCTTGGAGGACAGGACAGTGACGTTGCGCGAGCGCGATTCCCTGACCCAGGAGCGGTTGCCGATCGACGGCCTCGCGGAGGAGCTGGAGCGGCGCGTGCAGGCACCGTGGCAGACACCCAAGTTGACCCGAGAGTAGGAGAGCAATGGACTTCGACCTGACCGACGAGCAACAGCTGATCCAGCGCACCGCGCGCGAGTTCACCGACAACGAGATCATCGTGCAATCGCGGGAAAACGCCCGCAACCATAACTTCGACACTGAGCTGGTGAAGAAGGTCGCCGCGCAGGGCTACCTCGGCGCGATTGTCCCCCAAGAGTACGGAGGAGCGGGTCTCGACTACTTCAGCTACGGCCTCGTCGTCGAGGAGATCGGCCGCGGGGACTCGGCGATCCGTACAGTGATCTCGGTCCAAACATCGCTCGTGTGCTCAGGGCTAGTCAAGTTCGGCACCGAGGAGCAGAAGCAAAAGTATCTGCCAAAGCTGTGCTCGGGCGAGTGGCTGGCGTGCTTCGGGCTGACCGAGCCCGACACCGGCTCGGACGCGGCCAACCAGAAGACACGCGCGCGCAAGACCGACTCCGGCTGGGTGATCAACGGGGCGAAGATGTGGATCTCGATGGGCAACTACGCGAAGCTAGCGGTGATCTTCGCGCAGACCGACCCGGCGCTTGGACACAAGGGCATCGCGTGCTTCCTCGTGGACACCGACCAGCCCGGATACACGGCGCAGACGATCGAGCACAAGATGGGCCTGCACGCCTCCGACACCGCCTCGATCTCACTGGAAGACGTGGAGGTCGCAGACGAGGATATGCTCGGCGAGGTCGGCGACGGCTTCAAAATCGCGATGTCGAACCTCGACTCCGGGCGCTACTCGGTGGCCGCCGGCTGCGTTGGCATCTGTCAGGGATGCGTCGAGGAGTCGGTCAAGTACGCCTCCGAGCGCGAGCAGTTCGGCAAACCGATCGCGTCCTTCCAGCTCGTGCAGGCGATGATCGCCGACATGGTCCTGAAGACCGACGCCTCGCGCATGCTCGTCTGGCGCGCGGGCTGGCTGAAGGACCAGGGCCGACCGAACACGCTGGAGACGTCGATCGCCAAGCTCCACGCGACCGAGGCATCGCTGGAGTGCGCGAACCTCGCGATCCAGATACACGGCGGCGCCGGCTACGTCGACGACCACCCGGTCGAGCGCTACTTCCGCGACGCACGCGTCACGACCCTCTACGAGGGAACCTCGCAGATCCAGAAACTGATCATCGGGCGCGCGATGACCGGGATCAACGCACTCGTACCGTCCTGACATGAGCGCCGCGCGGATCATAGGGGTACTGGGCGCCGGCACGATGGGCTCGGGCATCGCGCAGCTGGCGTGCCGGTCGGGAGCCCGTACGCTGCTGCACGACCCGATCCCGGATGCGCTGCAGCGAGGGCTCGGGCGGGCGAGGGACGGCCTTCAGAAAGAAGCCGCGAAGGGACGTCTGAAGCAGGAGGAGGCCCAGGCCGGCATCGAGCGGCTGGAGGCCGTCGAGGACTTGGCCGCGTTCGCGCCATGCGAGCTGGTGATCGAGGCCGTGCCGGAGCGCCTGGAGCTCAAGCACGAGCTGTATCGGCAGCTGTCGGAGATCGTCGGCGAGCAGTGCGTGCTGGCGACGAACACCTCCTCGCTGCTGGTCACTGCGATCGCCGCGGGCGCAACCCACCCAGAGCGCGTGGTGGGCATGCACTTCTTCAACCCCGCGCCGATCATGCGCCTGCTGGAGGTGGTCGCCGGCGAGCAGTCCTCAGAGGATGCCCTCGCGCTCGCCCACGCGACGGGTGAGGCGATGGGCAAGACGGTGATCCGTGCCCACGACGGCCCGGGCTTCCTCGTCAACCGCTGCAATCGGCCGTTCGGGTTGGAGGCGCTGCGCCTATTGACCAGAGCGGATCGCGGACATCGAGACGATCGACCGGATCGTGCGCGTCGAGGGCGGCTTTCGCATGGGTCCCTTCGAGCTGATGGACCTCGTTGGAGTCGACACGGGCCTGGAGATCTCCAAGAGCTTCTACGAGCAGAGCTTCGGCGAGCCGCGCTGGCGCCCTTCCCCGATCGCCGCCCGCTATGTCGCCGCCGGCCTGTACGGCCGCAAGACCGGACGCGGCTACTACGACTACTCGCGCGATCCCTACCGTCCCCCGGACCCAGACCCACCCGCGCCGCGCCGGCGCCAATGTGCGGCCCACGGCCGGCGGCGTGCTCGAGCGAATCGTCTGCCAGGTAATCAACGAGTGCGCCTTCGCGCTCGGCGAAGGCGTGGGCAGCGCAGAGGACATCGACACCGGCATGGTGCTCGGGCTCAACTATCCACGCGGACCGCTCGCCTGGGCCGATGAGATCGGGCTCGACCACATGCTGGCCGTACTGGATGACCTCTGGAAGCAGTACCGCGAGGAGCGCTACCGCCCCGCCCCGGCGCTACGCAGCCTCGTGCGCGCGGGGCGTCTCGGGCGCAGTACCGGCGCGGGGTTCTTCGAGTACGACCCGGCGTGATCCGACCTCACGTTTACGCGTGCGCGCGCGTTCAACCGTTGTGAGTCAGCTGGCAGCCAACCGTCCCAGGAGCGGACCGCGCGCAACTGTCGGGCGCGCCGGACCGCCCCCGTTCCAGCGCTTTCTCGACACCCACCGCGAGCTGGTCTGGCGCTTCCTGGTGTCCTCCGTTGGGCGGACCGATGCGGAGGACTGCTTTCAGGAGACATTCGTCGCGGCGATGCGCGCCTACCCGCGCCTGCGTCCGGACTCGAACCTGCGCGCGTGGATCTTGACGATCGCGCACCGCAAGGCGCTCGACTCATACCGCGGACGCTCCCGGCGAGCCCTGCCCGTGGCGGAGATCGCCGAGGTGGCCGACCGCGACGGTCACGGCGCCTCCGCCGGATCCCCCGGGTTCCCCGTGTCCTCGCGTGACGAGACGCTGTGGGAGGCCGTGCACGCGCTGCCAGCCCGCCAGCGTTCGGCGATCCTGCTGCGCTTCCTCGCCGACCTGCCCCACCGCGACATCGCCGCCGCGATCGGTTGCTCGGAGGAGGCAGCGCGTCGCTCGCTGCACGAGGGATTGACAAGGCTTCGCAAGGAGGTCACGACATGAACGACACACACCGCAACGACACGGACCCGTACGCGCAGCGCCCGTCAACCACCAGGACGAGCGCACTGGAACAGGAGCTGCGCTCCGGCCTTACTCGCGCCATCGACACCGAGGACGCTCGTGACGACGCGACGGCGGCGGCCGCCCGTCTGACCCAGCGCATCGTCTCTGACGGTCTCGCCGACATCGAGTACGCCTCCGTCGATTCGCCGTTCGGCACGCTGCACGCCGCCGTCACCCGGCGCGGGCTGGTACGGGTCGCGTTCCCCGAGGAGACCGTCGACTCGGTGCTCGAACGGCTCGCGCGGGAGCTCTCACCACGCATCGTCGAGTCCCCTGCGTCGCTGGATCCAGTCCGGCGCGAGCTCGATGAGTACTTCGCCGGTCGCCGGCGTGAGTTTGATCTGGCGCTCGACTGGGCTCTGATCGCCCCGTTCGGGCGGCGCGTGCTGCGCAAGACCGTCGCGATCCCCTACGGCGACCATCTCTCCTACGGCGAGGTCGCGGCTGAGGCCGGCTCCCCGCGTGGCGCCCGCGCCGCCGGCAACGCGCTCGGCTCAAATCCGATCCCGATCGTGATCCCCTGCCACCGCGTCCTGCGCTCGGGCGGCGCGCTCGGCGGGTACGGGGGCGGGCTCGACCGCAAGCGGTATCTGCTGGAGCTCGAGGGCGCGCTCACACCACGGCTGTAGGCCGTAACGTCACAGCTATAGGTCGGGAACGGCTGCGACCGACAAAGCCCGCCGCACTCGCCGCGAGTGACTGCTGTGACCTACGCGGCCGGCGCCCACTGCGCTTCGGCCGGGTCACCAGCCGGCATCTGCGCGGGCGCCGGCACCCCGGGCGTGTCCCTGAGATACCACTCGGCGTCCAGCGCCGCCTGACAGCCCGAGCCCGCGGCCGTAATCGCCTGGCGGTAGGTGTGATCCACGAGATCTCCCGCGGCGAACACCCCCGGGCGGTTGGTGCGGGTCGAGCGACCCTTGGTAATCACGTACCCGTTCTCGTCAACGTCGACCTGTCCGCGCACCAGGCCCGACTGCGGCTCGTGGCCGACCGCGATAAACGTGCCCGAGACCGGTATCTCGCGCTCCTCGCCCGTCTCGGTGTTCACGAGCGCGGCATGCCCCAGCGAACCGTGCTCGGCCGCAACGAACTCCTTCACCCGGTATGGCGTCAGCAGCTCAATGTTCTCCTGTGCACGCGCCCGCTCGAGCATGATCTTCGATGCCCTGAACTCGTCTCTGCGGTGCACGACGGTGACGTGGCTGGCGAACTTCGACAGGAATATCGCCTCCTCCATCGCCGAATCCCCACCGCCGACGATCACCGTCTGGGCGTCCCTGAAGAACGCGGCATCGCACGTGGCGCAGTAGCTGACCCCGCGACCCGCCAGCTCCTCCTCGCCGGGGATGCCCAGCTTCTTGTGCTCGGCGCCCATCGCCAGGATCACGGTGCGCGCCTGGTGCTCGACCTCGCCCACCCATACACGGTGGATGCCGGGGTGGGCGGGATCCGATCCATCGGCCAGCTCGACACGATCGGCCTCCTCGGTGAGCAGCCGTGCCCCGAACCGCTCGGCCTGGGCCCGCAGCTTGGCCATCATCTCCGGTCCCATGATCCCCTCCGGGAATCCCGGGTAGTTCTCGACGTCTGTCGTCTGCTGCAACAGCCCGCCCCACGCGAACCCCTCGATCACGAGCGGACTCAGGTTCGCGCGCGCCGTGTACAGCGCCGCGGTGTATCCCGCGGGACCGCTGCCGATGACGATCACATTCTCGACGTCGCTGCTGCTGTTGCTCATCTCATCTCCAGAGTCGCTTTACTTTGTAAAGTATAGCCTGATTGACCAGGGATGGGGCGCACACCCTGCTCCTCGCGCCAGCGCGCCACCGTACGGCGTAGCTGGAAGTAGGCCACGGCCCCCGGGATCGTCGGCAGCCAGAACGAGATCGCGCGGTAGGACAGCACCGCCAGCACCACCAGATCGAGGTTGACCCCGAACGCCGCGAACGCGCCGATCATGCCTCCCTCGACACCCCCCAGCCCGCCGGGCAGCGGCAGCAGGTTGCCGAGCATGCCAATGAAGTAGGACATCCAGATGACCGTGAACGGCGGTGGCGAGCCGAATGCGTGGAACATCGCCCACAGCACGCAGATGTCAAACCCCCACCAGGCCACCGCTCCCAGCAGGCCGGGATCGCGCTCGCCGATCAGCTCGATCGCGGTCCGCACCCCGCTCGCCGCCAGCGCCGGCACCGTCACCGCCCGCGCCACCCAGTGCGCCAGCCGTCCGGAGCCCAAGGCCCACCGCTGCAGGCGCCGCTCGATGTCGTCCGGCAGCAGCGCCATCGCGCCGACCACCGCAGTCAGCACCGCCGCCGCGATCGCGGGCACGATCGTCAGCGCGAACGAGCCGCCTCCGGGGAACAGCCCGGTCCCCAGACCGAGCCCGTCCACCAGCACCGAGCCCGCATACACCGCATACAGCAGCACCATGAACGCGACCATCCGGCACGCCACCAATCGCGCCTCCATCCCCGAGCGGCGCAGCGCCCAGGCGGTCAGCGCGATCCCACCGGCGCCCGCGGTCGCGAACAGGCGCGTGGCGGCCAGGCCGGCCATCGTGATCTGATAGCTCTCCGGCCAGCCGATCGGCTGGGGCTCATGGGACGGGTGAGACGGGCCGGGCCTCCCGACGAACACCGCACGGAACAGCAGCACGTAGCCGGCGAACGACAGCAGCTCAAGCACTACCCCGATCGCGATCCACCAGACGTCCCCGTGCTCGAGGTGGTGCAGCGTCGTGCCCACCCCGGCCAGCTTGGGCAGGACGAAGTACAGGAACCCGACCACCGTGACCACGAACACGCCGAACGCGACGGCCTGCCGGCGCGTGATGACCACGCGCGGCATCTCCTCCTCGTGATGAGACCCCTTCCGCGCCGCTCCGTGATCCACCGGCCCCGGCTGCACAGCCATCAGCTCAGCCCGCCTCGTGTGCGATCGCCTCCAGCGCCGCGACCGCCCGGCCGAAGCGCTCGATCGCCGGCCCCGCGCGTGGCCCCAGCCGCCGTACAGCCCCGGTCAGCGCGGCGCCCGCGAGCAGGTCCACCGCGTAGTGCTCCCCGAGATACACGAGCGCGAACCCGAGCACCGCCGCGTAGGCGCTACCGAGCCCGCCCGCAACCGGTCCCGCCTCGGCGAGCAGGAGCGCGGCCATAACTGATGTTGCGAAGTGCAGCGAGGGCATCGCAGCCAGGGGGTTGCCTCCGAACACACTGTAGAGCGGCCCCCAGCCGTCTCTCCAGAAGTGCTCGCCGTACTCGACCATCATCCGGCGCACGTGCTCAGCGCCGGCGCCGTGGTCCTCGCGTCCCGCCACCGACGCCGCATACCACGGCGGCGCGGTCGGAGCCAGCCAGTAGACGCTCGCGCCGATGTCGAACACGGCGTAGGTCATCACCGCCGCGCGTGGGAACCTCTCGGGATGGCGTATCAGGATGTACGCGAGCGATCCATGCGGCACCGTGAACCACGCCCAGTGGGTCCACACGAGCACCTTGTCGAGCGTGCGCCAGCTGGGCTCGCCGTTGCTGGGATCGAGTCGCGCGAGCGCTCGCTGCAGGCGTAGCGTCGGCAGCTCCCCCAGGCCGAGCGCGCGATCGACGTCGATCGGATAGTCGATGTGCACGCGCTGCGCCTGCGCCGTCTCGTCGTCGTGCGGGGCCTTGTACGCGGCCAGATACGCCCACATCTGCAGACCGCACACCGCCACGTCCCGTGCACGCGAGCGCCGTACGGCCACGCACAGGGCAACCGGCGCGGCGAACGCGACCGTCTGGATCAGGACCGGCGGCGCCTTGACCCGCTTGCGCATGAGCGGCGCGGCGACCCCCGCCGCCACAACTCCCCAGGCGGTCGCCCTGATTGCCGTCGACAGCCGCACTGCGCCTGAGTATATGGTCGCGCTCGGGCGGCTTACGGGACCTGGGCCTGAGCCGGCACTTGGGCGCCGGCACGCATCGACGACGCCGCGACGAACGCGCCGATCACCCGGCTGGCCGTGTCCGCCTCGGGATGCCACTGCACGCCGAGCACGAACCGGCGATCGGACGGCCGGGAGGGCGGGCTCCCATCCATCTCGATCGCCTCGGGCAGCTCGTCCAGTGTCGAGATGCCGCTCACGGTCAGACCCTCCCCCAGCCGGTCCACGCCCTGATGGTGATGGGACTTGGTTACGTGTGTCAGCTCACCCGCGGCGCGCGCGGCCAGCGAACCCTCGCTCAGCCGCACCTCGTGGTCGGCGCCGTCGAACGAGCCGGTCACGCGGCGATGATCCCCGTGGCCGTAATGCTCGGGCAGGTGCTGCAGCAGGGTGCCGCCGCAGGCGACGTTGATCAGCTGCATCCCCCGGCAGATTCCCAGCACGGGCAGGTCCCGCTCGATCGCCCCGCGCGTCAGCGCGAGCTCGAACGCATCGCGCTCGGGCACCGTGTCCACGGTCTCGCTGTGCGTCGCCTCGCCATATGAGCCCGGATCGATGTCGGCGCCCCCTGCGAGCACGAGCCCGTCGATCACATCCAGCGCTTCGCCCGGATCGTCGGCCAGCAGCGGATCGACCGGCAGCATCAGCGCGAGCCCGCCGGCCCGCTGGACGGCCTGCACGTAGTTGTACGGCAGCAGCGCCGCCTGCAGATCCCACACGCTCCAGTGCGCTCGCTCCAGGGCCGCGCACATGCCGATCACCGGTCGTGCCTGGGTGTTCACGCCGCACACGATACGCAACCCCGTGCGTAGCAACCCATAGGATTATCCGTGATGAGCGAGAAGAAGACCCAGCTGCAGACCGTCAACCTGTCCGTGACCGACGGCGTGGCCACCGTCCAGCTGAACCGCCCAGAGGCGCTGAACGCCTGGAACCGGCAGTTCGGCGAAGACCTGCTCACCGCCCTGCACGAGGTGCGCCGGGATGAGGCCGTGCGGGCCGTGCTGATCGAAGGCGCCGGACGGGCGTTCTCCTCCGGCGCGGACCTGAAGGACATCAGCGGCGGCGAGACCACGCCCGACGGGCGGCCGGACGTGTACACGACCCTGACCAGGCGCTACCACCCGATCATGATCGCGATCCGCGAGATGCCCAAGCCCGTGCTCGCCTCCGTACGTGGCCCGGCGGTTGGCATCGGCTGCTCGCTGGCGCTGTGCTGCGATCTGATCGTCGCGGCGCAGAGCGCCTACTTCCTGCTCGCGTTCGTCAACATCGGCCTGGTCCCCGACGGCGGCTCTTCCCTGTTCGTGCCGGCCCGCATCGGCATGGCTCGCGCAACCGAGATGGCGATGCTCGGCGAGCGCCTGCCGGCGGAGCAGGCCCTGCAGTGGGGGCTGATCAACCGAGTCGTTGCAGACGAACGACTGGCCGAGGAGTCCGCCGCGCTCGCCGCCCGCCTGGCGGCCGGGCCGACCCGCTCGTACGCCGGGACCAAGCGCCAGCTGAACAACTGGCTGTACTCGCGCATGCAGGAGCAGCTGGAGCTCGAGGCCCAGATTCAGCGCGAGATGGCCGGTAGCGACGATTTTCTGGAGGGTGCGATGGCCTTCGTGGAAAAGCGTCCAACGCGGTTTTCGGGCAAGTAGTCGAGACCCTGCCGGCCCGCCGAACGTCTCGTGGCAAACGTCATCAAGCACGTCCCGTCCGGGGCTGAATAGAATCCCGCTCGCCTTGGGCCACCTGCTCCCCACAACGCTGTCGTTCTTCACGCCCGAGTCGGGTGGATCGCCGAACGCGAACAACATCGACTCGCTGTACAAGATCATCCTGGTGATCGCGCTGATCATCTTCGTCGCGGTGATCGGGGCGCTGGCGTATGTGCTGATCAAGTTCCGCGCGCGCAAGGGCGCGGCCGCCACCCAGACTCACGGCGACACGCGCCTGGAGATCGGCTGGACGGCGGGCGCCGCGATCGTCCTGATCGGGCTGGCGATTCTCACGTTCATCCGGCTGGGCTCGATCCAGAACCCGCCCAACTCCGACGCCGAAGGCGCCAATCTCGTGGGCGAAAGCGGCGGCGGGCATCTGTACGCAACCGCCACCCGCCACCTGCCCCCCAACGGCAAATCCCTGGAAATACAGGTCATCGGCCGGCAGTTCATCTGGCAGTTCGTCTACCCGGGCGCCAATGAAGCGGACGGCCTCGGAGCGCCCTACTCCTACGAGGAACTGGTCGTCCCCACGAAAACGACGATCACGCTGGACATCGTCTCCGCGGACGTCGTGCACTCGTGGTGGGTGCCCCAGCTCGGCGGCAAGTTCGAGGCGGTGCCCGGCTACCACAACTACACGTGGTTCAAGGTTGACAAGCCCGGCGTGTACCGCGGCCAGTGCGCGCTGATCTGCGGGCGCGGGCACGCCAGGATGATCGCGACCGTCAAGGCCGTTCCGCCCGCTCAGTTCGAAGCCTGGCTGGCCTACCAGAAGCAGCTGATCGCCGAAGCCAACGCCGACGCCGCGGCGACACGCGCGAAGCTCGACTCCCAGGCCGGTGCCGCGCAGGTCGAGAACCCCTAGATCGATCGGTAACGAGCCTCACCCACATCCCAATCGCAACCCACAGATGCCCACCCCAAACATCCAGTCCCAGAAACTCCCGCCCCACATCCGAACAGACCCGACCAACTCCTAAACGACCGACCCAGGAGACCCAGTCCCGATGGCCACCGTCGCAGCCCAACCCGTCCCCCAGATAGTCGCCCACCGCGCCACCGATCCAAGATCGGCCGGCGAGGGGCGTGGCTGGACGAGCTGGATCACGACCACCGACCACAAGCGGATCGGGATCATGTACATGGTCACGACGTTCATCTTCTTCTGCCTCGGCGGGGTCGAGGCGTTGATGATCCGCCTGCAGTTGGGCGATCCGAGCAACACGCTGGTCACCCCGCAGGTCTACAACCAGCTGTTCACGATGCACGGCACGACGATGGTCTTCCTGTTCATCGTGCCGATGATGGCGGGCCTGGGCAACTACTTCCTGCCGCTGATGATCGGCGCGCGCGACATGGCGTTCCCGCGCCTGAACGCGCTCTCCTACTGGTTGCTGCTGGCCGGCGGGATCGTGTTCTACGCCTCGATCTTCTGGAATCCACCGGAAGCGGGCTGGACGAGCTATGTGCCGCTGTCGAATGCCCTCTACTCCCCCGGCGGTGGCCAGGACGCATGGATCTACCTGATCCACCTCACCGGCCTGTCCTCGATCCTGGGCGCGATCAACTTCTACGTGACGACCGCGAACATGCGCGCGCGCGGCATGAGCTGGGGGCGACTGCCGCTGTTCGTGTGGGCGATCCTGACCTATTCGATCCTGCTCATCTTCGCGCTGCCCGTGATCGCCGCGGCGGTGACGATGCTGCTGACCGACCGGCATTTCGGCACCCACTTCTACGACCAGGCCGAGGGCGGCTCGCCGCTGCTGTGGCAGAACCTGTTCTGGTTCTTCGGCCATCCCGAGGTCTACATCATGGTGCTGCCCGGATTTGGGATCGTCTCGGAGATCCTGCCCGTGTTCGCGCGCAAGCCGATATTCGGCTACAAGGCGATCGCCGCCTCGACCGTGGCGATCGCGTTCCTGGGCTTCCTGACGTGGGCGCACCACATGCTGACGGCGCCGATCCCCGAGGTGCTGCTCGTGTTCGTGATGCTCAGCTCGTTCTTCATCGCCGTGCCGACGGGCGTGAAGATGCTCAACTGGATCGCCACGCTGTGGCACGGCACGATCGAATTCAAGACGCCGCTGCTGTTCTGCGCCGGCTTCCTCGCGCTGTTCTTGATCGGGGGCATCTCCGGGGTGTTCCTCGCCGTGTTCCCGGTCGACTGGCAGCTGAACGAAACCTACTTCGTCGTGGCCCACATCCACTTCGTGCTGGTCGGCGGCGCGGTGTTCCCGATCTTCGCCGCGATCTACTACTGGTTCCCGAAGATCACCGGGCGGATGATGAGCGAAGGTCTGGGCAAGCTCAGCTTCTGGCTGATGTTCTGGGGCGTGCTGGTGACGTTCCTGATCCAGCACGCGATCGGCCTCGACGGGATGCCGCGGCGCGTGTACGAGTACCCGAACATCGGTAACCTGGCGCTGTACAACCAGATCTCGACGGTCGGCTCGTTCATTCTCGCCGTCGGCGTGATCGCGACGATCGTCAACGTCTGGCGCAGCCTCAAAGTCGGCGCGGTCGCCGGTCCCGACCCGTGGAAGGCGAACACCCTGGAGTGGTTCACCTCCTCCCCGCCGCCGGTCAACAACTTCGACGTGGTCCCGGTCGTGCGCTCGGCTGAGCCGATGAAGGACATCCGCAGCGAGATCGAGCGCCGCACCGGGGCAGGCGTCGGTGGTGGGGCGCCCGCCCGCCCCGCGGCAACGGTGCCATCCGGCGCCACGCAACTGGGCGTATAGCTGTGCAGAGCGCCGCCCAAGCGCTCGCGGGACCCCGCCTCGGGCTGGCCCCGCGCGCGCGTCAGCTGCTGAGCGACTACGTCGAGCTGACCAAGCCGAAGGTCCAGTCGCTGCTGCTGCTGACCACGGTCGCGGCGATGTACGTGGCCGGAGATCCAGCGGTGGGCCTCGTGGCGCTCACGTGTCTCGGCGGCTACCTGTCGGCGGGTGGCGCGGGCGCCGTCAACCACTGGTTCGATCGCGACATCGACGCGCTGATGGCACGCACCGCCACGCGGCCGATCCCCGCCGGACGCATGCGCCCCGTCGCGGCCCTGCTGTTCGGCTGCACGCTGGCGGTCCTGTCGTTCGTCGAGCTCTCGCTGACGGTCAACGTATTGGCCGCGAGCCTGTCGTTCGCCGGGTTTCTCGGGTACGTGCTCGTCTACACGGTCTGGCTGAAGCGGCGCTCCACCCAGAACATCGTGATCGGAGGCGCGGCCGGGGCGATCCCACCGCTCGTCGGCTGGGCCGCCGTCACCGGCTCGATCAGCGCCACGGCGGTATTGCTGTTCGCGATCGTGTTCTTCTGGACGCCTCCCCACTTCTGGGCGCTCAGCCTGCTGATGAAGGACGAGTACGCCCGCGTCGGCGTGCCGATGCTGCCGGTCGTACGCGGCGAGAGCGAGACCCGCCGGCAGATCCTGCTGTACACCGTGCTGCTGTACGCGGTCACCCAACTGCCGTTCTGCGCGGGCGCGTTCGGGAACGTGTATCTGGTTGCCTCGATGCTGCTCGGGTTCGGCTTCATCGCGGGCGCGATCCGGCTCTACCGCCGGGCTGACCGGCGCAGCGCACTGCAGCTGTACCTGTTCTCGCTCGCCTACCTGGCACTGCTGTTCTGCTCGATGGTCGTCAGCGTACATCTGTAATATCGGCGCCCGGATGGCAACGTACGATCGCGGCCCGGACGGCCGCAACAGGTATTATCTCTGCTCATGAACCGACGACTTGCGCGCAAGAACATCATGACCGGCCTGATCGTCTCGGCGATCTGCATGTTCATGTTCGGCCTCTCGTTCATCGTCGCCGCGGCATACCTGTCGTGAGCCCGCTCGACCCCGAGATCCCGCCCGTCGGCGAGGAGATCCACCTTCCCGGACCATCGATCCTGCCGCTGCTGACCGCCGTCGGGGTAACGCTCTCGCTGGTCGGGGTCACGACGATGATTGAGCTGACGATCGTCGGAGTGCCGCTGACGGTCTGGTGCATCTGGCGCTGGATCGCAGACACGCGCCACGAAGTTGACGAGCTTCCGCTGGATTGACGCGGCCGGGCTCCGTCAGCTGGCCCCAGCGCTCGCCGGCACGGGACAGATCGCCCCGTCATCGGTCCAGCAGCGCACCACATCGCGCACCGACAGCACGCCCACGGTCTCGCCGCGCTCCAGCACGATCAGATGGCGGAACCCGCCGCGAACCATCGCCGCGGCTGCCTCCTCCAGGGACCAGTCAGGCGCGGCGAACACGACATCCCGGGTGAGGTGGTCGGCCACCGCCTCGCGATCGGGGTCCTGGTCTGAGCCGAGCGAGATCAGGATGTCGCGCTCGGTGACGATCCCCGGCCCGTGCCCATCGGGGTCGATCACGATCGCGGCGCCAACCCGGCGTTCGGACATCAACCGCGCGACGGCACGCAGCGTGTGGTCAGGTCCGACGGTCAGCACCGTCGGGGTCATGCCATCGCGGACTTGCATACAGGCTCCTTTCCCGTTCGCATCTCGGACGAAACGCTCGGTCACATGATTGCAACAATTGACTCAATGTAGCAATCAGGGTACCGCCAACCCATCCAGTTCACCACGGGCGGCAGCGATCACACCCCGGGCGACGCCCTCCCAGGACCAGCGTTCGCGCACGGTTGCGACGAGACCCGTACGCGTCTGCTCGCGCAACTCGGGATCGACTGTCAGCCAGGCGACGACCCGCTCGGCCAGAGCGGGAACCGACGAGTCATCGACCGCGAACGACAGCCACGGAGCGACCGTGTCGGGCACGGCGCGCGCCAGCACGTTACTGACCTCCGCGAGACCGGAGTGGGCGGCGCTGATCGGCAGCGCTCCGCAGGCGGCGGCCTCCGCGGCGACCATGCCGAACGCCTCGGGAAACGTGCTCGGCACGACCAGCGCCTCGCATGCGGGCAGCAGCTCGGCGAGCTCATCGTGGTCGAGGCGGCCGGTGAACACAACGCGCTCGGACAGGTCACGTGCGGCGCTCAGATAGCGATCGCGGGCGCCGCTGCTCAGACTCCGCAGGAACGCCAGCAGGTGCGGCAACGCGATGGCTTCGGCCTGGCCCAGAGCGCCGGCTGCCAGCGTGTCGAGCAGATGTTCCATCAGCTCGCGATCGGCCCCGAACCCCACCACCACGAGCCTGGCCTCGGGCACGCGCTCCAGCACGAGCGGCCAGGCCGCGAGCAGCAGGTCGACACCCTTGTTGACGATCAGCTTGCCGACGAACCCCACGAGCCGATCATGCTCGAGGTCGAGATCGCTCAGGGCACGGGCCGCGGAGGAGTCGTCGCGGGCGAACGCATCCTCGCCGGAGACATCCCTGCCGAGAGCGTCCCGGCCGGAAACCTCGGGAACATCCTCACCGAACGTCCGGGGCGATGTCGTCGCACCGGCGCCCGTGTCGGCCCGCAGCCTGGAGACGAGCGCGGACAGTCCGGCACGCGCACCAGGACGATCGCGTGGGACGAACCGCTCGACGTCGACCCCAGGCGGCCCGAGGCGCGTGCGCTCCGCGAGCGTTGGATCTCCCAGCGCCCGCCACAGGCTGGCGGCCGTGTGATGAGAGCCGACGAGCACCGCACGAGCGCCGGCGACGCCCTCGCGCGCCGGGTCGAGAAAACGCTCGGGATGCGGCTTGACGGTGTACTCGAGCGCGCTGCCATGCACCTTGACGGCGTACGGAACCTCGCTGCCCAGCGCCCGGGCAAGAATGGCGGGGCCCATCACCAGATGATTGGCCAGGGCGATGTCGGGGCTCGCACGGACGACGATCTCGCGCACCGCGGCGACGTTCGCATCGATGTAGTCCGCGATCTCGGCATCGGAGCACTCGGCGAACGTGCGCGCCTGCATCCCCTCGTAGCGATCGGCAACGTACACGGGCAGCAGCGTCCCGATGTTTGGGCGGTAGACGGTGCAACGCACACGCTCGTGCGCCCCGCGCCCCGGCAACGCACGCACGCGCAAGACTCCCTCGTCCCAGTCGCCCGCAGCGTCAACGAACGACTGACGCTCGGGATGGCGATCCTGGCTGAACAGATGCACCTCGTGTCCAAGCTCGACCAGCGCCGCTGCCAACCGCGCGTTGTATACGTTCGAACCGGTCCCCTCGAGCAGGTAGCCGTGAAAGATCAGGACGCGCACCGGGTGAGCCTATCCCGCCCGCGTCCACCGGCTCCGGTAAAGTCCTCGATATGAGTTCCAACCAGCGTTACCGCCTGCGCAACCCGGCTACGGGACGAGAGATCGTGATCGCGGCCCAGCCCGACGAGATCTACACCGATCGCGATACGGGCATCGAGATGGAGATCGTCGGCAAGGTCCTGCCGCTGGCGCCGTCGGACTCGAGCCTGCCGTGGGCGGTGGAGAACCTGCGGTTCTGCACCTGGTGCGATCAGCACGCCCAGAAGGACTTGAACGACTGCCCAACATGCGGGCGGCGCATGGGGCCGCTCGGCGCTCCGGCCTGAGCGCGTGGGGGTTTGAGGGCGTGAGCGCAGGCACAGAACCGATCCGCGCTCGCAGTCCTCGGGCGCGACGTGGCCTTGCGGGCGCAACGGTCGTGCTGGCGCTGGCCTGCGGCGTGGGACTCGGCGCGTGCGGCGGCGGCAGCGTTTCGGACCCGACGCCGAAGAGCACCCCTGAAATCACGCCGCCGACGAACACGAGCGCCGAAAAGGAAGCCACGCAGACCACCGCGACCTCCACGACGGCGACAACCAAGACGAAATCGAGCGGCGAATCCGAACCGAGCTCCTCAGGCTCAGGCTCAGAATCCGAACCGAGCTCGGAAGCGACCGGTGGCGGCAGCGCGGGCTCCGGGGGAACCGGCGAAACGGGCGCGGGCGAAGCGGCCGGCGGCACCTCTGCGGGTGGGACGAGCAAAGGCGCCGAAGCCGCCAAACCCGAAACCAAAGGCGGCGCCGAAGCTGGCGGCTCCAGCGCGACCGGCGGCGCGGGCGCTCCCTAAGGCGTAGAAATTAGGGTGGCGCTGTAGGTCAGGCGGGCGGTGCGGTACAGGCAGTAGTACTGCACGTTCGTGCCGATCGCCGTCTGGGTCGTCTGGGTGGAGGTGCTCGAGCAGCCGGTCTTCGGGCGGGAGGCTCGCCAGGAGGTCGTGTTGGCGAAGCCGAGCGCGAGCGCGGGCGCCCATGAAGGCACCGTCAGGGCGATCACATCGCCCTTTTTGACCTTCAGCGTGGTTTCGAGCGGGAACTGGACGGTCTTGCCGAAGTAGGGTTCGAGCTTGACGAGCGGACCCTGAGCGATCAGCTTGTACGTGAGGTTCGGTTTCGTCTGAGGGCGCAGGACGGCGATGCCCGCTTCGCTCGGACCGCCCTCGTTGGTGTTGAAGTACTTGATCTGCGTCGCGTTCGGCTTGCCGAGGCTAATCGTCCAGGCGACGATCGTGCCGGTGCGGGGGGCTGAGAGGATGTTCGTCGCAGTGCCGACCTTGACCTGGAACCCGGTCGTGCGGCTGACGGCCAGGCACGGGCTGCCGGGGCAGCTGGGAGTGGTTTCCGGGGTGGTGGCGCCGATCACGCCGACTTCGGTAAGGGTCGCGGGCGCCAGCGCAGGCAGCGCCAGCAGCAGCACGAGGCCCCCCAGGATCGCTATCGATATGCGTCGCATATGCGTCATGAACACGCCCACATCAGAAATGGTGCGGTCGATTTAGATTCGCGGCTGGCCCGAGAGTTCCTGCGCCGCGGCGGCGATCTCCGCGGGATCGCCGGGCGCCGGCACCCAGGGCAGGCGCAGCGGATCGTCGGCATAGCGCGGGATCACGTGGACGTGGAAGTGCCACACGGTCTGCCAGGCGACCGCGCCGCAGGAGTTGACGAGGTTGACACCGTCGGCCGGCAGGCGCTCTGAGATGCGCCTCGCGATGCGCTGCGAGGCCCGCGCGACGGCGCTGAGATCCTCGGGATCGATGCTCAGCAGGTCCGGCGTGTGTGTGCGCGGGATCACGAGCGTGTGCCCTCGCGTGGCCGGATTGATGTCCATCAGCGCGATCGTGCGCTCGTCTTCATCGACGATCGTACCCGGCAGCTCGCCGGCGAGGATCTTGCAGAAGATGCAGTTCGGGTCAGGCTCGGACATCGACTACGAAGGGTAGACGTTCACGACCATACGCTCGCAGATGAATGCTTGTGACAGCTACATACGCCCACGAGCGGTGTCGCGGGGTTGCTGGTCGCTGGTCATAGGTCGTGGATCGCGGATTGCCGATCGCAGGCGCGCGGGGCAGAGGTCGGGGATTGGGGGTTGGGGGGGTATGTACTTTTTTAACTCGGTCCAACAATAGTATGTCGGTATATACTAAGGATATCGGGTTCTTTATGTTTCTGTATATCTTTAGTATATAACTAGAACTATGGTTATACGCAGAAAAAAATTGGACACTCCACCAGACACCGCTTCAGGACGGAGGCGCCCGCCCAGCAGACAGGTCACGGACTGGAAGCGGTTAGCCATGCACGGGCATGCGCGAGCGCCTGCTCGGGAGTAACCACCTCCCCCGCATACTGAGCGGCCGTCAGCTCGCGCAGGACCTCGCCGAGCTTGGGCCCAGCTGGAATGCCCACTGCCTCGGCCAGCTCATCCCCCCGCCACAGCGGCGTCGGCGGCCCGTTCACCCGCCAGCGCAGCGCGTCGGCGAGCATCGGCCTGGCCAGATTCATGTGTCGCTCGATCGCCTCCCGCGCACGATCTCCCCGCGTCGCCAGACGGTCGGCGACGGACAGCAGCGTCACGTCGACCTCGACCGGCGATGTCGCCTGCAGGTAGTCGAACACGGTCCGCCGTGCAAGCGGTTGCGGCACATGCACGAGAAAGCCCAGACGCAGGTGATGGCGCACGAGGGCAGCGACATGGGCGCGCAGGCGCTCGCTGGCACGCAGGCGCTCCATGACCGCGCGCGCCAGCTCGGCGCCACGAACGTCGTGCCCGAGGAACGTCACGCGACCGTCGGCGCCGGTGGCGGCAGTCAGCGGCTTGGCGGCGTCGTGCAGCAATGCTCCCCAGCGCAGCGCCTCACCACGCGTGAGCTCATCCGCGAGCGGCTCGGCCAGCAGCGCGGCGACGGGCTCGGCCAACTCGGCGACGCCCAGCAACGCGGCCGGGTCGGCCTGCAGAGCGAGCACCCGCTCGAGGACCTCGAGCGTATGCCCATGAACGTCGCGATGGTGGTAGCGAGACTGCCGAATGCCATGCAGGGCATCCAGCTCGGGCAGGACCGTGGCCGTGATCTGAAGCGAGTCCATCAGCGCCAAGCCCTGGAGCACGCTCGGTGAGGCGATGATACGGCGCAGCTCCATGAACACCCGCTCACCGGACACGCGCTCCAGACCGGGCGCGGCGGCAGATGCGGCGCTGGCTGTCTCAGGATCTGCCTCGAAGCCGAGATCGACCGCCAGCCGCACGAGACGCAGCACACGTAGGGGATCGTCGGTGAACGCCCGCACCGAAGCCATACGCAGGCGCCGGGCAGCGAGATCGTCCAACCCACCCATAAGATCGATCGGCTCCCCTCCCGCCACCGGTTCGGCGATCGCGCCGACCGTGAAGTCACGCAACGCGAGGTCCGCCTCCAGCGAGCCGCCCCGCAACGGCTGGACATCGGCCTGCCAGGAACGGTCGCGCGCGACCACGCGCCAACCGGAGAAGTCCTCGGATAGCTCGAAGCACGCAGCGCCGCCGGCGGCACGGGCGATAGTGCGTGCCGCGGTCTCGGGAGATGAGTCGATCACGACGTCGAGATCGAACGTCTCGCGTCCGAGCAGCCGATCGCGCGGGGCGCCACCGACCAGCCAGGCCGGCGTTCCGGCCAGGGCACGGCGAACGACCTCGAGGGCGTTTCCGGTCGCCGTCTCGCTCACGTAGCCGCCGGCGAACGGGGCCCGTATGAGCGCTGCACGCGCGCGGACAGGCCGCAGGTGATCTCGTAGTTGATCGTGTCCATGCGCCTGGCCAGCTCCTCTGCGGTGATCCGCTCGGGACCGCTCGATCCGATCAGGATCGACTCGGCGCCACACAGCTCGATCGCGGCCGGGTCGGGACCGAGGTTGACGGCGACGTTGTCCATGCTGACGGTCCCGACCAGCGGCAGTCGCGCACCGGCGATCAGGACGTCCGCGTTGCCCGACAGCGCACGCCTGAAGCCGTCGCCGTAGCCGATCGGCAGCACGCCGATGTGGGTGTCGCGATCCGCGACGTACCGCCGCCCGTAGCCGGTGCTCTCCCCCACCGCGCACGGCTTGACCTCGGCTACGTATGAGCTGAGCTCCAGTGCGGGTCTGAGATCGTGCGTGCGCGGGTCCGCGTTGAACGGATCCATGCCATAGACGGCGATGCCGCAGCGAGCCATGTCGAAGTGCGCGCGCCGATCGCGCAATACCGCCGCGCTGTTGGCAGCGTGCACCAGAGTGTCGGGGTGCTCGGCCTTGATCGTGCTCGACCAGCGGGCGAAGACCTCGATCTGGCGCTCGAAGAAACCGTCGTCGCCGAGGATGTCGGCGGTGGCGAAATGCGTCATGACACCGGCCAGCCGCACACCGGGGGCGCTGACCGCGGCCGCGACGATGCGCGTGGCCTCGTCCGGGTCGCGCGTGCCCAGGCGTCCCATGCCGGTGTCGAGCTTGACGTGCACTCGCGCCTGGCCGGACACTCGCGCGGCGGCTTCGGAGGCGAGCGCGAGCGTGCGCTCGCGCCACAGCACGATGTCGGCTCCCAGCTCGACGGCGCGCTCCAGCTCGGCGCGGTCGCACAGCGCGCCCATGATCAGGACGGGCGCTTCGATGCCGGCGTCGCGCAGCTCCTCGGCCTCGCCGATCGTGGCGACCGCCAGCCAGGTTGCGCCCGCACGCAGCGCAGCCAGCGAGCACTGCACCGCGCCGTGACCGTAACCGTCAGCCTTGACGACCGCGCACAGCTCAGAGCCCTCCAGCGCGGTGAGCAGGCGCGCGCAGTTGTGCGCGACCGCATCCGGATCGACGTATGCCGTTGCGCGCCCGGCGATCATGCCGAGTCTCCACGCGCAGCCGGCAGCGAGGCGATCACGTCGGTGGCGATCACGCCCTCTGGCGCACCCACCTTTCGCGCGGCGATCCGGCCGGCCCGCACATGCAACAGCACACCAGCGGCGGCGGCCACGAACGGCGACAAATCCTGGGAGAGCAGCGCGGCGATCACCCCGCACAGCACATCTCCGGTGCCGGCGGTCGCCAGGGCCGGACTGCCGCCGAGACTGACCGCGACCATTCCGGAGGGATCGGCGACGAGCGTGTCATCGCCCTTGAGCACGACCACCGCCCGGGCCCGCTCTGCCGCCCGGCGCACGTGCGCCAAGCGCTCGCGCGCGATCTCGGCGGTGCCGGTCTCGAGCAGTCGCGCCAGCTCGCCCGGATGCGGGGTGAGCACGGTCGGGGCCTCGCGCGCGGCCAGGTCGTCGAGATGCCCGGCCCCATGCGCCCCCGAGTTGCCGGAGTGCGCGTTCAGGCCGTCGGCGTCGAGCACCAGCGGAACTTCGGCACCGCTCGCCAGCGACCGGGCGAACGCGATCGCATGCTCGCCACGTCCAAGCCCCGGTCCGAGCGCCAGCGACCCCCCGCGTCGCGCTGCCTCCAGCACTACCTCCACCCCGGCGGGTGCCAACCCACCATCCTCCTCGGGCAGGCCCCTGGTCATCAGCTCGGGCGGGCCGCCGGTCGCGAGGATCTCTTGCAACGAGGCAGGCACGCAGGCCGTCACGTAGCCGGCCCCGGCGCGCATCGCTGCAAGCGCGGCCATTCGTGGCGCGCCGGTCAGCCCGCGCGAGCCTCCGGCGACGAGCACGTGACCAGAGGAGAACTTGGTCGATTCGGCGCCCCGGTGTGGCAGCAAGCCCAAGATCGTGGGTTCGATCAGGCCAATCTCGGCATCCGAGGGACCGCCACGCGGGATGCCGATGTCGAGCACCTCGACCTCGCCGGCATACGCCTTGCCCGGATGGATCCACAGGCCGGGCTTGGCCGTGTGGAACGTGACGGTCACCTTCGCACGCACCGCGACTCCGGAGACGACGCCTGTGGAGGCATCCACGCCGGATGGCACATCGACGCTGACGACAGGCGCCGCGCAGGATGAGATCGCCTCGATCGCCTCACCGACGGTTCCGCGAGGCTCACCGGCAAAGCCGGTCCCGAGCAGGGCATCGACGACGATGCTCGCTTTGCCGAGCGCATCCGTCCCCTGTGCGAGATCGACGGGCGCGGGACCGGACAGACGCTTGAAGTTCCTCAGCGCGTCTCCGGTCAGCTTCTCCGGTGGTGAGGCGCACACGACCGTAACCTCGCGACCCGCATCGCGCAGCAGGCGCGCGACGACGAACCCGTCACCACCGTTGTTGCCGGAGCCGCACACCACCGCCACGGGCCCGTCCGGAACCAGCCGCTCGACCGTGCGCGCGACGCCGGCCCCGGCGCGCTCCATCAGATCGAGCGAGGGCACGCCACGAACATCGATCGCCCAGCGATCGATCGCCCGCATGCGCTCGGCGTCGGGCAGGGGCGTCAACCAGTTGGGCAGCGCATCCACGACCAGCGATGCTAGATGACTACTCGACGGTGACGGTCTTTGCCAGGTTGCGCGGCCGGTTGACGTCCAGGCCGCGCTTGCACGCGATCGCGTAGGCGAGCAGCTGCAGCGGGATCGTGCCGAGCAGCGGCTGCAGCATCCAGTCCACGTCCGGCACGCGCAGCACCTGCCGGGCGTGCGCGTCGATCGTGCGATCGCTCTGGGCGGCCACGGCGATCACGTGGGCGCCGCGGGCCGCGACCTCCTGCATGTTCGAGACGACCTTGTCCTTGACCGGCGAGTCGGTCGCCACGACCACCACAGGCGTACCCTCCTCCAATAGCGCGATCGGGCCGTGCTTCATCTCCCCCGCTGCGTACGCGTCGGTGTTGATGTAGGAGATCTCCTTCAGCTTGAGCGCGCCCTCCAGCGCCACCGCCAGCCCGATGTGGCGACCCAGGTACAGAAAGAAGCTCGCCTCCCAGTCGCGCTCGGCGATCGCGGCGACTGCTCCCGCGGGCTCACCGGTCTCGGGGTCGGTGACCGCCTCGATGACCTCGGCGATCGAGCGCGGCAATCGTTTGATGTCCCCCACGAGCTTCTGCAGCGTCGCGGGCTTCATCGTCCCGCGCAGCTCCGCCAGCTTCAGCGCGAGCAGATACATCACGGCCACCTGACAGACGAACGTCTTGGTGGCGGCGACGCCGATCTCGAGGCCCGCGCGCGTGTACAGCACCCCGTCGGCGTCGCGCGTGGCCTGCGAGCCGACGACGTTCGTCACCGCGAGCACCGTCGCCCCGGCCTCGTGCGCGGCGCGCATCGCCGCCAGCGTGTCCGCCGTCTCGCCCGACTGCGTCATGCCGATCACCAGATCCCCGGGACCGACCAGCTGCTTGCGATAGCGATACTCCGAGGCCACATCGATGTCCGTGCGGATCTGCGCCCACTCCTCCAGGGCATATCGGCCCATCAGCCCGGCGTGGTAGGCGGTGCCGCATCCGGTGATCAGGATCCGGTCGATCCCGCGCAGAATCGACTCGTCCAAGGCGCCGACGTCGTCGAGATCGACATGCGTGCCGGAGGCGGTGCGGTCGGAGACGGCATCGGCCACGGCGTCCGCCTGTTCGTGGATCTCCTTGAGCATGAACGTCTCATACCCGCCCTTCTCGGCCGTCTCCTCGTCCCAGTCGACCGTCTCGACCGGCCGGTCGAGCTCCTCGCCCGCGGGTGTGGTGATCGTGACCCCCTCGGGTTCCAGCACGACGATCTCACCGTTCTCCACATACTGCACGCGCCTGGTCTGTGCCAGGAACGCCGGCACCGCCGAGGCCACGAACTGCTCGCCCTCGCCCCGCCCGACGATCAGCGGGCACTCCTTGCGCGCCCCCACCAGCACCTCCGGCTCGTCCAGGCTCATCGCCACGAACGCGTAGTGACCCTGCAGCTCAGCGTACGCGGCGCGCACGGCGTCGGCGAGATCGCCGTCGTAGTGGGATGCGATCAGATGCGCGATCACCTCGGCGTCGGTCTCGGAGGTGAACACGCTGCCCTGCTCGGCGATCAGGCGGTCGCGCAGCGCGATGTAGTTCTCGACGATCCCGTTCACGACGACGTGCACGCGGTCATCGGAGTCGTAGTGGGGATGGGCGTTCTCCTCGCTGACGCGCCCGTGGGTCGCCCAGCGCGTGTGTCCGATACCGGTGGTGGCAGGCCGGGTGGCCACCGCCACCGCGCCCGCGTCCGCGTCCCCGTCCCCGTTCCCGGCCGCGCCGGCTGCCCCATCGAGCTTGGCGTGCAGCGCGCCCAGGTTGCCGACCGCGCGGACCGACTCGATCCGCCCGTCCGCGATCACCGAGATACCGGCCGAGTCATACCCCCGGTACTCCAGCCGCTGCAGGCCGCCAAGCAGCAGCTCTCGCACCGGACGCTTACCGACGTAGCCGACGATCCCGCACATTCACCGAACATACCAGCGGGTCCGCCGTGTGTCCGGGAAAATGGACACATAGGCCGCCGCTGTTGGGTGTGGGTAAGGTGGTTGCGGGCGTGCTCAGCTCAGCTCGCGCTGCACCAGCGCCACGAGCCGGTCGCAGACATCCTGCGCCTCGGTATCGCTCGGCGCCTCGACCATCACGCGCACCAGCGGCTCGGTACCGCTCGGGCGCACCAGCACACGCCCGCGCCCGGCGAGCGCCTCGTTCTCGGCCTGCACCGCCTCGATCACGGCGTCCGCGCCGTGCAGCGCCTCGCGGTCGCGCACCCGCACGTTGACCAGGCGCTGGGGCAGCTTGGCCATCGCGTGACGCTCGCGCAGATCCGCCCCCGCCAGCGCCTCGAGCGTCAGCAGCGCACCGGCGAGCCCGTCGCCCGTGCGGTTGAAGGACAGCTCGATCAGATGCCCCGACTGCTCGCCCCCCAGCGTCCAGCCGCGCGCCAGCAGTTCCGCGAGCACGTACCGATCGCCGACCTGCGTGCTCGCCACCTCGATCCCGGCGCTCGCCATCGCGGTGTGAAATCCGTAGTTGGTCATCACCGTCACCGCCACTCCCCCACCCGGCAGGCGTCCCGCGTCGCGCAGATGCAGCGCGATCAGCGCCATCAGCTCGTCGCCGTCGACCACCTCGCCGTCGCGGTCCACCGCCAGCACGCGGTCCCCATCCCCGTCGAACGCGAACCCGAGCGCGTGCCTGCCCTCGCGCACTCGCTCGGCCAGGCGCTCGATGTGCGTGGAGCCGCATTCGTCGTTGATGTTGTGCCCGTCCGGGCTGTCCGCTGTGACGGTCACGTTTGCTCCGAGCCGCCGGAACATCTCCGGCGCGACCTCGTATGTGGCGCCGTTGGCGCAGTCGAGCACCACGTCCAGGCCCGCGAGGTCGAGATCGGCGAAGCGCGTGTGCAGCTCGCGCAGGTAGTCCTCGCCCGCGCCGCGCAGCTCGCGGATGCGCCCGATGTCGAGTGGTTCGACTCCCGGCTTTTGCCCGGCCGCGGTGTCGCTCTGGGCGCGCTCCAGCTCATGCTCGATCTTGAGCTCGGTCTCGTCACTCAGCTTGTACCCGTCGGCACCGAAGAACTTGATCCCGTTGTCCTGGTACGGGTTGTGCGAGGCCGACAGCACAGCGGCGAGGTCGAACCCGTACCGAGCGATCAGCAGCGGCGCGGCGGGCGTCGGCAGTACGCCACCGAGCAGCGCATCTCCCCCGGCCGCGGCGACACCGGCGGCGACCGCGGCTTGGAGCATCTCGCCCGACTCGCGCGTGTCCCGGATGATCAGCACCTGCGGGCGCTCTGCCCTTGTGAGGCGCGTAGCGGCCTGGGCCAGCCCGAGCGCGAGCTCGGCGCTCAGCAGCTCACCGGCGACCCCGCGCACGCCGTCGGTCCCGAACAGCTTGCGAGTCATGTGGGTGGGCGGTCCGCTACCGCTTGGAGAACTGCGGCCGCTTGCGGGCCTTCTTCAAGCCGGCCTTCTTGCGCTCCTTGGCGCGCGAGTCGCGCGTCAAAAAGCCGCGGCGCTTGAGCTCGCCGCGCAGGTTCGGGTCGGCCTCCAGCAGTGCTCGTGACACACCGTGGCGCAGGGCGCCGGCCTGGGCGGAGATGCCGCCGCCGTGCAGTCGCGCGACGACGTCCATGCGGTCCTGATACCCGACCGTCTCCAGGGGCTGGCGGATGTTGCGCTGCAGGGTGATCCGTGGAAAATGCTCCTCCAACACGCGTCCGTTGACGAGATACGTGCCCGTGCCCGGCCTGAGCGTCACCCGCGCGATCGCGGTCTTGCGCTTGCCGGTCGCCCGGTAACGCGCGCCCGAGGCGAGGTCGATCGCGGCGCTCGAGATCGGCTGGACGAGCACCTCCTCTTCCTCTTGGAGCTCCTCATCGGTCTCACCGGCCTCGGCGTCGGCCTCGTACGCCTCCGCCACGCTCGCGTACGGGTCGGCCGGGTCGGTGTCGCGACCGAGCGGATCGACGCCCTCGGGGACGATGTCCACCTCGAGGTGCGCTCCGGGCACCGCGGGCTTCTCGCGCGGCGCAGGCTCCTCATCCTCCTCGAGCTCTTCCTCCAGCTCGGCCTCGATCTCCGCCTCGACCGCCTCCGCCATGACCTCCTCGGCCACCGCCTCCTCTACGACCTCGGCAACGACCTCCTCGGCCACAACCTCCGCGACCGCCTCGGCAACGATCTCCTCCGCGATGGCCTCCTCGACGATCTCCTCAGCGACCTGCTCGGCAACGGCCTCCGCCACGAGCTCCTCCGCGATCTCCTCGGCCACGATCTCCTCCACGACCTCGGCCTCAGCGCGCTCCTGTGCCGCCTCCAGCGCGGCGTCCTCGGCGGAGCCGGCGATCTCGGTTGCGTCGTCGGTCGGCACGGCGTTGCCGGGGATCGGCTCGAACTGCTCGGACTCTGGCTCTGTGTCCGTCTCTGCCCCCGGCTCGGCCCCGGCGCGCTCCTGAGCCTCCTCGAACGCCTCCAGCGGCGCGTCCTCCGCCGAACCGGCGATCTCGCTCGCCTCCTCGGTCGGGACGGCGTGCTCTGCGGGCGTCTCCCCTGCTGGCTGCTCCTCGGCGGGCGTGTCCTGCTCGTGCGTCTCGGGCGTCTCGGGCTCGTCGTCGGCCATGCTTATGCCTCAATCTCCAGTGTCTGTGGCTTCTGCGCCGTGTGCGGATGCTCCGGACCGGCGTACACCTTCAGCTTCGTGATCTGCCTGCGCGCGAGCCGGTTGCGGGGCATCATCCCCTTGACCGCGATCCTGATGACCTCCTCGGGCCGGCGGGCGATCATCTCCTCGAACGTCCGCGACCGCAGGCCGCCCGGATAGCCAGAGTGGCGGTAGTAGCGCTTGTCCGCCCGCTTGTTGCCGGATACGTGCACCTTCTCGGCGTTGATCACCACGACGAAGTCCCCCGTATCGATATGCGGGGTGTACTCGGGCTTGCGCTTGCCCCGCAGCACGTCCGCGATCTGCGTCGCCAGGCGACCCAGCGTCTTGCCGTTCGCATCGACCACGTGCCAGTTGCGCTCGCGATCGGTGGGCTTGGCCACGTAGGTCTTGGCTGACGGTGTCGTATTCGAGGGGGTCATCGTCGAGGGGGTCATCGCGTGAAAAAAGCCGCACGTCTTCGCGCGGCGCAGCCCGACATCATAGTCACTCCCACTCGATGGTGCCGGGTGGCTTGCTGGTTATGTCCAGCACAACCCGGTTGACCTCGCGCAGCTCGTTGATCATCCGCGAGGCGATCGTCTCCAGCAGGTCATACGGCAGCCGCGCCCAGTCGGCCGTCATCGCATCGTCGCTCGTGACCGCGCGGATCACCACCACGTACCCGTACGTGCGCTCGTCTCCCTGCACGCCCACGGTCCGCACATCCGGCAGCACGCAGAACGACTGCCACAGCTCGCGATACAGCCCGGCCCTGCGGATCTCCTCCTGCAGGATGTAATCCGCCTCGCGCAGCACGTCCAGCCGCTCCTTGGTCGCCTCGCCGCCGACGACCCTGATCGCCAACCCCGGCCCGGGGAACGGCTGGCGCCAGACCAACCGCTCCGGCAGCCCCAGCTCCGCTCCGACGGCGCGCACCTCGTCCTTGAACAGCGCTCGCAGCGGCTCGACCAGCTCGAACTGCAGGTCCTCGGGCAGCCCGCCGACGTTGTGATGAGACTTGATCGTCGCCGCCCCGGTTCCGCCGCCGGACTCGATCACGTCGGAATACAGGGTCCCCTGGACCAGGAATCGGACCCCACCCGTCTGAGGGACCCCGCCCGTCTCGGTGGCCCCATCCACATCGGGACCGCCGGCGGTGTCCGTGAGCTTTGCGGCCTCCTCCTCGAATACCCTGATGAACTCCGCCCCGATCGCCTTGCGCTTGGCCTCGGGCTCGGTCACGCCGCGCAACTTCTGCAGGAACCGCTCCTCCGCGTTGACCGCCACCAGCGGCACGCCGAACGTGTCCCTGAACGCGCTCACCACCTGCTCGCCCTCGTCCTTGCGCATCAGCCCGTGATCGACGAACACGCACGTCAGCTGATCGCCGATCGCCCTGTGCACGAGCAGCGCGGCGACCGACGAGTCCACCCCACCCGACAGCCCGCAGATCACCTGCCCGTCCCCGACCTGAGCCCTGATCCGGGCGATCTGGTCCTCGATGATCGACGCCGCCGACCAACTCCCTTCGCAGCCGGCGATGTCGGTCAGGAACCGCGTCAGTATCTCCTGGCCGTAGGGCGTGTGCACGACCTCTGGGTGGAACTGAATCCCGTAGATTTCGCGCCCCGTGTCCTCGATGGCGGCGACCGGCGAACCGGTCGATGAGGCCAGCGCGGTGAACCCGGGCGGCGGCTCGAACACGGTGTCGCGGTGACTCATCCAACAGGTCTGCTCTCTGGGCATCCCCGCCAGCAGCCTTCCGGGCTCGATCACCTTCAGCTCCGAGCGGCCGAACTCGCCCACCTCGGCCTGCTCGACCTTCCCGCCGAGCTCGTGCACGAGCAGCTGCATGCCGTAGCAGATGCCCATCACCGGCACTCCCAGCTCCAGCAGTCCCCGGTCGAGCTTCGGCGCCCCGGGCGCGTACACCGACGCCGGCCCGCCTGACAACACGATCGCGCGCGGTTTACGTCTTGCCACCTCCTCCAGCGCGACGCTGTGCGGCAGCAGCTCGCTGAACACCCCGCAGTCGCGGATCCTTCTTGCAATCAGCTGGCTGTACTGACCGCCGTAGTCGATGACCACGACCTCTTCGGTGGCCGCGGGCGTCACAGGTGTCGCACGCGATCCCTCGGCGACATCGGCCAGCGCGGGGACCGTGGCGGCCGGGCTAGTCATTTACCAGCGCGGCTGCCTTCCCGTTCACGGCCCCCATCCCGACGGCCTGGTCGCGTTGCAGCGCCTTGCCCTCGGTCTGCAGCGCCGGCGCGATCACGACCTCCGCGCGGTTGAACTCGGCGAGGTCCTTGTGACCACACGTCGCCATCGAGGTGCGCAGACCGCCGAACAGGTTGAACGTGCCGTCGTTCTCGCGCGCCGGTCCGACGAGGATCTCCTCGAGCGTGCCATTCTGCGTGGTCGCCACGCGCGCCCCCCGCGGCAGGGTCGGATGGAAAGTCGCCATGCCCCAGTGGTATCCCCTGCCCGGCGCCTCGTACGCGCGCGCAAGGGGCGAGCCGATCATGACGGCATCGGCGCCCAGTGCGATCGCCTTGGACACGTCTCCGCCGTTGCGCATCCCGCCGTCGGCGATCACCTGGCAGTACTCGCCCGTCTCCAGCATGTGTGTCGAGCGCGCGTGCGCCACATCGGCGATTGCCGTCGCCTGAGGCACACCGATTCCCAGCACACCCCTCGTCGTGCAGGCGGCGCCAGGCCCCACACCGACGAGCACGCCCGCGGCGCCGGTACGCATCAGGTGCAACCCCGTGTGGTAGGACGCGCACCCGCCGACGACCACCGGCACGTCGAGGCTCGGGATGAACTCCTTGAGGTTCAGCGGCTCGGACACGGTCGAGACGTGTTCGCCGGAGACGACCGTCCCCTGGATCACGAGCACGTCCAAGCCGGCCTCCATCGCGATCTCGTAGTAGTCGCGCACGCGCTGGGGCGTCAACGAGGCGGCGACGACGACCTTCTGCTCCTTGATCTCGGCGATCCGCTGGGCGATCAACTCGGGCTTGACCGGCTCTGCGTAGATCTCCTGCATCTCGCGCGTGGCCACCTCCTTGGGCAGCTCTGAGATCCGCTCCAGCTGCTCCTCGGCGTCCTGGTAGCGCGTAAATATGCCCTCGAGGTTCAGCACCGCCAGCCCCCCGAGGCGCCCGACGATCGCGGCGGTCTCGGGCGAGACGACGCCGTCCATCGCCGATGCCAGCATCGGCAGCTCGAACTGATACGGCCCCAGCTTCCAGCTGATGTCGATGTCGTCAGGGTCGCGCGTGCGCCGTGAGGGCACGATCGCGATGTCGTCGAATCCATATGCCTGGCGGGCCTTCTTGCCACGCCCGATCTCTATCTCCATGCGCTCATCTTTGCAGTTGTGGCGGACGAACACGGCGACGGCCGAGAGGCCGCTTCAGTGCTCGGATATGCTCGGTTGACCATGAACAGTAGGACGTTTCCCAGCTATGACCCGCACGCGATCGAGGCGCGCCGGCAGGCCGCCTGGCGGGCGCGCGACGCGTTCGCCACGCCGCCGGTGGAGGCCGATCGCCCGCGCCGCTACATCAAGCCCTCCGCCCCGTTCACGTCGGGCAACATCCACATCGGCCACGTCCGCTCCTACTCGATCGGCGACGCCTACGCCCGCTTCATCCGCGCGCGCGGGGAGGACGTCCTGTTCGCGTTCGGTTTCGACGCGTTCGGACTGCCCGCCGAGCTGGGCGCGATCGACCGCGGCGAGGCTCCGGCCGACTGGGTCGGTCGCTGCGCCGCCCACATGACCGGACAACTCGAGCGCCTGGGGTATTCGTTTGACTGGACCCGCACGTTCCTCAGCTCCGACGCGCTCATGTATCGCTGGTCGCAGTGGCTGTTCGTTCGGCTGCTCGACGCGGGCCTGATCTACCGGGGAACCGGCGCCGTGGACTGGTGCGACACCTGCCAGACGACCCTCGCCACGATCCAGGTCGAGCCCGGCGGCACCTGCTGGCGCTGCCACAACCCCGTGCGCCTGATCCAGCGCCCGCAGTGGTATCTGCGGATCAGCCCCTACCTGGCGGAGAACGACTCACGCCTGGACGGGCTATCCGCCGGCGGGATCTGGGACGAGGTCGCGCTCTCCAGTCAGCGGTTTGTGCTCGGGCGCGTTGACGGGGTCGAGGTCGATCTCGTTGGTTCTGACGACGACACGCCCCTTACGGCCTTCACCCCGCACGTGGACGCGGTTGCGCTGGCCCGCTTCGTATTGATCTCCCCCCGGCATCCCGACGTCGAGCGCTGGATCGCCGATCCTCGCGTGCGCGCGCGTCTAAATGATTTGCGCTCTGGTGGACTCGACCGCGACGACCGCGACGCTGAGGCGATTCCTCTGATCGAGACCGGTCACACTTCGCGCCCGGCGACGGGCGAGCCTTTGCCCGTGCTGATCTCCCCCGTCGTCGACGGCCGTTTTGGAGCGACCGCCATCCTGGGGATCCCGGCGCGCGACCGCACCGACGCGCTGATCGCGGGACGGCTGGGGCTGGCGATGGAGGAGACCGACGCGGAGGACCCGGCCGCGGGTGGTGGGGAGAACACCGGTACGAGTGCTCCCCCGATCGCGGGACAACGCCCGGCGGTGCGTTACCGCGCCAACGACTTCACGATCTCGCGCCAGCGCTCGTGGGGGACGCCGATCCCGATCGTCTACTGCGAGAACGACTGTGGCGCGGTGCCCGTCCCGGATGAGCAACTGCCGGTACTGTTGCCGCTCGATCTGATTCCAACGGGGACCGGCAATCCGCTGGCCGAGCGCGAGGACTTCGTCGCGAGCACCTGCCCGAGCTGTGGCGGGCCAGGGCGGCGTGAGGCCGACACGCTGGACTGCCACTTCGACGCGCTGTGGCTGTGGGTGCCGGTGTGCGTACCGCCGTCTGAGCGCGAGCGTCCCCTGGATGAGATCCTGGCGCTGGAGGACCTGCGCGCGTGGCTGCCGTCCGAGCGCGTGGTCGCAGGCTCTGACAGCGGCAACTTCGTGTTCGACCAGCGGATCGTCACCAAGGCGCTGCGCGACATCGGACCGCTCGAGTTCCTGAGCGACGGCGAGCCGTTCGCGGGTTGCCTCTTCCATGAGATGGTCATTAGCGACGGGCGCAAGATGTCCAAGCACCTCGGCAACGTCGTCGATCCGGACGAGCTCGTCTCCCGTTACGGCGCCGATACCGTGCGTCTGGCGACGCTGTATGCGGCGAGCCCGCAACGGACGCTGAACTGGAGCGATTCGGCGGTCCTGCGCTGCCATCGGTTCCTGAACCAGGTCTGGGACTTCTCGCTCAGCCGGCTCGCCGCGGGCGGTGGGGATCCTGTGGATGTGGGTGTGGGTGTGGGTGTGGGTGTGAATGTCGATGTTGATGTGGATGGAGGTCGATCCGCGGACGGGGATGGTTCACCCGCCGCCGACGGCCAGGTCAGAGACACGACCGAGCATCTGCGCGTGCGCCTACAGAAGTGGTGCGACGCCGCGATCGAGCGCACGACCGAGGACATGGTCGGGCTGGAGATGCATAGCGCGGTGCGCAACGTGATGCGGTTGTTCGACCGGATCAAGGACTACGAGAAGCTCGTCCGCAAGCGCACCGACACGTTGGGCGCGGCCGATCTAGAGGCGCTGCTGGACGCGCTGTCAGTGCTCGCGCAGCTGCTGGCGCCGCTGGCGCCGCACATCGCCGAGGAGCTGTGGATCGCGCTCGGTAACGACGGCGATACACATACGCCGTGGCCGGGCGTATCGTCTGCGGTACCGGTATGAGTCCGACGCCCTCCCCATCGAACCGCCAGCCCGCCGGACGCGTTGACGACGAGACGCGTGAGCGGACGCGCTCGTGCGCAACTGAGCTGGTGTGCCATCGCTGCGATAACCACTACCCGCTGTCCGACGCGGTGTTCGCGTGCCCGGACTGCAACAAGGGCCTGGACATCGCCTACGACTACGATCTTGCCGCGCGCCACTTCCGCGAGATCCCCAGCTCCGAGCGCCCGCAGAACATCTGGCACTTCGAGGAGCTGCTGCCGATCGTAGACGCGCGCGCGCAGGCGCGGGTCGGGCGCTACGCCGGGTACACCCCCCTGATCCACGCCGATCGCCTCGGCGCGGAGCTGGGTCTGAGCAACCTGTATCTGAAGGACGACTCGACCTCGCGTCCGAGCCTGTCCTACAAGGACCGCGTCGTCTCGATGTCCGTCGCCCGGCTGCTGGAGCTCGGCCGCACGGAGATCGGGTGCGTGTCGACCGGCAACGTCGGCACGGCCGTCGCCTCGCTCGCGGCCAAGGCGGGAGTCGACGCGTACGTGTTCTACCCCAACCGCCTGGAGGACATGAAGGCGCGCGCGTGCGCGGCGCTGGGCGCGCGGGTGTGCCAGGTCGAGGGCAACTACGACGAAGCCAACCGTCGCTGCCGCGAAGTCGCGCAGGCCACCGACATGGAGTTCGCGAACATCACGCTGCGCCCGTTCTATGCGGAGGGCGCCAAGACGGCGGCGTTCGAGATCGTCGAGCAACTGGGCTGGCGCTCGCCCGATCACATCATCTCCCCGGCCGCCGGCGGCACCCTGTCCTCGCGCCTGCACAAGGGCCTCGGCGAGCTGCAGCTGCTGGGACTCTCGGAGACCGACGCCACGCGCATCCACATCGCCCAGCCCTCGGGCTGCAACCCGATCGCAAGCGCGATCCTCGCCGAGGAGGCCGAGATCCATGCGATCACGCCGGAGACCGCGGCGCACTCGCTGGCGATCGGCAACCCGGGCGACGGGTATCTCGTGATCGACGCGGTCCGCAAACGCGGGGGCACGGGCGGGTTCGCCTCGGACCCCGAGATCTTCGCCGGCATCGATCTGCTGGCCTGCACCGAGGGGATCCTCACCGAGCCCGCCGGCGGCACGACGATCGCGGTGCTCGAGAAGCTCGCCCGCGAAGGCACGTTCGCACCCGACGAGACGGTCGTGGCGCTGGTCACCGGCAACGGCCTGAAGACGCTCGACGAGCATCCCCCCAAGCCCTGGCCGGAAGGGATCGACTGCGAGCTCGATGCGATGCTGCTCGCGCTGGAAGAGCTCGGGCGTACCCCGAGTCCTGTGGCGGCGTAACCGTCAGCCGGCCGAGCGATCGACAACGCGGACATTTCACCGCATCCGCAACCGCGACGGACGGCCAACCCGGACGCTCAGGCCGAGGCCAGCTCCGCCCCGAGCACGGATGTCGTGATGGGCAGCTCGGGCTCGGTCACCGCGACCGGTGCCGGCAGGGCGACCGGCGGGCCGTCACCACGCAGGCGATTTGCCTGACAGATGACATAGCAATACTCGACCACGCGGCGGCTGTCCTGCGCACTGGCGCCCGTGATGCGCGAGCCGACCACCCACGTATCGCCGTCACGCCGGCACGATTGGATCGTCAGATCGAGGCTGACCGGGACGGTCTCCCCGGATAGACCCGGCAGCTGGACCGTGGCGGTGGCGGGCGTACCGAGCGCAATCGGAGCCGACAGTTCGAGGCCGACACCCGAGGGGGAGAGATCGCGGGCGCGGCCGATCAGCGGTGGCACACCCGGCGTGGACGGGACGGCGATCGCGGGGACGTCCAGGGGCATGCGGTACTCGATCCGCTGCTGATGCCGGCGGGCGACGATCGCGAGCGTGCGCAGAACCCGGCGCAGCTCGAAGGCGCCGATGAGCGGGACGACCCACAACGCGATCCCGCGCAGGCCGGGCAGGAACAGCAGGTGGACGCCCGCGTCTTGGAGGATCCGCAACACGACCCCGCCGCACAGCAATACGGCAATCGCGATGACCGTAGGCAACTGGCGCAGCGCCTGCAATCCGCCGAAGTTGACGCCTTCCTTCGGCGTGACCTTGAACGTCGTGCGGCCCGGTCGCACGACACAGCGCAGCGCGCGCGTGAATATCTCGGCGGTGCACAGTTCGAAGTGGGTCGTATCCGACACGCGCTGGTATCCACGGCACAGCGCCGATCCGGCGGCGACCGACAGCAGCGTCGCCGGCGCCCACAGCACTCCGAGGGTCAGCAGCGTCGCGGTCAATGGCAACTGACCCGTCCATAGCACCGCGGCCAGCACACTGAGCATCAGCAACCGCATCGGGCCGGCGAGGTATGAGGAGAGACTCGCGAAGTAGCTCAACCGCTGGATCGGGCTCAGCTCACGCGCGCGCAGCGGCGACTCGGGCGTCGTAAGCACCGACAGGTTGCCGCGCGCCCAGCGGTCGCGCTGCAGCAGATAGGCGGCGAGATCGTGCGGCGCCAGGCCCTGGATCACGACCTCGTCGTGGTAGCGCGAGCGCCAGCCGGCGCGATGCAGCTTGATCGTCGTATGGAAGTCCTCGGCGATCGTCTGCACCGCCACACCGCCGGCGTCCAGCAGCGCCGCACGGCGGATCACCGCGCCAGAGCCGCACCAGTACGCCGCGCCGTGCCGGTCCTTGCCGGGACAGACGACGGAGTAGAACACCGACTGCTCGTGCCGGCCGATCTCGTAGTGCTGGATCGAGTCCTGGTTGTAGAAGTCGTGCGGCGTCTGCACGAGCGCCAGTTCCGGATCGTCGAAGTAGCCGACGACCGCGTCGAGGGCATCGGGCAACGGGACGTGATCGGCATCGAGCACGAACACCAGCTCGCCACCGGTAATCGGCAGCGCGTGGTTGATGTTGCCGGCCTTGGCGTGCTCGTTGTCGGGGCGCGTGATGTACTCGGCGCCCCACTCGCGGGCCAGCTCGGCCATCTCGGGCCGGCGGCCGTCGTCGAGCAGATACGTCGTGTGCGGGTATGTGATCGCCGCGCAGCCGGCGAGCGTCGCGCGCAGCACGGCCGGCGGCTCGTCGTAGGTGCACACGTACACGTTGACCGCGTGCCCGGGTGTCGCCGGCGGTCGTGTGGTGGCGGAGATACGCCACGAGAACCAGGTCAGGATCGACAGGTTCCATAGCCCGTACAGCTCGGTCACGAGCAGCGCTCCCCACAGCCAGCGGCTGGCCCCGTGCCAGCTCCAGCCGACGCGCCAGACGAGATACACGACCATCCAGACGATCGCGATCAGCGCAAGCGCGCGCAGCATACGTGGGCGCGCATCCCACCACCTGCCCCACGGCGCCTGGGCGCGACCGACCGCTGTCGGCGAGGCGCTGCCGGGCGCGAACGCCCGCAACGGCATTCCGAGCAGGCGCCGGGCGATCATCGATGGGGTCACATGGGCTTATTCGGGCGGGGTTTGCGGGGGCTTGAGCGGTGAGAAAGGCGAACGCTGCGACTGGACCGCCCGCAACACGGTGCGGGCAACTCGGCTCATAGAGACTCGGCCTTCACTCAGCGACTCGGCTACTAGAAAAACCCCGCCGTTGCGGGGCTTTTCCTTAGCGGGTCGATAAGCCGGATTCTGTCGTTGAGCAGCCATCCATCTGTGCGGCCTACCTGGACCTTGGCGGGCTACCTGCGAACGGTCCAAACTGGCCTTGCACCGGGTGGGGTTTGCCGAGCCGCCGCGTCACCGCGACGCTGGTGCGCTCTTACCGCACCGTTTCAACCTTGCCTGTGAGCCGTTCACGTGGGACGGCTCCATCGGCGGTTTGCTTTCTGTTGCACTTTCCCGCGGGTTTCCCCGGGTCGATTCCTCGACCACCCTGCCCTGTGGTGTCCGGACTTTCCTCGAACGCCTCGCGGCGCCCGCGGCTGCCTGACCTGCATCGCTCACGGTAGCGCGCGGCCGGCGCCGTGTAAAGCGCTGGATCGAGACCTTGCGAGACCTTGCTCCCCCTTGGGGTCGAGTCACACGCTCCTGAGCAGCCCCACCACGCGCCCGATCACCGTCACGTCGGTGGCGCGGATCGCCTGCATCGTCTCGTTCTCGGGCTGCAACCGGATGTGGTCGGGTTCGCGGAAGAACCGCTTGACGGTCGCCTCTTCCCCAAGCAGCGCAACAACGATGTCGCCGTCGCGGGCGGTGTCCTGGGAGTGCACGACCACGTAGTCCCCGTCGAGGATCCCGGCGTCCTTCATCGATTCGCCGCGGATCTGCAGCAGGTACTGGCCGTCGCCGCCGCCGGCGATCTCGGGCACGGACACGTACTCCTCGACGTTCTCCTCGGCCAGAATCGGATCGCCGGCCGCCACCGAGCCCAGCAGCGGCAGGCTGTCGGAGCGCGCGATCCCGCGCACGCTATCCACCGCGGCGCCGGCCGCACCGGTCGCCCGGTCGAGCAGTTCGATCGCCCGCGGCTTGGAGGGATCGCGGCGCAGCAGGCCGATCTTCTCGAGATTGGCCAGGTGCGCGTGCACGGTCGATGAGGAGGCCAGCCCGACCGCTTTGCCGATGTCGCGGACCGTCGGCGGATAGCCGTGCTTGGCCGAATGCTTGCGAATGAAGTCGAATATCTCCTGCTGGCGCTTGGTCAGATCCAGATCCATGATTGTCTGCTCCGCTCCCTGTGTTCGGGTTGACTGGGGACTTCGATGGGGACTTCGACGAACATGTGTTCGCACGATAGCGGGCCGTGTGGACGGATGCAAGCGCCGGGTTCACCGACACCCGCCGGGACACGTCGCCGCCCCCTATACTCGGCCGTTCTGCGCTCGTGGCGGAATTTGGTAGACGCGCAAGGTTGAGGGCCTTGTGAGCTTCACGGCTCGTGGTGGTTCGAGTCCACTCGGGCGCATTGATCGGACGATGTTGGAACCACCAGGACCGGGGTTCCACCGTTGTCTGCCGTATCGGCCACATGCTGTATACCTTCCCTCTCCGGTCACTCGACAAGTGGGGAGGATGTGCATCGTGGCTGATTTTCTTGAGGAGAAGCGCCAGGAGATCTCGAGACGGCTGAAGGAGCTCGAGCCTTTGGCGCAGGAGTACGACCGGTTGAAGGCCGCCGCATCGGCACTGGAGGACGCGCTCGGATCGGTCGCGTCGGAGGCCGTCTCAACCGCCACCGCAATAGTCACCGGCCGTCCCCGCCACCACCGCCGCCGCCGGCGGCCTGGACGCCCGCGCGGCTCCGCCACCAACGCGAGCAAAGCGACCACGGCCGCCGCCACAGCAGCAGCGGCCACCACGCCGGCGAGCGCTCCGGCCAAAGCGACACGCAAAAAACCAGGTCGCCCCCCGGGACGCCCCAAAGCTCGCGGCGGACGACCCAAAGGCAGCGGCACACGCGCTGCCGAGGCCCTGTCGCTCGTGCAAGCACAGCCCGGCATCACGATCCCCGAGCTCGCCGCGAAGATGGGGATCAAAGAGAACTACCTCTACCGCGTGCTACCCGGCCTCGAACAGGAAGGCAAGATCCGCAAGGACGGGCGGGGCTGGCATCCGAAGTAGGAGGGGTGAGCGCCAGCTACTCAGTGGCCCGCTCCGACCGTCTTACGTAGACCCGCGAGCGCGCGATCGCCGACTCGTTTGAAAGCGACCCCGAGCAACGGGTCGGCGAGCTTGAACGGCCCCTTCAGCGCGAGATCGGCGTCGTAGGTGATGCGTGTGCCCTGCTCGGAAGACTCGAAGGTGATCCGGTCCAGCGAGACGACGGTCGAGCTCTCGCCGCGAAACGTGACGGCGTGCGGCGGGTCGTACTCGACGATGCGGTAGGTGAGGGGGGTTTGCCGGCCGAGGAAGACGGCCACGAGCCGGAATTCGCTGCCCTCGCCGACCGGCGCGTTGCCGAGGCGCTCGGCTTCGATGACACCCGGGTCCCACTCCCGGGTGCTCGAGAAGTCGCTCAGGTAGGCGAACATCTCCTCGGGTGGACGCGATGTATCGACGCTTGCGTTGTAGTGAGCCATTGGTTCTCCTTATCGATTCGAATCAGAGCCGGGCGGAGTCTGGGTCTCAGCGGCCGGCGTCCGGGTCTCGTGCCAGCCGCTGAGGCGTTCGCACTCGGTCCATAGCCGCTCGCGTTCCTCGCGCGTCTGCTTGGTCTGAGGCACGCGGTGGGTCGGGCGCTCTCGGCGGTCATGCCAGAAGCCGCCGGAGCTGCGCGCCGGCTCGGAGGCGGCGCCGAGCCAGACGATCGTGTCGGCGCCTTCTTGGGGCGTGCGCAGCAGCCGCTTTGTCAGAGCGTAGAAACGCGGCAGCGAGGACTCAAGGCCCGGGGTGTCCGCCCAGCCTGGGTGCATCGCGTGAACAACGACGCCGGTGCCCCGCAACCTCTCCGCCCACAGCTCGGTCAGGATGACCTGGGCGCGCTTGGTGCGCGCGTACGCGGCCGGGCCGTCGAACTTCTCGTGGTCCATCTGCAGGTCGTCGAGGTGGATCCGCTGCGTGTACATGCCGCCCGAGGACACATTGACGATGCGGGCGGGCCTGCTCCGCTCGAGCAACGGGACGAGTAGGTTGGTCAGCAGGAACGGTCCGAGGACGTTGGTCGCGAAGGTCAGCTCGATGCCGTCGACCGAGAGCGTCCGCTCGCCCGCCAGCGCACCGGCGTTGTTGACGAGCACGTCCAGGCGCTCCGTCTCCCCAACGAGGCGCTCGGCGAACTGCCGCACGGATTTCAGGTCGCTGAGATCGCAGAGGCCGACCTGAACGTCGCTGTTTCCAGACCGTGCCAAGATCTGGGCGCGGGCGCGCTCGCCGCGCTGCTCGCTGCGAACCGCCAACCGGACCGCGGCGCCGAGACGCGCGAAGCCCTCGGCGGCGGCGAGGCCGAGCCCCGAGGTGGCGCCGGTGAGGAGCACGACCTTTCCGTCCATCGACTGCAGTTCGGCAGGGCTCCACGTGCCTCTGCGCATGCGATAGCCGACGCGCGTATAGCCCGCAACGACGGTCCGGTCGAGGATCGTGTCAAGCAGTGACTGCAGGATAGTGCTATGTAGGTTAGTTTGGAAATGTTCGATGTCGTAGAACATGCATGAGGATCGCGATCGTCGGCGCAGGAGTCGCTGGGCTCGTATGTGCGCACACGCTGCACCGCGATCATGAGCTGGTCGTATTCGAGGCGACCGACCGGGCGGGAGGGCATGCCAACACGGTTCATGTCGAGACAGACACCGGGGCCTATGATCTCGATACGGGCTTCGTCGTCTTCAACGACCGCAATTATCCCGGGTTCGAACGCTTGCTGGGCGAGCTTGGCGTGCCGACGCAGCCGTCGCGGATGAGCTTCGGGGTGAGCGACGGCGTGGACTTCGAGTACAACGGGGCCTCACCGAACGGCCTGTTCGCGAACCGCGGCCACGTGATCATGCCGTCCTTTCACCGGATGATCGCCGACCTGATCCGCTTCAACCGGGACGCCCGCCGACTGCTCCGCAACGAGGAGGACCCGCCGCTTGGAGACTGGCTTTCGCAGCAGCGCTATTCACGCATGTTCGTCGAGCGGCTGATCGTTCCGCAGGCGGCGGCTGTGTGGTCGGCGGACCCGGCGCAGATGTGGTCTTTCCCCGCGCGCTTCCTGGTCGAGTTCTTCGAGAACCACGGGATACTGGGATTCCGCGACCGGCCACGCTGGCGGACGATCGCCGGTGGATCGCGCAATTATGTGCAGGCACTCATACGGCCTTGGCGCGAGCATCTGCGGCTCTCGACACCGGTGACGGGGATATCTCGTCATCCCGGTCATGTCATGGTGTCCTCGCGTGGCTGTGAGCCGGAGCGCTTCGACGCGGTCGTGATCGCGACGCACTCCGACTCGGCGCTCACGCTGCTGGCCGATCCCAGCGAGCGCGAGCGCGAGCTGCTTGGGGCGATCCCCTATCAGGGCAACGAGGCGGTGCTCCACACCGACCGCTCGCTGCTCCCGCGGCGGCGGCGCGCGTGGGCGAGCTGGAACTACCATCTCGGCGCCGATGCGCCGGGGCGCTGCACGGTGACCTACCACATGAACCGCCTGCAGTCGTTGCGCGCCGACCGCGAGTTCTGCGTCACGCTCAACCGCACCGAGGCGATCGACCCGGACCGGATCATCCGCACGATGCAGTACGCGCACCCCGTCTTCACCCCCGCGGGTATCGCGGCGCAGGCACGCCACCACGAGATCAGCGGGCGCAATCGCACGCACTACTGCGGCGCCTACTGGGGATCTGGTTTCCACGAGGACGGCCTGCGCAGCGCGCGACGGGTGGTGGGCGAGCTCGATGCACGGCGAGCGGAGCCAGTGAACGTATGACGACGGCCAGCGCGATCTACGAGGGCACAATCCGTCACCGTCGCTTCGGTGTGCGCCCCCACGAGCTCCGCCACCGCTTGGCGCTCATGTATCTCGACCTGGGGGAGCTGAATGGCCTGCTCGGGGGCCGGCTCGTCGCCGGCCGGCCAGGACTGGTGCGGTTCCGCCGGGACGACTACCTCGGCGACCCCTCCACTCCGCTTGCCGAGGCCGTGCGCGACGAGGTCGAGCGGGCGACGAGCGAACTGCCTGCCGGCCCCATCCGCTTGCTGACCCAGCTGCGCACGTTCGGACACTGCTTCAACCCGGTCAGCTTCTACTACTGCTTCACCGCGCAAGAGCGCCTCGACGCGGTGGTCGCCGAGGTGACGAATACGCCGTGGGGAGAGCGACACGCTTACGTGCTCGGGCGGACGGGCGAAGGTCCGGTGCTGACTGCCGGCTTTGCGAAGGCGCTGCACGTCTCCCCGTTCATGGGGATGGAGCAGCGCTACACCATGCGTGCGGTCGCGCCCGGCTCGAAATTGACGGTTCACATCGAGAGCCACGAGCATGGGGCCCTCGCGTTTGACGCGACGCTCGCGCTGCGTCGTGCGCCGCTGAGCAGCCGCGGCCTGGCTCGCCTCACCGCGCGCTACCCGGCGGCGACGTTGCGCGTGCTCGCGCTGATCTATGGACACGCGCTCGCGCTGAAGCTCAAGGGCGTGCCGCTGCACGCCCGCCCCGAGGAGCCGGCGTGACGGCGCCGGCTTCCTGAACATGGCCCGCGCGCTCGTCACCGGAGCCTCCGGCTACGTCGGCAGCCGACTGGTGCGCGAGCTTCACGCGCGAGGCGTTCCGGTTGGGTGCGTCGCACGCGACCCCAGCCGGGTCAGCTTCGATCCAGCCGTCACGGTACACCGCGCCGACATGCTCGACCCAGGCTCGCTCAGCGCGATCGGCGAGGGCTATACGACGGCCTACTATCTCGTCCACTCGATGGGTCGCGGCGGTGACTCCGACTACGAGCGACGCGACGCCGTCGCCGCCTCCAACTTCGCTCGCTTCGCGATCGAAGCCGGTATCGAGCGGATCGTCTACCTCGGCGGTCTCGGCGATCGCCCCGCATCCAAGCACCTGCGTTCGCGTCTGCGCGTCGGGGAGATCCTGCGCGATCAGGGACCACCGCTTACCTGGTTTCGCGCTGGCATGGTGGTGGGGGCCGGCTCGGAGAGCTACCGAACGCTGCGCTCGCTGGTCGAGCGCCTGCCGGTGATGCTCGCACCCTCGTGGCTGTCCACACCCACCCAGGCGATCGCGATCGGCGACGTCCTGCGCTACCTCATCGAGGCTCCCGGCTTACCCGGGACGCGCTCCCGCGAGATCCAGATCGGGTCGGCCGAAATACTCACATACGGCGAGATGCTCGACCAAATGGCCGACGCGCTGGGACTGCGCCGCCGCCCACGCATCCCCGTACCGTTCCTGACGCCGTGGCTCTCCTCGCACTGGATCGGGCTCATCACACCGGTTGACGCAGGCGTCGCGAGACCATTGATCGAGGGGCTCTCCACCGACACGACCGTAACCGACCCATCAGGAATGGCCCTATTCGACTTCCAACCCATTTCCTTCAAACAGGCCCTGCGCGAAGCAATCGCCGAGGAGGTCTCTCGGACGGGATACGCCGGCATGCTGTCCGAGGCGTAGAGTGACTGTCCTAACGAGGAGGCCGTATGGATCAACAACAAGCGCGCAAGGATCGCCTTGCCGCCGCCAACAAGTCACGCAGCTCAGCCCAGGAGCGCCGAGCCGAGCACACCGCCGAGATAGCCGGAAAGCAGGCCCAGCTCAAGCGCGAGGCGCAACAGCGACGCGAGCAGAAGTCCAAACCGCGGTGAGGAACGCAAGCGCTGTGGCAAGCGATGTTTTCCAGCCCGGACCGGAGGTATTGCACCTGATGTGGTGCTCATCGCGATCTCTAGTGGTTCATCCGGTTAGTTCGTTGGTTATGCCTCGAGTACCTTGCCGGTGTAGGTCCACTTGAAGGGTTTGGCGGCTTGGTTGTAGGTCTCGATGAAGGCGAGCATTTGCTCGGCGAGGTCTTCCTCGCTGAAGAAGATGCCGTGCTTGAGTAGGCGGCGGTAGAGGATCGAGAAGAAGATCTCGATCTGGTTCAGCCACGAGGCGTGGGTCGGGGTGAATTGGAAGCTCCAGCGCGGGTGCTCTGTGAGCCAGTCGGTGACCTCTTGGGTGCCGCGGGTGGAGAGGTTGTCACTGACAGCAACGATTTTCTGGCCCTGCACGACGGGAATCTCGGAGTCGAGCTGGGTCAGGAAGCGGATCAGATCGTGGCGGTTGCGGGTCTTTGAGGACATCGCGAGCACGTCACCTTCGTGGACTTTCAGACAGGCGAACAGGCACTGCGTGCCGTTGCGCTCATATTCGTGCTCGCGCCGTGTCACTCGCCCGGGAGCGGGCAGGACGTCGGGCTTGGTCGGAGCCTTGGCCTGAATGCCTGTCTTTTCGTCCAGGGATAGAACCAGCACGTTCTCCGGCGGGTCCACGTATAGACCACAGATCTCTTTGCAGCGCTCCTCGAACTCGGGTTGGGAGAAGTCGGTCATCATCCAGTAGTCGGTGAGGTGCGGCTTGATGTCCGCACGCGCGAGGATCACGTGCGCGTGGGAGGCCGACATCCCGACCGCCGCACCCAACTGCTCATAGGTCCAGCGTTCCTGCTGTGCACCCTCTCCTGTCTCCGGCGGGCGCGTGCACGCCTTCGCGATCAGCCTCGCCCTGTCCTGCTGTGAATAGATCGGCGGTTTGCCGGATCTCGGCAAGTCCCCGAGCCCGGCGATCCCGTCCTGCTCATAGCGTGCACGCCACTTCTGCGCTGTGTTCGTCGAGCACCCCAACAGCCGCCCGATCTTCGCCGCCGACAGGCCCTCGGCGGCATGCAGCACGATCTGGGCGCGCTCGACCATCCGCACCTCCGCGGTGCTGGAGCGAACGATCCGTTCGAGCTCCGCCCGATCCTCAACGCCGATGTCGATGCTCTTCGCCAACGCAGGCATACCGAACCCCTATCATCGCTGAACAAGACAGCGACAACTTCGGCAAATACCACAACACCCCTTCAACCATCCACGAACTTCACGAATGAACCACTAGTTCTATCTGATCGGCGCTCGCTCCGGCCATAGCGGATGCGGACGCCGGGATCGAGAGAGAGATCGATGAAGAACCGGGCAGGGCAAACTTCTCTTTCCCGGCCGTAACCGCTTCGCGGACCCGTTGGGACAGTAGCTCGGTGTTTGAGCCGCGTCAAGTCCGTCGCATACTTCAGCTCAAGCCGGCCAGGCGATACAGCACGAGGCTGCCCGCGACGGCGACGTTCAGGCTCGCTCCCTGACCGACCATCGGGATCTCCACACACGCATCGGCGGCCTCCACCTGCTCCTCGGGGACGCCATGCCACTCGTGACCGAGCAGGACGACCGTCCGTTGCTGCGCCGGCTGCAGCCGCGGGAGCGATACGGCGCCATCGGCCAGCTCGACCGCGACGATCCGCCAGCCGGCGGCGCGCTGCAGATCGACCCAGCGATCCTTGCCAGTGGCCACCCAGTGGATGCATGGCTGGCGGTGTGGACCCAGGGTGTCGCCGTGTGCGAGCGCCCTTCGGTAGTGAGGTGTGTCTGGCACCGCCATGCACGCGCCGACCGCATCGCACGTGCGCAGCAGCGTCCCGAGGTTAGCCTCGAACGCGACCCACAGCGGAGCGATGACCAAGTGGTCCCAGCAGCTGTGCCGACGACGACGGCGAACGCGACGAATGTCGCCTCGCCGGGACTTCTCCGCGCTCAACGCGCTAGGGCGACAGCCCTTTCATCGCTCACCGTCACGAGACTAGCAATCCCGGACACGACCGCTAGCCAGCGGTGAGTTGACTGCTGAAGTGACCACCAATCGTCTTGTCCTCTCCAAGCAGCGCCAGCAGTCCGAGCTTTGCCTCGAGCATCCCCTTGGCCTTTGCAACCAGTTCGGATGAAACATTCACTTCCCCAACAATCTCCCCCTCGGGTACTCCGTTGCCCGACCAGACATACACAGACCCGTGGTTTGACCTTTCTTGGTTTGTGGTTTTGTTGAATTATTGAAATAACATAAACGGGGGAAACCCTGGGGGAGCATCAGATACGCCCGGCCGCAAACCCGCTGATGACCTGAGGTGTCGCCGTGTCGAAACCGACCACGTCGAGCATCCCCGGGTCCTCTGGGTCCGCGATCGAGAACCCGTTCGAGACCATCCCGACCACCACGAGCCGTGCCTCGATTCCGGACTGCTCGCGGTACTCGCGCAGAGCCTGCGCGGGATGAACATCCCCCGCCCAGGTTTCCGAGTCGGTGTAGATCACGAACGTATCGACCTCGCGCTCTCGCTCGATTGCGTACAGCATCGGCAGCGCGCAGTCCGTGCCCCCGAACGGCAGACCGGACACCGTCTGAACGACGTCATCCAGGCGCTGGCGGGGACTGATCGCAAGCGGCGTAAGCCCGCTGCGCCAGCCCGCGAATCCCGCGCTCTGACTGAAATCGACGCCGTCTTCGCCGGCGAAAAACCCGACGATCTCGTGGCTGGGCTCCGTCGCCGCCGTGACCAGCGCCATCGCCGCGGACGCGTCGCGGGGCGTGAGCCCCACCGAACCGGCCACGTAGCCCGAGCCCATCGACCCGGATACGTCGAGCGCGAGCAGGCACCGCCTGCCCGCGGGCCGGACGTTGCCAAACGTCGCGTAGAACGCGGCGTCCAGCGCATCGACCACCTGCGCGACCGGCGTCCATTCGCCGCGACCGCGCACTCCGCGCCCGGCCACGTACGTGCGCTGGGCGAGCAGCACGGCCAGCGGATGCACGCGCGCCCTGCGCAGGCACTCGACATCGCCGAGCGCCTCCAGCACGCGCGCCGCCCCGGCCGACCCCGGCGCAACGACGCCGACGCGGGTCATCACCGCGAGGTTGCGGATCATCGCTCCCATTGGCATGTCCTGCAGCAGCGCCTCCCACACCTCAGGCGAGCCAAGGTGCTCCGGGCGCAACGCCTCGCGCGGGAGCCGGTACTCACGGACGAGCTCGGCGCTCTCGCGGGCGCTCGGAGCGGCCTGTGCCCGCACGAAGCCCTCCACGACGCGCGGCAGGCCATCGGCGCGCGCGCCGTCCTCGCCGCCCTCGCCACGGACGATCCACTCGAACAGCCGCCCGTGCTCGGCCGACACCTCGATCGTCGGATTGCCGGCGCTCACCGACCCGGCCGGATGGGCGAGCCGCAGCAGGTCGCGATGGCTCACGCCGTCCCGCTGACGGTACTTCACCGCCTGATAGGCGAGCGCATCGACGTCCTTGGCCGCGTACCAGCGCCCGACCGCGCGCCGCAGCGAGCGGCCCCAGCCGCGAAACCCCTCGACGAACCGCGCGAACTGAAACAGATGCGTTCCGGTCCGGCAGACGGCGGGGAGCGCGTCGAGCGCCGCCCGGCGCGTGTCCTGCACGCCGAGACCCGCGCACGCCGCCAGCGCGAACACGGCCGGATCGTTCTTGGGAGCCCGGCCGTCCCGGCTGATCGCGACGATCTCCGCGACCGTGCGCGCACCGTCCGCCTTCAGGCAGCGCACGACGGCATCGGCGTTCTCGCGCGTGAGCTCGCGCTGGCCGGCGTAGTAGCTCCCGCCCTCGGAGCCGAGGATCAAAAAGCGCCGCAGCCGCGACCAGTCGTCCACGGCCCAGGCGAACCCGCCGGCGCTGTTGCGCGCCTGACTGGTCCCGGGGATGCTCTCGGACTGCGGCATACGGCGAGTGGAGTACTGCTCGAGATACGACGACATCGGTTCACCTCCTTTTGGTTGGGGTTTGGGCTTTGGGCTTGGGTTTGGGTTTCGGGTTGGGGTTGGGGGATTGGGTTTGGGTTTGGGCTTGGGGTTGGGCGACTTGCTCTGATTTGTTGACGCGTTGACGCGATTTGTTGACGCGGTCGTGAGATGAAGATCGGTTCCACCGCCGGCCTCATCGGCCGGCGATGCGCGAGCGGCTTCCCGCCCGTCTGTGTTCTGTCCTCATCAGAGATAACCGACCTTCTCCGGCCCGCGTCCGGCATCCCGGCGATCGAGCAAATGCATACAACTGTCTGCCTGACTCCGGTCACAGTAGCTCGCTGCTCGAGCCGTGTCAAGTCCGCCGCACACATCAGCTCGAGCCGGCCAGGCGATACAGCACGAGGCTGCCCGCCATGCCCTACCGGCTCGCTACCCCGCTACTCCGCCAGTTGCGGCATGACCTCCGCGGCGATCAACGCCACGTGGTCGAGGTCGTCCAGGTCGATGATCTGCAGATACGAGCGGGAGGCGCCCGCCTGCCGGTACTCGTCCAGCCGGGCCGCCACCTCCCGCGGCGATCCGGCGGCCCCCGCGCGACGGAGGTCCTCGAGGTCACGGCCGATGCGCGCGGCGCGACGCTCGAGCTCGGACGCGTCATACGCGCAGCAGACGGTGACCGCGTGCGAGTATACGAGCTCGTCGGGATCCCGCCCGGCCGCCTCGCACGCGGCTCGCACCCCCTGAATGCGCTCGGCGGTCGCCTCGACGGACGCGAACGGCGCGTTGAACTCGCTCGCGAACCGTGCAGCCAGGGCCGGCGTGCGGCGGGCCCCCAGGCCGCCGACGATCACGGGCGGGTGTGGGCGCTGCAGCGGCTTGGGCAGCGCCGGGCTGTCGATGAGGTCGTAGTGGGCGCCGTGGAACGTGTATCGCTCCTCCGCCGGCGTGCTCCAGAGGCCGGTGAGGATCGACAGCTGCTCTTCGAGCCGGTCGAACCGCTCGCGCAGCGGCGGGAACGGGATTCCGTAGGCGCTGTGCTCGGCCTCGTACCATCCGCTGCCGAGACCGATCTCGACGCGCCCGCCGCTCATCGCGTCAACCTGCGCGACGGCGACCGCGAGCGGCCCCGGGAGCCGGAACGTCGCCGAGGTGACCATCGTGCCGAGCCGGATCGTGCCGGTCTCCCGCGCGAGCGCCCCCAACGTCACCCACGAGTCCGTCGGCCCGGGACGCCCGGATCCCGGTTTGATCCTCAGCAGGTGATCGGAGCGAAAGAACGCGCCGAAGCCGTACCCCTCCGCCGCGCGGGCCATCGCGAGCTGCTGGTCATAGCTCGCGCCTTCCTGCGGCTCGACAAAGATCCTCAACTCCATCGCGTTCCCGTCAACTCCATCACATCTTCCGCTCACCCGCCGACAGTCATCGCTACAGCCATTGCGAAAGGCCTTCTAACCACCACGCCCAGGTGGTCAGGCGCGCTTGCTCGCTCTCGAGCATGCGCTCCACCGTCGCAGGAGACGTAAGCTCCCGTCCGCGGCGGCTGTCATCGTGGTTGGGATGAGCATTCTGCTACTGACAGCCGGGCTGCTGCTCGGCGCCGCGGTCGCCGTCGCGTTCGGGCGCCGTGGTGGGCGCGCGCGCGATGAGGAGCTCCAGGCGCTGGAACGCGAGCGCCTGCGCGACGAGCTGAAGGCGATCTCACTCGATGTGCTGGCGCAGACCGGCGACTCGCTGACGCAGCGGATGAACGAGACACGGCGTGCCGAGGAGGAGCGCTCGGCCGGTGAGATGGCCAGGCGCGCCGAGGAGATCAAGGGGCTCGTGCAGCCCGTGCACGAGAAGCTCGGCCGCGTGGAGTCGGAGCTGTCGAGGCTCGAGCGCGAGCGCCGCGACTCTCAGGTGCAGCTCGCGGAGATGGTGCGCGCGCTGAGCGCCGGCACCGACACGCTGCGCCGCGAGACCGGTGAGCTCGTGTCCGCGCTCAAGCGCCCGGAGACGCGGGGGTCCTGGGGCGAGATCCAGCTGCGCCGGGTGGTCGAGCTGGCGGGGATGATCGCCCACTGCGACTTCACCGAGCAGGCGACGATCCAAACCGAAGACGGCCGGCTGCGTCCCGACCTGCTCGTGCGCCTGCCCGGGAACAAGGTGATCGTGGTTGACTCCAAGGTCCCGCTCGACGCCTATCTCGCCGCGATCGAGTCCGGTTCGGATGATCGCGCCCAGCGGGAGCTGGACCTCAAGCGCCACGCCCGTCAGACCCGCGAGCACATCACCAAGCTCGCCTCCAAGGGCTACCAGCGCCAGTTCGACTCCACCCCGGAGCTGGTCGTGATGTTCGTTCCCTCCGACGGCATCTACCAGGCGGCGCTCGCCGAGGATCCCGCACTGATCGAGTACGGGGTCCAGCAGCAGGTGCTGATGGCCACACCCACAACGCTGATCGGGCTGCTGCGGGCCGTGCACTACGGCTGGGGCCAGGAGCAGATCGCCGAGTCCGCGCGCGAGATCGCCGAGTCCGCGCGCGAGCTGCACCGCCGGCTGGGGCCGTTCGTCGAGCACCTGGCCAAGACCGGCCGCCAGCTCAACTCGGCCGTGAGCGCCTACAACAAAGCGGTCGGCTCATTCGACCACAAGCTCATCCCCCAGATCCGCGCGATCGAGCGGGCGGGCATCGCCTCCGAGCACCGAATCGGCGAGCCACCGGCGATCGAAGCCACCGCCCGTCCGGTCACCGCGCAACTGGAGCCCGCGAGCCCCGGCGAATCGGCGCATGAGCGCGAGCCCCAGCCTGAGCGCGAGCCCCAACCTGTGCACGAGCCCCAGCCTGTGCGCGAGCCCCAACCTGAGCACGAGACCGCATCCCAGCCGGAGTCCGCGCCTAAACGGCTCCCGCGCGTGCCCGGTCACGTCCCTCGGCGCCTGGGTCGCCCAGCCGCTCCCGTGCCCGCCCCCGGGTCCTCCTCCGCGTCCGCGTCAGACCCCGCCGCCAGGCCATCAGAGCGAGCAGCGTGAGCGCGACCGGCACGGTCGCCGGTAGCTCGCGTACGAAGAAGAACAGTAGGTCAAAGCACAGCGCGAGCATCGCCGTGAGCGCCGCCCCACCCAGCTGCCAGCGCCGGCCCATCGCGCTGGCCAGCAGCGCACCGAGGACGCCGGCGACGAACAGGTCCCCATAGCCCATCACGGCCGCACCGAACGCCTCGTTCTGCAGTTGCGGCAACCCGGCGGCCGGGTGCGCCGCGTTCAGGGCGTTGTTCGGCTTGCGCAGCAGATCCGAGACCACCAGCGCAGTGTCCGCGACCGCCATCGCCACGATCCCCGCCGCCAGCCAGCGGGGGGGCGTCACCGCCGCCAGCAGCGCGCCCAGGGCAGCACAGCTGAGCGCGGACAGGCACAGCGCCGCCGCCTCTCCCGCCAGCCCGGTGCGGTCGGCCCAGGCCAGTGCGAACAGCGGTATGACCAGCAGCGCTCTTACGGGGTGGGGCGGATCGGCGTACCACGCCAGCCAGCCCAGCGCCAGCGCCGCGAGGATCGGCACCGCGACCAGCGCCAGGTAGGTCAGGCCATCGGCGCTGGCCCGTTCGGCCAGGCTCGCAATCAGCACGAACCCGACGATCGACGCCGGCGGGATCAGCGCCCAGCGACGCCCGCGCAGCCGGGCCAGCTCGCGGGTGGGTGGGCCTCCGGTCAGTGCGCAGGGAACGGCCACGAGCGCGCCCTGGGCGAGCGACAGCACGGCGATCGAGATCCAGAACGGGAGCATCGCTGCGACCAACATACGGCCTCGCGTCGTTCGATATGGACCGCTCCGCCGGCAGATGATGGGCTCACGGATGCGCCCCTAGACTCTCCGCGATGGTCGCCCGCCGGCAGCCGCCCCAACAGCCGCCTTCACCCGGACGGGTGCAGACATACAGGCGCCGGCGCGCGGTCGCGGCGATCGTGACCGTGGCGTTGCTCGCGCTCGTGGTCGCGGTCATGAGCTCAGGGGGTGGCGGCACACACACGCCCGCCGCGGCCGCAACGCACCAGCACTCGGCGGTCAAGCGCACGCCGGCCGAAGCACAGGCGCTGAGCAGAGCGGCCGAAGAACGCGCGATCGACCACGTCCTGTCCTACACCGCCGCGATCACCGCCGGCGGATCGCACGGGCACGAGCTCGCGCTCACCTTCGACGACGGCCCCGGCCCGTACACCCAGGAACTGGTCGGCGTGCTCAACCGCTATCACGTGCACGCCACGTTCTTCGCGATCGGCGAGGAGGAGCGGTATTTCTCGGCCGGCACCCAGCTGGAGCTGCGCTCGGGCGACGTGGTCGGCGACCACACCGAGACGCACCCGATGATGGCCTCGCTGTCCGCGCACGAACAGCGCGAAGAGCTCGTCGAACAGATCGCCCGCATCGAACTGCTCGGCGGGCCGCGCCCGCGCCTGTTTCGCCCGCCGTACGGCTCGTTCGACGCGACCACGTTCACACAGCTGCGCCGCCTGCATCTGCTGATGGTGCTGTGGTCGACCGACACCAACGACTACACCCTGCCCGGCGTATCAGCGATCGTGCAGAGCGCGCTCGCGGGCGCCCACCCGGGGGCGATCATCCTCATGCACGACGCCGGCGGCAACCGCGCGGAGACGATCGAAGCGCTGCCCACGATCATCGCCGGCCTGCGCAAGCGCGGATTGGAACCCGTCACGATCCCCAGGCTGATGCTCGACGACCCCCCACCTCCTGGTCAGCCGGTGCCGAGCAGCCTGGCGGGCGACTGACCCGGACGGCAGCTCGCACCCGTGCCTCGATCTTTGCGCGCAGCGAGCCCGGCGCCACTCAGTGCCCGAGCTGGACGGTCTTGACGATCAGCAGCAGCACCGCGACCAGCAGGTACCCGCGCAGCACGAGCATCCCCGCCTTGCGCCCCGGCGAGAAGACGGGGCGCTGCAGCAGCGCCAGCGGAGGCATCGTCCAGGTGGGGCGACGCTGCTTTTCCTCGGAGATCCGCTCGGCCACCTCGGCACGCGTCGCGGCTGCGAGACGGTTGCGAGCGGCGTAGATCGCCATCGCGGCGAAGCCCGCGAGGAAGGCCAGCGAGAGGTAGACGAACAGGTGCGTCACGTTCACCTTCGGGAACATCGTGCTCGCCATCAGGATCAGCGACAGCTCGACCAGCACGCCGACGATCACGCTGGCGATCGCGTTCAGCCACGGGGCGTTGCACCATGGGCCGAGCACCTCGCGGTCGTTGCACAGCAGCAGCAGGAACACGGTCGCGCTCGGCAGGAGCACGCCCGCGAGCGCCTGCACGGAGGTCGTGATCAGGCCCAGCGGCGCGCCGGGGATCAAGACTATGCCGGCGGCCGCGGCGACCATCAGCGTGAAGCTCGCGTAGAAGAGCTTCGCGTCAAGCGGCCCGCGGTTGAGCGAGTGCTTGGCCCCGAACACGTCGCCGAAGGCGTATGAGGTGGCGAGCGTAACCGCCGCGGCGCCGATCAGCGAGGCGTTCAGCAGCACGATCGCGAACATCGTGCCGGCACTGGAGCCGAGCTCGCGGCCCAGCTCCGTTGCGACCGTGCCGGCGTCGGAGAACTGGCCGAAGTACGGCGTCCCGGCGAACGCGAACGCGGTGACGGCGATGATCGCGCCGGCGCCGATCACGACGACGAACGCTCCGATGACCGTGTCCGCGCGCTCGTAGTTGATCCAGCGCGGGGTGATCCGCTTGTCGATGATGTTCGACTGCTGAAAGAACAGCTGCCACGGCGCCACCGTCGTGCCGACGATCGCGATGATCAGCAGCACCGCGGTCGAGTTGGCGCCGCCGGCGATGCTCGGGACGACCGTGTGCTGAGCGATGTTGCCGACCTGCGGGTGAGCAAGGATCAGCAGGGGAATGACGAGAAAGTTGGCCACTACGAACACGTACATGAACCGCTCCCAGCTGCGAAAGCTCCCGGTCGAGGTGATCGCCACCAGTGCCACCGCCGCGATCGGCACGGCCAGATACTTACTCACGCCGAAGTAGCCGAGCGCGAGGCTCACGCCGATGAACTCGGTGACGATCGTCAGGAAGTTCAGCAGGAACAGATCGCCGACCGAGAACGCGCCCCAGAATTTTCCGAACCGCTCGAAGATCAACCGCGCGTGCCCGACCCCGGTGACGGCCCCCAGGCGGATCACCATCTCCTGGTTGACGATCAGCACCGGGACCAGCAGCACGAGCACCCATAGCAGGCTCGTCCCGTAGTTCTGGCCTGCCTGCGCATACGTGGAGACTCCGCCCGCGTCGTTGTCACCGACCATCACGATCAGCCCCGGCCCCATGATCGCCAGCAGCGCCATGCTCCGCGAGCGCCAGCCGTGGCGCTCGCCCGAGTCGTGCATGCTGATCGTCCCCAGCGCTCCACGGATGTCCCCGATGTGCGCCTCGTCGAGGACCGGGGGCACGCCCTCGGGGCGGGCGGGAGCGTCGGTCAGCGTCGTGGTCGTTGTTGTCGTCGGGTCCTCGGCCATCTGAAGGGCACCTCCTTCCTGCACTGGGGCTACGCGTAACGTCTTGGCGCGCGCCGGTGCGGACGAGATCCCTGAGATGCAGCTCTAGGCCATGAGGGACGGGTCGCCCGACGGGCGTGCGGCCGGCTGGGTACTTCGTGGCTGTTCTCGGTCCATGCCTGTCTGCTTTCTGATGCCGCTCGTCGGGCGCCCAGCGTACCAATCGTCAGTCGCGCGCGACCCCGAAGCGCCGCCGCCAGCCGGAGGGCAGCGTCTGCTCGAGCACGTCATCGACCGTGATCGCCCCGACCATCCGCCCGTTCTCGTTGACGACCGCGAGCATCACGAGGTTGTAGTCGGTCATCGCCCGCGCGACCTCGGGCAGATCGGCGTCCGTGCCGACCGACTCCGGCTCGTGCTCGGCGATCTCGTGCAGCACCGTATGCGGCTCGGCGCGCAGCAGCGTGACCACGGGCACGCTGCCCGACAGCCGGCCCTCGGCGTCGCGCAGATAGACGGTGCTCAGCGTGACGGGCGCCTCCTCGCTCGAGCGCACCAGCTCGATCGCCCGCGCCACCGAGTCGGTCTCGCCCAGCTGGATGAAGTCGGGGCTCATCAGCCCACCCGCGGTGGAGGGGTTGTAACCGAGCAGCCCTTCGATCTGCCGGCGCTGCGCCGCCGGCAGCAGCGTCAAGACACGCCCCCGGCGCTCCTGGTCGAGCTCCACGATCAGATCGGCCGCGTCGTCGGCTGCCATCCGCCCGATCACCGCCGCGACCTGCGCGTCCGGGCGCTCGCGGATGAACTCCAGCTGGTGGTGCTCGTCGAGCTCCTCGAAGACGTCGGCCTCGAGCTCGCGATCCTGGCCTACCGCTTCGATCAGCTCCTCGCCCTCCTCGTGCGAGGCCGCCTCGACGAGGTCGGCGATCTCCGCCGGGTGCAGGTTGGCGAGCTTGCGGTGGGAGAAGCGCAGCCGCGCGCTCGGCACGTGCCCGACGAACGGCTCCATGTCCGTCCAGTCGAGGAACGGCCGGTCGCCGATCAGCCCGCGCAGGCGGCGGGGCAGCGTACGGCGCAGCTGCGCGCGCTGGCTGGAATCCACGCCCACCACGCGCCACCAGCTCTCGATGCAGGACAGCTCGATCTCGTGCGCGGTGACCAGCCTCGGCGGATCGGCCTCGACGTTGACGAGCTTGCGCCCGAGCACATCCTGGCCGAGCAGCACCTCCCCCACGCGCCGCTCGAATTTACCGAGGCTCAGCGTCTCGCCGGCGAGCCGCACGGCGCCGGGCTGCAGCTCGGCGATCATGCCCACCGGCACGAACAGCTCGCGCCCGCCGATCCTCGCCCTCACCCCCGTCACCGGCGGGTAGCCGCCGTCGGCCAGCCGCACGATCAAATCCTCCACGCGACCGAGCCGCTCGCCCGCGCGATCGAGCAGCGGGCTGCGCAGGAAGTTCGACAGATGCTCAACCGGCTGACCCAAGGCGCTTATACGTTACGCGCTCGTGCGGACTCAGCCCGGCTCGGCCAGCAGCGCGGCGCCAATCGCGCCGCCGAGGTCCCCGAGCGCGGCGACGTGCACGTGCGGGGGCCGCGAGTCGGCGAACAGGTGCGGCTGCATCGCTTCGGCGATGCGCTTGGCATAGGGATGTCCGAGCCTGACACCCAGGCCGCCGCCGACGATCACGCCTTCGACGTCGAGCAGGTTCACGGCCGAGGCGATCCCGGCACCCAGCGCGCGCACGGCACGATCGACGATCTCCGTGGCGAGCTTGTCCTGGCGCTCGAGCGCGCGCGACCAGATCCCGCTCGTCAGCCGCTCGCGTTCGCGTTCGTGCATCAGCTTGAACAGGTCGGTCTTGCGTCCCTTCTCCTCGTGCAGCTTGCGCGCGTGTATTTCCATCGCCGCGCGCCCGGCATAGGCCTCCATGCAGCCCTGACGCCCGCACGTGCAGAGCGCGCCGTCGATCTCCACAACCATATGCCCGATCTCTCCGGCACCCCCACGTCCGGTCCAGGGCTTGCCGTCGAGGATCAGCCCACCTCCAACCCCCGTTCCCCAGAACACGCCCAGCAGCGAGCTGTACAGCCGGCCCGCGCCGAGCTTCAGCTCCGCGTCGGTGGCGACCTGCACGTCGTTGCCGACCTCGACCTCCGGCCCGAGCGCGTCCTTCAGCGTGGCCGCCAGCGGGAACGTGCCTTCCCAGCCGGGCAGGTTGCGCGCGCTGGTGACGTTTCCGTCCTCGATCGTCCCCGGCGAGCCGACCCCGATCCCATCCAGCCGCGCCGGCTCGATCTCCGCAGCCTTGGCCGCGTCGCGCAGGGCGAGCACCATCTCCGCGGCGACATCCTGCGGGCCGCCGCTTGTCGGCGTCGGATGGCGCGCGGACCCGAGCACCTTGTGATCGTCATCGACGATAACCGTCTGGATCTTGGTCCCACCGAGATCGATTCCTCCGTACAGAGGCATGGCGGGCATCATCGCGTATCGCCCGGACCGGCCGCTGTGCCTCGTTCAGGGCAGCCGCGGGAGCCTCGCCCGGGACGGCGGCCGCATAAAGAACAGCGACCGCAACATTTATGCGAATTTAGGCGAGGTTGCAGGGTTTCTTCGTACTCTCTTACAGCTTTCGAGCACCATCAAGGTTCGAGGACAATGATCACGCGCACCAGAGCATCCTGGCTCGTCTACGTACTGGGGGCTCTATGCGCCGGTGCGATCGTCGCCGCCGCGCTCGTCGTGGGACCGGCCTCGGGCAGCCAGGCGACCGTAACCCGCACGGCGACGGTCGCTCAGGGAGTCGTGCAATCGACGGTCTCGGGCAGCGGAACGCTCGAGCCCGCGACGAAAGCCGGCGTCAACTTCGCCACGAGCGGAACGCTCACAGGTGTGTTCGTAAGCGTGGGCGACCACGTCAAAGGTGGCGAGCTGCTCGGCGAAATCGATCCGGCCAGCGCACAGGCGAGTCTGCGCTCGGCGGAAATCGCCCTGAGCAGCGACGAAGCCGCCTATCAGGACGCCGTCGAGGGACTCACCCCCGCGGAACAGCGCCAGGCCGAAATCAGCGCCGACGAGTCCCGGGCGTCGGTCTCCTCCGCCAAGCAGTCGCTCGAGCAGGACCGGCAGACGGCACGGCTCGAAGAAGCGTCCGCCGGCGCGACGATCGCCCAGGACGAAGCCTCGCTGAAAAGCATCGAACAGTCCGTCGCCCTCGAAGCCAAGAGCCAGCAGGACGCGCTCAACCAGGACATCGCCCAGCGCGGCACCGATGAACAGGCGGTCGTCGAAGCCCGGACGCTCCTCGAAGAAGCGAAGGCCCTGCTCGCCGCCGAACGGGCCAAGTCGCCCCCCAATGAACAGAAGATCAGCTCAGCCGAATCGAAGGTCACATCGGCCGAAGCCACGCTCCGCTCCGACGAAGCGAAAGTCGGCCAGGACAGCTACACGATCCTGACCGCGCAGAACGCCCAGTCCGCGCAGGTCATCAAGGGCCAGCAGACAATCGCCGGCGCCCGCAACACCGTAGCCGACGCTAAGAAGACCAAGGCATCCACCAAGCTCCGCAGCGAACAGACGATCGCACAGGCCAAGACCAGCCTCGCGAGCGCCGAACTGTCGCTGCAGTCCACACTGGCCGCCAACGAGGTCAAAGCGGCGCCGCCGAAGACCTCGACCGTGGTGAGCGCCGAGAACAATGTCTCGAGCGCGCGGCTGACGGTCGAAAAAGCGCGCCAGACGCTCGCGGAGACGAAGCTGTACGCACCCACCGAAGGAGTGGTCGCATCGATCAAGAACACGGTCGGCGAAAGCGTCTCCGGCACGGGCACAGAAGGGTCGTCCAGCAGCAGCGGCTCGAGCGCAACCGGCTCCAGTGGCGCCAGCGGCTCGAGCGCAACCGGGAGCAGCGGAGCGGCCGGCAGCGCCGCGACCAGCAGCAGCGGCAGCGGTGGCAGCGGTACGAGCGCAACGGGCAAAAGCGGCGGAGCCGCCGGGAGCAGCGCCGCGGCCAGCGGTGCCGGCAGCAGCGCCGACGGTAACACCGGCAGCAGCGGTAGCACCGGCAGCAGCGGCAGCAGCAGCGGGACAGGCAGCAGCGGAACCGGCAGCAGCACCGGCGGAACCGGCGGCGGTGGCACGAGCGAAGCCGGCGGCGGCGCCAGTGGCGGGGCGAGCACCGGCGACAGTGGTGGTGGCAGCTTCCACGACATCTCCGACACGAGCAGCGGCGCCGGCAGCTATCACGACGTCGCCGACGCAAGCTCCGGCGCGAGTGGCACAGGCGCGAGCTCCGCCGCCGGCAGCTCCAGTACGAGCGGCGAAAGCGGCTCCAGCTCCAGCAGCAGTTCGTTCATCGAACTGGTTGACCTACACGGTTATCAGCTGGTGGTCCCGCTGAGCGAGTCTGAAATCTCAGGCGTCCATGTCGGGCAGATCGCCACCGTCACCGTCGAAGCGCTCGAAGGGCGCAAGTTCGCGGCTGAAGTGGTGAGCCTGCCGGTTCTGTCGACCAGCAGCAGCGGGGTCGTCAGCTACGACGTCACCTTCCAGCTGGGTCAGGTGGAACCCGGTCTGAAGCCCGGCATGAGCGCAACCGCCGAAGTCGTCGTCAAGCAGGCCGAAGGCGTCAACGTCCCGACCAGCGCGATCACCGACGACTCCGTGACCGTGATCGAAAACGGCAAGCAGGTGCGCCGCCGCGTCGTCACGGGTCTTCAGGGCAACAGCTCGACGATCATCCTCAGCGACCTGCACGCGGGAGAAAAGATCGCTCTGCCGGTGGCGAGCACCACCAGCTCGAGCAGCCTCACATCCAAGCTCAGCAGCCGTCTCGGCGGAGCGCTCGGCGGTGGCGCGCTCGGCGGCGCAGGCCTTGGCGGCGGGGGCGGCGGAGGCGGCGCAGCGTTTTTCAGAGGCGGGGGCTGATGCACCACCCTCTGCGCTCGCGTACCAAACCCAACGCACGCCCTCCTCGTCGCAGACCGCTGGTGCAGCGCACGACGTCCGGCGGCGCTCTCAGGGGTCGCACCGGCGTTCGCCCGCGACACCCGGTCATCGAGGTGCACGAGGTCACGAAGATATTCGCGCTGGGGCAGGTCAGGGTGCGCGCGTTACACAACGTCTCTTTGCGGATCGACACCGGCGATCTGGTCGCGATCATGGGCAGCTCCGGCAGCGGTAAGAGCACGCTAATGAACATCCTCGGCTGCCTGGACATACCCACGAGTGGCCGCTATCTGATCGACGGCGTGGACGTGAGCGAGATGGACGAGGACGATCTCGCCGATCTGCGCAACCGCAAGATCGGGTTCGTATTCCAGAGCTTCAACCTCGTCGCGCGCACCAGCGCCCTGGTCAACGTGGAGCTGCCGCTCGCCTACGCCGGTCTGCGAGGCGCCGAGCGCAGGCGGCGCGCCGAACGGGCGCTGAGCTCGGTGAGCATGGCCAACCGCATGCACCATCAGCCCTCGGAGCTCTCGGGCGGACAGCAGCAGCGAGTCGCGGTTGCACGGGCGCTCGTGACCAACCCCTCGCTGATCCTCGCCGACGAGCCAACCGGCAACCTGGACTCGCACTCCACCGAGGACGTTCTGCGGATCTTTGCGCGCCTGAACGAAGAAGGCCGGACCGTGGTCCTGATCACCCACGAGCCCGACGTCGCGGAGCAGACCAAGCGCGTGATCCGACTCAGCGACGGCGAAGTCGTCGAGGATCGCCGCCTGGCAGACGTGCACGACGCCCCACCCGCGGTCCATCGTCAGAAGTCGGCACACCACCACCCGGCCGGCGCCGGCGCCGCTGTGGAGAGCCAGCCATGATCGGGACGGCCCAACCATGATCGGTCCCGAGACGCTGCGCATCGCGTGGAGCGGGATCACCGCCAACAAGCTCCGTTCGGGGCTGACGATCCTCGGCATGACGATCGGGGTCGCCTCGGTGATCGTGCTGATCGCCGTCGGCAACGGCTCCTCCAAAGCTGTGCAGTCGCGCATCCAGAGCCTGGGCACCAACGTGCTGGTCGTACAGGCCAGTGGTGGCGGCTTTCGCGGCGGCGCCCGGGCGAGCAGCGCCACGACGAGCGTCTCGCTGACCAAGGCCGACGCGCAAGCGCTCCAGAACCCAGGCCTCGCTCCGGACGTCAAAAGCGCCTCCCCCGTCGTCAACGCCACCGGCGTAAAACTGGTCTACGGCAGCTCGAGCTTCGAACCGTCTTCGTTCGTGGGCACCACGCCCTCGTATCTGTCGGCCCACAGCTACAACATCGCCGAAGGCGCCTCGTTCACCTCCGAAGATGTGGCCAAGCACCGCCGCGTGGCCGTGATCGGCCAGGAAGTCGTGCAGGAACTGTTCGCCGGGGTGAGCCCGGTGGGGGAGAACATGAAGGTCAACGGCTCAAACTACGAAGTGGTGGGCGTGCTCGCCAAAAAGGGGACCAACGGCGCCACCAACGAGGACGACGTCGTGATGGCCCCGATCACCACCGTGCAGGACTCGCTCACAGGCGTCGGGCCGATCGACTCGATCACAGTCCAGGCGTCCTCCGAATCCTCGCTGAACGCCGCCGAAGCCGAGGTCACCCAGATCCTCGAGGAACGCCACAAGATCAAAAACACCGCCGAACCCGGCTTCAGCGTGCTCAACCAGGGCGCGCTGCTGGAAACGTCCAGCTCCACCTCGAGCGTGTTCACGACGCTGCTTGGCGAGGTCGCCGCGATCTCGCTGCTGGTCGGCGGGATCGGCGTGATGAACATCATGCTCGTGTCCGTCACCGAGCGCACCCGCGAGATCGGTATCCGCAAGGCAATCGGCGCCAGGCGCTCGGACATCCTCACCCAGTTTCTGACCGAGGCCGTACTCGTTTCCCTGTTCGGCGGCATCTGCGGTGTGGTCGTCGGCGTCATCGGCAGCCAGTTCGAAATCGCCGGAGTGCATCCGGAAATCGCGACGTACTCGATCTTCCTCGCGTTCGGCGCCGCGCTGGCCTCCGGCCTGTTCTTCGGCACCTACCCCGCGGCTCGCGCCGCCCGCCTGCGACCGATCGAAGCGCTGCGCTTTGAGTGAGCCATCCTCCCCCCACCAGGAGCTTGTTATGCCAGACGAAGAGCCCGTGATTGCCCAGGAGACCGCCGAGGAGGATTGGCTGGAGGAGCCCGAGGAGCTGCCCCACCGGCCACGGCGGCGGCTGCTGAGTCCGATCCCGCTCGCGCTGCTCGGCGTCCTGCTGATCGCCTGCGGGTTCATCGGCGGCGTGCTCGTCGAGAAGGGCCAGACCTCGTCGAGCTCATCCTCGGCCTCGGGCGCCGGAGCAGCGGCCGGTCTCGCCTCGCGCTTTCGCGCCCTGCGCGAAGGAGCCTCGAGCACGGGCTCAAGCTCCACCTCCACGGGCGGATCGTCGAGCTCGACCACCGGCTTTACTCGGCCAACCGCCGGGACGGTGGCTTACCTCGACGGCAGCACGCTGTATGTGACCAACTCCGAAGGCAACACCGTCAAGGTGAGCACCTCGCCCGGGACGACCGTGACCAAGTCCGTGAAATCGACCGTCCAGGACATCCACCCGGGCGAAACCGTCACCGTCACCGGTTCTACCGGCTCGAGCGGAGCAGTCAGCGCCGAATCGATCAGCGTCGGCTCGACTGGCGGCGGTCTGGCGAGCCTGTTCGGCGGCGCCGGCGCCGGCGGCGGAAGTGGCGGCTCCAGTAGCGGCGAACCCGCGCTGTTCGGCAAGGGCGGATAGCGCTTGGCACAGCCAACGCACTTAAGACAGCAGTTAACGCGGCATGGTTATCTTGACCATCGTTTTCTCACACGGGCCGAGCCTGACCCCCACCTGACAGCCGGCCATCGACAAAGGAGCTTCATGCCTCACATCCACAGCAACAGACGTAAGCCCACGATCGTCGCGCTGGTCGTTGCGCTCGCTTGTCTGGCCCTGGCGGCCTGCGGCAGCTCCTCGAGCAGCTCGACCACGACCACGACCGCCACGACTTCCGCGAGCACGGGCGCACCGGGGGCGGGGGCGGGCGCATCGCGCTTCAAGGCGCTGCATGAATGCCTGCAGAAAAACGGGATCACGCTGCCGACGCGCACTCCCGGCCAGCGACCACCCGGCGGTCCGGGCGGTGCGGGCGCCGCGGGTGGCTTTCTCGGTGGCGGCGCGGGCGGTGGCGGGACGGGCGGGCCTCAATTACCGAGCGGCGTGACGCGCGCGCAGTACGAAGCCGCGATCAAGAAGTGCGGTGGTGCAGCCTTCCGGGGTGGAGCAACTGCTCGTCTGAAAAACCCCGCCTTCCTGGCGGCGCTGACGAAGTTCGCCGCGTGCATGCGTGAAAACGGCGTGAACGTGCCGGCGCCGAACACCTCGGGCAACGGTCCGGTGTTCGACACCAAGGGCATCGACACGTCCAGCTCGCAGTTCCGGGCGGCCGAGTCCAAGTGCCGCAGCGATCTGACCAGCGCGTTCCACCGCGGTTCCGGCGCCGACAGACCGCCCAGTGGCGGCAGCACCACCGGCTGAAGCCAGGTTCGAGCGGCGGCGGTTCCCGGCTCAGTGGTCGGGAATCGCCGCGGAGCTCGGCTTGAATCGGACGCTCGGCGCGGGCAGCTCGGCGATACGCGTGACCAGCTGTTCCCACTGCGTGGCGCTCAGCTCGCCAACGACCGCAACCGGCGTCTGGGCCGTGGCCGATGCGCTCTTGCCCACCCCAGCCGCATGGGCGGCGCTCGCAGCACTTAGGTGCGCCGGCGCGGGAGCGAAGACGATCTCGATGTAGTCACCGTGATCCGCGCGTGCAAGCGTGGTCGGGGCGCCCGGGTACTTCATCAGGCTGACGATCCGCGCCGGGACGAATTCGCCCTGCATCGTCAGCAGCGTGCGGATTGTCGTGTCGGTGATCGAGCCCGCACCCTGATGACCGGCGATCGGGACGCCGTTGATCGAGACGATCGCGACCGCGTCGCCGGCGTGCCCGGTCGATACGTAGCCGCTCGCCGCATACGGGCCGCACGGCAGCGTGCCGACGGTCGGCTTCAGGCCGCTGCGCGACAGGAACGCGACCAGCGCCAGCGCGCGCTTGTCGATCGCCCCGGAGGCGACCTCGTGGCGCGAGCACGCGGACAGCGCAATGCCCGGGTCTGACAGCACCGCGCGCTCGAGCTCGCTCTTGGACAGCAGGAACACGTCGCTCGCGGTCGCGCCGAGCAAGCTCGGGTTGCCCTTCGCTCCCCGCGGATGCAGCGCCGCGTCGAGCTGAGTCCAGTTCTCCAGGATCGCCCGCGGATCGATCGTGCTCGAGTCGCCCGCCGGGCGGATCGCGAAGCGCAGATGACCGTCCGCTGCGCCGGCGGGCGTGGCGACGTGGCCGAGCACGGCGCCCTCGGCGACGATCGAGCCCGCGTGCAGGGTCCGGCGTCCGTTGCCAGGCGAGTCTGCGGCAGCGTTCCTGGCACGAGCAATCGCCGCCCGCGCGTCCGGGTTACCGGGATGGGCGAACACCCGCACCTTGCCGGAGCCGGTCGAGCTCGAACTCGATTCGCTCACCGACGCAACAGCAGTAGCGGCAGCAGCCGATCCCTCGCCGCCCCGCGCCGGGCTGCCGGGACTCTCAGCCGAGACGCTCGCGGCGGACGCGGCGAGGTCTGACTTGGGCAGCTCATAGCTGTGCGCGATGCCGCCGAGCCCGGCATACGTGAACACATCGCCGTTGACGTCCCGCAGGACCAAGTACTTGCCGAGCTTGCGCGAGTAGCCGAGCTTGAGAACCCGACCGTCCTGCACCGCCACGACGTGCGCGTTCGGTTCGCTCGTGACGTCCACCAGTTGCAGTCCCGCCCCGGTCGCCGTCGCGGCGCCGGCGGCGGTAGTCGGAGCGGGCGCGGGCGACGAACCGGGAGTGGTGGTGGTGGGCGTGGTGGTAGAGGAGGAGGAGGCAGCGGCGGCAGGGGACCCGATGCTCGCCGGGGAGGCAGCGGTGCTCGCCGCGGCTTCGCCGCTCGCGGACGGCGAGACGGCGCTCGCGCCCGCGGTCGCGCTGGAGGAGGACGGCAGCTGTGTCCCCGCGGCCGGCAAGGGGGCGCTCCAGCCGATGTGCTTGCCGGTGACGGGCGGGCGCCCGTCGATCAGGCCGGTCAGCGTCGCGATCACCTGATCGGGATAGGCGGCGATCAGCTTCGCGCGCAGCAGCACCGATTCGACATATTCCTGGGAGTGGTTGTAGGCGAGGATCGCCGCGTTCAGGTTGTGCGCAGCGCCGGCGGCGTTCAGGTAGCGGGCGGCCGCAAAGATCGCGTTGACGGGGTTGTACGGGTCGGCGTAACCGGCGTTCAGCGCGTCCACGCCGTACTGCAGCCAGGTCGATGGCTCGAACTGCATCCACCCCTCGGCGCCGGCGCTCGACACCGACAGGTCGGTTCCATAGTCGGTCTCGATTTCGTTGATCGCGGCGAGGATCGGCCAGGGCACGTCGTACTGGACGGCGGCGGCCTGGTAGATCGGCAGCAGGAACAGCGGGATGCGGTAGAAGTCCAGCGCCTGCGCTGAGGCTCCGCCGGCGCCGTCGAGCATCGCCGCCAGCGCCTGCGCCTGACCGGCCACGAGCTGGGGCGCGGGCGCGACGTTGCTCGGCCCTGAGGCCGTCGTGTTCGTCCCGGATGATGTCGATGCGTTGTTGGGGCTCGCCGCGCCGCCGGTGGACTTGGATTTGGTCTGGGTTTCGCTACGGCTCGCGGGCTTGCTCGGAGTCGCCTGCTGGGAGTGTCGCAACACGACCGTCGGTGGCGCTCCCGCTTCCCCAGCGGGTTCGGTGGTCGCGGGTGCCGGCGTTGCGGGCTGCGTCGTGGTGGGCGTGGTCGTGGGCGTGGAGGTCGTGCTCGTGGTAGTCGACGGCGTCGTCGATGTGCTCGTCGTGGACGTGCCTGTCGTTGAGGCGCCCGATTCCGGGGTCGTCGAGGCGACCGGGGGCTCGGCGCCTTCCCCGGTCGTGGTCGAGCCGGCCGGCCCTTCTGCGCCCAGCGCGCCGCCCGTCAGGGGTCCCGCGAGCCCGGCGAGCGTCAGCCCGCCTCCGGCCAGCGCCGAGAGCGCCGTGCGCCAGGATGGGCGCCGTGGAAGCGGACCCACGCCGCGCAGGCCGCTCATCGGCTGCCTCCTTCGAGGCTGGTCATGGTGCGGTCGGTTGTGTTCATCGTAGATCGTCGGTCGGCGCCGCTGACCCACGATCGCGGGGCACGCCACCGGTAGTCATATCGGCAAACAAGCACCAACCCGTAAAGGATTCGTAATCGCGCCTGGCCGGGCTGTGTTCTTCGGGATGGCTCCCTCGCATGCTGGATATCGCACCGTACCGATGCCCGAGGCGGAATGTCGCGCCTCGGCGGGCGCCACGCGGGCGCCCAGGTATGCGTCGCGGGCGGTGACTGTCTTCGTATCTTCGCGTATCTTCGCGCGCACCGGCTGCCCTCCTGCCCGCAAACCGCTCTATTCTTTGCTCGCGAGGGTTTACTGTTCTGTTCAGCGGAGCCGGCGATGGTCCTGCTGGTCGAGACAAGAGAGCGGGGAGATTTGATGCTCAAGACGTCCGGGGCTCGGGTTGTTGGCGCAACATTGGCGAGTTGCGCACTGCTGCTCGCCGGAGCGAGCGCGGCGCGGGCCGAAGAGACCGTGACCATCACCAAGGCCGGCTTCTCCCCGGATCTGCTCGGGGTGCCGACGAACGTGTTCGGCGCCGCGACGATCGGTTCGACCAACCTGCCCGTGCCCTCCCCGATCACCCACATCAACGTGATGGGACCGGCCGGATTGACCCTGAATCTCGAAGGCACCGGCACGTGCACCGCCGCGGTCCTCGAAAACACCGGCCCCCAGGCCTGTCCCGCGGACTCCAAGGCCGGGTTCGGCGGCGGGGTGGGGGCATATGAAATCGCCCACGAAATCATCCACGAGAACTACACGGTCGACTTCTTCCTCGCCGACAACCATCCGGGCCACGTCGCGCTACTGATCTACCTCGACGGATCGAGCCCCGTCTCGATCCAGCTCGTGTTCAACGCACCGGTGATCCAGTTCCCCAAGCCCTACGGGCTCGGCTTCAGCCTCGAAGTGCCGCTGATCAAAGTCCTGCCCGAAGCCTCCGACGCCTCCGCGCTCAGCGCCTTCTTTACGGCAGGCGCCGACAACGTCGCTTACTACAAGAAGGTCCACGGCAAGCGCAAGCTGGAGCACGTCAAGGGCATCATCACCCCCAAAACCTGCCCGCGCGGGGGCTGGCCGGGCGCCTCGGAAATCAGCTTCGAGGACGGCTCGACCGTCAAAACCACGACCAAGATCCCCTGCCCGCACAGGTGAGCCGGAGACCCGGTCCCGCCCCGCATCGCATCGGGACGCGATAATCTGAGCCCGTGGAAGCGATCCTCTCAGTCCTGCAGGTCATCATCTGTGTGGTCCTGATCTTTCTCGTGCTGATGCACTCCGGCAAAGACTCCGGCCTGTCCGGCGCCTTCGGGGTCGGCAGCGGGCAGGGCCCGCTCGGCGGCGGCTCGATGGTCGAGCGCAACCTCAACCGCTGGACGATCTTCTTCGCCGTCCTGTTCGCCCTGAACGCGATCGTTTTGCTCAAGCGGCCCTGGGCCTGAGTCTGCCCCTGGGGCGCTGGCCCCGTCGGTCGGGGTTCGGTGGGTGTGGATGGGTATGAGTATGTGGATGGGTATGGGTATGTGGATGTGGATGGGTATGTACTTTTTAGATCATGTATAACCATCGTTATACATGGTTTCTTTTTTGTATACATACACCCCCAACCCACCAGCCACCCCAACCCCCACCCAACCTCAGGGAATCGTGGGCGCGCCCTCCCCAGGCTCCCCAGCAGCCTCACCCGACTCCTCCCCAAGCGCCGCGAGACGATCGAGGATGACTACGGCTTCTGCCCGCAAAGCTCCGTCCACCGCGGCGTAGTCCGCGTCAGAGAGCTTGCCCGTGCGGTAGTCCATCTCGGCATCGCGGATCTCGCGGTACTTGGCCTCGCGGGCGACCCACAGGTCCGCCAGATCCGCCGGGTTCGCCGGGTCCGCACTGGACTCATCGATTCGGTCCCCACCCACCCCGGGACGGCGCACCGCGCGCAATGGCGCGCTGACGACGAGCACGACCACGCCGAGCAGCACAACCGTGAGGACTGCAACCAGGACGTCCACCGGCAACGACTCAGGCGCGCGCCAGGCCCTGCTCGGGCTGCGCACCGGCGCCACGACGACTACGACCGCCCCGCGCCAGCACCGACACGCGGCGGCGTACGGCGCTCGGAGCGGGCCACAGCGCGATCAGCCCGCCACCGAAGGCGATCAGCCCGCCGATCCAGATCCACATCACCATCGGCGAGACGATCAGGTTGAACTGGGCCCGCGGCGGGTTTTTCAGATACGCGCGCGCCAGATAGGCGATCGCGATGATCCCCTCTTCGGGCGGCAGCGTCCGATCGCCGACCGTCACGATCCGCTTCAGCGCGGGGGTTTCGATGTCGGGCTGGATCGCCGTCCAGATGTTGCGCGTAATGCCGACGTCCATGCCCACGTGGCTGACGGGCTGACCGCCGATCAGGCTGCCGACCGAGCCCTGGGCGGCTTCGCCGGAGGAATAGAACCCCTCGCTGGGGTCGAGCGCGGCCACGTGCGCGCCGTTCTTCGTGACGTCGAGCACGGCGCCCAGGTTCAGCGTTGAGCCCGTGTGTGCGGTGTCATACCTGGGCGTGAGCGTCGCGGTCGGTCGCACGTAGCGGACCGTGTACGCGCCCACCCGGGTGGACTGGCCCGGAGAGAGACTCAGCTCGGAGGTGTGCTGAAACGACGAGGACGCGGCCACACCGACGAACAGCACGGCGATCCCGATGTGCACGACATAGCCGCCGTAACGGCGGCGGTTGCGCCGCACGAGCGCCAGCAGCGCCAGCGGCCCCGGCTCGCCCGCCATCGCCCGCCGGGCGCGTGTGCCGCGGAAGAACTCCTGTCCCACGCTGCCGAGCACGAACGCCGCGCAGCAGAACATCGCGATCGCCAACGGCTTCTGGGTCACTCCGGCCAGCAGCAGCACCGCCAACGTGAGCAGCGCGCTCGCCGCCGGCGCCAGGAAGTTGCGCCGCGCATTGGCTAGCGTCGCGCGCCGCCAGGCGATCACCGGCCCGATGCCACTGAGCAGCACCAGGATCAGCGCCAGCGGCACGGTGTAGCGATCAAACCAGGGCGGTCCCACGGAAGATTCCTGACCGGTCAGCGCCTCGGAGATGAGCGGGAAGTAGGTGCCCCACAGGATCACGAAGCACAGACCGACGAGCACGATGTTATTGGCCATGAACATCGACTCGCGCGAGATCAGCGAGTCCAGGCGGTGCTCGGAGCGCAGCAGCGAGCGGCGGGAGACGACCAGGTATATCGAGCCGGCGATCATCAACCCGATCAGACAGACGAACGGCACGCCCAGCGTATGCCCGCCGAACGCGTGGATCGAGTCGAGAATGCCGCTGCGCACGAGGAACGTGCCCATGATCGCCAGCGTGCCGGTGCCGAGAACCAAAGACACGTTCCAGACCTTCAACATCCCGCGCTTCTCCTGGATCATCAGCGAATGCAGGAACGCGGTGCCGGTCAGCCACGGCATCAGCGAGGCGTTCTCGACGGCGTCCCAGCCCCAGTAACCCCCCCAGCCGAGCTCCGAGTAGGACCACAACGCGCCGAGCAGGATGCCCATGCCCAAAAACAGCCACGCCGCGAACGCGAACCGGCGGATCGCCCGGATCCAGTCGGCGTCCACCCGGCGCGCCAGCAGCGCTCCCATGCCGAAGGCGAACGGGATCGTGCACAGCGTGTAGCCCGAGTAGAGCATCGGCGGGTGGATCATCATCGTCGGGAACCGCAGCAGCGGATCGAGGCCCACGCCTTCCGGCGGCGCCGGGCTGGTAGTCGCAAACGGGTTGGCGTAGAACACCATCAACCCCACGAAGAACCCGCCGAACCCGAGCATGATCGCGGTCGCATACGCGGCCACGTCGCGCAGGCGGTTGCGCGTCAGGAACAGCGCGAGGCTCGACCACATCGACATCAGCCACGCCCACAGCAGCAGCGAGCCTTCCTGGGAGGCCCACACCGCGGCGGCCCGGTAGAACGCGGGCGTGGTCCGGCTGGAGGTGTCAGCGACGGTGTTGAACGTGAAGTCGTTGCGCAGGAACGCGGCCTCGAGCACGACGAACGCGACCGTCAGGATCCCCGCCAGCGCATACACCGCACGCCGCCCCGAGTCCGAGAACTCCACGCGCCCGGTGCGTACCCCGTACACCGATGCGCCGATCCCGTACGCGCACACGGCGAGCGCGAGCAGCAGGCATGCGTAGCCCAGGCCGGCCATCTAGGAGCTCTGCTTAGGGCGGGCACCGCCGCCGACCCAGCCCTTCGGGCTGTGTGCCCCGGTGGTCGGCGTGACCTTGTACTTGGACGGGCACTTCGTGATCAGCGAGTTCTGTTCACCGACGTAAGAGGCGCCCTGCTTCTGCACGGTCACGATCACCTCGCGCCCTTCGCGGAACGGATCGGGGACGGTGCCGGTATAGGCGATCGGGACCGCCGTGCCACCCGCGCGATCCTCCACGCTGAAGTTCAGTGTCGCGCCGTTACGGTGGACCGAGCCGTTGACGACCGTGCCCGTCAACTGGTAGCTGCGGCCGGGCTGGGCTTGGCGGACGAGCTGGCTGGGCGTCAGCGCCGGGCTGGCGGCGCTGAAGCTCGTGTAGATCAGCGCGCAGGCCAGCACGACGGCTGTGCTGAGGGCCACCGTCAGCCGCACAGTTCGCTTGCGCGCGGGGTTCATCGCCGTGCAGTATTTCACGCCCCGGCCTGCCCGGTGTCGCTCGACCGGCTCGCGCCCTGCGGCAATCCGGCATGCGCCGGTGGCCTATCCGTCCAAGATCGGCGGCGCGCACCCAGGAAATCCTGCGCTCAGAGCGAAACATTTGGGCGTGCCGCGAGTCTTTATGGATAGATCACCATGAGAGCTGCGGCACTACTGCAACGTCTACCCCACCCGACCGACACCGAGCGCGACCGCCAGCCACGTCGACGTGGGCGCAAGCGCGCGAGGACCGCCCACACGGCAGAGCTCCATGTGGTGGCAACGCCCGTCCTCGATCAGAACCCGATGGTGGCACGCGTGCGCAGCGCCGGCGGTCCGATCGACAACGCCTGCTACACGTGCTCGTGCGGGTTCGTGTTTGCCGCGTCGGTCTCGACCACGGTGTCCTGTCCGCACTGCGGGGCTGGGCAGGCCTGGTAGACCTACCGAATGTACATCCCACTGATCGCCCGTGAGATCACGAGCTGCTGGATCTCCGCGGTGCCCTCGAAGATGTCGTAGATCTTCGCGTCGCGATGCCAGCGCTCGACCGGGAACTCGCGCGTGTAGCCGTTCCCGCCGAGGATCTGGATCGCACGCTCGGTCACCCACACGGCGACCTCGCCAGCCTTCAGCTTGCTCATCGAACCCTCGGCGTTCTCGAACGGGACCTGGTTGCGGCCCATCCACGACGCGCGCCACACGAGCAGCCTGGTCGCGTCGATCTCGAGCTTCATCCGCGCGAGCGTGAACGCGATCGCCTGGTTCTCGATGATCTTCCTGCCGAACTGCTCGCGCTCCTTGGCGTACTCGAGCGCGTACTCGTAGGCCGCTCGGGCAATCCCCAGCGCCTGTGAGCCGACCGTGGGACGCGAGGACTCGAACGTCTGCATCGCCGCCTGCGAGTTGCCCTTCTTGCCCTCCCGCACACGTGCCAGGCGCTCGTCGAGCTTGTCCTTGCCGCCGAGCACATACCCCGCGGGGACGCGGCAGTCGTCGAGGAACACGTCGGCCGTATGTGAGGCGCGCAGGCCGTGCTTTGAGACCTTGCTGCCCTGGGAGATGCCCTTCGCTTCACTCATCGGCACCACGAACGCCGCGTGCCCTTTCGAGCCGAGCTCGGGATCGACGGTCGCGATGATCACGTGCACGTCGGAGATGCCGCCGTTGGTCGCCCAGGCCTTCTGGCCGTTGATCACCCACTCGTTCGTCGCCTCGTCGAACTTGGCGCGCGTGCGCACCCCGGACACGTCCGAGCCGGCGTTCGGCTCTGAGGCGCAGAACGCGGCGACCTTCAGATCGTCGGGCGTGCCGAAGCAGCGCGGGATCCACTCGCCGATCTGCTCGCCTGAGCCCTGGCCGAAGATCGCCGCCACCGCCAGCGCGGTGCCCATGATCGACATCCCGATCCCGGCGTCGCCCCAGAACAGCTCCTCGTTGACGATCGGCAGCGTCAGGCCGGTGGGATCGGCGAAGAACTGCGCCAGCCCCTCGAACCCGTACAGCCCGATCTTGGCGGCCTCCTGGATGATCGGCCACGGGGTCTGCTCCTTCTCGTCCCACTCGTGCGCGGCGGGGCGCACCACGTCGGCGGCGAACCCGTGGACCCACTCGCGGATGTCCTTCTGGTCCTGACTCAGCGCCATCGAGAATGTCGCCTCCTGACCGGCCGAGCTCTCGATCGCCTCGATTGCGGCCTCGGCGGCTTCGGTCCGCTCCTCGGAGCTGGCAACTGGGGTGGTCGTGGCTGACATCTGGCGGGTCTCCTTCGATGGACGGGTGATGGATGGGAACGGGACGGACAGGACGCCCAAACGCCGAGTGCCGGGCGGCTGCGGATGCGCCTCACATACGGCGGGACCGGCCTCAAGCCTAGCCCAAATCGAGTATAACCTCAAATATAGTAACCCAGAATGAGGGCATCGTCAACGCGTCTGCGGCTAGCGGGTCGTCCAGGCTTCCTCTTGCTTTGTCAGCGCGATGATCTCCTTCGGCAGCTTGCCCGAGGCGACGTCCGCGAGCGTGACGTGCTCCAGAACTTTGCGCAGGTTCGCGCGCAGTGCCAGCCAGACCTGCTGCAGCGACTCGGCCGAGCCCTCGTATGAGACCTCCTCGGGCCGCAGCCCGCGCACGCCTACGAGCGGCCCCTCGACCGCCCGAATCACCTGCGCGAGGTTGACCTCCTCGGGCGGGCGCGCCAGCCAGTAGCCGCCCTCGGGACCGCGCTGGCTGCGCACGATCCCGGACGAGCGCAGCTGCGTGAGGATATTCTCCAGAAACGACACCGGGATCCCCTGGGCTTGGGCGAGCTCGTCGACCTTGCGGGGCGAATCGCGGTTGCCGGAGGCGAGCTCGATGACGGCGCGCACGGCATAGTCGGCCTTGGCGGTTACGTGCATTCGAATGATTCTCCCGGATACCGCGGCGGATGGGTGCGCCCCCCAACCCAGCCGACGCCTCATGCCCGCGACTGCGAGCATTGAAGCGGCGGACGGGGGTCGAACCCGCGACCTTCGGCTTGGGAAGCCGACGCTCTACCAACTGAGCTACCACCGCGTGTGAGCGTCAAATGTTAGTCCCCTGAGAGACGGCCCATACATCTCGTGAGGTCGCTCATGCCCGCATCGCTTGGGCTCGCGTCCAACTCTTGAGACCGCGTCAACCCGGGCGCCGTCCATCTATCCTTGAGGTCCGTGCGTCCCCGCCTGGTCCCGATCCTCGTCTCGCTGGCGGGCGCCTGCCTGATCGGACTGCTGGTGTATGGCGTGAGCAAGCCCGCGACCAGTCGCACGCTCGATCAGGCGGTCGCACAAGGGCTGACTCCGGTGGCGCCGCAGGCCACGCGCCGGCTGCCGATGCTGTCAGGCGGCGGTGCCTCGGCCGTGTCGGACCCCGGCGGGGCGACGGGTTCGCTCGCCTCCTACCGGGGTCGGGTCGTGGTACTGAACTTCTGGGCCTCCTGGTGCGTGCCCTGCCAGGACGAGGCGCCTCTGCTCGAGCACGCCCAGAGTGAGCTGGCGGCCCACCGCGGCACGGTGCTCGGCGTGACCTACCTGGATGCTTCAACCGACTCGCTGGAATTCGCGCACGAACACCACATCACCTATCCGAGCCTACGCGACACGACCGGCGAATTCGCGCACGCCTATGGCACCGATCAGCTGCCGGAGAGCTTCGTGATCGACCGCTCCGGCGACATCGTCGCGATCTGCAGGGGCGAGATCGACCAGGCGTTCTTGAACCACGCAGTCCGGTTCTCAGCCGGCAGCCCGTGGGAACCCTTGCGGGGCCCAGAATGCTGAGGAGGCTCGAGATCTTGCTCGCCGCCGTCGCAATCGGGGCGCTCTCCCCCGCGATGGCCGTCGCCGGGACACCCAGAGCCTCGCTGCCGACGATCGAACGCAGGGTCATGTGCGTGACCTGCAAAATCCCGCTGATCGTCGCCCAGTCGCCGCAGGCCAACAGCGAGCGGACATACATCCGGGGCCTGATCGCCGAAGGCCTGACCGAGCCGCAGATCGAACGCGCGATGGTCGGCCAGTACGGCCCGTCGGTGCTCGGGCTGCCAAGCGCGCACGGGTTCGACCTGACCGTCTACCTCGTGCCGCTTGCCGCGATCCTGGCGCTGGTGGCGACGCTCGCGCTGCTGCTGCCCCGCTGGCGCCGGCGCGCGCGTGCCCAGGAGTCGGCCTGGGATGGGGCCTCCGATGGAGCCCCGAGGATAGCCCCGAAGCTCACCGCCGCCGACACGGCGCGCCTGGATGCCGACCTGGCGCGGTTCGACCGCTGACGACACATGCCGTGCGGCGCCCCTCTTTTTCGTCATACTATAGTATTAGCTAGAAGATAAAGGGGGTGGTTGTGGGTATGCAATTTAAAACTTGGTATGACAATAGTTATACGTAGTCTGAAAAGAGGTTCACTCACATCTCCCGCGGCGCGCTGACCCCGAGTAGATCCAGACAGCGCGCGATCGTCCGCTGCGCCGCCACGGACACCGCCAAACGCAGCGATTCGACGCTCTCGGGCTCCACGCCGACGACGCGGCAGTCGCGGTAGAACGCGGTGAAGTCCTGGGCCAGCTCGAGTGCGTAGGTGGCGATCCGGTGTGGCGCACGGCGCTGCGCGGCCTCGGACACCTCTTCGGGCAGCGCCAGCAACCGCTTGATCAGCGCCCGCTCGGCCGGAGCCAGCGAGCCACCCACACCCTCACTCTCACCCTCACCCTCTCCCGCCTCCGAACCAGCACCCATGCCGGCCGCACCCGCCAGATCGGCCACATCGGCCAGCGCGGCGGTGACGCGCTCGGGACCCGCCAGCGCGAGCACCGAGACGATCCGGGCGTGCGCGTACTGCACGTAGTAGACGGGATTCTCGTTGGACTGCTCGCGGGCGAGGTCGAGATCGAGGTCGATCGTCGTGTCGTGCGAGCGCGACAGCAGAAACCAGCGCGCCGCGTCTACCCCGACCTCGGAAACGAGGTCCTCGAGCGTGACGAACTCGCCCGAGCGCTTGGACATCTGCGCGCGCGCCCCCCGGCGCATCAGGTGAACGAGCTGCATCGTCAGCATCTCCAGATGCTCGGGATCGCCACCGAGCGCGGCATAGGCGGCTCGCATCCGTGCCAGATACCCATGGTGGTCGGCGCCCCAAACGTCGATCTGGCGCTCGAACCCGCGCTCGCGCTTGTCCTGGTGATAGGCGATGTCCGAGGCGAAGTACGTGTGCTCGCCGCTGGAGCGCACGAGCACTCGGTCCTTGTCGTCGCCGTAGTCGGTGGTTCGCAGCCACAGCGCATCCTCGCTGCGATAGGTGTGCCCGTTCTGTTCCAGCAGCGCCAGCGTGTGCGCCACCGGGCTCGGATCGCCGGAATGCAGTGTGCTCTCGAACTGCCAGTGGTCGAATTCCCTGACCGCGAACGCCTGCAGCGAAGCCTGGATGAGCTGCACCATCACACCGACCGCGGCCCGCCCGAGCTCGGCTGGGTCGGCCGTGGAGGCATCCTCCAGCTCGGCGGCGAGCTCGTGCACGTAATCGCCGCGATAGCCGTTCTCCGGAACCTCCTCGCCCTGCGCCAGCGCACGAATCGACTCGCCAAGCGCCCGAATCTGCGAGCCGGCGTCGTTGACATAGAACTCGCGCTGCACTTCGTGCCCGTGGTAAGCGAGCACACGGGCCAGCGAGTCTCCGTAGGCGGCGTTGCGCGCGTGACCGACGTGCATCGGCCCGGTGGGGTTGGCCGAGACGAACTCCACCAGGATGCGTTCTGGGCGCAATGTCCCGCCGGCGCCGTAGGCGTTGTCCGCCGCCAGCGCACGAGCCAGCCCGTCGCGCAGCCACGAGTCGGCCAGCCACAGGTTCAGGAACCCGGGTCCGGCGACCTCGTAGCGCCGCAGACGCTCGCCCAGCCGGCGCGTGAGCTCCATACCCAGGCGCTCGGCCACCTCGCGTGGCGCAGCGCCGAGCGCGGGTGCGAGCAGCAGCGCGGCGTTGGTCGCGTAGTCGCCGAAATCGGCCTTGGGCGGACGCTCGAGCACGATCGCCTCGGGTCGACTCAGCGACGAGCCCGCGCCAGCGCCCGCAGCGTCTGTGTTGGTCTCAGCCTGCCCTCCGACACCATCGCCCTCTGTAACCGCCAGCTCTCCCGCGGCCGCCAGGACGGCCTCGCGCAGCTCCTGCACTGGGGTGTTCGCACCCCTCGTATCGATGTGGCTCACGGATTGGGATACTAACTGCGTGAACGACCAAGACCCAGGCGCCGAGCGCCATATAAACATCCACCTGTCCCCCGAGATCATGGGGGGCGTATACGCTAACTTCGCGAACGTCAGCCACTCCGACTACGAGTTCACGGTCACCTTCGCCCGTGTCGACCACGAGGTCGAGGCCGAGGAGGTGCCCGGCGTAGTCGTCTCGCGAGTCAACCTCTCGCCGCGGTTCATGCGCGAGTTGATCGACGCGATGGAGGACAACTACTCCAAGTGGCGAACCCGCGAGGGCATCAAGAACCTACCCGAGTACGGTGGCGCTGAGGCTCCAGACGCGGAGGACTAGGCCGTTGGGCCACGGCCTGGCTGCTGCCCCGGCGGCGGCAGAGCGGCAGACGACGTACGATGAAGGTTGCGGTCATCTCCGACATTCATGGCAACCGGCACGCCTTCGAGGCGGTGCTCGACGCGGTCGCGGCCAGCGACGCCGCGGAGCTGTGGTGCCTGGGCGACCTGGTCGGCTACGGCGCCGAGCCCAATGCGTGTGTTGAACTCGCCAGCAAGCACGCCGCCGTGTGCCTGGCCGGCAACCACGATCTCGCCGTCACGGGCGAGGTCTCCTTCGGGGAGTTCTCTCGCGGCGCCAGCCTCGCGGCTCAGTGGACCCAGGAGGTGATCGCTCCCGAGCACCGCGACTTCCTCGCCGGACTGCGACCGCAGGGTCAGGAGGGACCGATCGGCCTCTACCACGCCAGCCCGCGCGATCCCGTCTGGGAGTACGTGCTCTCGGCGCTGCTTGCGGAGCTGTGCCTGGACAGGCAGCCAAGCCGCGTCTGTCTGATCGGTCACTCCCACGTCGCCCTCTCGTTCGTGCGCCACGAGGGCGAACTGGCCAGCGGCGAACCGCGCCGGGAGGGCGTGCAACTCGATATCTCTGACGGCGAATGGCTGCTAAACCCCGGCAGCGTGGGTCAGCCGCGCGACGGCGACCCGCGTGCCTCCTGGCTGATGCTGGATCTCGACGGTCTGACCGCCTCGTTCAGGCGCACCGACTACGATGTCGCCGGTGCGGCTGCCGCGATTCGCTCGGCGCGCCTGCCCGACTCGCTCGCCGAGCGGCTGGAGTACGGTCAGTGAGCATGCCTCGGCCCGACACCCACACCCAAGCTCGCGCTCGGCCGGCCGGCAACGGGGGTCTCGCGCGCGCCGTGACCACCACCAAGCCTGGAGACGGTGGACCATCCACTGGTGGGCATCGGCGTCGCTGCGCCCTGCTCCGCCTGGGGCTCGCCGCCCTGCTGGGCATCTCAGCGGCCGTGCTCGTCTCGTGCGGAAGCTCGGGCAACGGTCTGATACCGGCTGAAAACGCGGGACCGCTGCGGAGCGACTTCGAAGCTGTCGCCAAGGCCGCGCAGGCCGGGAACGGCAACTGCACGGCGACGACCGAAGCGATCAACAAAACCGAGCAGGACTTCGCCGCGCTGCCCTCGACGATCGACGCGGGACTGCGCAGCAGGCTCAGCCAGGGCATCTCAAACCTGCGCACACGCGCGCTGGAACTGTGCACACAGCCACTCGCACAAACAACCACCACGAGCGCACCGCGCACGACGACGACCACTACGACGCCGGCGAAAACCCAGACGTCCACCACCCCAACGCCGCCGACCACATCGACACCCACCACCCCCACGACGCCGACCACACCGACGCCGACCACGCCTAACAACGGAGGCGGCACCGCGGCGCCCGGCGTCGAAAGCCCGCCCAAGGTCGGCCCTGGAGGCGGTACCGGGGCAGGGGAAGCAGGGGAATCGGGCAGCGCCGGTGGCGGCGGCCTGGGGCAGAACAACGGGAGCGGGAACGGGAACGGTCAATGAGCGAGGGCGATGTGATCGCCGGGCGCTACCGTCTGGAGGGCCGGCTCGGGTTCGGGGGGATGTCGACGGTGCACCTCGCGTTCGACATGCGCCTGGAACGGCGTGTGGCGGTCAAGCTGCTGGCCGAGCACCTCGCCGAGGATCCGACGTTCGTATCGCGATTTCAGCGCGAGGCCCAGGCCGCCGCGCGCCTCGTACACCCAAACATCGTGCAGATCTTCGACTCGGGCCTGGACGCGCAGTCCGGCAGGCACTTCATCGTGATGGAGTACATCGAGGGCCAGTCCTGCGCGGAGATCCTGCGCGACGACGGCTGGTTGGCGGTCGACGAGGCCGTCGCAATCATCGAACAGGCGTGCGAGGGCCTGCACTACGCACACCGCCACGGGGTCGTCCACCGCGACGTCAAGCCCGGCAACCTGCTGCGCTCGCGCGAAGGCGAGGTCAAGCTGGCGGACTTCGGCATCGCCAAGGCGACCGAGCAATCGAGCATCACCCAGGTCGGCTCAGTGCTCGGCACGGCCGCATACCTCGCGCCCGAGCAGGCGCGGGGCGAGGAGGCGGGGCCGCGCGCGGACCTGTATGCGCTCGGAGTCGTCGCCTACCAGCTGATCTCCGGGCGGCTGCCGTATGAGGCGACCTCGCTGACTGAGCTGGCGCTCAAGCAGCAGCGCGAGGAGCCGGCGATGCTCGACACGCTCGTCGCGGCCGTCGGCCCAGAGCTGGCCGAGGCGGTCGCGCTGGCGCTGGCGCTGGACCCGCGCGACCGCTACCAGACCGCCCGCGAGATGGGCCGCGCGATCAGCGACGGCGCGGACGGGATCTCTCCGCTCGAGTCCTCGGGCACCGCCGTGGCACAGCGCCTGGCCCATGGCGCGGAACGGCCGACCGAGGCCACGAGCGTCCTGAGCGGTGGCGCCATGCGTGGATCGGGCGCTCCCAAGACCAGGGCCGCGGTCACCCCCCGCCAGCCCCGGCCGGGACCGGCGCGTAGCCCTGCTGTCGCCGCGGGGCAGCCCGCGGCCGTCTCCTCGTCCAAGCCCAGGGGGCGCGGCGTGCGGCGGCTGGCACTCGCGCTGCTGTGTCTGCTCGCGCTCGCCGGCGTGATCGCCGCGATCGTCGCGATCACCGCGCCGGCGCCGACCAAGGTGACGCTACGAAACGTCGTCTACGAAGACGTCCACGAATCGGCCGAAGCACTGAAGCAGCTGATCGGCGAAAACACGAAGTGAGTCACCGGCGCACCTGAACAGACGAAAGGCCCGCTGGTGCGCGAGCCTCTCGCTGGATACCCGTCACGTGTTGTCTGCAATGCTAGCGGACCCTGACTGCCATTGCTTAAAGGCGAAAGGCCCGCTTACGCGGGCCCCTCGGTAAGGCAACTGCCCTTTCGGGCTGGGCACCTGTCACTTGCTCAGCAGGCTAGCAGCCTCAACCGTCGCCTTCAACATATGGCTCCGGCGGCCGGACTCGAACCGGCACCTGACACGTGACAGGTGCCCGTGCTGCCTTTACACCACACCGGAATGCCACGATCCAAAGTACGCATCAACGGCGATGGAACTCTCCGGCGCGCCACCCGCGTGTCACGCGATCCAAGTCCCCGTCTAGGATTCCCCGCCGCAAATCGCTCATCAGGCGCGCCAGGAATGCGAGGTTGTGCATCGTGATCAACCGCGTCCCGGTCAGCTCGCCCGCGCGGGCGAGGTAGCTGAGGTAGGCGCGCGAGAACCCTTTGACACAGGCCGGACACGAGCAGCCCTCCAGCAGCGGCCGATCAGACTCGCGCGAGCCGGCCTTGGTCAGGTCCAACCGCCAGCGCGCGTCCGGGTCGGGCACGAGCGCGGTGCCGTGCCGGCCGAGACGCGTGGGCATCGCACAGTCGAACGTGTCGATCCCGAGCTCGACGCCCGCGATCAGGTCATCGACCTCGCCAATCCCCAGCAGATGCCGCGGCTTGCGCTCGTACTCACCGCCCAGCTCGGCGGTCGCCCAGGAAACAACCTCATACATCTGCGCCTTCTCCGCCCCCAGCGACCCACCGATCGCGATCCCATCGCACCCGCTAATGGCGACGGTCTGCGCGGACTCGCGGCGCAGATCCTCGTACACGCCGCCCTGCACGATCCCGTACACGAGTTGCCCGTCGGGGCCGCGCTCTGAGTGCCAGTCCAGACAGCGTGCCAGCCAGCGATGAGTGCGCTCGGTCGAGCGCTGCGTGTAGTCGCGATCGACGTGGAACGGTGTGCACTCGTCGAACACGAGCGCGATATCCGAGCCCAGCGCGGCCTGTGTGGCCATCGAGTCCTCCGGGGACATGAACCGGACGCGCCCGTCCACGTATGAGCGAAATCGCACCCCGGACTCGCCGATCTCGACGATCGCTCCCTCGCGCTCGCCGGGACCGCCACTTCCGGAGGCGCCGACCGCGCCATCGTTCGTGCCATACCTCTCCCGTGCGCTCTCCCGTGCCCGCGCGCCGGCACGACCCCGGGCGCGTCCCTTGATCTCCTCGGCGATCGTGCCGTGACCCATCGAGAACACCTGAAACCCGCCCGAGTCAGTGATCGTCGGCCCCGGCCAACCCATGAACGCGCCGAGGCCACCGAAGCGCTCGATCAGCTCCGGACCGGGTCGCAGCAGCAGATGGAACGTGTTGCCGAGCACCATGTCATACCCGAGCGAGGCGACCTCCTCGGGCAGCAGGCCCTTGACGGTGGCCTTCGTCGCCAGGGGCGTGAACGCGGGTGTGCGAACATCGCCGTGGGCAGTGCTCAGTACGCCCGCGCGGGCGCGCGAGGACATGTCACGGGCAGCGATCGTAAAAGCGGACACTGGTGCGCCATCCTAAGAGCATGAGACGACCGCGCGCACGAGCTCGCTCAGAGGACCGCCCAGACGGCTGACCCCGCCGCTCAGGCCACCGGACAAACCATGCTCGCCGCGATCGTCAACGTCAGCCAGCTCGTCGAAACGTTCGGCTACCCGCTGCTGTTCCTGACGGTCATGGCCGAGTCAAGCGGCGTGCCGATCCCAGGCGAGACGGCGCTTATCACCGCGGCCGTGCTCGCATCGCGGGGGAAAATGCACATCGAGCTCGTGATCCCGATCGCCGCCGCGGGAGCAATTGTGGGCGACAACATCGGCTATACGATCGGTCGCAAGGGTGGGCGCTGGCTGCTGGAACGACCCGGGCGCTTCCGGCGGCAGCGTCTTCAGGCACTCGAACTGGGAGAGCCATTCTTTGAGAGACACGGTCCCAAGGCGGTGTTTTTCGGCCGCTTCATCCTCGGCCTGCGCGTCTGGGCCTCGTGGCTGGCCGGCGCAACGCGCATGCGCTGGCGCTCGTTCGCGTTCTGGAACGCGCTCGGAGGTATCTGCTGGGCGACCGGTGTCGGATTGATCGCCTACTTCCTCGGAACCGCCGCGAGCAACGCAATCGAGGCATTCGGCATATACGGACTGGTTGCGGCGGTGCTCGCCGGCATCGGAGCGCGAGTCGTCTATAAGCGCCACCAGCGCAGGATGCAGGAGACGATGAAACACCCAGCCGACGTCGAGGAACCGCAACCTGTCGAGACACACCGCCCGCCGGCCACCCAGGCGCCACCGACCGACGAGGCACGTCCAGGCGCCGATGCACCTGCGACGGCGTCAAGTGAGGTCAAGCACCCCTGAGCGACGGCTCAGCAGCTGTGCCCGTCGCTGACGACGTGCCCGTTGCTGACGTGCCCGTTGCCGTTGCTGTTGACGTGCCCGCCACCGTCACTGTCGATGTGCGCGTGCCCATTGCCGTTGCCGTTCCCGCACGGCGCGATGCGATCCCACAGGTCCGCCAGCGCGCTGAGCTCGGGCTCGGAGAAGCGGGAGAAAAAGTGCTCGCGCACGACCGCCAGGTGCGTCGTACGCGCTTGGCTCAGCCGTTCGCGACCGAGCTCCGTCAGACAGGCGTAGGAGCCGCGCGCGTCGTGTTCGCAGGAGCAGCGCTCGAGCAGGCCGTCGCGCTCCAGCCGATCGACCAGCCGGGTCAGGCCGCTGCGCGAGAGCTGTGCCTGCTCGGCAAGGTCGCACATGCGCATCCGCCCCGCTCCGGCATCGTCGAGCCGTTGGAGCACCTCGTATGAGGTCATCGGCAGGCCATGCTCGCGCTCGAGCTCGGTGTCCAGGCGCTTGGCCAGACAGGCGTGCGCTCGCAGCAGGCCGCGCCACGCGCGTAGCTCGCCTTCGCTGAGAGACTCCTGCTCCCCTGGTGGAATCTTGATTGCAGTCGCGGTCGACATGATGACAATTGATACGAAAACCCTGCTTAATCGAACATAGCAGCGTCAGGAGCGGGTCTCGGTGTGAGCCGTGTGTGTGAACTGGATCTCAGGGTCGGCCGTGTGGGGACAGTCTCGGGATTCGCGGTGTGTTGTGGACGGGTCCGCGGGGACCACGGGACACGAACGGCTCATCGCCGCGTTGCGCGCCATGCCCAGCGCATCATCAGGGGCTGCAGTGGCAGTCGCGCATACAGCGCCCAGCGCGGGATACGGCGATATTCGCCGGGGTTGCGGGCCATGTGCAGGTTGGCTGGAAACACGGCCGCCAGCAGCGCGACCAGCCCCAGGCCGGCGAGTCGCCGCATGCGGGGCAGCAGCACCCCGACACCACCCGCGATCTCGGCGACGCCGCTGATCGCGACCAGACGCTTGGCATCGTCGCGCACGCTCGGTGGCACAATCGATTCGTACGTGCCCGGGATCAGGAAGTGGTTGACCCCGGCACCGACGAAGAACGCGCTGAGCAGTGTGCGTGAACGATTCATTGCGGCATATGTAGCAGCTACGGGCGCTCGACCGAAGCCGGGAGACACCCGCCCTAAACGGCGGGAATCCCCGTTTCGATCAGCGAGCGCCCGCTCATCGCCGCCGGCTGATCGATGCCAAGCAGCTCGAGCACGGTCGGGGCAACGTCGGCGAGGATGCCTCCCTCGGCGCGCAGCGAGACCTCGCCGGGCGCCGTCACGATCAGCGGGACCGGATTGAGCGAATGCGCCGTGTTGGGGCTGCCGTCGGGCTCGAGCATGTGATCGGCGTTGCCGTGGTCGGCCGTGATCACGCACACGCCGCCGGACTCACGCACCGCGGCGACGACCTGGCCGAGGCATCCATCTACGGTTTCCACCGCGCGCACCGCCGCCGGGATGACGCCGGTGTGTCCGACCATGTCGGCGTTGGCGAAGTTGATGATCCCGAACTCGGGCCGATCCTCACACCAGCCCCGCACAAACGCCTCGGCGGCCTGCGCGGCGCTCATCTCGGGCTTGTGGTCATAGGTGGGCACGTCCCTTGGCGAGGGCGCCAGCTCGCGCCGTTCCTGTGGCTGAATCGCCTCAACGCCACCGTTGAAGAAGTACGTCACGTGCGCGTACTTCTCGGTCTCGGCGACATGCAGCTGTCGCGCGCCGGTGTGTGCGATTGTCGCCGCGAGCGTGGTCGCAGGACGCTCGGGCGTGAATGCCACCGGGTAGGGCCAGCCTTCCTCGTACTCGGCGAGCGTCGCATAGCGCTCCACGGGCGCGGCGCCACCGCGATCGATCTCCGCAAAGCCGGGCTCGGCGAGGGCACGAGTTATCTGGCGCATGCGATCGGGGCGGAAGTTGAATGCGATCACGCTGTCACCGGGCCCGATCGCCGTGTCCTCGCCGACGACGGACGGCTCGATGAACTCGTCGGTCTCCCTCCTCTCGTATGCGGCCCGCACGGCCTCCTCGCCACTGGCGGCGCTGAACGGAGCGCGCGCATGGACGAGCAGGTCATACGCGCGCTGGGTGCGATCCCAGCGCCGGTCTCGATCCATCGCCCAGTAGCGACCGACGACCGACCCCACGCGCACACCCTCGGTCGCGTCGAGCTGAGCCAGATAACCGGCCCCGGCGTGGGGCAGCGTGTCGCGTCCATCGGTGAACGCGTGCACGATCACGTCTTTCCGCCCGCCAGTGCCGGCGACGGAGTGTTCGCGGGCGCAGGCGATCAGCGCCAGCAGGTGATCCAGCGAGGAGTGCACGCCGCCGTCGGACACCAGCCCGATCAGGTGCACGCGATCGACATCCTCAAGCGCCGCCCGCAGGACCGGGTTGGCCGCGAACGAGCCGTCGGCGATCGCGTCGTTGATGCGGACGAGATCCTGGCGCACGACCGCGCCGGCGCCGAGGTTCAGGTGGCCGACCTCGCTGTTGCCCATCTGCCCGTCGGGCAGGCCCACCGCGCGCCCGCAGGCGAGCAGGGTCGTGTGCGGACATGTCTCCCACAGCTCGTCGAACACGGGCGTGTCCGCCAGCGAGACCGCATTGCCCGGGCCGGGCTCGGCCAGCCCCCAGCCGTCGAGCACGACCAGGCAGACGCGACTCATGCCGCGGCGGCGGTCACGATCGCCGCGAACGACTCGGCCTCTAACGATGCCCCGCCGACGAGCGCACCATCGACATCCGGCAACCCGAGCAGCTCGGCGGCGTTCTCGGGCTTGACCGACCCTCCGTACAGGATCCGCACGCGGGCCGCGGCCTCGGCGTCGCGGTCGCCGACGAGCGCACGGATGAAGCCGATCGCCTCCTGGGCCAGCTCGGCCGTGGCGACGCGGCCGGTGCCGATCGCCCAGATCGGCTCGTATGCGATCGTCACGTCTGCGAGGCGCTCGTCCGCAACCGAGGCGAGGCCATCGCGGACCTGCTGGCGCAGCTTGCGCTGGGTATCGCCGTCGTCGCGCTCGGACTCGGTCTCCCCCACGCACAGGATCGGTGCGAGGCCGGCGGCCAGCGCGGCGGGAACCTTGGCGGCCAGCGCCCGGTCGGTCTCGCCGAATAGCTCGCGGCGCTCGGAGTGGCCGAGCACGACGCCCTGCACGTCCAGCTCGCACAGCATCGGAGCGGAGATCTCGCCGGTATAGGCGCCCTCGGGCTCGGAGTGCATGTTCTGGGCGTATACCTCCACGCGCGAGCCGCGCGCGGAGTTGACCATCGCGCGCAGGTCGGTGTAGGGCACGCAGATCGCGACATCAACGCCATCGATCGCGGACACCCGCGGGAGCAGCGCCTGGATGTACTGCTCAGCCTCGGCTTCGGTCTTGTACATCTTCCAGTTGCCCGCGATCAGCGGCGTGCGACTCATCTGCCGACCACTCCCGCGCCTTCCAGCGCCTGCACGCCCGGCAGCGTCGCGCCCTCGACCAACTCCAGCGTCGCGCCGCCGCCCGTGGAGAGGTGATCGACCGCGTGCTCCAGCCCGAACTGCGCCAGCGCCGCCGCCGAGTCGCCGCCGCCCACGACCGTCAGGCCCGGCGCGCTCGCGACCGCTTCCGCCACTGCGCGCGTGCCGGCCGCGAACGACTCCAGCTCGAACGCGCCCATCGGGCCATTCCAGAAGACCGTGCCAGCGCTCGCGATCACGTTGGCGTAGCGCTCCGCCGTCTTCGGGCCGATGTCCAGGCCCATCCAGCCCTTCGGCACCTCCACGCCGTCGAGCACGCGGTGCTCCGCGTCCTGCGCCAGGCGATCACCGATCACGAGGTCGCTCGGCACCAGCAGGCGCGCTCGGCCGGCCTGCGGAGAGTGCGTGTCGCTCGCTCGCGACAGCGCGCTGCGCGCGTGCTCCACATCCTCGTCGTCGCACAGCGACTTGCCGACCGCGTGGCCCTGGGCGCACAGGAACGGGAAGCACATCGCGCCGCCGATCATCACGACGTCCGCGACCGCCAGGAAGCGCTCGATCACCTTGATCTTGTCCGCCACCTTCGCGCCACCGACGATCGCCACCAGCGGGTGCTCCGGATGATCGAGGATCCCCGTCAGCGTCGTGACCTCGCGTTCCAGCAACCGTCCAGCCGCGCTCGGCAGCAGGTGCGTGATCCCCTCGTTGCTCGCATGCGCGCGGTGCGCCACACCGAACGCGTCGTCCACGTAGAGATCCGCCAGCGCCGCCAGTTCCTTGGCGAACTCGGGATCGTTGCTCGTCTCCCCCGGCTCGAAGCGCACGTTCTCGAGCACCAGGATGTCTCCGTCGCCCAGCTCTTCCGCCAACGCCGTCACCTCCTCGCCCACCACCGCCGGCGCCAGCGTCACCTTCGCTCCCGTCAGCTCGCGTAGGCGATCCGCCACCGGCGCCAGCGACAGCTCCGGCACACGTTTCCCCTGCGGCCTGCCCAGATGCGAGACCAGCACCAGTCGTGCCCCCCGCGCACGCAGCTCTTCGATCGTCTGTAGCGCCGCCGCGATCCGCGTGTCGTCACTCACGAGCGGAACGCCGCCGGCCGTCGGACTATGGTCCACGTCCGCGCCCAGCGGCACGTTGAAGTTGACCCGCACGAGCACCCGCCGCCCGTGCACGTCGAGGTCGTCGAGGGTTCTCACCGGCTCACAGCACCCTCTGCACGAGATCGACGAGCCGGTTGGAGTAGCCCCACTCGTTGTCATACCAGGCGACCACCTTCAGCATCGTTCCGTCGATCGTGGCCGTGAGCGAGGAATCGACGATCGCGGAGAACGGCGAGCTGACGATGTCGCTGGAGACGATCGGATCGGAGGTGTAGGCCATTATCCCCGCCAGCGGACCGGACTCCGAGGCGCTCAGCAGCGCGCCGTTGATCTCCTCGACGCTCGTATCGCGCGCGCACTCGACGGTCAGATCGACGACCGAGCCCGTCGGCACAGGGGCGCGTACCGCAAACCCGTGCAGTCGGCCCTGCAACTCGGGGATCACCAGGCCGATCGCCTTGGCCGCGCCGGTCGATGCCGGGATCAGGTTGATCGCGGCGGCGCGGGCGCGACGGAGGTCTTTGTGAGGCAGATCCTGCAGGCGCTGGTCGGCTGTATAGGCGTGGATCGTCGTCATCAGGCCGTGCGTGATGCCGACCGTGTCGTTGATCACCTTCGCGACCGGAGCCAGGCAGTTGGTCGTGCACGATGCGTTGGAGATGACGTCGTGCTGTGCGCGGTCGTACACCTCGTCGAAGTTCACGCCGAGCACGACGGTCGCGTCGGGATCGGTGGCGGGAGCGGAGATGATCACCTTCTTGGCGCCCTGCGCGAGGTGCTTGGCGGCGCTGGCGCGATCGTGGAACAGCCCGGTTGACTCGATCACGACATCCACTCCCAGCTCGCCCCAAGGCAGCGCGGCGGGATCGCGCTCGGCGAACACGCGCAGCTCGCGGCCGTCAACCTCGATCGCGCCCTCGCGAGCCTGGACCTCGCCCGGGTAGGGACCGAGGATCGAGTCGTAGTGCAACAGATGCGCCAGCGTCCTCGCGTCGGTCAGGTCGTTGACGGCGACCCACTCGATCTCCCCTGCGTCATTCCTGGCCTGGGCTGCGCGGAACACGTTCCGGCCGATCCGGCCGAACCCGTTGATTCCCACCCGTACTGACATATTGCACGGCCTCCTAGTCGCGCGAACGTGAACGGGCCGGACCGTCGAAGCGTTGGCCGATCGAAGAGCTCATTCGATCTACGATCGGCCCCGTGGCCCGGCATGCCCGGGAAGGCTATCAGCGAGCCCTGGAGGCCTTGTCGATGTCGCGGTGAGCGACGGCCACATCGAGGTCGTCATGGTCGCGATAGCGCTCGGCCAGGTGCTCGGCGATCGCGACCGAGCGGTGGCGCCCACCGGTGCAGCCGATCACGATCACGAGATGCGCCTTGCCCTCGGCGACGTACTCTGGCAGCAGGAAATCGAGCAGCGCATGCAGCCGCACGTACAGCTCGTCCAGGCGCCCGTCGCGAGCGATGTACTGCACCACCCGATCGTCGTGACCGGTGAGCTCGCGCAGCTCGGGCTCGTAGTGGGGGTTGGGCAGGAAGCGCACGTCGATCGCGAGATCCTCCTCGCGGGGCGGCCCGTGCTTGAAGCCAAAGCTCATGAACGTGACCGCCAGGCGGCCGGCGTTCTGGCGGGGCAGCAGCTCGTCGGCGATGCGCCCGCGCAGGATCGCGGTGGACATGCCGGTCGTGTCGAGCACGAGATCGGCACGGCTGCGCAGTGGCTCCAGCAGCGCGCGCTCGGCGGCGACGCCCGCGGCGACGCTGCCCTCGGGGGCCAGTGGATGACGCCGGCGGGTCTCCTTGTAGCGCGTCACCAACGTTTGCTCGGCGGCCTCCAGGAACAGCACGTGATGGTTGATCCCAAGCGCGTCGAGATCGTCGACGACGGCCCGGAGCGCCTCGAAGTAGACGCCCCCGCGCACGTCGGACACGACCGCGGCCCGCTCGACCTTGGAGCCGCCGTGCACGAACAGCTCGACGAGCGAGCGGATCATCTCCGGCGGCAGGTTGTCCACGCAGAAGTAGCCGGCGTCCTCGAACACGTTCATCGCCGTCGACTTGCCCGCGCCGGAGAACCCGGTGATCACGACGAGGTCCTGCAGGCGCGACTCCACGGCCGGCTTCGCCGCGCCGCGCAGGGGTCGGAGGGGCCTGATGACGGCCATTGTTCAAGTCATTGTGCCGGGCTGTGCGGACGGGCGTGTCACTTTCGTGTATGCCATCGCCATCAGCCGGCGCGATGCAGGCTCGTATACAGCTCCCGCGCGACCTTCGCCGGCAGCCCCGGAACCGCCTGCAACTCCTCGCTGGAAGCCCCAGCAACGGCCTCGGGCGAGCCGAAGTGGGTCAGCAACGCACGCTTGCGCGCCGGGCCGATCCCCGGCAGGTCATCCAGCAGCGAACCGGTCATCGCGCGGTCGCGGCGGATGCGATGGTGGGTGACGGCGAACCGGTGCGCCTCGTCGCGCACGCGCTGCAGCAGCTGCAGCTCCGGGGTGGAGTGGTCGAGCACCAGCGGGGTGCGGCGGCCGGGCATGAAGACCTCCTCGATGCGCTTGGCCAGCGAGATGACCGCGACCCCGCGCTCACGCCAACCGCGCAGCGGACCGAGACCGGCCGCCAGCTGTCCGGCGCCGCCGTCGATCACGACGAGGTTAGGCAACGAGGCGAAGCTCGAGTCATAGGCCGAGTCGTGGGGGGAGATGTCGGCCTGGGCCTCCCACTGTGCGTAGCGGCGCCCCAGGACCTCGGCCATCGCGGCGTAGTCATCGGAGGCGCCCGCCGGCAGTGAGCGGATGCGAAAGCGCCGGTAGTCGGACTTACGCGGCGCGCCACCCTCGAACACAACCATCGAGGCGACCGTGTGATCGCCCCCGAGATGCGAGATGTCGTAACACTCGATCCGGATCGGCGGCACGTCCAGCCCCAGCACCTGCTGGAGACCGTCGAGCGCGTTGACCCGGCTCTGACGGCGGCGCTCAGCGCGCAGACGCTCCTGATCGAGGGCGAGCAGCGCGTTGCGGTGGGCGAGCTCGAGGATCCGGCGCTTCTCCCCGCGCTCGGCGGGTCGGATCTCCACGGGACCGTCGCGGCGACTGGCCAGCGCCTCGGCGAGCGGTCGAACCTCGGCGTCGTCGGATGCCAGCTCGCGCTGGACGACGATCAGCGCCGGGATCGACAGGTGGCCGGCGTAGTACTGCAACATGAACTCCTCGGCCACGTCGGCCACGCCGCGCTCGGTCTCGTTTGAGAGATAGAACGACTGCCGATCGCTGAGCACGCCGTCGCGGATCTGGAACACCTGCGCGTTGGCCTCGCGCCCGTCGATCGCCACTGCCACGGCGTCGAACGTACCGGCCGACGCGTTGGCGACGCGGCGGCGCTCCAGCAGCGAATGCACGGCGCGCAGGCGGTTGCGCTCGAGCGTGGCCTGCTCGAACTCCTCGGCCACGGCGGCCGCGCGCATGCGGGTGTCCAGGTCGCGCTCGATCGCCGCAAACCGGCCGGACAGGAAGTCGATCACCTGGTCGATGCTCGCGCGGTAGTCCTCGCGGGAGACGTACCCGACACAGGGGGCTGTGCAACGCTTGATGTAGTAGTCCAGACACGGACTGCCGCTGCGCCGGCCGGGATCGGGACCGGTGCATGAGCGGAACATGAACACCTTCGCCAGCACCTCCAGCGTGGCGCGCACGCGCTTGGCGTTCGAGTACGGCCCGAAGTACGCCCGGCCCGCCCGGTGGTGCTCGCGCGTGAAGTACACGCGTGGATAGTCCTCGTCGAGCGAGATCGCGATGAACGGATACGACTTGTCGTCGCGCAGCCGGATGTTGAACCGCGGCCGGTACTGCTTGATGAACCCCTGCTCACTCAGCAGCGCCTCGGACTCCGAAGCGACGACCACACACTCGACGTGGGCGACCGAGGCGACCATCTCGGCGTGTCCGGGTGAACTCGATCCCCGCCCGCCCACCTGCGCTTTGGAGAAGTGCGAGGCCACGCGCTTGCGGATCGACACGGCCTTGCCCACGTAGATGACCCTGCCGCGCTCGTCCCTGAACAGATATACGCCGGGCTGGTCGGGCAGCGCCCGTCGTTGCGCTGCGAGACTCAATAGGCCCGCCAGCGGCGGACGACCATGACCAGCGAGTAGACGATCCCGGCGACGAGCACGAACCACAACAGCTCGCCGAGCCCGCTCTGCCACATGCGCGCGCGCGACATCCACAGAAGCACTCCGAGGGCGATCGCCCCGTACAGCAGCCCACGGTAGCGGTCGCCGAGGCTGTGCAGGGCGACGCGGTTTTCGCGGTAGTACCGCAGTCCGAGGTAGCCGATCGCGACACCGAACCCGATGTAAATCAGCGCTTCGAACGTGCTCGCCACCTGGCCGCCCGACGGCAGGAAGTAGACCGCCGCGGCGATCAGCACCACGATCGCGACGTTGCGGGTCATTTTGAGCTCGCTGCTCACGACACCTGGAGCGTAGAGGAAGTCAGCGGCCGTTCAGCGTCCACGGCCGTCCAGCCCATCTCACTCGACCAGCGTCTCCAGCCGCGCGTAGGCCTCCTCGACCGCCCGGCGCGCGGCGGTGTGGCGGGCCTCGGACTTGGCCGACTCGTACTGCGTCGCCCAGGCGGCCGGATCGGCCAGCTGGTCCTCGAGCTCGCGCATCGCCGCCTCGGCCTGTTCGACCGCGAGCTCGGCCGCGGCCTGGGCTGAGAGACGGTTCTTCGAGGGTCCGGACGGCTTGGGCTTGGGCTTGGGCTTGGACTGGGACTTGGACGTGGACTTGGACGTGGACCTGGACTTGAGTTGCGACCCATTCCCAGCTGAGGATGCCGTTCCCTCCGCATGCGGCAAGGTCCCACCCAATTCGTTGCGTCGTTCATCGCGCACGCGTACGTACTCGGGCCACCCGCCGATATAGCTGCGCAGCGAGCGGTCCTCGACGGCGATCGTTCGCGTGCCGACCGCATCGAGCAGCGCGCGGTCGTGGGAGACGAGCAGGATCGCACCCTCAAACCCGCGCAACGCGTCCTCGAGCGCCTCGCGGGACTCGATGTCGAGATGGTTGGTCGGCTCGTCCAGGATCAATACGTTCGCGCCGGAGTGGACGAGAACCGCCAACGACAGCCGCCGGCGCTCCCCACCGGAGAGCCCGTCCAGGGGCTTTTCGGCGGCCTCGCCGGAGAACAGGAACCGCCCGAGCAGCGCCCGCGCCTTGTTCGGGGTCAGACCTGTCGCGCGCTGAGCGGCGTCGAGCACGCTCTGGCCGGGCTGACCGCCCACGCCGAGCTCGTCGGCGTGCTGGGATAGGTAGCCGACCGTGACGTTGTGCCCAGTGCTCAGCTTGCCCGCCGCCAGCGGGCGACGTCCGGCCAGCGTCTCGATCAGCGTCGTCTTGCCGGATCCGTTGGGACCGACGAGCGAGACGTGCTCGCCGCGCTCCAGCCACAGTTCGGCGTGCTCGAGCAGGGTCAGCGGCGGCTCGCCCACCTGCACCCGCGCATCGCTCAGCTCGAACACGACCCGCCCCGAGCGCTCGGGCGCCTTGAACGCGAACTCGAGTCCCTGCTTTGATTCGGGCCCACCCACCCCCCGCTCGATGCGCTCGATCTTCGACAGCTGCTTCACGCGCGACTGCGCCTGGCGCGCCTTCGTCGCCTTGGCGCGAAACCGCTCGATGAACCGTTCCATTCGCGCGATCTCGGCCTGCTGCTTGTCTATGGCCTTGCCGAGCGCGATCTCACGCGCGGCCTGCTCACGGCGCCAGGCGTGCCAGCTGCCGGCGAAGAACCGCGACCGACCTGCCTCCAGCTCCAGCACAGACGTGCCAACAGCCTCCAGGAACCAGCGGTCGTGCGCGACCAGCACGACTGCCGCGTCCAGTGAGACGAGCGTCTGCTCGAGCCACTCCAGCGACTCGATGTCCAGATGGTTGGTGGGCTCGTCCAGCAGCAGCACATCGGCGCCCGTGGCCAGTGCGCGGGCCAGCGAGGCGCGCGTCAGCTGGCCGCCGGAGAACGTGTCCAGCGCACGATCGAGGTCTGCGTCGGCGAATCCGAGCCCGTGCGCCATCGCGGTGGCGCGATCGCGCCACAGATACCCCCCGCGCGTCTCCAGCTTGGCCTGCGCGCGCGCGTATCGCTCGAATGTGGGCTCATCGGCCGTACCGGCGGCCATGCGCGCCTCGAGCTCGGCGAGCTCACCCTCGATCTGCAGCTCCTCCGCGCACCCCGACAGGATGTACTCACGTAGGGGCAGACCACGCTCGCGCGGAGGACGCTGATCGTGCAGGGCGATCCGAATCCCCTTGCCGACGCTGAGCTCGCCACGATCGAACGACGTCTCCCCCGCCAGCGCTCGTAGCAGCGTGGTCTTGCCGGCGCCGTTGCGACCGGCGATCGTCATCCGTTCGCGGCGCTCGAGCTTGAACGAGACGCCGCGCAGCAGCGGCTGCCCGGCCATGTCGATGTGCAGGTCGGATGCGATCAGGAGAGCCATCGCGGGCATGGTATGCCGCGCGCTGCGCTAGCATCCGCGATCGAAATGCGCCGCCTGCCGATCGCCGCCCTGACGACCCTGAGCACATCCGTGCTGATGCTGCTCGCGCTCGCCCCGGCCGCCCTGGCCGAAAACGACGGGCGCGGGTTCTACGGGGCCACCGACGACGAAGTCGTGACGTACGCGGGCTTCATCGTGATCGCGTTCTTTCCGCTGTTCGTGTTCACGATGAGCATGATCCAGCGCCATCTGGAGAAGCGCAAGGAAGCGGCCAAGGCCGCCGGGAAGCACCTCGGCGCGGCCGACTACCGCGGCGGCTGGTAGACCCGCCGGGCGGGCGGGCGGGCCCCTGAATCCGGGATCGCGACCGATGAGCGATCAACCGCAGGACGCCGAGCATCCGGACGCCGATCGGGAGCAGGAGCCCGACGCCGTCCGCTACGAACGCGTGGGCGCCGCGGCGGTGATCACGATCGACCGTCCCCACCGGCGCAATGCCGTGGACGGGCCCACAGCCGCGCGCCTGCACGAGGCGTACCTGCGATTCGAGGCCGACGACGATGCGCGCGCGCTGGTGCTGACTGGCGCGGGCGGGGTGTCGTTCTGCGCCGGGGCCGACCTGAAGGCGACTGACACGATGGCCGGCAGGCTGATGTCGGTCGAGGGACCGATGGGCTTCACCAGGCTGACGCCGTCCAAGCCCGCGATCGCCGCGATCTCCGGGTTCTGCCTCGCGGGCGGTCTGGAGCTGGCGTTGTGGTGCGACCTGCGGATCGCCACTGAGGGCTCGACGCTCGGTTATCCGGAGCGGCGCTGGGGCGTGCCGCTGGTCGACGGCGGCACGCAGCGGTTGCCGCGGATCGTGGGGCTGGGACGGGCCCTGGATCTGATCTTGACCGGGCGCATGATCGACGCGCGGGAGGCGCTCGAGATGGGACTGCTCACCGAGATCGTGCCGGCGGGCGCTCATCTGGAGCGGGCGCTCGCGCTCGCGGAGGGCCTGGCGCGGTTTCCGCAGCGGACGATGCTCGCCGATCGGCGGGCGGCGATCGAGGGGTTGGGGATGCCGCTGGCTGACGGATTGGCGTTGGAGGCGCGGGCTGGGCCGGAGGTGTTCGCCGAAGGCACTCGGGGCGCGATGCGTTTTGCGGCGGGCGAGGGCCGCGGTGGGTCCGGCGCGGGTGTTTAGTTGGGGCGGCGAGCGGTGGATCCCATGCCTCCGGGATAGAGGAGGGGTTGTCCATTTTTTCTCGGTATAACAATAGTTCTAGGTATATACGAAAGATATCGCGGTCTTTATCTTGATTCTGTATATCTTTAGTATATATCTTGTACCATGGTTATACCAGGTCTTAAAAGTCAATACATCACACCCCTATCCTCCTCGCCCTGCTCACCTCATCACCTCATCACCCCATCACCCCATCACCTCATCACCCCCCTCCCATCCGACCTCGCCCTTCCTACCCCCGATATGCTCGCTGAGCAATGGCGTACTTCGTAACAGGCGCGACCGGGTTCATCGGGCGGCGGCTCGTGGAGCAGCTGCTCGACAAGCGCCAGGGCAAGGTGTATTTGCTGGTCCGCGAGTCCTCGGCTGACAGGCTCGACGATCTGATCGAGCGCTGGACCGCGGTCGCGGGCGCGTCGGTCAGAAAGCGCGTGGTCCCGGTGATCGGGGATCTGCGCAGACCGCTACTCGGGGTCGAACAGGAGCGCGTGGAGGAGCTGCGCGGGAAGATCGAGCACTTCTTCCATCTGGCCGCGGTCTATGACATGACCGCGCCGGCGGAGCAGAACACGGCGGTGAACGTCGGCGGCACCACGCACGCCGTCGAACTGGCCCGCGCAGTGGAGGCGGGCCGGCTGCACCACGTCTCCTCGATCGCGGTCGCCGGCACGTACAAGGGCACGTTCACGGAGGACATGTTCGACGAGGGTCAGCGACTGCCCTCGCCGTATCACCGCACGAAGTTCGAGTCCGAGCGGATCGTGCGCGAGCAGCCCTACGTACCGTGGCGGGTGTACCGGCCGGGAATCGTCGTCGGCGACTCACGCACCGGCGAGATGGACAAGATCGACGGTCCGTACTACTTCTTCAAGTCGATCCAGCGGATGCGCCAGCTGCTGCCGGAGTGGACGCCGCTCGTCGGCCTCGACCTGGGCAACACGAACGTCGTGCCGGTCAACTGGGTGGCATGTGCGCTCGAGCACATCGCGCACGAGCCCGACCTCGACGGACGCGCATTCCACCTCACCGACCCGCGCCGTCAGCGCGTGGACGAGCTGATCAACGAGCTCGCCCGGGCGGCGCACGCGCCACGCGTGGCCGTCAGCATCGACAAACGCCTGACCGACCCGCTGCCGAAGTGGCCGCTGCAGCTCGCACTGGCGCTGCCGCCGTGGCGCCAGGCCAAGAACCTGGCGTTACGCGAGCTGGGAATCCCACAGGAGGTGCTCGAGCACATGGAGCTCGTGCCCCGCTTCGACACGCGCGAAGCGGGCAGGGCACTGGCGGGCTCGCCGCTGGCCGAGCCGCCCCCGCTGCACGACTACGCCGCGCGGCTGTGGGACTACTGGGAGCGCGACATGGATCAGGGCATGGCGCGCGGGCGCACGCTGCAGGAGGCGCTCGAGGGCCGGCACGTGATGATCACCGGCGCCTCCTCGGGGATCGGGCGCTCGACCGCGCTGAAGGTCGCGGCCGCGGGCGGCGTGCCGCTGCTGGTGGCGCGCAACGTCGAGCAACTGGAGGAGGTGCGCGCGGAAATCGTCGCCGCGGGTGGGACGGCGTACGTATATGCGGCGGACCTGTCGGACATGGAGTCGGTCAACCGGCTGATCGAGCGCGTGCTGGCCGACCACCGCAACGTGGACATGCTCGTCAACAACGCCGGCCGCTCGATCCGGCGCTCGATCGCCCTCAGCTACGAACGCTTCCATGACTTCGAACGCACGATGCAGCTCAACTACTTCGGCGCGGTCAAGCTGATCATCGGCCTCTTGCCGCACATGCGCGACCGCGGATCCGGGCACATCGTGAACATCTCCTCGATCGGCGTACAGACCAACCCGCCCCGGTTCTCGGCGTACGTCGCCTCGAAGGCGGCGCTCGACGCGTTCACGCGGGTCGTCTCCAGCGAGGTGATCGGCGACGGGGTGACGTTCACGACGATCCACATGCCGCTCGTGCGCACGCCGATGATCGCCCCGACGAAGATGTACGACGCGTTCCCCGCGATCACGCCGGACGAGGCCGGGGACATGATCTGCGAGGCGCTGCGCGCACGCCCGAAGCACATGGGCACGCGCCTGGGCACGTTCGGCGAGGTCGCCTACGCGCTGTCGCCGAAAGCGGTCGACCGGCTGCTGCATCTCGCCTATCGCGTGTTCCCCGACTCCGCGGCCTCCAAGGGTCAGCGCGACGTCGAGGAGCGGGCCTCGTTCGAGCAGATCGCGATGGCCACGCTGACGCGGGGCGTGCACTGGTAGCCGCACACGACAACGCGATCGAGGTTCGCGGCCTTTGCAAGCACTATGGCGAGTACGAGGCGGTACGAGGAATCGACATCAGCGTGCGACGCGGTGAGGTATTCGGCCTGCTGGGCCCCAACGGGGCCGGCAAGACGACGACGGTCGAGATCCTCGAGGGGTATCGCACACGCACGAGCGGCGATGTATCGGTACTGGGCTATGACCCAGCACGCAGGCAGATCGAGCTGCGCCGGCGAATCGGGATCGTATTGCAGTCCGGCGGCATCTACAGCCACATCACCCCGCGCGAGGCGCTGCGCCACTGGGCGAGCTTCTATCCGCAACCGCGGGACGTCGATGAGGTATTGAGACTGTCCGGATTGGAGGACAAGGCCGATGTGCGCAGCCGCAAGCTCTCGGGCGGGCAGCTCAGGCGGCTGGATCTGGCGCTCGCGCTGGTCGGCGACCCGGAGCTGATGTTTCTCGACGAGCCGACCACCGGCTTCGACCCCGAGGCCAGACGCGGCGCGTGGGAGACCGTGCGCCGGCTGCGAGAGCTGGGCAAGACGGTCCTGCTGACGACCCACTACCTGGACGAGGCCCAAGCGCTGGCGGACAGAGTGGCGATCGTCAAGGACGGACGGATCCTGGCGATCGGCCCCCCGCGGGATTTGGTAGCCCACCCGCCCGGAGCCCACGCACCCGCGGCCCACCCACCCGCGGCGCAGTATCGCGTCGCGTGGCGCAACGGCAGCGGCGAGACGGTGGAACGCCAGACCGACGATCCCACGCGGCTGCTGAACGAGCTCACGAGCGAGGCGCTGGCACGAGGCGAACGGCTGCAGGAGCTGAGCGTCGGACGCCCGACGCTGGAGGATGTCTACCTGGAGCTGACCGCCGATGCCTGACGCCGTTGCGTTAACCTGGCGCCAGTACCGCCTGGAGCGGCGCATGTTCTGGCGCAACCCGAGCGCCGCGTTCTTCAACTTCGTCCTGCCGCTGCTGTTCCTGATCGGCGGCGGCGCGATCCTGCACGGCAACCAACATCAGCTGAACAAGCTGGTCCCGGCGATCGCCGGGATGAGCGTGATGTCCACGACGTTCACCGCGCTCGCCTACAACATCGTGTTCCTGCGCGAGCGCGGCGTGCTGAAGCGAATCCGCGGGACGCCGCTGCCGACCGGCTCCTACTTCGGCGGCGTGGCCTGTAACGCGGTCACGAACACGGCGCTGCAGATCGCGATCATCGTGCTCGCCGGACGGCTGGTGTTCGGGATCGGCTGGCCGCGCGACTGGGCTGAGCTGATCGTGTTCGTTCTCGCCGGAGTCGTGTGCCTGGCCGCGCTGGGCGTGGCGTTCGCGCACGCGATCCCGAACTTCGAGTCGACCGCCGCGTACGTCAACGCCGTGTTCCTGCCGGTCGTGTTCGTCTCGTTCTACGCGTTCGACACCGCATCGGCCCCGGAATTCGTGCGCACCCTCGCCGACGCGCTGCCGCTGAAGCCGCTGATCGACGGCCTTTACGCGGCGATGGTCAGCGGCTCTGGACTCGGCAGCAACCTCGACGCGCTGGCCGTGATCGGGCTGTGGGGCGTGTTCGGGATCTGGCTGGCGGTACGGGGATTCACGTGGGAGCAGCGGCGCGGATAGGCTGTGTCGGATGCAGCAGCTGGCCGAGGACGTGTATCAACTGAAGGGCTTCCCGCCCAACGCGATCAACGTGTACGTGATCGGGGACGTATTGATCGACGCGGCCACACGCCAGGCCGAGCGGCGGATCATGCGCCAGATCTCCGGCCGCGGCATCGCGGCGCATGCGCTCACGCATGCCCATCCCGACCATCAGGGATCGAGCCACGCGATCTGCGAGCGACTGGGAATCCCACTGTGGTGCGGCCAGGGCGACGTGCCCGCAATGGAGACACCGGGCGCGATCGTCAACCCGAGGGCTCCCCGCTGGCTCAGTTGGGCACAGGCGCGCTTCTGGACCGGACCCCCCCATCCCGTCGCCCGCGCGCTGCACGAGGGCGATGAGGTCGCCGGGTTCACGGTCCTGGAGACTCCGGGGCACTCGGCGGGGCACGTCTCGTTCTGGCGCGAGTCCGATCGCGTGCTGATCGTGGGCGACGTGCTCGGCAACATGAACTTCATCACCGGCATCCCCGGCCTGAACACGCCTCCGGACCTGTTCACGCCCGACCCGGCCCGTAACCGCGAGTCCGCGCGCAGGCTGGCCGAGCTGCGACCGGCGCTGGCGTGCTTCGGTCACGGTGCGCCGCTGCGCGATCCGGACAAGCTGGCTGATTTCGTCGCGCAACTGCCCGCCGACTGAGCGATGGCCCAGGGCATCTTCACCCCGTCCGCCGACGGGCGGTACGAGCCGACCGAGCACGCGCGCGGCCCGTGGGACCCGCGCGCGCTGCACGGGGGCGCTCCGGCGGCGCTGATCGCCAGAGCGTTCGAGCGCACGACACCCGGCGCGGAGCTGCCGATCGCGCGGCTCTCCTTCGAGTTCCTGCGGCCGATCCCGTTCGCCGAGCTGGAGGTGACGACGGAGATCGTGCGCGCCGGCAGGCGTGTGCAGGAGCTGACCGCCGAGCTGCGGACCGCACCCGGTGTTGGCGCCGGCGGCGATGCGAATGGCGGTGGCGGGCGCGCGGACGATGACAAACGCACCCGGGAGGGTGAGCTGATCGGGCGAGCCGGCGCGCTGCGTATCCAGGCCGTTCCCGAGGGCCTGCCCGATCCCGACGATCGCCGTCAACGACCCGGCCCCGAGCCGGTGCAGCCGCTGCCCGGTCCGGAGCAGGGTCAGATCGTGCGCTTCGCGCTGAACGACACCGAGGCAAGCAGCCTGGCGACGACAGGCATGGAGATGAGCTGGCTCACCGATCCGTGGGCGCTGGGTCCGGGCAGGGTGTGGATGCGGATGCGCGAGCCGCTCGTGCCGGGCGAGCAGACATCGCCGCTGGCGCGGCTGGCGGCGACCGCGGACTTCGGCAACGGGATCAGCGCGGAGTTGCGGTTCGACTCCTACCTATTCATCAACGCCGACCTGACGATCCACCTGTGGCGGGCGCCGCGGGGCGAGTGGATCGGGTTGGATGCAAAGACGGTTCTGATGGACGGCGGCACGGGCACGGCCGAATCGGTGCTCCACGACGAACGCGGCCCCGTCGGGCGCGCGTTTCAGACGCTCGTCGTCCAGCCCCGCTGACCCGAGCTTCGTTACGCTGACCCGAGATTCAGTTGCGTGCGCAACAACCTGATACAGTTGCACAGACAACTACCTTAGGCTTGGGCTTCCAGAACACACCCGGCCACGAAAAGGAGCGCGTATGTCTGAGTCAGCTACAACCACAGTCACCGCAACCGCCACCGAGACGGGTCTGCCGACGGGCACCTGGCAGGTCGATCCGGTTCATTCGAGCGTCGAGTTCCAGGTCAAACATCTTGGGATTGCGACCGTCAAAGGCAAGTTCAACGAGCTCGAGGGCACGCTCGAGGTGGGACCCGAGGGGGCGCGTGCGTATGGAACGGTCCAGACCGCGAGCGTCGACACGGGCGAGCCCCAGCGCGACGATCACCTGCGCTCGGCCGACTTCTTCGAGGCGGACACCTATCCGACGATCGACTTCCGCTCAACCGCGATCCGGAGCCTCGGCGAGGGCGAGCTGGAGATCGACGGCGAGCTGACGATCCATGGCGTCACCAAGGACATCACGCTGACTGCGGAGGTCGAGGGCACCGAGACCGATCCGCAGGGCAACGATCGCGTCGGCCTGTCCGCGAGCACGCAGATCAACCGCTCGGAGTATGAGGTCCGCTTCAACGCCGCCCTGGGCTCGGGCAACGTGGTGGTCAGCGACCGAGTCAAGATCCTGGTCAACCTCTCCGCGGTCAGGTCCGCCTAGCGCACGACGACGTCGCCGAGCGCCTCATCGATCGCGGCGAGCGTGTCCTCACTGAGCACGATCCCGGACGCAGAGGCGTTGGCATGGACCTGCTCAGGCCGGCTGGCGCCGACGATCGCCGAGGCGACATTCGGCTCGCGCAGAACCCAGGCGAGCGCGAGCTGAGCCATCGTCAAACCGGCTCCATCGGCGACCGGCCGCAGCCGCTGAACGGCCTCCAGCACGCGCGGCTCGGTGAGCCGGTCGATAAACCCGCTCATCTCGGGGCTCGCGGCACGAGAGTCCGCGGGCGGCGGCTGTCCGGGGAGGTACTTGCCGGTGAGCACACCCTGTCCGAGCGGAGACCACACGATCTGGGATATGCCCTCGCCGGCGCACAGCGGGATCACCTCGGCCTCGGGCGCGCGCCACAGTATCGAGTACTGCGGCTGACTGGACACCCAGCGCTCGACGTCTGGAAGCGCCAGCGACTCGACAATCCGCTCGGCGGGCCACTCGCTGAAGCCGATGTGACGGGCCTTGCCGGCGCGCACGACCTCGGTGAGCGCACCCATCGTCTCCTCCAGCGGAGTCTGATCGTCATAGCGATGGCACTGGTACAGGTCCACGTAGTCCGTCTGCAAACGCGCCAGCGAGGCGTCGATCTGCTTGTGGATCTGCGCCGCCGACAGACCCCGGTCGGTGGGCGACATTTCGAAGTAGACCTTCGTCGCGAGCACGTATGACGAGCGCTCGTGCCCGGCCAGCACATCACCCAGCAGCGTCTCCGACGCGCCCCGGCCATAGACGTTGGCGGTGTCGATGAAGTTGATCCCGGCGTCGAACGCCGCCTCCACGCACGCCCGCGCCTGCTCGCGCGCGACGCCTCCGGAGTAGGTCAGCCACGAGCCGAGACTGATCTCGGAGACCTGGATATCGCTGGAGCCGAGCTTGCGGTAGTTCACGCCCGCGAGCTTACCCGCTGAGCCGGCCTTGGACCACGCCGACCGCGCGGGCCGCCCACCGCCCCAGAGCCTCAGTCCATCGTCAGCGGTCCCTCAGCCGACCCGCTGAGGAACTGGCGCACGAACGGGTTGTCCGAGGAGAACATCCGCTCGGCGTCGCCCGCCTCCACGATCCGCCCCCGCCACAGCAGCGCGATGTACTCGCCGATCTGCCGCGCCGAGGCGATGTTATGGGTCACGACGATGTACGTACCGCCGTAGATCTGGTGCATCTCTTGGATCAGATCGCACAGCAGCGCCGTACGCACCGGATCGAGACCCGAGTCGGGCTCGTCGAAGATCACGATCTCCGGCTCCATCACGAGCGCCCGGGCAAACCCGGCACGCTTGCGCATACCCCCGGACAGCTGGTTGGGCATGAAGTCGATCGCCTCCATCAGCCCGACGTCCGACAGGCGCCGGCGGACGGTCTCGGAGATCTGCGCCTCGGGCATGTCGGTGTGCTGGCGCAGCGGGAACGCGATGTTGTCGTATACCGACATCGACCCGAACAGCGCGCCGTCCTGGAACAGCACGCCGATCTTGCGCCGCAGCGCCAGCAGCTTGGGCAGCGTCAGGATCGGGACCGATTCGCCCTTGACGATCACATCGCCCGAGTCCGGGAACATCAAGCCGATGATGTTCTTGATCAGCACGCTCTTGCCGGTGCCCGACGGACCCAGCACGACAGTGACCGTCTCGTCCGGGATCGCGAGGTTCAGACCGTTCAGTACCGGGGCTCCCCCCAGCCGCTTGACCACGTCCAGGCAGCGGATCGACCAGCGCTCGTCGTCGGGGTCTCCGAGCAGATCGACCTCGCTGGAGTGATACTCGAACTCGTCGTCCGGCGTCTCGTCCGTCATCATTTCCCTCCGTAGACCACGTGCGGGTACTGGCTCGTCTGGCCGTTGAACGTGAACGGAGCCTGTTTGTTGCAGGCCGGGGCCGGGACGGCGTTGGGGGTTTCCGGCGCGTTGGCGATGTGGAATTTGATCAGGTCTTCGATCACGCCTGCGGAGATCGTTTCGTTCGCCGGCCCGCTCACCGAGGGCGCCGAGCTCGCGCACGAGCCGGTTTCGAACACCTGCAGCCCGCCGTTGCCCAGCGCGCGGAACGCCCCGGGCTGGAAGTACGGGTTGGCGCGGTTGACGCCGATCCGTTTGGTGTAGATCGCGAGGTTTTCCGGGCTCAGGATCTGCATCGAGCGCAGGTAGTGCAGCGGCGGGCCCTGGCCGGCCGTGTTGCTGTCGCCGAGATGGGCCTGCGTGGAGGCCGCGAAGTTGGCGAAGAACGCCTGCACCTCGGGTAGGTACTCGCCGAGGAACTGCAGGAACGGGTCGAAGTTGTGCAGCACCGGGCGGAAGTTTTCCAGCAGGGGAACGGTCAGGTCGAGTTGCTGCTTGACCGTCGGCAGCCCCTTCTTCGCGGCGCTCGTCAGCGGTCCGAGCGAGGTCAGGAAATCGTTGAACTTGGGTGCAAACGGTTTCGCCGCCTGCAGCAACGATGAGAGAGCGCGCTCGGTCGGGCGGAATTCGTCAAGGAACGGGTTGGCGATCTTGGAGAACGTGTCGAATTCCTGGAGCGCCTTGGTCCCGGTGCGCTCGAACGCCGGCAGCAGCTTCCACGCTTGCGCGAAGGCCTGGCTCTCTTCGGCCGCCGCGTGGAACGTGCGCTGCCCGTTGACGATCAGCCCTTCGAACTGGCGGTCACGACCGCCGAGCGCGTCGAACACTTCGCCCGTGTTCTTGATCAGCGCGGTGACGGCGCCTTCCTGGGAGGCGAGGATGCCCACGAGCTGGTTGGCGTGTTCGGAGAACGGCTGCAGCTCGGCGAAGTCGGCGTTGATCTGTTCGCCGCGACCGGTGATCCCTTCCGCGACCGACTGCATCCACACGTCGAAGTCCTTGCGCGTCTTGGCGTCGAACAGCGACAGGATGTCGTCGAGCGTCACCGACGGTTCGACCTGGCTCTGCGCGAGACGGCCACCGTCGGGAAGATATGGCCCCGCGTTCAACGATCCGTCGACGCGCTCGGGAATCAGCTGCACGTAGGTCTCACCAAGCAGCGTCTTCTGGCGCAGGATCGCGTGCATGTCGGCGCGGATCGGGGCGTACTCGCTGGAGAGTTCGAGCGTCGCCACGGTGCGCCCTTCCGGGCCCAGCTTCAACCCGACGATGTGCCCGACGTTGACGCCGGCGATGCGCACGTCCGACTGTTCGGCCAGCGCCAGCGAGCGGGGAAACGCGATCGTGAACTGATACCCCTTCGGCTTCAGCGGCACCGGCCCGCCGAAGGACTCCCACAGGAACAGCAGCAGCCCGAAGCAGCTGAGCGCGAACAGGACGATCACGAGGATGTTGCCGAGCGTGGGCGCGCGCTTCTGCATCAGATCAACCCTTCGCTCCGAACACGGGCGCGTTCAGGCCGGAGAACAGGCCGCCGGCAGGCGCCTTGGATTTGTCGCGAGCCGCCGCGGCCGTCGCGCCTTCGAGGATGCCGGCGTTCGCGCAGGCCGCCTTCGACGGCGGGTTGGTCAGACCGAGGAGGATGTTGACCGTCGGGTTGATCGTCGCCACGCCGGACAGGATCGGCAGGACTTTGCAGTTGATGTACAGCAGGGTGCGCCCGAGCACGCCGTTCGCGTCGGCCGAGCTGACGACGCTGTTGAGGTTGTGCGAGTCCCAGTCCAGGAAGAACAGGAACCCGCCGGCGTTCTTGCCGGGGTTATAGGCGATCTCGTTGAACAGTTCGTTCAGCACCGAGAAGCTGCTCGCGAGCTTGGGGAACGAGGCGGCCAGACCCTGCAGGCTGGGCGCCAGCGCGTTGATCGTGGGCAGAACTTCGCGCGCGAACGGCCGGATGTCGTTCTTGAACACGGGCGTCGTCGCCTTGAACGAAGCGCGCGAGGCTTCCTCGGCGGGGGCGACCGCGGCGGCGAACGGGTGCAGCTCCTTCAGTGTCGGCCCGACGACGTCGAACGCCGTGGCGATCTTGCCGAGCCCCTGTTCGGTCTTGCTCAATGCGCCCGGCAGCAGGCGCAGCGTGCTCTGCACGTTCTGGTCCTCTTCGGCGAACGTCTTGAACACCGTGTTCGAGGACTGGATCAGGTCGGCCAGCTGCGTGTCCTTGTTGCCGAACGCTTCCATCAGCACCTTGAAGTTGTGGATCCCGCGCGCGACGTCGGCATGGCGCACTTCGAGCTCCTGGGCGATCAGCTGAGCGTCGCGCGCGAGCGGGTCGAAGCGCTTGAGCGTCGCCGAGAACGCCTTGCCGTTGTCCTTGAACCCTTCGCCCGCGCCCGCCAGCAGCAGCTGCAGGTAGGCGCGCGTTTCGGTGTCGAATCCCGCGAGGAATTCGTCGAAGTTGACGTCGGGGGCGGTCTGCGCCAGCGGGATCGTTTCGCCGCTGTGCAGGCGACCCGAGGATGGATCGCCCGGGTTGACCTCGATCGTGATGTCCTGCAGCTGGGTCTTGGGGCGCAGCAGCAACGTCGCGTTGTGGTAGATCAACGCGTACTTAGGCGTCACGTTCATCGTCACGACCCCGACTCCGTTACGCAGATCCACGCTCGCGACTTCGCCGATCTTCGCGCCGGCGATCGTAACCGCCTGGCCCTGCCCCGGGGTGACCGCTTGGGCGGTCTGGAATTCGGCCTTCAGGATGAAGTAGCTGCGACCCAGCACCGGCACCCAGCCGGGCAGCTTGAGGTTCTCGTGCGCGAGGATGTACCCCCCGACGAGCGCGGCGATCAGGACCATCGTCACGACCGCGACGAACGCCGTGCGGTAGCGCTCGATCTGTTCGCGAACGCTCAGCCCACCCTGGTGGCTGTGGCTCGCCTGGCCATTCTGGAGGCCGTTGCCGCGGTTATGCTCGGGATCGTTCCCGAGACCGTTCTGGTGGCCGTTCTCGCCGGTGCTCATCAGCCGCCACCTCCATCGGCTGGGCCCTGCGACAAGGGGCCGTTGAATTCGGGCACCGCCTGCGTGGCGCACGGCACGAGCGGCTCGTACGGGGGCTCCTGCGCCGGATAGGCCGGGCGCGTGCCCAGCGGCTGCAACGGCGCATGGGCGAGCAGGGGCACACCTTTCAGCGTGGTGCCGAGGATCGACGTCGGTCCCGACTTGAGCGTCTGTCCGCTGTTGCCGACCAGGAACTGATCGGAAACGCCGTTGCCGGAGAAGTTCTGACTGATCCCGGCCAGACCCGTGAACGCGTACCAGAATTCCTTATACACTTCCACGCCCGAGGTACTCGACCCGTCCTGCAGCTTGGTGTTGCCGGCCGGGTAGAACACTTTGGTCAGACACTTGCTGAACGCTTCGGTCTGCTTGTAGAACGGCAGCGATTCGCTGAAGAGCTGGGCGACCGTCGGCGCCGCTGCGCCAAGACCCTTGGCCACTCCTCCGAGCTCACTCGGCGCAAGCGAGGCCTGCACCTGTTCGATCCACGGCAGCGCGGCAGCGACCGTCGGCCCCTGCTGCTTGACGCCAGGTAAGAGCGCCGTGGAGAAGGAGCGGACCGAGGGGAACGCGGCATCGAGCGCGGTGAACGCCCGCTCGGCGTTATGCAGCGCTCCCGGCAGGTGCGCAACCGTGGCGCTCAGGCTCGGCGCCTGCGCGGCGAACGAGGCAAAGAACGCGTTGAAGTTGGGGACCCATTCGCTCAGCGCCTGCTCGTGCACGTTCAGCGCCGCCGTCACCTTGGCGATCGCCGTGATCAACTCGGAGATGTCGTGCGGTTCGGTGCCGGTCACCGCCTGCTGAACGATCCCTGCGCCGCGCAGCGCCTCGGGCGCGCGATGGTAGGTCTGGTTCAGCGCCGCCGCCGCGGTCAGGCCGCTCACTTCGGGGTCCTGTTCGGCATTTTCGGCAGCGGTCGGTTTGCGCGTCAGCCCGTCACCATAGCCCTGCAGGAAGTTCTGCAGGTTCGCGCGCGTATCGGTGTTGAGCGCGTCGAGCACCTGATCGAGCTGGACCGGATCTGCCGTCTGGGTGATCGGGATCGTGTGGCCCGAGGAGATCGTCGGCGCGGTGGGGGTGCCCGGCTGCAGTTCGATGAACCAGTTGCCTTCCAGGAACAGCCGCGGGCGGATCTTCAGCGTCGCGTCGGTGTGGATCGGCAGGCCTTTCGGTTCGATTTCCATGTTCACCAACCCGGCGCTGCCGTCGCGCCGGATCGAGGTGACCTTGCCCACGTTGACGCCGGCGATACGCACGGGCGAGGAGGGTTTGATGTTGACGGCCGTGGCGAACACGGCCTGCATGCGAAAGCCGTGTTTGAACGGAATGCGTTTGGTGAAGCCAAAGTACACCGCGATAACCAGCACCACGAGAAACACGATGCCGGTCCGCAGCGGGTTCAGGCGGCGCAGCTCCACCACCGGGATTTCGTCGTGACGGCGCCAGAAGCGCAGACCGCTCATGACTTCTTCTTTCCGCCGCTCAGCCCGAGCGCCTCGAGCGTGGAGCTCGGATACTTTTCGCCGAACAGGTTCTGTTCGCGCGAGGTGATTTCGCGGTTGCTCGTCGTGCTGCTCGCCGGCAGGTTGCCGATCACGGACTTGCCCGGCAGGAAGGTCTCGTTGCCGGCTTCGCACACCCGCGGCTGGCCCGGACCGGCGACGTTCGGGTAGGGATTGACGTGTACGAAGTTGTTGTTGATGATCGCCGAGTTGCCGACACCGTGTTCGACCGATGGGCCGTTCGCCGGCGCGGTCGACGGGAAGCCCTCGGCGTTGGGACCGATCGGAGACAGCACCACTCCCGCGCGCGCCAGCGTACCGATGCCGATGTTCTCCGACTGCAGGTTCGCGACGTTGCGGAACGCGAGCGTGACGTAGTTGCAATACGCCTGCGCGGGCGCGAGCCCGGCCAGCAGCGGCTCGCCGATTTCGGCAGTCTGCGTGAGGTCTTCCAGGCCGAGCGTCACGACCGGGTTCTGGGCGAACTGCTCAAACGCCTGTGAGGATTCCGCCACACCCTGGTTCAGCGCGGTAGCCGCGCGTAGGTTGACGGCGCCCACGGCGAACGCGTGGCCGAGCTCCGGCGCGACGGTGCGCGCCGCGCGCGCGGTCGGACGCAGCAGGCGCATGAATTCGGTGGTCTTTTCGATGAGCGGCGCCTGGTTGGCGAACGAGTACGTCGCCTGCTTGAGCGCCGCCGGGCCGCCCGCGATCGTCTGTTCGAGCGAGGACGCGACGCCCGCCCAGGCCGTGAAGAACGTGTCGAGCTCGCTGAACAGCGCCGCGTTGGTGTCGGCCACGGGCGCGGTTTGTTCAGCGACCCGGTCGAGCGCCGGGAACAGGTTGCGGAAGTTCGTCTGCGGTGAGGCGATGTTGGCGAGCACGGGAATCGCGTTGGTCACCAGCGGACGCAGCGTCGCGATCGTTTCGTTCAGCCCGATCCCGCGAGCGGCGAGACCGTCGCCGAAGTTGATCGTGTTGTTCTGGATCGCGGTCCGCGTCTTCTGATCGAACATATTGAACAGCCCGATGATGTCCACCGGTTCGCGCACCTGCGAGGCCGGGATCGTCTGACCGGGCTTGATCGTCTGGCTAGATGTGCCCTTTTCCAGTTCGAGATACTTCAGCCCGATCGCCGACACCGACTGCACGATCGCTTTCGTGTCGGCCGGCAGCGGCTGCACGCCCTTTTCGAGCTTCAGTTCGGCGATCGCGGTGTAGCGCCCGGTCGCCGGGTTCTGGCGCGGGGTCAGTTCGCTGACGATCCCCACCCGCGTTCCCGCGATGCGCACCTGGTTGGCCTTCTGCAGCCCCGATGTTTCGGGCAGTTCGACCTTGATGTCATACGTCGGCACGAACGGCAGCCCGTTGTTGGCGTTGTAGGACAGGAACACGGCCACGACGACGATCAGCGTCGTGAGCGCCCCGATCAGGAGCGGCGTTCCGGCGAGGGATCCACGGCGACGGGGGTTCATTTCGGTGTATCCGTCGGATCGCAGCTGAGCTGGCCATTGTCGGTGAACGGCGCCGAGCCGTCGGCCGGGGGTTGGGTGGCCGCGCCCGGGCAGCGGCGCAGCTGACCGGTCTGCAGACCTTCGAGGCCCTGCTGCGGAGTCGCCGGGGTGAGGTTGTTGTTCGCGCCGAGCTTGAATGACGGTGTCACCGTGCTGACGCGTGCGTAGTGCCCGTTGGCGTCGTAGTAGGCGCTCGCCTGACCGAACGTGCGGAACGTCCCCAGCAGCTCGGGGGAGTAGGGGCCGAAGAAGGCGGTGATCGGCACCGATTCCTGTAGCGCCTGCACGTTGCTGGGTGAGGCCGTCGTCAGCTCCTTGGCGAGCGCCGGCAGCGCCGCGAACGCTTCGGTCAGGTCGTTGTTCGCGCCGGGCCGCGAGATCGCCTGACTGAAGTTGGTGAGCACCGGCGTGGCCGTGGTCACGAGCGGCTGCAACCGTTCGAACAGGGTCGTCAGCGCCTTCGTGTTCGGGCGCTGCGCATCGATCAGCTGGGTGAGCGAGGTCAGCGTGGATGGGACTTCGGCGAGCGCCTTGTTGCCCTGATTCAGCGCCCCCGGCAGTTCGCGCAGCCCGTGCGCGAGGCTGGACTGCTGCGAGCCGATCGCCTGGAACGTCTGATCGGCGTGTTCGACCAGATCGGTCAGCGATTCCTTGCGCGCCGCGATCGTCGTCAGCGCCTTCGCCGATTCGACGAGGAAGCTGGTGAACGTCAACTGGTCGCGCACGAGCTCGGCGAAGAAGTGGTCGGTCGCGGCGAACGACGGGGCGAAGTATTCGGTCGCCTTGCCCAGGGCCTTGCCCGCTCCGGCGTACTGTTCGGCCGAACCCTGGATGAACTGCTGCAAGCCCTTGCGCGTCGGCGCGTTCAGCGTGTTGAACAGCTGGTCGAGATCGACGACTTCGCGCGTGTCGCTCGCCGGCAGCGTCGCTCCCGCGGGCAGCGCCGGCCGGTTGTTGGGACCGGGCGTCAGCGCGACGTAGCGGTTGGCCACCCCCGTCAGCGAGGGCACCCTGATTTCGGAGATCGTGCCTGCGTGCAGCGGCGTCAGCGAGGAGTCGACGTGGATCGTGATCCGCGCTTTGAAGTCGTGCGTGAGCGCGATGTCGGTGACACTGCCCACCGGCACGCCGCCGACCTGCACCTGATCGCCCCTGACCAGCTGTCCGGCTTCGTTCATTTCCAGGTAGTAGTTGGTTCCACCCCCGCCGGCGAACACGAGATAGGCAATGATCAGCACCACGACCCCGAGCGCGCCAACCGCGAGCGCGCGTCCGACTCCGGCTGACCGGGGGCGCCGGCGCGGGGCAGGGGTCAGGGAATCGCCCGGAGGGGGCGGGGAGGCTGGAGGGCTGGGCCGGCTAACCGTTGCCACCGGCTGCTCCTTCGCCTGCGCTGGGCGTGTCGGGGATCGCCGCCGGCGAGGGACCGCTGGAGACCGTCGGGTCGGGGATCTCCCCCAGTCGCGCGATCAGCTTGACCCACTCGCTCGGAGTCAGCGCCGAATCGAGCGCCGTCGCCGCATGCGCCCCACCTCCGCCGACGCCGGTGCCGTGTGAGCCGAAAGCGATCTTGATGTAGGCGCCGGCGCTCGGCTTTACGAACGTGCTCGTCGTACCGGGGATGCTCGTCAGGCTGACGATCCGCCGCGGGCGGTTCAGGCCCTCCAGCATCAGCAGCTTGCGAATCGTGGCGTCCGCGATCGAGCCCAGACCCTGGTGACCGGCAATCGGCACGCCGTTGATGGCGATAATCTTGAACGTGTTGCCGGAGCGCGCGGATGCGTTGCCTTCGCTCGCCGGGGCCGCCCCGGCGCAGCGCAACCCCGACACGGTCGGCTTCAGTCCCGACACGGACAGGTACTCGAGCGCCGCCAGCACGGGCTTGCCGACCTTGCCGGTCTGGACGTACTGGCGCTCGCACAGGCGCATGTGGATGCTCTGGTCGCGCGCCAGGAGCTGCTGCAGCTGCTGCTTGGACTCGAGCAGCACCTGCCCGACCGTCGGCGAGGTCGCAAGGAACGGGTTCTCGCCCCTGGCCCCGAAGATCGACGTGTCCTGCAGCGCCACCCAGCCGTCGAGGATCGGCTTGGGATCGATCAGCGGCGCACCGGCGCCGGCCGGTTTGATCTGGAAGAACATGTGCGGTTCGCCCGCCTGAGTGCCCGCCCCCGGACCCGTGGCGGGTCCAGCTGCGCCGGCATCGCCCGTCGCACCGGCACCGTCCGCGCTGCCGGCTTCCCCGCCGACATGGCCGAGCACCGTCCCGGCGAGCACCTGCACGCCCGGGCTGAGCGTGTGCAGGTAGACGTCATCGGGGCCGGCGGTGAACTCGCGCACGTTCGCGGGAGGCTTCTTCGGCAGCGCCGGGGTCGTGGACACCGGCGCAGGGACCGGCGCGGGAGCGCTCGGGGGCGATTCGAGCCCGGCCGCCGCTCCCAGGGCCAGTCCCGACACGGTCGCCCCTTCCGAGAGCGGGGAGCGCGGCTGCGCGCCCGCGGTGGCGGGACCGCTGGGCGCAGGTTCGGCCTTGGATCCGACCCCGCCCGTCCGGGCGATCCGCGCGCTCACGGCGGTGTGCTCGTGGGGCTCGAGCACCGGGTAGACAGAGGCGACGCTGCCCAGCTGCGCGTACACGTACGTGTTGCCGTAAGCGTCGCGCAACGACACGAACCGCCCGAGCGAGGGCGAGTCGCCAATCTGCACGACTTCGCCATCCTGGACCGCGACGACCGGCGCGCCGGCCTGCGAGTAGATCGTCGTGCCGGCGAGCGTCTTTGAGGGACTCGACCCCTGCGCGGAGACCTGCGCGAAGCCGTCGCTGAAGTGCGAGGGCGCGTGCACGGGGAACTGCGACTCGGTCAGACCGGTGATCGCCCCCAGCAGTTCCGGCGGTGTGCCACCGAGCAGCTGCGCGCGCAGCATCACCGAGTTGACGTACGCCTGCGAGTGGTTGTAGGAGTACACGGCCGCCCGGATGTTCGTGTCTCCCCCGGCCGCGCGCAGGTAGCGGGCGGCGGCAAAGATCGCGTCGGCCGGGTTGTACGGATCCTTGTAGCCCGCGCCGGTGGCATCGACCCCATACCGCGCCCAGGTCGATGGCAGGAACTGCATCCATCCCTCCGCGCCGGCGCTGGAGAGGCTGAGGTCACGTCCGTAGTCGGTCTCGACCTGGTTGATCGCCGCGAGCACCTGCCACGGGATCCCGTACGCGGTGCCCGCCGCCTGGTAGATCGGCAGCAGGAACGGTGGGATCTCGAAGCTTTCGACGAAGAAGCCGGACACGCCGGAGAGCGAGCCGCCGAGCGAGAGCGGCAGCTTCGGAGTCAGGGTCGAGGGAGCCGGCGCGCTGTGGCCCGCGCGCACGCCCGGTTCGGAGGCGCCTGTGGTCGTCTGGGACCGGGAGCCGGCGACAGGGGCGCCTGTGCCTTCGCCCTGCGTCTTGGCGTGGGCACCACCCTTGCCGGAGGACTTGCCGGGAGTGGCGCTCTGCACATGCCGGGCCTGCACCTGCGGTCCGCCGGCTTCGGGGCCCGCTTCGCTCGATCCGGGCGGCGGCGTCCCGGGGGTGGACGTGGTCGTGGTCGCCGGAGCGGTCGTCGTCGTTGTGGTCGTGGTCGTAGCGCCCGGTGAGGTCGCACTCGGCGCTGGTTGTGCCGCCGGTGTCGTCGTCGACGTGGTCGGGGTGGTCGCGCTCGGTTCTTCGGCCCCTGCCCGGGCCGGTAGCGCCAGCATGAGCAGCACAAGCGCGAGCAGGGTTCTGTGCGAGGGCGGTTTCACGGTCATCTCAGTTGCCGAGCAGGTAGTTGAGCAGCATTCCGCCCGCGCCGGAGCTTTCGGGCGAGGGCGTGTAATAGGTCGTGCCAGAGCTCGACCCGCCGACCGGCTGAGCGCTTGCGGCGCCTTCGTCCGTGGCGCCCGTGGTCCCACCCGTGCCGCCAAGCGCTTGCGCGCCCGAGATCGAGCCCGGGTATTTCGCGATCGCCTGGGCCGGCGTCGCGCCTTTGATTACCGCCAGCGTGCGCTCCATGACCAGGCTGGTGCTGCCGGCCGCGCTCGCCTTGTTCGCGCCGGCGCCGCTTTCGCCGCTACCGCTTTCCGTCGAGGAGATGCCGTTCGTGTTGAACAGTTTGGCGCTGCACCCGGAAACGGGGGTGAGCGCGTAGGTGAGGCAGGCGTTGGCGACCAGTTCGGCGCGCAGGAAGTGTCCGAGCGCGTCGTAGCCGTTGGTCGAGCCCGCGCCGAGGAAGATGAAGTCCATCAGGCGCTCGAGCCCACCGGTGTTGCGCAGGCTCGTGAACAGTTCGGCGAGGTTTGAGCTGAACGGCTGGGCGGCGTTGCCCAACTTCTTTATGCGGGCCAGGAAAGGCTGCAGCGATGCGAGCGCCGGCCCCGAGAGCTTGGCGGTCTTGCCGAGGCTCGTAAAGAACGCGGTCGAGCTGCGCTGGAACGCCGGGAGCTGCGTGAACGTCTGGTTGATCCCCGGCGCCGCGGCTTTCAGGTCGATGAACGCCGGCGTGGTCTGTTCGGCCAGGCGCCCGTAGCGTTCCATCGCCGGGCCCAGCTGCTGTAGGAACGCCGGGAAGTCGGCGAGGTTCTGCTTGAGCGCGGCGTTCTGGTTGGCCGTCGCCCGGGCGACGGTGTCCTGTCCGGCGATGAAGCCTGAGATCTGTTCTTTGACCGCGGGGATCGGCGCCAGCGCCTGGTTGCCGTCCACGGCCAGTTTCGCGAGCAGCTTGTTCTGGCCGGCGAGGATGCCGACGACCTTGTCGAGTTCGCGCAGCGCCGGGTCGGCGCGGCGGATGACCGCGTTCAGGTCGCTCCCGCGGCCGGCCAGGCCGGCGCCGAGTTCGTTGAGGATGATCGTGAACCGCTCGCGCACGGGCAGGCGGTTGATGTCGCCGAGCAGATCGACGTTGACCGGACTGGAGGTGTTCGTGACCGGCAGCAGGTACTGCCCTTCGCCTTCCTGGCCGCCGGGAATCTTCTGCAGTGGCGGCGGCAGCGGCGTGCCTTCGGCGCGCGGCTGGGTCGGCAGGCAGTTGACGAACTTCTCACCGATCAGTGCCTCCGGTTCGATCGTGCAGCTCGCGTCGGCGCGGAAGTCCTGGAAACCGGCGGCGGTGATGTTCAGTTCGACCGCGGCCTTCTGCTGGGGCGTGGCCGTGACCGCGCCGACGACCCCCACCTTGACGCCGTCGATCTTCACGGTCTCGCCGGGGATGATGTTGGCGGCGTCGTCGAAGATCGCGCGCACGGTGTAGCCGCCGCCCGAGCCGCCACAGCCGGCGATCAGGAGCGCGGCCGCGACCAGCGCGACGGCGCTGAGCACACCGACGACCACGACTCTCCCCCTCCTGCGCCCACTGGTCTGGCTCAACCCGATGATCCTTCCTGCCTTCTTCTCAACAGCGCGGCGGGCGACCCCATACAACCGGGGCCGCCCGTCTCGCCTGTACTCCGGCTGGGCTCACGCGTTCTACACGCGCGTGCGCCCGCCGCTGTCGTCTGCGTCTACTTCTTGGGGCACGGCGCCTTAAAGGAGGCTTCGGCCTTTTCGCCCGGTTCCTTGGGGTTGCTGACGTTGCCGAATTCCATGACAGCCTTCAGCGGGAACCCACCCTTCGGGCACTTCTTCGGCACCGTCAGGTAATAGTGCGTCTTGCCGCCCTTCTTGTAGGCGGCGCCGACCACAACGCTGATTTCTTTGGCCGACCCGTCGAGCGCCCCGGGCACCGTTTCGACCAGCGGCACGCTGGCGAGGACCGTCGGGCCGAACGGCGGCGAGGAGTTGACAATGCTGCCCTTGGAGAGCAATTCGATCGAGACCGGCGAAGTTCCGTCGGCGAAGAACTCCAGGTTGCCGCCGGGAGCGAAGAACGGCTGCACCGTCAGCGTCTCGCTGACGCGTTCGGTGCCGAAGCTCACGACACCGTTGGCGGAGCCCTTCGGGCCGGCGACCGATGCCTTCGGGCATAGCGCGGGACCGCTCTGTTCGATCGTGGCCGGGGTACAGGTGGCGAACCCCTGCGGGCTCACCTTGGAGCCGGCCGGACCATAGAATTTGACGCCGACCAGCGGCGCCGGGAAGCCGCCGTATTCGGTTCCCGAGATCGTGAATACGGACTTCAGCGCGGTGCCCGCGCCAAGGATGTTGCCTGTGTGGGGGTAGCCCGGGATCGGCACGGCTTCCCCTTTCAGCGTGATCGTAGGCGCTGCCGACGCCGTGGCCGAGAGGCCCAGGACGGCAAGGCCGAGCACGACCAGACAGGTGGATGCTCTGCGCATCAGTTTTCTCTCCTCTGTTTGATGGACAGGTCCGCCTCGATCCGGGTAGCTCCGGAGCCATGCCGGTCCGGCGATATCGAGATCTCCGACGACCCACGCCGGAGAACAGTGGCGATTTCCACCCGGAACATTAGCTGTCGCGGGCGATACGTTCAAGATCGAGCACTCTGCGGTTATCGACTTGCTGTCCGTAGGAACCACTTAGATTTTACTCATACGAAGACTAAGGCTCTACTTGATGCTTATGTTCTGTGCCGAGCATCAGGTCGAAAGCTCCAGCTCGCCTCCGTCAAAGGAGACATCCACGGGCTCGAGCACAACTTCCCGCGGTCCCTCCTCCACGACGCCCGCAACCCACGCCCGCAGTCCCAATCCAGACGCCACCTCGACCACCTCGACACCGGCGCCCGCGGCGCAATACAACGCGTAGCCCGCCCCCATGTTGAACGTCGTATACGCGGCCTTCGCCTCCAACCCCGCCTGCGCGACCAGGAATCCCAGCACCTTCGGCACCGGCGGCAGCTCGCGGATGCGGTATCTCAGCGCCACCGGCCGGCGCATCAGCTTGAGCAGGCCGTGGCCCGTGATGTGGCTGATGTATGTCAGCGACACGCCCCGGGCGAGCAGTTCCCGCACGAGCCTGACGTACATAACCGAGGGCTGCAGCAGCGCCTCGCCCAGCGTCACCCCGCTCGGCAGGACCGTCCCATACCCCCCGTCCAGCCTGCTCGCGACCAACCGCGCCAGCGAGGCCCCGTTGGCATGCAGCCCGCTGGAGGCCACCAGCACGATCTCATCGCCCGGCCCCAGCCGCTCGCCCAAGATCGGCCCTCGCCCCTCGGGCACGGCGCCGACGGCAGCCCCCGCCAGCTCGATCTCGCGCTCGTCCACGAGTCCCGGCAGCGACGGCGACTCCCCGCCCCCCCACGCGCAGCCCGCGTCCGTGCACGCCCGCCGCCAGCCCTCCAGCAGCGCAGCCACACGCGCTCGCTCGCGATACCACTCCGAGGCGCCCGTCGCGAAGTAGGCGTTGACGACCAGCGGCAGCGCGCCCACGCAGCACAGGTCGTTGACGATCGCGGCGACCGTGTCGTAGGCCACGTCGGCGAACCGGTCGATCCCCTGCTCCTCCAGGACCTGCCGCGCGATGATCGACTTCGTCCCCAGCCCCTCCACGACGAACGCCAGCGTGCGTCCGTCCAGCTCGAACGCGAATGCCGGCTCGCCGCGGGAGGCGTCGAGCGCGTGCGCACCGCGCGCGGCCAGAAGCGGAGAGGTTGACAGCGCATGGGCCATCGCCAGCCGCTTGCCCTCGTCGAGCGTCTCGTAGTCCACGCCCGCATCGCGGTAGCTGGCCGGCTCGCTGGCTCGTTCCTGCGTCATCGGCGATGATCCTAAGCCCAACGCCGTCAGCGAGGAGAACCGATGGACTTCCAGCCAAGCGAGCGCTGCACCGAATTCGCCGAACGCCTGCATACGTTCATGGACGAGTACGTCTATCCGTCCGAGGCCGTCTACGAGCGCCAGTTGCGCGAGGCGGGCGACCCACACCATCAGCCACAGGTCATGGAGGATCTCAAGACGCGCGCGCGCGAGGCGGGGCTGTGGAACATGTTCCATCCCGACCCCGAGTACGGGGCGGGACTGTCGAACGCCGACTACGCTCCGCTGGCGGAGATCCTGGGGCGCAGCCACATCGCCTCGGAGGCCTGCAACTGCTCGGCGCCGGACACGGGCAACATGGAGGTGCTCAGTCAGTTCGGCACGCCCGCGCAGCGCGACCGCTGGCTGACGCCGCTGCTGGACGGCGAAGTCCGCTCGGCGTTCGCGATGACCGAGCCCGACGTCGCCAGCTCCGACGCGACGAACATCGCGCTGCGGATCGAGCGCGACGGCGATGAGTACGTGCTCAACGGCCGCAAGTGGTGGACATCGAACGCCCTGCATCCGCACTGCCGGATCCTGATCGTGATGGGCGTGACCGGGCCGGACGCTCCGCGCCACCGCCAGCAGAGCCAGATCCTCGTGCCGCTCGACACCCCCGGCGTCACGATCCTGCGGGGACTGCCGGTGTTCGGCTACTACGACCACGAGGGCCACGCCGAAGTCGACTTCACCGATGTGCGCGTGCCCGCGTCGAACCTGATCGCCGGCGAGGGCGACGGGTTCATGATCGCCCAGGCGCGCCTCGGTCCGGGGCGCATCCACCACTGCATGCGCGCGATCGGCGCCGCCGAGCGGGCTCTGGAGGCGATGTGCTCACGCGCCGTCTCCCGTGTTACGTTCGGTCAGCCGCTGGCCGCGCGGGCGAACATCCAGGACTGGATCGCCGAGTCGCGGATCGAGATCGAGATGGCGCGCCTGCTCACGCTGAAGGCCGCCTGGCTGATGGACACGGTCGGCAACCGCCATGCCCGCATGGAGATCGCGGCGATCAAGGTCGCCGCGCCCAGCATCGCGCTGAAGGTCGTCGATCGCGCGATCCAGGTGCATGGCGGGGGCGGGGTCTCAGACGACCATACGCTCGCCTGGGCCTACGCCCACCTGCGCACCCTGCGCCTGGCCGACGGCCCCGACGAGGTCCACAAGCTCTCGATCGCCCGCCGCGAGCTGGCGCCGTACATGTAAAGTTCGGTCGAGCGGAGTTCAGTCGAGCGAACTTATGTGCCGCACCGTAGCGGGGCGCCCGTCCGTAATAGGCGCGATCGACACGTAGGCAGACCGAATAGCCTGACCCAGTCATGTTCGCCCTGACAGCGCTGGCATATCCATGCGTGCTGGCGCTGCTGTGCATCGGCGCCGGACTGCTGATCGATCGGGTCAGCGGACGCTGGCTGCCGGGGATGCTGCTGCCGGTCGTGGGGGCAGCCGGGCTGATCGCCGTGTCCCAGCTCACGACTTACACAACATTCACCGCCCCGGCTACGCCCTACGCGCTGGCCGCGATCGCGGTGGCCGGATTCGTGCTGGGGTGGCAGCCGTTGAGCGGGTGCGTGCGGGGATGGCGCCGGTACGGGTGGCAGATCTCCGTAGGAGTACTCGCCTACGTGATCGCCCTGGCACCGGTCCTGCTCACCGGCCGGCCCACCTTCTCCGGGTATCAGGCCCTGACCGACTCGGCGGTACACATGCTGGGCGCCGACTATCTGATGCGCCACGGCCAGGAGTACGCGCACCTGGACCTGCTGCGCTCCTACGGCCAGTACATCCACGACTACTACGGCACGAGCTATCCCTCAGGCGCGGACACGCTGTTCGGCGGCAGCGCGTTCATCCTGGGTCTACCCCTGATCTGGGCATTCCAGCCGTTCAACGCCGTCATGCTCGCCATCGCCACCGGTCCGGCCTGGGTGCTGGCGCGGCGTATCGGGCTCACTGGAGGATGGGCGGCACTGGCGGCTCTGACCGCGACTGTGCCGGCGCTCGTGTACGGGTATGAGCTGGTGGCCTCGGTCAAGGAGATCGTCGCGCTGTCGATGATCCTGGCGCTGGGCGCCCTCGTGACGTTGAACGGGCGCTGGCTGTGGGGACGCGCGCTGGGCGTCCTGCCGGCGGCGATCGTGCTCGCCGCCGGACTCTCTGCGCTCGGCGTCGGGTTCGGCGCGTGGGGATTGGCGGCGGTCGCGGTCCTGGGGACGATCGCGGTGCGCGACGTTGCAGCCGGCCAGCACAGCCCGCGTGAGCTGCTTGCCGTGGTCGCGGTCGCTGCGCTCACGACGATCGTCTGCGCGCTGAGCACGTGGGCCGACCTGGCGGGCTCATTGCATGTGGCCTCGAACATCGCCGCGACAACCAACCCGGGCAACCTGCAGGGAGCGCTGCACCCCGTGCAGGCGCTCGGGACGTGGCTGGTCGGCAGCTATGAGCAGGCGCCGAGCGGCTGGCTGCTGGTCCTGTCCTACACAATCGCGGCACTCACGCTCCTCGCGGCCGTGCTGGGCATGCTGCGGGTCGTGTACATGGGTGAGTACGCCCTGGCCGGCTGGATCGCACTGATCGTCGTGGCGGGGATCGCACTGACCGCGTCTACAACGGCGTGGGTGAACGCCAAGACGTTCATGCTCAGCTCACCGGTGCTCGTGCTGCTGGCGTGGGGTGGGATCGCCGGGCTGCGTGTCTCGGCGCGGCGCTTGCGCTACCGCTGGGCGCTGCCGCTGGCGATCGTGCTGCCGGCGCTCGTGCTCGCTGGTGGAATCGGAGTGTCCGACGCACTGCAGTATCACGCCTCCAACCTGGCGCCGACCGCGCGGTATGACGAACTGGAAGCGATCAACCGGCGGTTCGCCGGACGCGGGCCGACGCTCGTGACCGACTTCGACGAATACACGCTGTATGAGCTGCGCGACATGGACGTCGGCGGCCTGGACTTCATGTACCCGCCGGTCGGACTGCGGACGATGAAGGGCCACGGATATCCGGTCGACTTGGATCACGTCCCGCCGGCGGCGCTGCGCGCATATCCGCTGATCGTCACGCGCCGCGATCCGACCGTCAGCGAGCCGCCGTCCGCCTACCGACCGGTGTGGCAAGGCGACTACTACCAGGTTTGGGCTCGCCGCCCCGGCGCCCCTGTGGCAATCGCCCACCTCGGCCTGTCGAACACGCGGCCGGTCCAGTGCTCCAGCGTCCAACACCTGACGCAGATCGCCGCCGCCCACAGGGGTCGACTCGTCGCTGCGGTCCCACCGGAGACGGTGATGGTTGACGTGACCGACTCTCAGCACACCTCGACCTGGACGTACACCCATCCCGGCCTGGAAATGACGGGCGCGGGTCAGATGACCACCACATTCACGCTGCCGTATGCCGGTGCGTGGGACATATGGCTGAAGGGTCAGTTCATGCCGGCGTTCAGTGTGAGCGTGGATGGACATGCGGTCGCTTCGCTCGCAGGCGAGATCGACGGCAACCCGCACAATCCCGACACGACGGCGCCGCTGCGCGTGACGCTCTCGGCCGGGCGCCACCGGTTGACGATCGCGCGCGGCAACTCGATCCTCGCTCCGGGCAGCGGCGGCTGGGCGATCCTGCACGAGGTGTTCCTGACGCCCGCCGACGCTCCGGACACGGATTCGCTGAGCGTCATCCCACCCGCCCAGTGGCAGTCATTGTGTGGCGGGCGGTTCGATTGGATCGAGGTCGTGCCCGGGTAGGAGGCTACTCCCCCATCATCTCCAGCAGGCGCGTAACGGTGTTCCAGTTGCGTCCCGTCGCGGCCAGCCCCAACCGCCGCTCCCAGAACGCGTTGCTCAACCTCGTCTCGCCCACACCGTCCGGGTACCAGGCGTAGATCTCACGCTCGCCGAGCGCGAACACGTCGGGCTCGAAGTCGGCCGGCGCCAGCTCGCTCATGACCTCGTGGTCGGGCGCGCCGTCCAAGAACACGACCAGCATGCGAGCGTGATCGCTCGCCACGTCCAGCAGCGGGTTCTCCGCGACGACCCGCTCCAGCTCAGCCCGCGTACGCACGAGCACCCGCGCCGCCAGCCCCAGTTGCGCCTCGAGCGCGCCTTCTATCTGGAGCGCCACTTCCTCTGGCGGCGTCCCGACCGCCACCGTGAACACCGCGTTGCCGCTCTGCAGGTGCGTCCGCACCGCTCCGTACCCAAGTCCGCTCAGCAGCTCGCGCAGATGCGCCATCGCGACGCGGTTGCGCCCACCCACGTTGACGGCGCGCAGGAATGCCACGTGCTCGGTGGCGGGTGTTCGCCTGCCGGACTGCTCGATCTTTTCTGAGGACACGTCCGCACCGTAGCGGGGCGGGCAGACCGCATCATGTCCGTGTTCTGCGACAACCTATAGGTTGGTGATCTTCTGATTTTATTGAACCTATAGGTTATGTTTATCAAGGAACATGCTAACCTATAGGTATGCAACGCGCTGAGAGAGCCGCCCAAGCCAGACGTGAGTTGGATCGCAAGTTCAGCGCCGCCCGACTCGGGCCTATAGAAGCACGCCCCCGCTCCGGCTGGATACGTGCAATCCGAGGGGCGCTGGGGATGAGCCAGGCCGTGCTGGCCGAGCGCCTCGGAGTGTCCAGCGCCGCGGTCAACAAACTGGAGCACGCCGAGCTCCACGGCGGAATCACCACCGGCAAGCTGGCCGAGGTGGCGAGCGCCCTCGACTGCGCCCTCGTCTATGCCCTTGTGCCGAACTCCACGCTGGAGCGGACCGTTAGGACCCAGGCTCGAACGGCAGCGGCACAGCTCCTCGGGTATGCCGCCCGTACCATGGCCCTGGAGGCTCAGGACATCGACGCAGACCAGCAGAGCGAGGCCGTCGAGCGCTACGCAGATCAACTCGTGACCAGCGGCAACCCCTGGCGTGCGGCACGGAGCCGGTCGCCACACCAGCAGTGACCGCCGTCCCGCCTGAGGAGCCGCCTGACGAGCCGCCCACTCCGCGCTTGCACATGCGGACCATAGGCCCAGAACCCTCCGGGGCCACACCGCTCGAGGAGGAGGATCTGGAGGGTCTGATCCAGGACTTCGTGGCCACCCGCGCCGACCTCAACCAGGTCGAGTTCGAGAACATCACGACTGCGCTTCCGTGGGCCAGGCGGCAGGCGCGTACGCTCGGAGCCGAGGGCATCCTCGACTACGGATTCATGCTGACGCTCCACCGCCGTATGTTCGGCGACGTATGGACATGGGCGGGAACGCAACGGTGGCGCATCACCAACATTGGGGTAGAGCCATACTTGATCGCGGCTCGGTCTCGGCTGGCGCTCGACGACGCCAAGTTCTGGCACGCTCAGGGAGTGTTCGAAGCAGACGACCTGGCGGCCCGGATCCACTGCCGCTTGGTCAGCATCCATCCGTTTCGGAACGGGAACGGCCGCTGCACCCGGATGATGGCCGACCTGTACCTGACCTCCATCGGAGCTGAGCCATTCGCCTGGGGCGGCGCCAACCTCGATGTCGCGGGGTCGGGTCGAGCCACGTACATAGCAGCGCTGATCAAGGCTGTCGACACCGACGACTACGCCGACCTCATACGGTTCGCCCGGGGTTAGACCGCCGGATTACACGGGACACGGGATGAGCTGCTCGCTGAGGGAGCACAGACCTGCAGACAACTACCGCGTCGTCGCGCCTGGTCGCGTAGATCCGACGGCGTCGCGACCATTCCGCTCGCACTCCTCGGACCCTGAGCGACGCTCCGAATGCTCAGACCGACAAGCATGGAGCCTCGAGCTCCCTCTATTGAGCTCCGCACGCTCGGGCCCTGCTCCGCCAGTAGCGTGACGCCGATCTGGAGTCCTTCCGGGCCAGCTCCCCTTGGGGGACTGGGCCGGTTCGACCTTCGTAAAGATGATGGAGAGGGCCGTACGTTGCGCAAACCCCATGATCGTGCGGGCACAGCCGTTGAGCTTGGCGTAGGCACGCAGATGTAAGGCGAGCACAGCGACGATCGGGAGACCGCGCGGATGCCGCGCCGCGGCGGACGCGCGTCAAGGCGACTGACGAGGCGAAGCTGGGGTGCGTAGGGCCGGGTCTAGCGTCCCTTTTGGTGCCAGCGTGCGCCGGAGCCCTTTCCGGTGGAAGCGATCTCGCCGGCATCGCGGAGCTCGTTGAGCACCAGCCGGACTGTCGCGGGGCTTACATCTGGGAGTGCCCGTTGGATGTCACGTGTGCGGAATTCGGCGGGTGCGTGACGCAGGATGTGCTCGCGCACACGGTCCTGCTTTGAGCCGGTGTCGGTAGGAGCGGCGGCGACGCGCTGCTCGAAATCTTGGTAGGCGCCGTCGAGGATCTGGATCAGGAACGTGGTCCATGGCCAGATCGTGTGCTCAGCGGTGTGCCATCCGCGCTGAGATTCGTAGAGGCTCTGGTAGTAGGCGTTCTTCGCCTCGAAGATGCGCTGCTCGACGCTCACATACCGGGCGACGCCGTAGCCGGCGGCCAGCAGCTCATAGGTGGTGAGCAGTCTGGCAAGGCGCCCGTTGCCGTCGGCCACCGGATGGATCGCAAGGAGGTCCACGATCAGCGCGCCGATGAGCACAATCGGGTGGGTTCGGCCCTCCTGCTTGGCCTCGTTGTAGCGGTCGAGCAGCTCAGTGAGAAGCATTGGCGTGTCGTGCTCGTCTGGTGGCTCAAAGACGATCTCGCGACGCCCAGTCTCGTAGGAGACAATCAGGTTCTGATCGCTCTTCAGGTGTCCTCCGCGGCCGTCTGAGTGTTTGAAGAGCAGGCGGTGGAGGTGGAGGAGGAAGGGCACGGTGAGCGGCTCGTATTGCTCCAGGCGCATGATCGAGTCGATCGCGTCTCGGTAGCCGGCGAACTCCTTCTCGTTGCGGTTGCGGAAACGAGGGCTGCCCTCCGCGATCCGCTCGGCCCGATCCTTGGCGACGGTGACGTTCTCGATCGCGTTCGAGGCCGTGATCGAGGCGATGCGGGCGTTCTCAGAGAGTACCCGCAGCAGCTGAGGCACCTGGTCGGCGAACAGGCGTTCCTGGCCCTTCCCGATGTCGATCCTGGCGAGCTCGGCGCCGAGCTCGCGGGGTTGGCTGCCAAAGGTTCTGTCGAGGTCAACGAAGCTCCGCATGGTGCTAATGATTGCATAATGATGCTAAAAGGCCCGTCGACTAGCATCACTTCTGTCGAATTAGCACCATTTAGCGGTCGACACCGCCCGCCCGCCCGCCGCAGATCGTCCCCATCGACGTGTAACCGGCGGAGAAGCCCCTGCTCAACCGGGTCAAACAAGTCGCGACCAGGTTCGATGAACTTGAATTCATGCGCGGCCAGGACGACTGGATCGCACTGCTGAAAGTGGTCGGCCTCAACGAGTAGGCCTCCCCGCCGCCCACTCAGCCCGCGAGCAGCGTCTCGAGCTTGTCGAGCTGACTGCTCCAACCGGCCTGGGCCATGGGGATGAGCTGCTCGGCGCAGATCATGCGGGATGTGATCACGAGCTTCGTACGGTCCTCGCCGAGGTCGATGAACTCGACCGTGGTCTCGCCCGACTCGATCATCGGGTTGTCGGTGGTCTCCTGCGCGAACGACAGCCGCGCAGGCGGCTCGACGACCCCGAAGTGACCGTCGTTTGCATACTCGACCCCGTCGGGCCCGACCATCGTCATCCGGCAGACCCCGCCCGTGCGCAGGTCGAACTCGATTTTCTCGCGAGGCGTCGTGAAGTGCTCCGGCCCCCACCACTTGGCCACCTCGTCGGGATCGGTCCATACCCGCCACACCAGCTCGCGCGGCGCGTCGAGCTCGCGCTCGATCACGATCGTGCGCTCGGCCATCTCGAACTGCTCACTCATCTCTGCCTGCCTTTCCTTGTATGTCCTCGAGGTGCCGCTCGAGGCGATCCAAGCGGCCCTCCCAGATCTCGCGGTACCGCTCCAGCCAGTCGTCCACGTCGCGCAGCGGCGCGCCCTGCAGCCGCGACGGACGCCGTTGTGCCGCCCGCCCGCGCGTGATCAGCCCAGCCCGCTCGAGCACCTTCAGATGCTTGGAGACGGCCTGCACGCTGAGCGGGAACGGCTGCGCCAGCTCGTTCACCGTGACCTCGCCGCCCTCTGCGAGCCGCGCGAGGATCGCGCGCCGCGTCGGGTCGGCGAGGGCCGCAAATGTGGCGCTGAGCTGGTCATGGTCGGTCTCCATCTCTATTCATCCAGAGAGTTTAGCAACTATCTAGTTGAATAGTGGATCGACTGAGAGTTTCTGTCAAGGGACCCGTGCAATGGACTGCGTAAGCAGACGGCTCGAGTGGACCGCGTGGCGCAAGCGCCTGATCGACGCTGGCCTATCGCCGACAGTTGTCTATGGAGACGGCGGGAATCGAACCCGCGTCCGTGATCGCGTGGGAATGGCTTCTACGAGCGTAGCCGGCGCTCTGATCTCATCCTCGACTCGCCTCGCCGGCGGGGTTGTCGGGGACCAGCCTTCTTAGATTTCCCTGGCTTGGCAAAGGCGGACCGCACCGGGTGAGCCCGCTTTCTGATCCCGGCCTTCCCCGCCGCAGGCAAGCGGGGCCCGAGACCTCACTCACCTAGTGTTTGCTAGGCAGCGAGGGCGTACTCGTGAGAGTCCGCACTTATGGTTTTCCCGGGTGTTTTACGAGGCCGCCCGGGACCTCGACTCGCCACCATCCTCACGAGCCGACCACGTCGAAGCCTGTCGTCCCCGGGATGTACTGCTCGCTCAGTTTAGCCGACGTACTCACTCGTCAGTTGCCGCGGACCTGCGGTGGCGAGGAGGAGGAGGAGGAGGAGGAGGAGGAGGAACCGCGATCTCCATAAGCCACGCCGCGCGCTGTTCGACGGTCTCGATGACGCGAGCGAGTACCGGAGCATCCCAGCCGTCGGCCGCCAGATCCTTCCGCGCTTGGCGCGCGGCCGCCGGGGCTTCTGCGGCGAACCCACGCAACCTCCGCCGCACCGCCGCCGCGCCCAGGCCGGCGCCGTCGATGAGCCGATCCAGGTGGCGGGACCGGACGTATTCGGGGCGATACTCGCCGCCGATGCTCATCGCCATCTTGCGGGACATCGGGCGCGTCTTGCGGTACGCGACGGTGCTGAGGATGTCATATGCCGGGCTGAGCACCGGACGGGACATGTCGGGTAGATACAGCAGCGAGTAGTTCTTGGCGTGCGCGTCGTTATTGCCGACGAGGAAGCTGAGCATCACCGTGTCCAGCAGGTTGACCGCGTCGCGGGCAGGAACGGCGACGGCACGGCGCAGCAGCGAGAAGCAGTCGCTCAGACCCGGGCCACCCTCGGCCTGATACTTGCGCCAGACGGGAACACCGAGCGCCTGACAGAAGTCCTCCTGGTGCAGGCGCCGCACGCCGGTATCTGTGTGTCTCCGGTCATAGCGCTCGATGAGCAGGAGCTCGTGGTCTGCCACCCGACGAGGCACGGCGGTCACCGTCTCGATGCCCAGCAGCCTGCCGATGGCGGGGCACAGCGCCTCGTTGGCCACCGTGCCGTCGAGATGGACAATCGGGGTCTTGAGGATGTGGGTGGACGGTGTACGACCACGCGTGAGCCCGATCCGGCCGTCGTCCCCTACGACGACCGGCAGCTTGTCCTGCGCACCCGCGAGTGACAGGCGGTACTCGCCGTCCTGATCGGCGTGCATCGGTCTACTCGGCAGTTCGTCGAGCAACTCCACCAAATCACGATCGGCGAGCCACTCGACGTCTTCGCCGATCGGTTCGGGCACAGTGCCCGGAGCGAGCAGACTGATTGCGCCGGCCGTATCTCCACCAAGCGCCGCGAGCAGCTCGAAGTCGTTGCCTGCGCTCACGCCGAGATTACGAGCCAGCTGCTCACGCGGAGCGCCCTCGGGGAGCAGACCGCCAAAGAATGCCTCCACCGCAACACGGTCGTAGGAGCCATCCAGCGACAGCGACTGGGAGAGCGGCGGATGCCCGCCGGCATGCCAGGCGTCGGTGTAGGCGAGCTCGAGACCCTGGGCGCCGTCGGTCAGCACCCCGGCGTGCTCGTCGGCGCACCAGACGTCAAGCGTCCGGACGCTCATTCGGGTCCTCGACGATCAGACGCAAGCCAAGCGACGCCGCGACGCGCATGGTCTCGGCCAGGCGCACTGTTGGCTTGCCCCGCTCGAGCTCGCTGACGAAGCGTGTGCCGACACCGGCGCCGAGCGCGACATCCTCCAAGCGGAGCCCGCGCGCCCGTCGCGCGGCACGCAGCTCAGTCCCAAGCTCTGCTGGTGTGGCGACATGTATGACTGTAGACATTGTCCCGATCGGGACTAATGTAGCATGTTGGCCCGCAATTTCCTACCAAACGTACTGATCGGGACAAAAGCAATGCTGCGTCCCAAAAAGTGGCGACGCGCGTCCCGCTCGGGATGATGCATGTCACGCTCAGGACCGGGCAGGACCGGGCCGGGCTCAGAACGCAAATCGACGCGGTCCCGGGCCGCTTGAGGAACCTTTCCCGTCCGGTCCTAGGACCTTTCGGTTCAGGTGGCGCGGCCTCACACCTCGGTGGCCTCGCTCTTTGCGGCTCGGTTCCGCGTCTGGATTCAACTTAGCTCGCCCCCCAGGCGATTGCAACCCCAACGCGCGATTGATCCCGCACGTTGCGAAAAAAACGAGATTCGTTAGGCAGCGCTTACCCGTGCTGCCACAATGGAGGCATGGATAGCGGCGATCTCTCGCTTCCGACACCGCCCGTGACGGGCGCTCAGTCCTACCCCTCGCACGCCCGCCCGGTCGCGATCCAGCCCGTGCCCGCCGTGCCCGTGCGTGCCCCAGCGCCCGCCGCCGGTGAGGACCCGTTCGGCACCCAACGCCGCTCGCGCACGCAGTCGTTGCGCAAGCGGATCGGCAGCATACTGGCGGCGGTCGGAGCGGCGATCGCGAAGTTCTGGGTGGCGATCAAAGGCCTCGTCCTGCTGCTGCCCAAGGCCAAGCTGTTCGTGACCGCGGGCACCGCGCTGGTGTCGGTCGCCGCGTACAGCATCTTCTTCGGCTGGGAGTTCGCCGCCGGGTTCGTCGTGCTGCTGTTCCTGCACGAGATGGGCCACGTGTTCCAGCTGCGCCGCGAGGGAATCAAGGCGAGCGCGCCGATGTTCGTGCCGTTCCTGGGCGCGATGATCTTCTCGCGCTCGCTCGGCGACAACGCGCTCGCGGAGGCGCGCGTCGGCCTGGCGGGACCAATCCTCGGCAGCATCGCCGCGGCGATCGTGGCCGGGATCGGCGAGCTCACCGGCAGCTCGCTGTTGATCGCGCTCGCCTACTTCGGCTTCTTCATCAACCTGTTCAACCTGCTGCCCGTCGTGCCCCTCGACGGCGGTCGTGCGATGGCCGCGATGGCCCCGTGGATGTGGTTCCTCGGCTTCGGCGCCCTGGTCGCCCTGGCGATTCTCGAGCCGGGCAACCCGATCTTGCTGATAATCGTCATCTTCGCCGGCTACCAGTCATGGCATCGCTGGCAGCAGCGCCGCACGCGCTCGCTGGAGCAGGCCGCCTACTACCGCGTCGCTCCCCGCCACCGCATGATCGTCGGCGCGGTCTACATCGGGTTGATCGCGTTGCTCGTGTTCGGGATGTCCGAGACGCACATCCTCACCTCGGGCGGACACAGCTTCGGATCGATCTGACCTACCGCCGGGCTTCGCGCACAGCCCGTTCCATGTCGCGCTTGGACTCCCTGTCACGGATCGTGTTGCGTTTGTCGTACAGGTCCTTGCCGCGCGCGAGCGCAATCTCGACCTTCGCGTGCGAGCCCGCGAAGTAGATCCTGGTCGGCACCAGCGTCCAGCCGCGCTCGGACACTTTCGCGGCCAGCCGGTCCAGCTCGCGCCGGTGCACCAGCAGCTTGCGTGGGCGCTCGGGCTCGTGGTTTTCGCGCGAGGCCGGCCCGTACGGGGGGATGTGCACGGAGTGCAGCCACAGCTCGCCGCCCGTAATCGCGGCATACCCGTCCTTTAGCTGCGCCCCAGACTCGCGCAGCGCCTTGACCTCGGTGCCCTCCAGCACGATCCCGCACTCGATCCGCTCGATCAGCTCGTACCGGTACGAGGCGTACCGGTTGGACGCGACGTCCCCCGCGCCGATCTTGCGCTTGCCTTTCTTGGTTTTGGCCATTGTCCGAGCCTAACCGGCCGGGACGAGGTCCACCCGCCCGCGAACCGTGTCCACGCGCGCGACCCGCACCTCGATCGGATCGCCCAGCCGCAGCGTCATCCCCGAACGCTCGCCACGCAGGATCGTTCCCAGCTCGTTCAGCTCCCACCAGTCGCGCCCGTCCTGCACACGCATCCGTCTCACCGGCAGCATCCCCTCGTATGTGGGTTCGCGCGGCCCATCATCGCCGGCATCGTCGCCTGCGCCCGCGCCCGGATCGCCGAACGCGACAAACGCACCCGCGGAGATCAACCCCGTGACCTCTCCGGTGAACGTCTGCTCCCAGCCGCCCTCGTACAGCGCCTGCTCCAGCGCATAGCACTGCGCGACGTCATCCGCGTCGCGCTCGATCTTCATCGCCTCGCGCTCGCGTTCTGAGGCCCACTCCCCCAGCCCGCCCAGCTCGCCGGCGCGATGTGCACGCTCCTCACCGCCCAGCGTCGATACGAGCGCGCGATGGCACACGAGGTCGGGATAGCGCCTGATCGGCGAGGTGAAGTGGCAGTAGCAACCCGAGTGCAGCCCGGCGTGGCCGAGGTTCTTGGGCGAGTAGTACGCCTGCTGCAGCGACCGCAGCACGAGCGAAGTCAGCGCGATCCGCCCGCCCCACGGCCCGACCTTCGCGTCCTTGGCATCCTTCGCCTCCCCCCTTCGCCGCGGCGCCGCCTGCACGTACCGCTCCACCCGCCGACTCACCTCCCCCATCAGATCCGCCGCCTGCGACGGACTCATCGAGTCGGGCACGGCCGGCGTCGGCACACCCAGCGTTGCGAGCTGCTCGACCAATCGCGCCACCCGCGCCGGCTCGGGGCGCTCGTGCACCCGATACAGGCACGGCGTCTTGTGCTCGGACAGATGCCTTGCGACCGCTTCGTTGGCGGCGATCATCAGGTGCTCGATCAGCCGGTGCGACTCGGTCTGCGTGCGCGTCACGATCTCGCGCACGTTCCCCTCGTCATCGAACACAACTTCGGGCTCCTCGGAGTCGAGCACCAGCCCGCCGGCCCGCTCTCGCGCCCGGCCCAGCTCCGCGCTCACCGCCCGTGCGGCCGCAAGCGGCTTGGCCCACGGGTCCTCGGCACGCTCTGCGCCGGCAAATATGCGGTCCACGCGCTCGTACTCCAACCGCGCGTCGGACTTGATCAGCGAGCGATAGAACTTGCTGCGCACGATCTGTGCCCCACGCAGGTCCATCTCCACCGTCACCGCCGCCCGATCCGCCCCCGGCACGAGCGAGCACGCATCGTTAGACAGCGCCTGCGGCAGCATCGGCTCGACCGCGCCCGGCACATACACGCTCGTTCCGCGCCTTTGCGCCTCCTCGTCGATGACCGACCCCTCGGACACGTACGTCGCCACGTCGGCGATATGCACCCAGACGCGCACGTCTGCGCCCCCATCCCCGTCCTCCAACCGTTCCGCGGAGATCGCATCGTCGTAATCCTGGGCGCTCGCCGGGTCGATCGTCAGCGTCGCCAGCTCGCGCAGATCCCGTCTGCGTCCATCGGCGACTTCTCGGGCCACCGTCCTGCCGGCCTGCTCACGCGCCTGCTCGGCCGCCTCGATCACATCCGGCGCAAGCTCGCGTGCAAGACCACGATCGAGCATCAGCGCCTCGATCGCGTCTCGCGCCACGTCCGGGCGCCCGATCGCACGCACCACCCGTGCCCTGCCATCGCCCCCACGGCCACCCCCCAGCTGCACGAGCACGAGCTCGCCCGCGGCCACCGTGCCTCCCTGAGGACCGTACACCCGGTTGGACGCGAGCACGATCCGGCGATCCCCGCGTGACCGCCGCCCGACCACGCCATCCTGGCGCGGTGCCCGTTCGGAGCGCAGCGCCGGGTAATACGGCTCCGCCGCCCAAAACCTTCCCCGCTTCTGCACCACCGCTACAACTGTCGTCCTCACTTCGCTTTCGCTGCCAATGTATTGAGCGCGACCGCCAGTCCATACGGGGTATCCACACCGTGAGCGACCTTCACTTCGGGCTCCACCCCGGCCCCCTGCTTGATCCCGCCGCCGCCGAGATTGCGCCCGTCGGGGGTGTAGTACTCGCCGACCGTGATGTCCAGCGCGCCGCCGTTTGACAGCGGCATCTCCTCCTGGAACACACCCTTGCCGAACGTATGCGTCCCCACGACCGTCGCGCGGTGATGGTCCTGCAGCGCGGCCGTCACGATCTCCGAGGACGAGGCGGTGTTCGAGTTGACCAGCACGACCATCGGGATCTGAGGGCTGATCGCGCCCCCGACCGCATACAGCGTCTGCGTCGGCTGCACGCGCCCGCGGGTGGTCACGATCACGCCGTGCGGAATGAACACGCTCGCGATCAACTGCGCTTCGGCGACCAGCCCGCCGCCGTTGTCGCGCAGGTCGAACACGATCCCGCGCGCGCCTTCGTGCAGCACCTTTTCGACCGCTTCCCTGACTTCCCCGTGCGAGCCGGGGCTGAACGAGGCGAGCGCGACGACCCCCAGCTTGATCCCGTGCACGGTCTCGGTGGTCGAGGCGACGACCGGCTCTGAGATCGTCGCCCTGGTGATCGTCAGATTGCGTACTTGGCCGCGACTCGTGTTGTGTCCACTGGGTGTGGCCTGCCCGCGGGGTGTGGCGTGTCCGCGGGATGAGGCGTGTCCGTGAGGTGTGGCATGCCCACTGGTGGGCATGGGCGGACCTTCGATCTGCAATTGCACATCGGTCCCTGGCGCCCCCTTGATCATCCCGGTGGCCTCGTCCGGGAACAGCCCTTCGAGCTTGCGTCCCCCCACCCCGACGATCGTTTCGCCGGACTTCAGACCCGCGCGCGCGGCCGGCGAGCCGTTGAACACCCGCTCGATCGTCAACCCCCGCTTTTCCGGCGCCACCTCGACGCCGATGCCCGTAAAGCTCGGGGGTGAGTCGAATTCGTGGAATTCCTGCGGGCTCAGGTAGTGCGAGAAGCGATCGTGCAGGTTCGCGACCGCGCCTGCGACTGAGGCGTTTGTCAGTGAGCTGGTCGGTACCGGGCGGTAGTAGTCGTCCGCGATCCGTTCGATCGCTTCGTCCACCACCCTTGTTTCGCCATGCGCCTCGAGCCCGGACTGCGCCCACGACGGCAGGTCTTCGGGATGACCGCCCCACCAGACACCAAGGACCAGCAGGATCGGCAGCATCACCAACAGCACATACGTCAGGCGCTTGGGCGAGGACACCCGGCAAGCCTAGTCGAGCGGTAGAACCTCTGAGACGGTCGGATAAGGTGGCCTCACCGATGGCCACGATCGACACCATCACCGTCCCCGCGAACGGACTCCCCGTCCACAGCATCGCGATCCCCGGCACCCGCGCCCTCACCGTTCTCGTCGCCTTCGACGCCGGCGCCCGCACCGAGCGCCCGGAGGAGAACGGCATGGCCCACTTCCTCGAGCACCTCGTGTTCAAGGGCGGCGAGCTCTACGACAGCTACCGCGCCGTCAACGAGACCGCCGAGCGACTCGGGGGCGTATTGAACGCCTACACGAGCCACGACCTCGTCGCCTTCCACATCACCGTCCGCGCCGAGTCGGCGCCGGAGGCGATCGACCTGCTCTCGGACTTCGTCGGGCGCCCGCGCCTGGACGCCGATGAGCTCGACCGCGAGCGGGGCGTCGTGATCCAGGAGATCGCGCGCGCCTACGATCAGCCCTCGACGGTCGCCGAGTACCTAATCGACCGCGCCGCGTTCGGCGATCACCCGCTCGGGCGCACAGTCCTGGGACCGGAGGAGCACCTGCGCACGTTCACGCGCGAGGAGATCGTCGCGTTTCGCGCTCGCCGCTGGTCGGGCGCCCGTGGCGGGGCGTTTCTGGCGGGCAACATCGACAGCCTTCCCGACGAATCGACTCTGATCGAGCGCTTTGGTCGCTTCCCCTCGCTGCCCGAGCCCGAGCCTTACGTGCCCGCGCCCGAGTTCGCCCCGCAAACGCTCGTCGAGCAGCGCGACACCAACCAGTCGCACCTGCGCATGATCTACCGCCCCGACATCGAGGTCTCCGACCTGCGCGCCCGGGCCGCCCTGTCGATCTACGCGACTTTACTTGGCGGCTCGATGGGCTCGCGCCTGTTCGACGAGATCCGTGAGCGCCGTGGCCTCTGCTACTCGGTCTACGCGCTCGACCACGCCTTCGCTGACGTGCCCGTCCTGCAGCTGGGCTCAGGTTTGGAGTCGTCGCACTGCATCGAGGCCTACACGCGCATGCGTGAGATCGTTGAACGAGCTGCGCCTCGACGGCCCGACCGAGGAGGAGGTTTCCCGCGCGCGGGCCTATGCCGCGGGGCGACTCGTCCTTGCGTTTGAGAACACGGGTGCTGTCGCGCGCTATGCCGCCGGCCGCTCAATCGTCTTCGACGAGGACATCGACCCCGACTTGGCGATCGCCTCGCTGGACGACGTCACGTTCGACGAGGTCCGCACGGTCGCGGCTGGTGTCGCGGACCGTCTCGCCGTGGCGTGTGTAGGACCGCACTCGGTTGACGAATTCTGACGGTATAGGGGACTGGACTGGACTGGACTGGGCTGGGAGGGGACGGGGCGAGACTGGACGGGACTGCGCGGGGGTATGGGTATTGTCTTTTTGAATTTTGTGTACTATGGTATTTGCGTATATGCATAGGTAAACATTTGCGGGGTGCTCTATTGCATATACGCGATACGTATGTAGCACCAACTAAAAAAATCGACCTCTACCCCCTCCTCCTCAACGAAACAGCAACGCGAACTGCTCGAGCCTCAACCTCGACCGCTCCACACGCGCCCGGCGTAACGGGCCTTACCCCAGCGCGACCATCCGATCAATCGGCACCCGCGCCCGCTCGGCGATCTCCGGCGGCACGCGCACCTCGTACTTCATGTCCCGCAGTGCGTCCCTGAGCTTGACCAGCGTGATCATCTTCATGTACACGCACGACGCCTTTGGGTTTGCGGGGATGAACTCAACGTCCGGCGCCGCCATCCGCAGCGGATACAGCATTCCCGTCTCGGTCGCCACGATCGCCTCGCGCCCGCCAGCGAGGCGCTCCAGCTCCTCAGCGTACTTGAGCATCCCGCCGGTCGACAGCATGTGCACGCCCTCGCCGGAGATATCCCCGGCCGCGACGTACTCCATCACGCTGGTCGAGCACCCGCACTCCGGATGAATCAGGAACTCCGCGCCGGGATGCTCGGCGCGTGTCTTTTCGATGTCCGACGGTCTTATCCCCGCGTGCACGTGACACTCGCCGTCCCACACGTGCATCCGCCGGGTGGGTGGGAACCGGGTGGGTGGGGACCGGGTGGGTGGGGACCAAATCTCCTTCTCGACGAACGCGCCCAGCCACATGTCCGGACCAAACAGGATCTCGGTGTCCTCGCCGTGTGTCTCGTAGATGTGCCTCACCACGTCCACGGCATTGGCCGACGTGCAGCAGTAGTCGGTCAGCGCCTTGACCTCCGCGGTCGTGTTCACGTACATGACCACCACCCCGTCCGGGTATTCCGCGCGCCAGGCCTTCAGCTGCTCGGCGTCGATCGACGCTGCCAGCGAGCAACCGGCGTCGAGGTCGGGGATGAGGACGGTCTTCTCAGGACACAGGATCGAAGCGGTCTCGGCCATGAAGTGCACGCCACAGAACGCGATCACCTCGGCCTCCCCGGCGGCGGCGCGGCGGGACAACCCGAGCGAGTCCCCCACGTAGTCGGCCACGTCCTGGATCTCGGGCACCTGGTAGTTGTGCGCGAGGATCACCGCGCCGCGCTCAGCCGCGAGCGCGCGCACCTCTTCGGAGAGGGCCTCGATCTCCGCGGGCGACAGCTGCGCGAGAGGTGCCTGCTCGGGGAGGGCACACGGCCGGGACGGCTGGGTCGGCAGGGTCGGTGCCATCGGAAGCGGATTCACGGCAACACCTCCAAGAGCAGGGACAGATCGAGTGCGGGCGCCGAATGGGTCAGAGCGCCCATCGACACCCATTCTACCCCGGTCTCCGCACACGCTCTGAGCGTCTCCAACGTCACCCCTCCACTCGCCTCGAGCTCCGCGCGGCCCGCCACCTGGGCGACCGCGGCACGCAGCTGCGCATCGTCCATGTTGTCCAGCAGCAGCCTCGGCGCTTCGGCGGCGAGCGCCTCGTCGATCTCCTGCGCATTACGCACCTCGACCTCCAATGTGCCCGCCAACTCCGGCGCCGCCGCGCGCACACGCGCGATCGCCTGGGCGATGCTACCGGCGGCGGCGATGTGGTTCTCCTTGATGAGGATCGCGTCATACAGCCCCGCTCTGTGATTGCTCGCCCCCCCGGCCGCGACCGCCGCCTTCTCCAGCGTCCGCATCCCCGGCGTCGTCTTGCGTGTGTCGAGCACCCGTGCGCCGGTCCCCTGCACCACGCGCGCGGCGCGCGCGGAGATCGTCGCCACGCCCGACAGGTGCGCGAGGAAGTTCAGCGCCGTGCGCTCCCCCGTCAGCAGGGCGCGGGCGCTCCCCTCGACCCTCAGCACCGGACCCCCCTCGCGCCACACGCCCTCCTCAACCAGACGCTCGCAGCGCGCATCGGGGTCGAGCTGCGTAAAGACCGCCTCGGCCGCATCCAACCCGTAGATCGTCCCCGGCTCCTTCTGTACGATCCCCACCCGCGCGTGCGCCTCGGGTGAGACGGTCGCGTCGGTCGTCACGTCGCCCGTGCCCACGTCCTCCGCCAGCGCCCAATCCACGAGCACCGCCAGATCGGGACTAAAAATCATTTTTATCAATCATTTTTAATCGCCCAACGATGCATTCGAGAGTAGGTAGGCCCGGACGAATTCATCCAGATCCCCATCCAAGACACGTTGCACGTCGCCCATCTCGTAGTCGGTCCGGTGGTCCTTGACCATCGTGTACGGGTGCAGCACGTACGAACGAATTTGCGAGCCGAAGTTCACGTCCTGCGCCTCGCCCTTCTCGCGCGCGATCTCCTCCTGGCGTTCGCGCTCCTTGCGCTCGAGCAGCTTCGCGCGCAGCATCGCCATCGCGGTCGCTCGGTTCGAGGACTGCGAGCGCTCGTTCTGGCACTGCACGACGATCCCCGTCGGCCGGTGCGTGATCCGCACGGCCGAATCGGTCTTGTTCACGTGCTGCCCGCCCGCGCCGCTCGCCCGATACGTATCGACCTGCAGGTCGTCCTCGTTGATCTCGATCTCGCCCGTGTCCTTGACGACCGGCGCGACCTCCACGCCGGCGAAACTCGTCTGGCGGCGGTGCGCCGAGTCGAACGGACTCAGCCTGACCAGCCGGTGCACGCCGCGCTCGGCTCCGAACAGCCCGTACGCATTCTCACCTGAGGCGCGGAACGTGGCCGACTTGATTCCCGCTTCCTCGCCCGCGCTCGCCTCCAGCAACTCGACCTCGAACCCGCGCCGCTCGGCCCAGCGCATCTCCATCCGCAGCACCATCTCCGCCCAGTCCTGAGCATCCGTTCCCCCCGCGCCCGCGTTCACGCTCACGAGCGCATCGCCTGAGTCGTACCGTCCGGCGAACAGCCGCTGCTCCTCGAGCTCGGCCAGCCGCTGCTCGACCGAGGCGATCTGCTCGTCGACCTCCTCCTGCAGCGCTGCGTCTTCGGCAGCCATCTCCGCGAGACCGTCGAGATCCTCGACATCCGCCTTCAGGGCATTGAACATTTCCAGCCGCCTGGCCGCGCGCGCGTGCTCAGCCGACGCGGACGCGGCGCGCTCGGAGTCATCCCAGAACCCTGCCGCCCCCATCTCCGCTTCCAACGCGGCTACGCGCTCGCTCAGCCCAGCCGGGTCAAAGATAATCCGCGAGCAACTTCAACTGCTCACGGATCGCGGACAGGCGCTGCGGAGTGGACTCGACTGGGGCTGTGGTCATCGCCCCACGCTATCAGCGTTCACGGTCCTGCCTACGCCCCATGGCACTTCTTGAACTTCTTTCCGGATCCGCACCAGCACGGGTCGTTGCGGCCGACCTGGTGCTCCTCGTCGACCACGCGCTGCTCGACGACCGGCGCCAGTTCCGGCTCGACTTCGCCGCCGTTCTCGGAGTAGGCGCCCACCGCAGCGGCCTGTGCTCCGCCCTGTGCGGCGGCTGCGGCGGCCGCGATCGCTCCGGCGCCCGCCAGGCTGCGCCCGCCCGAGTAGGACACGCGACCCGCGCGCGTGGCGCTGCCCGAGGCCGCGAACGGAGTCGGAGCCCCAGCCCCGCCGGCGCCGTTGGCGGTACCGTTCGAGGTGGGCGGGCCACCCTCAATATTGACCTGGGCGTTGAACACCATCCGCGTGTAGTCAGCCCATATGGTGTTCATCAGATCGCCGAACAGCGCAAACGCTTCGTTCTTGTATGCGACCAGCGGATCGATCTGGGCGAACCCGCGCAGGTGGATGCCCTCGCGCAGGTAGTCCATGTCATACAGGTGCTCGCGCCAGCGTTCGTCGATGATTTCCAGCAACAGAAACCGCTCCAGCGCCCCCATCAGCTCCTCGCCGAGCTCGGCTTCGCGCTCGTCGTAGCGGGCCAGCGCGAACTCGGTGACGCTGTCGATCAGGGTCTCGCGGTCAACCGTCTCGGGGTTCAGGGCCGCATTGTCCAGGTCACGGGGGAAGTATTGCCCCAACGCGACGTACAGCCCGTCCATGTCCCAGTCCTCCATGATGTCCCCGGGCGTGTACTGCTCGATCGTGCGCTCCAGCACGTTCGCGACCTCCTGGCGGGCCTCCTCGCCGATCGACTTGCCTTCGAGCACCTCGTTGCGATACGCGTAGATCACGCGCCGCTGCTCGTTCATCACGTCGTCGTACTCGAGCACGCTTTTACGCTGGAGGAAGTTCTGCTCCTCGACCTTCTTCTGGGCTTTCTCGATCTGCTTGGACAGCATCCCCGCCTCGATCGGTTCCTCGTTGCCCTCCTCGTCGATTCCGCCCAGTTTGTCGAGGATCCGGTAGATGCGATCGCCCGCGAACAGCCTCACCAGATCGTCCTCGGCGGACAGAAAGAACCGGGACTCGCCCGGATCCCCCTGACGGCCGGCGCGGCCGCGCAGCTGGTTGTCGATCCGCCGCGACTCGTGGCGCTCGGTGCCGCAGATGAACAGCCCGCCGGCGGCCATCACCCGCTCGCGATTGGCGGCCACGTCGCGCTCGATCTCCGGCACCAGCGCATGCAAGCGCGCCGCATACCCTTCGGCCCCGGGCTCGATCCCCTCCTTGGCCAACCGCTGGCGTGCCAGATGCTCGGGGTTGCCGCCCAGCTTGATGTCCACCCCGCGCCCGGCCATGTTCGTCGCGATCGTCACCGACCCCGGCTGACCGGCCTCGGCGACCGTCTCCGCCTCGCGCGCCGCATACTCCGGTTTGGCGTTCAGCACCGCGTGCTCGATCCCACGCTGCTTCAGCCGCTGGGACAGCAGCTCGGACACCTCGACGGAGATCGTCCCCACGAGCACCGGCTGGGCGACCTCGTGGCGCTGGGCGATCTCTTTGACGACCGCGTTCCACTTGCCGTCCTTGGTCTTGTAGACCTGATCGTTGCGGTCATCCCGGACCATCGGCATGTTCGTCGGCACCTGCACGACCGGCAGCTCGTATATCTTCATGAACTCGGTCGCCTCGGTCAGCGCCGTTCCGGTCATACCGGCGAGCTTGTCGTACAGGCGGAAGTAGTTCTGGTAGGTGATCGTCGCGAGCGTCTGGTTCTCCTCCTGGATGCGCACCCCCTCCTTGGCCTCGATCGCCTGGTGCAGACCCTCCGACCAGCGCCGCCCGTCGAGGATGCGCCCGGTGAACTCGTCGATGATCTTGACCTCGCCGTCGATCACTTCGTAGTCCACTTCCCGCTTGTACAGCGCCTCGGCGCGCAGCGCCTGGATCAGGTGGTTGACCAGGTGCCCGTTCTCCGCGCGGTACAGATGGTCGATGCCGAGGAACTTCTCGGCCTTGGCGACGCCCTGCTCGGTGACCGCCGCCGTTTTCCGCTTCTCGTCGATCTCGAAGTCGAAGTCGGCCATGTACTGCTTCTTCATCCGCGGATCCATGCCCGTGGGAGTCTCTCCGGCGGTCATCCGCGGCGCCAGGCGCGCGAACTTCACGTACAGGTCCGCGGCCTGTTCGGGCGCCCCGGAGATGATCAGCGGCGTGCGCGCCTCGTCGATCAGGATGTTGTCGACCTCGTCCACGATCGCGTACGCGTGCCCGCGCTGGACCTTTTCTGAGAGGTCTTTGGCCATGTTGTCGCGCAGGTAGTCGAACCCGAGCTCCGAGTTCGTCCCGTACACGACGTCGCAGGCGTACGCCGCCTGCTTCTGCTCGTAGGGCTGCATGTTCTGCAGCACGCCGACCGACACGCCCAGCGCCTCATACAGCGGGCTCATCCATTCCGCGTCGCGCTTGGCCAGGTAGTCGTTGACCGTGACCACGTGCACACCCTTGCGTTCGAGCGCCCCGTCTTGCGGCGTGTCCCCTGGCCCGTCCTCCGGGGATGATTGGGAGCCCGCCCGGGTGTCCTCTGGCGATGATTGAGAGCCAGCCCGCCCATCGCGATCACGGACCGCCAGCGAGTTGAGCACGACCGCCAGCGTCGCGGTCAGCGTCTTGCCCTCGCCGGTCTTCATCTCGGCGATGCACCCGTCGTGCAGCACCATCCCGCCGATCATCTGCACGTCGAAGTGGCGCATCCCCATCGTGCGCTTGCCCGTCTCGCGCACGGTCGCAAAGCACTCGGGCAGCAGCTCGTCCAGGGACTCGCCGTCGCGGGCGCGCGCGCGCAGCGCGTCCATCCGCTCGCGCAGCTCTGCGTCCGAGTCGTGTTCGAGCTCGCCCTCGAACGCGTTGATCAGCGCGACGCGCTTCTGATAGGACTTGAACTTCTTCGCCTCGCCGACGTTCAGCGCGCGATCTAGCAGGGATGGGGACACGCCCCTCAGATTAGCTGGCCCACCATCGCCATGCGGGCGGTGCCGCGAGCGATGCTATGCGGGCGGCGCCGCCGATCGGTTGACCTGGGGCAGAGCCGCCTTGATCGTGGCCGTGCGGGCCTCGCGGCGATGCCTGAGTTTGTCGCGATGACGCTTGACCTGGCGCGCCAGCTCGATCGCGACCAGCTTCAGCGAATGATCCATCTCGTGCGATGAGTCCCGGGCGCGCAGCGTCACCCCCTTCAGGTACAGGGTCGCCTCGGCGACCTGCCTGTCGGCGATCGAGGGGTTTCGCTCTTCGTAGATCTCGACCTCCATGCGGGCAAGCTCGGAGACTTGCCGAGCGATCTTGCGCGATCGGCGCTCCAGGCGTGCGCGCAGCTCGGCGGTGACCGGAACGTTGCGACCCTTGATGTCGATCTGCATCACAGGCTCCTTCGGTCGATATGTCTGTGGTAGATGCTGCTCCGTGCCGATGCTACGCCGCTGCGCGGCGGATGTCTAGCGTGGTTCTCACGGATGCTGGTGGGAGCGCAAACTCTCGATGATTCCCGCGTGACCGGAGATCGCGCCGATCAGGATCGACTCCGGTGCGACAGTCGTCCCCGGGAACACGATCGTCTCGCGCAGTTGCGCCCCGTCGCCAACGGTCGCTCCGTCGCCCAGCACAACCGGTCCCATCAGACGCACCCCTGAGCCGATCTGCACGTCCCGGCCGATCCAGACAGGGCCTTCGACCTCGATGTCCTCGGGTAGCCCGCGCCCGTCGGAGACGACGACACCCGGGGCCAGCTCCTCGCCGTCGACCTCCAACCGCAGCTCGCCGCGCAGCGCGTCGAACGTGCCCTGGCGCAGCTCCCCGAGCGAACCCACGTCGTTCCAGTACTCGCGCACCTCGTGGATGTGGAACGGCACGTCGTTCTCGAGTAGCGCCGGGAACACGTCTTTGGCCCAGTCGGCGAACGGGGGGCACACAGCCGGGACGGCTGGGTCGGGGAAGTAGTCGAAGATTTGCGGCGTGAACACGTAGATCCCACAGTTGCCGAGGTCTGACAGCGCCTCATCGGGACGGGGCTTCTCCTGAAACCCCGTGATCCGCCCGTCGCGGTCATGCAATACGACCCCGTACTCGCGCGTGTCCGGCACCTTCTTGACGGCCAGCGTCGCGACCCCACCCGACTCGCGGTGACGCCTCGCAAGCGCGGTGAGGTCGATGTCGGTAAGCGCATCACCGGAGATCACGAGAAACGAGTCATCGCCGAAGAACTCCGCGCATGCACGCACGCCGCCCGCGGTGCCGAGCAGCTCCTCCTCGTAGCGGTAGCTGAGGCGCTCGCCGAAGTACTCGCGGATCGAGTCGGGGTGATAGTGCAGGTTGGCGATCGTCTGCTCGAACCCGTGCCGGCGCAGCAGATCGAGGATGTGCGCCATCACCGGCCGGTCCAGCACCGGCACCATCGGCTTGGTGATCTCGTACGTCAGCGGGCGCAGGCGGGTACCGAGACCCGCCGCTAGGACCATTGCTCTCATCGCGCGTGCAAGCTATCGAATCGCCCGCGACGCCACGCCGGCGCGGATCGACACGACCATCGGCGGATCAGTAGCGATAGTGATCGGGCTTGTACGGCCCGCCGACGGGGATACCGAGATACGCCGCCTGCTCTGAGGTCAGCTCGGTCAGGCGCACACCCAAAGCGTCGAGGTGCAACCGCGCGACCTTCTCGTCGAGGTGCTTGGGCAGCACGTACACCCGGCGCTCGTAGTCCTCGTTCTTCGAGAACAGCTCGATCTGGGCGATCGTCTGGTTGGAGAACGAGTTGCTCATCACGAAGCTCGGGTGGCCCGTGGCGTTGCCCAGGTTCAGCAGGCGTCCCTCGGAAAGCATGATGATCGCGTGGCCATCGGGGAAGACCCACTTGTTGACCTGCGGCTTGATGTTCACGCGCTCGACCCCGGCGGTCTGCGTGAGGCCGGCGATGTCGATCTCGTTGTCGAAGTGCCCGATGTTGCCGACGATCGCCTGGTGCTTCATGCGCGCCATGTGCTCGGCGGTGATGATGTCGCGATTGCCCGTGCACGTGACGAAGATGTCGCCTTCGCCGACCACATCCTCGATCGTCCGCACCGCGTACCCCTGCATCGACGCCTGCAGCGCGCAGATCGGGTCGATCTCGGTGACGACGACACGCGCGCCCTGCCCGCGCAGCGATTCCGCGCAGCCCTTGCCGACGTCGCCGAACCCGCAGATCACCGCCATCTTGCCGGCGATCATCACGTCGGTGGCGCGGTTGATGCCGTCCACGAGCGAGTGCCGGCAGCCGTACAGGTTGTCGAACTTCGACTTCGTCACCGAGTCGTTGACGTTGATCGCGGGGAACAGCAGGGTGCCCGCCACGGTCATCTCATACAACCGGTGCACGCCCGTGGTCGTCTCCTCGGTCACGCCTTTGATGCCCTCCCCGATCCGCGTCCAGCGCCGCGGGTCCTCCGCGAGCGAGCGCGTCAGCACCGACAGGATCACCCCCATCTCCTCCGAGTCGGGTGTATCGGGCCCGCCCACCCCGGGAACCGCGCCGGCGCGCTCATACTCGGTGCCCTTGTGCACGAGCAGCGTCGCGTCGCCACCGTCGTCGAGGATCATGTTCGGACCGGCCGCCCCAGGTGTTCCGTGCTCATCCGGCCAGCGCAGCACCTGCTCCGTGCACCACCAGTACTCCTCCAGCGTCTCGCCCTTCCAGGCATACACCGGCACGCCCTGCGGATCCTCGGGCGTACCCTCGGGGCCGACCGCGACCGCGGCGGCGGCGTGGTCCTGGGTCGAGAAGATGTTGCAACTGCACCAACGCACCTGCGCGCCGAGCGCCGTCAGCGTCTCGATCAGCACGGCCGTCTGGATCGTCATGTGCAGCGAGCCCGTGATCCGCGCGCCCGCCAACGGCTGGGCGTCCGCGTACTCGGCGCGGATCGCCATCAGACCGGGCATCTCGTGCTCGGCGAGCGTGATCTCCTTGCGGCCGAACTCGGCCAGAGACAGGTCGGCGACCTTGAAGTCGGTGGTGTGCGTTGTTGCGGGGACGGGGGTCATTACTGACATGACGCATCCTCCTGTCGGTCAGGTGAGCGCCCTTGCTGCAAGAGGGAGGCCGAGCGTGGCGGAATCCCGTCGCAGCGCTCCTCGGCCGCTGGAAACGCTACCACACGCGGGCTCTCAGCTCGCGGCGAGTGCGGCCTTCAATGCCTCGATCGCCGGCACCGGCCCGGGATCGACGCCACGCAGCGCGGCCAGGTAGATCGACACGAGATCGCCCAGCAGCACGAGCGAGATAACGCGCTCGATCGTCGTCTGCCCGCGTGTCTCCAGATGGAAGCTCGCCACCGCGCTGGGCGCGATCAGGCGCTCGGTCAGCGCCATCCGCTCCTTTACGCGCGGATGGGCGTCTGAATCATCGAGAAACACAGCCGCGAACCGTCCGACCTCGCGCGCGCCTTCCCAGCCGACCAGCTCGTTGTGGTCGAGCTCGGGCAGCTCGTGCATGAAGCACGGAAGCTTTGCGTTCTCGTTGATCTGGGTCTTCCAGCGGTAAGCGATCGGGCTCGTCAGACCAGCGCCCGCGATCACCGGAATCGTCCCGTGCAGCCCACGCGCGATCGTCTTCGCCGGCGAGTCCTCGCCCGCGTCCGGACCCCACTCGGCGACGAGCTGCTCGGTGTGCGAGGCGGCCACGTCGATCTCCGAGGTCAGCCGCGGTCCCGCGCCGCACAGCGCCGCGATCTCCAGGGCCGCGACCGTCATGTAGGCGACCGCGGCACGCGGCTGAAACCCGCCTGGCAGCGGAATCACGGGCACGCCGTCCGCGCGCGCCATCTCCGCCAACCGCCCACCGGTCGTCACGACCGCACGCTGAGCGCCGAGCGCTCCGGCTGACTCGTAACAGGCGAGCGTCTCCTCGGTGTTGCCCGAGTAGCTCGCGCACAGCACCATCGTGTCCGGGGTCGTCCACGGCGGCAGCCCGTAGGCGCGGGTCACGAATATCGGCCGCGAGGCGTGATCGCCCAGCGCGGCGCGCGCCAGCGCGCCACCGATCGCCGAGCCGCCCATCCCCGCGACGACCAGCCCCGCGGAGGTGTCCCAGCCCTGCATGATCGCCGACTCGACCCGCCACAGCGCGTCGCGCAGATGCTCGGGCAGCGCCAGCACGTCATCGAGCTGGCCCGAGGAGTCCACACGTGCGATCTCCTCACGGGAGAGCTCACCCGTGACCGTGTCCGGAGCGTCCGTGTCCGGAGCGTCCGAGGTCGCTCCCGGGGCGTCGGGGGTCGTACCCGCGTCAGGGGTGGCGGCCGGCGTGCTCATCAGAACTTGATCGCTTCATCGGGCAAACTCACGCCCGGGAAGATACGCGCACCGTGGGCGATCGTGTTGTCCGCTCCCACCGTCACGCCCTCGCCGAGCACCGCGCCGCCTTCGATCCGGCTGCGATCGCCGACGCGAGCACCGGCCGCGACGATGCAGTCACGCAGCGTGCAGCCCGCACCGATCTCGGCCCCGCTGAGAATCACCGAGCGCTCGACCGTCGAGCCGGGACCGACGCGCACGTTCTCGCCAAGCACGACCAGGCTGCCGACGTGCGCGCCCGGAGCGACGTGCACGCCGCGCTCGATCACCGCGGGGGGAACCGCCCGTCCATGGATCTGGGCGCCCTCCGCCACCGCCAGCCAGCTCTCGCCCAGACGGGCGCGCACGGCAGTATCGACGTTGCCCTCGATGATGTCGAACGTGCCCTGCAGGTAGCGCTCGGGCGTGCCGATGTCCAGCCAGTAGGCGTCCGCCGGAAACCCGTACAGCCCGGCGCCGATCAGCAGCGGCCAGACCTCGCGCTCGATCGAGACGTTGCGATCGGGCGGGACGAGCTCGAGGATCTCGCGCTGCAGCACGTACGCGCCGGCTGAGATCAGGTTCGTGTCAATCCTGTCGGGGCTCGGCTTCTCGACGAAGTCCTTGACCGAGCGGTCCTCGTTGAGGCGCACCAGCCCGTATGCGCTCGGGTCCGCGACCGGCGCGAGCGCGAGCGTGGCCTGCGCGCCGGTGCGCTCGTGCTGGGCGATCTGGCCGGTCAGGTCGATGTCGGTCAGCACGTCGCCGTTGAGCATCAGAAAGCGCTCGTCGAGCAACCGCTCGGCGTACTTCAGCGCGCCGGCCGTGCCGCGCGGGTCTGGCTCCTCGACGAACCGCAGCCTGATCCCGTAGCCGGAGCCGTCGCCGAGCACGTTCCGTACGGACGTGGCCAGGAACCCGCACGACATGATCACGTCGTCGATTCCATGCCCGCGCAGCCACTCGAGCATGAACGCGATGAACGGCCGGTCCACGAGCGGAACCACGGGCTTGGGCACGGTGGATGTCAGCGGGCGCAGGCGCGTGCCCTCGCCCCCCACCAGGATCACTGCTTGCATCAGACGACTGACCCCCTACCGATTCCTTCGTAGGTGAGTCCGGCGGCCTGGATCGCACGGGCGTCCAGGGCGTTGCGTCCATCGATCACGAGCGTACCCCGCATCGTCTGGGCGACGACGTTCCAGTCCAAATCGATGAACTCCGGCCACTCGGTCACCAACACTACGGCGTCGGCGTCCGCGACCGTGTCCAGGGCGCCCGGCGCATAGTCCAGTTGCGGCATCAGCTCGCGGGCCTCGTCCTCAGCGATCGGATCGTAGGCCCGTACGTGCACGCCCTCCGCCTGCAGTCGCGCCGCCAGCACCAGCGAGGAGGCGCCACGCATGTCGTCGGTGTTCGGCTTGAACGCGAGCCCCAGCAGCGCCACGCGCTTGCCGGCCAGCTCACCCAGATGCCGCTGCAGCTTGGACACGACCCGGCGCTTCTGCAGCTCGTTGACCTCGATCACCGCATTCAGCAGTTGGAAGTGATACCCCGAGTTGCCCGCCAGCAGCTTCAGCGCGCTGACATCCTTCGTGAAGCAGCTGCCACCATAGCCAAGCCCGGCCTGCAGGAACTTTGGACCGATACGCTCGTCCAGGCCCATTCCCCGCGCCACCTCGACCACGTCGGCGCCCAGCGCCTCGCAGACGTTGGCGATCTCGTTGATGAACGAGATCTTCGTCGCCAGGAACGCGTTCGCGGCGAGCTTGATCATCTCCGCGCTGGCGATGTCGGTGCGCACCAGCTCGCCCGAGCCCTGACCGCCGTGACCACTGTTCAGCAGCGGCCGGTACAGCTCAACCACCGCATTGCCCGCCCAGTCGCCCTCGTCGCCCACGACAACCCGATCGGGGTGCAGAAAGTCCTCGACAGCCGACCCCTCCTTCAAGAACTCAGGGCACGAGACGTAGCTGAACGCCGACTTACCAGACTCGCGAAATATCCGTTTGATGTTCGACCCCGTTCCGCACGGCACGGTTGACTTCATTACAAGCGCATGCCCGTCGCCGGCCGGCATCGAATCGACCACCTGGTGGACCGCCGACAGGTCTGCATCGCCCGAGTGTGTCGGCGGCGTGCCGACGGCGACGAACAGCAGCCGGGCATGCTCGAGCGCCTCGGTCAGATCGGTGGAGAAGTGCAGGCGCTCTGAGTTGCGCCGCAGCAGCTCTTCCAAGCCCGGCTCGTAGATCGGCACCTCGCCGCGCTTCAGCCGCGCGATCTTGTCGGGGTCGATGTCGACGCAGTAAACCTCGCTGCCCAGCTCGGCGAACCCGGCGGCCGTGACCAGCCCCACGTATCCGGTGCCGATCACCCCGATCGGTTGGCGTTGTGTTGCGGCGCTCATGAGGCCGCGATGCTATCGGTTGACGGGAGTCGCCTCCTGCACGAGCACCAGCGCACGGTTATCGGCGAACTGCAGATACCCCCCGCTCTGCTTGAAACGCACGATGTCCGTCTCCGAGCGGTACAGCCGCAGCTCGGTCGGCTCCAGGCGGGCCAGCAGCGGCTCGTGGTTGGCGAGGATGCCGATCGAGCCGACGGTCGTGAATGTGGAGAGCATTTCGATCTCCTCGTTGAAGACCTCGCCCTCGGGCGTGAGCACTTCGGCTGGGAACTTCGTGTGGGCCATTACTTCTTGCCTGCCTCTACTACCTCATCGATCGTGCCCTTCAGGAAGAAGGCCGACTCGGGGACCTCGTCGTGCTTGCCCTCGATGATCTCGTCGAACCCGCGGATCGTCTCCGCGATCGGCACGTACGCGCCCGGGGTGCCGGTGAACTCTTCGGCCACGAAGAATGGCTGGGACAGGAAGCGCTCGATCTTGCGCGCACGCTGAACCGTGAGCTTGTCCTCGTCGGAGAGCTCGTCGATGCCGAGGATCGCGATGATGTCCTGGAGCTCCTTGTAGCGCTGCAGAATCTCCTTGACGCGGTTGGCCACACGGAAGTGCTCCTCACCGAGAATGTCCGCCTTGAGGATCGTCGAGGTCGAGTCCAGCGGGTCGACCGCCGGGTAGATGCCTTTCTCGGAGATCGCCCGCGACAGCACCGTCGTCGCGTTCAGGTGGGCGAACACCGATGCGGGAGCCGGATCGGTGAGATCGTCGGCGGGGACGTAGATCGCCTGGACCGAGGTCACAGAGCCGGTGCTGGTCGAGGTGATCCGCTCCTGCAGCTGGCCCATCTCGGTCTCCAGCGTCGGCTGATAGCCGACCTGGGAGGGCATCCGCCCGAGCAGCGCCGAGACCTCGGAGCCGGCCTGGACGAAGCGGAAGATATTGTCGATGAACAGCAGCACGTCCTGGCCCTGGTCGCGGAAGTATTCGGCCATCGTCAGACCGGACAGCGCCACGCGCATGCGGGCTCCGGGCGGCTCGTTCATCTGCCCGAACACGAGCATCGTCTTGTCCAGGACGCCCGACTCCTTCATCTCCAGCCACAGATCGTTGCCCTCACGCGAGCGCTCGCCCACGCCGCAGAACGCCGACAGCCCGCCGTGCTCCTTGGCGAGGTTGTGGATCAGCTCCTGGATCAGCACCGTCTTGCCGACGCCCGCGCCGCCGAACAGACCGACCTTGCCACCCTTGGCGTACGGGGCGAGCAGGTTGACGACCTTGATGCCCGTTTCGAACATCTCGGCGGTCGGAGTCAGGTCCTCCGCGCGCGGCGCCTCCTGGTGGATCCCCCGGCGCTCGGTGTCGGCGGGCAGTTCCTCGCCGAGATCGATCGTCTGGCCGAGCAGGTTGAAGATGCGCCCGAGCGTGGCCTCGCCGACCGGGACCGTGATCGGACCGCCGGTGTCGAGCACCTCCACCCCGCGCGCCAGGCCGTCGGTCGTGTCCATCGCGACGGCGCGCACGCGGTCATCGCCGAGGTGCTGCTGGACCTCGCATACGAGCAGCTCCTCCTCGGCGCCGGCGCTGATGCCGGGGGCCTCCTCCTCGCGGTTGGCCACCGGACGGGCGATCGTGATCGCGTGGTTGATCTCGGGCAGGCGGTCGGGGAACACGGCCTCGATCACGACGCCCTGGATCTCCTCGATCCTCCCGACGTTGCGCTGGGTGTCTGTGCCGGCGGGCTCGATTGTGGGGGTGGTTGTTGCCATCAGTCTGTTCGATCTCCTGTTCGTCTGTTCAGTCTTGGCGGCCTCGAGACGCCTATCGGTCTTGACGGCTCGGGCAGTCTGTTCGAGGGGGAGGGAGGTGGGATGTCCATTTTAAAACTTGGTGCTACATCGGTATATGCGTATATGCATAGGTAAACATTTGGGGGGTTTATGTTTTCTTTACGTATATCTTTCGTATATATCTAGAACTATGGTTATACGCAGTTAAAAAAGTCAACCAACAACACCCCACCCCGGACACCACCCGAGCTCCCCAAAATCTCAATATCTAAAATTCGATTCCTCGTATCCTCGGGCAAAGTCCCTCCCTCAGCCTCTCGGGCAGATCTCACGCAAGTCCCTCAGCACCGGCGACGACCTCCATGATCTCCTGGGTGATCTCGGCCTGACGGGCGCGGTTCATCTGCAGCGTGTAGTCGGTGATGATTTCCCCGGCGTTCTCCGAGGCGCTGCGCATCGCCGTCATCTGCGCCCCGAAGAACCCGGCCGCAGACTCGACGAGCGCGCGGTAGATCGAGATCTCGATGTAGTCAGGAAGCAGGCGACGAAGGATCTTCTCGGGGTCGGGCTCGTAGTCGACGGGCGTGCGCTTCGGTCCTTCGGCGGCGGCAGCGGCGGCGGCGCCACCGGCGTTTGGCCGGCCGCTCGCGGGAGCGGAGCTCTCATCCCGATCGCCGGCAATCGTCTCGTGCGTCAGCGGCAGCAGCGTCTGGCGAGTCACGTGCTGTGTGAGCGGCGAGACGTAGGAGTTGTAGACCATGTCCACGCGATCGAGGCGCTCGTCCACGTAGGCCTGAATCAGGTCGTCGGCGATCGTGCGCGCGTCCGCGTAGGCGGGACGATCGGCAAAGCCCGTGTACTCGCCACCGAGCTCATACCCGCGGAAGCTCAGCGAGGAGACCCCGCGCCGGCCGGTCGCATACCAGCTGCTGCGCAGCCCCTCCTCGGCCAGTTCGGCGGAGAGGCGCACGCCGGCGCGGACGATCTGGGAGTTGAAGCCGCCCGCCAGGCCGCGGTCGCCGGTGACCAGCAGCAGGCCGACGTTCGTCTGGGAGTCGTGCTCGCGCAGCAGCGGCACGCGCGCCGCCTCCGCACCGGCCGCCTGCGCCGCCTGGCGGGTCATGCGCCCGATCGCGTCCGCATACGGGCGCAACGCGGCGATCCGCTGCTCGGCGCGGCGCAACCGGGCGGCGGCGACCATCTCCATCGCACGGGTGATCTTCTGGATGTTCTTCACCGATGCGATCTTGTTCTTGACGTCGCGCTGGCTGGCCATGATCGTGCTCCGGCGCCGGCCCTAGGCCGCCTGGGGCTCCTCGACTGGCCGGCCCTCGCCCGCGGCCTGGTCCTCGCCCGCACCCACAGACACGCCCGCCAGCTGCGGCGCTGCCTCGTCATCCAGCGGCTGGCCCTCCTCGTCGAGGTCGTAGCCGAAGTCGGCGGCGAACGTCTCGACGGCGTCGTGGACAGCGGTCTGCGTCTGCACCGACCAGTCACCGCCGGCGATTCGCTCACGCACGTCTCCGTGCTGGGAGTGCATCCGTTCGGTCAGCTCGAGCAGGAACTCGGTCACCCGCTCGACGTTCAACCGGTCGAGAAAGCCGTTCGTGGCCGCGTAGATCTGGACCGTCTGATCCTCCACCGGCAGCGGCGCGCGCTCGTGCTGGTTGAGCGTCATCACAAGGCGCTCGCCGCGAGCCAGCGTGCGCTGCGTGTCGGCGTCGAGGTCCGAGCCGAACTGCGCGAACGCCTCGAGGTCGCGGTACTGCGAGAGCTTCGAGCTTGATCCGTCCGGCGACCTTCTTCATCGGCCCGATCTGCGCGTTGCCGCCAACGCGCGAGACCGAGATCCCGACGTTGATCGCCGGCCTGACGCCGGAGTTGAACAGCGCGGACTCCAGGAAGATCTGCCCGTCGGTGATCGAGATCACGTTCGTCGGGATGTACGCGGAAACGTCGCCGGCCTGCGTCTCGATGATCGGCAGCGCGGTCAGCGAGCCGCCGCCGAGGTCGTCGTTGAGCTTGACCGCGCGCTCCAGCAGACGGGAGTGCAGGTAGAACACGTCGCCGGGGTAGGCCTCACGACCGGGCGGGCGGCGCAGCAGCAGCGACATCTGGCGGTAGGCGTAGGCGTGCTTGGTCAGGTCGTCGTACACGCACAGCGCGTGACCGCCGTTGTACAGGAAGTGCTCGGCCATCGCACAGCCCGCGTACGGAGCCATGAACTTGATCGGCGCCGCCTCGTCCGCGGGGGCGGCCACGATGATCGTGTTCTCCAGCGCGCCGTACTCCTCGAGCGTCTGCGCGAGCGCCACGACCGTTGACATGCGCTGACCGATCGCGACGTACACGGACACCACGTCTGAGCCCTTGTTGTTGATGATCGTGTCGATCGCGATCGCCGTCTTGCCGGTCTGGCGGTCGCCGATGATCAGCTCGCGCTGGCCGCGGCCGATCGGGATCATCGCGTCGATCGCCTTTAACCCGGTCTGCATCGGTTGCTTGACCGGCTGGCGCTGGACGACGCCGGGCGCCTTGAACTCGGCTGGGCGACTCTCGCTCGTGGAAACCTCGCCTTTGCCGTCCAGCGGACGGCCGAGGGGGTTGACGATCCGCCCGAGCAGACCCTCCCCGACGGGGATCTCCAGCAGCGCGCCGGTGCGCTTGACGGTGTCGCCCTCGGAGATGTGCTCCCACTCGCCGAACAGCACGGAACCGACGTTGTCGGACTCGAGGTTCAGCGCCAACCCGGTGACACCGTGGGGGAACTCGAGCATCTCGAACGACATGCAGTTCTCCAACCCGTGCAACCGCGCGATGCCGTCGGCGACCGACAGCACGGTGCCGACCTCGGTCAGCTCGGCGGCGCCGCTGTCGAGTCCCTCGATGCGGCTCTTCAGGATGCTTGTGATCTCGTCTGGGTTGATCTGCATGTCGTTTAGGAAGCTCCTTGGGCAACGTGCCTGCGCAGCTGCTCCAGTCGGTTGCGAATAGAGGCGTCGAGGATCGAATTGCCGACCCTGATGATGATGCCGCCGAGGATGTCGGGGTCCACGCGCGCCGCGAGCGTGACCTTGCGTCCGGCGCGCTCGCCGATCGTCCTGCCGAGGCTCTCGGTGGTCTGTTGATCGAGCTCGATCGCGCTCGTGATCTGGACGGGCAGAGTCTTGTTCTCCTCATCCCACAGCCGCTCGTACTCGTGACGGGCGCGGAAGATCACGGGCATGCGGTGGTTCTCGATCAGCAGGCTCAGGAAGTTCAGCAGCGCCTCGTCCGCCCCATCGAGCAGACCGCCGAGCGCATCGATCTTCTCGGTGGTCGAGAAGTACGGCGAGAAGAAGAACACCGCGAGCTCGCGGTTTTGATCCAGCGCGTCCGCGAGCTGCGCGAGCTGCTCGCGCAGCTCGTCGAGCTTGCCCTGCTCGCGGGCGACCTCGAACAGCGCACGAGCGTATACTTGGGCCAGCTCCTCCATCAGTTGTTCTCTGCCCCCGAGGAGATGCTCGAGAAGTCCAGTTCACCAAGCGCCTCCTCTACGAGGCGCCGCTGGTCTGCGTCATTGAGCGTCTTGCGCGTGACCTTCTCCGTGGCCATGACCGTGAGGTCGGCGACCTCGCGGCGGATGTCGTCGAGCGCCCGCTTGGTGGCGGCCTCGATGTCGCGCTCGGCGCGCTTGGCCGCTTCGGCGAGAATCTCCTGACCGCGCTCGCGGCCCTCGTGCTCGTGGGACTCGGCCGTCTGGCGAGCGCGCTGGACGATCTCCTCGGACTGGGCCCTCGCCTCCTTCAGGCGCTCGCGGTATTCGGCGAGGATCTTCTCGGCCTCGGTCCGGGTGCGTGCGGCGGCGTCGATCGACTCGTCGATGCTGGCGCGCCGCTGGTCCAGCGCGTCGCGAATCCGCGGAAACGCCACCTTGTTGAGGATGTACAACGAGACCAGAAACACGACCAACGTCCAGATCGTCAGGCCGACGTTGGGCGTGATCAGCCACGAGTTGCTGCTCGATGCGAGCGGTGTTCCGAGCATGGCGGCGAGAGAGGTCATCGTTCTACAGGAAGAAGGCGATCAGGCCGCCGACGAGCCCGTAGAAGAAGGTGGCCTCGGTGAGCGCGAAGCCTAGCCACTGGATCGAGGTGATCTCATCTTTCATCTCCGGCTGGCGCGTCACGGCCTCGATCACCTTGCCGAACAGCATGCCGATGCCGGCGCCGGCGCCCGCGGCGCCGCCCGCGGCGCCCACGCCCAGAGCAACCGAGCGCAGGCCTTCCTTGGCGACTTCTGCATTTGTACTAGCTGCGATGAGGTCGGTCAGCATGAATCAACAAGCTCCTTTGAATTTGTCAGTGGCTCCGAGTAGCGCCACCGAGATAGATGGCAGTGAGAATGGCAAAGATGAAAGCCTGCAGGCCCGCGATCAGGATCGCCTCGAACAGATAGATCGCGATTCCGATCGGCAACGTGAACCAGCCCAGGATCTGCAGACCGATGACGACGGCGAGCAGACCGGCCATGAACTCGATCAATAGATGCCCAGCAAGCAGATTGGCCCAGAGCCTGACCGTCAGTGAGATCAGGCGCAGGAAGTTCGACATGATCTCCAGCGGATACATGATCACGAGCATGAGGCCGCCGATACCCGTTGGGACCAGGCTTTTGATGTATCCGAAGAACCCGTGGTGGCGGATACCTTCGACGTTGTAGGCGATGAACACGCCGAGTGAGAGCAGCAACGGGATCGCGAGGTTGGTGTCGGCGGCATAGATCTGAAACGCGGGAATTTCCACCCCGAACACCTTGAACGTCTCGGCGGTGTCGACCGGCAACGGGATGTAGCCGATCAGGTTGGTCACGAGGATGAACACGAACAGCGTGAACACGAGCGGGAACCACCTGCGGGCCATCTCATCGTCCATGTTGTCCCGCGTCATCCGCATCGCCAGGTCATAGATCCATTCGACGACTGTCTGCAACCGTCCCGGACGCAGCTGCATGCGCCGGGAGGTCCACAGCACGATGCCGACTGTGATCGACGCGGCCATCAGCAGATACAGGACGCCCTTGTCGAAGTTCAGCGGTCCCGCGATGTGAAACCAGCTTTCCAGGTGGAATGAGCCGACGACGTCGAAGCTTTCGTTGCGATGGCTCTTGACGCCGAACACAAGCCCGAACACGACCAGGCCGAGGACGTAGACCAGCAAGACGCCGAAGATGATCTTGCGTTTCTTGCTCATACCCGCCAGCCGGCCCTTCGGCGGCTCAGGTGCGACGACTGCCGCGCTCATCGCAGCGCCTCGCTGCGCACGGCCTCGCCTCTGACCGTTGCCGATGCCGATGCGGCACGCCGAGACTTGTTGGGTGGGCCAGACAGAACCCTGATCGCAAACGCCACCGTATAGGCAGCGAAGATCGTGACCGCCGCGGCCAGGCCGTCAGCGCGTCCACCGATCAGCGCCGCGGCGATAATCGCACCGGCCAGCAGCCAGATCCGGCCAAACGCCTCGAACAGGTTCAGGCCGAGCTGCGTGCGGGGCTCAGTCGTGTTGCGGATCAAGCGCCTGTCGGCCTGGGCGAGGATCCGTTGCACGATCCACGCGCCTGCCCCAATTGCACAGCCGAGCGTGGGCGCCCCGAGCGCCAGCGCCACCGGCACCGCCACCACGACTAGCACGACATCGAGATAGCGCACAATCACCATTGCGCCCTCCCACGGAGTGGCCGATGCGAGAGCGACCGGTGCGGGCCCGCGGAGTCAGCGCGTGCAGCGCCGGGCGCAGCGCAAGCGGGGTCGGGCAGGCCTCCCGGCGCAGTGTCGGGCAGGCGAGTGAGATCCTCGTTGGCATCGCGGTCTGGCATCTGAGTAGGGCCACCCTACAGACGAGAACGTCCCGCCGCTGTATTGCGGCGGAGCCGTCGGAGCGTCCCTCAACTGTCTGCGGCGGCGGGCGCAGTCTAACACGATCTGCGACTTTGTAACAAGTTTGTGACATGCGGCACGCGGATCGTCCCTCGCGGTACGCGCAGAGCGAGCGAGCGTGCACGCGGAATCGGCGGCTCAGGCGTTGCGCAACTCGGGCGCCAGGCCAGCCGCCCGTCCGTAGCGCACGCGCCCCGCGATCGCCACGACCACCATCGCCAGCGCAAGCGTCGCCAGCCCGGCGAGTAGGTCCAGCACATAGTGATTGCCGGTGGCGAGCACCGCGAACGCGGTCATGCACGGATACAGGACCGCCAGCCCGCGCAGCCACGCGCTCCTGGTCAGCCGCCACACCACGACGGTGCACCACCCCGCCCAGGCCATGTGCAGCGATGGCATCGCCGCCAGCTGGTTGGCCGCCGAGGCCAGCGCGCCGGTGTGCCAGGAGCCGAACGCATGCGATGCCGCCACGACGTCGGTGAAGCCGTCCTGGGTGAGCATCCGCGGCGGCGCGACCGGATACAGCCAGAACACGGCGAACGCGATCACGTTGGTCAGCACGAGCACGTTGCGCAGCGGCCGGTAGATGTCCGCCCGCTGCCACCACATGAAGCCCAGCAGGCCCAGCGTGACGATGAAGTGGGCGTTGTCGTAGTAGTCGGACACGACCAGCCCGAGCGTGTGGTGAGCGGCCAGCCAGCGATCGAGTCGCAGTTCCGGGTCGATGCCCAGCGAGCGCTCGAGCGCGAGCACGCCTTCGGCGTGACCGAGCGCTGTGTGCAGCCGCAGCGGAGCGAAGTTGGTGATCGCGTCATATACCCAGCACAACCACACGATCACGCCGGCCTCGATCCACCAGGGCGAGCGGGTTGCCTGCGACTGTGTGGCGGGCGTGGCGAACGCGGCGGACGCGACGGACGCAGCGGATGTGGCGCCGGCGATCGCCGCGGTTGAACCGCTCGTTTCGACCGAGACTCCGCTGGACGTGAGAACGCTGGACAAGCGTTCGATGTTATCCGGCCAACCAGAGGGTCGGGGGTGCTGTCTGGAGCTTCTGGAGCTTGGGATGTGGTTGGGTGGGTGGGTAGTGTGTTCTGTTTTAAGACTTGGTATTACTATGGTCAGACCAAGTTTTAAATGGACATCTCCTCTCCACGCCTCTTTACATCCCGGTCACACTCCGGTCACAAACAGGCACGTTCGGGACGCATCAAGCAACAAGCAACAAGCAACAGGGCTCCGTCAGGGCGCCACCGGTTGAAGACCGCGCTCGGCCAGCGCATACAAGACCCGCGGCAGCGCCGCCGCGGTGCGCCGCCAGGAATCCGGCGCCGAGTACTCGTCGGCGTCATGCAACAGCAGCACCGCTCCCTCGTCGGCGCCGTCGGTCACGCGCGCGGCGATCGACTCCGGCGTGGCCCGCGCTTCCCAGTCGCGGCCCCACTGGCTCCACAGCAGAGTGCGCCAGCCATGTGAGCGAGCCTGGCGCAGCGCCGTCGCGTTGAGCACGCCGTAGGGAGGCCGGTACAGGCCGATCGCTCGGCCGGTGGCCGCCTCGATCGTGTCCTGCGCACGCGCGATGTCCGCGCGCACCTGCCATGGCGCCAGGCGCAACAGGTTGCGGTGACGGTCGCAGTGCAGGCCGATCTGATGTCCGGCGGCGGTGATCTCACGGCCGAGCGTGGGGTTGCGCCGGACCTGCTCGCCAACGAGGAAGAACGTCGCCCGCACGTCGGCCGCGGCGAGGATCTCGAGCACCGCCGGGGTGCCCTGTGCATGCGGGCCATCGTCAAACGTGAGCGCATACCCGCGGCCGCTCGCGGTGCGATCCTCGATGCCGAGACGCTCGCACAGTGCCGTGCCGACCGGTCCGTCGAGCGCCCATGCCCGGGAGCGGTCGCTGACGAAGCGTACGCGCGCACCCGCGAGCGCCGGCAGCATATAGCTACCCATTGCGACTCCCGCCAGCAAGCCCGCGCCCACGGTTCGGGGGCGACGGGTGCGATGATCGTAGGTGGACATGGTCGAACTCATTCTCGGCATCTTCGCCGCAATCGGCGCGTCCGTCTTTTACAGCCTAGGGATCGCGCTGCAGGCGATGGACGCCAAGGAGGCGCCCCAGGAGGAGCATCTACGCCTGGCCCTGGTCTGGGGGCTGGTCAGGCGCGGGCGCTGGATGCTGGGCACGGGCCTGTCGATCCTCGGCTGGCCGCTGCAGGTGATCGCGCTGCTGCTGGCGCCGCTGGTCGTGGTCCAGCCCGCGCTGGCCGCGGGCCTGCTCGTGCTGGTGTTCCTGGGACAGCGGATGCTGGGCGAGCACGCGGGGCGTCAGGAGCACCTGGCGATGGCCGCGATCGTGATCGGGGTGATCGGCGCGGGCCTGTGCGCTCCACCGCGCAGCACCAGCCACACCGGCGAGCGCCTGACGATCGTGCTCGTGCTCCTCGGCATCGGCCTGGCGAGCCTGCTGCCCTACCTGCTGCGCGCCTTCCGCCGCTCCCCGGCGGGAGTGACGATCGTCTGTGCGGGCCTCGCGTTCGGCTGGAGTGGGATCGCGACCAAGCTCGCCTCAGACGACCTCTCGCATGAGTACTTCGCCGTGGCGATCGGCTGGGGCCTGGCGACGGCGGCGGCGTCCGCGGTGGGCGTGCTCAGCGAGTCGAGCTCCCTGCAGGCGCGCCCGGCGATCCAGGTGGCGCCGGTCGTGTTCGTGACTCAGACGATCGTGCCGGTCGCGTGCGCGCCGCTGCTGTTCGGCGAGCGCTTCTCCGACACTCCGCTCGGGGGGGTACCGCTCGGGTTCTCGCTCGCGTTGCTAGTGGCCGGGGCCGCGGTGCTCGTGCGTTCGCCGCTGCTGCTCACACTGATGGGAGGCGAGCCGATCAGCCAGGCAAGCGGCTCGGCGCCGAGCCCGTCATTGCCCAGCCAGGAGACGATCCGCTCCAGTCCCGCGATCGAGGCGGAGGACCCGTCGAGCGAGACGACCAGAACTTCGCCGGCGCGCACGGGACGTTGAGGCAGCGCGCCGGTCGCGTTCATGCGCAGCGCGCCGCTGACCGGTTTGGCGTCGGTCGTGCGGGCGAGCACGAGCTGACCGACGGTCAGGCCGCCGCGGGGCTGCAGGAAGTAGAAGTGGTGATGCAACCCGAACGCGTGCGCCTGCGCGCGCAGTGTGCCACGCGCTTTGACCCAGCGCAGCAGCGGACCGGAGTCGGGCATCGCGGGCAGCAGTTCGTCGCCCAGCGCGCGCACTTTCACGATCGTCGCGGAACTGGGCACGTGGCCTTCGTCGGCGAACGAGACATGAATGTCGCGGGCCGCCAGCTCGGTGGCGACAAATGTCTCCTCGCGCGCGGACACGTGCACGATCAAGCCCACATCCGGCTGATCGGTCTTGACCCGCGCGAGCGGATGGACGCGCAGGATCTTCGCCGCCAGCACCGTCACCTCGTCGGTCGACATCGTCCACATGACCATCCCCAGCAGCAGCACCAGCGGCGTGAGTAGCGCCACCAAGCGCAACCGCCATAGTGGGATCGGGATCACGCGCCGGGGCGTCTCGAGCACCAGCTCGGCCGCGGCCGGCTGGGCCACCGCCGGCTGGGCCACCGCCGGCTGAGCCACGGATGGCTGAGCCTCGAGGGGTGATACTGACGGATGGGCGGCCACCGCGAGCGAGGGCGAGGATTCGGCGAAGCTGGCGCACACGTGCTCGCGCAGCTCGCTCGTGTCGTTGGCGAGCCGCAGCAGGTTCAGGTCGGCCATCGCGCGCGTGTTCAGCCGTGCATGCCCGACCGGCAGCCCGTAGGAGACGACCGGCGTGCCCGCCGCCTTGGCCTCCAGACAGGTGACCCCGCCGGTGGAGTGCACGAGCACGTCGGCGGCCGCCAGCAGCCGCGGCATCTCGTCGGTGAATCCGTATACGTGCACGCGGGTCTGGCCCGCAAAGTCCTCGGTCAGCTGTTCGCGCAGCGGCTCGTTGCGAGCAGCCAGACACACGATCGCACTGATCTCGGGCTCGCGCAGCAGCTCGCGCACGGCCCCGGTCACGTCGCCCACACCCCAGCCGCCGCCGGAGACGACTACCATCCTGCCCTCCTCGGGCAGACCGAGCGCGCGGCGAGACTGCAGCGGGCAGCGCGGCTTGGAGAACTCAGCGGAGATCAGCGGGCTCACCAGCTGCGCACTGCCGGCGCCGGCGATCCGCTCGACCGGGCTCATCGACTCTCCGTACATCACCAGATGCATGTCGATACCCGGCTGCGCCCAGAAGAACAGACCGGTCAGGTCGGTGATAGTCGCAACCGCCGGGCATGCCACCGCACGGGTGCGGCGCAGGCGTGCGAGCACGACCGTCACCGCCGGGTAGGTCGAGACGACCACGTCGGGGTCGTACTGCGCGATCCTGCGCGCCAGCGGGCGTGAGCCAAACAGGCACAGCAGCCGCCGCGCCGCCCAGCGAATCGGAGCCACACGCTCGAGCAGTCCGTATACGAGCGTATACGTCCATGGCATGAACCTCAGCTGCACCCGGTATCCATCCTCGACGACCGGCTGCAGCAGCCGTCCCATCGCGGCGAGGCCGTCGATGATTGTCACTTCGGCCGGCGCTCCGGAGTCCTCGATCTGATGGGCCAGCGCACGGGCGGCCGCGGCGTGACCCTCGCCGACGTCCGCGGACAGAATCAGTACGCGCCGCGGCCCGGGGGCGCGGGGAGAAGCTCGATTTACGGTGGCGACGTCGCATGTGCCTGATCTAGACCTTCGCCCACGCTATGGGCTGTCCTGCTCGGTACGGGTAACCCACGGACGAGCGAAATAACCCCCGGAAAGCGTGAGCCAGCCTCCACAGGGTACTTGGCCGATCGGATGCTTGCAGGCCGGGTAGACGTAACAATAGGCCGATCGAGGCCACGACTCCGATACCCGGTCGCGCAGCGGCCGCCGAACGCGGACGCGGACGGCGGCCGGTAGGCGCAAGGACAGAAGGAACCGGGCGCGAGCGCCGGCGCTCGAGGTGGCTGCGCGTGCTCGGGACGCTTGGCCTGCTCGCGATCCTGATCAGCGTGTTCCTCGTGTGCGCCGGCGCGGCGAGTGGCCCCTCAGAGTACGTGCCGGGACGCACCGGCGGTTGGCCGGCCTGGATGGCGGGGCCGCTGCGCGGCCTCGGCGTCGGCGTGATCACCGCGAGCAGCTTTCAGACGCTCACCCTGATCACGACCGCCGGCTATCTGGCGGTGCTGGTCGCCTCACGGGCGCTGTCGATGCGCAGCATCGCGGTGACGATCCTCGCCGCGAATCTGATCCTGCTGCTGGGGCCGCCGCTGATCTCCCAGGACGTGTTCGGCTACCTCGCGTTCGCGCGCCTGGGCGTGGTGCACGGCCTGGATCCATATACGCACGTGTTCTTCGAAGCGCCCACCGACCCGATCTACCCGTTCATCGGCTGGCCGTATCAGAACTCCCCCTACGGGCCGCTGTTCACGCTGGGGAGCTACGCCACCGCGCCGCTCGGGCTCGGCGGCGGGCTGTGGGCACTGAAGGCGATCGCGGTCGCCGGCAGCCTGCTCGCCGTCTGGCTGACCGCCCGCGCGGCCGGCGCGCTCGGACGGTCGCGCCGCTTCGCCGCGGTGTTTCTCGGACTGAACCCGGTCATGCTGGAGCTCGCTGTCGGCGGCGATCACAACGACACGCTCGTGCTCGCATTCCTCGCGGGGGCGCTGCTGCTGACAGCGGGAGCGTCCCCACGCTTCCGCTCAGGCGCGCTGACGCTGGCCGCCGGCATGGGCATCAAGGTGACGGCGGGGATCGTGCTGCCGTTTCTGGTGCTCGGGGCGGGCGGGGACGGGTCTAGTTGGCGCGAGCGCATGCGGGTGGGGGTCGCGGCCGTGGCCGGGCTCGCGCTGGTGGCGATCGTCGGGCTGATCGGGTTCGGATCGCACGCGCTCGGGTTCATCAACGCGGTCGGTGAGCAGCAGCAGCTCGTCGCCGTCCACAGCATTCCCGCCGAGACCGCGCGCCTGGCCGGGCTGGATGGCACACCGAGCTGGTGGCGGCACTGTTACGTCGCGGCGTTTCTGGTCGTGCTCGTGTACGCGCTGTGGCGGACCGCGCGCGGCACCGCCGACTGGCGCGTGGCCGCCGGCTGGGCGACGCTGGCGCTGCTGCTGTCCACGGCGTGGCTACTGCCGTGGTATGCCATCTGGCCGCTGCCGTTAGCCGCGGTCTGCGGCGATCGGCGCCTGCGTGCCGCCACGCTGATCGTCTGCGCCTATGCGCTGCTGATCCACCTGCCGCTCGCCGATCCGTTGCTCAGCGGGCCCGCCCTCCAGAGCGCTCCCCATCACGGGCACGTCGGCGCGCTCGGGCGCTGAGGCCGATGAGACGGTCGGGAACTCGCCGGTCTCGAAGTCTCGCTCGACGCCGCGCTCGATCTCCGCGGGCGAGGCGTCCGGACGCAGCCGGCGCAGCCGGATCGAGTCCAGGCGCCTGAACTTGAAGATCTCCAGCACGTACACGAGATAGACGCTGGCCGCGACGACGAGCAGACCAAGCGCGAGCATCACCAGCGTCCAGCCCGTGTGCAGGTGGCCGTGGTGGTCTGAGTAGGGGACGAACCGCAACGCCAGCGCCAGTCCCGCCAGCATCAGCGTCCACGCGTACAGGTAGGCGATCGTGCGCCGTGAGGAGAAGCCGATGCGGGCCATGCGGTGGTGGAAGTGCTCGCTGTCGGGCCGGTAGATCGGCTGCTTGTACTTCAGCCGCTTGAGCACCACGAACGTCGTGTCCAGGAACGGCACGGCGAGCAGGATCAACGGCAGCACGAATGACACGACAGCCGTCGTCTTGACCGCCGCCTCGACCGTGATCACGCCCATCAGCAGACCCAGCAGGTTGGCGCCGCAATCGCCCATGAAGCTCGACGCCGGCGGGAAGTTGTAGATCAGGAAGCCGAGCGCGGCGCCGGCCGTGAGCGCGGCGAGCACCCCCGGCTGCTGACGGCCCAGATCGAAGGCGATCACCGCCATCGCCGCGGCGATGATCGCGCACACGCCGGCCGCCAGGCCGTTGACGCCGTCGGAGAAGTTGACCACGTTCATCATCGCCACGAGCCCGATCACGGTGAGCGTGGGGCCGGCATTCGCGATGCCTGTGTTCGGGAACGAGAGCCGCCCGGCGAACGGCAGCGTGATCGTCTTGACCGATACGCCGAAGTGCACGACGATCACCGCGGCCAGGATCTGCCCGGCGAGCTTGACCGCGGGCGGGAGCTCGTAGCGGTCGTCGAGCGCGCCCACGAGCGTGATCAGGGCAGCGGCGATCAGCACGCCCTGCCACAGATGATGCGCTTCGTAGTAGCCGCTCGGCAGCCAGATCAGGATCGCGACTAGCACGCCCGCGAAGATCGCCAGGCCTCCGAGCAGCGGTGTCGGACGCTCGGACAGGCCGCGCTCGCGCGGTTCGTCGATCGCGCCAATCGCCCGTGCGAGCCGCATCGTGAGCGGCGTCAGCAGCGCGGTCACGACCACGGCCACAATGCCGGCGTAGAGCGCGTCGAGTGGGGTCGGGTGCACCATCGACTCGCGCACAGCATCGCAGGGATGGGGGTCGTACGCGAAGCGCGACCGGTGTAATGCGGTTTTGGGCTGGGGAGGCGGATGTGGAGGGTGTTCTAATTTAAAACTGTGTTATACTATAGTCATACACACTTTCATTTTGGTACCCACCACACCCCCTCTTTATCTTCAATCACTACTATAGTTATACGCAGTCTTTTCGAATACTCCCCCACCACCAATACCTGCCCCTTATGCGACAACGAGGCTCTCATACAACGGGTAACGAGCGACGATCGCCTGCACGCGCTCGGCCAACCCGGGCGCGAGCGCCGCAAAGTCCGTGGCCAGCAATGCCTGCGCGATGATCTGGCCCACCTCGGCGAAGTCCTCGGACTGCAGGCCGCGCGTGGCCAGGGCAGGCGTGCCGATGCGCAACCCCGATGCCTCCATCGGCGGGCGCGGGTCGAACGGGACGGCGTTGCGGTTGACCGTGATCCCGATCTCGTGCAGACGGTCCTCAGCCTGACGACCGCTCAGCTCGGGGCGCAGCTCGCGCAGGTCCACGAGCGCCAGGTGCACATCGGTACCGCCGGTGAGGACGTTCAGTCCGCCGTCATCGCCTCCCCCACCGCCGTGCTCGACACCCGCATTCAACAGCTGCTCGGCCAGCACTTGGGCGCCCGCGACGGTACGGCGCTGGCGCTCGGCAAACAGCTCTGAGGCGGCGATGCGCAGCGCAACGGCCTTGCCCGCGATCACGTGCTCCAGCGGGCCGCCCTGCTGGCCGGGGAAGACGGCGGAGTCGATTGCGCGCGCGTGCTCGGACTTGCATAGGATGATCCCCGCGCGCGGTCCGCCGAGGGTCTTGTGGGTCGTGGTCGTGACGACGTCGGCGCCAAACTCAATCGGGTTGGGATGCAGGCCGGCGGCGACGAGGCCGGCGAAGTGGGCCATGTTGACCATCAAGAAAGCTCCGACCTCATCGGCTATGGCCCGAAAGCGCGCGAAGTCCAGCTGACGCGGGTAGGCCGACCAGCCCGCAAGCAAAAGTCGCGGCCGGTGCTCGCGCGCGATCGCGGCGACAGCATCCATGTCGATCAGGCTGGTCTCGCGGTCGACCTCGTAGGCGGCGATGTCGTACAGGCGACCGGAGACGTTGAGGCGCATCCCGTGCGTGAGATGCCCGCCGTGGGCGAGCGACAGCCCCATGATCGTGTCGCCCGGCTGCAAAAGCGCGTGGTAGACGGCCGTGTTCGCCTGAGCACCGGAGTGCGGCTGAACGTTGGCGTGCTCAGCGCCGAAGAGGGCGCAGGCGCGGTCGATCGCCAGCTGCTCGGAGACGTCCACCCACTCACAGCCGCCGTAGTAACGGCGACCAGGATAGCCCTCGGCGTACTTGTTCGTCAGCACCGACCCCTGACATTCGAGGATGGCGCGCGGGACGAAGTTCTCCGAGGCGATCATCTCGAGCGTGTCCTGCTGGCGGGAGAGCTCACCGCGCAGCGCGGCGGCGACCTCGGGATCGACGTCCTCCAGGGGACGGTCGAAGTAGTCGGGGTCCAAGTCGGACATTGCGCCACTGTAGCTCACGCCAACATCCGCTCAATCTCGTCCCGTCCGAGCGGTCCCTCGCGCACGATGCGCCAGCGTCCGGTGCGCTCGTAGTCGCGCAGGTCGAGCACGGTCGAGGCGAGACCGGGCAGCTCACCGCCGTCGAGCACGAGGTCGGCGCAGGCGCGGATCGAGGCGGGCACATCGGCCAGGCACCGTGCGTCTGGCCCGCCGGAGAGGTTGGCGCTGGACTGCAGCAACGGACGATCGAGCTCGCTGAGTGCGGCCAGGCGGGCGGGCAGCAGCGGTACGCGCAGGCCGAGGGTCTCGTCGGACCCGCCCGCCCCGCGCCCGCATGCCAGCGGATAGCGGTGCGCCCGGTTTCCCAGCAGCAGCGTGAGCGGGCCCGGCAGCAAGGCTTCCAGCGCGGTGCGCTCGCGCGGCTCGAGCTCGGATAGCGCGCGTAGCGCCGACTCCAGCGCAAAGAACATGACGGCCGCAGGTTGCGTGGGAGGACGGTCCTTCAATTCGTACAGCCGCCTGACGGCAGGCTCGCTGTCGGGGTCGCAGCCCAGGCCGTAGACGGTGTCGGCGGGGAACACGACAACGCCCGCCGCGGAGATGCAGTCGCGCAGCGCATCGATATCGGCGTCGCTCAGCACCGGTGCGCTCATCATCAATCCCGGACTCCACCGGACTCGCCTACACGAGCCCCGCGGGTGTCAACCCCACCGCGCTCCCCCACCACCACGCGCTCGATCCCGGCCAGGTCGCGCTCGGCGTGGACCGACCCGAATCCCGCTGCGCGCAGCAGCTCGACCACCGCGCCGGCCTGTCCGGCGCCGACCTCCAGCGCGATCAGGCGCACCCGTGCGCGCCCGCCGGCCTGGGCCGCCAGTCCACGGATGGCATCCAGCCCGTCCGGTCCGGCGAACAGCGCTCCCGGAGGCTCATGGCGCAGGATCTCGGGCGCCAGCGAGGAGCGCTCGGAGTCGGCTACGTACGGCGGGTTGGAGAGGATCGCATCGAAATCGTCGGGCACGCCCGCGAGCAGGTCCGAGCGCAGCCAGGCGACGTCCAGCCCGAGTCGGGCGCCGTTGGCGCGAGCCAAATCGAGCGCGTCGCCGCTGAGGTCGCTGCCGCTGACGTGCAGGTCCGGGCGCTCGTCGGCCAGTGCGAGGGCAACCGCGCCACTGCCCGTGCCGACGTCGAGCACGCGCGCGCCCTGCGGCAGTCGGGCGACGGCGAGCTCGACCAGCAGCTCGGTCTCCGGGCGCGGGATCAGCACACGGGGATCGACGGTGAGCTCCAGCCGGCGAAACCCGCGGATGCCGGTGATGTAGGCGACCGGCTCGCGCTCGATTGCGCGGCGACGAACCGCGTTCTGCACCGCCCGTACGTCGGGCCCCGAGACCATCAGCCGGTTGTCCGTCTTGTCCGTCAGTAGACGCGCGCGGGGGACGCCGAGCACGTGCGCGAGCAGAACTTCGGCGTCCAGCCGGGGTGTATCGCAGCCTGCCGCCGCGATCGCCGTGATCGCCCCGTCAAGCGCATCGCGCACGGGCGTCCCTGGCGTGAGGTGTGGTGGAGGAGAGGGAGGTACGGGGAGGTGCGGGGGTTTGGGTGGTTGCCTTTTAAGACCGTGTATAACTATGGTACAAGATATATACTAAAGATATACAGCTGCAACATAAAGAACCCGATATCTTTCGTATATACCGATTACTATTGCATTACCAACAAAAAAATATACATACACACCCTCCACCCCATCCCCGCTCGCTTGCTCACGGATCCCGTATCCCGCATCCCGCATCCCGCATCCCGCATCCCAAACCCAGGCCCGCCCTCGACTCCTCACCAGTCCACGAGCCCAAACGCCAGCTTAAGGCTGAGCCGCCGCCTGGGCCTGCAAGCGCAAACGCCGCTCGTCGGCCTGCAAAGCCGCGGTGAGCTCGTCGAGCTGACCCTCGAGCACCTGATCGAGGTTGTGGACGGTGAGCTTGATGCGATGGTCGGTCACGCGGCGCTCGCCGTAGTTGTAGGTACGGATCTTCTCGGCGCGATCGCCCGTGCCGACCTGTGAGCGGCGGTCGGCCGCCAGCTCGGCCTGCTGTTCGGCCAGCGCCCGCTCATACAGGCGCGCCCGCAAGACGCGCAGCGCCTTCTCGCGGTTCTGCAGCTGGGACTTCTCGTCCTGCATCGCGACCACAACACCCGAGGGCTTGTGCGTGATGCGCACCGCCGAGTCGGTCGTGTTGACCGATTGCCCGCCCGGGCCGGTCGAGCGGTAGACGTCGATCTGCAGGTCGTTCGGGTCGATCTGGATGTCCACCTCCTCGGCTTCGGGCAGCACCGCGACGGTCGCGGTGGAGGTGTGCACGCGCCCCTGCGACTCGGTCTCCGGAACGCGCTGCACGCGGTGGGTGCCCCCCTCGAACTTGAACACCGAGTAGGCGCCATCGCCACGGATCGCGAACGTAAACTTGCCCTCGCCGACGTCCATCGCCTCGGTGGCAAAACCGAGACGCTCGGCGTAGCGGGTCAGCATCCGGTACAGGTCGCCCGCCCACAGCCCGGCCTCGTCTCCGCCGGCGCCACCCTGGATCTCGACGATCACGTTGTGCTCGTCGTTCGGATCGCGCTCGATCATCGCCAGGCGGATCTCCTCCTCCAACTGCTCAATTCGCTCGCGTGCCCCGTTCAGCAGCTCGCGTAGCTCGGGATCCTCGCCCCCTTCGGAGATCAGCTCTTCGGCGCCGGCGGCATCGTCGCGCGCACGCCTCCATTCGGACGCCAGCCGCGCCGCGGGCTCCAGCTGGCTGTAGGCGCGACCGGCGGTGGCGTAGCGCTCGCGGTCGGAGATCACCTCGGGGTCGGTCATCTGCGCGCCGAGCTCGGCGAAGCGCGCTTCGATCTGCTCGACCAAGTCTTCGATCATTGGTAGTCAGGGGCGCGGTGCCGCGAGGTCCGTTTCCCCATTCCCCTTTCAATCCGTGCGTGCGGTTTTCCCGCACACGGCTTACCGATGATCTTCGTGATGGTCACGACGCTGTTGCCGGGTAGCGGATGGTGCCGCGCAAACGGTAGAGGCCGTGGGCCTCGAACCACTCGCGCGTCCAGGTCTCCCACTGGCCGGGACGCAGGTTGCGACCATAACGCTTGCGCATCAGGACGCTCAAGCGACGCACGACGTAGCGGTCGATCTGGTTGAAACGGATGGCGGCATTACCGGTACGAAAATAGTTGCCCCAGCCACGCAGGATCGGATTGATCCACGAGATCACCTCGCGGATATCTGTCCCGTTGCGGCTATGGCCGGTCAGCACCTTGATTCGCTGACGTACCCGCTTCATCGCTTGCTGTGAGGGCCAGCGCTGAAGGTACCGATCGAAGATCGGCCAGCGGCGGATGCCGCGCTCCAGCAGCTTGCCCGACACGCGAGCGTGAAAGTGGCAGCCAAGGAAATCGAGGCCTTCCCGGCCTTCGGTGAGGTCAACGACTCTCGTCTTCTCCCGGTGCAGCTCCAACCCAAGATCGACCAGCACCCTCCTGGCCAGCTCCCGGGCGGCGTGGGCCTGCGCCTCGCTCTTGCACATCACGACGAAGTCGTCCGCATAGCGGACGAGCCTGCCGTTAGTGCCATCAGCGAACGCTTGGTCCAGCGCGTGCAGGTAGATGTTCGACAGAAGCGGCGAGATCACGCCACCCTGCGGGGTCCCAGCAACCGAACGGCTGAGCACCCCTTCATCCATCACCCCTGCTTGGAGGCACTGCCGTATGAGCTTGAGTACGCGCCGGTCCGAGACCCTCTCCCCAACCCTCCCGAGCAGTTGCTCGTGGTCGATCGCGGAGAAGTAGTCGCGGATGTCGGCCTCGAACACGAAGGAGTACCCGTCGATGAACGACCGGCGCAACACCTCCTTTGCACCCGTAGCCGACCGGCGCGGACGGAACCCAAACGAGACATCCAGAAAGTCAGCCTCGAAGATGGGCTCCAAGATCATACGCGCGGCCTGCTGGACAATCCGATCCTTGACGGTCGGGATGCCGAGCGGCCGCATACCACCCTTGGGCTTGGGGATCAACACCCGCCGGACCGGCCGCGGACGATAAGACCCCTGACGCAGGTCACGCTGCAACTCGGCCAAAAGCCGCTCCACACCGTATTCCCGCACCGCCACCAGCGTCTGAGCATCGACCCCGGCGGCACCCTTGTTCTTCTGCACGCGCCTCCACGCCTCCCGCAGGACGTCACTCCTGTGGACCCGGTCAAACAGGGCATGGAAACGCCTACCCGGCGACCGCTTAGCGGCCACCCATAGCTTACGCTGAAGTTCTCGCACATCCCCACCAGTGGTCTCCAACAGCACCATTTCCCTGGCAGGACCACCAGGCTTATGCCCGGCGGGGTCGGTGGATCGAGCTGGCTCGACCATGCCCTAACGCTTACCCTCGACGCTCACGCGATCAAAGCAGGGGTCCTTCGCTCCCGGCGCGTTGTTCTGCACGCCGATCTCAACTGTCGGGTCGGGGGAGGTGGCAGACACGCAAGTCCGCTGCCTCCGCCCGCCCTTCCGAACCGCTCGTGCAGTTTTCCCGCAAGCGGCTCTCACTGGGATAAGCCCTTCTGGCGGTAGTAGCTGTCCATGCTCGGAATGAGTTGCAGGAGGTTCACCAGGCCCAGCTCCCCGTAGAGCCGCCGCGCTGGCAGATGCCGCCATCCGGCGTTCCGCCAGTGCTTGTATTGGTGGTTCCAGACGCGCATCATGACCCAGCGGTTGAGGCGGTTATATAGCCGGCGCACCTTCGCACGCCGGTAATAGTTGCCCCAGCCACGAATGATCGGATTGAGCTCGTCCAGCACCCCTTCAAGGTCCTTCGGGTTGCGCCGGTTTGTCGCCGTGCGCACCTTGTCCTTGAAACGCTCGATCGAGCGGTCGGTCGGGAGCGCGTAAAGGCTGGGACCTCCAGCCTTGTGCCGCAACCCCTTCCCGCGCCCGATCTTGTAGCCCAGGAACTCAAAGCCCCTGGTGATGTGAACGATCCGCGTCTTCTCAGGGTGAAGCCGGAGTCCCAGCTCGCCCTCCAGCACCTCACGGGCGCTCGCCAGCGCCCGTTTCGCTTCCGTCTCAGAACGACAGACGATTACCCAGTCATCGCAATACCGCGTCAACGCAAAACCCGCCTGGGCCATCTTCTCATCGAAGAAGCTCAGATAGATGTTGCTGAGCAAGGGTGATGCCACCCCGCCCTGCGGTGTCCCGGCGACCGCGCTCTCGAACACGCCGTCCCGCAGCGCTCCGGCCGTGAGCATCGATCTAATGAGGCTCAACACCTTGCCGTCGGCCACCCGGTCAGCGACCAGGTCAACCAGCAGCTCGTGCGAGAGCGACCCGAAGAAGTCGGAGATGTCAGCGTCCACGATCCACTCCGCCTGCCCCAGCTGCCGCCAGATACGCCGCATCGCCATATGCGCCGAACGGCCCGGTCGGTAGCCGAAGCTCGCCTCCCGGAACGTCGGCTCAAAGATCGGTTCAAGCACCTGGACCAGCGCCTGCTGGCACACACGATCCAAGATCGTGGGTATACCTAACGGGCGCTTCTTGGTGGTCCCGGGCTTGTCGATCTCGACCCGTCTGACGGGCCGTGGCCGGTAGTGGCCTTCCTTGAGCTGCCGGTGCAGAACGTCGAGATAGCGATCCCGGTCCTTATCGAACCGGGCGATGGTCACACCATCGACGCCGCCAGCACCTTTGTTCTTCTTCACGCGCTCCCACGCTCGCCGCAGGTTTCGCCGGTCATAGACCTGGCCGATCAACGAGTGCGCCTTCCGCGCCTGCATGGTTCGCTTACCTACCGGGCTCATCGGTACGACGTCACGGGTCTCCTCACGAACGCCGCCTCGGTCATTGCCGCAGCAGCCATCAGTCCGACGCTCGATACTCACCCGACCCACCGTCCGAATCGCCCTGCCCAGCGTGACCCCTTCCCCCTGAACAGCGCCTTTTGGGTCGCTGTCCCGCCGCCCCACAAGAGGACGCTCCCAGGGCTTTTGTTCTTCCCTGGTTCACGAGTACCGTGAGTCACTCCGACTTCTCGCACAGCATCCCCGGCGACTTCGCCCGAAGGCTTATACGCCCAGGTACCCAACCCCGTCGAGCGGGACCGTACGAGACCTCCCGGGGTAACGCATGCTCCTTTCCCGCCGTGCCGCCCGCACACACCTTGTTGCGCCCAGGCACCCCAAGTACTTCCTTCGCCCCCATAGTGCAGGCTCGGTATCACCTGGATCTGGCCGACCGGTTCGCCTATCTCGGCTACGGCCCGGCGATTCGCCTCAAACCCTTCAGACCCCACCTCACGGTGGGCGCCCTGTCCTGCGCACAAGGAACCGAGTACACCCAGGCCCAGACCCGCATCACTCGACAGGCAACAGGCGCTGATCCCGGCGGTTTCCCGAACCGGCGCTCTAACCCCATCACCATGAAGCTCCGCGACTCTCAACCTCTCTGCTCCCTTCTGCGCCCGGCGAGGCGTTACCCCCGCCTGTTGGCTACGGACCCCGCTTGGGGCCGGTCCGACTGGACTTCCACCAGCTAGGAACATGCGCCGCCCGGCGCACACTACGACCCCCTCGGACTCCCGCTCACCTCCGCTCGCTTTCGCCATCGGCTTATACGAACGGTCTTTGCTGACGAGGCTAGCCAGACGGGTCTCCCTTGTTCCGTGATCAGACCTTGCGCGCGTGCAAGTCTCCATACCCCGCAGGGACCCACCGCACCCGATCCGGAACCAGGACTGGCGGACATGGCCTTCACCGTGACATGAGCGGCTCGGCTCCCCGATTGTTCCTATGACGAGGCTGCAATCCCAGCCCACGCGCTCGCTCCCTCCAAAGAGGCTCTCGACGCCCCGCTCAGCCGCAGAGATCTCTCCCAACGACCGGGGCCTGCTACCGGGCACTCCGGCATCTACCCGGACGGGACTCACACCCGCCGGCCTGATCCAGCTTCCAAGGCGCAC